>NZ_CP035807.1:1222579-2445159 GCF_008329945.1 Thiospirochaeta perfilievii | reverse complement strand
AGCAAGTTGTTGACCAGCAGCTACATTATCAAAAGTACCTTGGTATATAATATTCTCAGCATCAAGTGCTATATCAGTACTTAAATTATCATTTGCATAAGCTATACCCTGTTGGAATCCCCAGTTAAATTTCTGTACAGGAGGAATCTCCATACCACCAATAAAACCAACTGAACCAGTAGAAAGTTTAAGTGCTGTAGCAATACCTGCTAAAAATCCTGCTTCTTGCTCTGCAAAAAAGATAGAAACTGTATTTAACTTTACTAAAGAGTTATAATCTCCAGGATGAGGAATACCATCAATTAAAACAAATTTTGCATCTGAATATTTCTCCTGAGCTTTGTAGATAGTTGTTTCAAATTTGAAACCCGGAGTTACTATAAATTTATAACCAGCATCGTATAAGTTTCCAACCTCTTTCAAATAATCAGCTTCTGTTGTACCAACAGGCTTTAAGTATTTAATCTGTGTACCTAACTCATCACCAGCTCTTACAATACCTTCCCATGTTCCTTGGTTAAATGATTTGTCATCAATTGACCCTGAATCTGTAACCATTCCAATTTTAAAAGTAGATTCTTTCGAAACTTCACTGTTACTGTTTGCAAAAGTACTAGCAGCAAAAATAACCATCATCAATAATAATAATCCAATTTTTTTCATTAAATATCTCCTATTTAGAAGTATATTAAATCTGTTTCTGAAATACGGCAACTAAAAAATGTAATATTTTGAAATATTTTTTATCTTTTTACAAAAACTTACATGCATGAATAAAGACCCCTTTCAAGAAGGGGCCTATCTTAAGCTTTTAATGCTCTATCTAAATCTTGAATAATATCATCAATATTCTCTATACCAATGGATAATCTAATTAACCCAGGAGTAATTCTTCCTTTCTTCTGAGCCTCTTCACTTAGTTGAGAGTGTGTAGTACTAGAGGGATGTACAGCCAATGATTTAGCATCACCAACATTTGCAACATGACTAAATAGCTCTAGTGAGTTAATAAATTTCTCTCCTGCATCCTTTCCACCCTTAACTTCGAAAACAACCATTCCACCAGCACCATTAGGAAGCTTCTCCTTTGCAAGTTCATAGGATTCATCACCCTCTAAACCTGGATAATTTACCCACTCCACGTCCTTATGCGCCTGTAAATACTTAGCAACTTTTAGAGCATTTTCACTGTGTCTCTCCATTCTAAGAGCCAATGTTTCAATTCCCTGTAGAAACTGCCACGCGTTATCTGGAGAAATTGCTGCTCCTAAATTTCTTAAAGGAACCAACCTTAACCTTAAAGCGTATGCCATCTTATTTAGATCACCTAGGTCATGGGCAAATCTTAAATTTTGGTAACTCGCTTCTGGCTCATTAAAAAGAGCAAACTTTGGAATAGTCCAGTCAAAATTACCAGAGTCTATAACAATCCCACCTATACCTATACCGTGGCCACCCATCCATTTAGTCAACGAGTGAACAACTATATCTGCACCATCTTCAATTGGCCTATACAGGTATGGGGTAGTAAAAGTACTATCAACAATTAAAGGAACTTCATACCCATGGGCAATATCTGCATACTTTTTAATATCAACAAAGTTTAGGGATGGATTACCAATAGTCTCGGTATAAACAGCCCTAGTTTTTTCATTGATAGCTGATTTTAAACCTTCATAATCCCCATTTTCAATAATATGAACCTTAATACCTAAGTCCGGTAGTATATTGTTAAACATTGTATATGTTCCACCATATAGGTTACTTGTAGCTACAATCTCATCTCCAGCTTTAGCTAAATTTATTATTGCGTAAAAAATAGCGGAAGTACCAGAGGATAGGGCAACTGCTGCTACACCTCCCTCTAAAGCTGCAACTCTCTGCTCTAAAACATCTTGAGTTGGGTTATTAAGTCTTGTATATATATTACCTAACTCCTTAAGGTGAAAAAGGTCCCTTGCGTGTTTTGCATCTCTAAAGTGGTAGGCACTTGTTCTACTTAAAGGAACAGCACATGTACCATCACCCTTCTCTCTATCATAACCTGCATGCAGTGCTAAGGTTTCAAATTTTTGACTCATATCTACTCCTAATATTAAACTTTTACTCTTCGTACAACCACGTACTTAAATATCTTTCACCAGAAGATGGACAGATGGCTAATATCTTTTTGCCAGCAAACTCATCCCTTGAAGCTAATTCTAATGCAGCTTTAACCGCAGCACCAGAAGAGATACCTAATAATAAACCCTCTTCCTTGGCTAATCTTCTAGCAATAATACCAGAATCCTCAGAAGTAATCTTTATAACCTCATTGAAGATTTCTGTATTTAATACTTTTGGTACAAAACCAGCTCCTATCCCCTGAATTTTATGAGGTCCAGCACTTCCTCCAGATAAAATTGGAGAACCTGCAGGTTCAACAGCTGCTACGTATAAATCAGGCCATGTTTTCCTTAAAACTTCAGATGTACCGGTAATTGTACCACCTGTACCAATCCCAGAGACAAAGGCGTCTAAGCCATCAGGAAAGTCTCTTAAAATCTCTAACGAAGTTGTTTTTCTATGGGCCTTTGGATTTGAAGGATTTTCAAACTGTCTTAAAACAAATGTTTTATCCCTCTCCTTTGCAATCTCTTCAGCCTTATCTATAGCAGCCTTCATCCCACCAGATCCTGGAGTTAAAACAAGCTCGGCACCTAAGGCTTTTAATAGTTTTCTTCTCTCTACACTCATAGTATCCGGCATTACTAGAACAACCTTATACCCCTTAGCAGCACCAACAAATGCCAACCCTATTCCAGTATTTCCACTAGTAGCCTCAATTAGAGTAGAAGAACTATCAATATCCCCTCTACTCTCTGCATCTTCAATCATCTGTTTTGCTATTCTATCTTTTACACTTGAAAGTGGGTTAAAGCCTTCTAGTTTTACATAGACCTCACCCTTTAACCCCTCTACAACTTTGTTAAGTTTAACTACAGGAGTATTCCCAACCAAATCAATTATTGAATCATATACCATTTTATATCTCCTTAATCCCATCTGAATAGTAGGTTATTGGCTTTCCATCTCCATGTCAACACTTTTTTCTACTATTAGTAAAAATTACTACTTAATTAGTATTGCCCAGTCTTTAACATTACTAAGGTACAACCCTTAACAACCTTAATCCCACTCTTCTCAATCTTTTTCATAGCATCTTCAGACTCAGTTCCAGGATTAAATATTACTCTCTTAGGGGATAATTTTATAATATCGTCTACTTGTTTATCTACAAGTGTAGGATTTACATATAGAGTTAAGGTATCAATATCCTTAGGTAGATCGTCTAAACTTTTAATTACAGAAAACCCATGAATCTCATCGGCAACATGGTTAACAGGAAAAACCTCATGGTCGAACTCCTTTAATAGCTTAACAGCCATGTTTGAATATCTATCTTCTTTTTTACTTGCACCTAGTACAGCTACTCTTTCCATTTAAAATCTCCTTACATTAAAAAACTAATACTAAATAATTTAATATTAATACCAATTTTATTGAATCTTTTTTACTTATATATGATAACATATATTATATTTAATATAGAGGTGAAAAATGGATTCTATTGTTGAGATTAATTCATTGCTCTGTACAGGTTGTGAATGCTGTATAGAAGTTTGTAAAAAAAAGATATTATATATCGACGATTTTAAAGGTCTATGTAAAGTTAGTCACCAAGATTTATGCGATAAAGATTGTGCTTGTGTTAAAGTGTGCGAACCTGGAGCCATTAAAATAAGGAGATAAGTTCATTATAATTCAAATCGGGATGTATTCCCAACCTTGAGAGAGAGAAATCCCACTTTACAGGGTCCTTTGGATTTAACTTTCTAAACTCCTGGGTAATCTTTAAGGCGTTAGACATTGAGTTACTCTTCGATTTAGTAAAACCTAAAATCATGCTAATACTCATCATGTGTATATCTAGGGGTATAATCAATTTTTTAGGGCTTAATTTTTTCCAAAGCCCTAAATCTAATCCATCATCCCTAACCATCCATCTAAAATATAGAGCTAGTCTTTTAAATGCACTATTCCCACTACTTTTTGGAATTAAGGCAGAACTCAGATTAAAATCTGCCGAAATCTTTTTAAATAGAGGGAAATATGTCTCATCATCTTCATCTAAATAACCAACAACCCAATCCTCAATTGATCCGTAGCTCTTTAAAACCCTAGAAATATTAATAAAAAACTCTACAATATGATAATCTTTATAATATCTATAATAAAAACCTTTAAAATCATTCTCAATTTTACTATCACTACTATTTAGTAAATATAGATATGGAGACTCCCCCATTTTATCAAATACAGACCCTAAAAACTTAAGAATCTGAAAAACATTACCTACAGCAAAAGAAGCAGCAATTAACCCTACAACTTCCATATCATTTTTATTACTATATTTTAAAACAAACTCAAAGGGATCTGGGTGTACAAACTCAATATTATTATATTTTTTATATAAATTATCTAAATCTTTAACCAAGCAAATCTCCTTTATAACTTATTGGCAGAATAGGATTTTCAACTTCCATAATATTTCCCATTGGGTCTACACCAACCTTATAGGGAAAAACTTTTATGTTACTTGAAACGTCAAAAAGTGTTTGAGCAAAAAGTGGATCTGTAATGTAGTTTGGTGTAAAAAGTTTAGCTTCTGGATTAAAAACGACAAGAATTACAGCGGCAGAATAACCATTATTACTACTATCTAATAACTCCTTTAAATGTTTTACCCCTCTAATGGTAGGTGCATCTGGAAAAACAGCTAACTCTCCATTAAAAAGTGTACAGGATTTAACTTCAATATAAGTTGTACCACCAATAAAGAAGTCAAATCTAGATTTTTTGTATGTAACCTCTCGTCTTATATCAAGTTCTGGAAAAAGTTTTGGGATAATTAATTCCTGTGCAACATCATTTGCCCTAGCCGATGTTATAGGAACAATTAACTCTCCTTTGTAAATGGCAACAACAGTAAACTCTGTCTTCCGCTTTGGGTTTTGACTTTTTTCCAATATTAGTTTAACTCCAGGGATAAGTAGTTCCCCCATCCGCCCAGTGTTTGGGCAGTGGCAGACAACTTCTTTCCCATTAAGTAAGGCATATATAATAAATCTATTTGGTCTTTTTATAAATATTCCATAAAAATCATTATTAAAAATTTTCAATTTACTTAAGCCTCCACTATAATTGTTAATAATAAGTATTATTAAGTAAATTTACAATATTTGACAGTAGAATGTTTGACGATATGCAATTTTTTATATATATTGTTTTTACGACATAATGTTTTGGGGGAATAAATGGAAAAATTATTAATTATTGGTGGTGTTGCGGGTGGAGCAACTGCTGCGGCAAGAGCTAGAAGACTTAATAAAGATATTGAAATAACAATGTTAGAAGCTGGTCCAGATGTATCATTTGCAAACTGTGGTCTGCCATACTATATAGGTGGGGATATTGAGGCAAGATCTAGCCTTATTCTTGAGAGCCCTGAAAGTTTTAAAGATCAATACAATGTAAATGTAAAAACAGAGACTGAAGCTATAAAAATTGATAGAGAAAATAGAGTTGTAACTGCCCTAGATAAAAAAGCTGGGAAAAATGTTGAATACAAATATGATAAACTAATTATGGCCCAGGGAGGAAAACCAATAATACCTCCTCTGCCTGGTGTAGATCAGGAACATGTATTCTCACTATGGACACTATCGGATATGGATAAGATAGAAAATTATATTACTAAAAACAAACCTGAGTCGGCGGTTGTAATCGGTGGTGGTTTTATCGGTTTAGAGATGGTAGAGGCCCTAGCTAAACGGGATATAAAAGTTAATGTAGTAGAGATGATGCCCCATGTTATGCCTAATATGGAAGCTGAGATTGCGGGTTTTATCCAAGAAGAGATGGAGTCATACGGTGTAGGAATACATACAGGGAGAGCTGTTACTTCAATTGAGAGATATACGGCTAAACTTGATAACGGTAAATCTTTAGATGCTGATATGGTATTAATGTCTGTAGGAGTAAAACCAACTCTACAACTAGCAATTGATAGTAAATTAGAGATTGGAGAAGCAGGTGGGCTTCTAGTAGATGAGACTCTGAAAACAAACGATGACAATATATACGCCGCTGGCGATATGGTTGAGATGACCCATAAAATTGGTGGGAAAAAGGTTAGAATTCCCCTTGCAGGTCCAGCAAATAAACAGGGTAGAATTGCTGCATCTAACGCATTAGGTCAAAAGATGACATATAAAGGTTCCCAAGGAACTTCTGTTGTTAGAGTTTTTGAAGCTGTTGCAGGGTCTACTGGACTTAACCAGAAGCAAGCTATTGATGCTGGGTTTAAAGCCCAATCAATTGTAATACACAAAGAGCACCATACATCCTACTTCCCAGGTTCATCCCCGGTTACCGTTCTACTAACCTACGATAGTGAGACAGGCATAATTTTAGGTGGGCAGACGTGTGGATATAAAGCTGCGGATAAGAGATTAGATGTTTTGGCAACAGCTGCAGCTTGTAAAATGACAATTGGAGACTTATCAGAACTTGATCTTTCCTACTCTCCTCCAATTGGAACAGCTAACGACCCAGTTAATATGGCTGCATTTGTAGCACAAAATAGAATGACAGGTTATAGCCCATCAATTACAGTTAGTGAATTAGATGACTTTGCGGGAAAAAACAGACCAGCATTTATAGATGTAAGGGACTATTTTGCATTTGAGAGATCCCACATAACAGGAGCTGACCACATACCACATACTCAGATAGATAAAAGATTAGCGGAGATTCCTAAAGATAGACCAATCTTAATCTACTCTGATAAGGGTAAAAAAGGTCACCAAGTTGTAAGAGAATTAATCCTTAAGGGTTATAGTGATGTATATAATATTGGTGGAGGATTTCCAAGCATTGAAAGATTTGCAAGAACTATTGGTTTTGAACATCTACACATTAATTTAATCCCATTAGATAAAAAGTCTGTTCATAACCTTGAAGATTCTAGTGTAGAAGTTGTTGAAGAAAATGTTGTTGAAGAGAAGATTGATACAAACTCAGCAATAGTAGTGGATGTTAGGTCCCCTGGAGAGTTTGCATACGGAGCATACCCAGGAGCTATTAACATTCCTTTAGACTATTTAGAAACTAAGGCTGATGAGTTAGGAGCTAAGGATAGAGATATTACTCTATACTGTGCTTCTGGTGCTCGAAGTGGTTATGGAGTTAGGGTTTTACAATCATTAGGTTTCACCAATGTTAAAAATGGTGGAGGTCTAATGAGCATGATGGCTGGCTTAAACTAGAAGTTGTACAATATAATAAAAAAGTCACAGGTTAAAACCTGTGGCTTTTTATTTATAATATCATCGGTTTACATTGAACAGAGAACCTGCTAACATTCTGCAAACATATAATTCATGGAAGTGAGGTTAGAATCCTCCACGGTCGCGCCATCGTATTAGTTTTTCCTATTTGGAAAACTTAAGTCGGATACTTGAATATGTGTAAAAAATTATTAAGACTTCGCGATTGAGTCGGGATAATAATACACAGCACCACATCTCTGTCTATTTAATTCCAGACTCTTTTCTTGAATGAAAGGAGAACAAATGAACAACAAAACATTAAGAAGAGGATTTATAACCCCTCTAATAGCCCTTCTATTACTGCTTAATAGCTGTAACCTATTTGATAACCAAACCACAACAGAGTTAAGTATTGTAGGAACATGGCTTGATCCATCATCCGGAGGAAAAATTGAAGTAACAAGCAATGAATACTCATCATACTGGTCCAATAATGGACAACTTACTCAAAGTCACAAAGGGAAGATAACTTCCTTTGAAAATGGCACTTACAATGGGTCAGAAGTGGAAACCTCTACTGGGGAGTATGGATATATTACAATTAAGTACGACTCAATAAACGGTGGCGCTGGGGCTGGAAAATACGGTATTCTTAGATGGAAATCCTTAATAACTGATAATGGAGTTACAACAATGTCCTACTCTGAAGGTTATAATTCTGGAACATATTTTGAGACAGAAGCTGAGGCTAAAATTGGTATGACAGACGAAGCTAACTATTTTAACTTCTACTCTACAACAACAAAAGAGTAGTTATGAGGTTCTCCCCTATTATTTTTGTACTACTGTTATCTTGCTCTGTTAATGAAGGTAATTATAATAGGGCCTCTATCTACTACCCAGTGGAAGTAACTGACTATTATGCTGCTCCAGGGTTTTATAGTAAAAACCCTACATTTTCTATAAAGGAAAACCTAGACAAACTTCTTGGGTTCCCAAAGGGGGGTGGTATTTACGGGGCAGATAATAGTTCTATAGTGACTCTTGGAGGCCCTGGAGGGTATATCGTTGTTAGATTTGATCCCCCAATTGAGAATATACCCAACAGTTATGATTTTATTGTATTTGGAAATACCATTTGGGTAGGAGCAGACCCTAATAACCCCAACCTAGAGCCAGGATTTGTTGAAGTAAAAGAGAATATTGAAGATGAATGGCTTTTATTAGTTACTCCTGAGAATAGAGACTCAATAGTCAAAAAAAAAGTGACATATGGTTCGAACTCTATAAATGCTTGGGAGTCAGCAGATGATTATAACTGCAGAGTTGGGTTTACAGAAGTTACACCTACACTTAAAAAACCAGAAAACATAAAAGATGAAGATTTTTATACTGTACCAGACACTCCAGGAGACTTAACTATAGATAGTGGTTCAGGGGGAGGGGATGCTTTTAAGTTAGAATGGGCAGTAGACAGTAAGTTTACTCCTGTTCAATTAAGCAGTATTTCATATATAAAAATTAGTACAGGTCTCTTTCCTAATGGAGGGTACACATATGGGGGGACTTATTACCAGTCAGAGACAGAAGTTGATGCAATTATAAGAGTGAAAAAGTGAAAAAATATCTATTAATAATACTGCTATTTTTATCATTAAACCTTTTCTCTACAGAGGATATAGAAACAATAATTATAACCGGAGAAACAGAAAAAATTAATAAATTTGATAATAATACAAAACAGATATCTATAATTTCCAAGGAAGAAATATCTCTATTACCTGGGGCATCCACATCAGAATTAATATCATCAGCAATGGGTGTAGCAATGTCAAAAATGGGTAATGATGCGTCTCCATCATTTATATCAATTAGAGGTTCTTCTCCAGAGCAGGTTCTTATAATGTTAAATGGAAAGCGGCTTAACTCATCCCAGGGGGGAGGAGTTGATCTTTCCACTATATCCCCAGAGAGCATAAAAGAGATTGAAGTTATACGAGGTGGAGGGTCTGCTGTTTATGGAGAGAGTGCATTTGGTGGAGTAGTTAATATTATTACAGATGAAAATATTAATTCCTACATAAGAATAAAGTATGACTACAACATAGAAAAAAGAAATATCCTCTCTTTAAACTTAAACAAGAATTTTAAAGGCTTAAATGTTAATGGTGGAATATATGGAATATATAGCCCTGGGAATTATGATTTTTTATATAGAGAGAGTTCAAGACAGAGGATAAACTCTGACTTAAAATCTATATTTGGTTCATTTAATTTGAACTTTTTAATCAATAATATAGACATAACCCTTAATAATAGCCTTTATACTGCTGATAAAGGTGTTCCCGGTATTATAGAGTTTCCTTCAATAACAGCTAGAATGAAGGACTTAGAATACATTAGTGGAATTAATTTTAACTTTATAGACCTCTTTTTTATAGATGTCACATATCTAAATAAAATAAGGGATTATAAAGATTCAGATGCCCCTTTAGGACCTATTAGTAGTAACCATGATTATAAATCACTATCATCAACTTTTTCCTATAATAATACAATTGAACTAAGTTCAAGATTTGACTATTTAGACTCTACAACTATAGATAAAAATATAAAAAGGGAGGCAATTTCCCTTTACATTTCTCCCCAGTATATTTTTTCTAAACTTTTAATTCATCCATCAATTCGAATAGATACGGTAATAGACTCCGATATTATTTTTAGTTGGAGTCTTGGTTTTTCTTACAACTTTGATTCTCAAAACAGACACACACTAAAAAGTAGTGTTGCCAATAGTTATAGGTTGCCCTCTTTTAACGATCTATTTTGGCCTCAAACCTCATTTGCAATTGGAAACTCTAATCTAAAAAATGAGAATGCCATTATATTTGACCTTGGCATTATAACTGCTCTAACAGGAAATTTAAAACTTGAAACAACGCTCTACTATCATGATATTTCAAACCTAATACAATGGAACCCAGGGCCCAACGGTCTTTGGTCGCCTAATAACCTAGGGTCAGCCCAAATTAAGGGTTTAGAGACTGAATTGTCAATTCTAATTGATTTTTTACCAATTTACGGATATTTAGAAGGTCGAATAAATTATACATACCTATCAGCTTTAAACAGGGATCCAGGTATATTATTCAATAAAAAACTTATAAACAGGCCATCCCATAAAGGAAATGTAATTCTAATATATTATCATTACAATAGTTTTAAAATCTCCCTTGATACCACTTTTACAGGAGAGAGTTATATAACTAGTGCAAATACAAAAAGTAGAGCCGGTTATACCCTTGTAGACCTAAATACCATTATACCAATAACAGATGAGTTAATACTAAATATTTATGGTAAAAATTTATTAAACAAAAACTATACGGATTACCGTGGTTACCCTGTACCAGGATTTACTCTTGGGATAAGTCTAGAATATATAAGGAATATAAATGAATAAACTTCTATCAGTAATTATCACAGTTTTAATGCTCTCTTGTAATAACGATAAACAGATTATTATTCCTGAAATTAAAGGGAATATTGTTTTTTTTAATGGACTAGCAGAGACATTAAGCGTTCTAGATATTCCAGAGAATCGAGTTTATAATAATGTGCAAATAACGGGTATGTGGCCAAACCATCTAGTATTAACTGACACTATTATATTAGTAAATTCTGGCGATAACTCGATTTCCCTGTACGACGACAAAGATTTACACAAAACTAAAGAGATCTATTTAGGTAGTGGTAAAAATCCATGGATGACGTTTCCTCTACCTAATACAGATTTCCTATATATTAGCTGTTATATCTCAGATGAAGTTATAAAGGTTAACAAGCAATCTGGAGAAATTCTTAAAGCTATTAAGGTGGGAAAAAATCCTGAGGGTGGTTGTCTTATAAATAACAGGCTCTATATTGGCAATACAACTTCTAATTCAATATCTATAATCAATACTTTAGATGATACCATTGAGAAAACAGTTAACCTAAGGGATATAATTCCTAATAGAATCTTTAATCCACAATCAATAATCCCCTTTAAAGAAAGGGAAGAAATTCATGTAATATGCACAGGAGAAAACAGTACTGGAGTTAGTGATGGAGTAGTTATTATTCTAAACTCAAAATCCCTCCAGTTAAAATCAACAATAGAGGTCGGAGGTTCTCCAATATTCGCTGATGGGGGAATTAACTTTTCTAAAAAGCTAGTCTACCTACATGGTACTACAGGCCTAGGTGCCTATAATTATGAGACATATAAGAAAATAGGTATTACTACTGTTTTTGATAATATTTTTATCTCTGGCTTATTATTTATTCCTGAGACAAATAAAATTTATCTATCAAATTTTGCTAAGGATGAGATTTATATTCTTAATGGAGATAGCTATAATCATGAAGAGACTATTCAAGCTTCTGATGGTGTTCAGCAGCTCATTTATATTAGATAATAGATGGATTAGTTCAATTTTTATCTCCTTGGTACTAATGTTCTCTTCTATTTTTCTTCTAGATTTGTATATAAAAAAACATGACGTCAAAAAGATAGATGTTCCTCAGGTTACAAAATTGTTTTTTTTAATAGATTCGGCCAATCCCCCCCAAATAGTTTCCAACAAAAAAAGACCTGTAAAAACAACTCAAACTGCTAAAGAAACTCAAACAACAAAGGAAAGTAAAACTACAATTCCCACACTAATTTCAAAGAAGACCAAAACTACTGGAAAAGTCCAGCCTACTAAGGGAATCCAGCCTGCTAAGGAAATCCAACCTACTAAGGAAATCCAACCTACTAAGGAAACCCAATCTACTAAGGAAATCCAACCTGCTAAGGAAATCCAACCTGCTAAGGAAATCCAACCTACTAAGGAAATCCAACCTACTAAGGAAACCCAACCTACTAAGGAAACCCAACGTAATGGTGAAACTATAGATTTTAAAGAGATATCCAGAAGGTTAAATCTTGTAGCGCCAACCTACCCCAAATCTGCCATTAAGTGGAAAATAGAAGGGATTGTTAAGGTCGAAATATCAATAATGATGGATGGTTCAATTAAGAGTGTAACTATATTAAAGTCCAGTGGACATAAAATATTGGACAATCAATGTATAACAACAATAAAAAAAAGATGGAAATTCCATAAGCAAAATAAAGAAGTTAAAACCATAAAGAATTTTATCTTTAAATTAAAATAAATACTATCCTTTTCTCACACACCTTTTGGGAAATTTCCCTATTCAATTTAAGGCTATCTACTTATATTCAAATAATAAAACCAGGTGTATTATTTAATCATTATTAAAAGTTAATTAACAAAAGTTATTTATTAAAAAATGTAAAAAAAAGTAGATTAGAAAAAGTTAAATGGAAACTAGGAAATAAAGAGTCAGTAACGGTACCGACTCTTTTTTTTATTAATAATTATTCCAAAACTAAATTGCAATACATCCGTGGGGGAATAAGGTTCTAAATAGTAATAAGTAGGGACTTTTAGACCCTTTTTTTCATAAGGAATAGTAGAAATAGCTCCTCTAAGGTCTGCTTTGGACCTTCCACACCTTCACGTTGTCTATTAATTCCATCTTGTCGTCTTCTTAAAAAACTTTGATACAACTGAAGAGATTGGGGTTGATTATACCTATCCTGTCTCTCCCTAAGCTTTATAAGAGGCTCATTAAGCAGGTTAGAAATAATCTCAGTACCACGAACTCGATCTACTGCTGATATATGGTTCTCTTTCATATAACTACGAAGGGCTGTAATCTCTTCATATTTAAGATCAAAAAGAAACTCCTCTAAAGCTTCACCTTTATCATCAAAGTCTCTATTATACCACTGGAGAAATTCAGACCAAATAGGAGATAAAAGGGAACTTAGACGCATTAGTTCCATTGATCCCATAAGAGTACCTAAAACAGGTACAATATTTTGACGGGCTTCCCATAGGGTTCTAATATATGGAGCAAAAAACTGAGTTTTATTTTCAAATCTATTTTCCCATAATTCAATTAGCTCGCTAGATATGTAATCAGAAGAATTTCCATTATAATTTTTCATAGTTAATAGAGATTTATATAACTCTTCCGCCATAAGTGAATATAGAATATTGGAATAAGCTTCCTCCACTGGTTCTTTAAACGCCTCAAGTTCTGGAAATTTAAATGTCAGTTTAACAAGAAAACCCCAAAAGTGAAGTAGGCTTATGGAAAAACCAAAACCTAGAATTACCTTGGTAGGCATGTTTACAACTTGATCAATCCTCTTTTCTTTAATTTTAAGACTAAGAGTATCTCTACTCCGACTTTCACCAAGCATATTCATCTCTTTTATTAGGCTAGGTGATCGTCTAACAATAACAGAAAGAGCTTCAAGGTCAGACTTTCTTTGTTTAAGCATCGATAAAAATGGGGATTTCCTGTAATTAAGAAACTCCATAATACCTGCTATAAGATACTCACCCTCCTCTGAAAATATAAGATTATTTCCTGGAGAGTTACAGGTATTCAAGTTAACCTGCATGTTTATTCACCTCCAATAGTAACTTGTTCTACGTCTATAACCTCTAGCTCTATTACTCCAGCAGGAGCATAACATGTTGCGATATTTCCCACTGCTTCACCTATCAAAGCCGTTCCTAGAGGAGAGAGTATTGAGTATAGATCTTTTGTGGAGTCGGCAAAAACAGGAAAAACAATAGTTGCTTTAGATATAGTTCCACTTTTTATGTCCTTATATGTCACTTTTGAATTAAGGGTAACATACTTGGTTGTAAAATGATTAACGTCCCCAATAAATGCATTTTCCATCTCGCTTACTAGAACTTTCATAAACTTATTATTATATTTTTGTGTTTTTTTAATTTGACGTATGAATAAGGTAAGACTTTTATAATCTTTCTCATTTAATATTATCTGCTTATTAGCCAATTTTTGACCTCCTAATTATTACTTAACTCTATATCTAGGCAGTAAAGCAGACAATCTGAATTAACCCTGTAGTTAACGTACAGGTTTTTTACAGGTTTATTAGGTAGGTTTGCAGATTTATAGCTTTTCCGTTTAATTTTAGCTTTTTACGAATAGTACATCTATGCCGTTCAACTGTTTCAGGGCTAATATTTAAGCAGTTAGCTATCTCCTTAGAACCTACCCCCTTTGCAACAAAACTACAAACCTCCATCTCCCTAGGAGTCAAAATCCCTAGAAGAGAATTAAGCTTACTACCTTTGTTTGTTAAGTTTTCAAGTTCTGTTTGAATTAAGGATAAGAGTATCTGATTCTGATCAGGTAATATTTGACGAAGCTGATTAAGTAGAGGGAATAGAAATGTTTGGATTTTGACCTGAATTGTTTCAGCATCTTTCTCCCTTTCATTTTGTAGTCTAGTCAAAAGTTCTGTAAGAGTTGCATTTTTTCCTTTTATAGCAGCTTCATTTCTTAATCTTTGCACAGCTATTGCAGATAGTTCAACTGCCGAAATAAGTAGATTCTTTTCCCTTGGAACAAGTATATCTTCATTATTAAAAAAACTAATATACAATACTAACTTCTCATCTTTGTTAAGCCTAGAAGTTGTAAATATATTACCCTGTCCTACTATCTGTTCACCCTCTCTAACTATTTTCAACTTCATATCTAAAGCTTTTGGGTTAGTCATTGCCTTAGAAAGCTCCAAGGTAACCCTTTTTAAAAGAGGTTCCTCTGCACCACTATAACTAGTAAACAGAGGTGAAAGATGATAGAGACAATCAAGCTCCTTTTCCCTCTCTCTTAATTCACTTTCAACACTAGTCACAAAGTCACTCCTTAAGCTTAATCTTATATTTTCCTATAAAAAAAGATCCATTCTTTTAATAGTATCCTTTTATACTATATTTGAATATATAGGAATATAAACCTATAATTTTTAAATAACCTAGAATCGAAGTTTGTTAAATCTAATCGATGTTCAAACCTTGACCATTAGGACTAATATTAATAACTTACTAATATAGGCGCAACTAACTGGAGGCCAAAATGAAAATAGTATTTTACGATAGTAAACAGTATGATATAGACTCTTTTGAAAAAGAGAACAGAGACTTTAACTACAAGCTTAAGTTTCTTGACTTTAAGTTAACAATCGAAACAGTAGAATTAGCCAAAGGTTATGACGCTGTTTGTGTATTTGTAAATGATATAATAACGGAACCAATTATTACAAGATTACACGAACTTGGTATAAAAATTATAGCCCTACGTTGTGCGGGATATAATAACATCGATTTTAAAAGTGCTTTTAATAAAGTTCACGTAGTAAGGGTTCCAAGTTACTCCCCATACGCTGTAGCAGAACACGCAATGGCACTAATTATGACCTTAAATAGAAAAACTCATAAGGCTTATAATAGAACAAAGGAGAGCAACTTTAATATTGGTGGACTTATGGGCTTTGACCTATATAAAAAGAACATTGGTGTAATAGGAACAGGTAAGATAGGACAAAAGTTTATAGACATAGCAAATGGATTTGGAATGAATGTTTTAGCCTATGATAAATTTCCAAACACTAACCTAAAGGTTACCTATTGCGACTTAGATACTCTATATAGGGAGTCTGATATAATATCTCTACACTGCCCTCTGTTAAAGGAAACAGAGCACATAATAAATAGGGATAGTATTAAAAAGATGAAGGATGGAGTTATGATAATTAATACATCCCGGGGAGGTTTAATAGACGCAAAGGATCTAATTAATGGCCTTAAAAGCCGTAAGATAGGTTCTGCAGGGTTAGATGTTTACGAAGAGGAGGCTGAATACTTCTTTGAGGATTTCTCAAATGATATGATTTCAGATGATAAATTGGCAAGACTAATATCCTTCCCTAACGTATTAATTACAAGCCACCAAGCCTTTTTGACTAACGAAGCATTAAAGAATATTGCAAATACAACTTTAAATAATATTAAAAACTTTAAGGATAAAGAGTATATAGATAATGAGGTTTGTTATCAGTGTAAACAGTTTGGAAAGTGTTCAAAGGATGAAAAGAAGCCATGTTTCTAGGATTAGGGAGTTATTAAGCTCCCAACTTCTAGGCTTTAAGTTTATCTTTACTCTTCAGGAAGGTATCTAGGTATAATATTGCTCATAGAGTTGTATAGATTCTCCCTTACAACATCCCCATGGGTATCTACCATAGTTTGGATAATATCCCTCATATCCCTACGTTTAGAATTATCTGCAAACCCACACTGACAGGTACACTTAGTAATATTTAAATGGTCTGCCATTTTTATTATCTCATGCTCTTTAACATAGGAGAGAGGTCTAATAATTGCTTGGTCATATCTATCGTAATCTAATATTGGTAACATTGTTGATATTTTTCCCTTTAGGGCCATATTCATTATTAATGATTCAATTATATCATCCATATGGTGGCCAAGAGCTATCTTATCATACCCATTATCCACAGCGTATTTTAATAACTCAGTCCTTCTTTGGGTTGAACACCAATAACAGTTCATTTTTTTTCCTGGTTTTAACCTTTTTATTACACCCACCTCAAGTATTTCATAATCAACCCCCCAGCTCTGGAGTAGTTTCTCCATATTGGCCATCTCCGCTGGGTTCCCAAACTCAGACTGAATATGAATAGCTTTAAAGGTAAAATTAATTGGGAATCCCTTTATTTTTTTTGCTAAGTAGTAGGCTAATATCATAGAGTCCTTACCCCCAGATACAGCAAGTAAAACCTTATCTCCCTCTTCAATCATTTTATATTTTAATATCGATTTAGTTATCTTTTTATCAATTAGTGTCTCTAACTTCTTCAATTGTAATCTCCTGGGGATGAATATAACAAAGGTTTGTAAATTTTTCTATAAAAGTATTGATATTAAAGAGTAATTAGTTAATATTTTTCTATAATGAAAATGAAAAATCAAAAACTAATAATTCTATTTGGTGCCGTCCTAATGCAAATTTCCATAGGGGCTATATACTCATGGACACTTTTTAACGAAGCTTTGCATAATAAGTTTAATTGGGATATTAGTGATATATTATTAACAAACTCACTAATAATATTTGTTTTTGCCTTTACAACGATGTTCTCTGGTAGACTCTTAGATAGATTTGGATCAAGAATAATTGGAACAATAGGTGGAATACTCTACGGTTTAGGCCTAATTTTAACAAGTAGAGCTGATACCCTAATAGAACTATACCTATTTTATGGAGTTATAGCAGGAATAGGAGTGGGTTTTGTATATGTTTGCCCTCTAGCAACATGTATTAAGTGGTTTCCAAAGAAAAAAGGTTTAGTTACAGGGATTGCCATTGGCGCATTTGGTATGGGAAGCCTAATTTTTAAAACAGTAATTGAAGCTCTAATAATAAATAAGGGCGTATCCCAATCATTTTTATGGCTTGGAATGATCTATTTAATATTGACAGTTACAGGATCAAGATTATTAAAAGAACCTTCTAAATCCCATTCAGATAAACATAAAGAAAATAACTCTACTTTATATACAGTTAGAACAATGGTAAAAACTAAAAACTTCTACTTTATCTGGTTCTCATACCTACTAGCTTGTATTGGAGGTCTTTTACTTATTAGTTCGGCTGTAGAGGTTGGTTTAAACGTAGCCCATGTAACATTTACCCAGGCAACATCAGCTGTTATTATAATATCAATATTCAATACCCTAGGCAGACTATTCTGGGGTATAATATCAGATAAGATAGGTTGCAGATTATCAGCAATGTTAATGTTTATTCTCTCTGCTCTAGCCCTATTTACTATTAGTTTGATACCGATAAATATCTTCCTCTTCTACTTTTTAATAGCAATCATTACATTCTGTTTTGGAGGATTTCTTGTTATATACCCTACTATAACATCAGAGTATTTTGGATTGACAAACCTAGGGAGAAATTATGGATTAGTATACCAGGCTTACGGTGTTGCGGCTTTAATTGGTCCTATTTTATTAAAACATAGTAACAGTTATACAACTCCTTTTATTATTACAGGGATTACATCTATTATAGGATTAATATTAATATCACAAATAAGGAAGTAAACCTTGTTCTAAAAAGAAGTAATGATTAAACTAAATTATGATTATAATTATAAAGATAGTTTTTTTACTTTTAGTAATATTAATGGGGTTTCTTGCCAATAGATTAGAAGAACATCTAACTCCTACTCATATAGAGAATACTCTGCTTTTCAATTTGGGGAAGATAATATCCTTCCCTATTATCGGGGTCTTACTAGGTATACTAGGATTTTTATTAAAGATTAATCAGCCAATTGGTGGGTTGATTCTCTCAATAATTGCATTTGGAACACTTATATTATCCCTGTCCCATCTGCCCCTTTTCCCCCAAATAATATTAATAGGTCTTCATAGTCATCACCACTCAAGGAAATCACTCTTAGCTGGACTACTTAATATCTTCTCCTCATCCGCATCTCTACACCTTATTATGTTTATTGCCCTTGCCCATGGATATTATTTTGAGAGTGGAGTTATATTATTATTCTTTGCCCTAGGTTCCCTCTATATACCAGGTAGAAAGTTTCTTAATTTTAATAAACTCTACAATATTTTACAAATTATACTATTTATTATAGCTACAGCTTTTATACTTTTTAAAGGGTTAATGTATAGTGAAATTTTCCTATTTAGCCCATTTGAGAGTAGAAAAACAGCAGTGGTGCCTGAAACTCTTAATAACATTCAATATCTTAAATCAGATATCTCCACTCTAGATAACAGAATTATAATTAGTAAAGGATATGATTTAAACTGGATGATACAGGGAGAGAAGAAGGGGGATACAATCTATATACCAAGATATAGACATAGATCTATCCTAAACTCAGGATATCAGACAATTGTAATTAACGAAAATAAAGCGGGGTTTATCTATTTTACAGGACGATTAGGACGGGGAGATTATGTAATAAAAGTTTTTGATGAACAGATAGATGTGTTCTCTCTTCCCTATAAAAAAGTCTTAGACTCTGGTTATGGAGATGATATACATGGAGAAGATTATATTGCAGATCAAAATGTTCCTGATATTAAAATAAATAACTTTGGAGTATCTAAACTATCCTCTGACAAACAGTATATTGAGATAGAGATTACAAAGAACGGTTTTAATCCATCTGTAATTGTATTAAAAAGAGGGATACCAGCAGTTTTAAATTTTATTGGAGCAGATTTAACCGAGGAGAATAAGAGGGTAATAATGCCTTCATATAATGAGTATCTAGAGTTCTCTTCAGGGGAGAACCCAATAAATATTCCAGACCCACTTATTGACTTTATATTTTATAGCTGGAAGGGAAACTATGGTGGATATGTATTAATTGTAGAGGATTTAGATGGTATGACAATAGAGAAAGCAGAGAGACAAATTAGAATGCTTAATGTAAACGGTATTTAATTGAAAACGCTACTAGTTACTCCCCCATTCTCCCAGCTAAATACTCCATACCCAGCAATATCCTATCTCTGTGCCTTTTTAAGAGAGAAGGGGCATAGTGTTGATCAAGTAGACTTAGGAATTATAGTAATAAATAAAATACTCTCTAAAGAGGGACTAGAGAGAATTTTCAGCGTAAAGTCAGTTGGAAGAGTTGGAGCTTTAAAAGAGTCATACATAAAGACTATAGATCCTGTAATAGATTTTTTAAAAGGGAAAAACCCTACCTTAGAGAATAGAATAGTCAATAGTGACTTCCTACCCCAATCAACACGTTTTGATAACCTAGAGAGTGGCATTGAAAATAATGCTAGATACTTAGCAACCCTATATATAAACGATATTGGGGACTATATAACTCAAAATATAGATAAGAACTTTGGTTTTAGTAGATATAGTGAGAGGCTAGGTCTCTCCCCCGCTTCTTTCTCAATTATACAAGATGAGCTAGAGAGACCAACAACTGTAATAACTGATATTATATTAGAAGAGTGGAGTAAAATAATTGCTAGGGAGAAATATGATGTAATTGGTATTACAATCCCCTTCCCGGGAAACCTAATATCAACCCTAAAAATATCGTCATATATAAAAAAAATTGATCCAAATATAAAAATAATAATAGGTGGAGGTTGGGTTAATACCGAATTAAGATCACTTACAGAGAAGAAGTTTTTTGACTATGTGGACTATGTTGTATTAGATGATGGAGAAACACCTATAGAGCTTATTCTAAGAAGTTTATCTGATAAAAACATTAAGTTAAATAGAACCTATACCCTAAAGGATGGTAAGGTAGTCTATCACAAAAATAGTTCAATGGATCCAGCTTTAGAGAGTCTTCCAGCTACAGACTACAAAGGATTAGACCTCTCCCTATATATATCCCTTTTAGATACACTAAATCCCATGCACTCCCTATGGAACAACGGAAGATGGAACAAATTGACACTAGCCCACGGATGTTATTGGAAAAGATGCGCATTTTGCGATACATCCCTACCCTATATAAACTCCTATCATCAATCCAATGCCACTTCAATTGTAGATAAAATTGAGAAGATTATTAAGGATACAGGTCAGACTGGGTTTCACTTTGTAGATGAGGCAGCACCCCCTGCCCTATTAAAGGAAGTATCCTTAGAGATTATTAGACGAGGTCTAGCTGTTACATGGTGGACAAATATTAGGTTTGAGACTCGTTTTACCAGGGGTCTTGCCCGAATAATGGCTAAAAGTGGATGTATAGGAGTATCTGGAGGTGTAGAAGTTGCATCGGATAGATTATTGAAACTTATGGATAAGGGTGTAACTGTAAACCAAGTGACTAAGGTTACGGCCTCATTAGGGCAGGAAGGGATTCTTGTTCACGCTTACCTTATGTATGGTTTTCCTAGTCAGACAGATAGAGAGACAGTAGATGCCTTAGAAATTGTTAGACAGCTATTTCAATTAGGTTTAATACAATCTGCATACTGGCACCAGTTTGCTTTAACAGCCCATAGTAGGGTCGGAATAAATCCAAAAGAGTACGGTGTTTCAATAACTGGACCAAAACATGAAGGGTTTGCAAAAAATGATTTAGAGTTCTCTTCTAGTGATAAAGATCCATCTAGATTTTCAAATGGATTAAAAACATCTTTGTACAATTTTATGAGGGGGAATGGATTAAGTCTTCCACTATCAAGATGGTTTGACTTCCCTATTCCTAAAACTAAAATAAAAAAGAGCTATTTAGAAGATATCCTTGCTACAACATCTGTTGAACTTAAGGATTCAACCCAGATAGTGTGGATAGGTTCGAATGTAGAGTTTAAAGGGAATAACATCTACCTATATGACAATACATCCCAGGAGAGTATTACCTTAGATGAAGATGAAGTGAATTTTATTAAAGAGCTTTTAGAAGTGATAACTTATAAAAAAAGAGCCAAAATAACTCTTAAGGATGTGGATTCAATTGCCTCGAAATACAGAATTGACCCTGACTTATGGTTAAGTCAGGAATCAACATCTATCTTATATGATTATGGATTAGTATTAATCTAATCCTAAACATATTTCCCAAAGGTTTTTAACATAACAAATGTTTCAGTCTCGCTAATACCCTCAACAGAAGATAAGGTCTGAGTTAAAAATTTAACCAAGCCTTTATTTGACTCTACTAATATTTCAATCATAATATCGTATCGTCCAGTGGATACAGAGACGGATAAAACTTCATCAAACTCGGAAATTCTCTCAGAGATCTCTGTTAATTTTGAGCTATCAACTAGGGTAGCTGCAATTAAAGCTAACATCTTATTCTCAAGAACATCAGGATTAATAAGCCCACTGATTTTTACAACTCCAGAGTCTTTAAGCTTTTTTAATCTCTGACGTATCATACCCTCAGAAACACCTAGATCCCTGGCAATTGCATTATTATTTTTATGCTCTTCCCTAATATTCTCAATTATTTTCCAGTCAATCTCATCTGGCTGCATCCTAACAACTCCTTATTATTTGTTCTTTTTCTGCATCTTTGCCCATGAATCTTTAAGAGCCACAGTTAAGTTAAAAACATATTTATCATCAGTAGAGTCCTGATCCTTACAAAAATAACCAATTCTCATAAACTGAACTACTTCACCTATAGCTCTCTCTTTTATAGAGGGTTCTATAAATGCATTATTTATAATCTCAAGGGAGTTAGGGTTTAAATAGTCGTTATACCCCTTACCTTCTTCCATACTACCCATATTCTCTAGAGTAAAAAGTTTATCATACATTCTAACTTCAGCTTCTACAGCGTGTTTTATAGAAACCCATTGAATAGTCCCCTTAACTTTTCTTCCATCTGGAGTTTTTGCTCCCTTAGATTCAGGATCATAGGTACATAGAAGCTCAGTAACTTCTCCATTATCATCTTTTATAACATCTGTACAAGTAACATAATAGGCGTGTTTAAGTCTAACCTCTTGTCCCTTAGTCATTCTAAAGAATTTTTTAGGTGGTTCTTCAATAAAATCTGTACGGTCTATGTATAGTTCCTTAGAAAAAGGTACCATTCTTTTACCGGCAGTCTCACTATTTGGGTTGTTATCAGCTTCAAACTCTTCAGTCTGTCCCTCAGGATAGTTTGTTATTGTAACTTTTAAAGGTTTAGTAACTGCCATTATTCTATCTGCACTACTGTTTAAATCCTCTCTAATGACATACTCTAAAAATGCAAAATCAACTAAAGAGTTAACCTTTGACAGACCAATTTGGGTACAAAAGCTTCTAATGGACTGGGGAGAGTATCCTCTTCTTCTCATTCCACTAATAGTTGGTAACCTAGGATCATCCCAGCCATTAACAACTCCAGTTTCAACTAACTCTAAAAGATACCGCTTACTCATAACGGTATAACTTAAGTTTAGTCTGGCAAACTCAATCTGTCGTGGCCTATATTTAAAATCAAGATTATCTAAAATCCAATCATAAAGCTCTCTATGGTTTATAAATTCCAAGGAACATAGTGAGTGGGTTATCCCTTCAATAGCATCCTCTATACAGTGGGCAAAATCGTACATTGGATAGATACACCAATCATCCCCTGTTCTATGGTGGGCAACCTTTCTAATTCGGTATAAATAAGGGTCCCGCATATGTACATTAACATGGGTCATATCTATTTTTGCTCTTAGAGTACACTCTCCCTCTTCAAACTCGCCCATCTTCATTTTTTCAAAAAGCTCTAGGTTTTCATCTACAGATCTATCCCTATAAGGGCTATTTTTACCAGGTTTAGTAGGACTACCCCTAAACTCTCTCGCCTCTTCAGCACTTAGACTTTCAACATACGCTTTACCAGCTTTAATAAGCTTAACTGCAGACTCATAAAATGTTTGGTAATAGTCTGAAGCAAACTTAACATCCCCATCCCAGTTAGCACCTAGCCACTCAATATCTTTTTTTATAGCATCTACGTATAAAGTATCCTCTTTTACAGGATTGGTATCATCAAATCTTAAGTTAAATTTCCCTGCGTATTCTGTGGCGATACCATGATTTACACTTATAGCTTTTGCATGTCCAATATGAAGGAATCCGTTGGGTTCTGGTGGAAACCTTGTATGAACCCTACTATCATTTTTATTGTTTTTTAAATCTTCGTTAATCTGAGTTCTGATAAAATCTACTGTCTTAACTTCACTATTATCCATGTAAACCTACTTAATTATGAATTTATCTAAATAATTTTATAGAAAAAAATGTATTGTCACAATGCTATGAAAACAAATATTATAGACTATGTTTAGAAAAAGAATATTAATAATATTACTTCTTTTTTCCATAGTATCACTATTCTCTCAAAATGGAGTTCTTCAAATAAATTTAAATAACTGGGAGAGAGAGGAGAACTATTTTAGTAACAACTTTAACCTAGGGTTACTAGATCAGTATAAAAAAAGTATTAGAACGACACATTTCGAACTCCCTGAGAAATTTAACAATAGACTGTTATACTTAAAAGTAGAGAGACATTTAGGACTATCCTATATCTATCTAAATAATAAACTTATATCAAATATTGGTTCTTATATTCATGTAAAGAATAGCGACGTTAGCCACATACTAACTGTAGGAATACCTCCTAGTTTATTAGAGAAGTCAAAACCAAATAAACTACAAGTAGTAAGTTATGGCTTAAAAAAATCAAAAATACCAAAGATGTTTATAAGTTCAGAACAGCAACTACCATGGTATATCTCATTTTATAAATGGCTAAAACAGGTCCAGTCATTAACCTATACCCTATTAATAATTGTTTTTATATTCTCTTATGCCTATTTTAGAAAAAATGGAGAAAACCTAAGTAACTACCTTTATCTAATTTCACTAATTCTTTTTCTTATGCACTTTTTATTAAATGGGTTAGAAGATAGCAACCTACTTAAAGATAACCTAAGTTCAATTAAACCTATACTCTCCCTATTAGCATGGTTACTATTTATTCTATATCACACTGTAAAAAGATCTGTATGGGAAACTAAACAGATATTAACAACTAGTGTAATTATTGGTTTAGCCCTACTATCCCTCTCTGTCTCTTATTCACTTCATATTAAAAAAATTGGTATAAATGAGGTGATAAACACCCTTCTTTTTATAACTAACATAGGATTTTTACTGATTCTATTAAAAAAACCTATGAAAGATTCAAGAATATTAAATACCTCAGTTATAATAAGTCTAGTACTTCATTTAGGTAATATAATTATGATTAATATACTGCACAAACCTGACTTTGGTCTTGCCTCCACAGCTATAATCTCAGTTCTTATTGGCTACTACATTACCCACTTTAAGGATATATCAGACAAAATTGAGAGTAATAAACTGTACAGTAGTAAGTTATTCGATACTATAGAAAAAAATAAATTAGAGATATCAAGAAAAGAGCATCACATCTCTGAATTAAAAAATATAAATGAGGAGATAACTAGGGATAAGGCGATATTTTTTACAACTCTAGGTAGAAATTTAAGAGCTCCACTTAACAGTATTATAGGATATAGTGAAACTATCTATACAACAGATGATATTACAGAGGTGGCCCCTTTAGTTACAGAGATAATTATTGAAGCAGATAAAATATTCCAATCTATTAACAACATAATGGACTTCTCAACTAGGGATTTTAATAATAATGATCTTCTTCTTAAGGATTTTAGAATGAAGGAGATATTTGATAACTCTGTATATGCGTCCCCCCTTATTAGCTCATTTAAAAAACAGATAAACTATAACTCTGTAGGAGTTACCGATAAAGTCCTCATTAAAGGTAATCCGCTAATATATAAGCAAATGGTAACAAATATTCTTCAATTTTTAATTAGCTTAAACCCTAAAGACATAGACTATGAGATATCTAACAACGGAATAACAGAGAAGTATATGAACCTAGATGCTAGGTTTATAGCCCATAAGCTACAAAATACAGACTCGGAATCTATAACCCCAATTAGTAATGGAAAAGACATATTTACAAAGTATATAAAGTTATACGATATTAAGTTTCACGAGGAGTTTAATGACAATGATTATATTATTAATATAAAATTTCAGTGTGGTTTATCTGATGATAAAACTAAAACGAGTATTCCTAACTTAAATGTTCCAACAAAACATTTTTTAGACAGAAACATTACTGTTTTAGTAGTGGAGGATTACCTACCAAACTTAAACATAGTAAAGCTGCATCTAACTAAAATGGGTTGTAATGTATTAACTGCCACTAATGGAGAAGATGCTATAACGCTCTTTGAAAAAGAGTTTGTAGATGTAATTCTAATGGATATAAAAATGCCTATAATGGATGGATGGGAAGCCACAGAGCGAATTAGATCAACAGAAAAAGGGTTAGATACATTAATTGTAGGTTTAACTGCTAGCTCATTAGATCTGGATATAAGACACTGCTTCGAATCAGGGATGGACGATGTTCAAGTAAAACCTATAAGAAAAAACCAGTTATATAATAAGTTAGAATCCTTAGAAACATTTAAACCCCAAGAGTTTCCAACTATAGCATCATTAAGGGCTGACTACGGAATATCTAAGGTTGAAACAGAAACTCTTTTTACCTCTACAATTAATCAGATATCTAAACAGTTAGAGGTTTTAGAGGTCCTTATATCTGCTGCTGATGATGAAGGGATTAAAATGGAAATTCCAGTTTTACTACACGCTGCAGCAATAATAAATGCATTCTATTTTGCTAGGTTAATTCGGAACTTTGATAATGCTTACAACAAAAAAGATCATATAAGAGTAAAAAAAGTTTACAAAAGATTAGTCGAAACAATTAATAGAGTAAAGGAAGATAATAGTGATATATTCAGGAATTGATGAGGCTGGATTAGGGCCAATACTAGGCCCATACTGTGCTACAGCAGTGACTATGAGCTCTCCCTCACCCCTTAAAGAGTTGATGGAGGATCAACAAAAGAGGATATTTTATATAGATGATAGTAAAAAAGTCTACCAAGGTAAGGGGGGACTACTAAGATTAGAACAAAATGTTTTAAGCTTCTACTATCTACTAAATGGTTCGATCCCTAAAAATACTTCAGAATTTATCCCTTCACTAAACTCACCATGGAATAAAAAATACAATTTATCCCTACCCCTATTAGCAAAGGAAAAGGATATTGTAGATAAGTCAACATCCATTTTAAAAATATTTAAACAAAGGGGTGTTAAAATGTTAGATATAAAAAGAACAGCAGTATCCCCCTCGAACTTTAACCATCTAATTGATTTGTATGATAATAAAAGTAGTGTATGTCAAAAAATTATTGAACCACTAATTTCAACAGCAATAATTAAGGGAAGAGAACAGGTTATTACCATAGATAAACAGGGAGGGAGAAAATTCTATAAACCATACCTAGATGAAATAACAGGTTTTCAATTTACAATTATTAAAGAAGAGGCAAATCACTCCCACTATAAATGGGATACAAACCATATTCACTTTAAAGCTAAGGCGGATTCAACTGATTTTACAACAGCTCTTGCATCAATGTTCTCAAAATATATGCGGGAAATATCCATGAAAAGCTTTAATGATTATTGGGATAATATAATTCCTGGAATAAAGAGAACAGCAGGTTATTACACTGATGGGTTACGATTTCTAGAGGAGCTAAAAAATAGAGATAAAATGCCATCTAACAAGGACTTAATACAGAGAAAAAAATAATAATCACTAAAAATCTATAAAAAGTATGACAAATCAAACTAACTCTATTTACATTAAAATAAACCCATGTTATTTATTATGTATCCCATAATATAAAAGGAATAACCATGCGTGTAATTATTCAAAAAGACTATGATAATGTTTCAAAATGGACAGCAGCCTTTATTGCTAAAAAAATCAAAGATGCCAATCCAACAGAGGAAAAACCCTATGTTTTAGGACTACCTACTGGGTCAACACCTATTGGAGTTTATAAAGAGCTTATTAGACTTAACAAAGAGGGGTATGTAAGTTTCAAAAATGTATTAACCTTCAATATGGATGAGTATGTTGGACTACCAGAGGACCATGAACAGAGTTATCACACATTCATGTGGACAAACTTTTTTAATCATATTGATATAAATGAGAAAAATGTAAACATTTTAAATGGAAATGCAAAAGATTTAGATTTAGAGTGCCAACAGTATGAAGAAAAAATTGCAAATGCTGGTGGAATAGATCTATTTATGGGTGGTATTGGACCAGATGGACATATTGCTTTTAATGAGCCAGGGTCATCCCTAGAATCTTTAACAAGAATTAAAACATTAACCCAGGATACAATAATAGCAAACAGTCGATTTTTTAATAACGATGTAAACCAAGTACCTAAAACAGCGTTAACAGTTGGTGTTAAAACAGTTATGTCAGCAAAAACTGTAGTTATACTTGCAACAGGACATAATAAATCCTTAGCTCTACACAAGGTTGTTGAAGAGGGAGTTAACCATATGTGGACAGTTTCTGCCCTACAACTACATAGAAACGGTATAATTGTGTGTAATGATGCAGCAACTGTAGAATTAAAAGTAGGGACTGTAAACTACTTTAAGGATATTGAGACAAATAACTTAGACCCTAAAACACAACTATAAATACTACTAAAAAAAGGCTCCATAGGGAGCCTTTTTTAGAGCCATAATGCGTAGATGTTTTTGGGATCATTAATTCTTTCAAATATTGAGAATTCCTCAAGAACCTTTATTTCCACCTTAGAGTAGGATGTGAAAGTTTTTAATACCTCATCAAATAGAGGGATATCACCTTCTTTGTATATAAGCTGTACATCATTACCAAAAAATTGTTTAGCTTCTCCTAAGCCACCAATAGAGTCAACTAGACCATTACCTACAGCCTGGGCTCCACTCCATACCCTTCCAGAAGCAATAGACTCTAAACTATTAATATCAATACCTCTACTCTTGGCTACAAGATTTTTAAACTTACTATATGTATCATTAATATTTAACTGAATTATATCTGCCCTATCCCTACTAATACTCTTTGTTAGGGATACAGGCTCTAAATTAGGCGTTGTTGAAACACCATCAGTTTTTATACCAAAATTATTTTCAAGGGTCTTTTCTACTCCATAAATCAGACCAAAAACACCTATAGAACCTGTTATTGTAGAGTGATCTGCATAAATTTTACTTCCTGCAGTTGCAATCCAATAACCACCTGAGGCACATACATCCCCCATGGAAATAACAACAGGGATACTTCTATTTACTTCCTCTACCTTTCTTCTAATTATTTCAGAGGCGTAAACTCCACCTCCACCACTATTGATTCTTAAAATAACTCCCTCAATATCACTATCTAAAACCGAATCTAGAAGTTGTTCCGTATCCACAGCACTAATAGACCCAGGAGAGTTATCAGAGTAGGTAATTGGCCCCTCAAGTGTAATAACTGCAACCTTTGTTGCCCCATCATTCTTGCTCTTATCTATATAATCTTTATAATAAACTAAGGATGGAAATCTATCAAAAAACTGATTACGGCTCTCAAGTGTATCAACAAACCCTTCATTTAAAGCTAAGGCAGAGAGGTCTCCACTATATTTTTTTGTAAGATCTAATCTATTGGAAAAGTAAGAATCAACTAATAGGCTATTAAAGCCCCTGTTTTTTGAAATTTGACTAATATAATTATCCCAAATAGAGTTCATCCATAATAGATTTTGCTCCTTTACCCCTTTAGACATAGAGTCAGACATATAGGGCTCAACATAGGACTTATAGTCACCAGCTCGGAAGATTGTTACGTCTACATCGTATTTATCAATTGCATTTTTTAAATAACTTCTATAAACAGATATTCCATCAATATTTACTTCCCCAAAAGGGTCCATGGATATAGATGAGGCAAAACTTGCTAGATAGTAACTATCTCTATCGAAGAATGAGGAGTATACATATATCTCTTTATTGCTATTTTTAAATTTATCTAGGGCTTCTCCAACCTCTTGGTTAGAGGCGAGGCCTATATAATCTAAGGAGTCTAAGTCAATAACCATATTTTTAATTGAATCGTCGGCTGTAGCCTGTTCAATAGCCCCTAAAAGATCCCTTAATAGGGTGTTTTTAGGAACTTCAAAATTCTCCGATGTAACAAGTGTTATTAGATCATCCTCGGTCCCAGACTCCTGGACAGCTCCATTAATTTGTAAATAGAGAGTCTCTCCCCAATTTACTTCCTCGGAGCTTGTAGATAATAAATATATAAGAAAAATAATGATAATCCAAAAAAAAGTATTAATAATCCCAATTCTAATTTTATTACTAATATTAAATACTTTTTTTAAATAGTTACTCATCTAATCCCCTCTCCCTTCTCTTTTGCTCCTTAATATCACTGGACGATTTTTGCCAATTAGTATCCAAAAGAGCTTGAATAGAGTGTCTATCATCATTAAATAGTGGTTTAAGTTTAACAACCTCATTGTATTTTTTTACAACAACCGAGACATGAAAAGGGTTGTCACAATCGCACTCATTCTTTATTTCCCTATATAAATTGTCATAGTTTTTCTTTAAAAAGAAGCCAACCCTAGCCCTATGTTTCTCTCCAACTGTTTCTAATCTATTTTTAATTGCAGCCCTATGCTCTTTTTTTAGAATATTATCCTTTTTAAGTTCCTCTTCTAGAGCAATAATTAAACCTTCATTATCATCTGCCATTTTATAGTTTTTTGACTCTTTTATTTTCCTTAATATATCTTCAATCCTCTGATTAAAATATCCTTTTCTTTGGGCGGATGGAGATACTATTTGCTTTAAGTCTTCCACTACATTTTTATATAATTCTAGTAGTCTAATCCTATCACCATCATCTATTATTGCCTCTTTTATCTCTATTTCTAAATCTGAAATAACTGCCTTAGAAACTGAAAGGTTTCCCTTTAATGATTTGATCTTTAGTCCTAGATTTATAGCTCTCTCTTTTTGATTCACATTTAACCCCTGTAGTAGTATATTAAAATTATATCCTACTGAAACTCTTTTTCATAGAGTTTATAAATTTTGGTATTTTATATTATAATTCATTGGTTTATAAGTAATAATTAGAAATAAGGAGATTATTATGACGAATAAAGAGTTAGAGAAGAAACTTTTTTTAAAGAGAGAAAGTTCATGGATAACATATAACAAGGAAGAAACAACTAAAGCTCTAGAATTTTGCGAAGGGTATAAAACATATATAGATAATTCAAAAACTGAAAGATTATGCGTAAAATACTCGATAAACCTACTTGAAGAGTCGGGATTTAAAGAGATGAAGAGTTACTCAAATTTAAAAGTTGGAGATAAGTTTTATAAAAACATTAAGGGCCGTGCACTTTTTGCAGGTATTGTAGGAGAGGATAAAGATACATTTAATATAGTGGGAGCCCATGTAGACTCTCCTAGATTGGATCTTAAACCAAATCCTCTATTTGAAGATTCAGAACTTGCACTATTAAAAACCCACTACTATGGTGGAGTAAAAAAATACCAATGGGTTAACCAACCCCTATCTATTAACGGAGTTGTTTTTACTACAGACGGTAGAGAGATTCCAATATCAATTGGAGATCGGGATGATGAACCTAAATTTATGATACCAGATCTATTAATTCACCTCTCCCAGGAACAGGCTAAAAAAGATGGTGCGAAAGTAGTAGAGGGTGAGCAGTTAAACCTAATTGTAGGAAGCATCCCAGTTAATGATGATGAGATTAAAGAGAAGGTAAAATTTGCAGTATTAGAGTACTTATATAAAAACTACAACTTTATCGAAGAAGATTTTAATAGTGCTGATATATCAATCACTCCAGCAGGGAAGGCTATGGATATAGGTTTTGATAGATCTTTAATAGCAGCCTATGGTCATGATGATAGAGTATGTGCGTATCCAGCAATAGAGGTTATAAGAGAGTTAAAAACTCCATTAAAAACAGCTATTGTATTTTTATCAGATAAAGAGGAAGTAGGTTCCGCTGGAGATACAGGTGCTGATAGCAATATACTTTTAAACCTTGCTATAGAATACAAAGAACTTGTTGGATCAGCTAAGGATGCCCACCTTATCCTAGAAAAATCCCAGGCAATATCCTCGGATGTTACAGCTGGTGTAAACCCTAACTTTAAAGATGTTCATGATTTACGAAATGCACCTGTACTTGGAAAAGGTGTAGGAATTGCTAAATATACAGGCTCAAGGGGAAAATCTGGTGCCCATGATTCAGGAGCTGAATTTGTAGCATATATTAGAACCATAGCCAAGGAGAGCAATACTGCAATTCAATCTACAACTATGGGTAAAATAGATTTAGGTGGTGGTGGAACAATTGCTAAATATCTTTCTAAATATGGTATGGATGTTATTGATGCAGGTCCGGCACTTCTAGGTATGCACTCTCCATACGAGGTAGCTTCAAAAGTTGATATCTACTCATGTTTTAAACTCTACAAAGCATTTTTAGAAAGATAATATTTAATAAATATAAAAAGCTGCTTTTTGCAGCTTTTTATTTCAGAAGAATAAAAGTGATGTTATACTAACATTAAGGAGTAATTTTTTGGGTACCTGGGATATTGGTTTTTTCGATAATGATATGGCTTGCGATTGGGAAAATAGTATTAAAGATAATAGAGATTTATCATATATAGAGAGTGCTATAGATCACGTTCTTGAAAATACAGAGGATAGTTTAGATATTGATATATCAAATAAAGCACTAGCCGCTGCTGAGTCTCTTGCTCGACTTTTAGGAACATCATCTGGTTCAAGCAGTTATACAGAACATATAGATAAATGGGCCAAAGAGTTTTCCGATAGTGTAGATATTAAACTTATAAATAAAACTATAACAGCCTTAGAAATGATACTATCATCTAACTCAGAACTTAAACAGTTCTGGACACTTAGGGGAGAGTATAGCAAGTGGGAGTCCTCTATAAAAGATTTAGAAAATCGACTAAAAACGTCCTATGAAAAATAAACTCCATAAGTATGCTATAAATAACTTAACTCTATTTATCATAATTGGTCAGGTGATAACTTATCTAGCAATTAACTCTGGATATATTACATATAGTGACCTATCTCTTAGTTACTCCCTTATAGTTAATGGAGAGTTTTGGAGGGTAGTTTCTTTTGTTTTTATACCTCCAGCTACATCCCCTATATGGTCCCTGCTAAGCTGGTATATTTTGTACCTAATGGGTAGTAATTTAGAACACTTTTGGGGGGCACTCCACTATAATACGTATATTCTTGTAGCTGTAGTATTAACCAATTTAACAGCCTATTTTTTTAAACTTTCAATTGGAACAAACTACTACTTCCAAAGCTCAATATTTCTAGCATTTGCATTTTTAAATCCCAACTTTACTGTAAGACTTTTTTTTATTCTTCCCATTAAAATAAAATGGATTGCTCTAATTACATGGATTTTTTATGCTTGGGCTTTAATTTTTGGTAGCCTAGGGGCTAAACTGCTACTAATTGCTTCTTTAGCTAATTTTATAATCTTTTTCAGCAAGGATATATTCTATAAAATAAAGTATAGAGGAAGTGGATTAAAAAGAAAAATTGAGTATGAGATGAGTAAAAACAGTCCTAAACATAGCTGTTTTATCTGTAATAAAAATGATATTGATAACCCCCATTCAGAGTTCAGATACTGTAGTAAGTGTAACCCGGAACAGTGTTATTGTGAGGACCATATTAAAAATCACAATCATATTTCAGAGTAGTTTCCAGTTAGATTATATATAAGCTTTCTATTATCTAGAACATTTCTTATAATAAAATCGACACCCTTCACTCCAAAATCACCACTTGGAAGGAATGATATTTTAAAACTCTTAGTCTCATCTACTCCAAGGTTTAAGTTAAAAAAATCAGTTAGGAACATATCTGAAGCAAGTTCTATATCCAGGTCAATAGCGATGCTCTGATTATTGGTTATAGTAAAGTCTAAAACAATTTGATCCCCAGAAACATAGGTTCCAAAATCAATATTATTTGGTTGTAAATTCCCTGCCGAATCCTTAACTATAAGATCTAAAGAACCTCCTGCAGAGACGGGGAGTTCATAAGTATTATCTTTTAAATAATCTGTATTAAAAATAATACTCTCTCCAGAGACACTACCTACCCCTGGGTCATAATAAAAAGAGATCTCTTCTATTTGATTAATTCCTAAACTAAATGATTCCCTACTATCTAATATTATGCCACCAGGTCTATCAATACTTAAAATATTTAGTTCAGAGAGACCTTCATTTTTTAAGTATACTCTTGTTCTTCTTAAATCCCCCAGGCCCCTAAGTCACACTCTTCTATAGGGTATAAGTCAATATCATATAAGGAAATAGGTTGATTCCTAGAAGTTGCCCATAAATAAAAAGTATAAGCTCTTCCATCTTTATCAAAAAACTTAACCTGACTTGAAACTCTCTTATTAAAAGTATTGGCACTTGCAACAAAGCCAATATCTAAATTAAAAGATTCACCTTTTTTTAGTATAAATGTCTCAAATGATGGTATAATAAAATCACCATTAATTCCGGGGAAAGAGGTTAAATTTATATCACTCTTTTCATTATTAACAACAGTATAGGTCGATGTCTCATTATCAATTAAAAAACCCATGTTAATTGCATCATAATCATCAATCACACTGCTGCCTGAAACAGAGAATTTTAATGGGGTCCTATCAACCACATTATTTACATACTCCCGTAGATCACGATTAAAAGAGACTTCACAGGATAATAACAATAGAGAAAAAAGAGCTATAACATATCTTCTATAAAATTTCACCATAAAGCCTCCCTATACAACCTCAAACAGAGATTCTACAATCTTCTTATCATATTTATCAACTTCAGATACAAGGGACTCCATAGCAGCTTTTTTATCCCTAATATCCTTATACTCCCTTATTGATACAAGGGAAAGGTAACTCTCAACAACTCTAATAACTCTAGCTATATATGGAATCTCCCCCTCGACTAAGCCGTAGGGATAACCTGAGCCATCCATATTTTCATGATGCTTTGTAGAAGCATCAATAAACAAGTCAATATACTCAGTAGGGACAAAATTTAAGGAGTCCTTTGCATACTCAACATGTTTTTTAATCTCAATAAAGTCTTCATCTGAGATAGAACTGTTTTGTAAAATATTTTTATCAACACCTAACAACCCAATATCATACACTAGAGTAGCAGTGTAATATAAAATAGAATCTTCTTTTTTATATCCTAAATCCATGGAGATCTTATAAACTAACTCAGCACTGTTAACTGAGGTATTTTTACGCCCAGTAGCCTGGTCTATTGTTAATCCAATCCTTTTACAGGTGGAAATTAGCTTTTCAATTTTACTCCTAGATTCATCTGAGAGACCAATGTGTGCTGGGAGGGAATCCCTATGGTTGTAAGATTTTCTTTTTTTAGATTTATATAATACTGTAATAATTAAAAGTGAAATAAGTAGAATAACTCCTAGTAGGATTATTAAAATAGAATTTACTCTAGATACATTCTGAGCATTTTTCTCACTATCTAAAAGTGACTTTTTTAACATTAGAGCCAACTCTCCACTACTGTACCCAGTTGTACTATCTTGAGTTTCTTCAGTTAAAATATCCGGGATTTCAATATTATCAACAACTCCATCACCATCTAAATCCTCACTGTTATTTAATATATTTAAGGCGTTTAAAACCCTTTTAGATAATAATATTTTGTTGCTATTTATAATTTTTTCCAGAGTATCGAAATCCTTAAAATCATCATTTAAAAATAGAGATCTTAAGTAATAAAAATATATTTTTTCACCAATAACAATAGCCTTATCCTCAGGAGTATTACTGTCTAACTCCTTAAAATACTGATTAATAATATTAAATGCAGTGTAATAATCCCCTTGAATATAGGCTCTATTTGCCCTATCTACATTTGACAAACTAGATGTTTGAGCAAATAGAAATGTATTCAATAGTAATATAAAGGTTAAAGCTATCTTATTCATATTGGCTTATCCCTAAACCGAACTTAGGCATTAAACTATATTCAGCTAGGCCTCCTTCATTGTAATAGATATGATCAAAACCAACTCTTATTTCAAAATTATAAACATCTAATCTAAAAAGGTTTAAAGTTAAGTAGAATCGGTTATACATGGCAAGCTCCAGGTTTTTTGTATAAGTAGAAGCAAGTAGGATATCACTAGATAAATCAATTTTTACTATTTTAAAGATGTTAAGACCCAAAACCCCCACTCCAAGGCTTGGGGATGGAAGAGTTGTTATTGCTACATCGGACTTTTCCATATCATCAAAAAGGTATAAGTCATGTAAAAACCCAGTTCTAAGATAGATGGGAAAATCAAAGGGGGTTAAACCTGTGGAGAAGTTAATACTACTTGTATTTTGTTTAATATTATCATCAAAAATTTCATTGTATGAGAAGTTTGTATTTATATCTAATTTAAATGTAAACAGATTTAGCTTAACCCCTATTCCAAACTCACTTGAGAATCCACTAAACCTATTAGTTGTTTTATCCCTGCTAATAAACCCATCATAGACATCTGAGGTGTAGAATTTTGTATATATAGGATAGAAGTAAGTATTAGAAAAATAGTGAGCCTTATTATATGAACTCTCGTATTCGCCAACCCTATTTAGAAGGTTTAAGTTCATTTTTATAATGTTATCAAGCTTAACATCTTTTTTATAAATCTCATTTACAACATCATTCTGCTGGCCTAACTGCTCTCTTTTTATATCTTCTTTAATCTTTTCGGCTTCAATTCTCTCTTGGATCTCAATATTTTTGTTTAAAATAATAGTATATAGTTCCTGACTTTTAGGGTTTTCAAGATTTACATACAAAAGGTTCTCAACTATCTCTAGAGGATATTCTAGATCCCCTTCAACAATAATATCCTCAACTTTTTTAAGAATAAATTCTTCATAAGTTGAATAATCAGGAAAGTCATAGCCCATTGATTGTATATAGTCAAAAATGGAACTAGACCGTAAATCAATAACACTTTCTAACTCTTTTAAAATCTCTTTTTTGGATAAAAGAGAGATATCAACTTCATCGCTAAAGATATTTATAGATGTGATAAATATAGATAATAGAATTAAACTCTTCCTAAACAATTATTAAGCCCCTATACCTTAATTCTAATGGAGTTAAAATAGAGGGGCAATATATTATTTTAAAAAGAGTAATTATAACTACCAATATGATTATACTCGTTACCTAACTGGTATGCCTTATCCTTAGTAGAGTTTACACTCATAAAACCTATAAAAATTAGAGTTACTAATATAGGAAATAGGAACCCTCCTAATAAAACTTTATTACTTTTTTTCATTTTCATCCTCACTTAAATATTCTATATATATTTTTTTAAGATCTTCAGGATCTATTCCGTATAGAGAACTCTCCTTAAATATATTAGGAAGTTCATCCTTAATAAAACTATCTTTTTTTAGACGTAGGGTAAGCTGCTTTGCATCTTTAGATATAAAATACCCTATCCCCCGCTTGTTAAAGATAATTTCTTCATCCTGTAAAAAGCTATAAGCCCTCATAACTGTATTTGGGTTAACTTCTAGTTCTACTGCCAAGTCCCTTACTGAGCTGATCCTCTCATCCTCTTTAAATTTATTTAGTAAAATGTTTTCGCATATTAAGTCAGAGATTTGGTAGTAAATTGGTTTTTTACTATTAAATTCCACCTTTTACCTCTTTTTCTTCTAATTTAAAATAACCTACAACATTAAAAAATAGACTTATTGGTATTAAAAACAGTAGCGTCCACTTAAGCATAAACATATTAAATGTCTCTGAATCTGTATGAGATTCTAAATATTTGAATATACTTTCAAAAATTCTAACATCCCAACTATCCGTAATCCCAATACGAAAGGTAAAATAAATTATCACCCCTAGGATAATAGATAAAAGTGTTTGAACTACAGAAGAGACTAAAAGTGTTTTAATAAAGGCACCCTTTCTAAAAACTATTGAACCTACTAGGAAAATTGAGTTAGTTAATACATAGATCAAAACCCAAACCATCACATTAACTCCACCTGTCGATGCTGAATACTCTACTACACCGGCGTATCGATCTGCACCAAGTATTAGAGGGTTAAAAATAGACATCCCGGAACCAAAAAATGGCCTAGTAAAAATGTTTGAAATTGCAGAAGCAACAATAAAAGATACTATGATAAATATGGAGTAACCAATACTTGAGACTATAACACCAACACTATACTTCTCAAAAGTGGAACCTGGTAGACTAAACCATAATGAACTCTTAAATTTATCATTTATATCAGAGAATTTTAAGGATGAGACGATATACCCACCAATAAATAAAAATCCAGGGAATAGATAATTTAATGTATTTGGATCGTACCCGTGAACTCCTTGTCCAGTAAATTTATTATATGCAGTTATTAACATTGCTAGAACAGTATAACTTCCAACAATAGTTATAAAGTATAATCCCCAAGACTTGTAATTTGACAAAACTTCATTTTTACAAAGAAGACCAAAACGTCTAGAATTGAAATATTTATTCATCACTCCCTCCTTTATTAAATACACTATTTAATTTTTCTGGTTGTGTTATTACCGAGTTAAACAGAAGTTCAAGATCCACTAAGCTCTCCTCTCCTGTTATATTTTTTTCCACAGTTTGATATCCACCTAAAACTTCTTGTGTATATATCTCATCCCCACTTAATACCTTACTATCGCCCATGGATAAATTTGTTGATACATCATATGTCGATTGGTTAAATATTACTGCTCCATCCTCTAAAATAATTATTGGGTCTATTAAATTCTCAACATCCTTAACCTGATGGGTAGATATTAATATTATCCTGTTATCATCCATAGATTTAGCAATTATTCTTCTTAAAATTGTTTTAGAAGGAATATCAAGCCCATTTGTTGGCTCATCCATAATTACTAAGCTAGTGCCTGTTGCTAGACCAAAAGAGAGTAAAAACTTTTTCTTTTGCCCAAAGGAGAGAGTATTTAATGGTTTTTCAAGCTCTATACCAAAATCCAAGATATAATCGCTAAAAGATTTATAGTCGAAATTTGGATAAAAAGGAGCTCTTAAAGATAAAAATAGAGAACCCTTTATTGGTGGAAGATAAAACTCCTCTGGTAAAAAAAATACATCTTCTAAAAAGCTAGGCAGCCTTTTACTTACATCCATACCTGAAAACTCACATGACCCCTCCGAGGAGAAGAGCAAACCTGCCATTATTTTTAAAAGGGTTGTTTTACCAGCCCCATTTTTGCCAAGAAGTCCATAAATATTTCCTGGCTTAAGATCTAGATTTAAATTTCTAAATAGATCTTTTTTACCATATTTAAAATCAACTTCATCTAATATTAACATTTTAAGCTCCTTTATTAGTGTTCTATGCTACTAATACACTAATATTAAAAAACAATATAAAGATAGTCAAGCATAATAGTTCCAATATTGAATAAATATTTGTTAAAACATATATTTACCCTATGAAGATTGCCGTACTATTGTCTGGGGGCGTAGATAGCTCCGTTGTTTTATTTAAGTTATTAGAAGATGGTTATACTGATATAACCGCTTATTATTTAAAGATCTGGTTAGAAGATGAATTAGACTTTATGGGGAGCTGCCCATGGGAAGAGGACTTAGAATATGCTCAGGCAGTTTGTGACAAAGCTGGGGTAGAGCTTAAAACAGTATCACTACAACAGGAGTATTACGATAAGGTTGTCTCTTATGTTATAGCTGAACTAAAAGAGGGAAGAACCCCCTCCCCTGATATCTTTTGTAATCAGAGAATAAAGTTTGGTGCATTTTATGACCACATAACTGAAAAATACGATAAAGTAGCGACAGGACACTATGCTCAAATAAAAGAGATCGATAGAAAATTCTACATGTATAGATCTCCAGATATGGTTAAAGATCAAACCTATTTTCTTGCCCACCTATCCCAGGAACAGATATCAAAAATTCTATTTCCTATTGGAGGGTTAGAAAAGAATATGGTTAGGGAGTTAGCAGAAAAATATGACCTTCCTAATAAAGCAAGAAAGGATAGTCAGGGGATTTGCTTTCTAGGCAAGATAAAATATAACGATTTTATCGGTCACTATCTTGGTAAAGAGATTGGGGATATTGTAAATAGAGAGACAGGGGAGATCCTAGGAAAACATAATGGTTTTTGGTACCACACTGTTGGTCAGAGATCTGGCCTAGGTTTAAGTGGAGGCCCCTGGTTTGTAGTAAGTAAAGATACTAAAAATAACGTAGTATATGTTAGCCACAAAAAAAATGATGAAAATAGAGAGAAACGAGTGTTCTTTGTTAATAGTCTTAGTTGGCTTGGTGATAAACCAACACAAGAGACTCTTAGTATTAAATTGAGGCACGGACCTAATATAATTAAGTGTTTTATAAAATGGGTGGGTAGTGACAGAATAGAGATAACAATGAGTGAACCAGATAAGGGTGTTGCTCCGGGACAATTTGCTATTTTTTATGATGGAGATATGTGCCTAGGTTGCGGAAGAATTGAATAAACCTTAAAAAAAAAACCACTAAATTAATTACATTTTCCCCTAGATTAGAATTATAATTACTTTATACACCTTGCCTAACTAAAAAAAATTAAAGGTAAAGTTATGAAAAAGTTAGATTTTATTCTAGGAGAAAAAATATTAGGAGTTAGGGTTACACCACTTACCCTTAAGATTGTTTTTATTTTTATTATACTGCTATTAGTATCAAATTTTTCTTCTAACTATATAAACCTCACCCTTAACAGGGGCCAACAATTAAAACTAATGAATAGACTCTTAGTAAAAGATTTAAAAGAGTTACACATTTTTGCCATGAATCAGTATGAGATATACTTCTTTAACCAGGACCTAGAAGGAACAATACAAGTTATAATTGATAATGCAAAAAAACAGTTAACTGGGGAAAAGTCTGTAGCCTTCGGTGTAAATAGTACAGGAGAGATTCTTTTTTTTGCCTCTAACAATAATAACCTAAATATATTCAAAGATTTAGATGCCCTAAAAATATTAAATGACAACTTTAAAAAAAATATAACAGAGGGAACAATTGAGTTCAATATAGGGGAAAATGAGTATTTTGGGATTTATAAATATCACCCCAGGTGGAATAACTTTATAATAAGGGGTGAAGAAAAGAATGAATTTTATAGAGAGACCCAGGTAATATTCTACAATGTTTCAATTATAATAGTTATATTAACAATTATCTGTGCAATATTAGGAGTCTATCTAATTAAAAGGATTTTAAGGTTTGTAAAAATTATTACTAAGGCAATTATGGAGATGCAAAATAGTAATAAAATGGATTTAATAAGCCTAGAAGGTGCAAGTCCAGATGAAATTACTTACCTTGGTGCAGCAATAAATGCAACTTCAAGCACAATTGATACCCTGATGAATATTTTTAAAAAATTTGTTACAAAAGATGTTGCATTAAAAGCCTATGAAGAGAAACAGATTAGACTTGAAGGTTCAAAGGCCGAGTTAACAATACTCTTCTCGGATATTAAAAGTTTCACCTTTATAACAGAAGCCCTTGGTACCGATATAATTCAGCTGTTAAATACACACTATGATAACACCTTTAAACCTATACATAATAATGATGGTATTATTGGATCTATTATAGGGGATGCTCTTTTGGCTGTTTTTGGTACATATAAAAGTAATAAGAACAAATCTGTACAAGCCTTAGATTCAGGCTTTAAAATCCAGGATGAGACAGCTAAATTAAGAGAACAGATGAAGAGGGTGAAAGAGAGCCTAGAAGCTAAGGAGGGTGGCCTTACCGAGGTTCAAGAGAAGGTTTTTCATGCTGTATCCCTTGAAGTTGGAGTAGGTATAGATGGAGGAGAGGTTTTTTACGGAAATATTGGATCTTTTAGTAGAATGACTAATACAGTAATTGGAGACAATGTAAATTCATCATCAAGGTTAGAAGGATTAACAAGGATCTACAAGGTTCCAATTATCTGCTCAAGCTATGTAAAGGAAGAAGTAGAAAATAACTCTGATAAATATACATTTGTAGAGATAGACCAGGTTTTTGTAAAGGGTAAAACCCAGGGGAAAAAAGTTTTCTGGCCATTAATAACAGAAAATATTTCATCAGATCTTTTAGACTCTATTAATAATTTCAACACTGCTAGGGATCTATATTACAGTGGTGACTGGCAAGAGTCTAAGAGGTTATTTAAAACTATAGATCTTCCAATATGTGATGAGTTTTTAGTTAGAATGTTGGAAGATAAACCTACAAATTGGAGTGGAATATGGTCAATGACAACAAAATGATAGAAGACCCTAAGTATCTAACCCACGAGGCCACATCAATTTTCATTAGAGGAGATATTCAAAAAAATATGCCTCCTGACCTATATAACCTAGACCAGGAGTTTGCAAAAACCAAAAAAAATAGGAATAGTATTACCATCTTATCTCTAATTATTTTTACCCTACTCTTTTTAGCAGCTGCATATGGTGTAACTAAATATATTGAGTATCAAAATAGTCAAATTCCAATAAATATTAACGCTTTTGAAGATGTTAACCTAAGAGAGATTTTTGACAAAGCTAAGCAGTATGAAAAAGAGATGAAGTCCGCAAATAGAGATCTAGAAGACCTATATATTAAACAGGAATCAGCATTAAAAGAACTAACTCGTATAGCTCAAGATAAAATTAATTTAATCGAGGCACAAAACCTAGGGGGAAAAGATAGACAGATAAAACTAATAGAAAACCAACTAGCTGAACAGTTAAAAAACGAGGAGATAGTATGGACATCAAAAATTAGTGATGCTCAGGAAAAAATTAAGATAGTACAGGATAAAATAGACTCATACGATACAAGGATTTTAGAGAAAGCAAAGGAACAGGAGAGTATAATAAACAATCAGCAAAAAAGATTTGATATGGAGATGGAAGAGTCAGTAAAATATTATGAAGATAAGATACAAAAACTAAAAAGTGATCAGATAAAACAACTTGAAATTATAAATCAAGCAAACAAAGATATTATTTTAACCCTAAAAAGTAATAATCAAGCACTAATAAAATCCCTAGAAGAAAAATATAATCCAGTTTTCGGGGAAGATTTTGATTTCCTAGAAGCCAACGGGGAAAATGTAAACCTACCTGAATTTTCTCTAAATGCAAAGGATCAGATACTTTTTAATGAGGGGCTATTAAGCTTAGAGAGTTTAAATAAAAGCATTGATGATTTTTATAATGTAAGCAGAGTCTTTGAAAAACTTGGTGAAATACCATATTACAACTCCCCTAGTGATGCAATTTTATATATAGAAAAGTTGTACTACTCATCTATAAATGATTTTACTAATTTTGTAGATCGAGTTAGTCCCCTACTAACCTCAAAAAATATACTTATTGAGAATAAAATATCAGAAATAGAACAGTATGGGTATTTTTTACAGGATTTTGTTAAAACAAATAGAGTCAACGGTATAATAATTGATCCTCGAAATAGGGATATAAAATTATTTGTAGACTCTATGTACAATATAAAACAACAAAGCATTGGTTATATATATAGAAATGATAGTGATTTTATCGGGACTATAAAATTTAAAACTGTAAAAGGTAGGTTAGTAGGGAATATTGAAGAGTTAGCTTCTAGTAATAGAGGGTTAAAACCATTTGACAAAATATTAATAGACCTCAAGTAGGAGGAGTTTATGAAAAGAATACTTTTATTATCACTAATTAGTTTTTACTTATACTCTGGAGATCTTTCTACATATAATTTAAAGATTGTAAGTAGTATTAAAAAGAATAACCAAAATATAACAACTATTAACACAATAAATAATAAGCAGATATTAGTAAAATCTGATAAAACTCTTACCTTGGAACAAGAGGAGATTATTGGAAGAACATATAATACATTTTATAACTGGCCAGAGATGGATATTTCAACATCAAATATGGAGTTTGAAGATAATATACTAAGTACTGTTATTAATGTATCAAACCTTAACTATAATGGAGTTGAGATTTCCCAATATATGCCTTCAGGAATACAAATATATTACGATACTTTTTATGAGTATGATTTTAGAATGTTTAAAGATACTCTTTTTATGAGATTAAAAGGACAGTATTTTTCAAAAAAAGAGTTCCTAGATGAGTTATTAAAGGCTGTAAATGACCCTATTCTATATGTCCAAATTCATGATCCTGCATATTTAATAAAGCAAATCGCGAGTCTAAGAGATGAAAATCTTGAACAAACTGATAAAATCAGCACTCTAATAGATAATTATACTAATCTACTTAAGATGCATAATGAGCTTTTAAATAAACACTCTTTACTAAAAGAAGAGGTGGAACTTGATAAAATAGCCCAGACAAAACTTAAGAATGGGGTAATCTCTTTAAATAATAAATCTCTTTTTGGATCTTTAAATGAGTTTGACTCGACTTTAGTTGATGAGGTTATATCACTTAAGGAGGGTAATCCTGGTATTAAGGTTGAAGATATAGAGTTAACTCTTAAAGAGAAGGATATAAAATACTCAACTAAAGTTATTGAATCGATATTTATCATTTACTTTAATGAGTTTCCACAAAATGAGTAACGGATATATTAATTCCTCCCTTGCTCGGAAATTAATATTCCTCCCTTATTGACACAAATGGGTCCTTTCTATATATTACTAAATGCGCGGGCCTATAGCTCAGTTGGTTAGAGTCCCTGACTCATAATCAGGTTGTCCTTGGTTCAAGTCCAAGTGGGCCCACTTTTAAAGCACCTTTCAACTGAGGGTGCTTTTTTTATATCCTTTTACAATGCAAGGGTTTAGAACATTTCCAACTCATCTTTTTTACAATCTTCATACTATTAAATATACTACTGACGCCGATATTGACGCCTTTTTTTTATAATTGTTTTTGGAAAAGTTTCTATTTACAAAAAAAATTATCGCAAAGTTTTCATATTAATAATAGTATTATAAAGTGAGGTTAAACATGAGTAATAAACCTATAGTAATTTAATCATCTTTTTTACATTTTTAGGGTGTAATTTATATGATAAAAATAATTTAGAAAACAATCCTACAAATGATGAAAATTATGGTTTAGTTTCAGTATCTATTCCTACTAGTTCAAGTAGATCATGGGTTAACTCTGATTTATCAGAATATACTTATGACTATGAAATAATAGTTTACAATTCAAGTACTAATGTAGCTTCTGGACGATTAACAGAAGAAGGTCCTCATCAATTATCTGTACCCGTAGGGAATTATGATGTGCTAGTATTAGCAGGTGATTATCCTTACATCTATGCTCTAGGAGAAGCTGAATCAGTTTTAGTAGAAGCAGCTCAAATAACAACAGTTGATGTTGAGATTAATACATATCAAATAACTACTAATTGGCCAACCGATGATATACTTACAGGAACGACTTTTACTGTGACACATGAAATAACTCTTCCTATATCAGTTATTGACTTTAATACTGGCTCAACATTGTATAGTAAATATTATTTAGATAACAATACTTATTATTCAATAGATTTCTCTAGATCAGAAAATACATTTACAGCATCTACTGTAATAGATAGTCCAATAACATCAGGCGAATATACCTTACATATAATGAATACTTCAAGTATGTTAAAGCTAAATGATGATGATTATGATATATCATCAACCCTTAGTTCTTTTTGTAATAGTTACTGGGAATTAGATCTAAATATTTCAACAATCAACGAAGCTTACTATACAATGCAACCTTACTTTCAAGGAGAAATTAACGTTATTGATGATCCTAATAGAGGATTAAGTGTAACCATTGGTTGGGGAGAAGATTAATAAAATTACCAAATTATATTCCTAATTTAGATAATTGAATATTTTTTATGTATATAGAAACTTTTCCAAATACAAAATATCCCCCGCTCCCTGAAAGCATATTTAACAATAAAATAGGTTCTAAGGAGCACACATTGGGAAGACATAAATTACCTTACAAAATGAAAAAGCCTAATAAGCATCACAGATATTGGAGATATGTATTATCAACAGGACCGAGGACTGAGATATCAACTAAAACAAGAGTTAAATATGAAGCTGAGAGGATTGCGAAAGAAGCTTATCAAAAATCTTTAATTGAGAGAGAGTCTGTTATGAAAGTCCCCTAGTTTGGTAGGCATCATTATTTGATATATTATCAAAAGAGGAATTAGAATGAAGAGAAAAAGATACACAGAAGAGTTTAAGAAAGAAGCAGTCAAGCAAGTAGTTGATAGAGGTTACTCCCAAGCATCAGTAATGGAGAATTTAGGGATATCTCAAGCAAGTTTATTTAGATGGATAAAAGAGTTTGGTAAAGATAGACCACATGGGAATTCAAAACAAATTGATAAAGATGCGGAAATAGCTAGATTAAAGTCTAAGCTAAAAAGAGCTGAGGAAGAGCGTGATATATTAAAAAAGGCCGCAATGTACTTCGCGAACAACCCAGAGTAAAGTACATTTTTATTAAAGAACATAAGGTTGAGTTTAAAGTTATAACTATGTGTAGAGTTTTGAATCTTCATAGAAGTGGCTACTATGCATGGTTAAAGAATCCAGCATCAAATAGAGCAAAAGAAGACCAGGAATTTATAAAACAAATTAGACATTATTGGGTAGAAAGTGAAGAGTCTTACGGTTCTCCAAGAATATTTAAGGATTTTAAAGAAGCAGCGATCACCATTGGTGAGAATAGAATTGCAAGATTAATGAAATTAGAAGGCATTAAAGGTTTAATCCCAACATCCAAACATAAACACTCTTTAGGAGTAACATCTAATGTAGCTGAAAATCATTTAAATAGAGAATTTAACTGTACTAAACCCAATCAAAAATGGGTAACAGATATTACCTATATTAGGACTTTACAAGGTTTTGCATATTTAGCTGTAGTTGTAGATTTATACTCAAGAAAAGTAGTTGGTTGGTCTGTTAAAAACAATATGAGAGTAGAATTAGTTCTTGATGCATTGTTGATGGCAATCTGGAGGCGTCAACCAAGTGGGGAAGTTCTAATACACACAGATCAAGGATCCCAATTTGGGTCTGATTTATGGATAAGATTTTGTAAGGATCATAACCTAAAAAGAAGCATGAGTCGAAGAGGAAATTGTTGGGATAATTCCGTTGTTGAATCGTTTTTTAATTCTTTAAAGAAGGATAGAGTAAAGAGAGTTAAAACATATAAAACTATAGATGAAGCTAGATCTTCATTATTTGATTATATAGAATTCTTCTATAACCCTAAAAGACGACATGATTATTTAGGTCGAATAAGTCCAAATGAATTTGAAAAGAAATTAAATGTAAGTTAGTGTGTCTATAGAACTAGGGGAATTTCAATACTTGGCTGTATGAAGTGGAACGATGCCGATTAGAAATGGTGGATCTGCTATGAATAGATTCCTAATTGAGTATGAAGATCGGTTCTAATGAATATTGGCAGTTACACAGAATTTCTTACATTCTCTAATTAAGTTATTCAGGCTTTAAAATAACCAACTATTAAAATAGCTGGTTATTAGATCTATACACTATTTGAGGTGATTACCCCAATCATCATCAACATTAGTTGTATAGCTAATGTTAAACTGTTCAACTAGAAAATTAATTATATCATCATTAAAGAATTGCGCAGGTTTTGGCCCAATTTTAATATTCTGAATACCTAAACTAAAGAGAGCTAGGAGTATTATTACTGCTTTCTGCTCCATCCACATTAATTGTATATTTAATGGAAGTTCATTTACTGGTGTATCAAGTGCATCACTTAATGCTAATGCAATCTCAACTGCACCATAACTATCATTACATTGACCAAGATCAAGATACCTAGGAATTTCAGTTCCTGGGACTACTCCAAAATCTATATCGTTAAATCTAAATTTACCACAGCTCGAAGTCAATAGAACAGTAGTATTAGGAAGTCTGGAAGCTAACTCTCTAAAGTATTCCCCATCTTTACCTGGTGCATCGCAACCTGCTATTACAAAAAATTCTTTTATTTTACCTGATTTAACAGCATCAAGGATCTGAGGAGCTAATGTTAAAATTGTTTTAAAACTATGTCCAGTCATTAAAGTTTCATCGGAATTAAAACCTTCTGCATCAGCTAATGATAAAGTTTGTTCGATTACTTTTGTAAAATCATCATTTTCAATTTTTTTAATTCCCTCCACACCAGGAATTGAGTAACCATAAAATCTATCTAGGTATGTAGAAGATTTTGGAGGTGTTTGGATACAATTTGTATTCATAATAATTGTTCCATTCCACTTCTCGTATAATTTTTTTTGATCGTGCCAAGCTCCACCAATATTACCTTTTAAATGAGTAAATTTAAAAAGTTCAGGATATCCATGTGCGGGTAACATTTCTGAGTGAGTATAAACGTTAATTCCCTTACCTTCAGTTGCTATAAGTAGTTTTTTAAGCATAGTGAGGTTATGCCCAGAAACAAGAATGCATTTCCCTTCAGCTTTATTATTAGTGACCTGTTTAGGTATAGGCGTCCCATAAGCTTTATGATGAGCATCTCCTAATATTTGCATACATTTAGTTCCAGCTCTTCCAATCTCCATTAGCATAGATATATGATCATCAAAGTTAAAATTTGCGTTTGTAATACCGAAATATAACGCTTTTGTAGTTACATCATCAATATCTTTTACATGAGCCCCTAATTCGTCAGCATGATACCTATATGCAGCCATACCCTTTAACCCAAATACCATTGTATCCTGTAATCTAGCAAGAACTTCATCTTTGCCACAAGTACCCATTTTTTGACCTTTTGAACCTGGAGGATTATTATAAAAGTGCAGTCTAAAATATCCGAAAAAATATAAAGGGGTATAAATGACAACGTACAGTAAAGAATTTAAAGATCAGGCTCTAAAATTATCTGATGAAATAGGATTAAAAAAAGCTTCAGATCAACTTGGAGTAAAGTATAGCACACTTTCAGGTTGGAGAAGGAACAGGAGTAAAAAGAGTATAAATGTAGTTCAAAAAGATACAACTCCAATGACAGATAGAGAACTAAAAATGCAAAAAGAGATTCAAGAGCTAAAGCAAGCTAATGAAATTTTAAAGGATGCTCTTGGTTTTTTTGCCAAAGACCGGAAGAAGTAACAAAAAAAGAGATTTTTGCATATATAAAAGATCAAAGTGTTGAAGAATCAATACCAGTTATAAAAATGTGCAAATCTCTAAATGTCAGTGAGACGGGTTTTTATAAATGGAAAAGGAATAGAAACCGTCCTAAAGCATGGCAACTTCTTCTGGTCCAAATGCATGAGATTTTAGATGAACATCCAGATAATGAGAATTATGGAATCGAGAGGATGCAGTTAGCTTTGAAGCAAAAAGGTATAATAAAATGTTCCAGATCAACTGTAATTAGAGCAATGAGGAAGGGAAATCTTCTTCATAAGAGTAGAAGAAGCCCTAATGGACTTACAAAATCTGATAAAAAAGCAAATAGACCGGATAATGTTATCAAAAGGGATTTTACAGCTTCTAAACCAAACGAGAAGTGGTTGACTGATATTACAGAAATACCTTGCTCTGATGGAAAGTTGTATGTAGCTCCAATATTTGACTGTTTTGGAGGAGAAATAATAAGTCTAGCTATGGATAGTCATATGAGAAAAGAATTATGTATAAATGCAGTCAAGGAGGCATATAAGTTAAGAAATCCAGGGAATGGAGTCATCATCCATAGTGATGCTGGATCGCAGTATACAAGTGAAAAATATAAAAATACGCTTGGGGGATTTAAAGCTATTCAGAGTATGAGTGATGTAGGTAAATGCTATGATAACAGTCGTATGGAAAGTTTTTTTGCAACTCTAAAAAAAGAGAAAGTATATAAGATTAATACTAAAAAGTTGAAAAGAGAGGAAGTAAAAACTATAGTCTGGAGATATGTGATGACATATTATAATCGTCAAAGGATTTGTACTGTAAATGAAGGTGGATTTCCTCCAACTGTATTTAGGGAGATGATTACGGAGAAACTTACAGCTGCATAAATATTAAATTTTAGGTATTTATGACTGCACTGATATTGAATAATTCAAAATGGATATAAAAGTTAGTTCTCTTGAAATAAAATTACCTATGAGTGAAGCATTGAGTTTAGCAAAGGATCCTAATAATTCAATAATTTCTGATTTAAAAGTGAATATTAAAGGGATGAATTTTACCAGTAAATCTGATGGTACTAAACTTGAACAGGGTGACATGTCTATTGTTTTTAAGGGAAAAATTAATACTAAAATATTTGATATGGATGCTGCACCAACTGATGATGACTTTTTAATAGAGAAGATAGAGTTAAAAAACAATAATGTTATTTTTACATCAGCTATTGGTGTAATGAGTTTTGACGATTTTTCAATGGGTATAGATGGTAATATTAAAGCATCTGATTTAGAGAAAGATTATGATGAACTCGGTTATATTGCTCTAATGGATATATTTAAAAAAGTAAGTCTTAACTTTGAAGGATTTAAATATGAAGCTGATCAAGAAATTAGGCAAAGCTTAACTATGATGGCTTATATGTTTTTAGGAGAAGTTTCATTTATAGGGAACCAAGAGAACTGGGCTATAAATAAATTAGCTCTAGACGCTGGAAAAGATGATAGTACTATTACAATTGATTCTTTGGATTTAGCTACGAACTGGATTGATTTTAGAATTAATGCTTCATTTAATATAGATCAATCATTAGAAAGTTTTACACCTTTAAATTTCAAACTGAATATGAATGATTATATAGAAGACTTGCAACCATTCATAGAAATGTTTATTGGAGAGATGACTACTGAAACATTACCAGATGGTAAATTTGCTTTAAGTGTATCAATGAAAGATATGGAAAGTATGCCAGAGGTAAAATTAGAAGATTTAAATTAACACTAGGTTTAAATGTAGAAAGTCTTCTAATAATCAGGGATGATATTGGTTAAACTTTCTACATTAAAAATCAGTCCTAAAAAAGGCTAAAATGGACTTTTGAGAAAAGGTGAATACATATACTCCTTTCTCAATGTGGGCATTCTGTTATCACACCATGATATTCTGTAGTAAAAGCCTTCACAGGAGGAATATCTGTCACTTGTCGTTTATCAATATCTTTGATTTTAACATTTGATATATACTTATGGCAGTGTTCACAAAAATCAACTTTACATAAGATTAACTTATCAGAATCAGACATCTGATTTAGAGTCGAACCTTTACGCTTCTTTTTTGTACAGGATTTTGAGTTTTTTTCTTTTTATCCTTATTCTTGAATGGAGAATCTGTTGATGGAGGTTTACTACTATTACGACTATTTTTATTAAACTGATCTTCAAGCTTTATTATTCTTATACTCTGATCTTCAACTTTATCAATTAACACATCGATGGTATCTACTAGAGAAAATACGAGAGCCTCAACAGCATCAGGTCCTTGATCATATGCCTCTCTAGTCTGTTCACTAGTTATTGTAACTTTCTGAATCTTTTCTTGTCCCATCTATTATTTTATAAACTTAATTCAGAAATTATAAAAGGTCTTTAGATAGTTTTTATAAAAATTATAGGATATTATTTGTAATATAGCTGAGTGGTTACAAATAAATAAGTTATTAATGCTCAAACATCCACATATCATTGTGCTTATACATATTTAACCAATTTCCATTAACTCCACCCCAAAACCATAACTTACCTGTTGAGTCTGCCCAACTTGCTCCATTAGACCTTCCACTAGGTAAATTATCTACAGAAGATACACCTAATGTTCCATAAGTACCAGGAGATGTTCCAGCACTGCCTCTACCATCATTCTTAATTAAAGCCCATTGATTTATGCTGATATCATAACACCAAAGTGTATTGTAATAATATTGACTTCCACCAATACGTGAAGTAAAATGACCACCAAAAAGCCATAATTTCCCTTCTAAATCAACCCAACTTGATGAATCATTCATGGAGTGAGGCATATTATCTGAATTGTAAAGTCCAAGATCGGAATACGATCCTCCGCTATAGGTTTCTGAAGAGCCTCCCTTCCAAGTCCAATTTAATGAATCTTTATCTAACTTCCATAAATCATTTCTGTTTCCTCCGCCAAAAATCCACAGATTTCCTTCTTGATCCACCCAAGAAGCAGATGATTCTCGAGAACCACCAGGTGTACTATCTTTAGAAGTTATTCCTAAATTGTTATAGATAGGAGCAGCAGAATTCCCTCTCATCCAAGCCCATTGTTTTTTACTTACATCAAACTTCCATATATCATCTACATTTTTTTCTTTTCCAGATCCTGAAAAAAGCCATAAATCTCCTTCATTATCAATCCACCCATGAGATCCCATTCTAGCACTAGGTACATAATCCATTGAAAACTCTTCAGAGTTTTCACCAAGACCAGAACCAAGAGAATCCTTAGAAGTTGATCCACTCATCCAAGTCCAGATACCACTGCTTATTTCATACTTCCATAAATCATTTAATCGGCCTTTATTACCTGAACTATCATACCCATATCCACCAAAGACCCACAGATTTCCATCATCATCCGCCCAACCACATGAATTCTTACGTGCCCCTGGGTAGTCAGTTACTGATGAAATCTGGGATAAACCATATTTACCTGGAGTATTTACATCAGAAGCACCGGAAATCCATGACCATTCTTTACTACTTGAATCAAAACACCATAAATCATTAAGAAAACCTACTGATGAAGAATCACCAAGCCCATATCCACCAAATAACCAAAAGATTCCATCCTCACCAAGAAGAATATAATCTCCATCAAAAAGATAATCGTCAACAAAGCCAGCTATCGAGGCTGCTCCATAATAAGGATAAAGACCTTTTCTTTTTTCTCTTTCATTTTTTGATAAAGGAACTCTCATAAAATCAAATATTACTGAAATATCTGATAAATTACCAACTTCCCAGCCTTTAGGGATTTCTCCTAATTCACTTGGAACCATTTCACCACCTGATGATTTATATGGGAATCCGTCCTCATTAGGGAATTCAAAATCAACAAACCATCTTTTAAATAGAGTTTGTGCCATCTCTTCCAATGTTTCATTAATTTGGTTATTTAGTTCTATTTTGTCATCTAGGGATGATAGGATTGATGCTATTTTTTGTTGTTCAGTGATCTCTGGGAAAAATATTTCTATTTCTTCAACCATAGTTTTTGTAATTGCTTTCCTCGTTGCACCAGATGAAGCATAATTTAATAGATAGTTTTTATATCTATTGCTTACTAAAGAGTACTTTAAGAATTTATGATTTAATCTAGAAATATCTGGTCTTATTATCATAACATGCTGATTTACTCTAGCTGGTAATATTTCTTTATCTGGTTGGCAAACTCTTGCAACTGAATCACCTGTGATGTTAAGTAGAACATCATTTTCAAATACTTCAACATTTGATAATTCATCTGCCTGTTTCTTATCTATAAATGCTAATCCTGAATGTGAGAAAGTAAAATCTAATACATTTTGACTCCGTATTAAAGATATTCCAGATTTATGGTAGGCTTCTTTACCACCTCTAGGAGTTGCACCACTACCAATTTTTGTACATATATCTTTAAGGTAACAATAATCCCAATAGCTTGGAAATTTTCCGACATGGCTTTCCTTCCACTCACTCATCCCCTAGCCCCCCAAAGGTTTGAGTTTATATATAATTGATATTTAATTATTAACTTCATTTTATCATCATCCTTAATTATTACTATTTATTAGGTTAACTAGAACCTGGGTTATTATATCTTTCTCTTCCGGTCTGCTTTCTGCAATTAGTAGTGTTATTGCTACTAAAGTGTTGTCTGCAATTCTCTTTGTTTTGTCATCATTATTGCATAGATAAATATTGCTGCTGCTATTCTTTTGTTCCCATCGGTAAAGGAGTGGTTTTTAACTACAAAATAAAGTAGGTTAGCTGCTTTCTCCTCTATACTTGGATATACATCGTTATCAAATGCTGTTTGGAATATTGCACCTAGGGAACCTTTAAAAGATTCATCCTTCTCGAAACCAAAAAGATCTGTTGTAAATTAATCCTTCATGGAATTTATTACACTTACAGCTTCGCTATATGTTAAAAGGTAGGCTTCTCTGTTTGTAGTTTCTCTCTTTTTAATATCTTGGTGGTCGTATTCATCTAAAATAGTTAGGGCGTAGGTGTAGTCTGTAATTACTTTAAATATTCCCTTTGCTTCGTCTAATGTGTTTACTTCATTATTAAGGGTATTAGATGCTAAATTAACTATTTGTAGAATTTTGTTTAGTTTGTTCTGTTCCAACTTTTTCTCATTAAGTGCATAACCCCTAATTAGGTAATCTTTTAATATTGAGCTAGCCCATATTCTAAACTGAGTTGCAATACTACTTTTAACTCTATAACCAAAAGAGATTATTGCATCTAAATTGTAAAGCTTAACCTTTCTATTTACTTCCCTTGAACCCTCAATTCGAACTAACGAGGATTCCTCGACAGTTAACTCTTCTTGTAACTCACCCTCAGAAAATATATTTTTTAAATGTAAAGATATATTGTCTGAAGAACAATTATATAAGTCTGCCATCTCTTTTTGTGTTAGCCACAAAGAATCATCATGAAGTTTTACATCAAGATTAACCTTCCCATCTTTAGAGTTATATATAAGGATTTCACCTTTATTTTTTTCATCCATTTGGAAGCTCAAAACCTATGCTTTTAAGGTTCTCTCTTATCTCTTTTTCTAACTGATTCGATTTAGAGAACTGTTCTGATAGTTTAGATGTTAGTTCAGCCATTTTATCTTCAAATGGAATACCATCATCTTCTTCATCTGGAATACCTACATATCGTCCTGGAGTTAAGATGTAATCATGTTTAATAATATCTTCTAGTTTAGCTGCTTTAGAGAAACCTTTAACATCTTGATACTCTCCACCTTCAGTTCTCCATGAGTGATATGTTTCTGCAATTTTCTCAATATCTTCTGTTTTCAACTCTCTTAGCTTTCTATCAATCATAGTTCCCATGTTTCTAGCATCTATGAAAAGAGTCTCTTTCTCTCTAGTTCTATGTTTAGGGTTTGTTCCTTTACCTCTGTTAAGAATCCATATACATGCAGGAATACCAGTAGTTAAGAATAGTTTATCGGGCATTGCTATAACACAATCTACAATATCACCTTCTATCATAGCTTTTCTAATATCAACTTCGCTTGAAGTATTAGAAGATAGAGATCCATTAGCTAATACTATACCTGCTACACCATTTGGTTTTAACTGATGAACCATGTGTTGTAACCAAGCGTAGTTAGCATTACCCTCTGGAGGAGTTCCATATTGCCACCTAGCATCTCCAGTTAAACTCTCATGCCAGTAATCTTTTATATTAAATGGAGGATTTGCCATAATAAAATCCATCTTCTTAGTAACATGTTGATTTTTTGTAAAAGTATCAGCAGGTTCTTTACCTAAGTCTACTTCAATACCCCTAATAGCAAGGTTCATTTTACAAAGTTTCCAGGTAGTACCATTACTCTCTTGTCCAAATATGGAAATATCTCCTAAATTACCTTGATGAGCTTCTACGAACTTCTCAGATTGAACAAACATACCCCCAGAACCGCAGCATGGGTCATAAACCCTACCATAAGTTGGTTCTAAACACGATACTATAGTTTTAACTATTGATTCTGGTGTATAGAACTGACCACCATTCTTTCCCTCGGAGTTGGCAAACTTACCTAAAAAGAACTCATAAACCTGCCCTAAGACATCTTCATTTTTATTGTCCTTACTGTGTAGTTGGATGTTACCAATTATATCAATAAGTTCCCCAAGGCGACCTTTATCTAGGTTAGGATTAGTAAATACTTTATATAGCACATTTTTAAGTTGAACATTCTCTCTTTCGATATGTCCCATGGCTTCATCTATAACTTGACCTATTTCAGGAGTTTTAGCTTGGGATACAATCTGTGCCATCTAGCTTCTTTAGGAACCCAGAAGATATTCTCTGATGTATATTCATCTCTATCTTCTTCCCATCCATCACCTTCTTCTACTAGTTGTTGGTATTTTAATTCAAATTTATCACTTATATATTTTAGGAACACAAGACCAAGTACTACAATTTATACTCAGCAGGGTCCATATTATTTCTTAACTTATCACATGCTTTCCAGAGAATTTCTTGAAAGTTCTCCTCTTTCTTTTGTTTAGCCATTCAAACCTCATAGAATCTTATTAATTATTTTTTATCCAGTATATCCCCATTGCTTAAAAGCTAGAAGTATAAAATTATAATTCATCCATAGCTTCACCCTCAAAAGCTGCCTCTTTCATATCCTTTAGTTCAACTGATGTATAATCAATTTGATGGCTTATACTATAATTCTCACCTGTAATAGATATCTCTATATCTGTTTCATCCCCTTCCCATGTAGCATATTTAACATAGTGCCCCATACTTATAGCCATTCCTCGATATTGATAATCATCTTTATATAAATCATTCTTCCAGAAGTCGTCCTCTTCAGTGGGTTCTCCATACTTCTTAGTTAGTAGTTCTTCCATGTTGTTGAAATCTATCAGATAATCATTTTTATTACTGTGTTTTTCTGTAAAATAATATCTACCGCCGGTCAGTAAGTCATTTGTAAAAAAGTAGACAATTACACAATCTAATCCAGAAATATTTCCATTAAACATCAAGACTTTATCAGATCCACTTTCTAGTTTTTCCATAGTCTCAATTGATGCGACCTCTTCCATACTCATGCCCCAATTAGTCTTTCTAAAGTCAAACTCTTTAGCTGTCTTAGACTAAATATAAGACCAAGTAAAATCTTCATTAAGTGTTACTCTTTTACCAGTGGTTGTAATTGCACTTTCTTGTGCTTGTAATAGTGTTGTAACTGTTAGTAATAAAATTATTAATTTCTTCATTTTTTTTTAATCTCCTATATAAGAGATTTTGATTCATCTATGCGAAAGGTTGGTTCGCAGGAATTGTTGATATAGCGAAAAGTTTACATTTTAATTTTTTATTGCTTAACAGATGTTTTGTAGTGTGCCATTGCACTAAGTACTTTAGCTCGCTCTATTTCATACTAAGAAATTTTAGTAGCTTATCTATGTATTTATTTGAAACTCCTATCATTTTTTGGTTAATAGGTCTTAGTTTCATTATGATATTACCATTAGTAATACTTCTTTTATAGGTTATGAAATCTCTTATGATTTAATTCTCTTTTTATAGACCTTATTCTCCAATGCCGTAAAGGTGAACAAAATTTAAAGGATTAAGTTAAAGAAATATCTTCCACATTAGTCTAAAAAGCCATAGTACGAGGATCTTTTTTACTATTTTAATTGCGACCTTTGACAGAAAATATATCTTTTTCTATTATACTAATTATGATTTTTAATAATAAAAAACTTATAATATTTGATTTTGATGGAACTCTAATAAATAGTATACCTGACTTAACCTTATCTATTAATAAAATGCTAAGTAACTACAACTTGCCAAAATTAACAATTGAACAGGTTATCCCCTTTATTGGGAATGGAGCTAAACCACTAGTAGAGCGGTCTATAAATTACGCAACTAATGGTTTGGAAAAGTCTAATATTATTTTTGAAGAAGCATTTGAACTATACCTTGATTCTTATCGTCAGAATATATGTAATAAAACTTATACTTATAATGGTGTTGTTGATACTTTAAAATATCTACATAAAAAGGGATATAAGTTAGCAATTTGCACAAATAAACCATATATTTTTATAGAACCTATACTAAAGAAATTAAATATTAGAGATTATTTTAATCATTGGATAGGAGAAGACTCTATAACAGAAAAGAAACCTAGTGCAGCTCCCCTATTATATCTTGCAGAGAAAGAAAATGTTGAAATTTCCTCTTGCCTTATGGTAGGAGATTCAAAGAATGATATATATGCGGCTAAAAATGCAGATATGGATTGTGTTGGTGTCAGTTATGGGTATAATTACAACGAACATATTGCAGATTACAACCCAACTCATATTATTGATAATTTTGCAGAACTTCAGGAGTGTTTATAAGTATGGGCAAAGTCTATGATGTAGGAATAATTGGAGGTGGAATCTCTGGTTCTGTTACAGCTCTGCAGTTAGCAAATAGTGGTGTAGATACAATTCTGTTAGAACAAAAAGATAGCCTTGTAAATGGACCTCCATTTTGTCATCTTCATGCTGGAGGGAATTTATATCCCGATATTTCTGATGACCAATGTAAGTTATTAATGAAACAGTCCATTGAGATGTCCAGATTATTTCCTCAATCAATTGATAAAAGACCTACTCTAATAACTGTACCTAAAACAGAAAAGCTCGAACCAGATCAAATAGAACGTCGTTTAAAGATGTTAGTTCAACACTACAAAAAACTAATAGAAGAGGAAAAAGATAACTCTGTTCTAGGAGAAGCTAAAGATTATTATAAAATATACTACAGAGACGAATTAGACTCTTTAAAAGAGAAACCAAAGGTTGATAACCCACAATCTGTAGATGACTGGATGGTTAATGCAATTAAAGTTATTGATTATCATAAGTTAAAAATGCCTATTTTTATGGTACAAGAGTATGGCTGGAATATGTTTCGTTTGGCAGCTCAGGCTCAATTAGCTCTAGAATCGGCAGAATATTGTGAGCTAAAAACAAATACCACAGTAACTTTAATTGAAGATGTTCGTAATAAATATTTGGATTATAATTGGAAATTACATACAAAAAACAGTGTATACAAAGTAAAATACCTTGTTAATTCAAGCGGATACAAAACAGGTAGTATAGATAAGTCATTAAAACTCAATCCTAAGCGTTTAATTGAATTTAAAGCTGCTTATGTTTCAAAATGGGATAATTCTCATGGAATGCTACCAGAAATAATTTTCCATGGAGAGAGAGGAACTCCCAATGGAATGGCCCAACTCACACCTTACTATGGGAATTATTTCCAGATTCATGGAATGACTGATGAAATAACTCTATTTAAAGGAGGTTTAGTTAGAAGAACAACTAATGATGGAGTACCTGATTTTAATGATGATATATTAAAAAAATTAAACGATGGTTGGGAACAAAATGAAGTCAATTCTAGGACAGAAAGAGCCATTAATTTTATTGCCAGGTTTATACCCTTATTTAAAGATGCTAGTGTTGCTGGACCTCCCCTCTTTGGAGCCCAACAGATAGTAGGGACTGATTCACGGTTAAGAGTTGGGGAAGTAAGCTTTCCTGAAAAATTCTATGCTCGATCCGAAATAATTAAAGCATCATCTGCTTTAACTGTAGCAAGAAAAATAGTCAACAATGTTCAACGAAATAATAATTCAACTCTGGTAGCTAAGGAATCATATAAAAATAGCTTGATAAATAGTATAAAAAAAGTAGATATTGAACGTAATTCCAAAACTATAGCTTTAAGGCGAGGGTTTCCTGAAGAAATGGCTAATCTACTTGTAAAATAATAGAAATAATTACATTCAGGACTCTCTCTTTAACGTTTTTTGAATTATTATGGTGCCTTAAAATGCTTTAATAATTGAAAGTAATAGTTATTCGAAATTTATTTATTGCCTTGACATATCTATACCTATTACTAATAACTTATAATATGAATGATATATTAGATAACTATTTATATAAGTCAATATTTCCTTGGTGGGAGTGGGATATTAAGAATAATGCTGTAACATTTAATGATAAAAAAGCAACTATGCTAGGGTATGATCCTAAAGACTTTAGAGGAGCAAAGTATCAGAACTTTACAAACTTATTACACAAAGATGATTACCATAGAACTATGCAGTCAATGAAAATAGTTCTAGATGGGCGTAAAGAACTTTATCAAATAGATTATAGGATTCTTGCATCTGATGGAACCTATAAATGGTACATGGATAGAGGAACAGTAATTGAGAAAGAGTATGGGAACCCTATAAGGATGAGGGGAATAGTAATAAATTTGGGTTCAGAAGATAACCCAAGAGAAGCATCTGATATACTCTTAGATTTTATTAAAACTGAAAGTAAGGTTTATTTAAACAATAAAGAACAGCATATTTATACTCTCTGTTCAAACTGTTCTAGGGTTAAAGCAGAAAACGATAGGTGGGTTCCAGTCTCTGATATAATTATATCAAAATTAGAAGGTGCAGGGTCCCATGGAATCTGTCCAAGTTGCATACAAAAATTATATCCTGAATATGCAGAAAAGGTATTAGAGGCTATTCCCATCTAATTTTATATAAGATCCCCTAAGGGTTATTTTAAAAGTTAGTTGTTTTTGGGACAACTAAATTACAAGGGTACTGAATCATCCTAAACTCAGCTTCCATTATCACTAAGCCATAGCTTACTCATCTGAAAGTAATAATGATAGATTAGAGTACCTCAAAAAACTCGATCTTTAAAATTGTAACTCTTCAACCCTTGGTATTGAGTCCATGGCACCTACCCTAGAGACAGTTATTGAAGAAGCTTTTGAAGCTCTCTCCATAGCCTCTTTAACCTTATAACCAGAGATTAAAGATGCCAGATAATATCCAAGGAAAGTATCACCTGCAGCAGTAGTATCTACAGCCTTTGTTTTAGTTATAGGAACGTGTTCTCTTAACTCATTTCTTCCATAATTAGCACCTTTCTCTCCAAGAGTCATTACTATATCAGTATCTGGATACTTCATAGTTAGCTCGTTAAGAATCTCATCAAAACTACCACTTATTCCAGATAGACCCTCCGCCTCTAACTCATTAACAATCAATATATCTACTAAATCCAAAGGCCAGGAGCAAATAGATTCACTAAAAGGAGCTGGATTAAGACAGATGTTCATCTCTTTATCTTTAGCTGCTTTAATAATTTCAGGAATTAAATTTATCTCATTCTGAAGAACTAGATAATCCCCTTTTTCAAAATATGATAGAGTCTCATCAATCTCTTTCTTAGTAATTTTTTGATTACCACCACCAAGTAAAATAATAGAATTTTCTGCATCTGAAGTTACTTGAATTATAGCTTGACCTGTAGGCCCTTGATAACTCTTTATTAACTCAGACTTAACCCCATAAGTCTCAAGCTTATCTTTTAACCATAAACCATCTTCCCCTATCTTACCTGCATGCCAAACCTCAGCCCCCGCTTTTGCTAAAGCCACAGATTGATTAGCCCCTTTTCCACCTGCAAATCTCGTAGAATCACTACTAGAGATAGTTTCTCCTGGTCGAACAATATGGGGTACCTGATAAACTAAATCTATATTAATAGAACCATAACTAAGTATTTTCATAATTTAACCTCTCCTAAACTATCTCGTTTTATTAATTCCCTTCCTATATATACCTTTTCATAAGGTAGATCCTCGGAAGATTGTAAACGTCTATTTAATAATTGGAATGCTCTACGACCAATTCTAGTTTTTGATACTTTTATTGATGATAAAGGGGGATCTGAAAGTAAACATGATGGAAGATCATCAAAACCAATAATAGATATATCATTAGGAATATCTAATCCTTTCTCCTTTAATGCCTTCATACAACCAAAGGAGATAATATCGCAGACACAAAAGAGTGCCGTAGGAAGTTCCCGTCCTTCTTCTAACTGTGTTTTCATATCCATATAGGATTTCTTAAATGTTGAATCAACTGAATATTCCCAACTTTTGTTCTGTTCCAAACCAAAATATGCTAGAGCATCATAAAAACTCTTCTCTCGATGCTTAAAATTTCTAGTTTCAAACGAAGATTTAACCAAACCAATTTTTTTGTGTCCAAGCTCTTTAAAGGCTGAAACTATTGAAAACACAGCACCTTCGTTATCCATGTCTACAAAATCAAAATGAGAATAGGGGTGGCTGGCATCTATAAAAACTATTGGAATATTTATTTTATCAAATAGAGGAATATCTTCACTCTTTAATTCAGTGGCTAAAACAACCATCCCTGATACAGTTGAATTATCAAGTTCAGATATAATCTCATTAATATCAAAGGAGTTATAGTTTCTTATTTCAAGTCCATATCCAAACTCCTTAGCTTCCTTTTCTATTCCATCGGTATAATCAGATATAAATACACTGTGATCACGATTTATAATATGCCCATGCTTTGCGATCTTTAAAAATCTTACGACTCCCTTAGACTTAGAAGTTTTTTTAACTTTTGGAATATTATATCCAAGGGAATCCACAGCTTCAAAGACAATCTTTCTAGTTTTTTCACCAACTCCAATTTTGTTATTAAGAACTAATGAAACTGTTGCTGGGGAGACTCCAGCCTTATTGGCAACATCTCTTATCGTTATACTCATAAAATCATATTACATAGTAGCTATTCATCTGTCAATTAAAATAGCCTTAAACACTAAACAAAATACCTTCGATTTAACTAAACATTATACTTTTGTTTAGTTAGATTATAATTATATTTATATCTTTAGATTTTTATATTTTAAATATTATCAAGTTAATTTATAATTAAAAACAAAAACTACAATGAACATAAATACGCTATAATTATCTATATAATAAGTATTTAAGCAATAATAAAATAAATATATGGAATTTGGTCTAGAATAGATTATAATTAGTTAAGGGGATAAAGATATTAAGTTTAAAGAGAATTAATTTTAACTAAAATATATAATTTTGTTTAGATTTAACTTGACAGGAGCTAAAACCAGTGCGATTGTTAACTAAACAATAATACTAAAGGGGTGGTTATGAAGAGAGGTCTTTTACTAAACTCTAGGGTTTCTTCTGTAATATCTAAAATGGGTCACACAGATAGTTTAACTATTGCAGATGCGGGTCTACCGATCCCAGACTCAACAGAAAGAATTGATTTAGCGCTAAAAGCTGGAATCCCAGCATTTTCTGATGTTCTAAGTACAGTTCTTAGCGAGCTATGTGTTGAGAGAGTAGTTTTAGCCAATGAGATTAAAGATTTTAATCCTACAGGTCTTAAAGAGATTGAAAATATCATAAACAGATATGAGAAAGAGTCTGGGTTTACTATTACAATAGAATTTATGCCCCATGAAAACTTCAAACATGAGACTACAGCTTCTAATGCTGTAATAAGAACTGGAGAAATAAAACCATATGCAAATATAATCTTATACTCAGGAGTTGTTTTTTAATATGAAAGAAAAAAAGCCCATCCTACAAATGGAAAACATTACAAAAGATTTCCCTGGAGTTAAAGCACTAGACTCAGTGCACCTGAATGTATTCAAAGGAGAAGTAATGGCTCTTCTTGGTGAAAATGGTGCTGGTAAATCGACACTTATGAAAATTTTAAGTGGTGTATATGAAAACGAAAAGGGAAGTATTTTACTTAAAGATAAAAGCATTCAAATTACTTCACCTAAAAATGCAATGGATTTAGGGATAGGAATAATTCACCAAGAACTAAACCTAATCCCTGGACTTACAGTTGGAGAAAACATCTTTCTAGGGAAAGAACCGACTAACAAGAGTAAAAACATAAATTGGAATAAGCTATATACAGATTCAGATAACTTATTAAAACGATTAGGTAGTTCAATAAACTCAAAAGCTCCTGCCTCCACCCTAAGTATTGGAGACCAACAGATGGTAGAGATAGCAAAGGCACTATCAGTTGATGCAGAAATACTTATTTTTGATGAACCAACTGACGCTTTAACAGACCGGGAAGCTAATAACTTATTTAGAGTAATTGAAGAACTAAAGGAAAATGGAAAAGGAATTGTTTACATATCCCATAGGCTACCAGAAGTATTTGAAATATGTGATCGTGTAACTGTATTAAGAGATGGTCAGTTTATTGGAGAGAGAGCTGTTTCTGAGTTAGATGAAGATGGAATTATTGAGATGATGGTTGGAAGAAAGTTAACAGATCAAATTCCATTCTCACCCCATAGAGCAGGAGAGATCCTTTTAGAAGTTAAAGACTTTAACAGTTCTGTAAGCAACAATATAAATTTCAACATTAAACAGGGCGAAATTGTTGGAATTGGAGGTCTAATGGGTGCTGGTCGAACAGAGATGGCACTATCTCTATACGGAATGTACCCATGTAATAGTGGAGAGATAATTCTAAATGGCCAGAGTATAAAAATAGATAGCCCTCAAAAAGCAATAGAGAAAGGTATTGCTTATGTTTCAGAAGACAGAAAGCAGTTGGGTCTATTTCTAGGTCTCTCTATTAAAGACAACATAACCCTACCTGCTTTAAAAGAATTCGAAAAGTTATTATATAAAATTGATGAGAAAGAGCGTAACAGTTCAGTTGATGAGTATATTAATCAAATATCAATAAAAACTCCTAATAGAGACCAACTAGTTGGAAACCTAAGTGGAGGGAATCAACAAAAAATTGCTATAGCTAGAGGGCTAATAACCAAACCTAAGCTACTTATTCTCGATGAACCAACTCGGGGTGTCGATGTAGGAGCAAAAAAAGAGATATATACCCTTATAAATAAATTTAAAGATGAGGGATTAGCAATTTTAATGATCTCGTCTGAGATGCCAGAATTACTAGGTTTAAGCGATAGAATATTAGTAATGCACAATAATACTATTACAGGAGAACTATCCCGTGATGAAGCTTCCCAAGAATCAATAATGAGAATGGCAGTAGGCCTTAAGGAGAAAGTAAGTGAATAAAGAGAGACTAAATAGATTAAAACCACTAATAGGATTACTGATCTTTTCAGTTATTATATCCATAATAAACCCAAGATTTTTATCAATTTTTAATATACTAAACGTCTTAAGGCAAACATCGATTAATGCCATTATTGCTGCTGGTATGACCTTTGTAATATTAACAGGAGGAATCGACCTTTCTGTTGGTTCTGTACTTGCATTTAGTGGAGCAGTTGCAGCAGCTATGGTCGCAGCAGGTCAACCTTTAATATTAGTTTTAATTGTTACACTGATTACAGGAACTGCTATGGGTCTTGTTACAGGGACAATAATTAGTCGTGGTAAGGTTCAAGCTTTTATTGCAACTTTAGTTACTATGACAATTGTTCGAGGGGCAACACTTGTATTTACTGAAGGAAAGCCAATTAATGCTGGAATTGGTAGAGCATCAGATTCCTTTGCATGGCTAGGTGGTGGTTATATTTTAGGGATTCCAGTCCCTGTATACATAATGGCTGTTGTATATGCAATTGTTTGGTACACACTGCATCAAACAAGATTTGGAAGATACACATATGCACTTGGAGGAAATGAAGAAGCTGCAAGACTGTCTGGACTTTCGACCAAAAAACTAAAAACTATAGTCTACGGTATAAGTGGTTTTTTAGCCTCCTTATCAGGGATAATTATGACATCTAGGCTATCATCCGCCCAACCAACAGCAGGAACAGGTTACGAACTTGATGCCATAGCAGCAGTAGTTCTTGGAGGAACCAGTTTAGCAGGAGGTTCTGGGAGAATTCTTGGTACAGTTGTAGGTGCATTAATTATTGGTGTTCTTAATAACTCATTAAATCTTATGAATGTATCATCCTACTACCAGATGATAGCAAAGGGTGCCGTTATCCTCTTAGCAGTATTGATAGATAGAAAAAATAAATAGCAAAACTACTCTAATTTTAGAGTTGTATATAAAAAGGAGATTTTTTATGAAAAGAATTATTTTAGTATTACTAATTATTTCAATGGCAAGTTTTTCAGCTTTTTCTAACAACCAAGCTGAAAGTGATCAAGTTAAGGTAGGACTTCTGCTGTCTACTCTAGATAACCCATTCTTTGTGGAGATGAAAGAGGGAGTAGAAGCAGCTGCAATTATTAGTGGATACACATTAATTGTTCTTGATTCACAGAATGACCCAGCAAAAGAGTTAGGAAATATGGAGGATTTAATTACACAAGGAGTTGATGTAATACTTATAAACCCAACAGATTCCGATGCTGTAGGTAATGCAATCAAAATGGCAAATAGACAATCTATTCCAGTAATTACACTTGATAGAGGTGCTTCGGAAGGTAAGGTTGCAACTCATATAGCTTCTGATAATGTTGCTGGTGGTTATATGGCTGGGGAATTCATTATTGAATTACTTGGAGGTACAGGTAAAGTTGTTGAACTAGAAGGTATTGCAGGAACATCTGCAGCTAGAGATAGAGGTAAAGGATTTAACGATGCAATATCTACTTCATCTATTGAAGTTGTGGCAAGACAAGTTGCAGACTTTGATAGAACCAAGGGATTAAATGTAATGGAAAACATTATACAGGCACAAAGTGAAATTGATGCTGTTTTTGCACATAATGATGAGATGGCTCTTGGAGCATTAAAAGCAATAGAGGGCTCTGGTCGAGATATTATTGTTGTTGGTTTTGATGCAAATCCTGATGCGGTTAGATCTGTTAGTGAAGGTGGAATGGCAGCAACAGTTGCCCAAAAACCATATGATATAGGCTATATGGGAATAGAAGCTGCTAAAAAAATATTAAACAGTGAGATGTTAGATGCTTATATTCCAGTAGACTTACAACTAATAAAACAATAAAATAATAAAATATCTTACCTGATAACTATAACTATCAGGTAAGATATTTTACTTTATAAAAGAGGATTATATGAAAAAGGTATTTTTAGTTTTATTGTTAGTTATACTGCTATCAGAAATTTCATCCCTAGAAGATCAAAATAGTAACTTATCCCACTATATAGGAGGAGCTGCAGGCATATCTACTGGTTTTGGACTATCCTATAGATACTGGCCAGAGGAGTATGGTTGGCAAGTTGTTTTTACCCCTATGTCAGATGGAGCAGATGTTATGATTAATCTTGGTTTAGGAGCATTAAAAACCCTACATGAAACTACTTATACTCGTCTATTCTTATACCTTGTGGGAAATGGGACATATAATAACTATGAAGATTATGATTATGAAGAAATGGTTATCAATGAAAGAAAACAAACATTTGAATCTGTTATAGGAATTGGTCCAGGCCTTGAAATTTACCTTTTCAACAATATTGTTATAGATATTATGTTTGGGTTTAAATATGGATTTAATGGAATGTTCCAAGGATTAGGATTTACCGCGGAAACAGCTCTATACTATCGTTTTTAATCTAAATACTTATTTAGTATTAGATCATAAACACCCTCTTTAACAATTTCATCAAAAGCTTGTTGAAAAAGAGAAATGACTTCATCAGGAGTATCATTATTAAATGCAAAATAAGAACCTTTAGTATTATCTAGGGGAAATAGTTCTTTAAAGTCTCCTTGTCTAAGATTATTCTCTTTAATTATCCATCTACTTGGCAGAGAACCATAAACCCATAAATCAATACGTCCTGAATCTAACATTTTTACCAACTGAAAGGGGTGTGCAACACTAGTTATATATGTAGATGGAATACTTGCCTCCCTAAGAAGTTCTTCTCCTATATCCCCCCGTATTGCACCAATTTTATATTTTTTTAAGTCATCAATTGTATTAATTACAATATTACTACTAGTTTTTCCTATAACTACTATATAGTTTGGAATTGTTGGTCCTACCCATTTAAATTTATTTTTTCTAGTTTCTGATTTAAGCATTGTAAACAGACAGACATTTTTATTGTTTTCTAACTGTATATATGATCTAATCCAAGGTTGAATAATAATATCCTTGGCGTCTTTATCAATTCCTATCTTTTTAAAAATCTCGACTAATATATCCACAGATATACCCTTAAGAACTCCATCTTCAACATAGTTATATGGTGGGAAGTGCTCAGTTAGAAAAATATAATCATTTAAATCATATAGGGATGAAGCTTTAGAGGTTGATGTAATTAAAGTAAATAATAGAATTATCAAGTATCTATACATACTATAAATTATAGGTTAACAAAAAAAAATAACAAACATAATATAAAATAAATACTCCCTTTGTAAGGGAGTATTTACATTAACAAAATGTAATTAGTAAAATCCAAGTAGCTTTTTTACATCTAGAAATATTAACTGGTTGCGTTGTTTTTACACCTAATAACTCCGTAGTTATTAAATACAATAAAAGATAACCTCAACTATTTAAATGTTAGTTGAGGTTATTTCATATTTCAAATTTATTTTTAGAATTTTGTGACTATTTTGTAAAAGAGGTCTCCAGGGACCGTAATCTATCTAATTCAAGGCATCTTGAAATAAAATCATCAACCTTAACATCATGAACAACATTACCATCTAGAGTCCTAATACTTACAGTATCATTCTCTATCTCCTTCTCTCCAATTGTTAAAATTACTGGAATTTGCATCAACTGAGCAGTTCTAACCTTTTTCTTTAAAGTTTCACTTCTTGAGTCAACATCAGCCTTTAAGCCAGCTCTTAAAAGTTTAACTTTTAAAGCTTCCGCAGCAGGATGACAGGCATCGTTTATAGTTAATATTTTTATCTGCTCTGGTGCAAGCCAGAATGGGAATCGCCCTCCATACTGTTCAATAAGTAGAGCCATAGTTCTTTCGTAACAACCAATTGAAGTTCTATGAATAATTACTGGTCTCTTTTCAGATCCATCTTTATCAATATACTTCATATCAAATCTCTCAGCTAAAGCGTAGTCTAACTGAACTGTTATTACCGTATCTTCCTTACCCCATACATTTTTCATCTGAATATCTAACTTAGGACCATAAAAAGCTGCCTCGCCCTCTTCCTCAGTATAAGGCATGCCTGATCTATCTAATATTCTCTTTAAAATAGCTTGAGACTCTTCCCATGCGGCAGGATTGTTTATGTACTTATCAGTATTATTAGGGTCCCATTTACTAAACCTATAAGTATAATCAGTTAAATCTAGAGTTTTCATAACATATGAAATAAGGTCTAATACCTTCTCAAACTCTTCTTCAATCTGATCAGGTCTACACATTATATGCCCTTCTGATAGGGTAAATTGCCTAACCCTAATAAGACCATGCATACTACCAGATGCTTCATTTCTGAACAGAGTAGATGTTTCACCGTATAACTTCGGTAACTCCTTATATGTATGTGGTTTTCTATTGTAAATAATATATTGGTGTGGGCATGTCATTGGACGTAGTGATAAAATTTCTTCATTTGGATCTTCATTATCTTTATCACCTAAAATAAACATCCCATCCTTATAAAGATTCCAGTGTCCAGAAGTTTGATATAACTCTCTAGTAGCCATAAAAGGTGTAGCAGTGTGTTCATAACCCCTTGAGATCTCTTCATCCTCTATAAAACGTACTAATGTTCTTTTAAGAGTTGTTCCCCTAGGAGTTAATAGAGGTAATCCCTTTCCAACCCTTTTATCTGTAATAAATAGATCCAGCTCTCTTCCAAGTTTATTGTGGTCATTTGCCTCAGCCTTAGCCCGCATATCAAGATACTCTTTTAAATCTTTTTTATCACTAAATGCTGTACCATACACCCTAGTTAACATCTTATTATTAGAGTCCCCCTTCCAGTATGCTCCAGCTAATCTAATTACTTTGAACGCCTTTATAGACCCACTATTAGGCAAATGAGGGCCTCGACAAAGATCTATTAAATCACCTGACTGATAATATGTAATAACTTCATCAGCACCTAGATCATTTATTCGTTGGATTTTATATGGTTCATCTTTGAATATATTCAAAGCTTCTTCCCTTGAAACCTCATGCCTATTAAATGTAACCTTCTCTTTAACGATTTTTTTAACTTCATCTTCAATCTTTTTAATATCATCTTCTGTTATTTGAATATCATCAAAGTCATAATAAAAACCATCATCAGTCGCTGGACCAAATGCTAGCTTAGATTCTGGATATAATCTTTTCACAGCTAAAGCCATAACATGGGCAGCTGAGTGTCTTAATACATCTAATCCTTCTTTTTCTTTAAAAGTCACAATTGAAATTTCTGAATCCATGGTTATAGGAGTAGTTAAATCTTGTATAACACCGTTAACTTTTATGGCAGCAGAACTTCTTGTTAGACCTTCAGAAATAGAAAGTGCTACATCATAACCTGTTGAGTTCTCTGGGAACTCACTAATTTTTCCATCTGGGAATGTAATTTTCATTAAATACTCCTATTTATAAAAAAAGCTCCAGTTAATACTGGAGCTCTATATTCAAATTAACGATACAAACTCCAACTATATTTTAGTGGTGGTTTGAGTCGTTGTAATTGTAAATTCAATATTTTTATTCATAGTGATTATTATTAAAAAATAATCACTATATGTCAACTATTTTTAAACCTATTATCCCAATCTCTCTCTTTATTAAAAACAGAGTCTTCCATCTTGCTTACTCTAGACTTAAGATTGTTAAATTCATCCCTTACATCCTCTACAGTAACACCACCTCTAAAACCTGATCGCCTAGACCCCTTTTTACTACTTCCGGAGTACTCTGTTCTAACTTTATCAAAAATGGATTCAGACTCTATGCAATCGTCTATAGGTAGGAAAATCCCTAATGCCAAGTATATAAAAAATACAACTCCACCTGTCATAAAAGATGTTATGATAAAACCTAAACGAACTAATCCTACGTCCATACGTAACCAATTAGCAAGGCCAGCACAAACACCCATAAATTTTCCATTTGAACTTCTATATAATTTACCCTTACTCATCTTACTCCCCCTGATCTTCTAATATAGTTTCCAGGTTCTTAACACGCTTATTTAAATCACTAAGACCATAATAAATCTCTTCTAGCATCTCACTCTCTTTGTCATTTTTTGCCGAAGAATCCTGGTGCCTTTTACGCCATTTCTCTTTACGTAACTCCTTTGGCCCATGAACTAAGCTAACTATGGTGCCACTAATTACCGGGATACCAACTACAATAAACAGTATCCCCAATACAAACTCTTGTGGATTATACATAATTACCTACTCCCCTTTTTTTAATTTATTTTTTAATATCTCTAATTCATCATCTATTGAATTATTCCCTTCCAATTTAGAAAATTCATCTTCTAGTGAACTAGATGTCATTGAATCAATATCAAATTTTGCTTCCATTCTATCAACCTGTCTCTCCATCTCTTCAATTTTAGAGAAGGATTTATATTGATTAATTTTTTGACTCTCTTCAGCCTGCATTGATCTTAATGATAACTCTTTATATTTTGCCTTAACGCTAATAAGTTTCTTTTCAAGTTTAATAATATCTTCCCTTGACAGATCTACATTAACACTTAGTGTCTCAAAATGCTTGTTTAGAGAAGTTTTTTTATCACTCCAGTTCCTCTTCTCTATTAAAGCCTCTTTTGCTAAATCTTCTCTACCCTTCTCTAATGCTAGTGTTGCTCTATTAGACCACTGTTCAGTTTTTGAATCAGCCTCATTAAGCTGTCTCTGCATTGTTTTTTTCTCTGCTAACTGAGCTGCACAGGAAGATTTAAGATCGATAATAGTATCTTCCATCTCCTGGATCATCAATCTTAGCATTTTTGATGGATCTTCAGCTTTATCTAGAAGAGCATTTATATTTGCAGTAACTATATCTTTAACCCGATTAAATACACCCATGATTGCCCCCTTGTTTTTCAATAATATAACATATTATATTGCAGCACAAAAGATTATGCTGCAATAGTTTATTTCTTCTCTTTAAGTTTAGCCTTTAACGCAGCAAGTTCCTCATCAATTTTACTATCCTGTTCCATCTCTTCAAATTTCCGATCTGTTGATGAAGTAAAAATCTCAGCTTCGGCTTCCATTCTCTCAATTTTTGATTCAAATCTTGAAAACTTCTCTAAAACATCCACTCCACTAGCTTTATTGATTACAGTATTAGTATAATTTTTTTCTTCCGCTCTAGACACCCTAGATAGTAGATCTTTTTTCTTATTTACCATTTCTACTAATTTTTCTTCTAACTGTATAACCTGCTCTTTACATAGCTCCACATCTGTATCAATTCTTGTTAAATCAGATTTCATTTGCTCTAGCTTGTTTACAGCCATATTTTTCTCTCTTAAAGCCTCTTTAGCTAAGTCATCTTTTTTACTTTCAATTGCTAACTCAGCCCTCTCTTCCCATCTTTTAACCTGCTTTTCTAAATCGATAACACCTCTATCTAATCCTTTTTTATCCGCTAATTTATTAGCACAACTACACTTAAGGTCAGATATTGCTAACTCTAGCTCTCTAACAATTTGATTAATCATTGCTTCTGGATTTTCTGCATGATCTAACATTGAATTAACATTTGCTGAAATAATATCTCTTGTTCTTTTAAAAATACCCATTGGTTCCTCCAATAATTTCTTATATACACACTTATTGCAACAAACGTGCCAACCCTTAGAACCTCCTATAAGTGAACTTTTTTTCTTAGAAATGATATTAATATGGTTTATATAACCTTTTAATGGTATATTTAACCTATGATGAACCATGTAAATGATGGAATTGGAGAATCGACCCAATTTTTAGACTTTCAGCAATGTATAAGTAGAGCTGCAAAAATAGATAGACCTGTTCTTTTTATTGGAGAGAGAGGATCGGGGAAAGAGTTAGCCGCCTCCCGTCTTCACTATCTCTCAAATAGATGGGATAAACCATTTATTACACTAAATTGTGCCGCTCTAAATCCAAACCTAATTGAAACAGAACTTTTTGGACATACACAAGGCGCCTATACAGGGGCAGGAACAAAAAGAAAGGGAAGGTTTGAAGAAGCCAATGAAGGAACTCTTTTTCTTGATGAAATTGGACTACTACCTATGGAAGTACAATCTAAAATTCTTAGAGTTGTAGAGTATGGAGTCTTTGAAATGGTTGGAAGTTCTACACCAATAAAAACTAATGTACGAATAATAGGCGCTACTAATGCAAATCTAAAAGAGATGGCACGTAACGGTAAGTTCAAAGCGGATCTTCTTGATAGACTATCCTTTGAGGTGTTATTTCTACCTCCCCTAAGAGAGAGAAAAAAAGACATAATGCTACTTGCAAGCCACTTTGCGAGTCGAATAGCCAATGAATTAGAATTAGAAGGTGTAATAGAATTCTCCGACAATGTAATAAAACAGATACACGACTATAAATGGCCAGGGAATATTCGGGAGTTAAAAAATGTAATAGAGAGGGCTGTATATACAAGTGAGACTAATTTTATAAAGAGCATCAAACTTGATCCCTTTGAAAATCCATATATAACAGAAGAGCCTACTTATCTAGATAATAGAGATATTGTTTTAAAAAACTTTAAAGATGATATACGCCAAATGGAGATAGATTATTTACTTGAAGCTTTAAAAAAGAGTGAAAACAGACAAAAAGAAGCTGCAGAATTACTAAATATTACCTATGATCAGTTTCGAGGACTATATAGAAAGTATAAAAATGAGATCCGATAACTCAAAACGCTATACAAAGAGCAATAAAAGTTATAGGAAATATATTTAACAGTTTACCAAGAGAGAAAATGGAATTAAACTCTTAAAGAGTTAATATGATATATTTATATAATACTTAGGAGAGCTACATGAATAAAACAGAGAGAAAGAACAACCTTGGAGGATTATTAGTATTAGCGGTAATATCCTTTGCAATTACAGCTATAGTCTCCTTTAGTACTGTATCTAAAATAGTTTTACCTTTTGACTTTAACAAAACTTGGCTTGAGATTAGTAATTTATCTTTAGATTCTTATAATAAGGGATGGATAAATTTTGTATATTTTAATTTCTTCTCTATAATTTTTATAATATTATTAAGCATAACTCTTTTTTTACTATTTACTAAACAATCGAGGTTTTTTCCTACTGCACTTGTTATATATTTCACGGTAAGACTTCTACTTTTAGCTTTTACATTCTACTTCCAAACTGTAACAAAGGGACCATTAGCACCAACTCTTATAGAGGTATTATCCGCAACTTTTAGAGCTCTATTTATACCTGGAATATGGATACCATATATTTTATTATCGGATAAATCAGAAGAAATTTTTATCTATTAATAACTTTACCATTAAGCAGACACCTTCTATAATATTGATTATGATTTCTTTTATTAAAAAACATTTAGTGATAGTTTTATTGTTATCATTATCTATATTACTATTTTCTTTATCTTTTCCAGGCTATTTCAATATGTATGGGGTAGCCTTTTTAAGTTTTATAGCTCTTATACCAATGTTTTTGGTTATCTTTAGACTAAACTACTTAGAGGCTTTTATATATGGTTTTATATTTGGTCTACTTAAATATCAAGTATTTAATTTCTGGTTTAAAGATTTTGACCCAGCAGCATATGCTGTTGCCCCAGGGATACATGGATTCTATTTTCTTCTACTCTTCCCATTAATTAAATTCCTATATAAAAGGTTCCCGAAACATGGTTATATACCAATACTTTTTGCTTGGTTTAGTTACGAGGTTTTTAAAAGTACCAATGTAGTAGGGTTTTCCTATGGAGTTCTTTCTCAAACCATGTATAAAACACACCTATTTACTGGAGTTGCTGACATTGTAGGAAGTTATGCTTTGTCACTATTAATAGTTTTCCCAGGACTACTATTCGCTTTTTTATTTTCAAAACGAGAGAGTGTTAATAAAAAAGATTGGGTTATTCCAGGAGCTATTTATATTGGAATAATGTGTTTTTCAATCATTTATACCCAATTAAGTAAGATTGATTATTCTAAATCAGAAACTTTAAGAGTAACTCTTGTTCAGCACAACCTAAACTGCTGGCTATCAACTTCCAATCCATCCCTATATATTCAAGCTTATGACCACTTAGAAGCTCTAAGTATAGAAGGAGAAGAACAAGAGTCAGAGGTAATTATCTGGCCAGAGACAGCCTTTGTTCCTGCAATAGAGTGGCACAAAAAATATCGGCCTGCGAATGAAAGAGAAAGATATGATCTTATTACTAGAATGGAGAGATATTTAAGTACAACAAATGCACTTTATATTATTGGTAATAATGAATCTTTTAATATAGATAGGGACAAAAACTATAATAGCGCTTATCTATTTAAAAAGGATAAAATTGTTGATAAATACAGAAAGATTAACCTAGTTCCATTTACAGAACAATTCCCATATCCAGATAAATTTCCATGGTTATTTGAGTATGTTAATAAATTAGGAGCTACGCAGATAACACCAGGAGAGAAACAAACACTGTTTGACTTAAATGGAGTAAAAGCTACAGTTCTTATATGTTATGAGGATGCATTTCCAGACCTACCTAGAGAAGGTGTACTAAAAGGTAGTAATCTATTGGTGAATATAACTAACGATGCATGGACACAGTATAGTGCAACTCCACTACAGCACCTTTCTGCCGCAGTTATGCGAAGTATAGAGACAAGAAGAAGTTTAGTCCGATCAGGGACTTCTGGATTTACAGGTGTAATCGATCCAAATGGTAAAATAGTGGCTTCACTACCTCTATTTGTAAAAGATGAATTAACCTATGATGTTCCAATTTATAATGGACATATTACCTTTTATACCAAGTTTGGTAAGTTTATGGATAATTTAGGATACATAGGATTATTCATAGCCCTAATTTTATCATTAATCAGGAAATTTAAGGTAAAATGAGACATCTAATTAAAAAACATCTAGGTTTTTAGTTTTAACTGTAGTTGGCATTTTATTATTTGCTCTCTCTTTTCCTGGATATTTCAATTCGGATGGTTTAGCTTTTCTCTCATTTTTAGTTCCTATACCACTATATGTTCTTGTAGGTCGGATTAATTACAAAGAGTCCGTACTATATGGTTTTACATACGGATCTGGCTCCTATTTACTATTTAATTATTGGCTGAAATCCTTTGATCCGGTCTCTTTCTCTGTATTACCAACAATAATAGGTAGCTACTATCTATTACTTTTTCTACTATTAAAGTTTATATACAATAATTTTAAAAGATTTACATATATTCCCCTAACCCTTTCATGGCTTGCTTTTGAAATATTTAAGGGTGAGAATATAATTGGCTATACCTATGGAACAATAGCTCATTCCATGTACAAAACACATATTTTTACTGGAATAAGTGATATAACAGGAGTATATGTACTCTCATTACTTATAATCTATCCTGGGGTCTTTATTTCTTTTTTAATTATTAGAGGAAAGAATAGTATAAGTAGTAGAGAGTTAAAATTAAATATAATAATCTACTTTTTAATTCTATCATCTTCTATAATTTACACTTTAATAAACAGAGTAGATTATTCAAAATCAGATACAATTAGAACATCATTAGTTCAACATAATATCGATAGTTGGGCAACTGGTAGCAACCAAGTCTATAAAGAAACCCTAGATGAGTTAATAAACCTAAGTAATAGAAGTAGAGATTTAGAACCGGAATTAATAATCTGGTCTGAAACTGCTTTTGTTCCAGCCTTAGAGTGGCATAAAAAACATAAAAAGAATATGTTTAGATTTAACCTTGTGGAAAGACTAGAGAAGTATATAAGTGACTACAATACAGATTTTATCTTCGGAGCTAATGAAACAATAGGTTTAGAAGAGGGTGAACAGGTATTTTATAATAGTGCATACAACTACTCTCCTAATGAAAAAACTGAAAAATATAGAAAGAATGTCTTAGTACCATTTACCGAAAGGTTTCCATTCCCTAATCTACTCCCGTGGCTACACAGCTACATAAAGAGTATAGGAGGAAAGGATCTAACACCAGGGGAAGAAGTTAACAACTTTAATGTGAACCAATACAACCTTACTCCACTTATTTGTTACGAAGATACCTTTGGGTATCAAGTAAGGAAAGGGATTTCTTCTGGTGGAGACCTAATAGTAAATATGACAAATGATGCTTGGAGTTCTGAAGAAGCTTGTAGCAAACAACATCTATCTGCAGCTCTTTTTAGAAGCATAGAGAACAGAAGATCATTTATTAGGGTTGGAACAGGAGGATACTCTTGTGTTATAGACCCTAATGGTAAAATTTTAGTTTCAATCCCAGTTCTAACAAAGGGAGAACTTACATACGACGTCCCTGTCTATAATGATAAAACCACATTTTATACAAAATATGGCGGTGTAGTTCAATATATTCTACTATCAATATTAATTATACTTATATTAAGTAGGCCTATTAAGTCCATTCTCCCTGCTCTACAACAAGAGTAGATATAGATTCTAAGTTAGGTTTGATAAAGTCACCACTTTCATTTACCTCTAAAGGAACAACTTTCTCTATAGATTTAATTGGAAGCTCACCGTATACATGGGGATATTTTTCATTTAAATTAAATAGATCTTCACTTCTTAGCATATCACCTAAGAACTGTTCATTTATACAAAGAACAAGTAGACCCTCTTCCCCACGATGAAAGGATTCAGCAACTTTTAGTAGTTGATCATCATATGAACAATGAATATACCCCTCTCTATCCACAGATTTTGGTCTATAATAAACCTTTGATTTTACTTTATTCCATTTTTCTTTGTTAATTAAGTGATAAATCATACTTTTCCTTCTATTTTTTATTTAATGATTCGAATACATTAATTATATCATTATTCATTTCAGGATAAAATAAAATTAAATTTGAATTTAAATTTTTATATTTTATAGGTATTATTACAGCCTCGTTAAAATTATCCCTAGTATTAAATATATCAGAATATGGTTTTTTATCAATATTTTTGATAACAACAGCCTTTGTATCTCCAATATGCCTCTTAAGAACACCCTCATTCATCTCTTTAATAATTAAGTCTATTATTTCTTCATTTACAGCTAAGTTTACAACTATTTCATGCTCCCTAATGATGGCTGCAGCATGGGTATTAAAGTCACGGGTAATTTTTAATATCCCTTTAAAGAGTTGTGAACTGGAAGATGGAAATTGTTCTAAGTATTGATCAAAGTTATAACCATAACTTCCATAAGACTCCAACTCAGGAGTCTCTTCTAACTCATCCTCACCTAAGGAAAGGTCAAAATCAATATCGCTAATTGTCACAATTGAGTTCTGATCATAATCAGTTTCATTCAAGTTTGATATACTTTCGTTTTTTACTATATCTGCTTTATTTTCAATAAGGCTTATATATGGTTCAAGGTCAATTATTTTTACATCTTCCCCTTCTTCTTCCATCTCTATAGTATCAAGTATTCTTTTATTACTCTCTTCAGGTGAATCAAACATGTATATATCACTAACTTCTTCTAATTCGTCTAACTCTTCAGATGTATGCACATTGTCATCTAACTCATCTAACTCGTCTAACTCGTCTAACTCGTCTAACTCGTCTAACTCTTCAACTTCATCTAACTCTTCAACTTCATCTAACTCTTCAACTTCGTCTAACTCTTCAACTTCGCCTAACTCTTCAACTTCGTCTAACTCTTCAACTTCGTCTAACTCTTCAACTTCGTCTAACTCGTCTAACTCTTCAGATGTATGCACATTGTCTTCTAATTCTTCAACCTCAATTGGTTTCATATCGGAGAAGTCTTCACTGTTGTCAAAATCATCAACTTCTTCGACATCAATTGGTTTCATATCAGAGAAGTCTTCACTGTTGTCAAAATCATCAACTTCGTCTAACTCTTCTAATTCGTCTAACTCTTCAATGTTGTCAAGCTCATCAACTTCTTCGACATCAATTGGCTTCATATCAGAGAAGTTATCTTCTGAATCAATCTTTTTCATAGTGGAGGACTTATCTACTTTAACTGAAGGAACAGTAAGACCTTTTTCAAAACCCTTTACTTTAACACCCTTAGCCAAAACTCTCTCAAGTATTTCTTCTATCTGTTCAGCATTAATTTTAACTGTTTCATCTTTAATAGGTTTAGGAATCTTTGAAGTAATTACATCAATAATATCATTCCAACCAGAGTCAATAAGCCTATCAACCTCATCCTTATGTTTAAAAGAGTAATCACCAAGATTTTTTATTAATTCATCATGTACTTGTTTTTTTCTAGACTTAATTTCATCTTGCCAATGGTTCCAATCTAATTCACTTTTATTTTCTATATAGTCATGCAAGAACTTTATTTGAAAACGTTTAATTCTATTTTGTAGTATGATCTCTTTATCTTGCCGTACATTCAATATTAAGAAGTTGACAAAAACAAGAACAAGAAAAAGAGTTAGAAAAAGAAGAGCCTTCATATAAGTTGTTAATTTCAGATCATCAGAGGGAACTATACGTCCCACGGAACCAATGCCACCAAGTGTTTCAGTAAATAGGATATATGATTCTTGTGACTCATTTTGACTTATATAAACCTCTTTTAAAGGTACTTCTTTAGACCAAAAATTATTTACCTCGTTTTTAACTATATTAAATTGATTCCTAGTTAAGTTAAACAAGACACCACCAGCGTCAACTATAAAAGCTTCTTCTGTTGATGAAATAAACCCTTCCTGGCTAAGCATATATCTAAAACCACTAATACTTACATAAAAGAGGGAAAACCCCTTAAGAACGTCATATTTATCGACAAATGGGAGTACGTATATAAATTGATTAGTATCTTCGTTATATATTATTTTACTATCTTCATTATTAAGTTTAACACTAGAAAAAAAGTCATCATCTTCAACCTGGTTAACATTTAAGTAGTTACGTTTTTGATCACTCTGTGAACGTATATCCGAAGGGATAGTACTAAACTGTATTCTTTTACCATCAAGGGATATAATACGAATAGAATCATAACCAAGAATATTCCTATCTAACTCTTTAAATAACTTATCTCTAGAGATTATTTCATTATCTGTGTATTCGGAACTAAAGATGTTTAGTACGCTATCATCTTTTAATACATTATTAAATTTCTCAATACTTTTTTTATGTAGTTTATCTAATAAGGAAAGTGAATTCTCTAAGTTCTCAGATACTTCTCTACTAATTTTTTTGCTATAAAAATTTGTTTCTATATAGTTAAACCCTTTAGAAAATGAAAAATAAATAAAACCTGTAAATAATATTATGGAGATAGTTAAACTTGTAAGTATTTTAGTTGTTGACTTCACTTTATAAATTGTACTCCAAAAAAGATATAAAAAAAGGAGATACATATGTATCTCCTTCTATAATCGTCAAAAAAACTAATAATCTTAATTATTTATCACTTTTATCAGCTGTTTTTTCAACAAGCTCAAGTATTACCATTTCGGCAGCATCACCCTGTCGTTGTCCAAGCTTTAATGTTCTTGTATAACCACCAGGTCTTTCCGAGAATAATGGTGCGATTTCAACAAATAATTTGTTTAAAATTGCTTTATCCCACATAACTTTAGCAACCATTCTTCTGTTATGAACAGAATCAACTTTTGCTCGAGTAATAAGTTTTTCAGCTGTTCTTTTTATTTCACCAGCTTTAGCTTTTGTTGTAGTAATTCTCTCGTGCTTAAATAATGAAGTCACCATATTTCTATGTAGAGCTTTTCTGTGACTTGCTTTTCTTCCAAGTCTTTTAAATCCTACTCTATTGTGCATAACTAATCTTCCTTATTCTTTTCAAGCTTAATCGTATTTTTTAGTACACTATAGTCAGTCATACCTAGTGATAAATTCCAATCCTTAAGCTTATCTTTAATTTCTAAAAGAGACTTTTTACCAAAGTTTCTTGTTTTTGCAATCTCATCTTCAGTTTTAGTAGTTAATTCACCAATTGTTTTAATTTGTGCATTTTTTAGACAATTGCTTGATCTAACTGAAAGTTCAAGTTCTTCAACTGGAGTAGCTAACAATTCGTTAATTTTCTCCTGTTCTTCATCTCTCTCTTCTTCACCTTCAATACAATTTTCATCAAAATTAATAAATACAGTAAACTGATCTTTAATAATCTTAGCAGCTTCAGCTATAGCGTCTTCTGGTTTAATAGAACCATCAGTCCATAACTCAAATACTAATTTATCAAAATCCGATCTATCACCAACTCTTGTATTCTCAATGTTATATTGAACTTTTCTTATTGGTGAAAAGTCTGAATCCATAGGGATTGTTCCAACAACATCTATATACTTTTCATTTAACTCAGAAGGAACATAACCCCTACCTAACTCTACTTGAACTTCAATTTCAAAGTTTGCATCAGGCATTGTGTTACAAAGAACTAAATCTTTATTAAAAACTTCAATTCCATCCTTTTCAAGATTTGCTCCAGTTAATTGACCCTCTCCAGAGTATTCAACTAAAATTGTTAGTTGTTCTACATCCTCAGGAAGGGACAGTTGCAATCTTTTTAAGTTTGCTAAAAAAATTGGAGTCTCTTCTACAACATGTGGAATTGATTCAAACTCACTAGCAATAACTTTAGATGTTCCTTCATTATCAAAACTGGTTATACGTACTGATGTAACCGCATGCCCCTGTATTGAGGAAAGAAGAACCCTTCTTAAAGTATTACCAAGAGTTGCACCATATCCCCTTTCAAACGGATAAGCTGCAAACTTTCCGTAATTAGGAGTTGTCTCTGAATGTTCAAATGATATACCTTTTGGTTTCTTTAAACCTTTAAGTAAAGATTTTCTAGCCATACATTCTCCTTCTTTAGAATAAACTGTGCTACAGTCTTCAACACATGCGCGCATGCGTTAAAAAAGTACTGCATATTAGCAGTACTTTTAACATTACACTCTCCGACTCTTTCTTGGTCTACAACCATTGTGAGGTATTGGAGTAATATCAGTAATTGTTTTAACTCTTAAACCAAGTGCACCTAAAGATCTAATAGCAGACTCTCTACCTACACCAGGACCTTTAACATAAACGTGCACTTCTTTTAAACCCATATCCAAAGCTTTATTAACAGCTGTTTCTGCAGTTGTTTGAGCAGCAAATGGAGTTGATTTTTTAGCACCTTTAAAACCTAAAGATCCAGCACTACTCCATGAAAGAGCATTACCTTTTAAGTCTGTTACAGTAACTATAGTATTATTGAAGGTTGCTTGTACAAACACTTTTCCTTCAAATACCGTTTTTTTATCTTTTCTTTTCTTAACCTTAGCCAACTAAATATCCTCCGCTACTACTTTTTCTTTCGAGCAACTGTTTTAGCTTTACCCTTTCGAGTTCGAGCATTAGTCTTAGTTCTCTGACCACGAACAGGAAGTTTTCTTCTATGTCGAAGACCTCTGTAACATCCAATATCCATTAATCTTTTAATATTTAATGATACTTCAGATCTTAATCTACCTTCAACAGTATATTCATTCTCAATAATATCTTTAATCTTACCTAAATCATCTTGAGTAAGGTCTGCTGTTCTTACATCATGAGCTAAACCAGCTTTGTCACAAATTTGTGTTGCTGTAGTTCGTCCAATTCCGTAAATATATGTAAGAGCAATAGATAAATGTTTATTAGGTAAATCTATACCAGCTATACGAGCCATTCTTCCTCCTACCCTTGTCTCTGTTTATGTTTAGGGCTTGCACTGCAAATAACCCTAACAACACCATGTCGTTTGATAATTTTACATTTATCACACATTGGCTTTACACTAACTCTAACTTTCATTTCATTCGTCCCTCTAAAGTTTGCTTGATCGAAGCTTACCTTTTTTTACAAGTCCATCATGATGGTGCATTTTTAAATGACCTTCAATTTGACTCATTGTATCAAGATCAACACCTACCATAATTAATAATGAAGTTCCTCCCATTAGATACGCTACTTGTTGCGGGAATTGGAACAAAATAATAATCAACGATGGTATTAATGCAATTAGTGCCAGAAAAAGAGAACCAGGAAGTAGGATTCTGTTGAGGATCCTAGTCAAATGGGACTCCATGTGTTCTGATCTAATACCAGGTATTGAACCACCATTCTCTCTTATATTTTTAGCAATTTCAAGGGGGTTAACAGTAACCTGCGTATAAAAATATGCAAAAAATACAATTAATAGTGTTAATACTATTAAATAAGGAAATGAGTGAGGTGCAAAAATCTCAGCGAACTTTGCCCAACCTGCACTTTTATTACCTAACATTTTAGCTAATTGTGGAATAATTGCTGTAATTGAAGAAGCAAAAATTACAGGAATAACTCCCGATGGATTAACTTTGAAAGGGATATAGGTATTAGCACCTGCTCTCTTTGCATAGTTAATAGGAATTCTTCTCTGTCCTTGTTGCTCATAAATAACAGCTATAATAACTACTACAAATAACATTACTGTTATAAGGATAAATATTGGATTTAAGTTTCCTGATCTTACCTCATCAATTAGTAAAGAAAATGCATTAGGCATTTTAGATACAATTCCTGAGAAGATAATAAGCGAAACACCATTACCTACACCTTTTTGTGTAATTTGCTCACCCATCCATAGTACAAACATTGTTCCGGTAGTTATTGTAATTAACGCAACAACATAAAACATTCCTGTTGAGAAAGATCTATTAATAACATCAATACTTTTAATCCATGTTATTGAAGCAAAACCTTGAACTAAACATAGTGCAACAGTACCGTACCGAGTAATTTTAGTTATCTTTTTTCTTCCGCCCTCTTCTTCTTGAATCTTCTTCAAAGAAGGAAATACAATTAATAATAATTGCATAACAATAGACATTGTAATGTAAGGCATTACACCTAACATAAAGATAGAACTCTGTTTAAAAGCTCCACCTGCAAAGAAGTTTAAATACTCAACTAAGCCTAAACTTGTACCAGTATTAGCTTGTTGCTCAAAGTAATTTTTTAATGCGTGCACATCGATCCCAGGGATCGGAAGTACAGAACCAAGTCTGTAAACTAACAATATTCCAAGAGTATATAGGATCCTCTTTCGAAGATCCTTTACTCTGAACATGTCAACTAGTGGATTTCCAGCCATAATCATTCCTGTTCAAATAGTTTTTATAAAACCTTTCCGCCAGCTTTTTCGATTTTCTCTTTAGCACTAGCAGAAACTTTTACTGATTCAATTTCTAATTTCTTAGTAATTTCACCAGCTGCGAGAATCTTAACAAGTTTCTCTGATCTCTTTATTAGACCATTTGCCACAAGAGTTTCAAGATTAACTTTGTCTCCATCGTTAAATCTATCTTCAAGCTGATCTAAATTAACAGCTTGATACTCTGTTTTAAAAGGATGGTTAGAAAAACCTCTTGATGCGATTCTTCTAAATAGTGGCATTTGACCACCCTCGAAACCTAATTTAGTTCCACCACCACTTCTAGAGTTTTGACCATTGTTACCACGACCGGAAGTTTTTCCTAGTCCAGTACCACGTCCTCTACCAAGCATCTTTTTATTTTTATTGGCACCTTTTGGTGCTTTTAAGTTAAAATCACTCATATCAGCTGATCTCCTCAACCTCTACAAGATGTGAAACCGTATTAACCATACCTAGTATAGCAGGGTTTACATCTTTTTCAACTACAGAATTTAATTTTCTTAAACCCAGAGCTTTTACGGTCTTTACCTGATTTGGTTTTCTACCGATAGTACTTCTAACAAGCTTAACTCGTATCTTCTTAGCCATTTTAACCCCACAACTCGTTAATAGACTTTCCTCTTGCGTCAGCAACTTCTTTTGCATTTAAAAGATTTGAAAGTCCATCGAATACTGCTTTTTCAATATTCATTGTGTTTTTAGAACCTAAAGATTTAGCAAGTACGTCTTTAATACCTGCACACTCCATCACAGCTCTAACCGGTCCACCAGCAATAATTCCTGTACCAGGAGTAGCAGGCTTCAATAGTACTGATGCACTTTTGAATTCTCCTAAAATCTGATGAGGAATTGTATCACCTTTTAAAGGAATAGTTATTAAGTTTTTCTTTGCATCAGCAACACTTTTTCTAATAGCTTCCGTAACGTCGTTTGCTTTACCAAAACCGTAACCAACTCGACCTTTACCATCTCCTATTACCATAAGTGCAGAGAAAGAAAATCTTCGACCACCCTTTACAACTTTAGATACTCGATTTAACCGAATTAGCTTTTCGGTAAATTCTTTTTCAACATTTCGTTTTGAATCTCTTCTCACAAGAATCTCCTTTTAGAACTTAATTCCGGTCTCTCTCGCAGCTTCAGCTATTGCTTTAACCACACCGTGATATTTATAACCATTTCTATCGAATACTATAGTATCTATGTTAGCTTCTTTAAGTCTTTGGCCAATTACTTGACCAATCTTAGTTCCACCAGCAATATTTGACTTAGTTCCCTTTAGCTCTGCTTCTAATGTAGTAGCAGAAACTAAAGTATGACCAGCAACATCATCAATAACCTGTAAACTAATATTTTTATTACTTCTAAATACAGTTAATCTAGGTTTTAATGCAGTACCACTTAAAGTCTTACGAATATGATTTTTTCTTTGAACTCTTCGTTTGTTCTTTTCTATTACTCTTTTCATGACCCGTTACCTACTTAACACCAGTCTTACCAACTTTACGTTGAATATGTTCATCAGAGTACTTAATACCTTTACCTTTATATGGCTCAGGTGGTCTAAGACTTCTAATTTCTGCTGCAGCTTGACCTACAACAGCTTTATCAATTCCAGAAACTTCTACAATTGTATTCTTAGGAAGATCAATTGTTACACCCTCAGGAATCACATATTCAATTAAAGTTGAATAACCTAAACTAAAGATAACACTTTTATCTTTAATCTCAGCTCTATAACCAACACCATTGATTTCAAGAGTTTTCTTAAAACCTTCTGATACACCGATAATCATATTGTTTAAAAGGTTTCTGTAAAGTCCGTGAAAAGACTTTGTTGGCTTGGATTCATTTTTTCTATCAACAACAATTTCATTGTCGCTGATGTTGAAAATAATATTTCCATTAGCAGGAGCGAAAGTTTGAGTTAACTCTCCTTTTGGACCTTTTACTGTCAATAAGTCATCTTTAGCCGTTACAACTACACCCTTAGGAACAGCTACAGGTTTTCTACCAATTCTAGACATCTCTAACTCCCCCTACCAAACTTTACAGATTATCTCACCACCAACGTTTTGTTGTACTGCTTTTTTACCAGTAATAACACCGTTAGATGAAGAAACAATTACAGTTCCAAAACCGTTAAGAACCCTTGGCATGTCTTTGTAACCTGAGTAAACTCGTCTACCAGGTGTTGAAACACTTTTAATACCATTAATAACAGGTTGGTTTTTATCATCATATTTTAAGAATACTCGAATAGACGGTTTATCATCAATTGAAACTTTTTTGAAGTTCTTAATGTAACCTTCATTCTTTAATATCTTAATAATCTCCAGCTTAAGCTTAGAAGTTCGAATATCTACTTTTTCGAACTCAGCTGAGCTGGCATTTCTAATTATAGTTAGCATATCCGCTACTGGATCTGAAACACTCATTATATACTCCTACCAACTAGCCTTAGTTATACCAGGAATCATACCTTCGCTAGCTAACACTCTAAAACAAATTCTGCACATTTGAAACTTTCTCATGTACCCTCTAGGTCTTCCACACACTCTACATCTATTGTATCCACGTGTTTTGAACTTAGGAGTTCTCTGAGCTTTTACAATCATAGATTTTTTAGCCATCTAACAATCTCCTATTTCTTGAAAGGCATACCGAACTTAGTTAATAATGATTTTGCTTCTTCGTTACTCTTTGCAGATGTAACAAAAGCAATATTCATACCACTAACTTTTTCGATCTTATCGTATTCTATTTCAGGAAAGATAATCTGTTCCTTAATACCTAATGAGTAGTTTCCATTACCGTCAAAAGCTTTATCGTTAACACCTTTAAAGTCTTTCTCTCGAGGAATAGCTACAGAAATTAGTCTCTCCATAAACTCATACATTCTATCACCACGTAGAGTTACTTTAGCACCAATTAACTGTCCTTCTCTTAGTTTAAATCCAGCAATAGATTTTCTTGCAGCAGTTTTAACTGGTTTTTGACCAGTGATTAAAGTCATCTCTTCAACCATTGCATCTAAAAGCTTTTTATTATTTATTGCTTCACCAACACCAGCACTTACAACAATTTTTTCAAGCTTAGGAATTTGCATTACTGATTTGTAACCAAATTCCTTATTCATTGCATCTGCAATACTGTTTTTGTATTCAGCTTTTAATTTAGGTACGTATCCCATTACAGTTTTTCCCCACACTTCTTACAAACACGAGTTTTTTCGTTAGCATCAATTTTGATTCCAACTCGTACTGGTCCACACTTAGGACAAACAACTTTAACATTAGAAATATCTAAAGCTGCTTCAACCTCAACAATTGAACCTTTTTCACCAGTCTGAGGGTTACCTTTTACAGTTTTCTTAACAATGTTAATACCCTCTACAATTACTCGGCCTTTTTCTTGGTTAACTTTTAATACCTTACCAGTTTTAGGATTTTTTTTATTAAAATCTTTTCCAGCAATAATTTGTACTAAGTCACCTTTCTTAATCTTATATTTTACAGCCATAAGTCCCCCTACAGTACCTCAGGTGCTAAAGAAACGATCTTCATTTGACCAACTTCTCTAAGCTCCCTAGCAACAGGTCCAAAAATACGCTTACCAACAGGCTCTAATTTATCATCAAGAATAACACAAGCATTATCATCAAATCTGATATAAGAACCATCTTTTCTTCTAATCTCTTTGTGTGTTCTAACAATAACAGCTTTCTTAACCTCTCCCTTTTTAATTCCGGAGTTTGGTAAAGCCTCTTTTACAGCTACAACGATGATATCACCAACAGTGGCAGTCATTCTATGAGAACCACCTAATACCTTAATACACATTACCTTTTTTCCACCGCTGTTATCAGCGACATTAAGGTAAGTTTGCATTTGAATCATAAATTACCCCTATTTCGCTTTTTCAACGATTTCAGTCATAGCCCATTTTTTTCTTTTACTCATTGGTCTAGACTCAATAATTCTTACAGTATCGCCAATATTTGCTTCACTATTTTCATCGTGAGCCATATATTTCTTACTACTAGTAACGTATTTCTTATAAAGTGGATGTAAAACCTTAGTTGTTACTCGAACAACAATTGTTTTTTCCATCTTATTACTTTCTACGATTCCTGTAAAAAGCTTTTTATTTGATTTATTTTCCACAGTCTATCTCCTAAGCCTTTCTGATACTTAGTTCAATTTCACGAATCACAGTGTTCATTCGAGCAATATCTCTTCTGATATTTCTCTTTGCAACTGGATTTTCAACATGACCTAAAACCATATTAAATCTTAAATCCTGTAACTCTTTTTTAAGCTCATCTTTCTTAGCAAGACACTCTTCTAAAGTAAGGTTAGTATTCTTTTTCATATCCTACCCCAGATTCCTTCTCTCAACAATCTTGCACTTAACAGGAAGTTTACCTGCTGCAAGCTCTAATGCTCTTCTAGCGACACCTAAATCGACACCACCAATTTCGAACATTACAGTCCCATTTTTAACAGCTGCAACCCATTTCTCTACAGATCCCTTACCTTTACCCTGTCTAGTTTCTGCAGGTTTTTTTGTATAAGGAATATGAGGGAAAATTCTGATGAATACTTTTCCTTCTCTTTTACAAAATCTTGTAGATGCAATTCTGGCAGCTTCAATCTGACGACTAGTTATCCACTCGTTCTCAGTTGATACTAAACCGATTTCACCAAAAGAAATTTTATTTCCTTTTGTAGCAGAACCTTTAGGAATTGCTCTACCTCTATGTACCTTTCTATGTTTAACTCGTTTTGGACTTAACACGTTAATTGCTCCTTGAAGGTCGGCTTTCCCGCTGTTTCTTAACTAGAAGTCCAGCGTCATCTTTTTGCTCATTACCATATACTTCACCGTTGAACACCCAAACTTTAACACCAATGGCACCATAAGTTGTTTCTGCTCTAGAGAATCCGTAATCGATATTAGCTCTTAAAGTATGTAGCGGAGTTCTACCTTCTTTAACCAGTTGTGCTCTTGCCATTTCTGCTCCACCTAAACGACCAGAAATCTTAATCTTGATTCCCTGAGCGCCGGCTCTCATAGCATTTTGCATAGCCATTTTTAAAACACGTCTAAATGCAGCTCTACCTTTTAATTGTTTTGCAACATTTAGTGCAATTATCTGAGCATCAACTTCAGGTTTTTTAATCTCTTTAATCTTAATGTTGATTTTTTGAGATGTAAATTTCTGAAGATCTTTACCCAGTTTTTCAATATTAGCACCTTTAGAACCAATTATCACACCAGGTCTTGCTGTATGTACCATAATAGTAACTCTTTGAGGTTGTCTGATTATTTCAACATCTGAAATATCAGCACTTTTACCCTCTGCACTATTTAATACAGCATGTCTGATCTGTAAATCTTCATGTAAAGTGTTTGCATAATCTTTAGGATCAACATACCACTTCGATTTCCATGTTTTATTGATTCCAAGTCTTAGTCCGTAAGGATGTACTTTTTGTCCCATCTACTTATTCCCCTGCAACTTTTTTTCATCCAACACAACTAAGATGTGAGCGGATCTCTTAATTAATCTATCTGCTCTACCTCTTGATCTTGGCCAGATTCTTTTTTGACTTGGTCCTGCATCAACAAGTAGCTCTTTTACATACAACATCTCTTCATCTAACTGGCTGTTTTGAAACATTGCGTTTGCACCAGCAGATTGAAGTACTTTTCTTAAAAGCTTAGCACTTTTATTTGGCAAAGCTTCTAATACTGCAACTGATTCAACATAAGATTTACCTCTTACTAAATCAGCAACAGGTCGTATCTTAAAAGGAGACATTGGTAAACCTTTAGCTTTGGCGCTATAACCTTTTTTTGCTTCCATTTATACCCAACCTATTTCTTAGACTTCTTGTCAGATCCAGCGTGACCTCTGTACATTCTTGTAGGAGCGAATTCACCGAATTTATGTCCAACAAGATTCTCAGTTACATACACAGGAACCCAAGTTTTACCATTGTATACAGATACAGTTAATCCAACCATATCAGGTACAATAGTCGATGTTCTAGAAAAAGTCTTGATCATCTTTTTATCGCCAGCTTTAGCAGCTTCAACTTTCTTATAAAGGCTTTTAGCGACAAATGGACCCTTTTTAATTGATCTTGACACGCTTTACTCCTATTTTCTTCGTTTGACAATAAATTTGTCAGTTTTGTTATGTTTCTTTCTTGTTTTGAAACCTTTCGTAGGCTGTCCCCAAGGAGAAACAGGATGTCTACCACCAGAAGTTTTACCTTCACCACCACCATGCGGGTGATCAACAGGGTTCATTACAACACCCCTAACTTTTGGTCTTTTCCCTAGCCATCTGGATCTACCAGCTTTACCTAACTTGATGTTCATGTGATCAGAGTTACCAACTTCACCTAATGTAGCCATACATTTTTTGAAAACTAGTCTCATTTCACCTGAAGGTAGTTTTACTGTTACGTAATCCCCTTCTTTTGCAGCAAGTTGTGCTCCAGCACCTGCAGATCTTACTAATTGAGCTCCTTTACCAAGCTGTAGTTCAATATTATGTATTGTTCTACCAACAGGTATAAGCTCTAATGGTAGTGCGTTACCAATAGCAATTGGTGCATCATTTCCACTTACTATAGTTGCGCCTACTTCTAAGCCTTTAGGTGCGATAATATATCGTTTTTCACCATCAGCATAATAAATTAAAGCAAGATTTGCACTTCTATTTGGATCGTATTCGATAGCTTTAACACTTCCTGGTACACCAAATTTATTTCGTTTAAAATCAATTGCTCTTAACTTCTTTTTATGTCCACCACCACGTCTTCTAACACTGATTCTTCCACCTGCACCTCTACCGGCTTTGCTGGAAGTCCCTTTAGATAAAGCTTTTAAAGGTCTTTCTTTTGATAAACCTTCAGTTGTTAAACTCTGTCTATATCGTTGAGACGGTGTTCTAGGATTATAAGTTTTTATTCCCACAGAATTCCTCCTAAACCTTCGCTCTATGCGCCTTCAAACATGTCAATTCTCTCACCATCAGCAAGAGTTACTATAGCTTTTTTCCAAGCTGCAGTAAAACCATGACCACGTTTATAGCTGGCTCTAGAAACAGGAAGGTTTGCCTTCTGTTTTCTCTTCACATTCACAATATTACAATCAGTAGCAGTTACTGAAAATAACTTACTTACAGCTCTTTTGATCTGTAATTTGTTTGCTTTAACATTTACTTTAAAAGTATACTGTTTTTTTGCATTTTCACGTAAGTTAATAGATTTCTCAGTAATAACCGGCTCTAAAATTATTTGATCAACTGTCATCATTTAAATCCTTATTATTTCCCGTAGAATTCGTTCAGTTTTTCAACTGCGCCTTCTAGAACAACAATCTTTTTTCCGTAGAAAAGATCATGCGCTCTTAATCTGTTATAGGCTAAAAACTTAACGTTTGGAACGTTTCTTCCAGCTCTTCTTACCATTGCATCATCATCTTTTAGAATAACAACAGTTCTTTCTTTCTCTACAAAATTGCTAATTACCTTAACAAAATCTTTAGTTTTACCAGACTCAATTGTAAAGTCTTCGATAACAGTAATAAGATCTGTTTTAGCTTTTAAACTTAAAATTGACTTCATAGCCAATCTTTTAGCTTTTCTTGGCATTGTGTAGCTATAGTCTCTTGGTTTAGGACCAAATGCAGTTCCACCACCTACCCAAACTGGAGATTTCTTATCACCAGCACGAGCTCGACCAGTTCCTTTCTGTTTCCAAGGTTTAGCAGTACTACCTTTTACGTCTTTACGACCCTTTGTACATGCAGTTCCAACTCTTTTGTTAGCAAGCTCATTATTTATAGCAAGATAAATTGAACCTTCGCTAACTTCACGAGCGAATACAGCATCATCAAGAGTAACAGTTCTTAATTCTTTACCCTCTATTGAATATACCTTTTTGTCCATAATATCCCCTACTTTTTCTTCGCGTTTCTAACGATCACGAGTCCACCTCGTTTACCAGGAACAGCACCCTTAATTAAAGCAATCTGCATCTCTGCATCAACTTTAACTAATTCAAGATTTTGCACAGTTTTTTTATCGCTACCCATTCTTCCAGCCATTTTTGTGTTTTTAATAACACGACCTGGATATGTAGCCATACCTGTACCACCAGCTTCTCTGTGAAACTTTGAACCATGAGTAGCTCTACCACCACCAAAACCATGCTTCTTCATTACACCCTGGTAACCTTTACCTTTAGAAGTACCTGTAACATCCACAAAAGATATTCCATCAAGTAGCTCTACACCAAAAGAGTCACCAATTTTGCACTCTTTATCAAATCCTCTAAATTCCATTACATGTTTTTGAGGCGTTACTTCTTTGAACTGACCAGCAACAGGTTTAGAAACTTTTGATTCTTTAGTTTCAACTGTTCCTATAACTACTGCATCATAACCATCTTTTGCTGTCTCTCTTTGAGCTACAACAATATTTGATTCGAATTTTACAACCGTTACAGGTACCAATTCACCATTGTCGTTAAATACCTGTGTCATTCCAACTTTTTTGCCGATAAGACTTATCATTTAATACCTATCCTATTATCTGCACTTACTGTTTGATGTCTACGTCAACTCCGGCAGGGAGTTCTAGCTTCATTAAAGCGTCCATAACAGCAGAGGTTGGTTCTAATATATCAATAAGACGCTTATGCGTTCTCATTTCAAACTGTTCTCTTGATTTTTTATTAACAAAAGGAGAACGAAGCACTGTATACTTACTAATTCTTGTTGGTAAAGGAACAGGTCCTGCAACTTTTGCGCCCTGTTTCTGAACAGACTGTACAATTGCCTTAGCAGATTGATCCAGTAACTGTACATCAAAACCTCTTAATCTAACTCGAATTTTTCCTTCTTTTCCCATTATTCCCCCATAAGATCGAACCAGGGAAGGCTCGATCTATCTCGAATTACTACTCGATAATCTCAGAAATCTGACCAGAAGCTACAGTTCTACCACCCTCACGGATAGAGAATCTTAATCCCTGTGTCATTGCTATAGGGTGAATTAACTCAACACTAATTGTTACGTTATCACCTGGCATAACCATCTGCTTATCTTCAGGAAGAGTTACTGTTCCTGTAATATCTGTAGTTCTAAAGTAAAATTGTGGTCTATAACCTGTAAAGAATGGGTTATGTCTACCACCCTCATCCTTAGTTAACACATATAGTGCAGCTGAGAATTTAGTATGTGGCTTAATAGAACCTGGCTTACAAAGTACTTGACCCCTTTGAACTGCATTTTTATCGATACCTCTTAATAAAGCACCAACGTTATCTCCAGCTTGACCTTCATCTAATAACTTGTTGAACATCTCAACACCAGTACATGTAGTTGTTTGAGTATCTCTGATACCAACGATCTCAATAGTATCTCCAACATGTAAAACACCTGTTTCGATTCTACCAGTTACAACTGTACCACGACCTGAAATTGAGAATACATCCTCAATTGGTAATAAGAAATCTTTATCAACTTCTCTCTCAGGAATTGGGAAGTATGTATCCATTTGCTGTAAAAGCTCTTCAATACATGCAGTTTTTTCTGTGTCATCAATAGCTGACATTGCTTGGAAAGCTGAACCTTTGATTATTGGAGTATCATCACCTGGGAAACCATACTCTGATAAAAGCTCCATAACTTCCATTTCAACTAACTCAACTAACTCAGGGTCAGCTAAATCCATTTTGTTCATGAAAACTAATAACTTAGGAACACCAACCTGTCTAGCAAGTAAGATGTGCTCTCTTGTTTGTGGTTCTGGTCCAGAATCTGCAGCAACTAAAAGTATAGCACCATCCATCTGTGCAGCACCAGTAATCATGTTCTTAACATAATCGGCATGCCCTGGACAGTCTACGTGAGCATAATGTCTAGTTTCTGTTTCATACTCAATGTGTCTAGAGTTAATTGTGATACCACGCTCTTTTTCTTCTGGAGCATTATCGATATCTTCGTAGCTCATTACTTTACCGTCACCAGCTTTAAATGAACAATATGCACTTATAGCCGCAGTAAGAGTAGTCTTACCATGGTCAACGTGCCCGATAGTACCAACATTTAAATGCGGTTTATTTCGTTGGAATTTTTCCTTAGCCATTCCGTCCTCCTGGATAATATTGCTAATAAATAAAATATAAATACCATTACAGGGTATATTATGTATAAATTATTGCATAAGGAATCGCTAAGAACTTAAGAAGCTTACTATTAAAATCCATCACCTTCTGACTACGCCAGTGGTTTGATATCTTGAAATTAAGTTGTAAACCTGGTTCAAAAGCGGATTACCAAAACGCAATCATTTTGCCAGACATAAAAAGTTATACAAAACTCTTTATCCTATTGCTATAAAGCAATAAACAAAAACACCCTTTAAGAGTGTTTAAATAAAATAACCTAACTTAGATCTTTTATCAAGGTCTAAACTAGGTTTTAAGTAAAAAAATATATTATTTGTAATGAGAGAACGCTTTATTAGCTTCTGCCATTCTATGAACATCTTCTTTCTTCTTAAAAGCTGTTCCAGTTAGATTGTAAGCATCTAATAATTCTGCACCAAGTTTTTGAGACATTGTTTTACCATTTCTCTTTCTTGCTGCTGCAATTATCCATCTCATTGATAATGCTTCTTTTCTACTATCTCTTACCTCTACAGGTATTTGGTAAGTAGAACCACCAACTCTTCGAGACTTAACCTCTACTGCTGGCTTAACATTTTCTACAGATTTTAAGAAAGACTCTAAAGCTTCTTTTTCTGTTTTAGACGCTAAAAAATCAATAGCACCATAAACACATTTTCTACTTACAGATTTCTTTCCATCAACCATCATTCTAGAAATAAATTTTGCAACTACCTTACTACTATACTTTGAGTCTGGAGTTACTGGTCTTTTTTCAGCTGCTCTTCTTCTTGACATCTTATCTCCCCCTAAGCCTTAGGTCTCTTAGTACCATACTTACTTCTAGCTTGTCTTCTTGATTCAACACCTAGAGTATCTTTAGTACCTCGAATAATATGATATCTAACACCAGGTAAATCTTTAATAGCTCCACCTCTTAAAGCAACAACACTATGCTCTTGTAAGTTATGACCAATTCCTGGGATATAAGCAGTTACCTCTATTCCATTAGAAAGTCTTACCCTTGCTACTTTTCTTAACGCAGAGTTTGGTTTCTTTGGAGTTACAGTCATTACTCTTGTACATACACCTCTTTTTGAGGACACCCTTGTAATGCAGGTGCTTTTGTTTTCTTCTTAGTAGACTTTCGTCCTTTTCTAACTAATTGATTAACAGTTGGCATTCGCCTCTCCTAATAATGTAATTAAATATCCAATGAACCCGCAATTTTAACAAAGTAAATAATTCATGGTATTCGTTTCAGCATGTTTGCAAAAAATATCATACTGAGAATATAAATTCAAGGGTCCAGCATAAACCCTTGATAAATATATTAAATTTCTTCTTCTGTAGCCTCTAAAGCAGCCTTAGCTCTCTCATTCATAATCTCTTGAACGTGTTGATCTAAGTCCTCAACTTCTTCGTTATACAGTTTTGGTCCAGCATATCGTTTCATACCTGTACCAGCTGGTATTAAGTGACCTATAACTACGTTTTCTTTAAGTCCACGTAACTCATCTATATCACCGGCAATAGCAGCATTTGTTAAAACTCTAGTTGTTTCCTGGAATGACGCAGCTGAAATCCAAGAATCAATCTGTAATGAAGCTCTTGTAATACCTAATAATAGAGGTCTAGCTACAGCAGGTTGACCACCCTGGGATACAACTTTCTCATTCTCTTTTCTAAAGCTATACTTATCGATCTGCTGACCGTAGATAAAGTGAGTATCACCAACTTCTGTAATCTCAATTTTTCTCATCATCTGCCGAACAATAACACCTATATGCTTATCGTTTATCTGAACACCTTGCATTCGATAAACTTCTTGTACTTCGTCAACTAAGAATCTCTGTAGAGCATTTTCTCCTAGGATATCTAAAACATCATGGGGATCAATGTTACCTTCACAAAGTTTCTCACCAGCTTTAACAGTATCTCCATCTCTAACAACTAAGTGTTTACCCATTAAGATCTGATGTTTAAACTCTCTACCGTATGGATCTTCTACTGCTATAAGCCTCTTACCTTTAGCAATTCCTTTAAATCTAACAACACCACCGATTTTAGCTAAAACAGCCTCTTCTCTAGGTCTTCTTGCTTCAAATAGCTCTCCAACCCTTGGTAGACCACCAGTAATATCTTGGGTCTTAGCAGACTCTTTTAACAGTTTAGCAAGAGTTGTTCCCGCTATAACCTTTTCATTGTTATCTATACTTAAATAAGCGTTATTAGGCAAGAAGTATGTTGCTAACTCTTTACCATTATTATCCAATATAAGAATTCTAGGCTGCAGTGTTTCAGCTGCTGTATCAGATATTTTCTTCTCTATTTTACCTGTATCCTCATTAACTTCCTCTCGAAGTGTTGAACCAGGTATAATATCTTCATACTTTGTAGTACCTTCAAACTCCGCAATAATTGGATCACTAAATGGGTCGAAGAATGCAATAGCCTCTTCTGCTGGAACAATTTGATTCTCTTTAGCGATTACCGTAGAACCATTTCTTATTTCAACAACTTGATCCTGAGCTACAAGTAAAAGGTCATCACCGTGAAGTACAACAAATGCAATATCATCTGCTTCTACATTTCCTGACTTTCTTTCAATGATTATTTCACCTTTAATAACTTTCTGCCCATCTTCGACTATAATATTGTCAGCTTTCTCTATTTTGTATGTATCTAAGATTTTAGCTACTGTCATTTCACCCTTTCGAGTAAACAATACTTTATCATCTTCGATTTCTACAGATTGACCAACAAAAGATCTAATTAATACTGGGTAGTTTAAAGCGATCTTATTATCTTCAGTTATTGCAGATGCAGCACCACCAACGTGGAAAGTTCTCATTGTTAACTGTGTTCCTGGCTGACCAATTGACTGAGCAGCAACAATACCAACAGCTTCACCAATGTTAACATTCTTATTTCTTGAAAGATCTCGACCATAACATTTTCTACAAACACCCTGTTTTGCTTCACATGTTAATACAGTTCTAACCTTTACAGACTCAACACCAACTGATTCAATAGCTCTTGCAGTTTTATCTGTTATCTCTTCGTTTACATCAATAATAATCTCATCTGTAATAGGGTGCTTAACTCTTTCAAGTGTAAACCTACCCTGGATTCTATCTGATAATGCCTCAACAACTTCTTCACCGTCTTTAAGAGCAGTCATCTCAATACCATTAATAGTTCCACAATCTTCCTCATTAATAACAACATCTTGAGCTATATCAACAAGTCTTCTTGTTAAGTATCCCGCATCCGCAGTTTTTAAAGCTGTATCCGCAAGACCCTTTCTGGCTCCATTTGTAGAGATAAAGAACTCAATTACAGAAAGACCCTCTTTAAAGTTTGATCGAATAGGTAACTCAATAATATCCCCTGAAGGTTTTGCCATAAGACCACGCATACCTGATAACTGTCTAATCTGGTTTCTAGATCCCCTGGCTCCAGAGTTTGCCATCATATAGATATTGTTAAATCCATCTTTATCTTTTTCAACATTATCCATCATCTCGTTTGTTAACTTCTCATTTGTCGTAGACCAAACTTCAACAACTCTGTTATATCTCTCGTCAGATGTAATATGTCCCTGCATATACTGATTTATGATTTTACTCTCTTCAGCATTTGCGGCATCAATCATCTCTTTTTTACATTCTGGAATAAGAATATCATCAACACCAATAGAAGCACCAAAGATAGTTGCATATTTATACCCTGTATCTTTAATGATATCTAACATTTTAACTGTTACATAAGCTCCATGTTCTTCATAAGTGTGTGTAATTAAATCTCTAATCTCATCATCACCAAGCCTATAGTTAACAAATGCTACCTCTTCTGGTAAAAGATCGTTAAATACAATTCGCCCAGCAGTAGTTTTTATCCACTCTCCATCAATTAAGATATTAATTAAAGCTTGATACTCTATTGAGTTTGCTTGTACCGCTAAAATAGCCTCGTCTTTACTTGATAAGTATTTACCAGTTCCTTTAGCCTTTGGTTTTTCACTAGTTAAATGATAAATTCCAAGAACCATATCCTGGGAAGGATAAACTACTGGTTGACCATTTGCAGGTGACATTAGATTTGTATCAGACAACATTAAAGTCCAACACTCTATCTGTGCTGCTCTAGTTAAAGGTACGTGGACAGCCATCTGGTCACCATCAAAGTCGGCATTAAATGCATGACATACAAGAGGGTGAAGTCTAATAGCTTTTCCTTCAACTAAAACAGGTTCAAAAGCTTGAACACCTAATCTATGTAGAGTTGGTGCACGGTTTAAAAGTACTGGATGCTCTTTTACAACCTCATCTAATACAGCCCAAACTTCTGGAGTTTCATGCTCTACTAAACTCTTTGCTTTTTTAATATTATATACTATGTCTCTTTCAACAAGTTTTTTCATAATAAATGGTTTAAATAACTCTAAAGCCATTTTTGCAGGTAGACCACACTGATGTAGTTTTAAATTAGGACCAACAACAATAACCGATCGACCTGAGTAGTCAACACGCTTACCAAGTAAGTTTTGTCTAAAACGACCCTGTTTACCTTTTAACATATCAGAAAGAGATTTTAATGGTCTGTTAGAAGCACCTTTAACAACTTTTTTCTTTTTAGAGTTATCAAATAGAGCATCTACAGCTTCCTGTAACATCCTCTTTTCATTTCTAATAATAATATCAGGAGCATGAAGAGACATTAATCTTTTAAGTCTGTTATTTCTATTAATAACTCTTCTATAAAGATCATTTAAGTCAGATGTCGCAAATCTACCACCATCTAATTGAACCATAGGTCTTAACTCTGGTGGAATTACTGGAATAACATCTAGTATCATCCACTCACATCTATTTCCAGAGTCTCTAAAGTTTTCTACAATTTCAATCCTTTTAAGTAGTCGCTTATCAGATTTAGCTCCTTTATCAGCCATTTTAGCTCTTAATTCAGATGACAATGCATCTAAGTCTAAGTTTTCTAAAATGGAACTAACAGCTTCTCCACCCATACCAGCAGTAAAAGTAACACCATATCTATCTTTAGCTTCAGCATACTCCTCCTCTGTTAAGAGTTGATGCTTTTTTAAGTCTGTGTCAGCTGGCTCAATTACAATATACTTTTCATAGTACAAAACGCTTCTTAACGCAGCAATTGAGAGATCTAAAAGAAGACCCATTCTTGATGGAACTGATCTATAATACCAAATGTGAGATACAGGACATGCTAATTCAATATGCCCCATTCTTTCACGTCTAACTTTAAAGTGGGTTACCTCAACTCCACATCTATCACATACAACACCTTTGTATCTAATAGATTTGAATTTACCACAGTAACACTCCCACTCTTTAGTTGTTCCAAAGATTCTCTCACAAAAGAGACCCTCTTTTTCTGGCCTAAGAGTTCTATAGTTAATAGTTTCTGGTTTTTTAACTTCACCATAAGACCATGCTCTGATCTGCTCTGGTGAAGCAAGCTTTAACATTATATGGTCAAAATCTTGTTGTTCATTCATCATCTATTTCTCCTTAGAACCGGCTGCCCTGTTTATCTATTATTTCTGCATCCCTTTCTGTAAGTGGAACTTCACGACCTTTTTCGTCGTATATAGTTAAGTTAAGAGCTAATCCTCTAAGTTCTTGAACAAGAACTCTAAAAGACTCAGGAACACCTGCAAATGTTGCAACGTCACCCTTTACTATACTTTCGTATATTTTCGCTCTACCAACCATATCATCTGATTTAATAGTTAATAACTCTTGAAGTGTATGAGCTGCTCCATATGCCTGGAATGCCCAAACCTCCATCTCTCCAAGTCTTTGACCACCAAACTGAGCTTTACCACCTAGTGGTTGCTGAGTTACTAATGAATATGGACCTGTAGATCTAGCATGCATTTTATCATCTACTAAATGGTGAAGTTTTAAGTAGTACATATATCCTACAAAAACATCGTTTTTAAACGCTTCACCAGTGTAACCATCATATAGAGTTACTTTAGAACTTCTAGGTAAACCTGCTTTCTCTAAAGTATCTTCAATTGTTGTAGCTGAAGCAGATTGGAATACAGGAGTTTCAAAAAACTTACCTAAAGTACCAGCTGCCCAACCAAGTTCAGTCTCTAATATCTGCCCAATATTCATCCTTGAAGGAACACCTAGTGGGTTAAGACAGATATCTAAAGATGTACCGTCAGCCATAAATGGCATATCTTCAACTGGTAATATTCGTGCAATAACACCCTTATTACCATGTCTACCAGCCATTTTATCACCCTCTTTAAGCTTACGCTTTGTGGCAATTAAAACTTTTACTACCTCTTCTACACCAGGAGATAACTCATCACCTTCTGATCGTTTTAGTCGCTGTATATCTAAGACAGTTCCTTCAACACCGTGGGGTATTTTTAAAGAAGAGTCTCTAACTTCTTTAGCTTTCTCACCAAAGATTGAGTTTAATAGTTTAAATTCTGGAGTTGTTTCAGTTTCATTTTTAGGAGTAACCTTACCAACTAAAATTGCTCCTGATTTAACTTTAGCACCAACACGAACAATACCCTCCGCATCTAACTGCTCTAAGGCTCTCTCTCCTGTATTAGGAACGTCTCTAGTTAATTTTTCTGGACCAAGTTTAGTCTCTCTAATCTCAGTAACAAACTCTTTTATATGGATAGATGTATAATAATCTTCTTTAACAATTCTTTCAGAGATTAAAATAGCATCCTCATAGTTATATCCATTCCAAGGAACAAAACCTACTAATAAGTTTTTACCTAGAGATAACTCACCATTAGCAACTGATGGACCGTCTGATAGAACATCTCCAACTTTTACAATTTCACCCTTCATAACAATTGGTCTCTGGTTAAAACATGTATCCTGGTTAGTTCTTTGGAACTTAATCAGCTCATGCTCTACAGGATCTGAACCATCTGCAGGGGTAACTACAACCTTATTGGTTGAAACGTAAGTAACCTCTCCTGCTACTCTAGATTTTACAAGTACACCAGAATCATAAGCACATTTACCTTCCATTCCAGTACCAACAAGTGGTGCTTCAGGGAATAAAAGAGGAACTGCTTGACGTTGCATGTTACAACCCATTAAGGCTCTGTTGGCATCATCGTGCTCTAAAAATGGAATAAGAGATGCTGAAGCTGAAATGATCTGTTTTGGACTAACATCCATATATTTGATCTCTTCAGGAACCTTTGTAGTATAATCACCACTTTTTCTAACAGCTACACGCTCTTCAACAAACTCACCATCTTTACTTAAAACAGCACTTGCTTGGGCAATATAACATTTCTCTTCATCCATTGCAGATAGATACTCAACTTCTCTAGTTACTTTTCCGTCGATTACCTTTCTATAAGGAGTTTCCAAAAATCCGAAGTCATTTACTTTTGTATAGTTTGCAAGAGAGACAATAAGACCAATATTTGGACCCTCGGGAGTCTCAATAGGACACATTCGACCATAATGAGAGTAATGAACATCCCTTACTTCAAATCCAGCTCTATCCCTTGATAGACCACCAGGCCCTAATGCATTTAATCTTCTTTTATGTGTCAATTCTGAAAGAGGGTTTACCTGATCCATGAATTGAGATAATTGAGATGAACCAAAAAACTCTTTAATTGCAGCAACTATAGGCTTAATAGAAATTAAATCTTGAGGTTTTAAAGATTCATTATCCTTTAAGGACATTCTCTCTTTTGAAATTCTCTCCATTCTAGAGAAGGCAGCTTTTAAAGAGTTAGTTAATAACTCTCCAACACTTCTTATTCTTCTGTTTCCTAAATGGTCAATATCGTCAATTGAAGCATCACCCTCATATACTTTTATTAGTTGAGACATGGTATTAACAATATCTCTCATTTCAAGTACTAAGGAGTCATTTGCGTCTTCGTAATCGAATTTTTTGTTTAACTTATATCTACCTACGGAACCTAATTCATACCTTCGTAATGAAAAGAACATTGACTTTAAGTCTTTTTCAGCACTTTCAACTGTTATAGGCTCACCTGGCTGTAATATTGCATAAACCTGGGCAATCGCTTCTTCCCTAGAAGGCTCATCTTTTTCAAGATCATCCTTACTAAATTTTGACTCTTCTCTTTCAAAGCAGTTTAAAACAACTCTTGAATCTAAAGAACCATTAGCACCAAAGTCAATCACATCAATTTTTTTAACACCAGAGGCTAACATTTCATCAATATCATGGGGATGAATTTTTTCACCAGCTCTATATAATTTTTTCTCTTCACCATCTTTTTCTCCGTAAACGGCTTTAGCGAAGTATCGATTAATTAACTCTTCTTTGCTCTTTTTAGTTACTTTTACAGTCTCAATAACATGAAACTTCTCAATTATTTGCTCTCGAGTAGAAAAACCTAAAGCTCTTAAAAAGAGAGTACCTAAAACTTTTTTCTTTCTATCTATTTTTGCATAAATCAGTTCTCTTTTTTGGTCGATCTCAAACTCTAACCAAGAACCTCTATATGGTATTATTCGTGAGGAAAATATATCTTTATCTCTGGAAAAAATTACACCAGGAGATCGATGGATTTGACTAACTACGACTCTTTCGGCACCATTTATTATAAATGTACCACGGTCAGTCATTAATGGAACATCACCCATATATAAAACTTTCTGTCTTATCTCTCCTGTATTATTAAATACAAGACTAATATTTGCCTTTACCGGCACAGAATAGCTTAAGCCCTTTTTTTTACATATAGACTCTGAAATTAACTCTTTATTAGTATCTAAAGTATAATTATTATACTCAAGGGTGAGTTCTCCGTTTGAACTTTCTATTGGGAAAATTGATCTGAAAACACTTTCCAAACCCTCATCTCCGAGAGCTCCGCCCTTTTCTAAAGTTCCCTTCTGTAAAAACTTATTATATGATGACAACTGAATGTCAATAAGATTTGGTAATTCCATTACCTCATCATATTCTTTCCCAATATAACTTCGGGCTTCCGACTTATCTCGTACAAACACTTTAAACTACCCCCAGACAACAATACCACCTTCGGAGAACCCTCCGAGGTGGTTAGTTGAGAAAAAATTATAATTTTAAATTAGTAATTAAACTACTTAACTTCAATTACAGCACCAGCTGCTTCTAATTTTTCCTTTACTGAAGCTGCATCTTCTTTAGATACACCTTCTTTAATAACAGCATCAGAACCTTCAACGATCTCTTTTGCCTCTTTAAGACCAAGACCTGTAGCCTCTCTAACAGCTTTGATTACTGGAATTTTCTTTCCATCAGCAAAACCTTTAAATACTACGTCGAATTCTGTTTGCTCTTCAGCAGCAGCACCAGCTACAGCTCCACCAGCTACAGCTACAGGTGCAGCAGCAGATACACCAAATTTTTCTTCCATTGCTTTTACAAGCTCTGAAACCTCTAATACAGTCATTCCAGCAATTGCGTCTAAAATTTCTTCTGTTGTCATATTATCTTCTCCTAAATATACGTCACAGCGATAGTTAACAACTACGAAGACTAACGCTGTTAATAATTATTTTAAGCTTCTGCTTTTTGGTCAGCAACAGCCTGAATTGTTCTTACAAGTTTAGATGTAACACCATTCATAGCGTACATTAACATCTGAATAGCTTCATCTCTAGTAGGTAGAGTACTGAATACTTCTGCTTCTTGACTTGACATTAAGTCTCCGGCAACATATCCACCCTTTACTTCTAATGATGTCTCTTTTGCAGCAGCAAAAAGAGCTTTAGCTACAGGACCAGCTTCACCTTTTACTAAAGCAACAGCTGTTGGTCCTACAAGATACTCTTCTAAACCTTTAACATCAATAAGCTCAAATGCTTTTTTTGCAAAATTATTCTTAACAACATGAATTTCTGCATCTAAAGCTCTTAACTTACCTCTAATTTCTGTAATCTGCTCCACAGAAAGACCTCTATAGTCAGTTAAAAAGTAACTTTCTACTGAACCAAATTGTCTTTCAAGCTGACCTACAGCATCAATTTTATATTGTTGTATTTTTTTCTCTGCCATCGAATATCTCCTTCAGTAACCGACTATTTAAAATCGACCTTAACACCAGGCCCCATTGTAGAAGCAAGAGATAAAGATTTAACAAAGTCACCTTTTAAATCAACTGGTCTTTTTCTCTTAAGCTCTGCTGTAAAAGCGTTTAAGTTTTCTTGAATCTTTTCAGCATCCATTGAAACCTTACCAATAGCAATTGAAACAACACCTGTCTTATCAGCTCTAAACTCTGTTCGACCCTGCTGAAGTTCAGCAACCGCACCTTTAACATCCATTGTAACTGTTCTTGTTTTAGGGTTAGGCATTAAACCTCTTCGACCTAAAACTGGACCTAGCTTTCCAACTTCTCTCATCATATCAGGTGTTGCAACACAAACATCAAAATCTAACCAACCGTCTTTTACTTTATCAACTAACTCTTCTGCACCAACATAAGTTGCACCAGCAGCTTTAGCTTCTTCAGCTTTTTCACCTTTAGCAAAAACTAAGATTTTCTTCTCACCAGCAAACTGATTAGGAAGAACTACAGTATCTCTAACTGTATGACTCTTTTTAAGGTTTAACTTTACAGCAACCTCAACAGTTTCATCAAACTTAGCATAAGAGATCTCTTTTACTAAATTTAAAGCATCTAAAGTTGGATATAAAACCGCGGAATCTACTTTTGCAGCAGCTTGTTTAAAATTCTTTCCTCTTTTCATCAGCTTAACCCTCCACTACTATACCCATTGACCGGGCAGTACCTGAAATAATACTTATTGCAGCTGGAATTGAATTAGCGTTTAAATCTGGCATTTTAAGCTCTGCAATTTCTTGAACTTGCTTTTTAGTTATAGTCGCAACTTTAACCTTATGAGGCTCAGCTGAACCACTCTTTAAATTAGCAGCTTTTTTTAATAATACTGCTGCTGGAGGTGTTTTTGTAATAAAAGTAAAACTTCGATCACTGTAAACCTCAATAACTACCGGTATTAAAATACCTTTTTCGTGCTTACTTGTTCTGTCATTAAACTGCTGAACAAATTGTGGTGCACTAACACCATGAGGACCTAAAGCTGGTCCAACCGGTGGTGCAGGAGTTGCACTTCCTGCAGGAACTTGCAATTTAATAACTGCTGTAACCTTTTTTTTTGCCATTATATCTCCTTTATGGTATTAACGCTTAAGCAAAAGCCAAGCTCCCATAATATTAAACAATTATACTCTTTCTACCTGCTGATACTCTACTTCCACAGGTGTTGATCTTCCAAAAATACCAACAACTACTTGCAGCTTACCCTTTTCAGGCATAACCTTCTCGATAACACCAGAGAAAGACTCAAATGGACCCTCTGTTACTCGAACTTTCTCTCCAGCAACATAATCCTGCCCAATAAGTAACCCCTTATCAGCCTTTATTGCTCCAGCCTTCTGTAAAATAGCCTTAGCCTCTTCTGAGCTTATAGGTTGTGGTTTAGAATCACCCATTGTTCCTAAAAAACCAAGAACACTTTGAATTCTTCTTATGGCAACACAAGTCTTTTTCCAACCTCTTTCCGGTAGATCCATCTCAAGCATTACATAACCAGGTAAAATCTTCTTTTTTACAACCCGAGTTTTACCATTAACTTTCTCAGACACTTCTTCAGAAGGAACCTTCACATCGGATATTACATCCCCATATACACCTTCATCTAAATACATCTGAATGTATTTCTCTACTTTATTTTCATGCCCAGAAAAAACATGAAGAATATACCAACCTTTAGCCATAAATCTACCTTCTTCTTACATACAAAAAATCCCAGGCTTTAGCCTGAGATTAGTTACGTAACAAAATATAAGTCAAATAAATCGAATTAAAATATTGAATATAAGCCACTTAAAAGTAACCAATCAACTAACCCAAACAGCATTGCAAACAACACTGTAGATACAAGAACAACCTTCATAGAAGATAAAGCAGAGGGCCAACTTGGCCAAACAACCTTTTTCATTTCAACTACAGTTTCACTTAAAAATGCTTTTATTTTACCCATTTCGTTTCTCCCGATTCCATATAAAAAAAACAGGCCAAGTAGGATTCGAACCTACAACATTCGGTTTTGGAGACCGACGCTCTGCCAATTGGAGCTATTGGCCTGTATTACAATCTATTTAATCTTAGTCTCTTTATGAAGGATGTGAGACTTACACCATTTACAATACTTTTTAAGTTCTAACTTACTTTGTACATTTCTTCTATTCTTCTGTGTTGTATAGTTTTTTCTTTTACACTCAGTACACTGTAGTGCAATTAACTCAACAGCGCCTTTTTTTCCTTTAGCCATTAACCAACTCTCCTGATTTTATATACATTATGCGTAATAAACAAATATGTCAACGTTATTTTAGAGCCTATCATCCACAAGAGCCCTTGACCGGACTTGAACCGGTGACCCCATCCTTACCATGGACGTACTCTACCAACTGAGCTACAAAGGCTAACGCTCGAGAAATATACCAACCATCTAAAATATTGTCAATACAAACTGTTTATTATTTTAATATTATTTATCTTTTTTCTTACTCTGATTCAGCATACGTTGAATCATCTTACTATTATCTAAAATAGGACTTAAAGACCTATCGTGATGAATTCTTGAAATACTTCTTGCAAAAAGATTCGAAACATTAGCACAAACATACCACTCTTTTGCTAGAAGTTCCTTACTCTTTGTAACACCATTAGTTCCTATAATTCTATAAAATTTCCCCTCTTCATAGGCCTTATCAAAGTACTCAATAGCCTTACCTGTAAAAAGAGGTAGGGATACAGCACAAACGATCTTTTTTGCCCCATTTTGCTTAAGAAGCTCCATTGCCTTAATCATTGTACCACCTGTACCTAACATGTCATCGGCCATAAATACGTTTCTTCCATCGACACTACCTAAAAGTCTTGCACTTGTTATATTGGAGTCAGATGCACTCTCAGTTACCTTTGAGTAGTCCCTCTCTTTATATAACAAAGCTAAGGGTTTTTGTAATGAGCTAGCAAAATACTTATTCCGGTCTATAGCTCCTGTATCTGGAGATACAACAACCATATCTTCATTATGAAGGTCCATAATATTGCTTAGTTTCCTTAAAACCTGATATGAAGCGTGTAAGTTTACAAGACTTAACTTTTTAAAGGTGTGTTCAATCTCTTTAGAATGAATATCGAGGGTAATTATCCTACCTACACCAGCCCCTTCTAACATTCTACCTAAAGAGGATGCAGTTAACCCTTCTCTTCCCTTTTTTTTATGCTGCCTCGAGTAGGGGTAGACAGGAGCAACGACTGTTATACTTCTAGCTCCAGACTGTTTTACAGCATCAATAGTAACTAATAGATTAAAGATGTGGTCATTTATAGAACAACGAACAGGTTTTCCAGTACTAAACTGGATTGGTTCAGCATTCTCAACATCTTGAACTATATAGATATCCATACCCTTTATAGAGTGATTGATTTCAGCTTTTAGCTCTCCATTAGCAAATTTTGTAAAAGTACCAGGAACTTTAAAAGATGGAACTCTGTATTTATCAGGGTTTCCGTATATTTTAACCTGCCTTGAACTTAAATCCTTATCATAATTAAGATGCTTTACAGCCTCTTCCTCCGATACACCATATACCTTAGATATATTTCTAGTCTTCTTTTCAAATCTTCTATAATAAATAGACTTTAGATTTGTTATAATCTCATCGGCGAATTGTTCTCCACCCGGACACGCAACAATGCCGAGCTTAGTAGGTTGTGAGAAACTCATTAAGGCCCCTTTTTTCTCAATATTAAAGTTATTAAACATTAACATAGTAGGTTATTAGGGGTCAATAATTCTAGGATGTAAAAAAGATACAATTTTTAAATGTTAGAATTGTGTTAAATAAAGCTCTTTTTTATTGCATTTTTAACAGAATATTACCATTATTCTAATAAAACGCTAACAGAGGAGTTTTCTTTAATGAGTACAATATTTACTTCAATTATATTAATATTGGAGATCGTAGGTTGCCTAGGGATCTTCCTTTACGGAATGAAAATCATGAGTGACGGAATACAAAAGGCTGCTGGTGACAAACTACAAAGTGTATTAAATATGATGACATCAAATAGATTTATGGCTGTATTAACCGGTGTTTTTGTAACTGCAATAGTTCAATCATCATCAGCATCAACTGTTATGGTAGTCAGTTTTGTAAATGCTAGCCTATTAAACCTAACGCAAGCAATTGGTGTTATTATGGGAGCAAACATAGGAACAACTGTTACAAGCTGGATAATAGCTGTTATAGGTAAGGTCAGCATGTCCCACATAGCAATTCCATGTATAGGTATTGGTATGCCTATGATGATGTTTTCCAAGAAGGGTAGCAAGAAAAACTGGGGTGAGTTTTTTGTTGGGTTTGGTCTCTTATTTCTTGGGTTAAGTCTTTTAAAAGACCTTTTACCAGGAAAGAGTGAAGCTGCTGCTTTTATGGCCAGCCTGGAACAACTAACTGATTTAGGTTACTTATCAATTTTACTTTTTGTTGCAGTTGGAGCAATTGCTACTATTATAATTCACTCTTCTAGTGCAACTATGGGGGTTATTTTAATACTTGTAGGTACAGATGGAGCAGGGATTGGACTTCCTTTTGAAGTAGCTGCAGCGATGGCTTTAGGTAGTAATATAGGAACAACTATAGACGCATTTTTAGCATCGATAGCTGCAAATACCGCTGCAAAACGAGCGGCTATGGTACATATATTATTTAATGTTTTTGGAACTATTTTAGCACTAATATTCTTTTATCCTTTCCTAAAACTAGTAAATTACATAATACCAGGTGATGATCCAAGATTTACACTAGCAATGTTCCATACAATTTTTAATGTAACAGCAACTTTGATATTTGTATGGTTTATCCCACAATTTGCCAAACTGGTAACAAGAATTGTAAGAGAGAGTGAAGTTGAATATAAAGATCAACCATATACTCTAGAATATATGAATACAGGTTTTCAGGACATGCCTGAGATCTACTTATTAAAGGCTAAAAACGAAGTAAGAATGATGTCAGATATTGTTCAAAAGATGTACTCAAGCTACAGAGAGAGTATCTGCGGTGATCTTTCAGATTTTGAAAATGCTTTAAATATTATGAAGAAACAAGAAGATTATACTGATCAGATGCAAGAGGAGTTATCTCAATTCTTATTAGCTTGTACAAAGGACAACTTAAATGATGACGGTTTTACAAACGCCGCTTCTTTAATGAGAATTGTAAACGAGTTAGAGAGTATTGGAGATAGTTGTTACAAGTTAATGATAATTTTAAATAAACAACATGAGCAAAACCTAAAGTTCCATGAAACAGCAATCGAAGACCTAAAACCTTATGAAGAGTTGGTTGCAGGATTTTTAAATGATGTAGTACACAACCTATCTGTAAAAGATGAGAACTACAAAATTGCTGATGCACAATCAACAGAAGAGAAGATAAACAGCTATAGGTCTACTCTTAAGAAGGCAGCTAGACGACAAATACAGGGAGGTAGTGATGTAAAAGCAGAGTTGCTTTATATCGACCTACTTAGACAGATTGAGCATATTGGAGACTTTTGTATGAACATTATGCAAGAGATGGAAAATATGAAATAGTCTAATCTCCCTAAATAAAAAAAGGGGCTGTTGCCTAAGGTTTAATTACTTTTACAACATCCCCTTTTTTATAGATATGGAGAATCCTAAAGGTTACTAATTCTAGATTTTAAATTAGATATATCTTCTTTTATTTTATCTAAACCTAGATTTCCAGTTGATCCTGTATGGGTTCTATTTTTTATTGATTCAACAGCATCCCGTTGTCCAAGTTTATCAACATTTAATCCAACTTCTACATAAGCATCTCTAAAAGATGATCCATTGGCAACTAACTCTAGGGCTGCATCTGTTGCATAAATTTCTGGAGTAAAACCTGCTAAACACTTATCCCTGTTTACCTGTAAATTTTTAATTGACAGCTCCATTACTCTAATAGATAAAAGAGAAGTCTTACACCCTCTTAAAAATGGTTCTTTTGTATCCTGGAAATCACGGTTATATCCAGAAGGAAGAGACCTAATAATACTTTTAACTTGAAATGCACAGGATGAAACTATTGCGGACTTACTTCTTAGCAACTCAAACCCATCTGGATTTTTCTTTTGTGGCATAATGCTAGATCCACTACAAAGCTCTTTAGGTAGGGAAAAGTAGTCAAATTCAGGAAGTGAAAAGAGTATTAAATCCTGGGCCATTTTACTTAATGTTAATGAGATTTGATCTAAGACATCAAGAACCATAGACTCAAATTTCCCCCTGGAATTATTAACATATAAAACATTGTTTTGAACCTTCTTAAAACCTAACAGCTTCCCGGTTAACTCTCTATTTAAGGAGAGAGGAACCCCATAACTAGCAGCGGACCCTAGGGGATTTTGGTCAATAATATTGTATACAGACTCTAAAAGTTTAAGGGAGTCTATAATCTCCTCGGCAAAGGCACCCATCCATAACCCTACAGATGATGGCATTGCTGTTTGCATATGGGTTCGCCCAACCATAGGAATAAATTCATTCTCTTTAGCTAAATCCACTAAGGCGGATACAAGGGATAATCCACTAGATAGAGTCTTCTCTATCTGTGTCTTTGTATAGAGCCTTGTAGCTGTAATGACTTGATCATTACGACTTCTTCCTGTGTGAATCTTTTTCCCTACTTCCCCAAGCCGATCAGTTAGTCTAGCCTCTATTGCAGTATGACAATCCTCATCACTTCTATTTATTTTAAAAGAACCCTTTTTAACATCAGAAATAATATTTTTTAACTCGACCTCTAAATCCAAATACTCTTTTTCTGTTAAGATTCCAATAGTTGATAACATTTTAGCATGTGCGATACTACCTACACAGTCAAACTCGATAAGATCTAAATCAAGAACATAGTCGTTACCAACAGTATACTCCTCAATTAATGAGTCTAACTCATAATCTTTTGCCCATATTTTACTCATATTTACCTCTTCTTATTTCTAATAACTATAGTTAATTTTAACAATATCATACAGCCCTATATTAATAAAAGCACAATTAGATTGTAAAATGGTTGAACTAACCTTTTCATAGGGTTATATTAAATTATGGATTCAGAGATAGACTATAAGAAGTACTTAGAAGCAGTGGAACAACAGTCTAGGGTATTTTTTGTATTGATTAGTCATGTCCTGGTAAAAGGACCAAAAAAAGCTTACTCTCAATTATTTTTAGCTAGACTAAAAGTGGAAGCAGGACATCTTGAAGATTTCCTAGATTATTATGGATGCCTGCACAATAAACAGTGGTTTCCTGTTAGGGAATCAGTAGCTGTAATAAAATCCTTCTCTGGAAGCTGTTTTAAGTGTACAAGATTAATTGAGCAACTACCTAAAAAACGTATTTTTAAGGATGAAATAGAGTTTAAAGAGAGCATAGTTGATGCTTATTCTGTTTTAAAAAAAGCACTGTATAACTCATGTAAAAACAGTATTACACAATTTAAAAAAGTTGGCGTTGTACAAAAAGTATGCCCTATTGATTGTTCTTTTCAAAATGACTATCCAGACTTAGGATTTATTGAGAAAAATAGAAAAAAAAGATCTATTAAATCTGCGGAACATGCCGCTGTATCATTAGCTACGAGTTTTTTAAATATTGCGGAGGATTTTGGACAATTAAAAAAGATTGTAAAAACCAAGAAGTCAGATTATTTAGGAATGATTCCAGATGTATTTGATGAGGCTAAACTAATGCAGTTTGAAAATAAATTTCATAGCCTACAATCCTTATTTGATACCTACCTTTCAGAGTCACAAAAACTTAATGCAGACAAAACCTTACCTAGCTTAAAAAATTACATATCAGTTATTTATCATCTACTTGATATAGGTACTAAATGTTCCCACTATATAGAGAGACACGCTGCATATTTTAAACCTTCTCTTTTAACATCGGTAGTTCAACCTGTATCTGACCTTGATCTAGTAACTCTAATCATTGACACATTTATAGCGAATGCTCTTGTTTTTACTCAGAAAGCCCAAAGGCTGTGTAAAGAGACATTGATAAACTATGAAAAAAGAGGAAAAATTAAGGTTAATATCCCTAATTATAGAGGCTTCCATGTAAGACCTTCAACTTTAATAGCCAAAATTGTTATTCACTATGGTACTGAGATAAAGATGATAATGGATGATAAAACCTATAATGCAGCAATACCTCTGGAACTTTTTAGAGCAAATGAAGTGATAAATGCTCAAAAGAGATTTATGATAACTAGAGTTGTTAACAATATGAAGCTTATTAAAGAAAAAAACAGTGTTGAGCTTGACTCTGTAAAGCTAAGAGAGGCTATTAGTGCTGTTTATATTCAGTTAATGGAGAATAATGATATTACCCTATACAATAAATCCTTCTCCTTTGAAGATCTGCCTCCAATCCATGGGGAGAAGATCGCAGCATATGCTAAAAGAGCAATAACCCATCACCTAGCAACAGGAACCCTAGATATTAAGTCAGACCAAGAGGTTTGTTTTGAAGGGGATGTTAGAGTATTAGAGGATATTAAAATTTTAGCTGAGAATGGTTACGGTGAAGATAAGTTTGGAAATAATATTGTACTTCCTAAAGAGTTATCCTATTTAAGGCGTTAATTGTAATGAGTATAATACAAAAAGAGATCACTTTAAGACCAAAACCCCGGGGATTCCATCTGATTACAGATGAAATAGTATCCTCCCTTTTTGAAATATCAAATTTTAAATATGGAATAATTAATCTTCATATTAAACATACATCAGCTTCTATATCTATAAATGAGTGTGCTGCTCCTGAAGTTAGGCGGGATATGGAGAATTTTTTTAATAAGTTAATAAAAGAGCCTACCCAATATTTTGAACATAACTATGAAGGGGATGATGATATGCCTGCCCATATAAAAACATCTATAATAGGTACAAATATATCCATCCCAATTACAAACGGGAAGTTAAACCTTGGGACATGGCAAGGGATATACCTTGGAGAACATAGAAATAGTGGGGGATCAAGACGGATAATTGCTACAATAATGGGATAATAATTGGAAAATTTATGCCCTTACATACAGGACACCTTAATTTAATTGATTATGGCCTAAAATACTGTAAAAAAATAACTCTACTACTTGTAGCTTCTAAAGATGATCCTATAGAAGCGGAGTTACGGTATTCATGGTTATTAGAGCATTACAAAGAGTATAAAAACATTAGTGTTGATGTTACATATAGAGACAATATAAATGCACTCCCCCAGAGAGACAGAACTTCTGCATGGTGCAAATTTGTAAAGGAAGAGTATCCAAACCTAGACTCTATTATCTCATCTGAAACTTATGGAGATACTCTAGCTGACTACCTTGGAGTGAAACATCTTAAATTCGACCATAAGAGGGAGATAACTCCAATTAGTGCTACAGAGATTCGAGATAACTATAAAAAGCATATACACTACCTCCCGGACCATGTAAAGGTATTTTTTAACAACTCTGAAAAGTAACAACTCCAGCTGGTACATCTATCTTTTTTATTTTCAGATTCACTTTACTGTTTAATTCAGGAAACTCGTTCATTGGAATTGTCACCTCTAAGGCTAGATCCTCAATTAGCAGAACCCCTACCCCCTTATCCTTCTTCTCCACAAAAGTACCAACATATATACTATCCTTAAACCTGCTTAAATAGACCAATTTCCAGTGATAGTTTGACAACCTTTCACATACAGAGAGTCTCTTCATCGACTCAATAGATGGGGATACTTTAAGCAGGACCTCATCCTGTGTCATACAACTCTCTCCTAATAAAAAGCTTCTTATCTGCTGATTAACAACTAGGTCGGAATATCTTCTTAAAGGACTAGTAGCCCTTGTATATAGCTGTAGACCAAGCCCTGCATGGGGTTCAGGACTATACTTTGTTTCACCCCTTTTAAACTTCCGCCTCCATATAAACATAGAAGCTAAGTTGTTCTCCGGAGCTCCCTTTGCCTCGGGAGGTTGTTGGGTTGCATAGGGTATTGGAATACTGTTATCCCTACAGAAGATTGCCGCAGTCTCCCCTGCTAATAACATAAATTCACTAACAATATTACGACTCTCTATCCCTCCAATTGGTTTTATATCAATATTCCCCTTATCATCAACCCTCATTTTAACCTCAGGCAGAGAGATTGTTAGAGCTCCATTAGCCTCCCTCTTATCTTTTAACTTGTGGGCTAAATTATAGAGAGGTTTAAAATCTTCAGACTCTCTTTGACTCTCAACCTCACTATAAGACAACCTTGAGACCTTAACTAGAGTAAGATGAACCTCCCTATTTATTATGTTATAATCTTCATCAAACTCCACCATATATGATATAGCATTATTCCCTTCTAAGGAGCCGAGTGCCTGTATATCAGTTACCTCCTTTGGTAACATATGTACTGTCTCTGTGGGTAGGTAGAGGTTTGACCCCTTTGAAGAAGCATCTATATCCCCGTTTGAACCATTTGGAATAAGAGATGCTACATCTGTAATATGAACCCATACCCTATTTCCATTCTCTAAAGAGATAGCATCATCTGGGTCCGTACTGCCCTCATCATCAATCGCATAGGATTTTAAATGGGTAAGATCTAGACTATTTTTAGATAAAATAAAATCATCCTTCTTAACAGTTGACTTAAGAGATACTCCTAGCCTTCCAGGGAAGGGGTTATTCTCTATAGTCCAATAACCAATTTTAATTAGGAATTTATGGGCACTCTCAGGGCTCTCTTTAATCCCTAGACTTTTTAATATCTTACTTCCACTACGTTGTTCTAAAACAACTCCTTCAATCTCTCGTAATGCATTTTCATCTTCTTCAATCCAAGTCCCCATAGAGAGACGTTTTAATGAGCTATTATACTCTTCAGCTTTTTGAGACTTTAGAAGCTCCCTCTCCTGAACCTCTTCTATAAACTCTTTTGAGTTGCATATTATCTCTTCTAGAGAACCTGAAAAATAAAGATTTTCCTCCAGGTGGAGATAGGCGTTATAAACTGAGTTTAAATCAGAATCTCCATAAAGAAACTCTGCTAAATCAAAAAGTGAAACACTCTCCCCCTGCAATAGAGTCCAAACCTCCTCTATATTACAATCTAAACTAGGGATGTTAAGGGACTTTACAGGTCCCGGATGGAGTAGGGTAAAGTCTTTCTCCCTTACTTTTTTTCCACTACCATCAGCTAATTTTATATCAATTTTTTTATCAACATTAACTATTTTCCCAGGTTGACCTTTATATATTATAAGTGACTCTTTTTTTGGTTCTAACACATTAACTATCCAATAACCCTATTTTTGTAGCAAATCTAAATAGCCCTACAGAGTTGTGGACCTCTAGTTTGCTCATAATTTTACTCTTATGATTATCTACAGTTTTTGAACTAATAAATAACTCTTTACCAATCTGTTTCGATGTAAGACCATTTACAAGAAGTCTAAAGATTTGCTGCTCCCTATCCGTTAAGGAGTCATAACGATCATTCTCCTCTTCAGAGGAGGGAATATTCCCCTTCTCCAGAACTCTCTTTACTAGAATTCCTGCCATCTTAGGTCCTAAAAATGTTTCTCCAGATGAGACTACAGATATTCCAGAGAGTACAATATCGGTCTCAGACCCCTTAACAACATAACCGTTTGCTCCGGCAGTAAAGGCTTTTCTTAGGTATTCATAATCTTCGTACATACTTAGAACTAAGATGCCTACATCACTTTTCATATCTTTAAAAGGCTGTATAAGGTCTAATCCTGACTCTGCTCCTAGGTTTATATCTAGAACGACAACATCTGGAAGTTTTTCATTAAACTCTTCCATAGCTTCGCTTATATTTGAAGCTTCAGCTACAACCTCGTAATTATCTTTCTCTTTAATAACTTCCCGGAGACCTGCTCTTAAAAAAGGATGATCATCCACTAACATTACATTACACTTTTTCATTTCCAACAACAGGAACTTTAATTAGAATTTTAGTTCCTTCTCCTTTATCTGTATTTATAATTAACTCTCCACCTAAAAGAGATACCCTCTCTTTTATTCCTGGAAGCCCTAGTTTATTTCGCCCACGAACCTTACTCTCAGATTTAACATATTTAAAACCAACACCATCATCTTCAATTTTTAGAAGGAGATATGGATAGGTATATATTAGTTTAATATCAATATTTTCTGCATGGGCGTGTTTAGCAGTATTATTTAGTGTCTCTTGTAGTATTCTATAGAGGTTTATGCTAACAGTTTCATCAATATTTTTATTAACCAAACCTACAGCCTTAAAACTTATAGGGGTATCTATTTTTCCAGAAAAATTATCTACATAACTCTGTATGGCACTATCTAAACCAATAGCTTGAAGGGCAGGAGGTCTTAGGGTATAGGACATATCCCTTACCTCTTTAATTGAAGTATCTAATAGGGATAGTGACTTTTTTATTGACGATAGGAGCATCTCATCCTTGCTAGATGAAGATATATCCTTTATTAACATTCTACATGCAAATAGATCCTGGGCAACCTTATCGTGTAACTCAAGGGAGATTCTTAGTCTCTCCTGCTCCTGTCCCTCAATAAGAGCATTTCTTACACTCATTATCCCATTGGAATTATTGTTTAAATTCCCACTGCTTAAATGGTAAAAAGCGATTAGTAGAAGAATAAAAATCACTAAGTTTAGACTTAATAAAACCTTATAAAAGATTCTCCAATTATGACCAACTGTTGTAAGAACCCCATTAACAATATCAACATAGCCTAATAATTTATCCAAACTGCTATTCAATATATCAAAATCAATTACCTCTGACCTAAAATATTGATAAAAAATGGTTTTCCACTCCTCCTCTAAGGAGGTTAATATTAGGTCATAATCCTTATCTACAAGCCTATATAAGTAGAAAAATGCAGAATCCTTAAAGAGATAAAAACTTAAATCTAATTGGTTCATAACATAGTCTAAATTATCTTTATCCCCAACTCTTATAGAAATGTTATTTACAGTTAGGTTGTTGCGAAAGAGTTGAAATCCAATATAATCCTCATCTAAATTTCCCTGGGTGAATGTACTTATAGCCAACATAAAAAAAAGAACTATACCTGTAACAAGTAGAGGGATTCTTATTTTGCTTATATCTTTACTCATTTAAACTCCAAACAGATTGTAAATATTACTATACAGATGTATAGTTAAAATATGATACCACTATTCATGAACACCATAAAAGCAGGGTTTCCTTCTCCTGCAACAGATTATATAGAGTCGGACTTAGACTTTAATAAATATCTTGTACACAATAAAGCTGCAACTTACGCCGTAAGAGCCCAAGGTGACTCTATGATAAATGCAGGCATTCTCCCTGGAGACATTATGATTATAGATAGATCTATCACTCCAAAATCTAATGATATTATTATAGCATCATTAGATAAAGAATTTACAGTAAAAAGGTTTATAAAAAAAGGGAACGACTTTTTTTTATACCCCGAAAACCCTAACTACCCAATTATTGATATAACTACCAGTGATGATTTTATAATTTGGGGGGTGGTAACTTTTACAATACATAACTTTAGAGGGGATAAGTAGTGCCGATATCCCTAATCGACTGCAACTCATTTTACGCTTCATGTGAGAAAATTTTCCGCCCAGACTTAAGAGATCGACCTGTGGTAGTCCTGTCTAATAACGATGGTTGCATTGTCGCCATGAGCAGCGAAGCTAAAAAGCTAAAGATACCACGGGGCACACCTCTTTTTAAATTAAAAGATCTATTTGAAAGGAACAATGTAGAAGTATTCTCCTCAAACTACGCATTATATGGGGATATATCCAGAAGAATAATGAGTATAATAATGGACTCTACAGATAAAACAGAGATCTACTCTATAGATGAGGCCTTTGCTAACTGGGATTTTATTGACCCTGTAGAGGAGGCTTATAATCTTAGACTTAAAATAAAACAGTGGACAGGCATGACAGTTTCTATAGGATTAGCCCAGACAAAAACATTGGCTAAGATTGCAAATCATATTGGGAAAAAAAATAGAGAAGGAATATATTGGATTAGGGAGGAGATAAGAGAGGATATTCTAAGGGATACTGCTATAGAGGATGTATGGGGTATTGGAAGACAAATTTCACTTTTTCTTCGTAGTCGAAATGTTTTTACAGCCTATGACTTTATACAATTAGATGATTGGTGGATAAAAAAACACCTAAGTATTGTTTCTCTTAGAACTAAGTGGGAGTTAGAGGGTAGACCCTCTATTGAGTTTGAAACAGAGGTAAAAGAGAACAGAGCTATTATGAGTTCAAAAAGCTTTGGAGAACCGATTAAAGATTTAGAGAATTTACTTGAGGCTACAAAAAGTTACGTTCACGACGCTTTTAATAAAATGACAAGACAGAATCTAAAGGGTAAATCAATAACTATATATCTAACTACAAATAGATTTAGAAACAAGGATAAACAGTATAGTAACTCTATAACCATAGACCTTGAGGATTACTCAGACTATCTCCCAGACTTTATAAAAGCAGCTGACATGGGAATTAAACAGATATATAAGATGGGGTATCTATATAAAAAAACAAGTGTACTTTTAAGTGATTTAAGAACATCAAAGGAGATTACTCCAGACCTTTTTACCCTAAAGGACCCCAGGTTTAAGAAAATACAAACTAGCGTAAATGAAATTAATAAAAAATACGGAAATGGGACTGTTACCTGTAACCTAAATAAGAGTAAAAACTCAAAATGGTTTATGAAAAGGGAGATGCTATCCCCTAGATATACCACATCATGGAAGGAGATTCCTAAAATAAACTAAACCCCCTTGACATTTAAATAATATTTGGTAATTTATATTATACTACATATAAAAAATGGAGCCAGATTTGATAGAACTAAAAAAACTAAATAAAAAGTATGACAGTGTTCAAGCAGTAAAAGATATCTCCTTTTCAATTAAACCAGGGGAGATATTTGGATTGTTAGGACCAAATGGTGCAGGAAAATCCACAACTATAAAGATGATAATGAATATCCTTGATCCAGATTCAGGACAGATACTCTTTGATGGAAAGAAGCTTAAAGCAAGTGATAACGAGAAGATAGGTTATCTACCAGAAGAGCGAGGGATGTATAAAAAGTCTACAGTCACCGAATTTATTACCTATTTTGGTATGTTAAAGGGTCGCTCTATAGAGCAACTAGAGATGGAAATAGAGAAGTGGTTAACATATTTTGATCTACATGACTGGAGATATAAAAAGACAGAAGAGTTATCTAAAGGGATGAGCCAGAAAGTTCAATTTATAACATCAATAATTCATGACCCTGAAATAATAATATTAGATGAACCCTTTAGTGGGCTAGACCCATTAAGTATGGATAAGCTTCGTGGAGCGATACTACTATTAAAAGATGCAGGGAAAACCATAATTTTTTCAACCCATGTTATGGAGCAGGCGGAGAAGATATGCTCCCATATTATGATTTTAAACAGAGGTGAAGCTGCTATTACTGGTTCTGTATCTGAAATTAAGAGCTCATTTGGTAACAAGATGATAGCCCTAGAATTTGATGGAGATGGTTCTTTTATTGAGGCGCTGGAGGAAGTAGAGTCAATAATAAAATATCCTAGATATGTAGAAGTAGAACTAAAGGATGAAGAGCTAGCAGATAGCTTTTTAAGAAATATTATAGATAAAATATCTATAAAAAGATATGAGAGAATAGTTCCATCCCTTCATAAGGTGTTTATTAGTTCTATAGGAGAAGATCTATTATGAAAAAACTATATATAATATTTAAGCATGAGTTTAGAGAGATAACAAAGGGTAAAATGTTTATCATTATGACTTTTCTAGGGCCAATTCTGTTTGGTGCAATAACTGTTATTCCAAGTTATATAGCTATTAAGTCATCGGAGCCAGAGAGTAATGCTGTTATAGCCATACAATCCATGGAGGATGAGACTATTTTAAATAGGATAGAGAGTGACTTACTAGATAAGGACCTTAAGGTTATAAGGGTATCTTCTGAGAGAGAGGGAATGAACCTAGTAATAAATGAAGTTGTTAAGGGTTTTGTTATACTACCAAAAAACTTGATTACCACAAAATCATTAACCTACTACTCATCAACAGGAACTGACTTTCAATACTCTAATGAGATAAAGGATGTTATAAATGACTATCTATATAAATTAAAATTAGAGAAATTAGATATCTCGGAAAAAGATAGTAAATGGCTTTTAGATGAGATAAGGATATTAAGTAAAAAAGTTAGTGACAATGGAGATGTAGATGATTCAAGTTATGAGTCGGTTTTGATTGTAGGCATGGTTATATCAATCCTAATAATGATGACTTCCCTAATTTATGGACTATCTGTTGCAAGATCGATTTTAGGAGAGAGAACAAATAAAACTATTGAGATTCTACTAAGTAGCGTAAAACCTTTTATTATACTATTAGGTAAGGTTCTAGGAGCTGGCCTTGCAGGACTACTGCAGTTTTTTGTTTGGATGCTTATGGCAACCATGGTTGGTAAATTTGTTATTCCAATGATGGACTTAGGAATAAACATAACTATATTCACACCTATAAACCTATTTTTTATATTCTTATATTTTATATTAGGATTCTTCTTTTATCTCTTTATATATGCAGCTATTGGTGCAAATGTTGAAAATGAACAAAATCTAGGTCAAGTTCAAATACCACTACAACTAGTGTTAATGACTCCGATGATTATTAGCGGAGGGATAATATCAAACCCTAATGGATTACTAGCTCGGGTTTTAAGTTATATACCCTTTACCTCATCATCTGTAATGAGTGTAAGATTATTAATTGACAGCCCAGGAAATATGAATATAGTAATTTCCATTGCGATATTATTAACATCCCTAATATTAGTACTACTTGGTTCAGCTAAACTTTTTAAAATAGGTATTTTAACTAGGGGTGTAAAGAGTAACTTTATTCAGATATTAAAAAGGTTAATTACTGGATAAATTTTAATAGGTTAACCTTAACTCTTTTACCCCTTAAAATTACCCCATCAAGTTTTTGAAACCTCTCCCTATTTTTATTATTAAGGGAGAGGTTGTCATACACACTCTCACCAATAAGAAGTTCCGTTTCAAATTTCTTTGTTAAACTCTCTATTCTCGATGCGATATTAACAGTATCACCAATTACTGTGTACTCAAGTTTATTTGAATTCCCTACATTTCCAGCAATTACATCCCCAGTATGAATACCAATACCAATTTTAACAGTAAAAAGACCTGCAGACTCCCTATCTTTATTAAACTGCTTTAGTTTCTCGTGGATCTCAAATGAGGCATTAACAGCCCTATCCGCATGGTCCTTTGAAGTTATGGGAACACCAAAAAGCACAAGAATACCATCCCCCATAAATTTATCTATTATTCCACCATACTTCTGTATAACATCAATAATTACATTGTAATACTCATTTAAAAAGCTGATTGTCTCATGGGGAGTTATAGATTCGGATAGGGTTGTGAATCCCCTAATATCTGCAAAGAGTATTGTAGCCTTATACATACTTCCATTAAGATCGACATTACCCTTTATAATCTCCTCTGAAATCTCTGCAGAGAGATACTGACCAAATAGGGATTTTATCCTCTCTCTCTCTTTTAAGCCATTAAGCATCTGATTAAATCCATAGGATAGTTGCCCTGTCTCCTCCCTAGATCTTACAATTGTATAGGAGTCAAGGTTACCCTTTGAGACACTTTTCATTGAGACTAAAAGCTCATTAATTGGTTTAAGTATTGAGTAATTACTCCAGCTAACTATTTTAAAAATATAAATTAGAGAGAAAAACAGCCCTGGAATTATACCTAAAAAGAGCTGAAAGACACCAAAGGTATCAATATATGGGGCTGGACCACCATCTAAGGCAGTTAAAATTAAACTTTTAGGGTCTTCCTGGGTAAACATAGATATTAACTCTATCCAATCCTTAAACAAAAAATTAAACTCTACATTGGAAAGAGCAGAGATAGAGCTTACGGTTTTAAAGCTTGATATAACATAAAACATAACAATTATTAGGGGGATAAAGGTTATAAAAATTGTAGTTATAAAAAACCGCCCCCTTAAACCAGGGAAATTAAAACCAGTCGGTTTTTCTGTTAACCTCTCCTTAGAAAAAACATGTTGAATATACTTTGTCTGAACCCTAAACTTCTGTCCAAAGTATACTAAAATAACAACAAGGGTTGAGGTAAATACGGATACTATAAATATATTATTCATAGCCCCACTAAAAAAATTATTATCTGGGGCTTGCTTAAAAGTATGAAATATAGAGTAGTGAATGTAGATAGTTCCCAAGAGAACAATAGTTGTAATTATCTCTGGGGAGAAGTTTATTAATAACTTTGTATATCTACTCTCCAAGGGTTTAGGTTGTTTTTTTCGTCTCTTTTTAAAGAAGAAAATTTTAAAAGGGAGATTAAAAAGGGCTACACTAAAACCTATAACCACAAGGGTTACTGAGAAATCTTTAGCATACCTTTGTTTAATAAGATCCTCTTTTGTTAACTGTAAATTAGGTTCTTCTAACTCTAAGTTAGGAATAACAATAGATGTATAGGTGATAATCTCCTTTAAAAAGACTGTACCTACAAGGGAAAAATTTAAGGCTAAGTAGATTATAAATGGTAGAATTAGAAAGGATATAGAGTGATACCTAGGAACTTTCATTTTTTTTATTCTCCTCTTATTAGTGATAATAGGGACTCTTTACTTAGTGAATCATAACCCCCAAGACTGAACTTCTTCCCATTTTCCAAGGAGATAGAATCCACTGCATTAACATTAGACTTACCTCCGTATATTGCAGAAACAATGTCAGATAAGGAGATCTGGTCTAGGGATCTAGAGGGAATAAATCCACCCTTATTACTATGTATTTTTAGTATTAACCCGTTCTTTAAAAAGTTGGCTATAAATGGATTTACAATATTGTATGAGAGGGAGGTTGATTTCTCTAAATCTTTAAGTGTAACACCCCCACCCCCCTTACAAGTATAGGATTTGGCAATTACTAAAAAGAGATCTAATCCTAGAACTATCCGCTCCTCCATATTAAGTTCTAATATATTACCCCTTAATGGACTATCTTGATTTTGTATTAAAAATGATATTTCAACACCAATTAATACAATTAACCAAAAAAGGTAGAGCCCTACTAAGAATATTGGAATAATGGCTACAGAACCATAAATTAAAGAGTTTCTAACCGAGTTTAAAACCCAATAAGTAAATATTTTTTTTACAATTTCAAATAGTACTGCTGAAGTTAGCGCCCCTATTGCTGCTGACTTAAACTTAACCTTTCCAGAGGGTATAACTATTAACATAATAAAAAATATAAAAAGGGTTAAAACAAATGGAAGTATTAATTTTAAAAACTCATTATAACTACTCATCTCCTTAATACCTACTGAGAGAACATAGTTCTCTATGGTACCGGAGATAGATGTACTTATACCAAGAAGTAGACTTCCAAAAACTAGAATTGCGGTATAAGTGGCGTAACGCCTAAAAAAGTTAACAGTTGAAGTAATACCCCAAATTGAATCAACATTTCTAGCTATAGTATTTATTAGAAAGATAGAGGTTAGAAGAAAAAAGAACATTCCTAGGGTTCCTGTTGCAAGGGAATTCCTTGTAAAACCATCTAATGCCTGGCTTATAGCCTGGTGTTGGGTGGGTATAATAGCCTTAAGAAGGACAGTTTCTATGCTTCTACCTAGAGTATCAAAACCACCAAAGGCATAGATAATTGTAATAAAGGGAACCATAGCTAAAAGAGTACTATAGGCCAGACCTGAAGCCCTAACTAAACAACTATCATCAAAAAACTTAATTATTAAGCTTCTAAGTAATTCAAAAATTTTCTTCATCTATACATTAAGACCTGGGACATCCCACTCTTTTGGGATTGGAGCCATTCTACCACTTTTACCAATAGAGGCCCATGTAACCTCTGCTACACAGATAAGCGTTTCCCCTCTTTTAATCTCCTGATAAAAAACTCCACTAGCTTTTTTCCTCTCTGTAACCTTTGTAAAAATATCTAGTGCATCCTCAGGTAGTGCAGAACTCTTATATGATATTGAAATCTTTACAACATATACTCCGTAACCCTCTGCAACAAAACTGGCATAATCAAATCCTATTTGTTTTAAGAACTCGGATCTAGCATGCTCTAAATAGTTTAGATAATTGGCGTTATTTACATGGCCATAGGCATCACACTCATAGTGTCTTACTTTAATTTCTGTTTTATAAATCATACTTTATATTACATCATATTTAATCTAGAATAAAGTATGATTAATATTTATGAAGTTATGGCTACAATGGATAATCTCCCAATATTCTTTTTCCAACATATGGAGAGATTACATAGATCAATAAATAACTATATACAACTTGATTATGAAAAGATGTTAGACATTGTAAAACCCCTTATTTTATCGAAACTACCAGAATCAAAGGGTAAGAATATTAAAATAACTTTTAATTTAGAGAGTAGTATTTTTACAATTGATCTAGTTCAATCCAGAACTCCTAACAAAGATTCCTACATTAAAGGTGGAACATTGGGTATAGTCGATTTAGAAAGAGATACTCCACTAATTAAACGGGAAAATTTAGAATTACGTAGTATATCCGATAAAATATGTAGTGAAAATGGCTTTTATGACATACTCTTAGAGAATAAAATTGGTGGGATAACCGAAGGTAGTCGTTCTAACTTTTTATGTATAGATAAGGACGGCAGGGTAATAACCTCTCCACTTAGCAGCTCTTTACAAGGAATAACTAGGGAGATGATTTTTTTAGTATGCAGAGAAGAGGGAATCCCTGTTATTGAGAGAGTTATTACAAAAAATAGCCTAAAAGAGTTTGATAGCTTAATAATTACAGGGACATCTCCAGGGATTTTACCAATAAGGAGCTGTGAAAATATCCAGTTCAATATAGCTAACCCCACTGTCTCTAAACTTCAAAAAGGTTATATAAATAAACAAAATATCGACTTAACAATAGCAAAGGATTATTTCAATTTATGATAAAGAAACATGGAAATAAACAGATAGAGTTTTCAAACTATTTTGACATAAAAAGTGACAAGAGGAGTGAGATATATGATATTGAGATTCTATTTAACATTCCTAAAAGCCTAAATAATGGAGGGTACTCCCCAGAAGCTTTTTTTAATGAGATTACAACTTATACAAGATACAACGCCCCATATATAAGTCTTGAACAATTAGCCGACCTAAATTACCCTCTAAATCCACTGGCTAGATTACTAAAAATAGATCCAAGGGCTGAGAATTTAGAGGAGATTGAGTACGAACTAAAAACCTTAGTAAATACATTTAAATTTCAATGTAAAAAAATAACAAAATCAAACCTATTTTATAATAAAACAAAGGATTGGGATGAGATAATAAAGAGAAGAATCGTTAGCTTTAACAGTGTTCTAGAAAATCTGGTTCATCTATCAATAAAAGCACCTAATGAGCTAAAAAATATATATAACATGGCTATTGAGGGAATAAGTATTCGTATAGAAAAAACGCTGTACAGAATATACCTAATGGATAAACTCTTTGAGGATATAGCCCTAGAAGAGATAATTAGACAGAGGGAATTTAGAGAGTCTAGGGGTTATAAAAGTGTTACAAAAGCTGATGAAAATAGTAACTCAAAGTTTATATATAAGGAACACCTATTAAAAAAGTGGGCTGAGAGCATAATGTATATAAATATGGAGGACTCTAAAACCCAAAGGGGCTTAAGCCATATTTTTCTTGGTTCAGCAGCAGCCTTAGCTATGCTTGTAGCCGGTTCTATAACATTGATATTTAGAAACCTTATAGGTAGTGATGGTTTATATTTTTTTATCGGGGCCATGTTAATCTACTCTATAAAAGATCGTTTTAAGGATATTTTTAAATCAATATTTATAAAAAGAGTTAGTTTAGTTTTTGCAGACAGGGTAAAAACAGTAATAAGCCCAATAAACAGACGAAAGTGTGGCCGGTCAATGGAGAAGGTAACATTTCCTAGAAAGAGTGATGATCCTACCCAAGATATAATAGTTGATTTAATACACTATAAAAAACATGTAAAAATATCTACAAAGAAGCTATATAAAAACCATTCAAGGCTCTTTGGAATTAAGGAGATAATAAGGTTTGACCTTAGAAAAATATTCTACAAAATGGATAGGGATGTGGAAAAATGTTACATCCCTAAGGATGGCTCCCTTGTGGAAGTTAAAGGAGACAGGGAGTATATAATAGACTTAGAGGTAAAGGTTAAAACATCTAGCAATGTTATTAATAAAAAATATCAAGTTATTGCAAATAGCAAGAGGATTAAAAGGGTGGTATCCCTAACTTAACTCTCTAGATTATACTCATTCATCCTTTTAAATAGATCTTTAATCTGTTCACCACTCTCTTCGGAGATATCGTTTATGCCGGAAAATGACTCTAGTACTGAGTTTGTTCCCCTAGATATACCTTGAATAGTTTCATTTACATCCCTAGATACAGACTGAATAGAGTGCATAGAGGACTCAATCATACCAGACTGCTCTTTAATTTTACCTGCACCTTCATAAACTTCACTATTTAAGGATGACACCCTATTTGTTGAGTTTAGAATCTCACTATTTCCAGCAGCTAACTCCTCTATTGAAGATGATATCTCTGCCATGGCAGATGAGAAGTCATTAACATCCCTGTTTATCTGCTCAAAAACCACGGAACTCTCTTCACTTGCTTTTAATGAAGACTCAATCTTTAATGATATTGATTTAATTGCAGAGTTTATAGCCTCTACATTATTTGATGTATACTCTGCTAAGGATCGAATTTCATCTGCAACAACAGAGAATCCCTTACCTGCATCTCCTGCATGAGCACTCTCTATAGCGGCATTCATAGACAAAATATTAGTCTGATCTGCTACATTTTTAATAACCTCAACCAAACCTTTAACAAGGTCAATCTCGCTATTTACTTTCTGGATATTCTCTAAGGTATTTTCAACAGAGACTCCACCAGTTGCCACAACTTTTAATAAACCATTTGTACTCTCCTGTTTTTTTGAGGTTAGGTTTGCTATTTGGCTTACAGATGCAGTCATCTCCTCAATTGCAGAAGAACTTGAAGCAACGGCTTCTGATTGAGCATTTATGTTGTTTACTATTTTAACAACTTCATCATCCATATTAGATATATCTAGGGATGAAGTTTCAATATTTTTATCCAATGTTGAAAACCTGGAGGTAATTTCATTAATACTGTTATTAATGCTGTTTAATGATTTAGCAGACTCCCTTGTTCCGTCATTTATTACATCTTTACTCTCCATTACCTTATCTACAGAGTCCCCTGCGGTTTTAATAAATCCCTGTAGAGAAATTATTAACTCTTTTGTATATTGCCCTAGCTCGTTAAACTCGTCCTTGGAGTTTAAATCAATTTCAACTGCTAAATTTTTAGTTGAGATCTGGTGCAGGATTTTTTTTAACTTTCCGATCTTATTTGAGATGCTTCTACTAAAAACCCCAGCAAACAGTAGGGCAAAAAGTGTTGAAATAAGTGTTGATATAAGAACTATATAACCGTTTATTTTCTCCTTCTCTTCCACAACAGCACCAAGATTATCCCTTGTATGTTGAAGGGCTGTAGTAAGTATATCCGATGTGGAACCCATAGAGACAAGAGCTGTATCTATTGCACGAACACTGGTATAGTCAGAACGGTACTTCTCACTTTTTAAAAATAAAGATGTATCAGACATTATCTCATTAAATGAACGGGTATCAAAAAGAAAGGCTATAGGTTTATTATCCATACCATCTAAGGCGTTAATTATTGTATCTAGACTCTTCTCTGTATGATTCCATAACTTATTAATATTATCCCACCTTTCCTGAAACTCTATATTCAAGAGTCTCTTTCCTGGGGCGTTGTTAAATTTATCTAAAACAGTTTCAAACTTTTTTTTACCACTGGTAAAACTTTCATAATGAAGCTCTACAGCTTTTTGCTCAACCTTAAAAGTTAAACTATTATTATATAAATTTAAAAATGCATTTGATAATTCGTAGGATATGGAGGATGTTTTTGCAAGAGCTTGTAGATCATTGGAGTTCTTAACATTTACAATAATTGAGACAATAAAAATAAAGATTATTGCGAGCATACTAGTTAGCATCTGACTTCGAATTTTCATAAAAACCTCCTAAACAGACACCTCGATACTACACCCTAAAAGGTATTAAAACAATTGATTTTTTATCACAAAGCTACATTTACCCTGTTAAGGGTAAATATAAATTAAATAGATAAATACCTAACTAATAATAACCAAATATCTCCTATTGAAGGAATATGTAGTTTTTCATCTGGACTATGAGGATGTTTAATTGTTGGACCAATAGAGATCATCTCCATACCTGGATATTTAGCACCTATAACACCACACTCTAAACCAGCATGGATAACTTCAATTTTTGGTTCTTTATTAAAAATGTTAATATAACAATCCTTTAACTCTTTTAATATCGTAGATTTAAAATCAGGTTGCCATGCAGGGTAACCTCCCCCAAACTCTACACCTCCACTTGAAAGTTTAACTACTGAATCTATTTTGTTACAGATCTCATCTAATCTGGACATTACAGAGCTTCTTTGGCTCATTAAAATTTTAAAGCAGTTTTCAGCGGTTGAGATAACAGCTAAGTTACAAGATGTCTCTACAATACCCTCCATTTGTGATGAGTTATACATAACTCCATGTGGTAGTGCTAAAATTAGATCTAGAACTTTTTTATCCCTAACTTTTTCCAGTTTTGTAGACTCGGTTATACTTAACTTCATATTTGGGTCAGTAACAATAAATTCACTTTTCATTAGTTTTAATTTACTGTTTAAGATCTCTTTAATTGTAACAATATCACAACTGTTTATAGCAATATGTGCCCTACTAGACCTTGATATTGCGTTATGAGCACTTCCTCCATTTAATTCAGCTAGTTTAAAACCTATACCTTTATAGGATATCTCCTTTAAAAGTCTAGTTAACAGAATATTTGAATTTGCCTTCTCTAGGTGAATATCAACCCCGGAGTGCCCCCCACTTAATCCCCCAACTTCAACAATTAAAGATGTGTCGTATTTATAATTTTCAACCAGTGGAGAGGAGAGTTCTATTTTAGCATCTCGTCCTCCGGCACAACCAATAGTAAATACCCCTTCATCCTCAGAATCAATGTTTATAAGTTTTTTACCCTGTACCCAGTTAGCCTTTAAATTTACAGCTCCTGTTAATCCAGTCTCTTCATCAACTGTAAAAAGAAGTTCTAACTCTGGGTGTTTTACATCCTTATCCTCAGCAATGGCTATTGCTAGTGCAAGGGCTATACCGTTATCCGCACCTAGAGATGTCTCCCTAGCCTTTAACCAGTCCCCATCTATATACATTTCTATTGGATCTTTTGAAAAATCATGGTTAGACTCTGGTATTTTTTCACAGACCATATCCATATGTCCCTGGAATACTATTGTGGGTCTATCCTCATACCCCTTACTTGCCGGGACTGTTATTAAAACATCTAAAAAATCATCCCTAACAACCTTAAAGCTGTTACTCTTTGCCCACTCTACTAGCCAGTTAGAGATAGCCTCTTCATTCTTAGATTTTCTTGGAATACTGTTTATCTTTTTAAAGATCTCTAGAACTTTTTCTATTTTTTTGTCCATAAATCACCTCTTATTAAAATTCTTCACAAAATGTTTGTTTGGTAAACCATATTAACTTGACAATTTTACAACATCGAAATAAGATTACCATAAGAGAGGCTTCAAATGGGCTATACATGTTTAAAAAATGCCAGAATATTTACTGGATATACATATTTAGATAACGGTGCTGTTATTATAAAAGATGATCAGATCTTTGATGTAGTAGGAACTGAGAGATTAAATAAAATAGTATTAGAAGAGGGAACCAAGGTTATTGACCTTAATGGTGCAATGTTAACTGCTGGTTTTATTGATACACATATACACGGACTTCACGGTTTTGGGACAGAGGATGGAACGGTTGAGTCAATCCTTGGTATGAGTGAAGCTTTAATTGAGTATGGGGTGACTAGTTTTTGCCCTACAGTTTACCCCCAACCTGATGAAGATTTTTTAAGTAGCCTTCACGCTTGTAGAGATGCAATAGGCAAGGAGAAGGGTGCTAAAATAAGGGGAATACACCTAGAGGGACCATTTATTTCTAAAGAGAAGAGAGGGGCTCAAAAAGAAGAGTGTATTAAAGATGTTGATCTTGAATTAATGAAGACTTTTGTTGAAGAGACTGGTGGTAATATATCAATTATGACTGTTGCCCCAGAGTTAAAAAATATGAGGCAACTTGCACTATACTGTACGAAACATGGAATTGTTCTATCTGCAGGGCATACAAGTGCAACTTATGAGCAGATGGTGGAGGGGATGCAAACAGGTATTTTACACTCAACTCACTTCTTTAATGCCATGAGAAAACTTCACCATAGAGACCCAGGTTGTGTTGGGGCTATTATGATACACCCTGAGATTTCGTGTGAACTTATTGCAGATGGAATCCATGTACACCCATCCCTAGTTAAACTTCTCTTAAAAGAGAAACCTATGGATAAGGTTGTTTTAATTACTGATGCTTTAAAACCTACAAAGCAGAAGTGTGGTTGCCTACTTGCTAATAAAAGAGAAGTATACCTTACAGATGAGGATATTTTCAGACATAAAGATGATGATGTAATTGCAGGTTCATCATCTACAATGATTGGCGGAATAAAAAACCTTTCTAAGTGGGGGATCAATTTAGAACAATCCCTTAGAATGGCTTCATCTAACCCTGCAACTGTATTACGAATGGACAAAACTGGAGCTTTAATTCCAGGAATGTTAGCGGATATTACAGTTTTAGATGATGACTTTAATGTAAAAATGACGATAGTTGCTGGGGATATTCTCTTAGATAGACTCTAAGAATTTTATCTTTCTATTGTTATACATATCGGCTGCACTTTTATTTCTCCTTTTAGTGCAGCCATTTTTTATAATATCATACTTTAAAATTAGTGCTTCCATAGCTAAGGCTCTATTATCTGGAGTAAAACACTCCTCTTTTATTAATCTCTCTAAAACATCCACCTTAAATGGCTCTATATAACCATATTTAAATGAGAGTTGATCACCATGCCCAGCAATTTTACTTATTAACTCCATATCTAAGTAGTCAATTTCAACACAGTTACATATTTTTAGCCAAAGGTAGTAGTCTTCCCCAACTTCAATATCCTCAGGGAAACAACCGTATTCATAAAAGAGACTCTTCTCCATTAATATAGTAGATGGACCCATAATACAGCCTTGAAGGGACTCTTTAAAAATATTACCACTACGTTTGTGTTTCCTTTTTTTTTGGGAAACAACTTTATTGTTCATTAACCACTTCTCTTTTGTGTGGAGAATTCTGCAATTAGGGTTGTTTTTAAAGTATTCGACCTGCTTGGAAAGTTTATCCTTATCCCATATATCATCCGAGTCTAAAAATGCAATGTAATCGTACTTAGAGAGCTCTACTCCTATATTTCTAACCCTTCCTGGAAAACCAGAGTGTTCTATATATTTATATAAAACACCATCTATTGGAAAGATTTCAGCTGTATTATCAGTTGATCCATCATCAACTACTATTATCTCTTTTGCTTTATATGCCTGATTCAGAACTGATTCTAAAGCTTTTTTTAACATCTGTGCCCTATTGTAAGTGGGAATTATTACGGATATATCCATCTATTTTACTATCATCACCTTTCTAGATTCATTTATTCCAGGAGCTATAACTTTAATAAAGTAGATCCCCCTAGCTACAGGCTTACCAGATTTGTTAGTTCCATCCCATAGGTATCGGTAGGAGCCAACTCCTAATCTCCCCTTCTGCAGGGTTTCTACAACTGTTCCATCAATTGAGAATACAGATATTGTAGACATTCCAGGTTTCTCCTGTTCAACAAAAATCTCTGTATGTTGTCCATCTAATGGATTTATCACATTATTAACAATTGTAACTCCACCTCGTTGGGTTTTAAGCCCCTCTATAGATATTTCCCAGGGAATTAAGTCTGAAAGATAGGACCCTCCAGGTGGTAGGGATACACAGTAGAGCGAAAATGGGTTTGGATCTTCAACCGGATCATCAGAAGGAAGTTCCAATTTATAGATAAACTGTAATGTTGAACCAATATTTAGCTCATAATCACTATTATCAATTGAAAAGAGACTAAGGTTTTCATCAGTTCCGCTTGGAGTTAACTCTCTAAGATCTAAATCATTATAGAAGATATAGGTACCCTGAAGAACATCTGGTAACCATAACTTCTTATTGTAAACAGAATCTGTAGTATCGTAATCATAACCCGCTGATAGATCTGTATCCAGATCATAATATAAGGATAGTGGGAAGTCCTGGTTTAAGCTACCCTTTACCTCTGTAGCAATTACAACATCCTCAGGAAGAAGCCGTCCTGTTCCATCAAAACTCCTTATACTACCTTGATCTAGAACCAGTCTATCATCCCTATGTAGGGAGTCATTGGCATATATTGGAGAAACAAGACCTAAACCTAAATCTGTTAATCTTCTGTCATATATACCTGTATCTGTTCCGTAGAGGTCAAAAACTTCTAGTTCTTTGGATCTAAGACGAGCATTTACCATGTCATTTGCTGATAATGGCTGATCTAGAGTTAAAAAGAACTCTTTCTTCCCTGCAGTCTCAGTTGAGTCCCCTTTAAGAGCAATAACATTAGTAATACTATTCCCCTCAGTTGATACTAGGGAGAATGAGTCTTTATTAATTCCTGTTCTTACACTATTTGAAGGGTCGTTTGAATAGACATCCTTTGTATACTGTATATATAGCGTTTTATCATCAACAATACTTAAACTAAGTAATATTTTAGGTGGAATCCACTGGAATGGATCTAGCTTATTATTAGAGTTAGGCATTATATTTCCTGCTAAATCTGTTATTCTTCCAATTGAAGCGTTATACTCCATATGCATCTGGTTATTAAGTAGCCAGTTTTGACTCTCATCTATCTGTATAGAGAAGTAGTTATCATTAGCACTATTTATTTCAAAACCACTTCCCTCGTCGGACCTTAACATATAGGTATCAACTGAAGTTAACATTCCTGTAATTGGAGTTGATATATAATTTGAACTACCTAATATCCCCATTTTAAAAGCTGTGGCATTACCTAGGAATAGGTCATCCCTTATACCTCCAATTGGATCTGGTCTAATTCCAGTATTTGAGATGCCAACACCCTTTGCCCAACCTGTCCAAGAGACCCAGAATGGAAGCATTACATAGTCATCTAAAACATGGAATGCAATATTATCAACTATTCTGTTACCAACATCTATATTTTGATCTAGGAAATATATCTCATATACATCTGTTTTATCTCCATTTTCCAACATCTGTTTTGAGAAGTATGGAGGGTAAACATCCCAACCTGAACCACTTATACTCATTGTTTTAAAATAAGCATCATAACTTACACCAGAGGACTCTAGAATATTACCCTGGATATCGAATATATCCTGATTCCCAGGAACTGTTACACTCTTATAGAAGTTAGACAGTTGGTTAATTATTGATGAATCAGTCTGCTCTGATATTAAGTCTGCTAATTCACCATTAAAATTATTTCTAAACTGGTTATAGGCAGGGTTTGTAATTTTTGTATAGTTATCAATATTATTGGTAAGACTTCCAAGATATCCTGGCCAAGTTGCTCCATCTTTATAACCAACAACGTCTATTCGTAACTTATTTTGTTGGGAACTAAATAGGGTGTGAGTATTTTTATCCCCACTAAATGTACCATGTTCAAAGATACCTGGGTATAAAAATAAACCTTCAACATTAACATCTGAGCCTGATTGGGTAATATTACCTAACTGATTCCCTGATGTATTTAATATTGTATTTAAACTCCTAGTATTTGCCCCATAGGATGTTTCAACACTGCTATTAACTTTATAACTTACATTTTCTGAGTATGTTATTTCAAAATAGTTATGGCCATCAAATGGGTCTGTTGTCCCAGAGTTGTGCTTACTTGCCTCAATTTGCACTATTACTGGATCAGCCTCATCTTTAACATCTGTAATTTTTGACCCTAAAGGTCTATGTTCTATTCGGTTTTTATACTGATCCTGCAGAGTATATAAAAATGATGATGATGCTTTCTCTACTACAATATTTGGAACAGTAGTTCTATGCTCTGCAGGAATTCCATCCCTACCCCTATCTGTACTAGTTGCTAACCCTGCTGATGAACCAGTTGCATCAGTATTCCATCTATAAGTTGGATCATTTTCCACTCTTAGATAAAAAGTTCCAATATCCCCTTTCCCATCTGTTGAAATAGTGCACTCTTGGTCGAAATAGGATGCTAAATCAGCCCCTGTTATACTATTATCATCTATACCAATAAGCCCTGAGGCCAGTGCTGTTGAGATCTCATTTAGACTATTTTCAAATAGTAAACCACCTGTTAGACTAACCCTAATTACATCATCATACACAGTTGCTAAGCCAGTAACAGTGATGTCAAAAGTTGGTCTAGTATTAAACCAGTTTGTTGAGGTTGTTATACTACTATTTTCAACTGCTGTTACTGGATTATTTGAGATACTGTTTTGAACACTCATATTGTAAGCTTCTGCAAAAGAGTCTGAAGCTATATTATTATCTGGAATAATTAGATTCCAGTTAGAACCAGATAACATATCTGCTCCGTTATTATAAAAATTACCACCTATATCAAGTGTAGAACCTGAAAGATTTGTAAATTTAGAGGTATAACCAGTAGATACAGGGAGAACATAATTTGGGTCAAAACCACTAATAAATGAGTTTAGAATAACAGAGTTTATTGGTGTAACTCTATTTGTATTGTTATAGGCAAATAAGTCAGGAACAGAGGTATCAGGATCTTCTATATTATACCCATCACCTAGAATAATTAAATCTTGGGTTGTAGTAATGTTATTTCCTACAGAGTTAAATGATCCGTTATACATAACAATATTCTGGGCTAAAAGGTCTCCTGATAAATTAACCGTTTTATCAGCTAGGGATATATGGAGGTTATTAAATGTAAAACTTGTCCCTGTTAAATTAACAAGGTTTGCTGTATTACCATAGATAAAAGTGTTCAAAGAGTTTGTAATAAAAGTTGCCCCAGTTACAAAATTTAATGCGGATGGAACACTTATATAGAGTCCATTTGTATCATTTCCAGCATTTAGAGTTGTTGAACCACCTATCCTATAATTAGTTCCTTCTAATAAAATTAAACCATCTGTATTTGTTGTTGTTACTGATAAATTACTTGAAACTCCATCTAATCCTATCCCTACACCGGAAAGATCTACTCTTTGAGCATTATTAATAGTTAGGTTTGTAACTGCCGTAGTTCCACCAATTACACCATTAAAATCAACATAACCGATACCTGCGTTAAGTTGTAAGTTTCCATCTGAGTTTATTGTTGAGTTAAAAGTTATATCAAGGTCAACAGTTCCAGCATAGAGAGTCCCAATGGTGCTACCAACACCTGTAAGTTCAACGGGGGATTCAAATACTATATCCTTTAAGTCACTAATTGTTAAATTATTAGATGTTATATTAGCAGAAAGATAGATGATTCCAGCCCCACTATTAAAGGTAATAAATGAGTCTCCATTATTTATTATATCTTCGTTTAGACTTAAGTTTCCATCTGTTGTAATTTCTAGTGTCCCGTTTAATGAAGCACCACTAATATTAAATGATCCAAATTTTCCTGGGGTTAATCCTAATACTAAATCATCAGAATCTAGTAGATAAACACTGCCCCCACTATTTATTTCTATATTGTTGGTATCAATACTTAGTGGTGTAGTCGAAGTTCCAATATCCCCATTAGTTGTAATTAACTGTAGGGAGTCTGATAAAACTGATCCTCCAGGAAACCTGAACAATCCATCTACAGCTGTTAACCTTACATCCCCAGTAGGGGCAGAGATACTATTTACATTCAAGACTCCGAATCTATCATTAATCCAAACTTCAGAGTTTGTAGTTACATTAAGTTCATTACCTGAGTCTATATCGATCTGATTAGATTCAGAACCTATAACTCCTGCTGATACTAAGTTAATTTTATATCCAGCAATATCAAGATTTGTTGCAGATGTTACCCCTAGGGATAAGATATCACCATTATTTGAGGAGATATTTATAACATCATCTATTAAATCTGAAACTATTCCTTTATTAATTCCAGAGTCAATTGTTATATCTCCACTTGTAGCTGCTTCATTTAATAACTCAATGTTACCATTTGTTGAGTTTATATATGTAACTTCAAGATTTTTATCCCCAACTTCTGTAATATAAACACCACCTAAAGATGAGTTGGCTTCAACTAATTTAGTAATATCTACATCTATATCCCCACTACCTGTTAATCCAACTGATCCAGTTTGTGATAATATTGTTAAATCTGTTCCAGAGATTATTGCAGTTTCTGGTATAGTTCCATCTAAAATTGATCCATTACTATCAATTACAATATTTCCTGTAGTGGTTATTGTTCCATTTATGGTTAAGTCGTTGATGCTCTGATTATAGTTTATATCTCCACCTACGCTATCTAATTTAGTAATTACAACATCAGCTGTTGGGATATTGTTTATAGAGATTCCACCGGTACCTGTATTATTTATGTCCATTAATGGGGCTGCTATTTCCAAAGGTTCAGAGAAAGAGATGTTATTTGATGTTACAAAGTTAATATTTCCAGAGGTTATATCTACCCCAGCATCAGGTGTAGGTGACTCTAAGATACTTCCATCAACATCTATGTTAAGGGTATTAACTCCAACATTTAAAAAGTCTATATATAGGTCTCCTGTTAAATTAATATTTGTTACACCACTGTTTACACTGCTTCCATTTATTGTTAAATCTCCACCTGTTTGGTTAAGTTCAAAGTCCCCGGTGCCTGTTACATTAAACTGGATTTCTTTTATTAGAGTCTCTATAGGTAGAGTTGTTCCTGTAGTTAGATTAAGATTTGTTCCTCCATTAGGGGTTTGAAGATCTAAAAGAGAATCCCCATTATCAATTAAACTTCCTGTTGTTGTAATACTTACAGCTGTTGGGGATACGTTAGTAGATTTTATACCTCCAACTCTAATATCTTTAGCATCTAAAGTTATTTCGTCTGATGATGATATTAATGCAACATCACTTATATTTATATCTCCGGTTGTTGATGTATAGTTCATTACTGCTGAGGATGTTATACTCTTAACAATTCCAATATTGTCTACGGCTGTAAAATCTATAGAATTACCATTTCCAGCTACTGTTTCATTTAATAATATAAATCCTGAACTATCTATATTTAAAGCTGTATTTTGAGTAATGGGATTATCTATTGTTATATTTTTTGTTGTCCCTGTTGTAATAATGTTAACTGCAGACGAAGATGTATTTATACTACCTCCGGTAAATTTTAGATCCGAAGCGGATGTTAAAGTTAAGCCCTGGAAGTCTATATTTCCGGTAAATATATTTTCTAATAGTGAGCCAGCTACTGTTATATTCTCTGTTAATACTATATTTTCCGATGTTATATTTAATGGAGCAGCTGTTCCTGCTGTTCCTATTGGCGTTGTATCCCCTATTGTTCCAAGCATAGTTACTGTGTGTCCAACACCAGTTGATAAAACATCTAAACTCTTACCGTTAATACTACCATTAAATGTAATATTTCCAGACGTTTCTAGTACAAAGTCATCATCTACTGTAATGTCATTAATAATAAACATATCTAGTGAGAGTGTAGTAAAGTTAAATGGAGATACTAAAGCCCCAAGGTTTGTTCTATGAATATTTACATTTCCTGTTGTTCCTGTAACATCTCCACTTCCCTGATTATATCCATATAGATTAAAATTATAAGATCCAATTTCTAATCTATTATCTATCCATATATCATTATAAACTGTTATGTCTTTTTGTAGGGTTAAAATTGAGGCATTGTTTATTTCAAGGTTATAAAAATCACTATCTGTTGTAGGGGTTATTGTTTGTGTAGTCTGAAACCTAACAGTTGATGTTCCATGTATAAAATCTTGAAGACTCCAGCCACCATTAAGTGTAATAATCTGGTCTGTTCCATCAAATACTCCAGCCCCTGTAATGCTGTTTTCCACTGTAATATCCTGGGTTATGGTTTTTGTCCCCGACCCTGAAACTGTCAAAGTATTAAAAGTGACTGGCAGTGATGGATTTACCAAAGCTGCAGGTCCAACTAGGATAACACTACCTTCTGTTTTTGTTGCAGATGGAGAGTAATTAGTAATACTCCAGTTACCAGTAAGTGTAATTACATTATCTGTAGATGTTAAAGTTCCTAACCCTGTTAAATTGCCTCCAATTTCTAGGTTAAAGTCATTACATATTAAACTAGAACTAATGTCTAAATCATTGGTGACAATTGTACTTGCAGATAGTGATTTATTTCCGTTTAAAACTGTTAAATTATAATAATCATTTAATCCTGGGTACTCTTCTATATCTCCAACTCCAACACCTTGATATACAACTGTTCCACTTGTCGAGTCAGTTTTTGTCACAGTCTCCCCAGCGGTCCCAAGCCTATAAATAGTACCACCATTTACTAAGTCTGTTAAATCATCTAATCCATTTAAATCATCAGGGTCAATATATAACTGTTTCCCATCAATATAAAGCTCAGCATTTACATCTATACTTAATTCTTTAGTATATGCGGCCTCAGTTAATTTTGGTTTATTAGAAACATTTGGAATATTTACATTATTATTTAGGGTTGGGACACTTTCTGGGAACCAGTTAGAAGCATTTTCCCAATCTCTAAATCCACCACCGATATCAGGCCCGGCTCCAGTCCAAGTAATTACACTAGGTCTAAAAAACCAATAACTAACTCCTATAATATCATTATTACCTTTGTTGTAACTGGTCGCTCCTGCATCTAAACTATCCCCTGTATCATCAACATTGCTGTCCTGAACTGCTAAATAAGTCAAAGAATCAACACCTGGATTGTTTTTAATATTCCACACTGTTCCAACTAATGAACTTTCTAGTGAAACAAATGAAGCTGGTAAAGATGAATTATCACCATTTATGTTAAATATATTGGCACCTTGTAGAGATCCTGCTTCAAATTGTAAAGTTTTCCCAGGAGTATTACATTTAAATTCATAAAAAGTTGTATCACCGAAGATTCTAGAAATAACTCCATTATCAATAAACTCAGTAACTCCTGTGGCTGTTAATGTTCCTGCTGTATTTGTCCAGTTTCCACTTACACTTATGGTTTGACCGTTATCCGTTAGGGTTCCTGAAGTTAGGGTTACATTTGCTGCCCCTATATTAACGGTTGCCAGTAGTTCTAAGTTTCCAGCTACTAACTCTAAGTCATTAAAGGTTACTGCTTTATTTATTACAGAGTCAAAGCCATTATTAAACTGAACAGTTGATGTTCCCTGTGTAAAACCTGTTATATCCCAGTTCCTATTTACAACTACAGTTTCTGCTACAGGGCTTAGGGTTCCAAGACCAAGTAAATCCCTGGAAACTGTTATAGTCTCACCTACTGCCGGGGTTAGAGTTGAACCTGCTCCTACCTCTAAATCGTAAAAAGTTGTGGCGGAACCAGATGTTATATTAGCTGCTACACTGGTAAAGACGACCCTACTTGTTCCTGTTGTAAAATTAGCTATATCCCAGTCAGCTCCAGCTGTTATTGTTCCTGTTGTCCCACTTAGGGTTCCAGCACCTGTTATGTTTCCAGTTGTGGTTAAACTATTAGCGCCAACTGCTCCTGTTCCACCATTTATAGTTACTAAGCCCCAGTCTCCCTGAATATTAGTTGTTCCCGCTGCTAGAGTAAAATCCCCAGCTGTGGAAGTTACTACTCCAGCTCCAGAACCTGTATCAATGTCTAAATTATTAGCACCACTTGTTACATCTACCCCAAGATTTAAAGCGTTTATCTTTCCATAAACTATTGGTGTTCCTGCTGCGGTTTTGGCATCTATTTGTAAAGACCCACCGCTAGTTGTAGCATCCTTTGCTTCCCCTATAAAAGTGGTTGCGGCTGTTCCCTGTAAGGATGTTATTATTAAGTTATCTGTTGTTGCTGTTATAGACTCGGTTTTTATGGTTAAGACTCCAGCTGTTGTTAAAACACCGTGGGTTCCTGTAGCTCTTATGGTTCCTGAACCTAAATTGGTGGTTCCTGCTGTAGATGAGATTACACCTAAACCTGAAGCTGCTCCTGTTACCGTCAAATTATTTCCACCTGTTAATAACACAGAGTCTGAGTTTGTTAGATCAAAGGTTCCAGCTACAAATAGGCTAGCTGTTAAACTCTTATTTCCTTCTACGACTATTAAGTTAAAATAATCTGCTCCAGCTCCTGCATCATAGTCTTGGATATTTACAAGCCCTGCTCCAGTATAACTTACTGTTCCACTATCTATATCTGTTAGATTTACTGTCTCTCCACCTGTTCGGTAAAGGGTTCCATCATTATTAAAGGCTGTGTTTATTGTTAGGTTATTCCCTGCAACATCCAGGGTTGCATCTGTAGAGATGTTTAATGTATCAATCTCTACTGCTGATACTAAAACTGGTTGTAAATATGTTGCTGAAACATCGGCTATTGTCGTGGTACTCGCTCCTGTAGGGATACTCTCTGGAGTCCAGTTTGTTATATCGTACCATGTCCCATTATTAGAGGATCCATCCCAAGTGAGGCTTACTGGGAACAGCCAGATTCCTGCAGCTCCACTTACCTCATTATTTCCTTCGTTTAAACTATGTGTTCCAGCATTTAGGTTATCGGCCCCAGTATTTACACTGTACTGAACCTTCACATAGTCCATATTATCATCACCAGCACCGGTATTAGAAATATTCCAAGTTGCTAAACCTGTACTATAAAGGTGGATATATGCTGTACCATCTGTTGTTGTTGGGGTCATATCTAGTTGGTTTACACTTTGGGTTGTTCCTGCTGTAAACTGGATTATTTTGTTATCCACCGATGAACTTAATACATCAAAGGTTGTATTACCAGATATTACAGAGGTTGAACCGTCTGCTCCTGTAATGTCTACAACTCCAGTTGCTGTTAATGTTCCTGCTGTATTTGTCCAGTTTCCACTTACACTTATGGTTTGACCATTATCTGTTAGAGTTCCTGAAGTTAGGGTTACATTTGCTGCCCCTATATCCACGGTTGCAAGTAGTTCTAGGTTTCCAGCTACTAACTCTAAGTCATTAAAGGTTACTGCTTTATTTATTACAGAGTCAAAGCCATTATTAAACTGAACAGTTGATGTTCCCTGTGTAAAACCTGTTATATCCCAGTTCCTATTTACAACTACAGTTTCTGCTACAGGGCTTAGGGTTCCAAGACCAAGTAAATCCCTGGAAACTGTTATAGTCTCACCTCCTGCCGGGGTTAGAGTTGAACCTACTCCTACCTCTAAATCGTAAAAAGTTGTGGCGGAACCAGATGTTATATTGGCTGTAACATTGGTAAAGACTACCCTACTTGTTCCTGTTGTAAAATTAGCTATATCCCAGTCGGAACCAACTGTTATTGTTCCACTTGTTGCGGTGAGTGTTCCAGTACCTGTTATGTTTCCAGTTGTGGTTAAACTATTAGCGCCAACTGCTCCTGTTCCACCATTTATAGTTACTAAGCCCCAGTCTCCCTGAATATTAGTTGTGCCCCCTGCTAGAGTAAAATCCCCAGCTGTGGAAGTTACTACTCCTGATCCACTTCCTGTATCAATGTCTAAATTATTAGCTCCACTTGTTACATCTACCCCAAGGTTTAAAGCGTTTATCTTTCCATAAACTATTGGTGTTCCTGCTGCGGTTTTGGCATCTATTTGTAAAGACCCACCGCTAGTTGTAGCATCCTTTGCTTCCCCTATAAACGTGGTTGTTGCTGTTCCTTCTAAGGAAGTTATTATTAAGTTATCTGTTGTCGCTGTTATAGACTCGGTTTTTATGGTTAAGACTCCAGCTGTTGTTAAAACACCGTGGGTTCCTGTGGCTCTTATGGTTCCTGAACCTAAATCGGTGGTTCCAGCTGTGGATGAGATTACACCGAAGCCTGAAACTGCTCCAGTTACTGTTAAATTATTTACACCTGTTAATAACACAGAGTCTGAGTTTGTTAGATCCAGGGTTCCAGCTACAAATAGGTTAGCCGTTAAACTCTTATTTCCTTCTACGACTATTAAGTTAAAATAATCTGCTCCAGCTCCTGCATCATAGTCTTGGATATTTACAAGCCCTGCTCCAGTATAACTTACTGTTCCACTATCTATATCTGTTAGACTTACTGTCTCTCCACCTGTTCGGTAAAGGGTTCCATCATTATTAAAGGCTGTGTTTATTGTTAGGTTATTCCCTGCAACATCCAGGGTTGCATCTGTAGAGATGTTTAATGTATCAATCTCTACTGCTGAGACTAAAACTGGTTGTAAATATGTTGCTGAAACATCGGCTATTGTCGCTGTACTCGCTCCTGTAGGGATACTCTCTGGAGTCCAGTTTGTTATATCGTACCATGTCCCATTATTAGAGGATCCATCCCAAGTTAGGCTTACTGGGAACAGCCAGATTCCTGCAGCCCCACTTACCTCATTATTTCCTTCGTTTAAACTATGTGTTCCAGCATTTAGGTTATCGGCCCCAGTATTTACACTGTACTGAACCTTTACATAGTCCATATTATCATCACCAGCACCGGTATTAGAAATATTCCAAGTTGCTAAACCTGTACTATAAAGGTGGATATATGCTGTCCCATCTGTTGTTGTTGGGGTCATATCTAGTTGGTTTACACTTTGGGTTGTTCCTGCTGTAAACTGGATTATTTTATTATCTATCGATGAACTTAATACATCGAAGGTGGTGTTACCAGCTATTACAGATGTTGAACCATTTGCTCCTGTAAAGTCTACAACTCCTGTGGCTGTTAATGTTCCTGCCGTGTTTGTCCAGTTTCCACTTACACTTATGGTTTGACCATTATCTGTTAGAGTTCCTGAAGTTAGGGTTACATTTGCTGCCCCTATATCCACGGTTGCAAGTAGTTCTAGGTTTCCAGCTACTAACTCTAAGTCATTAAAGGTTACTGCTTTATTTATTACAGAGTCAAAGCCATTATTAAACTGAACAGTTGATGTTCCTTTTGTAAAACCTGTTATATCCCAGTTTCTATTTACAACTACAGTTTCTGCTACAGGGCTTAGGGTTCCAAGACCAAGTAAATCCCTGGAAACTGTTATAGTCTCACCTCCTGCCGGGGTTAGAGTTGAACCTACTCCTACCTCTAAATCGTAAAAAGTTGTGGCGGAACCAGATGTTATATTGGCTGTAACATTGGTAAAGACTACCCTACTTGTTCCTGTTGTAAAATTAGCTATATCCCAGTCGGAACCAACTGTTATTGTTCCACTTGTTGCGGTGAGTGTTCCAGTACCTGTTATGTTTCCAGTTGTGGTTAAACTATTAGCGCCAACTGCTCCTGTTCCACCATTTATAGTTACTAAGCCCCAGTCTCCCTGAATATTAGTTGTGCCCCCTGCTAGAGTAAAATCCCCAGCTGTGGAAGTTACTACTCCTGATCCACTTCCTGTATCAATGTCTAAATTATTAGCTCCACTTGTTACATCTACCCCAAGGTTTAAAGCGTTTATCTTTCCATAAACTATTGGTGTTCCTGCTGCGGTTTTGGCATCTATTTGTAAAGACCCACCGCTAGTTGTAGCATCCTTTGCTTCCCCTATAAACGTGGTTGTTGCTGTTCCTTCTAAGGAAGTTATTATTAAGTTATCTGTTGTCGCTGTTATAGACTCGGTTTTTATGGTTAAGACTCCAGCTGTTGTTAAAACACCGTGGGTTCCTGTGGCTCTTATGGTTCCTGAACCTAAATCGGTGGTTCCAGCTGTGGATGAGATTACACCGAAGCCTGAAACTGCTCCAGTTACTGTTAAATTATTTACACCTGTTAATAACACAGAGTCTGAGTTTGTTAGATCCAGGGTTCCAGCTACAAATAGGTTAGCCGTTAAACTCTTATTTCCTTCTACGACTATTAAGTTAAAATAATCTGCTCCAGCTCCTGCATCATAGTCTTGGATATTTACAAGCCCTGCTCCAGTATAACTTACTGTTCCACTATCTATATCTGTTAGACTTACTGTCTCTCCACCTGTTCGGTAAAGGGTTCCATCATTATTAAAGGCTGTGTTTATTGTTAGGTTATTCCCTGCAACATCCAGGGTTGCATCTGTAGAGATGTTTAATGTATCAATCTCTACTGCTGAGACTAAAACTGGTTGTAAATATGTTGCTGAAACATCGGCTATTGTCGCTGTACTCGCTCCTGTAGGGATACTCTCTGGAGTCCAGTTTGTTATATCGTACCATGTCCCATTATTAGAGGATCCATCCCAAGTTAGGCTTACTGGGAACAGCCAGATTCCTGCAGCCCCACTTACCTCATTATTTCCTTCGTTTAAACTATGTGTTCCAGCATTTAGGTTATCGGCCCCAGTATTTACACTGTACTGAACCTTTACATAGTCCATATTATCATCACCAGCACCGGTATTAGAAATATTCCAAGTTGCTAAACCTGTACTATAAAGGTGGATATATGCTGTCCCATCTGTTGTTGTTGGGGTCATATCTAGTTGGTTTACACTTTGGGTTGTTCCTGCTGTAAACTGGATTATTTTATTATCTATCGATGAACTTAATACATCGAAGGTGGTGTTACCAGCTATTACAGATGTTGAACCATTTGCTCCTGTAAAGTCTACAACTCCTGTGGCTGTTAATGTTCCTGCCGTGTTTGTCCAGTTTCCACTTACACTTATGGTTTGACCGTTATCTATTAAAGTTCCAGAAATAAGCATATCACCAGATATACTTATATTATTACCAAGAGTTATAACACTTCCTGCTAATAGAGATAAATCATTATATAAATAACCAGCAGCAAATGCTGAAGTTGTTCCTGTATACTCAACTAATCCAGGGATATAATCACTCCCTGGGTTAGCAACTAAACCAAAAACTGTTCCCTGAGATCCTGCCAGCCTTAAAGTTCCTACTGAATAACTATAGTTTCCTGCTGTATTAATTGTTAAATTCTTATCATCAAGGTCTAAAACACCACCATTTAAAGTTAGAGTCCCTCCTAATGCAATATTTAAATTAGCAGCAATTGTCCATACGTCATCATTACCACCAACATCCTCAAAGGTTAAATTATAGTATGAGTCACCTAGAGAGAGATTGGGATAATTTCCAGTTCCAGGAACTCCATAATATATTATAGTTCCTTGAGTGTCTGGAATTGAAGTTCCTATGATATCTTCAATTCCTTGTAGCTTTATAGTACCTCCAGCTTGTAGATCTAATGAGGATAAAGTTAAATCCTGACCATTTAAATCAAGGATACCTCCTGTTTCTATTACCAATGAATATATTGAGACTCCCCCAATAGGAAGTTTTGGATTAGTTGCAACTGAAGGGATAATAACCACATCTAAAACACCACTAGGGACTGAATTTATATCCCAGTTTGCAGCATTATTCCAATCGCCATCACCTTCACTTCCATCCCAAGTGTAAATTGATGTAAAAATCCACTTAGGATATCCACTAACCGTATTATTACCTAAATCAGCACTATCTAAAGTTGCTGTTATATCATCACCACCTACAATATTTGAGTCTTGAACATTAACATTAGACACTGTTGAAGTTGCAGCAGACAAATTCCATTGACTACCAGATAAAGTACTAACTAAATCAATTCGATTAGGATCATTTCCTCCTGAAATATTAAAAGCATTTGTTATTGTTTGAGTTGTTCCTGATTTGAATTTAATTTCTTTATTTGATGTTGAACAGCTAAAATTATAAAAACTATTTGAACCATAAATAATTGAAGAACTAACACCATCTAATAGAATAGTACTTGTTTCCGCTGTGAATGTTCCACCAGAGGAGTTAAAAGAACCTGAAAGAGCCAAAGTTCCACTACCACCTAGCAATATTCCTCCAGTTAGATTTATATCACCAGAAACACTATTATCGGTTCCATTTAAGTTTAAGGTTCCCTGGCTTATAGATAGATCATTTGAAACGATTATTCCAGTATCAATGGTTATAGTATTTGCTGTTAAGTTTTTGTTTATTATTAAATCATAAAAATTAATTGCACCTGTAATAGAACCTGCGTCACCGCCACTAAATATTACACTATAAGTTGAAGTATCTAATGTTCCACCGGATAAATTAAGACTTCCAGAAATACTAAGATCAGAAATTAAACTATTAGCACCACTACTAATTGTTAAATTGTAATAATCAGTTCCTGAATAATTTTGAATAGAAGTTGTTGTTGTTGTTACATATTCAACAGTACCAGAATCATTATCAGTTTTTGATATAGACTGGGAAGCTAAACCAGATCTTTTGAGAATTCCAGTACCTTGGATATCAATTAATCCATTTATAGTTACATTATTATCTGATGTATCAAAAATACCACCTGTTTCAATTGTTAAATTATTAACTTCTATATCTGTAGTTAGGATTGGATCATTTGTAGTTGTTCCAGAATCCGGAATTATTACAGAATCTATAACTGTTGGAATTTGTGCAGGAGTCCAATTCGATGCGAGATTCCAAACAGAGCTAGAAGATCCATTCCAAGTTATAATTGTTGGAGATATACTTTTCCAAATTTTAGTTGTTAGTGTATCTGTATTAGCATCAAAAAGACTATCCGATGCTCCAATATTCTCTCCAGACTCATCAATTTGACCAAATTCTACACTGACAAAAGATACTTGAGCATCTACTCCTTTAAGGTTTTTAAATGTCCAATCAGCTCCACTTGTAAGGGTTATTCTAGTACCGATGGCCCCACCATCAAGTATAAGATCATAGAATGTCTGAGTTACACCCTGTGGAAAATTTATAGTTTTAGATGGAGAGATACACTTTAGAGTGTTAAAAGTGTTTTCACCAGAAATAGTTGATGCTCCAACACCGGCTAAAAATTCTACAGTCCCTGTTTCTCGATTAAAAGTGCCACTATTTACCCAGTCACCGTTAACTTTAATAGTTGATGAACCACCGTTTAAGATACCTGAGATTGTAATGTTATTTACTTCAATATCACTTAATATATTTAATACGGCCCCTGTATCAATTACTAAATTATCAAATGATGTTATACCAGTAAAATTTGATGAGTCTTCAAATGTTACAGTATTAGCACCTGGAGTTAATGTGGAACCTGATAGTTGAGTCCAATTTCCTGATAGATTAATATTATTACTACTACAATCTAGGATACCTTCAGATAATACAAGAGAACCATTTATATTTAAGTCATTTACTAATGTTTTTGTTCCGACTCCACTAAACTTTATATTATAGTAATCAGTAGTTCCAAAATCTTTAACAGAAACTGTTCCTGTATATTCAAAAGTACCAGAATTAGTATCAACAATATTAATTGGATTAACATCACTACCACTTATAATAATTGTTCCATCATTATTTAAACTAACTAAGGTACAAGTTGAAGTTCCAGCTATTTCTAAACTAGCTCCAGAAGATACATTAATATTTTTTAACGTTATATTTTCATCAGTAATAACAGGATAATTAGATAATCCCGTTGGTATTGAAACCCAATCAGTAGAACTTGGAAGAGTTGTAACTAAATCACCAGAGGAGAGTTCCCAGTTTGTTAAGTTTGTCCAATCGGTATCAATGTATCCTGACCAAACATAAACTTCCCTTGGAAAAATCCACTTAGGCGAAGTAATAACCTCATTTCCTCCAGCATCAACAGAGTGATAACCCGCATTAATATCATCTCCCGTTAAAGTAGAATTAGATACTGAAATAGAATCAATACTGTTATTTGTATTGTTTGTATTATTTATTATATACTTGTCTAAGGACGTACTATTTAAAGTTATTAAATTAGACTCTATACCTAATAAAGTTATTTTTCCTATTGTCTGCGTTTTATTTGATTCAAAAAGTAATGATTTCCCTGGGGAATTACATGTAAAACTACTAAAAGTGTTATCTCCATAAATTGTAGAAGATCCTATTCCATCAACAAATTCAACATCATATATTCCACTACTAAATCCTGTTGTAAAGATCCAATTTCCACCAACTTGAATATCCTGATTAAGAGTTAAAGATCCTATATTTTCAATATCTCCAAAAGTAATAGAATTACCTGTAATAGTATTTGTACCATTAAAAGTAACTTTATTATTTGATGTTACTAAGTCCCCTAAATTATCTAAATCCCCAGAAATTTCTAGATTTCCTGCAAGAGTTAATCTATTACCTGCAGTTATATTCAAATTGTTAAAAGAAAAATCGCCTGTGGAATAAACATTTCCATCGATATTAACAACCCCGGTAGTAGATATACCTGAACCACTATTTGAGATATCACCTTTTAATGTTAGTGTATTTGCTCCAATATCTAGAGAACCAGAAGAGATATCCATGGTTCCATATACTGTACTTGCAGAATTTAAAGTAACAGCTCCAGAGGATGAAATTACTAAATTATAAAAATCTTGTCCCCATCCTGATGTATCAGTGGCTGAACCATAAAACTCTACAGTACCAGAACCTATATCTGAAATTGGAGTTAACGCATAATCCGTTATAGAAGCAGAGCCATTAATTCTAATAGTACCCTGATTTCTAAAATTAGCATAAACCTGTAAATTATTACCTGCTAAATCAATCTCAGCACCGGCACTAACAATTAAAAAGGCAACTTTTGTTTGACCTGTTAATACAGGATAATAAGGCTTCCCAGTAGGAATTAAAGCTCTGTCATTAACGTTAAAAACATCTGAACCTCCAGGAGGGACAACTCCCTCACTCCAGTTAGAAGGTTCATTCCAATTAGTTTCATTCCCTATAGCACCACCAAGCCAAGTATTTTGAGTAGTAAATCCATTCCAGTTAGTATTATTACCACCATCATAACTTGCTCCAACTAAAGTACACGCATCTATTGTTGCTGCACTTCCAGTAGCATCACTATCAATAACCAGCAGTCTTTGGGTAGTATGAGATTCAGTATTAATTAAATTCCATTTTGTTCCAGGGATAGTACTAGAAAGAGTTATTGCATTATCATTATCTGATGCACTTAAGTCTAATACTGCAATGGTTTGTGTTTTTCCAGCTTCAAAAATAAGCTTTTTACTATCAGTTGCACATAAAAAACCCTTAAAACTATTATCACCATAAATTGCTGAAGCTTTTGCAGAACCTTCAAAAGTAACATCGTTATTATTATTAATAAAAACACCATTATTTATCCAGTCACCTGAAATAGAAATAGCTGATCCTAGGGTGAGATTTCCTGAACTCCCAATTTCTATATCATCAAAGACTGCTGATAATGAACCGGTTAATTCTCCAGTTCCATTAAAAAAAGTTTTATATCCATTAGAATCTACATTTGTAAATATTGCATTTCCTAAAAATTCAATATCTCCTGCATATGTAATCGTACCTCCAGCTTGTAGACTTATACTTGAAAAAGATCCAGTAATTGTAGCGTTTATACTCTGATTAATTTCAAAACTACCTCCGCTAGAGTTAATATGAGGAGAACCTGTTAAACCTGCAGGAACATTAATACTTCCACTACCAATATCAATAGTACAATTATTAGAAGTTGTTAATGAACCAAATCCAACGACACTACTACCTAAAACGTATAAGGTTGAATTATTAGTTAAATTTATCTCGGCAAAATTTCCATTGGTATTATCTACATACAGATTCCCACCATCTAGGTTTATTATTGAGTCAAACCAATCGTCTAGCTGATTAGTCACATAGAACTCTTTTCCACTTCCTATATTTAAAACAGAATTTGTAGTTAGCGTTGTATTAGTTGTAGTAATGTTTAAAGTAGGTGTAAAAGTAATATTATCTAACTCTAAATTTGTTAGTGTTGAATCTGAAATAATATCTAAAGTTCCACTGTTAATATCCAATGTCCCTAAAGATGCTATTTCATTTATGGATACATCTGTGTTGGAACTACTTATTGTTCCACTACCTGAGATAGTTCCATTTATTGTTAGACTGGTACCAGAAGCATTACAAGTAGCCCCACTTATATCAAAATCTTCAAACTCTTCAATCCCTGTAAAATTTACACTTCCACCAGATATGGAAAATCCGCCTAAAGAGGTAATATTCGAAAAACTTAAACCTCCCCCTGTAGAATCTATATAACCTTCACCAGACACTTCTCCTGTAACAGTTAAATTAAATCCTGCAGTATAAACAGTTGCACCACTTTCAATAGTTAAAGATTTAACATCAGTATGACTTGCTCCAAATAGCGGATCATTAACAGCATCAGGAATAATTACATCATGGGCATTTGTTGGGACTAATCCTAAACTCCAGTTCCCTGCTGTCTCCCAATCAGAACTAACTGTTCCATACCATCTATTTGTACTTAAATCTTTAACTTCTATAAAATGTGAATCAATAACTGTATAACTTACTCCACCGTTAACAGAAATTTTTATATTTCCTAGTCCCTCTGAATTACTAGAGTCTACTAATAAGCCAGTAATTGTTAAAACTCTGCCTGCATCAAAATCTGCAGTGACATCTATAGTTAAAAGATTATTTGCTAATCCTCCATTGCTGTAAACTGTACTTACAGATTCTAAATTTACATCTCCAACTGTTCCACCTGATAAAACTTTATTTCCAGCGTTTGTTAAGGCAATTTCATTATAAACAAGGCTTGCTGGTAGAAGTATTCTTATATCATTGGCAGCAGTTATATTTCCACCACCCACATCAGTTATTATTAAATTACCAAGAGCGTCTCCAGCAGAATTAATATCTAACTGTAAATCCGAGGGAATTGAAACAGTAGGTGGAGCTGTATCATTAAAAGATATAATTTGAGAATCATTAGTTCCTGATAGTGTAGTAGTTCCATTTGTACCGTCAGTTAAGATGGTTAATGTTACATCCTCTTCTAAACCATCTCTAAGATAAAATGAGAACATACCACTATTGTCAGTGGTTGCTAAGTAAGCTTGATTTTCATTCTGCCAACCAGTCCCTGGATCAAAAGAGATTTCAGCACTTCCTGTAACAGATATATAGAGATCAAGAACATAAGGTATGGCGGCACCAGCACTATCAACAACTTGTAAAGTAACATACTCTCCATCTCCATTGGCTGAACCTGTATCTGCTTGGGCATCATCTACATTTATAGTGATATGATCAGGGTCATTTGCAACAAAATAAGATGAATAAGTTCTAAAAACAGTTGAAGCATTAGTTTGACCGAACCAGATCTCAGCAGGATTTATGTCCCCTCCAGTACCGGTATTATCCTCTATAACTTCAAGTCTCCACGTTCCATTAGTATCAGTTATTGGAGTAGAGTCTACAGAAATGGAATTAGCTCCCCCATAAACGTAATTAGCACCATCACCACTAGTTGTTACAGCACTCTCTCTAATTTTGTTAGAGATATCATATAGTCTGGGTCCAGTAGTAGACTCTCCATTATCAAAATCCCAAGTATAAACTTCTATATTTCCTGCAGAATCTTTAGGAACATACGGATAGAGATTCCACGTATTAACATTCTGAAAAATAACTGACCAGTTATATGAAAATGCTAAAATATTTGAATCTCCTGTAGGAACATTTGATCCTCCATTTATACTGGAGTATGAAACATCTGCCTGGAACCCATTTTTACTGGCGTCAGCTGTAGCCACTACTCTAAAGTAATATTTATTACCAATGTGCTCTCCCTGGGATGGATACACTCCATCAAAAGATTTCCATTCACCATTATACGTGGAACTATCTGTGAATTGTGAAAGCAGAGTCCCTGTTTGTGCTTCAACTAGAGAAGTGTAGTCTATATTTCTAGCATTTGAAGCACTTAAAGCCCCTGAGCCCCCATATAGATAAAAGGTACTCGCCCCAGTACCATTATCAGGTGCTCCACCTGATATGTCCGGGTCATAGATAGAAAAATAAAGTTTTTGAGTATATGTATCTGGAACCTCAAAAAAGAATACTGTAATAGTATCATGATTCCCTAAATTTGCGGCACCTGTAACACTTATATAATTAGAACTATTTCCTGGTATTCTACTTTGAGAAAATACTACAACTGCGAGAACCATAAATAGAGTTAAAAATAAGAACTTTAATTTTTTCATAATTTCCTACATCTATTATCGTTGCTTTTTCTAATATCTTCAACTTTACTTAGACAAATAAAGGATTATAAATATATACCCCGATTGAAATCAGAGTAAAAAACCGATATTATTATGGCCAACCAAGGAGTTAAAACATGAAAATTGAAGTTTCTAAGGGAAAACTAGAGGGAAACATTAGAATTCCCGCATCAAAATCCCACACAATAAGAGCACTTTTAATCGCTACACTGGCAGAAGGAGAGAGTGTGATATCATATCCTCTTAACTCCGCAGATACTAGAGCATGTAAAGACGCATGTATTGCTATGGGAGCTAAAATAAAAGAGACAGATTCCCAATGGATTGTTCAAGGAACTGGAGGAAAACTTACACAGCCAAAAGAGGCCATAGATGTAGGGAATTCAGGAACTACACTATATCTTGCTGCAGCTGTTGCAGCCCTATCTCATCTTCCAATAACTTTTACAGGGGACTACCAAATCCAAAGACGATCAGCAGCTAATCTGCTTAATAGCCTGGAGGATTTAGGGGTTAAGGTAGAATCCAATAACGGTTGCGCTCCTTTTACTATAACAGGGCCTATAAAGGGTGGAACTACAACAATAGAGTGTCCTACAAGCCAATATCTCTCAGCACTATTATTAGCAGCACCACTTTCTGAAGGAAAAACAGAGATAAATGTACCTTTACTCCACGAAAAACCATACGCAGAAATGACAGTAAGATGGATGGAGGAACAGGGAATTAAAATTGATGACACAGACTATTCACACTTTGTAATAGATGGTGGTAAAAAATATAAAAACTTTAATAGGTCAATACCAGCGGACTTCTCATCCTCAGCGTTTTTCTTTACAGCTGCAGCAGTAACAGGTTCAACACTTACCCTACAGGGTCTTGATATGTCCGATTCTCAAGGAGATAAGGCAATAGTGGAATATTTAAGAAAAATGGGATGTGAAATAAACATAGATGGTGATAATATGACAATAGTAGGAAAGGGGATGACTGGTTGCGATTTAGATATAAATGCAACACCAGATGCACTACCCGCCCTATCAGCATGTGCTTGTTACGCCCAGGGAACTACCAGACTATTAAATGTGCCCCAAGCAAGAATGAAAGAGACAGATAGAATAGCTGTTATGACTGCAGAACTAAGAAAAATGGGTGCAAACATTGTTGAGTTAGAAGATGGTATGGAGATTACTGGAGGACCATTAAAAGGTGCTGAAGTCTGTGGTCATGACGACCATAGAGTTGTAATGGCCCTTGCAGTTGCAGCCCTTGGAGCCGAAGGTATTAACAAGATAGATACAGCAGAAGCTGTTGATATAACATTTCCAGGTTTCTTTGAACATTTAGACAGATTAAAAAAATAGGAGAGAACATGAACATCTACGATCTAAGAAGTGATACAATTACAAAGCCGTCAGAGGCAATGAGAAAAGCTATGTATAAAGCCCAGGTCGGGGATGATGTTTATGGAGAAGATCCAACAGTAAACAAGCTACAAGAGCTCTCTAATAAGATTACAGGGAAAAAATCCTCCCTTTTTGTTTCTAGTGGCTCTATGGCAAACCTAATAACTCTATTTATAAATGGTGGCCGAGGTAAAGATGTTTTGATGCATAACGAAGCCCACTCTCTTCATCATGAACTTGGTGCACCCGCTGCTATTGCAGGGGTCAATCCTATAGGTGTTCCCGGGGAGAGGGGTATTTTAAGGTCAGAGATACTACAAGAGTATGTAAACCCTAAAAGTGGTGCATACCACGATGCTAAAACCTCTATGATTATTATAGAGAACACCCATAATTTTGCAGGAGGGACCTGCTATTACAAAGAAAACTTAAAGGACGTACAAAGTTTCGCCCATAAGTATGGTCTTTCCCTACACATTGATGGTGCTAGAATTTTTAATGCGTCTATAGCCACTGGTTTAAGTGTAAAAGAGATCTCTTCTTATGCAGACACAATAACATTCTGTCTTGCAAAGGGTTTAGGAGCTCCAGTTGGAGCTATCCTCTCTGGAAGCAAGGAGTTTATTGATGAGGCTAAGATTGTTAGGAAAATGCTTGGTGGAGGACTAAGACAATCAGGAATAATAGCAGCAGGGGGATTATACGCCCTTGAGCATAACATCCCTAGATTAATTGAAGACCATATAAATGCTAAAACCTTGGCTAAGTGTCTAAACGGTAAGGCGTGGGCAAAGGTTGATCCAAATACAATAGAAACCAACATTCTTTTTTTTGATACAGTGGGCATCCCTGCATCTAAATTAGAGAGAAAACTAGCAAGAAGAGGGATCTTATGTTTTGCAACAGGGGAAAACACCATTAGATTTGTAACTAGCCTATCGGTAACCAAGCAGGATATTAACTCTATTTGTGGTATTATTAACTCACTAGAGATATAAACAGATCACTTCCTGGCTTCATTAATATGATCCAGGAAGTCCTGCCTAGTAACAATACCTACAACCTTTTTATTTTTAACAACAGGGATATGCCCTATATTTTTACTAAAAAAAGTCTTCTCTATATCACGAACAGATGAGTCTATGGTAAAGGTTTCAACCTTCCTCGCCATGTAACTTTTAACAGGGGACATCATTAAATCAGACATACGCCCCTTACTAATATCCCGTAGCGTAATAACTCCTACTAACTCACTATTTCTATTTACAACAGGACAACCTGTATGTTCTATCTGCTCTAGATAGATAGATGCATCCATTAAAGTTGCATTTTCATTAATAGTAAAGACATTGTCAGTCATTAAACTTCCAGCAGATATTGATGGGATTAGAGAGCAACGTAAATACCATACAAATTCATCTAAAAAACTTAGGCTATATAGCTCCTTAACCTTTGCAGAACCAGCCATAGTATGCCCACCACCACCATATGTTTTAAGAAGCTTACTTATATTTATTGACTGCTTTTGGCTACGGCCAATAATAAGGGTCTGGTTCCCTTTAACAATCCCTACAATTAGGAAGAATGCATCAGGATTCTCCACATCCATAATCTTCTCTACCACAGCACCAATACCAGGCTCATGTTTTGGTATCTCAATATAAGAGAGCAGTATATAGTGGCCTAAAATTTTTTTAACCTCTAATTTATTCATAACATTATGAAAGAGGTCTATTTGAGACTCCTCCTTCATAGGTTTTAGAAGTTTTCTTACAATACCAAGTTTTGCCCCCTGGGAAATTAGCCAACTAGCTGCATTTAGATCGTCAGAGGTAGTGCTATCAAAGGTAAAGGAACCTGTATCAGCATATACCCCAGCAAGGGCAATGGTGGCATCCTCCGGGGTAATAGTAATATCCTCTTTAATTAACTCCTTAACCATAATAGAAACATTTGCTCCTATTGCTTCGGTTTTAAGTATTGCTTTTTCTATATCACAACAATCAGCCTCATGGTGATCATATATAATAACTTCTTCTACATCCCCAATATTATAATCAGCAAATTCAAAATACTCTTTAATCCTATTTGAGGTTCTTGTATCCACAACGACAACTTTCTCAATATGCTCACCCTTCAATATTTTTCCATACTGAAAATTAAGTTGATTTTTATATAAATTAAGAACATTCTTAGCTACTGGATGAACCAAACGACTTCGTATAATTGTATAATCAGGGTATAAGTAGCCTGCAAGAACCATGGAACCGATACAATCTAAGTCCATATTAGAGTGTCCCACAATAATATTCATTTTAACTCCTACCCTAAATATAGAGCTATAAAAAGAGTTTGTCTAAGTTTTTTTTATTGTATATTGTAAAATTTAACTATTAAAATATAGATTAGGAGTAACTATGGAGAGACTACAAATAAATGAATCAATGAAACCCTATATAAAGAAGATAAATCCTCTACAGTATTTACAGGAGGATGAGATTGAAGATTTTATGGATTTAATTACAGTACACAGGTATATAGATGAAGTTATAATAAAGCAAGGAGTTGTAGAAAAGAGCCTATATGCGGTTTTAAAAGGTAGTGTAAAAGTTACAGTAGATAATCAGAGTGGGGAGTCCTATATATGTACATTGGGAGCTTCTGAAATTTTTGGGGAGGCTGGTCTATTTTTAAATGCTAAAAGAACTGCAAACGTAGTTGCAATGGATAAGGCTATAGTTCTTAGGATTTCTAGGAAAAACATGCTTAAGTTTGTAAACAAACACCCTATAGCAAGTAATAAAATATTTATGATAATGATTTATAGCTTATTACAAAAACTAAAAGAAGCTAACAGGGAGTTAGCCTACGAAAGAAAGTCAGATTTTAACCAGGCTGATATAGACAGCCTGATTAATAATTTATTAACAAATGAGTAGTTTATTTAGTCATCTCTTCTTTAACTAGAAGAGCTGCACCTATAACTCCAGCCTTATTACCAGCAGAAGCGTAGTTAATTTTTGCTGATGGGAAACCTTTAACAAATAAATTTTCAGTAACCTTCTTAGTTAACATATCCATTAAAAAATCACCAGCAGCGGATACTCCACCACCAAGGGATATAACCTGAGGATCTAAAACATTTATAACATTATTAATACCAATTGCTAAATAAGTTGTATATCTATCAACAGCCTTAAGAGGTAGTTCTTCACCTTTTGCCGCCCGATCAAAAATCTCTTTAGAAGAGATCTCATGATCAACAGTTATATTGTTATCAGCCAACATTTTTTCAAAATGCCTAACGATTGCAGTGGCTGAAGCAAAAGTCTCAAAACATCCGTTTTTACCACATGAACAGTTAAAAAAGTTCTCTCCAATTACCATGTGTCCAACTTCTAACCCTAAACCGTTTCCACCTCTAAATGGCTTGTTATTAACAATAACTCCACCACCAACACCTGTACCTAAGGTTAACAAAATACCTGAATCAACATTTTGTAATGAACCTACATAATGCTCTGCTAGGGCTGCTAAGTTTGCATCATTATCGATATAAACAGAAAAGGAAGTTTTCTCTTTTAATATTTCTCTTAGGGGAACATCAAACCAACCCAGATTTGTACACTTAAAAACATGATCAAGCTCTTTACTTACAACACCCGGAACCCCTATACCGACTCCTAAAACATCTGCACCAAAATCACTTTTAGCTTTATCATTAAGTTCATTAATAATTTCTGCGAGATTATTTACAATCTCATCCTGGGTTGTTCCTGTAGGTCTGGAGTCATCAAATACAAGTTTATTATCAAGATCCATAAGTCCCGATTTAATATTTGTTCCACCAACGTCTATACCAATAATCACTTTTTCTCTCCTAACAATTGTATTTATCTTAAATTACAAATATATTATAATTAAGTTAATTTAATTAGTTTTCAATGTCAACGTAATATAAAGGATTAAGATTTGCATCCATCAATAAAAAATTCTATAAATAAAACTCGAGTTTTGCAAGAGATAAGAAAGGAAAAAGGGATTAGTAGAATCGAAATTTCGAAAATTCTTGGCTTAGATAAATCTACAATTTCAAAAATAACCTCGGACCTATTAGAAGAAGGTTTAATTATTGATAAAAAAACAGAGGAAGAGCTTAACCATGCAGGGCGACGAAGAATAGGTCTTAGTTTAAATAATAACTATGGGGTTATTTTAGGGTTAGAGATCCAAACAGAGTATTTTAATGCAGTTATAATAAACCTCCACGGTGATATTCTTTTAAATTACAGGGAAGAGTTACCAGAAGGTGACCTTTTAACATCTATTGATAAACTACTGGAAAAAGTAATAAAGAAAACTGAGGATGAGTTTGATAAATTATTAGGTATAGGAATTGGTATCCCAGGTCTTATAGACCCTTATAAAGGTATTATAATCCAATCTAAACCATTAAATATTAATACATCCCTAGAGTTATACAGCTATCTAAATAAAAAATATACCTATCCTATTTTTATAGATAATGATGCAAACTGCTGCTGTTGGGGTGAACTGACTTTTAGCCTTGGCAAGAGAGATAATAATTTTCTTGTGGTATTAGGTGAAAAAAGACCAATAAATATAAATGATAAACAACAGAGAAGTATTGTTGTTGGTATAGGTATTGTAATTGATGGAAAGGTGCTAATAGGGGATAACTTTTCAGCTGGGGAATTTAGAAGTATATATTGGAATAATTCTAATAATACTCAATTTTCAATAACTGATGATGAAGCTGAAAATGCTATAGATAATATGGATATAACATTAAAGGTTATTAAAGAACTACAGAAGCAGATAGCCCTATTTGTTAATACATTTAATATCACAAAAGTAATTTATACTGGTTTTTTTACTGATTACAAACTGGATACAAAAAGAATCCTAGAAAATGAGATTGAAAATAACTGGGGATATGACTTACAAAAAAATACAAATATTAACTTTTCCACATTTGGAGACTATGATGTATCATATGGTGCAGCAGGACTAATTGTAGAAAAACTATTTACTACTCCAGACATCTCATTTAATGGGGATAGAAATAGCTTAAAGGGTATAGATCTATTTAATTATATATCTAATTCATAAAAGTCCTTCTCTCTCTTAGTGTTACATTAGTTATTATACTTTGATGAAAACCTTCCTTTATATCACCTAACAGTTGGCTAATACAGTCATATAGATCAACTTGAACTATAGGTTTTATTAAGCAGGCATCATATCCTAAACTCTCTATTCGCTGAGTCTCCAAAGTAGAAATGGAGGATGTTAACAATACAACTTTAACATCATCTGAAAAACTATAATTCTTATGCTCCTTAATATCCTTACTATTTATATCTAATATTATTATATTATACTTAAAAGAGGAATTTACATTTATATCTGAGACTATTTTAAACTCAATTCCCCAGCTTTCAAACATTCCGCTTAAGACAGCCATATCAGTATATTTATGGCCTATACATAGAACCCTAGCACCTTTAATATCACCATGTTCTGTATAACTCTTTCTAGATTTTGATCTAATAAACTTCAAAGTAAACCAGAAGTTAGCACCACCGGAGGGTATATTTTTTACTCCTATCTCCCCACCCATAAGCTGTATTAACTCTTTTGATATAGTTAAACCTAAACCAAGACCACCCTGCTCCTTTGTTAAAGAGGAATCTTCTTGGGTAAACTCATCAAATAATTTACTACTGCTAGATGGATCAACCCCTATGCCTGTATCCCTTACAGAGAATTTATAAGAACTCTCCCCAATACCTATATCAATTACTTCACAACCTATTATAATCTCACCCTCTTTAGTAAACTTAATTGCATTCGCTGTTAAATTTGATAGTATCTGTCTTAAACGCCTAGGATCTCCATTAACATTTTCAGGAATAACACTCTCTATGTTAGAACTAATTTTTAGTCCCTTATCCTCTGCCCTATAGGAGATGGATCGTATAAATTCCTCTATTAAACTTCTTATATTAAAGTCCATGGACTCAATTTTCAATGTTTGTTCTTCAATTTTTGTATAGTCAAAAATATCATCAATTAGGGATAAAAGAGCTCCACCACTCTTATTTAAAACATCTAAATACCTTTTCTGAGTATCATCTAACTCTGTATCTAACAATAACTCTGTCATCCCAATAACACCATTTAAAGGAGTCCTTATCTCATGGGACATGTTACCTAAAAACTCAGACTTAACATTAGCAGCAATATTAGCTTTTTTCATAAGGTAGTCTGTTAGCTCCATATGGTCTTCTAACTCTTTTGCATAACTATCATATATGTGAATATGCTTTCTAATCAGACTAAGTATAGGCCTTAAAAAGAAGTGGTAAATTAGGGTGAAAACCAATAAGAGAAGTACTAAGAGAAATATACGAATATTGACAAAATATAAGAACAATATATGAAACATAACTATTAAGAAACAGAATAATATTATCAATAAAGTAAGTTTAACTTTTAATTTTTTAAATATATTTTTTTTACTATCTATCACTCTTTAAGTATATTATATTCAAATTCTCTTTACAAATTTAAATAAAAAATGGGCTGTTGAAAATCTAATCGACTCTTGCAACAACCCCTTTTTATCTTTTTAAAATCAAAGATTATAGATCAGATGCTCTTACTGATCGTACATTCATAGTTCTTCCATCTTCGGATCTAGGTATTTCTAGTTCCCCAGCTAATGCTTTTTTTATAACATTCTGGATCTCAGGATTCTCAAAATCAAATCCAACTATTTTCCAGTTGTTATCAACCTCGGGGGAGACAACACCTTTTTTAACGTCCTCAACATATTTAATAATCAGACTTCGAATACGTCCTGCATCCTGTAAGGAGGTGTAGGAGTCATAATACATATCATCTTGAGTTACTAAACCAAGGCCTGTTAAAGTTCCAAATCTATAGTTATTAACAGCTAATTTATATACTCTATTAAGATCTAAAGGTTTTCCATTAAACATTATATTTTCTACTCTTTGACCAGCAGGTTTAGAAATATCAATATCGTATGAAACACCTTGGAAAACGTCATAGTTGTAACCTCTAATATCTGGGTTAAAACTAATTGTTAAATCTCCTTCTACAGATTGGTTATAATAACTAACTGACCACTCCATATACTTAACTAGATTCTCACCTGTTATATTTACACCTACAAGAGTATTTGGATATTTATAGATATAAGCCACATCTTTTTTCTTAAAAACACCCTCTATTAATGTAGAACCAAAGTTAAATAGAGCTGCCGATGAAACTTCTGCTTCTGTAAAATACATCTGAACGCTATTTATTAAATCCAGAACTGCTGTATCCTCAATTTGAGCCCTTGGCATTGTTGTTACTTTATAATCACCAGTTAAATAATCTACACCATCTACAAAGTCACCACTAATCTCACCAACAACCATATTTGCATCAGCTACAGATTTATCGTGAACAAATTTAAACTCGTTAGTAATTTCACTATTTTCATCAAGCTCTTTAGTTCCAATATTTTTAGCTTCAACACCTTTAACTAACCACTTATCTCCATCTTTTACAACTTTAATATCGGCTCTTGCCAAGTTTGCTCCATACTTACCTGGTTCAATAATTGTTACATCACCTACTTTTTCTACATATGTAGAATGTTCATGCCCACCAAAGATAACAGAAAACTCTTGAATGTTTTCTGCAATTTCAACTATAGCCTCAGCACCTCGATCATCAGTTCTACCTATATGAAAAGCACCAACTAAAACATCATACTGCCCTTCCATCTTCTCTATGCTCTTTTTTACTGAAGCTAGAGTAGGTTCAAATCTTAAACCTTTAAAATGGGAGGGAGAAGAGGCTTCCCACTCAGCAACATGGGGAGGTAAAATACCAATAACACCAACTCGACACCCATTTACATCAAATATTTTATATGGTTGAGCGTAGTAACTATCATCCATCTCTTCTTTTATATTTGCAGAGAGCACAGCTCCGTTAAAAGCTAAAACATTTCTATCTAAAAATGACTTTTCAAAGTTAAACTCATGGTTACCAAGAACCCATACATCAAAATTCATATAATTTAGAGCCTGTACCATTGGGTGTGTATCTAAATCGTTAAATAGTTCCGCTGAGTTATCTTGAACTGTATCTCCAACATCCATTAGGATCATATCTGGATTACTCTTTTTCTCTTCAATAATTGCTGAGTAGACCTTTGCATAACCTGCATCAGAATCAACCTCATCAATTGCATAATCATAGGCATAAATACGTCCATGAACATCTGCTGTAGCACCTATGGCAATGGTCTGTTCTATAAGATCTTTATCACCTTTTTTTGTAATTTCACCTGTTTTAAGGTCATAGGAACTAATTCCACTAGCTGTTGATTCTGGTTTTGCCACTCTGTTGTTTAAACAACTGGACAGAACCAATAGAAGGGCTAAAATAAATATTGTCTTAGCTCTTAGAAATCTCTTCTTCATTTTTGTTTCTCCTTTTTTCTAAAATGATAAAAGCTATATTGGTAAGGGGTACAGTTAAAATAATACCTATACTCCCTGCAATACCCTGAATAATCTCTATAGAGATTAGTGGAATATTTATATATTGATTAAAACTCATAGAGAGTCCTACAACCATTAATAGAAGGGTAAAAGAGCTGCCTGCAAAGGCTAAAATAAGAGTATTTATCATAGTCCCAATTAAATCTCTTCCTATATCCATACCAGAACTAAATAGATCCTTTGAAGAGATATCCCTATTATGTTTAGTTATCTCCATTAAAGAGGAGGTAATGCTCATGGCAACATCCATTACAGCCCCAGATGAGGCAATTAATATGGATATAAATAGAAACCCATTTATCCTAATACCATAATCCTCAGCAATATATAGTATTTGTTCACCCTTCTCCATATTAATTCCAGATAGGTGGGCTAATTTTGAAGCGATATAACAGATAATACCTGCTGAAATAATACCACCAAGAGTTCCTAATATGGATATTAAGGATTTATTATTAAAACCGGAAATAAGTAAAAAGCTAACAACTGTAATAAGGGAGAGGGATATAATTGAGATAAAAATAGGATCTATCCCCCTTAGAATAAGAGGGGCAAGAACAAACAGAATAATAACACCTGTAAAAAGTAGACCAACAAGGGATCTAAAACCTTTTTTCCCTGCAATAAATAGAACTAATACTATAAAAAGTAGTAGTAGTGATGCTAAAAGAGGGACCCTGTTATAGCTATATAACCAGACGACCTTATCACCAGACATTTCTTCTCTAATAGAAAAAACATATGTGTAACCCTCCCGGGCTAGAATATTGTGCCCTTTAGTTAGGGTATTATATATTTCAAACTTTTTACCGGCATCTTCTCCATAAAGGATATTAACCACTAGCTCCTGTTTACCAAGTTTTCGTCCAGGAACATAGGGGTCATCATCTAAATTAGACTCAAGAACCGATAAGACCCGACCTATTACAAAATCAGAAGAGAAATACTTATCTATTTTAATATAATTAAGAGAGATTATTATAATAAAAGCGGATAATAGTAGAATTAACCAGGGAAAAATATCTTCATGTAAAACTTTATGTAATATTGCTGAAACTTTCTGAAAAACTACCATTTTATTACTGTAACACACTAATGAAATGTGTCAAGAAATTATTTTTTATCATATAGTCCAATTTCTAAATTCTCAATCATATCATCTATCTCACCACTTAATCTTAACTTTGATAATCCTCGATTAAACAGTTCTAAATGGGTTAACCCTTTAGGACTATTCTTTGATAATATAAGATGTAGGCTTCGGGATCCAAAGGTTTTTGGATTGTTTGTAAAAAGCAGTTGCTCCTCTATATCTAAAGAGTTCTTAATTTGAGCATAACCAACAACTTTATCATTAGGCATTAAATCTATTCTTTTAGATATAAGAAGCTTATATAACTGCTCGTCAGTTGAAACTTCTAAAACCTCAAAGATTTTATCTTTTAAAGCCTTAGTGAACTCTTCTCCATAATCATACCCTCTTGTAACTCCAATCTTTAACCCTTTTAAATCTTCGAAGGAGTCCCATTTAAAATTAAAAGTCTTTAGATGGAAAAATACTAAGGAAGAGTCTAAAACTTTATCAGAGAGATAAAAATCTTTTTCTGTTTCTAATGTTTCCCACCATATAGCAGATCCATCCCAGGCTCCAATTTTTGCTAAATTATAGGATCTAACCCATGGGAAAAAACCCCACTCCACATCTATACCCTCAAGGGCAAAGGCCTTTTCAACTATATGGGATGCCAGTCCAAAATGGTAGGACCCTTTAGAAAGATAGGGCTCCCACTCTCCATTTGTTAACCTAATACTATCTTGTCCGTAGTTTAAAAAAGAGAGTGCTGTTAGTAAAACAATAAAAAGAACCCTTACCATAAATTAATTATATAACATAGGGTAAGAGTTTGTTACTATTTATTATCCTTTTACAGACCCCGCAGTTAATCCTTTAATAAATTGTTTAGACATTAATAGATATAGACCCATAACAGGTATAGCCGATAGAGTTAATACAGCCAAAATCCTCGACCAATCAGTTTGATACTGACCAAACAGCCTTGTAACCCCTAAAATAAGTGTTTTTTGTTTCTCATCTGTAATAAAAAGCAGGGGAAACCAAAGATCATTCCATAGGGGAACTAAGTTTAAAATTGCAACAGTTCCTAAAGCTGGTCTTAATAGGGGAACAATAATAGTGACAAAGATCCTTGATCTTCTAGCCCCATCAATTAACGCAGCTTCTGTAAGAGACTCTGGAATCTGTCTTACAAACTCAGTTAAAACAAATGTTGCCATAGGTAGTCCCATTGCGATATAAATAGGAAACAGACTAACATATGTATTTAGTAGGTTTAAACTCTTAACTATCTGAAGTAGATTTATACTACCAATCCTAAGCGGAACCATTAACCCTGCAATAAAAAATAGATATATCCACTTAGAGAATCGACTTTTCCAGTTAGCCATAGCGTAAGCCGCAAGGGACCCAAAAACTAAAATACATATAATTGAACCAATAGTAACTACTAGACTATTTTTAAAGTAAACAAAAAAATCACTATCGCTAAATACTGTTAAATAGCTCCCAAAGTTCCACTTTGTTGGTAGTCCAAAAGGGTCTTTGTATATACTTAATTTAAACTTAAACGAGTTTATAACCATTGTCCAAATTGGGAACAATACAACTAAACTCCATATACTTAAAACCGTATATGGTAGGATTTGCTTCTTTTTAATCATTTGATCCCCCTCTATTTGAACCAGTAGCCCTCATTATTAGTGCAACACCAATAGATAACAGAATAAATGTAATTGTAGCAACTGCTGCTCCTAACCCCTTATCAGGGATACCCACAGGGTGCTGACCTGCAATACCAACTCTGTAGAAAAAAGTTCCTAAAATATCTGTAGAATATGCTGGAGCTCCATTAACATTGGCCATAGAGAAAACAACGTCAAAAGCGTTAAAGTTATTTACAAAGGTTAATATTGTTATAATTCCTATAACAGGTTTCAAAAGAGGCAACTTTATGAACCAAAAAACCTGCCAATCTGTAGCTCCGGATATCTCTGCAGCTTCGTATAAATCCTCTGGAATATTATTTAAACCAGCTAAAAACATCATAGTTGGCATTCCAACCCACTGCCACGACGACACAAGACTAATTACAATTAGAGCAATTTTAGGTTCACCTAACCATGCAATTGAAAAATCCTCAAACCCAATATTTTTTAAAAGTAGGTTAACTGCACCCCATTGTGGATTTAAAATTAGTTTCCATATATAACCTGTAACCAGAATTGAAAGCGTAGCAGGTAGGAAAATAATTGTCCTAAAAAAGCCACTTCCTCTTAGTAGTTTATCAGATAGAAAGTTTGCAAAAATAATACCTAGCACATTTTGAACAACCATGTGTACTCCAAAGAATAACCATGTATTTCTAAATGCAGACCAATACCTCTCTGAAGTTCCCGGGTGGGTAAAAAGTTTTATATAGTTATTAAAACCAACAAAGTCTTGACCACTTTGTACTGTTTCTGAAAAAAAACTTAATTTGATTGAGTTTAGAATTGGATATGCCATAAATCCTGTATAAAAAACTAAGGCTGGAAGTAGGTATAAAAACCATTTAAAACCACGTTTACTAAAAAATGTACTGTTTCTGCTTCTTATAAGATTATCCACCATTCACTCCTTTATTTATTACGGTGGGAGAACCCACCGTATTTTTTATTCTATTGTGCTGGTGGATACCACTCTGCAAGACCTGATTTAAAATCATCTGCTGCTTCTTTAGGAGTTTTATCCCCATTTATTACAGCTATTGAGCCTTCCTGCATTAAAGTATAACCACTTGGCTCACCACCTAATAATTTAGGCCATGCCCATCTAACATCTGTTCCTCTACCGTTATTAAGGCTTAAAAACTCATTTGCATGAACATCCTCTATAACAACCGAGTTTTCTGACATTGGGAAAAACCCTGTAGGAAGGTATTTAGCTAGGGCTGCGGCACCATCTTTAGAACCAAACCAAGCTAATAGAGTTTTTACTTCATTAGGATGTTTTGTTTTACTATTCATAGCCATACCAGCATCAGCATGGAATGTTATATACTCTTTTTCTGCACCCTTTGGAGCAGGAGGAGGAAGAATACCCCACTCGAAGTCTACATCATCAAAAGTACTAATAGACCAAGAACCATCAAAATACATTGCAGCCTGACCTGTTGCAAATAGGGCATTACTATCATTATATCCAAGAGCTTCAAATCCACCAGGAAGATATGGAGCTAAAGACTTCATAGCCTCAAATAGAGCTACTACTTCAGGACCATTAAAAGCTTTCTCTTTTTTATCATAGGCTAATCGTCCCTCCATTCCACCTATAAAGTTAGGAGCAATGTTCATAAAAACTACTTCTGTAATATCCCACTCATCACCTAAACTGTTTGCTAAAGGAATGTACCCTGCATCTTTAATTTTTTGGCAATAATCTAAAAATTCATCCCAATCTTTAGGTTTAGTAAGTCCTAACTCTTTAAAAATCTCTTTATTGTAATAAATTCCGTGGGATACAGCGGCAAAAGGAATACCAAAAGCCTTACCATCAGTTGCTAACCATGGAGCTTTATTACTACCACTGTAGTTTGTAGCATAACCTTCTACAGAAGAAACGTCTGCAAAAAAGCCATCTTGATATAATTGATTTCCTGTAGCAAAGGATCTTGCATACATAACGTCAGGACCAATCCCCCCTCTAACTGCATTCTTAAAGTAGTATTATACTCTGCAGGTATAGTAGGTTGGAAAACAACCTTAATATTTGGATGTTGTTTTGTAAACTCACCTAATACAGCTTTCATCTGAGCTGTATCATCAGTTCTCCAAGACCCCATAATAAGTTCTACACTGTTACTAGCATTTTCGACTTTAGCTTCACCATTTCCATTTGCCATAATACCACTTACAGCTAAAACAAAAACAATAAATAGACAAAGTGTTCTTTTCATTTTAATCCCCTTTTTTAATAATTTAATTAAATTGTAGGTTACGGGGGACCATAATTGAAGTTATAAATGTACTCTAAAATGTACTTTTATAAATCACATTGTAACTAATCGTAAAAAAAGAGTCTATCTGTTGGGCTTTTCTTATTGCCTCGGTTCTATTTCCTACATCTAATTTAGAGTAGATAACACTTATATAGTTTCTAATAGTTTGGGAGCCAACAAAGATCTCTTCTGCTATTTCACTATTACTCCTTCCCTTTATTAGTAGTTTTATTATATTTTTTTCCCTTGAATTAAGAAGGTTGTACCAATCAGGAATATCTCTTTTTAAATTTGATGCTGCTTTTTTATTATTCACATACATACTGTCAATTAAGTGGCCTGCCACAGAGGGAGAGATTAAAACAGCCCCATCTTTAACTGCCTGAATTGATGAGACTAACATCTCAGGAGGAATATTTTTGAGCATATAACCATCCGCCCCATTATGCAAAGCATCCTTTACATACTCATCATCTTCAAATGTGGTTAACATGATTATATTAATCTTTGGAAACTTCTCTTTAATAATCTTAGTAGCTGCAACACCATCCATTACAGGCATTCTTACATCCATTAAAATTAGATCAACACTTAGTTCTTGAACTAATTTAACAGCCTCTTCACCATTTCCTGCAAGCCCAACCACCTTAAAGGTTTTATCTAAATTCTCTAAGACAATTTTTAAACTTTCCAAAAATAGTAGTTGATCATCAACCAATAAAATATTCATTTATTACTCCATCTGTTTTATAGAATAGGGAATTCTAGCTCTAATAGTAAACCCACTATTTAATGTCATTGTTTGAAAGGTTCCATTTATAGAACTAAGCCTCTCCCTCATACCCTTAAGCCCAATACCTTCATTTATTTTACTAGCCCCCTTACCATTATCCCAAATACTAATTAAAATTTCCTCATTCCTTAGTGCCATTATGATTGATATTTTTGTAGCTTTCCCGTGTCTAAATGCGTTAGTTAAACTCTCCTGTGTAAGTCTATAAATAACCATATCGATAACTCTTCCAAAGGTATCAGGAGTATTGGAGAAATCAATTTTTATATCTATCCCCGTTATCTGCTCAAAGGTTCTTACAAGCTTATAGATTAACTTAATCCCGACCTCACTATCAGGGGAGAACTCTCTAAGTTTATAAAGTGCATTTCTGGCTTGGGCCATTCCATCATTAGTTTGCTGCTGGGATTGAAGAAGTAATTTTTTAATCTCAGGGGAGAGATCCTCTCCCAAACTTAATACTGCTTGAATAATCATTAATTGGTTAGTTAGGGTATAACCTATTATATCATGCATCTCCCTGGATATTCTCTTTCTCTCCTTCTCAATAGCCTCATGCTCAACTGCTGCTGCATAGTTTTGAAAGTCAAGATTAATATCTGTCAACTCTTTTACCGCATTATCTAGTCGGTTTACATTAAAACTACTATCTTCAAACTTTTTAAAAATTGTCTTTAGAAATATTGCAATGGATAATATTAATAGAGAGGTAAAAATAAAAAACAGCAGTTGGTGGGTATCAGGCTTATTAAGCGAAACTCCCCAGGTTGTAACCGGTTTTTGATTTAAAAAGGTAATTAGTATAAATAGAATAGATAAAAAACCTCCATACAACTTAGGAATATAATAGACCGCTTCTAAAATAATTGAAGCTAGTAAAATGGTCTCTATATTTAAATACTCCCCTAGGGGATACCCAATTAAAACTAGAGTAGCGAATTTAATATTTAATAGAAGAAGTCTCAATTTTTTAGTAAAAATCAATAATGCTGATATTAAAAATGAGACTAATATTAATATATAACTCTGAAGATGCCAGTTTTTAGGTTGGCTCCAACTCTCAAGCAGAAACTTATAATCAAAAAATACAAATAGATGAACAACTAATGATGCTCCAAATAGTAATATATAGATACTAAGCTTATCTCTCTTCATTTTATCTATTGTAATACTAGTATTTATATATTGCACCCTCTCTTTTTTGAGGTATCTCAACATCCTGCTCTTTTAAAACTTTTGCCGATTTATTATTAAGAGAAGAAGCAGTGTTTACTTCAGCCATATAGGATTCTGATTTAACATAAAGATTGTAAAACTCTTCTAACTCATCCTTTGTCATATTATCAATATCACAATCTGGATTTACATACTCCTTATAACACATTAGCTCAATTTTTAAGTCATTCTCTGTCATTAAACATCTCCTTTAATTAAATTATATAGTGATTTCTTTTATATTAATTCAAAAAAATATAAACTTATTTAAAAAAAGGATGTTTATATGGAAAAATGCAGTAAAAATCACAAAAAAGAACTTCTAGATTTTCTACAAGATAGCGCCTCTGAGAACTGTTTTTTATATGGTGATATAGAAAATTTTAGTCTTGATTCAGACTTTATGGATGTCTGGTATATAAAAAATGATAATTTAATAACTTCTATACTACTAAGATACTACAATTATTACGTAGTTCACTCTACGGATAAAAAAGATTACCCAGAGATATTAGATACAGTAAAACTTAATAAAAATGCATTGGGGATATCTGGTTTGGAAAGTGTTATTGATGATTTAAATAGATTAAAACCCTTATCTGATATTAAACGGCTCTACTTAGCTGAACTAAATAAAACTTCTTTTACAGGATTCTCTCCTAAAGAAGAGCCTAAAAGAGCAACCAAGGATGACTTAGAAAAACTTTTTGACTTCGAATCCTCTATAGAAGAGTTCTCCCTAGATGAATCTAGTCGTGAATCATTTGGTCAAGAGGTTATAACAAATACAGGAAGAATATACTTTATTGAAAATGATAAAGGAGTAGTCTCTACAGCTGGGTTAACCGCGGAGAATAGTTTAAATGGAATGATAATTGGTGTTGCCACCGCCCCTGATTTTAGAAAAAAAGGTTTTGCAAAGGAGTGTGTTGGAAGGCTGTGCCTAGAGATGATAAAAGAGGACAAATCTGTTTTACTATTTTACAACAATCCAGATGCTGGAAAACTTTATAAAAGTCTTGGTTTTAAAGATATAAATAGATGGGTTATAGCAAAATTCTAAAAGAAACAGACTCTGTTCATATCTCCTTCACATTTAAGGTTTAGATTTTAATCAGATCAAAGGTTAAGGAGATTTAACATGAAAAAAGGAATAGCAGTATTATTAGTATTAGTAAGTACAGGAACTATGGTTTTTGCAGGAACAAGAGGACGAGATAATGATACTCGTAATAACTACAACAGAAATAACAACCAAGAGAGTAATTACGGAAGAATGAGGGATGACCGTGGCGGTAGAATGATTGAACTATTAGATGATGCGACAATAGTTACTCTAGAGGGGAAATTAGAACTAGTAAACGGGGAACCTGCAAAGCTTGTAAGTGGTAAAACAACATATACAATTATGGCTCCATGGGATCAACTAATAGCTCTTAATGTAAAAGATGGAATGAAGGTTACAATAGAGGGTGCAGAGTGGAACTCACCAATGGTTTGGGACCAGTCAGAAAAAATGTTTGTAGTTACAAAAATTACTATTGATGGAAAGAGTACTGAGATTGATCATGATGAAAGAACAGGAATGATGGGTTTTGGAATGGGGCAAAAAGAACCTAGAGGCCAAGGTTTCAGAAATTAAGAAACAGGGGTATTATGATGGACATGAGTAAAAAGATTTTAGTTGTAGATGACGAAGAGAAGATAAGAAAAATGATATGTGACTATCTTGAGGCGGTGGGGTTTCTTACAATCCCTGCTAAAGATGGGGTAGACGCTGTTTCGATCTTTGTAAAAGAACAACCAGATCTAATTATAATGGATGTCATGATGCCCGGTATTGATGGGATAGATAGTACAAGAAGAATAAGAGAGAGATCTAATGTTCCCATTATTATGTTAACAGCTAAGGCTGAAGAAGGGGATAAACTCCTAGGCCTTGAAATGGGGGCTGATGACTACATAACTAAACCATTTAGTCTAAAAGAGTTAGCAGCAAGAGTGAGGGCTCTTTTAAGAAGGGTCTCATTCTCTAAAGTTGAAGAGGAAGAAGTAAAAATTGATCCAATAATAAAAATAAAAGATTTAAAAATTGACACAGAAAAAATGACTGTATATAGAAAGAGTGAAAAGCTTAGCCTAACCTCTGTTCAATTCACAATATTGAAAAACTTAATGTTAAGCCCAGGAAGGGTTTTTACTAGAATTCAGATATTAAACTCATTTCAAGAGGATGTTTTTGAAGGATATGAAAGAACTATAGATGTTCATATAAAAAATATACGTAAAGTAATAGAGAGGGAGCCTTCAAAGCCTAAATTTATCGAAACTGTTTGGGGTGTAGGGTACAAATTTGCAGAGGAAGAGGACAGTGTTTAAATTAAGATCAAAGTTTGTTTTATTATTCTCTGTAATAATTATTTTAAGCTCAATTATTATGGTTTCAATTATAAATTACTCAACAAGAACAGGTTATAAAGAGTTTGCCCATAAAAATGATATTACTTACTCAAATAGATTAGTCCCTTATATAAAAGCATATTATGAGATGAATAACAGCTGGGAGGGCATTGAAAGTATTATACAAATTCCTAGGGGAAGAATGGGAGATATGATGGATGGAAGGGGAAGAGCTCCAACTCCACCTATAATGATTACTGATCAGCATGGAAAAATTGTATTAAATACACTTAATATAGATATAAAAAGAGTTTCTAAAGAGCAACTAAAACTAGGTGTAAATATTAACATTGAAAATAAGGTAATAGGTTACATCTTCTCAGGATCAATGTTGGTAGAGAAACTAACCCTAGAAGAGGAGTACTTTCTTGGAAGGATTACCAATATTATAATAATTGTTACCCTATTTATTTTAATAATCTCAATAATTATCTCATACTTATTTTCATACAAGCTTACAAAACCCATTTCTAAATTATCCTCTGCATCAAAGAAAATAGGCAGTGGAGATTATACAACAAGAGTAGATGTTAATGGAAATGATGAGATATCCATGTTAGGGGTGGCCTTTAATAACATGGCTAAGTCTATAGAGGATAGTGATTCATGGAGAAAACAGATAATTGCGGACTCTGCCCATGAATTAAGAACACCCACGACCCTAATTCAGGGACATTTAGAGATGATAATTGATGGGGTATATAAGCCTGATAAAAAACATATAGAGAGTATATATAATGAAACTAAGGTTTTAACAAAACTGATTCAAGAGTTACAAGAGCTTTCTAGTGCAGAATCAGGATCTATGAAATTAAACATTGAAAAATTAGATATTAATAAACTAATTAAGAATACATCTGAAACATTTAAAGCGGGTGATTCCCAAGAAGTTGCTTTAAAAACTGAGATTAATAAAAATATTCCACTTATAGATGGTGATTGGCAAAAACTAAAGCAAGTAGTTACAAATGTATTAGCCAACGCCTACAGGCATACTCCTATAGGGGGTGAAATTAAAATATCATCCCATTTAAAAAACAGGGAAGTATCTATAATAATTGAAGATAACGGTTGTGGTATAGCTAAAGATGAACTGGAAAAAATATTTGAAAGATTTTATAGAACTGATAGATCCAGAAACAGAAACAAGGGTGGGAGTGGACTAGGCCTTGCCATAAGTAGAGAGATAATAAGGTTGCATAGGGGTTCAATTTATGCTGAATCTGAAATAGACAAAGGTACAAAAATAGTAATAAAGCTTCCTGTAACATAAAAAAAGTATGATTATTTATAACTCTAGGATATACTTATTTTCATAAAAAAGTATTACAAAAGGAGTTGTTTTGAGAAGTCATGAGGTAGATTACGAAATATATGGCGATGATATGCAGGTTGTTGAGGTTGAACTAGACCCAAGTGAGGTTGTTATTGCAGAAGCAGGGGCAATGAACTGGATGGATGACGGTATAGAATATGAAGCCAAAATGGGTGATGGGTCTGAACCAGAGAAGGGCCTATTTGATAAGTTACTAAATGCAGGGAAAAGGGCAATTAGTGGAGAGACAATATTTTTAACTCACTTTACCAATAGAGGTGTTGGGAAAAAAAGAGTCGCTTTTGCAGCCCCTTACCCAGGAAAAATTATTCCCTTGGATTTATCAAAAATTGGGGGCAGAATAACTTGTCAGAAAGATGCGTTTTTATGTGCTGCTATGGGAACCAAGGTTGATATAGCTTTTAATAAAAAACTTGGAGCAGGTTTTTTTGGTGGGGAAGGTTTTATTCTACAAACCCTAACAGGTGACGGCATGGCATTTATCCACGCTGGTGGTACTATTGTAAAAAAAGAGCTAAATGGGGAGACTTTAAAGGTTGATACAGGGTGTATTGTTGGTTTCACATCTGGAATAGACTATGACATCCAACAGGCTGGAAATCTAAAATCTATGGTTTTTGGGGGAGAGGGATTATTCCTTGCCACTCTTAAAGGTCATGGAACTGTATATTTACAGAGTCTACCTTTTTCTAGAATGGCTAATAGAATTATTAAACATGCACCAAGGGCAGCTGGGACATCTAAGGGTGAAGGATCAGTCTTAGGTGGTCTAGGTAATATATTTGAAAACTTATAAAAAGAAATAGTCCTCAATTGAGGACTATTTACAATAATTAAAAAAATTACTTCTCTATATTTGCACTAACAATTGCAGCCATCTGCATCATGTTTACAGTTTGACCTTCACTTAAATTTGTTAAGTCAGTTAATTTTCCAGACTTGCTTGTAGAATTAGTATTCTTGAAAATTGGTAATAACTTAGCATCTGCTACAATATATTTACCAGCGTTCTCTGGTGCACCATTTTCAGTTTTTGTTTGAAGACCATTAGCTTTAATATAGTCCCATAATTTTTTTGTGATCTCTGTTCGTGGTAACTCTTTTTCACCAAGAAATGAAGCTAGTTCACTCTTTAAAGTTACCTTCTTATTTAATCCTGTACCTTCAGCCATTTTATGCTCCTTTACTTCTATATTTTTAAAATATACAAGGTGTAGCATGATAGAAATAGGACAAATAAGCAAGCTGGAAAATTAATTTTTCCCTTGGAAAATTGTTATTTTTAGGTAAAATTAGATAAAAAACCCCTAATTTCACACATGAAACATAGTTTAATATATGAAACATGTTGACAGATAAATAAAGTAGGTTTATTAATTAAACATGATTGAAAAAAACGGGGATGTCCCTGCGATAAATAAGATGAACCAAATCTTTGATCTTCTTGCTTTAGAGCCTAAAGGTTTAAGCCAGTCGACTATAAGTTCTCTCCTTGATCTTCCAAAAGCGACGGTATCCAGGCTAATAAACACCCTCCACGGTATGGGCTATTTAGAGCAGGAAAACAAAGCTGGTTTATATACTTTAGGGGCAAAACTGTTAACACTGGGGAATATAGTAAACAAGAGACTAAATCTTAATACTATTGCAACCCCAATTATGGAGAGACTCTGCAACTCCCTAAACGAGATGGTAAAACTAAGTATTATGAGGGGAAACATAATTTACCCCCTTGTAAGTATTGAGAGTAAAAAAGCCATAAGGATAACCCTGGATTCGGGAACTGTTTATCCACCATACATTGGAGCAGCGGGAAAGTTATTACTAAGCCTAACAGATGAAGGAAAGGAGTATTACAACACCATTCTACCAAATGTTTCGATGGTTAAATATACAAAAAATACCATTGTTGATATGAACAGATTAGATGAGGCTATTTCTGAAATAAAAACTTTAGGCTACGCCACAGATAATCAAGAGGAGTCAGTTGGTATTTATGCAGTTGCAGCTCCAATTTACAACTCAACAGGTCAGGTTATAGGAGCATTAAGTATCCCATTTTTTGGAGACTATAATGAGAAGAAAGAGAGATATTTACCTATATTACTAAAATGTGCAGAAGAGATCTCCCTATCCATGGGATATTATAATAAATAAAATAGAAGGAAGTACAGTTTGACTAAAGAATACTATGAAATAGCTAAAGAGATTGAAAAAATTGCCATAATACCGGTAATTGCAATTGATAACGTAAAAGATGTAGAACCACTGGCAAAAGCTCTTGTAAATTCAGGGTTATTAGCTGCAGAGATAACATTTAGAACAGCTGCAGCTGAAGAGGCAATATCAATTATTAGTAAGAAATACCCACAAATATTAACAGGTGCTGGAACTGTTTTAACAATAGATCAAGCAAAAGCTGCCGTTGATTCAGGTTCGAAATTTGTTGTTAGCCCAGGCTTTAACCCAACAGTTGTTGATTACTGTATAGAAAACAATATTCCAATATATCCAGGTGTTAACAACCCTACAGGAGTTGAAGCTGCCTTAGAGAGAGGGTTAGATGTTTTAAAATTCTTTCCGGCAGAAGCCTCTGGCGGAGTAAAAATGGTTAATGCTATGGGAGCACCCTACGGAAGAGTTAAATTTATGGCCACTGGGGGTGTTTCCCTTAACAATGTAATGTCCTACCTTGAGTCTCCATATATTGTAGCTTGTGGAGGGTCTTGGATGGTTAAGTCAGACCTTATTCGAGACGGTAAGTTTGAAATGATAGAGAAATTATGCAAAGACGCAGTAGAATTAATTAAAGAGTGGAGAAAATAATGGGAACAATAGTTACAATGGGTGAGATAATGCTAAGATTTAAATCACCAGGAAATGAGAGATTTTTTCAAAGTCCTATGTTAGAGGCAACCTTTGGGGGTGGCGAGTCTAATGTTGCTGCCGCCCTATCTTTATTAGGAAAGAGTACTGCTTTTGTTAGCGCCCTACCTTCAAACCCAATTGGGGATGGAGCGATTACGGCACTAAGAGCTAGAGGTGTTGATACGTCTAGAATATTAAGACAGGGAGATCGAGTTGGGACCTACTACTTAGAAACAGGTGCAAACCAGAGACCCTCTGCAGTAGTTTATGATAGGGCTAATTCCTCTATAAGTGAGGCTAAACCATCGGACTTTGACTGGGATGTTGTTTTTAAAGATGCTACATGGTTTCATATAACAGGGATTACACCGGCAATATCTGCTCTAAGTTCAGAACTATCCCTAGAAGCTGTTAAAGAGGCAAAAAAAAGGGGAGTAACAGTCTCCTGCGACTTAAATTATAGGAAAAAGCTTTGGAACTACGGAAAAACGGCCCCTGAAGTAATGAATGAGTTAGTTAAATATGTGGACATTGCAATTGCTAATGAAGAGGATTGTCAAAAGTGTCTAGGCATAGAGTCTGAAGCAGATGTAACAAAGGCAGACCTTGGGACAGATAGATATAAAGAGATATCCAACTTAGTATTAAAGCAGTTTCCAAATATGAAAAAAATTGCAATTACAATGAGGGAGAGTCACTCAGCGGATCATAATTCATGGTCAGCAATTATTAATAATAGAGAGAATTTTTATATCTCTACAAAGTATGAGATTAAAAATATAATCGACCGTGTAGGTGGAGGGGACTCCTTTGCTGCAGGTCTTATTTATGGTTTAACTACCTTTGAAACGGATGATAACAAGGCTTTAAATTTTGCAGTAGCAACTTCTTGTTTAAAACATTCTATTCCAGGTGATGTTGCATTAGTAACAGAGAATGAAGTTCTTAACTTACTAAAGGGTGACGGATCAGGAAGGGTTCAAAGATAATTAATTGATATATTATACAAATGTTTTCCTAAAACTCAGCTCCAGGTGTTACCTGGAGTTGTTTCTTTTAATATAATATGAGAAATAATGGCTAAAACATATCTATTTATTAAGGACCTAGACTCCTTAAAACTAAAAGTAAAAAAACATAACCCTTTATATATTAGACTCTTAGAGCAGTGTAAAAGATATGAGGATGTTATTTTATCAGATAAACACCCAAAGGGTAGTTCATCCTATATGGGAATGGCTGCTGCTAATTTATCCCTACTCTCCCTGTTAAGTCATGATCCAAGATGGATAGATGAAGCAAAAAGGTGGATATTTACTGCCCTCTCCTACGACCATTGGGGACATACAAATTTAGTACATGCAGATATAAACTCTTCTTGGGTTCTTTTTGGACTCTCTTTAAGTTACAACTGGTTTAATGAATTCTTAACAGAGACAGAGAGGGAGTATTATAAAAAAAGGGTATATATTCAGGCTAATAAAAAGTGGACCTATAAAGAGAAACATAGTAAAACAGGATGGCCTGTACGGTATTGGCAAAATCACAACTGGTTAAATTTCACAGGTCTAGCAACTGCTGCCTACGCATTAATGGATGACTACCCAATAGATTCCAGGGTTTGGCTTAAAGGGGCTGAGGAGAATTTTAAAAAGATATTCTCTCTTCTTCCAGATGATGGAAGTGACTATGAGGGTGTTGTATATTGGCGATATGGAATTATCTGGTTACTACAGTATGCTGAACTTGTAAAATTAGAAGAGGGTATTGATATATTCAAAAACTCTAAGTTCCTTAGAAACACCTTCTATTATAGACTCTATCAGTGCTCTCCTATTTTTGAGAAAAACTACAACTTTGGAGATTGTCATGATACAAGAAGTGGTCACTCTTCTGCTGTTTATTTTAAATTAGCATCAGAATACAACATAACTGAAGCCCAATGGATGGGAGAACATGTACTAAACAACCTCCTCTATAAAGAGGCTTTTGAGAGTAGTGTTCAACCAGGGATTTTACCTGAGGCATTTCTTGAAATGTTATGGTACAACCCCGAGATAAAAAAAAGAAACCCTAAAAACATGCCTACAACCCGGTTTTTCCCAGACTTAGGACTACTATCCTGTAGATCCGGTTGGGGGCCTGATGCCTTTGCCTTTTCTGTTAAAGCGGGATTTCCAGGAGGTAAAAGGCAGTGGGAAAAGTCCTGGGGCCTGCAAAAAATAGAAGGTTTTACTAGAAGAAGCCTCTGTCACCAACACCCAGATGATGGCTCTCCTATTTTATGGAAAGGGGCAAACAACTACATAATTGATGATGGCTACAATAGAGAAGTTAAGGCCTCTGATCATAATATGATCCTTTTTGATGGGAAGGGGTATAATAACGAGGGAAGACACAACATCTTTAAAAAGATAGAGAAGGATCAACACGCTTTTATTGAAAAGATTAAAATAGAAGATAAGTTTACCTATTTTTGTGCTAATTTAAAAAATGTTTACGATAGAAGTTTAGGTGTAACCCACTTTAAAAGGCATTTTTTTTATACTGGAGCCAACTCACTACTGATTTTTGATGAACTATTAAGTGAGTCCTCTAAAACAATAACATGGCAAATCCATTCAGAGGAGCATCTATCCTTTAATAATGGATACTTTAGCTCAATGGACCAGAACTTTAGGCTTACATCGATAATAGAGCATGATTATCATATAACAACTGAGACAAAAGTCATAAGTGCCATACTAAATAAGCAGGATCCAGATCGAAAAACCAGAAGAAAGATGGTTAACCTTGGGCTGCATATAGAGAATAACTACAAGATGAATCACTTTTTAACTCTAATTCAGACAGGAGGAGGAGAGTATATAAAACCTCACTTTTTAGAAAATGAGAAGTGGAGAGGGTTTTATACTGAAAGAGTGGATCAAAAGCAGTATTACTTTTTCTCAAAAATTGGGAATAAAAAACTAGGTAAGCTCCCAGATATAGATATTAAAAGCAGTAGCAACTTTGTATATATAGCAGTAAAAGATGGTATTATAGATGTAGAATTCCATAGTTAGAAATACTATCCTCGACTATTCTAAGGTTCCCTAAACTTATCTTTCTTAACTCTATACAGTTCATTATCAGCCTCTTTCAAAAGTTTATAGAGGTCACTCTTTGATGATTTATTAAATGATGTTGTTCCAATACTTGCAGATATTTTAAATCTATATTTTCTTGTTATATTTAACTTATTAAGCTCTAGTTTTAACCGCTCTTTAAAATGATCAAAATCGTAGTTATCATCACTTTTAATTAATACAGTAAACTCATCCCCACCTAGTCTTGCCACAACATCATTGGATCTAAAACACTTTTTAAGAGTATTTGCTAGTTCAATAATAGCGGTATCCCCAAAATCGTGACCATAGTTATCGTTTATACTCTTAAGGCCATCCATATCAATAAAGAAGATCTGATATAAACTATTATCTTTTGCTTCTTCTAGAAGTGTCTCGGAGAGTTCAAAAAAACCCCGGCGATTTAAGAGTCCTGTCATTTCATCCCTAATTGAGAGAGTTTTTAATTTCTCATTTAAACATCTGGTTTCAGCTAGACTCATCTCTAACTTTCTTTGACTATCCTGCATTTGTAAATGAATTTTTGATGTGTAGATAGAGTTACTAATTACATCTCCCAAAATATCATAGGTATTCTCAGCCATATCAATAAAACATATTTCAAAAAAACCAAGAATAATATTGTTCCAGTTTAATGTGGAAACCAAAACCGAATCATCAGATTTAAATAGGTCTGATGTCCCTTTTTTTATTCCCTCGACACTATTTATTACTTTACTTCCATCTTGGTAGTGTAGATGCAAGTTTATAGTAAAATCTTCAAGATTTAGTGTATTATTATATATTACTTCCTCTTGGATTAGGTAAAGTTTAAAATAATTAATATCCAATTGGGCTAAAGAGTCTAAAATCTCATTTAAAATATCCCTAAAATAGATTCTACCAGATATTTTGTTACTTATAGTTCTTAACTTCCACTGGTCAACTAAATAGTTATGGGATTTATTATACTCTATCTGTCTTGAAGCTAAGCAATCTATGAAGTAGATATCCTTTAATAACTCTTTTTTAATACGCTCCTTATTAAGTTGTTCAATAAACATGTTATGGAGGGAACTTTTATCCTCTTCACCCTCAATAATTGAATTAAGGTAATGATAATGGTCCTCTATACTATTTTGAGAAAAGGATCTATTCCTAAAATTGTGCCTCTGTGGAGATAAACAACCACAGGATTGTCTAGTTATAAAAGTACAGTCATTACTTAACTTCTCCTCCACTTTAAAACCATTAATTATTGAGAGAAGTTTCTCTAAACCATTTACTGTAATACTCTCAAGGGGTTGCTCTATTGTGGTTAAAGATGGAAAAAGATAGTTAGACAAGTTGCTACCATCAAAACCTGTAACAGCTATATCCCCAGGAATTACTAAGCCACTACTTTTAAATACTTCAATGGCTCCTATTGCCATATCATCATTTAAACAGATTATGGCTTGAGGAAGTTTATTACTAAGAAAGTACTTAGCTGCATTTTTCCCTGAATTAGGAGTAAAATTCCAATTTTTATAATTTTCACATTTTAATTGTACATTATAATCTAGATTCTTACTAAAGAATGTATTTCTAAAATATATACCTCAATCTCATGTCTTAATTGTAGTTTCAAGCTATCTATAAGAACTTGCTGCCTATCTAAACTTTCAGGAAGCACCTCTCCTAAATTTAATTTATACTCAATAAGCTCAAGCTCCTTATTAGCTTTATCAAGGGTAAAATTTAGTAGGTCAATTTTTTTTAAAATCAATTCTGCTCTCTTGAATTGATAATCTATTTCATCGGAAAATTCTTTTATATCATCTTCTAAACTCGCCTTGGCTTCCTCTACTCCGATCTTAATAGACTCAATACTCTCTTTTTTATTAAATATAGTTGATAGATTTAAATTAAGAAGAATGGAGCCACTTACTTGACTAAAATCATCAGTATACAAAGCAGACCCTATTGAGATCTTTGGAAAATAGTTAGCATACTCATCCTTCAACTCTTTTTCTCTTATTCTAACAACCTCTTTTAAAGAGTTAAACCTAAAGGAATCCCTATATAATGCCAATATTTCATCCCTATTTGGAGTTGATATTTCATCTATACCAGGAAGTTCTAATGGCTTAAACTCTACTTCAGAGATATCTATACCTACAAGAGTTGATAGTCTTGACTCCAACTCTAAAAGTTCTATTTCTGAATTTATCATAGAGAACTCTTTATCAAGTAGTGTCTCTTTAGCTTGATCGAAACTAAACTGAGACTCTAGACCTGATTTCACTCTATTTTCATAAATAACTAGCTCTCTTTTATATAGGTCTATCTCTAAATTAGTTATTTTTAGCATGGATCTTAAATAGCAAATATTAGAATACTGGGTTTGTAGATTAATTCTAAAACTCTTAATTTCCTCTTGTATATATAGTTTTTTTAAGTCGTATGTATTTCTTACAATTAAACGATCCTTATCTGACTGGAATAGAGTATATAAAAAGGATAGAGATGTACCACCATCAAACTCATGACTTATTGACGTGGTAAGATCATGTAGAGGGTTAAAATCAAGAGTGATCTCTCCCTTCGATATGCCCCAATCTCCATGACTATCGAAGGTTAACATTGGACGAACACTTAAACCAAAATCTATATAGTCAGGAAATTCAGTTCTATTCTTTGAAATCTCGCTAACCCTTAACTCATTACTTAGCTGTTTTAAGCTTTTGGAATTTTCCTTAGCCAAATCAAATAAGCTATTAAAGTCTAACTCATTTGATGACAGAGATATTGTAAGAAGTATAAAAGTAATAAACAGTAGTTTTTTCATTAATTCTCCCTTATGGCGTCTATAGGATTACTTTTCGCAGAAGACAGGGAAGGGAAAAGTCCAAATAACCCACCAGAAACCAAGGAGAATAAAAATGCGACAAAAGCGGCTTTTGGTTGCAGGGAAAGATTAACTCCAACTAACATATCAATGGCACCCCCAGTTATAGATGGGACAACATTCATAATAAAAAGAGGGGAAAATAACATTGCTAACAAAATACCAATTATTGAGCCTAAAACTATAATAACAACTGCTTCTAATAAAAACTGTATAATAATATCTGTTTTAGCTCCACCAAGAGCTCTTTTTAAACCTATCTCTTTATTTCTGTCTAAAATCGAAACTGTTATCATACTAAAAACACCAAATGAACTTATAAGAAGGGATATTATTCCAAAAATAGTAAATACAATCTTAATCAATAATACAATACTCTTATACCACTGATTTTCATCACTATTTCTTGGAGATCCACTCCAAACTTTTATATCCTTTAAACTACCATCTATACTTTTTATTCCCTCTAAAATTTTAACTTTAGGATTCTCAGTTAATGGAGATACTTTTAATAAAATTGTTGAAGTATTGTATAAACCCTCTTCAAACCTAGGAATAGAATAAATAATATCTGGGAAGCTATACCTCTCTTTTTCTAAGGGAGTACTATCTTCAAAGACTCCAACTATTTTAATATCCTCAAAACTAGTCGAAGTTGTTCCATCTTCAAACTCATCAATATATTTAAGTGATATTATTTCATCTTTTATACTTTTATCTGCTAATAGTGATTCATATACTTCCATAGAGATAATACACTCTCTTGTTTCTGAGAAGTCTGAAATATTATCTCCTTTTATCAGTTTTATGTTGTTATATAGTGTATATCCAGAAGTAGTTTGAAACGCACTATTTATCCTATATTTCTCCTTATTATAAAAAAAAAGATTATCTCCATATGGAATAATTGGAATGATATCCTCTACATTTTCTATACTGTTTTTAAGTTTAGTAATAACATCAAAAGAGCCTAATAACATATTTGACTCATCATACTCATGGTTTTCTACTTCGTTCCTTGCATAAAAAACAGTTACATCCTCTTCATCTCGAAGGATATCATCTAATTTGAAGTTCATATTCAGAACTAAGGAGATTATCATAACACCTAGGGATATGCTTAGTATTGTTAATACTGACTTTACAGGATTAAGAAGTAACCTACTAATAATTTGTTTTAATAATATGCCCATAAAATCCTCCTACTCTTCTCTTAAAACCATGGATGGTGAAATCCTTGTTGCTTCGATTCCAGGATATATCGAAAATATAATTGTCAATATTAATGATAGAATCAATGATGCAAAAATTGACACAATAGAGAGATCCATACTGGCCCATGTATCAAAAGAAGATATAATGTTTCCTATAACTGCTCCAAAAATTATGGATAACAATATACCTAAGATACCGCCAAGAACACCTAATAGAGCGGATTCTATAAAAACACTAGTAAAAATATCTCTCTTTGTTGCACCAAGGGATATAGATATTCCTAGGCCTTTTTTTTGCCTTAAAACCCTGGCTAACATTAGATTTAGATTATTTAAGGTCGCAATAATTAGACATATAAAAGCAATTAAACCAATAACATAGAGAACTTTTATGAAAGTTTCCTCATCATTACCACTCCAATCTAGACTACTCTCTATATACACTTCATTATTTGGAAAATCTCTCTTAAGATATGTTGAGATCTCTTTTACACCTTTCTTTAAATCCTTATTACTAGAAACACCAAATGTCATCTGGTCTATAGTGTTCCACTCATTTACATTAATAACATTGGTATAAGGGAGCATTATCCCATTATTGTTATCCCAAGGGCTCTCTTTAAGATCTTCTATCTCCGATGGAGATGCTGTCCCATAGTCAACTTTTAAAATACCAACAATAGTGTAATCAAGGTTATTATAGGAAAGTACTTTTCCTAATCCATTACCATTTGGAAAGAGTTTATGGGCTAGATTACCACCAATAATAATAACATTTGATCCATTCTCAAAATCTTCTTGTGAAAAAAAACTTCCTTTATCAATCTCCATCCCTAAGAATTTAAGATAATCTTCTGAGATACCAATACCACTTAAAGAGGACTCCCACCATGGTCTGTTTTCACTATACTCCTCAAAATTTGAAGGTTCTAAATTTATCCACAGTCGATAAAAAGCAAAGTCTATTGTAGGACAGAACTTTTTTATCTCCTCCATATAACCCATAGAAAAATTAATTTTCGGGCTGTCCAGGTTACCAATTTTCTGAATCGAAGAGTCGTTGTTATACATATATTCACTTGGAATAACAAAAATATTTCTGTACCATTCACTCTCTGACTCTTGGTTAATCATATTATTAAAGTTATATACCACTGTTATAACTATAGATACAACAGCAATACCAAAACCAAGCCCTATAATAACCATCAAGGACTCTTGTAGACGATCTTTAATTCTATTTTTGGCTAAAATCAATTGATCTAACAACATACCATACTCTCATCACTAACCAATTTACCATCAGTAAAAGATATTTTCCTGGTACCACATCTCCCGAGGTCATTATCATGGGTTACCATAATTATAGTTACCCCCTTACGATTTAACTCTTTAAGCATCTCAATTATTTCAGACCCCTTTTCGCTTGGGAGATTCCCTGTAGGTTCATCGGCTAATATTACATCCGGATTATTAGCAAGGGCTCTTGCAATTGCAACCCTCTGTTGCTCCCCTCCACTTAACATATTTGGATAGTGATATATCCTATGGGAGAGACCTACATCAGTTAGTAACTTTATAGCGAGATTTTTTCTATCCTTCCTAGGAACTTGGCTATACATTAGAGGCATAATTACGTTATCGAGGGAGTTTAACTCTGGGAAAAGGTTAAAACTTTGGAATATAAAACCAAAATGTTTATTTCTTATTCTTGCTAACTCTTTATCTGGTAGAGAATCAATAGGATGCCCTTCTAATAAAAAACTTCCCTCAGATGAGACATCTAAAAGACCTAAAATATGTAGGAGTGTTGATTTCCCGGAACCAGAGGGGCCCATTATTGTTACAAACTCCCCCCTATTAATTTCTAAATCTACACCCTTTAAAGCTTCTACCTCAGTTCCTCCAAGGTCATACTTTTTTTTAATATTAGTTAACTTTATCAACGTTTCCTCCTAATTTGTTTTTAAATATATCTCTTCATTATCAACAAAATCACTATAACTAGATATTACTATTTCATCTCCAATTTCAACACCATCTTTAATGGAGACTAATGAGCTATTCATATTGCCATATTGGACTTTAATACGTTTAGCCATCTTCCCATCCTCCGATATTCTAAATAGATACCTGTCTTTACCCGAGACTATATATGTACCCCTAGGGAGGGTTAAGCAGTCTTCTACACTACTAATAATTAGTTCTGCACCACACTGGGATCCAGGAATAATATTAGATGGAGCTTCAATAAAATCAGCTTTAGCCTTTACAACAGCATTACCCTTACTAGTTATCAATGCAGAAGCGTCTATTTGGAATAGCTTCCCTTTATATACTTTTTTATCAACTTTTATGTTTAAACTCTGATTATTATTTATATATTGTCTATTTTTTTCTGGAATTTCTAACTCTATATATGGTGTATTTAAATCTCCTACTGATGCTAATAGTATGTTGGAGTTAATTAGTTCACCCTCTTTAATATTAATAGAGATAACTGTTCCTGATATTGGAGATTTTATTGATAATTTCTCTATCTCATTCTCCTTTCGTTTAAGCTTCTCATTTAAATTATTTTGATCATATTCGATTAAAAAGTTTTGAGCCTTTAAATCTTCATCTAAGTTTATTAAACTCTCTTTTGCCTCATTATACCCCTCTTTAAACTCTAAAAATTCATCCTGGGCAGTTTCATACTCTTGAAGTGTGGCTGAACCTAATTTATATAGTTCATGGATTTTATCCATATTTTTTTTAGCTCTTAAATTTGCCCTTTGTAGTTTACTAATATTGGACTCTATAACTCGTTTATCTCTTTTATACACAATATCATTTTTTAATACCTCTCTTTCAACTTTTTTTAACTCATCTAAAATTGAATCCCTCTCTAATAAAAGAGTTGAAGAGTCTAAAATAATTAGTAATTCTCCCTCTTTTATACTATCTCCTGATTTTTTTAGTACCTGCTTACAAAAGGTTGTTTCAGGAGAAAATAGGTTAATACTCTTCTTTAATCCAATAACTCCAGTTAGACTAATAGTGTTATCTAAATCACTTAAATTAACTGTAGCCTTATCGAAATCTTCCAAAGTATACTTTCTATTTTTTGGATATAAGAATATGAAGGAGATAATAATTAGAAGTATAAAAAAAATTACAGATATTATAGCATTTGTAATTTTCTTTTTATAACCAGGCCTTTTTACGTTTTTTATTTGAATTATAGTTTCTTTTTCTGACATTTATATTTACCTTTAATTAAGGTAGATTATCATAGGTAAATAATTATTAAAAGATATTTTTTTATTTAAAGTTATATATATTACTATATAAAGACTATCTTTAAATTAGGTTGTGTTTTTATCAATATTAACTTAGAATTTCACCATGACAATCTTTAGGAAATTTATTCCCTTTTACCTACTATTTTTAACTACAATTAGTCTCTATTCAAATAATAATGACATTACCCATATACTCTATATAAACTCCTACGACTTCCAAATGACCTGGTCTAAAGAGGTCTATAAGGGAATAACAGATGTTATACACCCCTCCCAGAGTATTAAAATATATTATGAAGCTATGGACTCAAAGGAGTTTAATAGAGAGTCTGACTTTAATAATTTTAAAGCCTATATAAAAAATAAATATAAGAGTTACAACTTCTCCCTTATACTTGTTTCAGATAATAACGCATTTGATTTTTTAGTAAATAACCACAAGGAGTTATACCCTAATATTCCTATTGTTTTCTCTGGGGTAAATGATTTAGATAGAAGTATTTTAGTAGACCACCCTGAAATAACAGGAATGGAAGAGGTATCGTCAATTAGAGAGACTGTGGACCTTGCCCTAAGCTTACACCCTAATACAAAAGAGATATTTGTAATTAATGACTATTTAACAACTGGTAGAGCTTGGGACAAACAGTTTAAAAATGATTTAGCAGAGCTAGAAAAAGATCTTAAAATTACATACTCAGAAAATGTTACCATAGAAAATCTAAAAAAGACAATATCAAAGCTCCCTGAAAATAGTTTAATATTCTTAGGTGTATATTATTCGGATAAAAACAATATCTACTCAACCTATGAAGATATGGCAAAAAATCTTGCCAATAGTGCAAATAGACCATTTTATACCCTGGTTAAGTTTAATATACAGAAGGATATTATTGGTGGAAAGGTCATTAGTGGTTTTAAACATGGAGAAGCTATTGGAAATATTGGACTTAAGCTTTTAGAAGGTATAGCCCCTAGAGATATCCCAATTGAGAATAAGGAGTATAACCAATACGTCTTTAACTACTTAGGACTAAAAAAATATGGAATTGATATAAAACAACTACCCTTGGATAGTGAAATTATAAATAGACCCTACTCAATATATGAGGAGTATAAATATATAATTTGGATATCTATAACTTCTTTTATAATTCTTATTATATTAATTATATTTTTAGTTATAAACATAATTAAGAAAAACCAGATTGAAAATACTCTAAGACAGTTCTCCGATTCCACCTGGGAAGGAATAATTATACATAGTGAAAACTCAATTTTAGAGATGAATAAAAGATTCTCAGAAATTTTTGGGTATACAAGAAAAGAGTTAGAAGGTGGTAATTTTTTAGATAAGATAATTGCCCCTAACTATATAGAGAAGGTAGAAAATATATTAAAAGAAGACAAAGTTGAGTTTTATGATACCATAGGTATTAATAAAAACGGAGAACTTGTACCGGTAGAAATAAGAACAAGACATATTGATTATAATGGGATTCATGCTCGAGTGGAGGTAATTAGGGATTTATCTGATCAGAAGAAAGCTGAAAAGGAGCATAAATATCTACAAAACCTCTGGGATACTATGTTTGAAAACTCATCAGAAGCAATTTTTGTTTTTAATTCAAAACAGGAGATTGAAAGGGTAAATAAAAGTTTTATAAAAATAACAGGATATAGTTCTAGAGAGACACTTAACAAAGTTTTAAATGAGTTTAAGTCCGAATATCAGAATAGGGAGTTGGACTTTGAAATTATAAGATCTATATCTAAAAATAACATGTGGTGTGGGGAACTTTTAGCTAGAAGAAAATCGGGAGAACTTTTTTCCATGCTTCTAAACCTATCAATTTTAAATAAAGATTCTGTTACAGAGAAAAAATATATTGGTGTTTTTAGTGATATTAGCGATAAAAAACAGCAGGAAAAAGAGCTTAAATGGATGTCACAGAATGATACTTTAACTGGATTCTCAAATAGATCCTACTTTTTAGAAATGCTTAAAACAGAACTAAAAAAATCGAGTAGAAGTGGGGAGTGGTGTGGAATACTTTTACTTAATATTGATGGACTTAAAAGCATAAATGCAAAGTACGGATTTATTGTAGGAGATGAAGTAATTAAAGAGTTTAGCTCAAATTTAAAAAACTGCTTAAGAGACGAGGATATAGTCTCCCGTTTTAGTGGTGATGAGTTTGCTATTTTGGCCCCTAGATTTACCGATAAAAATCAGATTAAAAGTGTTGTAAAAAGAATTATTAAAAACACAACTCAAACAATAAAAATAGATGGTAATTCTATTGAGTTCTCTGTAAGTATTGGAGTATCAATATTTCCATTTGATGGGTTAGAAATGGATGATCTTTTATCAAAATCCAGCACAGCTTTAAAAAGAGCAAAGAGTAATAAAAAAGGCTCCTTTAGTTTTTATAATTCTGAATTAGATAAAACAGAGATTATGAACTTAGAGCTAGAACTAGACTTAAAACGAGCCCTGGTTTTAGAAGAGATTGATGTATTCTATCAACCTAAAGTAAACCCTAATAACAGTAAAATTGAGGGGTTTGAAGCTCTTGTAAGATGGCATAGAAGGAAACAGGAGTGGATATCTCCCCAGGTTTTTATACCTATAACAGAGGAAAATGGACTTATTATAGAGATTGGTTACTTTGTTTTATCTAAGGCTTGTGACTTTGTTATAGACCTTAAAAGAAGAGGATATAACCAGTTTCATGTAGGGGTTAATATATCTGCGAAACAGTTTAGCGATCCTAAGTTTATAGATAACCTAATTAATATTGTTAACTCTAAGGGCATAGACCCTAAATTTATAGATCTAGAAATAACAGAGAGTATAACTGCTAGTAAAATATTTAACACAATTGAGAGTTTAACTAGACTATCAGACTACGGTTTTAGTATATCTATAGACGACTTTGGGACAGGGTACTCCTCCCTACAATACTTAATATCCCTGCCTTTTAATACTATGAAAATTGATAAGTCATTTGTAGACTCCCTAGAAATAAAAGGGAGCAATCTAACAATTTTAAATACAATGATATCCCTAGCCCACTCCCTAGGGAAAAAAATAGTAGCCGAAGGAGCTGAAACAAAGGCTCAGGTTGATTACTTATCAAAGGCAAACTGCCAACTAATCCAAGGCTACTATTATTATAAGCCAATGCCAATAGATGAAATATTAGGCATTATTGACCGTGAAAAACTACTATAGGGACTTATGCTTACAGGTAATTACATAAACAACCGATTCACAAATATTTGTAACCCTATCCCCTATTCTCTCTAAAAATCTGTTAAGAAACAGTAGAGGAACAAGGTTTTCTGATTTATGGGGTTTCTCCTTAATTATGTCTATTAACTTACCATATAAAATAGAGTATTTGTCATCTATATAGTTATCTCTAGCAGCTATCTCCTCTGCCCATTTTGAGTCCTGCTGGATAAATGACTCTAGAGACTCTTTAACCATTTGACAACCAAACTCTGTCATATCCGATAGGTATGGAGCTGCAATCTTTAAACCTTCATTACTAACTTTACCAGCTTTTTCAGCGAGATGTTTACCGTGATCCCCTAGTCTTTCTAACTCAACAACTATTTTAAGAACAGTTAAAATCTCTCTTAAATCTGTAGCTACAGGGTTCTCTTTTGCTATAAGTAGGGTAGATCTATCTTCAATCTGTAATTGAAAATCATCAATTAATTGATCGTTAACAATAACTTCCTTAGCTAATTCACTGTTATTATCCAGTAGACTCTCTAAACCTTTGTGTAGGGATGATATTACCATATCTCCCATTACAACAACATCATTCATTATGCCATTTAACTCTTCACGGTAGTGCGTTCTAATATCCATTTTTCCCTCTATCAACCAAACTTTCCACTAATATAATCCTCTGTTCTTTTATCCTTTGGATTAAAAAACAGGTCATCCGTCTTACCATACTCAACTAAGTGTCCCCGCCTTTCATCATTTACTAAAAAGAAAGACGTATAATCGCTAACTCTGCTCGCCTGTTGCATATTATGGGTTACAATAGCAATTGTATAGTCATGCTTTAATTCTGCTATAAGCTCCTCTATTTTTCCAGTTGCAATAGGGTCTAAAGCGGAGGCTGGCTCATCCATTAATATTACATCAGGCTTTACAGCAATTGTTCTAGCAATACACAACCTTTGTTGCTGTCCACCAGAAAGGCGAAGAGCACTCTGTTTCAATTTATCTTTAACTTCATCCCATAAGGCCGCTTGCTTTAAAGTTCGCTCTACAAGCTCATCAAGATCATCTTTATGACCATGAATTTTAGCACCCCAGGTTATATTATCATAAATACTTTTTGGAAATGGGTTAGGCTTCTGAAAAACCATTCCAATTCGCTTTCTTATTTCTACAGGATCTACATTTGACCTGTTTATATTTATACCACCATAAATTATCTCTCCAGTTACTTTAGTTTCAGATATCAACTCATTCATTCTATTTATTGACCTTAAAACCGTGCTCTTTCCACAACCTGATGGCCCAATTAACGCTGTAACCTTTTTATTTTTTAGAGATAAATTTACACTGTCAACTGCGTGAAAATCTCCATAAAAAACATTTAGATTTTTCAATTCTACTGCTATATCACTCATAATTAACTCCTATTTTTACCTATTCTATTTCTAATTAAAATTGCAAATGTATTCATTGATAATAACATTAGAAGTAGAACGATAATTGCTGCTGCTGCAACATTTCTAAACTCAGCCTGTGGTCTTGAAGTCCACTGATAAATCTGTATTGGCAAAGTTGTAAACTTTGAAAATATATTTGATGGATCTACAGATATAAAAGTAGAAGCACCAATAACAACAATTGGAGCTGTTTCACCTATTGCCCTCGATACAGCTAATATAGTACCTGTCATTATTCTCTCAATGGATGCAGGTAGAACATGTGACCAAATAATCTGCCATTTTGTACCACCTATACCATAACCAGCTTGTCTAAGAGTCTGAGGAACAGCTCTTAGGGCCTCTTGGGTGTTAATAATTATTATAGGCAAAATTAGTATAGCCAAAGTTAGTCCAGCCGCAAGGATTGTTCTCCCGTTTGCAGTTGCTGGATCTCCGTAACCAAACATTGAACCACTTGTAAAAGGCTCCATGCCCCTAACAAAAACCGCTAAACCTAAAAGTCCAAAAATAATTGATGGCACTCCTGATAGGTTATAGATATTTACCTGTACAAATCTTGTAAACCTATTATTCCCTGCATACTCCTCTAGGTATATAGCAGAAGCGACTCCTACAGGAAAGGCAAAAAAGATAGTTATACATATTATCATTAAACTACCTAGTATTGCCGTTCTAATACCTGCAAATTCTGGTATACTAGATTGGGGTTTAGTAATAAATTCTAAATTTAGCCAAGCTCTAAAGTCTATATACGCATTAGGGTACTTTTTTGTAGTTAACTCTAAAATCTCTTTTTTATTAAAGATAGACTCTTTTAAGCTCCAGCTCTGTTTAACCCTAGGCTCTATAACCCTATTAAAAAGAAGCTCCATTAGCTCTTTCTGACTTCTCTCTTTAAGAGGACTTTCAGAGTTATATCTTCTAACTAATCCCTTAGAGAGTCTTTCTTCTAATATTTCAATAATATCATCACTATTAAGATCATCTAAGTTCCCTGATTCTATAAAAATTGTAGGTTCGATACTATTCTCTATTGCTACATAACCAAAGGCATCATTTATAATATTTACAAGTAGGATAAATAAAATGAAAATTGCCAATATTGTTGCTGACTTAAAAAGTGTATTAATCATACTCCTCCTGATACTTTCTAACAAGTTTTCTACTTAATACATTTAAACTAAGTGTAATAAAAAATAGTAATAGTCCAAGAGCAAAGATACTGTTATAATCCATTGTATTATAACTAACATCTCCACCTGATATTCTTACTATATATCCTGTTAATGTTTCAGCAGCTTCAAATGGATTAAAAGTAAAGTTTGAGCCAGCTCCAGCTGCTAGGGCTACAATCATAGTCTCACCAATGGCCCGACTTAAACCTAAAATAAATGCTGCGGATATTCCACTAAATGCTGCAGGAACAACAATAGTCATACTAGTATGTAATTTATTTCCACCTAGGCCAAAAGCAGCCTCCCTTAAAGAACTTGGAACAGCTTTTAATGCATCTTCTGTTATTGAGGCAACTAAAGGAAGGATTAGAATACCCATTACAAGCCCTGCTGATGCAGTATTATAAATGTCAACAGTATCTTTACCAAAAATTAACCTTAAAAGAGGAGTCATAAAAGTTAAAGCAAAATAACCGTATACAACTGTAGGTATTCCAGCTAAAACCTCTAAAATTGGCTTTAAGATACTTCTAGCTTTTTCACTGGCATACTCGCTTAGGTATATGGCAACAAATAAACCTAACGGTCCAGCGACTAACATTGCAATAAAACTTGTAGTTAAAGTAGAATTAATTAAGGGAAGAACCCCAAACTCATTAATTAAGGGTTGCCATTTAGTTGAAGTAAAAAACTCTACAATACTAACTTCTTTAAAAAATAACAGAGACTCTTTACCTAATATATATACAATCCCAAATGTTATTAAAACACTTAAAACTGCACTTACAGCAAGTATGGTCTGTATTATTTTTTCATGATATTTGGGTTTCCCCACATACCACTCCCTCTTAGATTTTGTCACTAAGAAACTCCTAAATAATTTTTATAAGTCTACAATACAAATTATTATTTAGGATTATGTTTATGTTCTGTTAAGATTTGGTTAAAAAAAAAGCCTGCATATAGCAGACTTTATGATCATTTTAATAATACTTTTACTTCATAGCCTCTAACCATGCAGCTTTACCTTTTGCAATAACACTTTCATCTGCAGGGAAATAACCAACTCTAGTAACTTCTTCGTTTACATAAGTTAAGTAGAAGTTGATAAAAGCTGCAACCTGTGGTTTGCTCTTCATAACTTCTGCATCAGAGTAGATAAATAAAGGTCTAGCAAGGGGATATTTCGCTGCATCAACATTCTCTTTTATTGGTTCTACACCATCAATACTAAGAATATTTAGGATATCTTTATTCTCACTGTAATATGCATACCCAAAGAACCCTATTCCATATGGAGATTCTGTAATTCCTTGAACTAAAATGTTGTCATCCTCGGACATCTGTACGTTTGCTGCACTTAATAGTGGTGCAGAATCTTTATCAAAAACTTCTTCAACAAAGTAGTCAAATGTACCAGAATCTGTTCCAGGTATAAACTTTAATATTTTTTCATCTGGCCAGCTTGGGTTAACATCACTCCATTTTTCAGCTGTAAATATCTTTACAAGTTCATCTATTGATGCATCTTTAATAAATGTATTACTTTTTGCAACAGTTACAGCTAGTGCATCTGTTCCTACTCTAAACTCGATTGGGTTTCGTCCAATCTTTTTAGCAGCTTCGATCTCTTTTGATTTAATAGGTCTAGAAGCATTAGAAATATCAGTCTCTCCTGTTACTGTAAATCTTTCAAATCCTGCACCTGAACCAATAGAATCCACAGTTATATTTCCTGCATAACCCTCGTCTTGAAATCTTTCAGCCATGGCTTCTGAGAGAGGAAAAACTGTAGATGATCCTGCTGTTATTATATCACCTTTAACATTTATTGGGTTTACACCTGGCAAAATTCCATCCTCAGACTCTACCATCCAACTATTGCTAGCTGAAGAACTACTAGCTTCTGAATTCTCACTATTAGCTGATGCAAAAACAGCTAAAGTTGAAACAAACATAACGCTTAATAAAATAATTTTTTTCATTTAAAAACTCCTATCTAATTGATATGTAAACATTAGATTCTGTAAATTAGGAGATCATTAAAGTAGTGTTAAACTTTGGTTAAATTAAAAGATTTGACGTATATATATTAAAAAATAATAATTTTAGTATGAAAAAAGTTTTTATTATAATTGGAGTTTTGTTATTCTATATGAATTTACAAGCTGCGGAGAAAATAACAGGGATATGGAAGATTATTTCTAAGGAGACAGGTTTTGTACAATCAATAGCCCTAATTTATGAGTATAATAGTAAAGTTTTTGGCCGTTTATTAGTAACCTATGAAGATGATGGAAAACTATCTGACCCTAAAGGAGTTGCAGATAAAATTGTTGGAGACCCAACTTTTATTGGGTTGGACTTTATCTGGGATCTAGAAGATAGGGGTAAAAAATGGAGTAGAGGAAAGATTCTAGATCCCCTTCGTGGAAAGATTTACTCCTGCGATATGTGGATAGATGGGGATAATCTTATAGTAAAGGGTAAAATCGGTCCCTTTGGTAGGGAGCAAATATGGATTCCATTGAAAAAAAGATCAGAGCTGCCAAGCTGGGTAAAAATTCCCAACAAACCAACTCCTATAATACCAGTAGTAAAATAATCTACTCCTCTGCATCGGTTAATTCATTGTATAACCTACTATAGTCCGATCTCTTCTGTTTATTAAAACCTATAGCAGATCTAGGATGCTCATTCAACTGGCCAGTAATCATATATGGAATGTCATAACCCCATGTTATCTCTTTTCTTAGGGCTATAATGTGTTTTTGGATAAAATCAAGGATTGGTAAAATTCTAAATTTAGGATTTCTTAAAAAACCAAAAAGTAGTTCCATAGGACAATTCCCAGCACCACGACCGAGACCTGCAATAGTAGCATCTAAATAACTAGTCCCTCCTATCATAGACTCTATGGTATTAGAATAAGCTAGTTGCTGATTGTTATGGGCATGAATTCCTACACTCTTATTACAGGATTTTGCCAATGCTGTATATTTAACTGTTAAATCCCTAATCTGTTCTGAATAAAATGTTCCAAAACTATCTACAAGATATATTACGTCTACATTTGATCCCTTAACCAACTCCAGGGCTTCATCTAACACAATACCTGAAACCTTAGATATAGCCATTATATTAATTGTAGTCTCATAACCTTTTTGATGGGCATCTTCTATAATATCAAGTGCCGCAGGGATTTGATGTATATAACATGCAACTCTAATCATATCTATTACACTTTCGGATTTTGGTTTAATCTCCTCTTTAAAGGTTCTACCAATATCCGCCATAACTGCTATTTTTATATCTTGATTATTATCACCAACAATACGCCTTATATCTTCCTCATCACAGAAGTTCCAAACACCATACTCATCAGGGCTCATTACCTTTTTAGATACTATTTTACCAATCTCAAAATAATCTACACCACTAATGACACAGGTATCATAAACTGCTTTAACAAATTCATCACTAAAGTGATAATCATTAACTAATCCCCCATCCCTTACTGTACAATCAACTATTTTTACATCGTCCCGAACAGTAAGCCAGGTCCCCTTTCGCTGTATCTCTACGGTCTCTTCAACTATATTACTCATCTACTCACCTTATTATTTTATTACAGCATAATATCTTAAAAATAAGGTAAAAACAATAATAAACAAATTTTATTAGTAAAAGATAAACAAACAAAGGTCAATACAAAATATAATGTAAGAATCATACAATATAACCTTTAAATGCTATGAATTATTTAGTTTTAGTAAAAATATTAACTAAAATAACTCTATTCCCCCTTAATTATTAAGGTCTAATACTATAGATATCCCTCAAGCTCACTCTTAATTAAGCTAAATTCCTTTTGGATCTCTATAGAATAGTCCCTTATTGTCATATTTAAATTGTCTGGGATACTTCCTATAATTTTAATTAAGTCATCTTCTGAAACCCCTTGGTCTATAACTTCTTTAAAGGTAGTTTTTCCCTTAATTTCAAAGATATCAGTAGACTCATCCTGATGCTCAATTAAGCTATCGTTGGTCATTATAGGTAGATCTACAAGAATAGAATTAAGATACTCTTTTTTATCACTGGAAATAATATCTTTTAAAACCGAGTTAGCTGGTCTTAATAAAACAGTATCCTCTTCCGGTGTATATGGAAGGCCTCTATATAGAGCGACAAAAAGTCTTACAGCATCTGTTCCAATTTCAATATCATCTTCAAAAATATATCTCCCCTCTAACTCTTTAATCATAAAGCTTTCAGGATTTTTAATATCTAAAAGAGCAAAAGCTCTAACTATATCATCAACAGGAACATCAAAAGCATTTTTAACATCCTCTAAAGTGTAGGAGCCCCTAATATCTGCTGGATTATTAATACCTTCAAACTCTCCTGAGCTAAACTTAACTGGAATCTTACTACTCTCTGTTTTCCATAAATTTAATGCCATTGATCCACCAATACCAATTATGAATAGAGAAACTGTTATTATAGCTACGTTTTTATAACTTAAGACCCTCTTCCCAATTGAGAATGTCATTGTATCAGCCTTTGGGCAATTTGCTTCAGAGGTACACTCCATACAGGAAATACACTGATGATCTTTTGAAACATCTATATTTGATAATGGGATATTCATAGGACATTTTTTGTCACAGACAGAACAACTAATACACGTAGAGGCTTCCCTTTTAATCTTAGCAGGTCTAAATAGATTAGTAATTCCCAGTAGGGCTCCATAGGGACAGGCATACTTACAAAAAGGCCTCTCTACAAATAGTGATAATATGACAACAACTAATAGTGCAATATATGCTGTTATAGCTACTTCATCTGACCATATATTAAAAAGAGCGTAGTATGGGTCAATATTCGCAAAAAGTAACTCCACAGATTGGGCTGTTTTTACCAAAACTAAAATAAGTATAAAGTAACGGATAAAACGTAGATATTTATCAACTTTGTATGGAATAAAAGTATTAAATCTTTTTTTAAAAACCTTTCTTCCTATTTTTGATACCCACTCTTGGAATGTTCCAAAAGGACATATCCATCCACAAAAAACAGGTCCTAAAACTATAGCAAGACCAAAAACTATGAACATTAATATAAATGATGACTCATGAACCTTCTTTACGTAACTACCGGAAACAAAGTACTCATAGATTGAAACAACACCACCAAAGGGACATACAGCATGTAAAGATGCTGACGATATAAGAGGAATAGATACTCCTGATTCCTCTAAACCATGCCCAATAGATGTTAACAAGATCAGAACAAAAAAGAGTATCTGTATTATTTTTCTTAACTTCATAATTTACCTTCCTACAAATAAATATTTAGTTATAATTATCTATAATTCAAGTAAATTATCTCTCTCTATATAGTAAAGATTCCGTAAAGAGTTTGTCCCACCTATAAAGAGTAACTATCCGAGGTCTTGTATGACTGATAATAATATACCTCATAACACCATTTTTTAAATTCTAAAGCTTCTCGTCTAGAAACCTTGTATTTTTTTGAGAACCTCATTACTGATAGCTCTTGTTTAAACATATTCAGAGCTACTTTAAATTTGCTAATACTTCTTTTTAACATAATCTAACTCCTTAAGTTTTTATTATCGGTATAAGAAAAGATAAAAATCACATATTTATATAAAAACCGGAGAAAAATCTCCGGCCTGCTTTTATTACCCTAATGTAACAACAACACTATGCTCTTTTTTATCAGCAAAGGCTGGAATAACATCCCCAGGAATCTCATTCCCATCAACTACTAATTTTTTAACTCCAGTACATACTCCATTTGGGTTTTCTACTTTAATTTGGTAGGTAGCATCTCTAAACTCTCTCTGAACAGAGAATCCATCCCATGATCCTGGAATACAAGGCTCAATCTTTAATCCATCATACTGGGGCTTAACCCCTAAAATACCCTGACTAACAGATACAAAAGTCCAAGCTGCTGTTCCTGTTAACCAAGAGTTTTTAGCCTCACCAAAGCAAGAGGCATCCTTTCCAGCTAACATCTGAGCATATACATATGGCTCTGACCTATATGTTTCAATCTGATTCTGTTTAGCACTTGGACAAATTGATAAGTAGTATTCCAGAGCCCTATCTCCGTCACCCATTAGACACCAAGCAAGATGAATCCATGTATTATTATGACAGAAGATACCAGCATTCTCCTTAACTCCTGGTGGATATGATGTAACCTCACCTAGATTTAAGTTATATGTAGAGTAAGCTGGTTGTTGTAAAACAATACCGTTTTTTGTGTACAGATGTTGGTGAACACTCTCTAATGCTTCTTTAGCCCTACCGGCATATTTTCCAGTTGCTCCAGCTCCACCTAAAACACACCATCCCTGACTCTCGATATAAATTTTACCCTCTTCATTATCTTTAGATCCAACAGGGTTTCCTGCAGCATCAAAGGCCCTTGTATACCACTGACCATCCCACGCCTTTGTTTCAACAGTTTCTAACATCTCATTATAGTCTGCCATTATTCTCTTAGCATCCTCATCCCGTTTCATAAAGGAGTAAAGGTCGGCAAACTCTTTAGCTGCATACAAGAATAGACCAGCAATTTGTACCGATTCAGCTTTTGATCCATCAACATCACCTGCTAATTGGAAGCTCTCATTAGGCTCTGTAGAGAAACAATTTAAGTTTAGACAGTCGTTCCAGTCAGCATGTCCTATTAATGGAAGACCATTAGGTCCCCTTTTTTTCATTGTATATGATATAGAAGTTTCAAGGTGGTGTAACAGAGTCTCTGCATTTATCTTTCTAGGCTCTCCATCTTCTCCAAGCTCTCCAATTTTATACTCTTTATCTGCATATCCAACTGGTTCATCTAATATAGTTAGATCCCCTGTCTCTTTAATATAGGCTGCTGTGGATAGAACTAACCATAGGTGATCATCGTAGAAATCCCCACCGATCTCAGCATTTCCCTCTTTTGTTAAGGGTTGATACTGATGAAAACATGTACCATCTGATAATTGTGTCGCAGCAATATCAAGGATTCTTCTTCTTCCTTTAGAAGGTACAAGATGAATAAAACCTAGTAGGTCCTGATTAGAATCCCTAAAACCCATACCTCGCCCAATACCTACCTCAAACATTGAAGCAGATCGACTCATGTTAAATGTAGCCATACACTGATACTGATTCCAAACATTAACCATTCTAGATGCATGCTCGTTAGGAGTATCTACTTGAAACTTATTTAAAAGGTCATCCCATGTATTAGCTAGGGTTTTTATAGCTTCATCAACAGCTCCTGGCTTAGACCATTTTTCAATAATAGCCTTTCCTTTACTCTTATTCATCACCATTGGAGAGTCAAATTTAGGCTCATCTCCCTGCTCTACATAGGCTAGAATATATGAGTATTCAACACTCTCCCCAGGGGATAAATCAAAATCATGTTGTAAAGATGCGATTGGATTCCAACCAAAAACCTTAGAGTTTGTACACTTTCCGGAAAATGGAACCTTAGCCTCATGAAGACCTTCATGAACCCCAACAAATGCATCCCGGCTTGTATCAAAACCTGCAATATCCCTAGTTGATGCAAACAGAGTGTAGTGATCTCTCCTCTCTCTATACTCTGTTTTATGGTAAACAGCATTTCCTTCAACTTCAACTTCACCAATTGATAGGGTTCTTTGTAAATTATTCATATCATTAGCTGCATCAAAAAATGCAAACTCTTGATAGGAGAAGATAGATGGAGACTTCCTAACATTAGAGTTATTTGTTACTTTTACCTTCCAAATCTCTAAATTCTCTTTAACTGGAACAAAGTATGTAGTCTCTACTTCAAGGCCATCTTTCTCTCCTGTAATCCTAGAATACCCCATTCCATGCCGGCACTCATAACTAACATCACTAGCTTTAACTGGTTTCCACCCAGGATTCCATACTGAACCATTATCATTAATATATAGATACCTTCCACCTAGATCGTAGGGTACGTTGTTATATCTATATCGGGTTAACCTTCTAAGTTTTGCATCTTTCCAAAATGTATAACCACCTGCTGTGTTAGTGCAAAGTCCAAAATAGTCATCCTGTCCTAGGTAGTTTAACCAAGGTAGTGGTGTATCTGGTCTTGTTATTACATACTCTCTATTTTTATCGTCAAAAAAGCCATAATCACTCTTTTCTTGAATACTCATGTATCCTCCCCACAATATTTTATTTTATACGTCTATAATGAGGGAATAAGTTTCCATCGTCAACTAATATTTTAATAAAAAGTTGAAATTAATCAACTTTTGCTTAAAAAATCTTAGCGTGACTTAATGGCCATAGAATTAAACGCACTTTACCATGGATATAGTAGTCGCTTATAGTGTGGGGTTCCCAGCTTACAGTTAGGGACTCTGTTAACTCTCCACCATTAGGATTAAGTGGTATACTATAATCAACATCCCCCATCCTACTATCTAAAGAGTTATATCTATTATCACCAAGTAGAAAGTACTCTCCCTTAGGAATATAACTATTTTTATCAGCTGGGAATTCAGGAAGATTTCCTGCACCATAAAATGAGACAGGTTCTACTCTTGATTTTAACTGTAGACCTGTTGTGTATAGAGAGAGATATTTAATATCATTTAATAACTCTTTATCAATTGAAAACTCTCCAGTTGATAGGATTTTGTTATATAATTTCAAAGAGTTTAACTTAATAATACCATCTAATTTAGTTACAAACTCTTGGTATGGAGAGGCATCATCTGGAAAAGATAGATTAATCTTTAGTTCATCATTTAATAATTTTCTATCCATCTGAATAATCTCTTTAAGATCATTAATCTTATCAAAGAGTATAAATGTATTGTAATTCTCTAAACTGTTAGAGAAGTTCTCTACAATATCATTTTTACTTCTATCGGATATATTTAACCTATTAACCTGCATCATTCCTAGATAAGAATCTTCTAAATGCTCAACAACATCGATAACACTACTTGCACTTCTTCTATTATAAGACATAAGAGTATTTAGAAATGATATGGTATCTATCTTATCCAAATTATATAGTAGGTTTGTCTTTTCTATTTTAAGCTCTCTATTAAGTTCATCTAGGTTGGAATCTAATGCTAGTTTTGCCCCTAGATCTAAACTCTCTCTAAGTGCTGGATTTATAATCTGTGCTCCACTATTGGGGTTATTTAAGGAGAAAAGGTCATTATGTCCCCACTCCTTCTCATTTGGAAGTTCGGACATTAAAACCCAGTCACTATCAGCTCTCTTTTTATAAACCTTATCATTAACCATACACAGCTTCTCTCCAGGGACACCTATTACCCTTTTTACCAGCTGCCTGGCCTTTGGATAACCATCATCCCCTGCATCTATATCTAACTTGGAAAATGAGAGCATATAAACAAAGGGTTGAAAAATTCGAGTAAAGACATTTTTATAGTGTAGTTCAGAATTAGGATCATCAACTTTTGGGTTATTAAAAGTTACTATATCACCAGCCTTAGGGGAACCAATTTCAGGGAATTTATACCTTGTTAAAGGAAGTCCTGGTCCACTAAAAAGCTTACTAGCAACAACTCTATCCTTCTCTAAAAATTCAGGAACCATAGAGGAAGATGGAATTTGGTATAGTTGAAAAAGCGTATTATTTATGATTAAAACCCATAAAATTGCCCACATTAGGGGGTCAAAAACTTCAAACCATAAATTCTGTAAAAAAGTTCTCTGCTTTCTTAGGCTTCGCTGATGCTCTTTCTTAAGCTTTTTATCCTTTTTTCTCTTCTTCTCATTTTCTATATCAACCTGTTTAAAATACCCAGAGGCTAACTTTACAACAGAACTCCTTAATAATATATAAAGAGAGAGTGGACAAAGGGTTGAGAGTATTACAAAAACAGTAAACAGTGTTGATGTGGCACCACTATTTTGAAAATCTAAAACAACTGCAGGAACCATATAGGCAACATAGGTTAAGGATATGGCATACCCTATAAAATTTAACCAATGACTATACTCTAGCTTACTAAGTTCTCTTTTAATATAAAAAACCTTTATAAGATGTATTGAGAAAATAGGAATTAGAAACCTAGCAACAATAGAAACTAGAACAAATGGATCTAAAATAATACTAAAGTTAATAGTAAATAGTGAGATAAAAGAGAATACTACCCATAGTACCATTGGAATAAGGGGAATAAAAAACCACTTATTATTACCACCATCCTGGGGTCTTAAAACCTGCTCTATACTTCTCTTTATATCCAATGATTCGTCCTCTCTAATAATAAATAATTACAGTTTAACCATTTGATCCATCACCTGCAAGTTATTTATTTGTAATAATTCCTAGAACGTCCTTATATGGATACTTCTCTAAACTTGAAAAACCATACATTGATCTAGCTTTAATTTTAGTAAATAGTGGCATAGAAATCCCACATAAAAAGTTTGCTACTATTTGACTACTACCCTTATCCCCAATATTTGAAAGAATCTCGGCACTACTCTTCTGAACCATATCAGATGTTAATGTCTCCAAACTCTCTGCCTTACCCATTACAGCAACTCTGCCACAACAAACCGAGCAATGTCCACACTTGGTTACTCCCCTATCCTCTGCAAAGTAGCTAGAGAGTCTAGATGATAGACATGTCTTTGACTCAAAAAACTCTATCATCTTATTAACCCTTAAAATTTCACTACTCTCCTTCTTTTTAAAGAGATTAAATAACTCTAAGCTAAGATTTTCAACACTATATGAGTTGTCAATTATTTTATAGACCTCTACAGCCTGCTTAGATTCTAGTTGAATAAAGCCCTTAGAATCCAAATACTCAAGGGCATTTATAGCCTTAGACCGATCCCCATTGGTTTCTATAAGGAAGTCTTCTAACCTTAAATCTATCCAAGTTCTTTTTTTATTACTATAGCTAAATAGGGACTTTAAATAGTTCTGTCTATTGTTATCAAAATTACTAAAAATCTCACTACTGGTTTTTTCTGTTTTAAAACGGTACTGGGAAAAGTAGCTATATGATGAAGTAATAATCCCCCTAATCTCTAAGTAGACAATGAGAGTTTTTAGAGGAAGGGCTCTTATATTGACCTTATTTGACAGGGACAATATTTTTACCTCCCATATATCATTTGACGATTGAATATCCTCTAATAGTTGTTTTATAGAGTCTAAACCAGGTGTATCACCATATATAAAGTTCTCTAACACTGTAATTCCACTTCTATTTGCAAATACCTCACAAACAGAATCCCTACCATCTCTTCCAGCCCGTCCAATCTCTTGGCTATAATTCTCTATGGATTTTGGCAGGTCATAGTGTATAACCCGTCTAATATCGCTTTTATCAATACCCATTCCAAAGGCTATAGTGGCAACTATACAGTTTACATGTCCATCCATAAAATCGTTCTGAATTTGGGTTCGTTCTTCACTTTTTAATCCAGCGTGATATGATAGTGCTAAAACACCCCTCTCTTGTAAGTAACTAGCTACAGAATCCGCACTTTTTTGAAGGGTAACATATACAATTGTTGGTACGTTCTCTTCAGCTAATCTATTAAGAAGCAGTTCATTTTTTTTATCACTATCAACTGGTGTTACCTCTAAATGAAGATTTGATCTATAAAAACCTGTTCTAACTAGGTTTTCTTTCTTAATATTAAGTTTTTTACACATATCAATGGCTACATTTTCTGTAGCAGTTGCAGTAAGAAGTAGTACCTGTGGAATATTAAACTCAGCTACATACTTAGGTAGTTTTAGATACTCTGGTCTAAAATTGTGTCCCCATTCAGATATACAGTGGGCCTCATCTACTACTAATAGAGAGATATCCATTCTAAATAAGTAGTTTCTAAATCTCTCATTTTTAAACCTTTCAACGGATATCATTAATACCTTAATGCTATTATTTATAGCTTTATTAAGTGTCTCCTGATACTGGTCTCTAGTTAGGGTAGAATCTAATACTGCTGATGGGATTCCATTTTTCTGTAGAAATTTTAGTTGATCATGCATTAAAGAAATAAGAGGTGATACAACTAGCGTTAGGCCTTTAAATTGTGTGGCAGGTAGTTGGTAACATAGGGACTTTCCAGCTCCTGTAGGAAAAATAGCGGCTACAGATCTACCATCTAAAACCCTCTCTACAACCTCTTCTTGACCATCCCTAAAATTGTCAAAACCAAACTTATCTTTTAAAACACTTTTTATATCCATGAACTCATTTTAGATTACATTTTATAAATAAAAAACCCGGCACTATACACCGGGCTATTAAAATAATATAGAACTACTCTACTGTTACACTTTTAGCAAGGTTTCTTGGTTGGTCAATATCCCGACCTAGGGCCAGGGAGATGTAGTAGGAGAAAAACTGCATTGGGATAATTGTAACTAATGGAGATAATAACTCATCAACCTCAGGGACCTTAATATAGTCATCAGCAAGCTCTTTTAATCTCTCATCCGAGGAGGTAGTAACAATTATAGCCTTACCATCTCTAGCCTTAACCTCTATAATATTTCCTATCATCTTTTCAAAATATTCACCTTCGGTTATTACAAATATCGATGGAGTTTCAGGGCAGATTAGAGCAAGGGGACCATGTTTTAAACCACCAGCGGAGAAACCTTCCGCGTGGAGATAACTAACCTCTTTTACCTTAAGTGCTCCCTCTAGGGCTACTGGATAGTTTGTTCCCCTAGCTAAAAACAGAATGCTATTTGCATCCTTATATTTATATGCAATCTCTTTTACAATTTCGCCACACTTTAAAGCCTCTTCAACCTTCTCTGGCATAGCCATAATCTCTTTTACCAGATCCTTTCCACGGCTTAATGGGACATCCCTCATTCTACCTAGGACAAGGGCAAACATATTTAACAACATAACCTGGTTTGTAAATGCCTTAGTTGATGCAACAGAGACTTCCTGACCTGCATGGATGTACATTCCACCATGGGTTAGTCTTGCCAATGTGGATCCAACACTATTAATTACACCTAGGACTCGACCACCCTTATTCTGTATCTCTTTTACAGCTAAAATAGTATCAGCAGTCTCCCCTGACTGACTTACAGCTATAAAAAGAGTCTCTTTATCAACAATTGGGTTAGAGTATCTTAGCTCTGAAGCATCAAAAACCTGGGTTGGGATTCTTGCTAAAGTTTCTATAACACTTGCACCAATCTGACCAGCGTATAGAGCTGATCCCATAGCAATTATATGTATTCTTTTTATATCAAAAAAATCTCTTTTATCAAGATTTAGGCCACCTAATTTTGCAGTACCAAAATCAGGAAGCAGTCTACCCCCAATAGCACGACGAATAGAGTCCGGTTGCTCATGGATCTCTTTTAAAAAGAAGTGGGGATAGTCACCTTTAAGGTTCTCGGTAGTATCGATTTCTACCTGCTCAACCTTTTTATCAACAATCTTGTTATGCCTATTTATTGTTTTATAGTTTTTAGACGTAAGAACTACCATCTCACCATCATCTAGGTAGATAGCCTGTTTTGAAAGACCTATAAATGCTGAGGCATCGGAACCTAGGAACATCTCTCCCTCTCCTACTCCAACAATTAGAGGACTACCATTTCTTGCACCAATTAATAAATCCGGGTAATCTGCAAATAGAACACCTACACCATAGGTGCCATCTAATCTCTCTAGGGCTTTTTGAACCGCAGAGACAGGATCACCGTTTAAATAATAGTGAATTAAGTGAACTAACACCTCAGAGTCTGTATCACTATCAAAAGTATACCCCTTCTTTATTAGCTCATCTTTTAGTGATACATAGTTATCGATTATACCGTTATGTACTAAGGATATTTTCCCACAGTTTGATACGTGGGGGTGGGCATTTTCATCGGTTACCTTACCATGGGTTGCCCACCTGGTATGACCAATACCAACCTTGGCTCTATTTTTTTCAGGGACTATAGACTCTAGGTTCACTAACTTACCTATTTTTTTAAATGTCTTAATACTACTAGCATTTAATACGCTAATACCCGACGAATCATAACCCCTATATTCTAGCTGTTTTAAACCCTGCATTAATACAGAGACAGCCTGCCTTGGTCCGATATAACCGACAATTCCACACATTTTGTTCTCCTATTTTTAGCCATAGATTGCTCTACGAATCTGCCTAACCGAAAGGTCAGGACCAAGAAAACGATGGGTTCTTATCTCCTTTTGAAGTATATCATAAATTACAACATTTTTTTTGCCCTCTTTCTGTAGGGACGTATGCCGTTTTTGTATGTAGTCCTCTACAGATGAGTCAAAGGCTCCAGTTAAGTCGTCTAATAGTCTGTATAGGTCATTTTCTCCTAAAGAGTATGACGACAAAAGATACTTTTCAAATTCTTCATCAAGTCTGATATCGCTCAATCGTTTTCTCCTAATAATATGAACACAATATTCTCTTTTTTCTACTAAAATTAAGAAAAAAGTTTAAAATCAACCAAATTTGACTATAATTTGCCCGAATTCGGGCAAGAAATCAAGTCTTTTTTAATTTGGAAACTTAAAATTTATCAATCTAGAGAAATATTAGCACGGCTTTTTAAATCCTGCAAGCGTTTGCATCAATAATTTAAAAAAAATACAAACGTTTGTATTACGATGAAGTTCTTAGAACAATTGAGGGTAAAAGATATCGACACTCAGGCTTAAGGTTTATAGGAGAGTTGATTCGTTGGATAATCCTTTTACAAGCTAGCTCTGCAAGCTCTTTTCTAGGCTGATGAATAGAGGATAGGCTAGGTATTACAGTTTGACACATAGGGACATCATCGTATCCAATAACCTTTATATCCCCAGGAATATCAATCCCCCTCTCCCTCGCAGCTGTTAAAAACCCAAAGGCTTGAATGTCAGCTTGGAAAAATATCCCATCAACCTGTTTAATTATTTTAGGTATTGAATTAAATAGATTATAACCACTTAAGTAGGCACACTCTACAGAGACAACAAGCTCCTTATTAAAGGGTAGATCACTATCCTCAAGAGCTTTTTTATACCCTAAAACCCTTTGAGAGTACTCTTTAGACTCCTCTGCAAAGGGCAAAACAGTTAAAATACTTCTACAGCCTAGGCTAATTAGGTGGTTTGTGGCCATCTGGCCCCCCATAAAGTTATCAGAATAGAAGGAGTCAAAACGGACACTAATGTCATTTCTTGGAACCATATGTAGTTGAACAATTGGAAGGCCTGCGGCTTGAATAGTTTTATAATCATCATTTGTAATTGAGTCATGGACTATTAAAAAACCATCGACCTTTTTTTTATGAACAATTCGTTTTATATTACTTGCCCCAGTATTAACATCGTATCCTGTTAGCAGTATCGTATCCATATCCATCTGCTCCAAGATATACCTAACCTCAAGAAAGAGTTGATTTATATATAGGGAGACTTCAAAACCATTTATATGGGCATCGTAAACCAGGGCTATATTTCCAGTAATCTTACTACTTAGACTTCTAGCCCCTGCATTAAATTCAAAGTTAAGGGATTTTGCTATATCCTGTATTTTATCCATTGTCCCCTTTTTTACCCGTGGATTATTATTTAATGCCCTAGAGACTGTGGAAATACTTACTCCTGCAAGTTTAGCTATATCTTTTATTGTTGCGCTCATTAACATAAATAATAGATTCAATAAAAGTATATAACAACTATATATAAATAATTACCCGTTATAGGGTAGGATTCTACTGTAAAGGCTCTATAGCCCTTGGGAAAACACCATTAACCCATCCTAAAAATAACCCATAGTTTGTTATATAAGTGTTATTTCTCTTAAAAATGCTCATTCTGTCCAACATAACATTTGATGTAATCATACATCCACCACAGTGGATTACTAAATAGTACTCCTTTAACTCCTGATCCGTAGGCATTTTTCTGGTAAAATCAAATACAACATCCTCTCTAACTAACTGCTTAAATAGTCTAGGAATTTTTACTGTCCCAATATCATCGGCCTGTCTATGATGAGCACATGACTCCATAACTAAAATCTTTGCGTTTTTAGGGGTATCTTTTATAACATTTACCCCCTCGATAAATAGGTCTAAATCCCCTTTTTTCCTTGCAAAAAGGATGGAGAAGGATGTTAAAGGTTGATCTTCTGGAAGATCTGCAGCAACTTGAGCAAAAGCTTGACTATCAGTAATTACGAGCTTTGGTTTTATCCCTAGATTGTCGTAAAACTGTTTTAACTCCCTCTCTTTTACAACTAGGGTGGCACAATCCCTATCCAGGAGATCCCTTATAGTTTCTACTTGGGGCATAATTAACCTACCCTTTGGTGCTGCTAAGTCTATAGGTGTAACAAGAATTACAAAGTCTCCCTCGTTTACTAGTCCCTCTACAGGGGTAATTTCGTGGTTTAAAGCCACTTTTAAACTACTTAGCCTATCTCTAACCTTTTTAAGGCCAAAACTTGTTATATTATTAATCTCAATAGGGTTGTAGTCGGAAGCCCAGTTTAATTTATCCTCATTCTTATCTAGATCCACACAGGTTAATAAAAACAAGAATGGCTTTTTTAAAGCAACTAACTGGTTTAATATACTCTTTTCTTCCTTAGTAGATGGGATATCAGCTCTTGTTACAAATAGGGCTATATCACAGGTTTTAACCCGCTGGAGACTCTTCTCTTTCCTTTTAAGACCAAGTTCACCAAACTCATCTAATCCTGCGGTATCAATTACAGCACAGGGTCCTAAATTACCAAGTTCAATTTTTCTAGTAACAGGATCTGTGGTTGTCCCTGGGGTATCTGAAACAATAGAAACTCCTCTCTCAAAAAGGTTATTCATTATAGAACTCTTACCCGCGTTTCTTAATCCTGTAATAACTACTCTTTTAGATTCTGCAAGGGCTGTACTCATATATTCTCCTTTAGGAATGATGTAAAACCTCCAGGTTTTAGATACTCGTCTAAAAACTCCATGGTTAAGTCGCAGTTATTTACTATTACAACTTTTAACTCTTCAATATCTTTAACTTTTACATCCTTTAAAATCTCCCCAATGTTTTTAAGGGTAGTATAGTCACAATAGGGTCTTAAACTATTTACCATAGCATTGGAGTTTATTAAGTTATTGTTTATTACTTCTTTATCAACCTTAAGGTTTGCTATAAATAACATTAGGCTATCCATTGCTTTTATTAAAGATTTAAAAATAGATATCTCAGCGTCTAAAATAAAGGGTAAAAATGGGTTTAATTGAAGCTGACCATTCCTGGAATACTCACCGATTTTTCTAGATTCTAGGCTTATATCGATAGCTAAGCCCTTTACAAACTCTAATAAAACAGGATTTGTTTTTATAGGCATAATTGTTGACCCATACTGTAAATTAGGGTGAATAAACTCCCCTCTAGAGACATAATATGTAAAGTCGGAGGCCATTTTAAAAAGGGTATTAGAAAGAACATCATACACGGCTCCAGCTTCTACAAACTTATCACACATGGAGATATCAGAAACGAGGTTTTGACTCCGAGGTAGGGATAGTCCGGTTATAGCCCTAAGATGTTTCTCTGCAGAAAAAAGATATTTAGATGGGGCTCCAAAACAGGTGCCCATAGCTGTTCCACCTAAAACTGAAGGTCTAACCCTCTCTTTTATCTTATTAAATCTCCATCTGTCCCTCTCTATAGCCCCGGCATAGGACGAAAATACCTGGCCAAGGGTTATTGGAAGGGCACTAACCATCTCTGTTCGACCTGTTATTAGTAGGCTTGAATAAAAAGTCTCTTTTTCAACTAAAATCTCCTGGAGTTCAATAACCATCTTCTCTATACTCTCAAGGTGGCGTAGAAATACTACGGTTACAGCTGTATTAAAAGTATCATTTGTTGACTGAAACTTATTTATATCCTCTAAATACTCAACATAATCTCCACCTAACTCTTTATTAACTAAAAAAGTTATAACTTCATTCATATTCATATTTAAACTAGTTCCTGCCCCCCCTGTTTTAATGGAAGTTTAAATAGATGGTTAAACTCCCCACCTATCACTCTATCTAAAACTTCAATTACCTTCTTAAAAATTTCTATTCCCAGAGATGGGTCTACATCGTTTACAGCTAATAGTGCACTTTTTTTTACCTGGGCGTAGGCTTTAACTAAGCAGGGTGGGGTTACCCCCTCCCCCCAGTTATGTATAGCATTAGCCGTCTGTTCCCCTATAAAATCAGGCATAACTTATGCCCATTAATCTTAGGGCATCAGCCCTTGAGAAATCGATCTTCCTTCCAACACTTTTTACCCTCATTCCCATACAACCGATACATTGGGAACCTGTTTCATCTAAACAGATTTTACCAGGATATAGTAGGTAGTCCTTTTTTACGCTAACAGGAGTAAGGTTGGGCATTAATACATTTGCCCCAGCCCTTATCATATCCTCCCTACCTGTAGGTTTTAGAGAACCTGCTGCAGTAGTAGCAGGTATATGTGCCTTAGGAAGAAGAAGCCTTAATAGAGCAGTACCCCTTAATGCGTAGTCAATTGGCTCCTGGGCTGATCCAGCTAATGGAGTCTCATCACTTGGGATAAAAGGTCCAATACCTACCATATCCAGGTCCAACTCTTTACACAGTAGAGCATTATTAATTCTTGTCTCCTCTGTTTCCCCTGGAAGCCCTGTCATATAACCGGAGCCAACCTGAAGTCCTGCAGACCTAATATCCTCAATGTTTTTAAGCCTCTTTTCTAGGGAAATACCCCTTAATTTAAAGTGTAACTCTGGGTCGCTAGTTTCAAACCTTAAAAGATATCTATCAGCCCCAGCGGATTTCATCATCTTATACTCTTCTAGACTCCTAGAGCCAAAACTTAGGGTTATAGCTGCCTTATGATCTGTGGACTCTTTTATTTTTTTTACAGTATCACATAGAGAGGAAACAGAGATATCCTTATCCTCTCCTCCTTGTAACACAAAGGTTCTAAGCCCTTTATTAAAGCCTTCCAAACAGGTATCCACAATGGTTTTACTATCTAGGCTATACCTTGAAACATTGGTGTTATCCCTTCTAATACCACAATATTCACAGTTTATTACACACTTATTTGTAAACTCTACAAGTCCTCTTAAATAGACACTATCCCCATGAAACTCTGTAGTAACATCCCATGCAGCTTTATATAGCTCTGTAGGATCCTCATTTTTATATAGGGCGATTATCTCTTCCACTGTTCTATCTATCATAAATAGACATCCCTTTTGCCTACATTTATCTCCTGTAGACTTTTTTTAGTCATCTCTTTTATTTCAGGAAAGGGAATCTCTTCGGCTAACTTATCAATTAGTTTTAATCCCTTTTCCTTAACCTCATTAGATGAGAAGTCATGTAGATATTCAGCATAGGATGTAAGTCCATTAGGAACGCAGAACTTTTTAATTAATCCCGGTTTTGCAAGATCCATAAAATCATTTCCAACTCGTCCCTTTCTGTAACACCCTGTACAAAAAGAAGGTATATATCCAGCATCACTCATATTAGAAATAACCTCTTCCAAACTTCTATGATCCCCTAGACTAAACTGGCTATTATCCTCAGAGTCGGAATAACCTCCTGGGCTAGTTTTTGAACCTGCAGATAGTTGGGATACACCGTAATGCATTAACTCTTCCCGTAGCTCTGTAGATTCCCTAGTAGATAGAATTATCCCTGTATATGGCATTGCCATTCTAATAATAGCAACAATTTTTCTAAAATCATCATCACTTACTGGAAATGGAATATTCTCGGTTAATGGTGCACCACTTGCCTTCTCTATTCTTGGAACACTTACTGTGTGGGGGCCACAACCAAATTCCTTTTCTAGGGAACTAGCGTGTTCTAACAGGGCTAAAATCTCAAATTTATAATCTGCTAAACCAAATAAGACTCCAACACCTACATCATCAATTCCAGCTTCCATGGCTCTATGCATTACATTTAAACGGTACTCATAGTTAGCTTTTTTCCCTGTGGGGTGGTACTCTTTATAAAGTTCTGGATCATAAGTCTCTTGAAAACATGTATATGTTCCTATATTTGCGGTTTTAAGTACTTTAAACTCATCAACCTCCATAGGAGCTATCTCAATATTAATTCGTTTAACTTTATGCCCATTATACTCTGCGGAGTATACTGTTTCTATCGCCTCTAAAGTGCTCTCTAAAGGTGTTTTATTAGACTCTCCGCATAAGAGAAGGACTCTTTTGTGCCCCTCTTTAAGTAATAATTCAGTCTCTTTTACTAAGTCATCTTTTGATAGAGATATTCTTTTAAGATCTTTATTTGCAGCTCTAAAACCACAGTAGAGACAGTTATTAGAGCAGTGATTCCCTGTATAAATAGGTGCGAACAGAACCATTCGGTTACCATAGATCTCTTTTTTTACTAAGGCTGCACTCTCTAATAACATTTGAATATGCTCTTTTGATTCAACAGCTAATAGTATAGCTACATCATCTAAATTAAGACCCTTTAACTCTTTTGCTTTATTTAGAACTCTGTTAAGTTCTACTTCGGACACAGTTGTAGTGCGTGCTAATCTCTTTAGCTTTTCTATATCGAGAAACATCTATACTCCTTAACCCTTAGATAATCCTTAGGTTCAGATAATTTTATGAATCCTTGTATGACATCTAGCCAATACTCAGATAAGATAAAAATATATCAATTAAACGTTTAAATCAAGATCCCAGAGCTAGAATGCCTCTAGAAAAGCATCTAGAAGCACCCTTTGATATAGATTAAGCCTCTTTTACATCCTTAAAATCCTGGGATTCAAAGGCTTCCCTATCAAACTCACCAAGAGAGTTTCCAACTACAACAGAGGCTGTAAGGTCTCCTGTAACATTAGTAGCTGTCCTAAACATATCAACTAAAAAGTCGACACCAGAAACAAGACCAACAGCTTCCACAGGTAGACCAACTGTTGTTAGTGTTACAATTGTAAAAGCTGTAGCTCCCATGGGAACTGCGGCACTTCCTACACTTGCAAATACAGAAACAACAACAATTAAAATATATTGCAGAGTTGATAACTCAATATCAAAGGCATTTGCAGCAAATATTGAAACTACAGCAGGGAAGATTCCACCACAGGCGTCCATATTCATAACTGCTCCAATAGGACCAACAAAGTTAGCAACCCTTGGTTTTATTTTTAATCTATCTATCATTGTACTTACAGTTAATGTTAATGTTCCCAAACTAGATCGACTTGTAAATGCTAACAACATAGCAGGGGATGCAGCTCTAAAAAATCTAATTGGATTTACCTTTGCGGTTGTTACAAGAAGACCTCCATAAACTACAAATACCTGAATTAGACATGCAATAATAATACCTACAACAAATAGGGCTAATCCTCTTATTGCACTTAGACCAGAGTTAGATAACCAATAGGATGTTAAACCTAAAACACCATAAGGTGTTAATTTTATTACTAACTTAGTTAATCTTGTTACAATTACTAAAAAAGAGTCTATAAAAGCCTTAAATGGCTCTATTTTTATACTGTTTTTACCAGACTCTATTACCGCTGCTACACCAATAAATATAGAAAATACAACTAAAGGTATTATCTTCATATCTACTGCTGACTTAACAGGGTTAGATGGGATAAAACTTCTAAACTGGGAGAATAAATCTACTACACTACTTGCTTCCCTAGGTTTTAATTCCCCTACAACTACTCCACTACCTACACCTAAAATTGAAGCTATAACTATACCAATAATGCTTGCTAAAACAGCCGTAAAAAGGAATAGAGAGATAGTTCTAACACCCATTGTTTTTAATTCACTTGTATCACTTAGTTTTAAAAGACCTGAAATTATACTAGCAGGAACAAGTGGTAATATAAGCATCTTCAATAGATCTACATAACCATAGCCTACAAGTGATAACCACTTTCTAATTCCACCTGCAACTTCAACATCTGTTGTAAAATATATTCCCAAACCAAGAGCTATACCTAAAACCATTGATATAAAAACCCTAGTTGAAAATGATAATCCAGTTTTACTTTTAATTAAACCTAATCCTAATAAAAGGACTAAAAATACACCTAACCATAAAATAGCTATACTACTCATTTGTTCCTCCACTTCTTTATCCTACTAATCATATCGGTATGGTAGGGATTAATCAATATAGTAAGATTAAAAAACAAGAGATCTTTATCTATTATATTTTTTTTCTAATAAATAACTCTCGTTATACTTATCCATGGGATTATCGATTTTTACTAGATAAAACCCACACTTATTTATATAAAAATGATGATTTGTCTTTGAAAAACCTGGGGTTTCTGTACTCCAACTCTTTGTTTTGTCGTACTTTGCCTCTATATACTTCCACATCTTAAAGCCAATTCCACGGCCCTGATATTTAGGATTTACAAACATGTTTCCTAAGTAGTTATTTCCGTCGCTTTTTATCCATACAATAATAAGACCTACCGGGGTGTCATCCTTTAGGACTTTATACGCTACACTATCCTTATGTAGGGCAAATTCTCTTAGAAAACTCCCGTTATCATAACCTGGAGGCCCTCCACTCTCCTCATTTAAGTGTCTCTTACTATCATCATTAAAAGCCAATTTCATAATCTCTGTATAGACTTCGATATCCGTCTCTTCGAAAATTTTAAACTCAAGTCCCATAAATAGTTCCAAGAATAACTCCTTTTTTTTAACAATACCACGGATTTTTTTACTAGCATATTACATTTCTTATAACTAATAGGGATTTTCCCTATTCAAATTGAGGTAGTATCCTTATTAACAGAATGCTAAATGAGATATAAGATTTAATTATTAAGAAAAGTTAATTAGAAAAAGTTTATTTTTAAAAATTAGAATTAAAATTGATTAGAAAAAGTTTAGAAACTAGAAAAAAAAGAGTCTGTATTAACAGCCTCTTTTTTTATTTCATCAAAAATATGTTTGAATAGAGCCTTATCCGAGTAGAACAAATTCAACTTCCATGAGAATATGATTTACTGGTCCATACATCTTACTATAATGGTTAGGTTCTGTTGTATCGCAGGTTGAGCAAAATGGATCCCACCTCTCTTCAGAGGTAAACCTATTTATATTTATCTATTATTAGAGTTTCAATCTTCAGTTGATAAAACCATGCCTTTAAGGTTTTTAAGATATATACTAGAGCTATCCGAGAGTTATGGTAAGGATAAAGATACAAAATCATACCCTGCGGTATTCCCACTACTATTATATAATGGTGAAGATAAATGGACAGCTAATATAAACCCTAAAGAGCTATATGCAAAAACAATACCAGACAAGTTTATCCCTAGTTTTGAATACTACCCAATTATAATTAACAAGATAGAGAAAAAAACACTACTTAAAATACATAATGTTGTATCTGCAATATTTTTATTAGAAAATGCATCTTTAAAAGAGTTACATAAAGCATTTGATGACTTAATTATACTTTTAAAAGATTCATCCCCTGTTGAAGTTGATGGATTTAAGATATGGTTAAATAGTCTTTTAAAAGATAGAAATATTGATATAGATGAAGAAATAATACAACAATTAGATTCGCCACAGGAGGTATTACCAATGTTTGCAGCGACATTAGATAGAATGGAAGAAGAATTTACCTTAAGAGGTATTGAGAAAGGTATCGAGAAAGGTATCGAGAAGGGTTTGGATAAAGGGAAAAAAGAGATTGCAATAAACCTTTTAAAATCAAATTTTGGATTAGAAAACACTTCAAAAATGACAGGGTTAACCATTGAAGAGCTTAAAAAATTAAAAATAGATTAGTATTATTAACAAATTATGATGGACTTGTTACTGATACTACAGTATCAATAACAGGTAAATTTTCCATTCTTTTTGACAATTGAATCATATAAACAAAAATTACATATAAGCTTTATATGAAATTAAAAAATCAAACTTTAACCCTCCTATTTATAATAGTGTTTACTCCTAGATTGTATTCACAAGCCCAAGTACTAGAGTTTGACAACAAACCAGTAACCGATGTTCTTCTGGTGTTAGCAGACCTTACTGGTAAAAACATAATCCCTGATGAGAGTGTTACTGGAAACTGTAGCTACTACTTTACAACAGAGAATATTGATAAAGCACTAAATCTATTTCTTCAGAGTCAAAAGCTCTACCTAACAGAGGCCGATGGAGTTTACAGAGTAAGCAAAATTGAAATAAATATAGATTCGGAGAGTAGGATCTCTTTAAACTGCGACAGTGTAGATTTAAAACTAATATTAGATAGACTCTCTACTTTAGGTGGAAAAACCATACTCTACGATAGGCTGGAAGCTGATAAAATTAGTTTAAACATTAAAACCCTAGAGCTAAAAGTTGTACTGGAAATTATTATGAAAAAGTACAACGACTATGTTATTGAAGAGAATGAAAACTACTACTACATAAAAAAAGATATACAAGACCCAAACAGTCTTACCAATGGTCTAACAGAAACTGATGGGATTGTGGTAAATGATAAGGAATTATACTCGATTAACTTAAATAGAGTTCGATTTAGTATGGTCATTAAAGAGCTATTTACAAAGGCAGGGAAGGAGTACAGTCTACAAGGCAGAAATGACAATATTATAGAGAGGATAAACTACAAGGATAAAACCCTAGAACAGATGTTAAACCTAATATTAGAAGAGGGAAGCTCTGACTATGTATTATCTAATAACATCTACTACATCTTTGATATAAATAAGACAGAGATCGCAAATAGACACATATTAACCAGAATTATTAAGCTAGAAAACATCCTGGTAAAGGATCTACTAAAGCTTATGCCTGGCAGTTTTATGAGTAACAATGTTTTAAAGGTTGATGAGGATACAAACTCTGTAATTGTTTACGGAACTAATATTAAAACGGAACCAATAATTCAATTTATAGACCTAATAGACAGGGATCTACAAAAGCGACCTAGGCTGATAAAAACGAGCTTTATTAGTGCAGATAACTTTAAAAATATCCTTCTTAAGCAGTATAGTCAAAGCTCAATTATAAATATGGATAAGGACTCTTTTTTAATACTACTAACAGATAATGAGTATAAAGAGTTATTACTACTTAAAAATCAGATGGACCTAGCTCCTAAAAGCCATACTATCACCCTAAAATATATAAAGAGTGAGGACCTACTAGATAACCTGCCTAAAACAGTAAACTTAGACCAAATAGTTACAACACCAAACCCATCAGTTATCTACTACTACGGAGAGGATCAGGCATACAGATCATTTTTAGCTGAACTAGATAAGATGGACAAACCTGTTCCACAGTTAAAGTATAAGATATTAGTGCTACAAAACAGTATTGGGGATGATTTTACTTTTGGAATTAATACAAAGGCCCATAGTGAGGGGAATGGGGATATAACCCTACCAGAAGATGAGTGGAGTGCCTTTTCTGGTAACCTTGGAAATCTTCTAGGGTTAAATTTCAACGTTTTGTCCGCATTTGGTCCACTTTTTAGCTTTGAACTAAATGCAGCATTAAACAATAACAGGTCAAAAATACTTGTGGATACAACACTCCAGGCCCTATCCGGGAAAAAGGTAAGTTTTAGAAATACAACAACCAGTAGGTTCTATCAAACAACAGTAAATTCCGATGGGGATGTGGAAAAAACAGGGGCTACCCAGGAGGTATCCTGGGGTATAATTCTTGATATTGAGGGTTGGACCAGTGGGGATGGAATGGTAACGGTAAGTGTTCAATCTACCCTCTCCGATGAAACTACAGTGTCTGGGGATAACTCAGGGATTCCTTCAACATCGGAGAAGATAGTAAATACCGAAGTTAGAACTAGAGAGGGTGTTCCTGTGGTAATTGGGGGCCTAATTAGTAGTAAAAAAGAGACTACCCAGGAAAAAACACCTCTTTTAGGGGATATCCCCCTATTAGGATTCCTCTTTAGAAAAAATGTAGAGAGGCAGACCCAATCAGAGTTTACCATCTACCTACTTCCATATATTGAGGATGGTCTACTAGACAACATAGATAAAAAAATGGAAAAAGCATATAAGGAGTTCCTTTAATGGAAAAACCCTCCTTAGATGATTATAAAATCTACTTAAAAGATATAAAACAGTTCCCCATCCCATATATTAAGACAAATGGAATCATCAAGCTAAAAGAGGATGAAACAAGTGTAATAATTGGATATACATCTAAACTACCCTTAAAGAAAAAGAGTGGACTAAACCATCTTTTAAAGGATAAAACCCTGGAGTATATCCAGATAAATCAGTCTGAACTTACATCCTACATATCAAAAAGTGACTCTAGTTTAAGTGGGGATACCCAACAGAACCTCCAGGAGAACGACCTAAACAGATTAGCCCATGACGCCCCAGTTATTAACCTTGTGAACTCTATAATTATAGATGGAATTAATCTAAATGCATCGGATATCCATATAGAGGGGTATAAAAACCATATAGATTTAAGATTCAGAGTCGATGGAGTATTAATAGAGGGGGATAGTATAAAAAAGAGCCTATTTCCAGGTATTAGTTCAAGAATAAAAATAATGGCCAACCTAAATATTATGGAGAGAAGAGTCCCCCAGGATGGTAGAGTAAGTGTAAAATTAGAGGATACAAGTGTAGATCTAAGGATATCTATTGTGCCTATATCTTCTGGGGAGTCTATAGTACTAAGACTTTTTATTAAAAAGGATAACCTTAAAAGCCTAGAAGATCTTGGATACAGGGGGGATAACCTAAACCGATTAAAAATGGTTACAAAGTATCCCCACGGATTAATACTAATAACAGGCCCTACAGGATCAGGTAAAACAACAACCCTAAATGCAATGTTACAAGAGCTAAATTGTAGGGAGAAAAAAATCATAACCATTGAGGATCCTGTGGAATACAACATTCCAGGGGTTAACCAGATCGAGGTTAAGGCCAATATAAACCTAGGATTTAGCGATATTCTACGAAGAGTTTTAAGACAGGACCCAGATGTTATTATGATTGGGGAGATAAGGGATAAGGAGACAGCAGAGCTAGTAATTAGGGCATCCTTAACAGGTCACCTTGTACTATCTACACTACATACAAATGACGCTATTTCTGTAATAAGCAGGCTAAAGGATTTAGGAATTCCAGACTATTTAATTACCTCTGTATTAAGGGCTTCATTTGCCCAAAGGCTTATTAGAAAAACTTGTAATAGTTGCCAAGGATCAGGTTGTAAAAGCTGTCTAGATAGTGGATATAAGGGAAGAATTGCCATATCCGAAGGCTTCCTACTTAATAATAAAATAGAAGAGTTAATATTAGATAGAGCAAAACCCTACCAGATAAAAAAACACCTAATATCCCAAGGGTTTATCGACCTTTACAAAGCTGGGGACTCTTTAGTTAATTGTGGATTAACAACAAAAAGTGAACTACAGAGGATACTATCATGATAGAGTATATCTGTAGGGTTGTAGATGACTCTGGAAGCATAAAAGAGGTAATAATTAAGGCCAGTAGTAGTGAAGTTTTAGAGACAACACTACAAAATAAAAATCTCCATCTACTATCATTTAAAAAGAGTAATGGATTAAGTAGTACCCAATTAGGTTATAAACTAAAACCTAAGGAGTTACTAATTTTTACCCAAACCATCAATATGTTAATAAGTGCTAACCTCTCTATTAACGATGTAGTGGAGATAGCAGGGAAAACCTTAACAGATAAAAAACTTATAGAGCTATGTAAAGATGTAACCATTAGGCTAAACAGGGGGGAGAACTTCTCGGAAACCCTAAAGAGTTTAATCCCCAACCTACCTATATTATACCAGGGACTAATTACAGTTGGGGAGAGAACAGGAAATTTAAAACTAATTATAAAGCAGTTAAATACATACCTGGAGAGGGAAAAACTTTTTAGGGATAAGTTACAATCAGCAATGATATACCCAATCTTTATACTTATATTAACATCAATATTTAGTATTCTCTTTATCACAGTTCTACTTCCCCAATTTAACCAGATGTTCTCAACCCTTGGTGATGGATTAGGGAGTAGTTTAGAAGAGAGGGGACAGATAGTAAAAAGCGTTATAATTGGATTTTTACTCCTTATTTCATCTCTACTTTTACTATTTAGAATAGAGGATTTAAGGATGGATAGAATACTTTTAAAACTACCACTTATTGGGAAGATAATTTTAGAAAACAGTAGCTTTACCCTAGTCTTCTCCCTATCTGTACTATCTCAAAGTTATCTAAACATAGAGGAGAGCCTACTATATACCCAGGGAGTAATATCCAACCTCTACTTAAAAAAAGAGGTCTCTATTATTAGGGATAAAATAGTAGGAGGAGAGAGCTTGTCCTCTGCATTTAAAAGTTCCCCTTTCCCAGTAAGAATATCATCATTTATAAAAGTTGGTGAGAAAACAGGGAATTTAAACTCTGTATTAGATGATTTAAGTAACTACTTTTTTAAGGAGAGTAATAAAAGGGTTGATGGGTTTATGGTAATAATAGACCCCTTATTTACCCTATTAATTGGAGGTGTTCTATTCACCCTAATACTACTATTCATTCTACCTCTATTAACAAAAATGGGAGGGCTTTTATAATGGTGCATGGAGAGTTAGTATTAATAGATTTCCCAAATTTAAAAAAGATAGATGAGATAAATAGGTATATAAAATCCCAACTTCTAAACCACTTCCCAGCACCAGATAGATTAATCTATGACTATATAGTTAGTGGGAAAAAAGCCCTACTTTTCTACATGTTAAGGGAAAACTATTTAGAATATCAGGGTAAAGTGCTACACCCATTTTTAATCTTTAAATCCCTATTAAAAAAGGATGGAAGTTATAGGATCTACTATCATAATGAAGTAATAGACCTAAAAATTAAAAACAGAAATTTTTATACACTAAGTATATATAGCGTAACCGATAACCTTCCTAAACTTTTAGATCCAATAGTAGTTACAGATAGGGCAAATTTAGACACTTTTGACACGCCACCACAAGAACGCCTTTTAATACTAGAAGATCTTTATAAAATAAGCAGGGGTAAACTATTTAATAAAAAGAGGCAGAGCCGACTAAATCTACTCTTTCCAACAGTTATGCTTTTAGGTATAAGCCTCTCTGTTTATACCCTTATTGATAAAACAGATAGAAGTTTTAAAGCTTTAAAGGAGTTAGAGTCTAAGTATAATAAAATTATTCAAACAACTAGCGGAGAGAGTAGTGAGTTATACCAGAATAAACTAGATAAAATATTATCCCTAGAGAGTAATATCCCACCAAACATATACTCTATATTTTATGAGTTAAACTCCAACTCTAATAATTACAAGGTTTTAAACTTTACATATAACAATCGATTTTTGTCCATAGTGGCAATAACACCTAATAGCCTAGACTTAGTAGACTCTTTAAATAGGTCAACTATATTTAAATTCAAACTAAACTCTACTGTTAGAGAGAAGTTATACGAACAGGTTAATTTTAGTGGGGAGGTAATATGCCCCTAGAGAGAAAAATTCTACTATCGATCCTACTAACCCTTATTTTCCTACTATCAGGATATCATTTGTATAATAACTACTACCTAGTTTACAAGGATAATGCTGGTAAAATTGATAAATATCAAACACTAATTGATAATTATAAACCACCAATAGATTTAATAAGCAAAGAGGATTTAGAGAGTTTAGATAAAAGGTTAGAAGAGTTAAAATCCTACTTTACAGACTCTCCAAATTTAAAAAATATGACTAACAAGGTTAAGGCAGATCTTCTAAATAGTGGCCTAACAATAAGCCAGTATAGCCAGGGGGAGGAGTCGGTAAATTTCTCCTTTACTGGAACTAAAAAAGATCTAGAGACCTATTTAAATAGGGTTAGGGTTCAAAATAAATTTTACTACTACCCTATGTTTAATCTACGTATGATAGATAATGAAAACCTCTCTGGAAATATGGAAGTAATGGAGAATGTAAAAAGTTATCAGAAAAACAGAGCATTCTATTTAGACAGTCCTAGAAAACTAGAAGAGATAAATGAACAAACTACAAATATCCTAGAACCCTTTGGTGTCCAACTTTTTATAGCTACACCCGAACCTTTACCACTAAAACAGGAGGAAGAGCTTAAGAGTATAAACAAAATAGAAATATTAGAAACAGATAAGTTTAGTTTTGTTGGATTATTAAAAAAAGAAGATGGAGTAATAACCATGTTCAAAGAGAGGAACCATGGCAGAATATATAGATTCAAAAGTGGTGCAACTATTTCAGACTGGAAATATCTAGGCCAGAAGAACAGTAAGTTCTTATTCGAAAAAGATGGAATCAAATATGAGGTATTAAATTGAGAAAGATAATAGTAATTTTAATTGGAACACTACTTTTACTCTCTTGTAAAACAACTCAGATAAAAAATAGTGGAATAACAACTTCCCTTTTAGGTGTTGTATACGACAAAAAGAGTAACCCTGTTCAAAATGCAATAATAACCATAACAAATACCCAGGGAGTGGTAATAAAAAGTGTTAATACGGATATCGATGGGAAATTTCTAATCCCTGAGCTTACATTTGGTAGTTATTTAGTAGGTGTAAGTGGAGATAATTTTTTAGATACAACTGTAGATCTGGACCATTACGACATAGAGAGTATTCTAATTATTCGCCTTCAAAGTTTCTCTGATCTAATCTACTTGTTAGAGGAAGAATTAAAAGAGAAAGAGAATAGTATGGCTTTAAAAACCATAGAAAAACTAAATAAAATAGACAAAAAGGATATCTATTTTAACTATCTAAAAGCTATATATCTAATCAAAACAGATAATAAAGAGGAAGCAATTAATATTCTAAAAGAACTTAAAAGTGGTAACTATAAATATGTAGACCTATTATTGGAGGATTTAAAAGATGATAAAGAAGTTAATTAAAATATTAAAAGAGGATGATGGCTGGACTTTTATTGAGACAATTATTGGTATAGCAATTGTTCTATTATTAACTACAGGAGTGGGTGTTGTTGCAGTAAAACAGATGGAAAAAGCAAATGTTACAGCTGCAACTAGCCAGATAGGGAATTTTAAACTAGCTCTAGAGATGTATAGACAGGATAACAAAGTTTACCCAACTGTAGAGCAGGGTTTAAACTCCCTTTGGGAAAAACCAGTTTTAAGTCCTGTACCTAAAAACTGGGATGGCCCGTATATTGATAAAAAAACACCCTTAGACCCTTGGGATAATGAATATTTATATAAAATCCCAGGGGAGAATGGTCTACCATTTACAATAAGCTCATTAGGTGCAGACTCTACAATTGGCGGTTTAGGTTTAAACAAGGATATAAACTCCTATGATTGATGTTATATTTGCCCTATTAATACTATTAACAACTTTAACCTCCACATTTGATCTTCTTATTCAGACATCAAAGTTTAAGGATAAAACAATAAATAGGGTAGAGATTACATTAGAGGAAAACATGGCTTATGAAGAGTCTATTCAAGATCTTTTTTAAGGATGATGGTTATACCTTTATTGAAACATTTATAACCATTCTAATCCTTGGGTTATTATCCACAATTATCTATATAAATAGCTCTACTATCCAATCCTTTACCAGTAGTAGCGTAGATAAACTGATTGTTAAAAATGATCTATTACATCTTAAACTTCTATTAAAAGAAGAGGCAAGTAGAGTCAAACAGCCCTGGTTTTTATCACAATATAACTACACACTAGAAGGGGGAATATTAACACTTAACTACTACAATGGTTTAAAGAATAATACCTTAATTATCACAACAGGAGTGGAAGGAATAATAGTTGAATCTGAAAAAAAGGCTCTATACTCATCTAAAAACCTAACAGGAGATATAGATTTTAAAGATGGTTTTATTCTATATACCCAGGATAATATAGAGTTTAAATTTCCATTAGGAGTTATTATTGTCCAACTCGATTAAGGCTTTTATGTTCTCAATAACAGTGGGAATTTTAGCCATAGGAGCAGCCTACTCAGTATCTATTTTAAATAGGTCAATAGATAAATCAATTGATAAGTTAGAGATATTAAATAGTAGTATAGATAACGTAAAAGAAGTTATAGACTACCTTAATAAAAACTTAGATGTATATAAAAAAATAGAAACTATAATTAATAACCAAGTCACAATAGAGTTTGTAGATCTATCATCAAAAATTGATCTTAACTTTGTTGATTTCACCATATTTAAAAACAGGCAGTTTAATAAACTTTTAAAGCAGGGATTTTCATGGGTCGATCTAGAGGAGTATAGGAATAGTGTTGGTTTTACAACAGATATGGAGACATATAGGGACTTTTTTAAGGATGATATAGAGTTAGAAACACTATTTACAACATACAGTCTACCAAATATAAACAGTATGTCGGATACTATGTTAGAGTTATTATATTTTCAATTATCAGATAATAAATCAAAGGCTAATAGTCTAAAGTTGTATATTCAGAATAGAAGGAAGAGTAAAAAGCCTATAGATAGTAGGGAGTTTAAAAGGGTCATATCCATTTATGGGGATGTTCTACTAAATAGGGTGACTATTCAACCCTTTTGGAATGAGTTGTATCTGGATAAATCCCTATTAGAAGCTGTTAAAAGTCTAAGTAAAGAGAGTCAAAAACACTACCTAGGGAATAAAACAACATTTTGGGGTGTGACTATATTAGATAAAAAGCAATCATTTAAAACTACATTGATACTTAGGTGGATTGAGTCAGAGAATAAATATAGGTTAATCTCTATTTATAGGGAGTTAGTATGATTTATATAATTCTATTAACCTCTCTCTACCTAATCTACTATGATTTAAGATATAAAAAGGTTCCTAATAAAATACTTCTAGTTTTGTTTATTTTTGTCTTAATAGATAAAATTTTAATTGGTGATTTAAAGTTGTCTTTAATTAGTGGGGCTATAGCTTTTTTAACCTTCTTTTTACTCTATATAGGTAGTAGAGGTAACATTGGAATGGGAGATATAAAGTATACCTCTATTACTGCTATCTATTTTGGATATAAGTTTTGGTTATACTCAATTATATACTGCTCAATCTCTGCAATATTTATTACAGTAATTCTATATCTTTCAAAGATAATTAAAAGGTATACAAAAATACCATTTATTCCATTTCTAGCCCTAGGTCTTATTATACAAACATCAATGATATAACATGTCCAATATCGTTGATTTTATCCTCTCTGTTTGTAGTTAAAAGAAAAAGAAGCTCTTGGTTACCCTTACGCCCCTTAGTTTGGGATAGGGTTACACCTTTAACATAGATAGAGTCCTCTTCTAGTTTATCTATTAGGTTTAAACATATTGATATAATAGTCTCCCCTTCCCTTACAACTCCATCAAAGTCCTTATCAGGGTCTTCCCATTCAAACTGGGGTTTAACCAGGACTAAAATCTCATCTCCAGAAATAAGGTTAAAAAGTTTTCTTGCTGGGGCTAACACAGATCTAAAGGATAGGTCCGCCACTGCAAAGTGGGGTTTTGGGTCTAATTTGTCAATGGACATAATATTAGTTTTTTCCATAGGAGAAACTCTTGGATCATTAACAAGAGACCAGGCAAGTTGATTGCTCCCAACATCTATAGAGTAGACCTTTTTAGCTCCACGCTGTAAGAGACAGTCTGTAAACCCCCCTGTGGAACAACCTGCATCTACAACAATTAGGTCAGTTACACTGTAATTAAAAGAGTCTAAACCACTCTCAAGTTTATAACCACCCCTAGAGACATACTTCATCCCTTTAATGGTTATCTCACTATCTGTTTTTATCTTCTCTTTTGGATTTTTAATTCTACCACCATTACAGATAACTTCTCCACACATAATATATGCATAGAGTTGCTTCTCTTCTATATCTGGGTAACGATCTTTTAAAACATGTAGTAAATTTTTTTTAGCCATTAAAGTCCAGTATCGTAGGATACTCTCTCTATAGAAACAGCCTTTCCATTACTAGCATCTATCTCAATTAAAACCCCATTAATTACAGCATCTTCATCAAGGATAGATGTTTTATATGGAATAGAGTTAAATGTTCTTTTTATTGCAGCGTCCGGGTCTGAACCTATAATACCATTCATTGGGCCTGTCATTCCAATATCAGAGATATAGGCAGTTCCACCATCAAGGATTCTCTCATCTGCAGTTTGGATATGGGTATGGGTTCCAACAACAGCACTAACCTTACCATTAAAATACTCAGCTAGAGCTTCTTTTTCGGTAACATCCTCAGCATGGAAATCCACAACAATATTTTTTGTAATTGATCTTAGTCGTTTAATATCTTTTAGTCCCTGTTTAAAAGGACACTCACTATTAACAGACATTCTAACCCTACCTTGTAGGTTTAATACTGCTAATTTAATACCTTTCAACTCAACAACACAGTCTCCATGGCCTGGAACACCGTTAGGATAGTTAGAAGGTCTTAGAAGTCTCTCTTTGTTATCTAAAAGGGGATATAACTCCTCTTTCTGCCATATATGGTTACCACTGGTAATAACATCCGCTCCGTAACTAAAAATCTCATCTACCTGATTAGGAAGTAGCCCAAAGCCATCTGCAGCGTTTTCACCATTAATTATAACAAAATCACTTTTTTGTTCTTTTTTTAATCTCTTTAAAGAAGAAAAAAGAGCTCTCATGCCCGGGTGACCAATTATGTCTCCTAGCATGAGAACTCTAAAAGAGTTCTCAACCTTTTTACTATCTGGCATATTCTATTGCTCTAGTCTCTCTTATTATTGCAACCCTAATTCTTCCAGGGTATGTTAATTCTGTTTCAATCTGTTTAGCTATCTCTTTAGCTAGTGGTAGAGCATCCTTATCAGTTACAGTATCACTGTTAACTAATATTCTAAGCTCACGTCCAGCTTGTATAGCAAAACACTTCTCAACACCTGTAAAGCTCTCTGCAATTCTTTCAAGGTTCTCTAAACGTTTAATATAGTTATCTAAACTCTCCCGTCTAGCACCAGGTCTAGAAGCAGAAATTGCATCGGCAAGTTGTACTATTATAGCCTCTAAAGATCCAAACTCTACATCATTATGGTGGGCAGCAACTGCATTTACAACAAGTGGTTTTTCTCCCATTCGTTTACAGAACTCTGCACCTAACTCAGCATGGTTACCCTCTCCATCGGTCTCTAATCCCTTACCAATATCGTGAAGAAGTGCACCACGTTTAGCAAGTTCTCTATCAGCACCAACTTCAGCAGCTATCATTCCTGCTAATACAGCAACTTCTTTAGAGTGGTCAAGAATATTTTGTCCATAACTTGTTCTAAAGTATAATCTACCTAGGGCTTTAACACCCTCTCTAGGAATATTGTGTACACCTAGATCAAATAGAAGTTTTTCACCCTCTTCAATTATAATTTGGTTAATCTCAGCAGCTACTTTTTGAACAACTTCTTCAATTCTTGCAGGATGTATTCTTCCATCGGAGATAAGTCTCTCTAATGACTTTTTAGCAATAACTTTTCTAATTGGATCAAAACATGAGATAACAACAGCTTCTGGTGTATCATCTATAATAATATCAACTCCAGTTAATGTCTCTAAAGTTCTAATGTTTCTACCTTCTCTACCAATAATTCGACCTTTCATCTCATCACTAGGTAGACTAACAGAAGTTACCGTTACATCACTTGTTACATCAGTAGCAATTCTTTGAATTGTAGAAACAAGAATTTCTCTAGCTTTTTTCTCAGCAGTATCCTTAGCTTCCTGTTCAATCTTGTTAACAAGAGCTTGAGCATCATGCTTTGCATCATTTTCAACTCTTTCAACAATAATTCTCTTTGCCTCTTCCCTTGTAAGACCAGAAACCTTCTCTAGTTCAAGTTTTAATTCATCCTCTAACTTAGTAATGTTATTGGATTTCTCATTAAGTTCAACTTCCTTTGAGGTAATCGTTTTCTGTTGAGTTTCAATGTCTGAAAGTTTTTTTTCTAATGAATCTTCCTTAGTTTGTATTCTCTTTTCATACTTTTGTAACTCTTTTTGTCTTTCTCTAATCTCTTTATCTTGTTGTTTCCGTTCGCGATGAAGTTGGTCTTTACCCTCAAGTAAATACTCGTTTTTTTGTCTTTCAGCTTCAATCTTTGCGTCTTGCTTTAATCTAATAGCCCTTTGCTCAGAAGATGACAATTGATATTTTGCATAGGCTAATCTTAATAGCCAACCAATTAACACACCAACGAGGGAACAACTTAAAATCATAACCCAATATGGCATATGACTCCCTCCATGTAATTTTATTCTAATATTTAGTATTCATCATTATATATTCATACCTATATTTGTCAATCTTTTAAACTTTATTAATGAATTAAAAGAAGCCGGTAATCATATGTCTTTTTCTACCAAATCCTTTTTTTCTTTTTACTGTAAACCCTGCATCTCTAAGAGCTCTTTTTACTACTCCAGCAGCTGTAAAAGTTGCAAATGTTCCACCTTTTTTTGTCTGTTTAGAAACATTTTTAAACAGTTCAACACTCCACATTTCTGGGTTTTTATCCGGACTATGACCATCAAAAAACCAACAATTATTTTTAATGGGATAATTTTCAAAACAATCCATAATATCACCATAAAACAGGTTAAACTCTAACCTCCCCCATGATCTATCAACCGATATCGAATTCCACCCGTTTTTTTTGTTGGCACAAATCTCTTCATACAGGTTTAAATGACGACTAAGTGATTCTTCTGAGATATTTGCTAGACTGCTTAAAGCTTTTTTAACAACATCAACTTCTATTATATACTTCTCAACAGTTGTAAATTTAACAGTTTTATCAGCAACCAATTTCCCTTCGAGGAACTCTTCTAAGACAAGGAGATTTAACCCTGTACCAAAACCCGTTTCACCAATACTTAACTCTTCATTCAATCTACTTTCTAGGTTATTTCCATTTATAAAAACATATTCTGACTCTAAATATCCGCTTTCATCTGAAAAATAACAGTCATCAAAATATTCATTAATTAATTTTTCTTCCATATTTAATTGATACTACTAAATTTAATTGATATATAACAGATAATGTATGTATAATAATTCTATGAAAAAAATAAAATTATCATTCAAGTAAAGTTTAGTAATATTAGCATTAATACCATTTATGGGCTTTCTTTTTAATGTATTGACACAGGTCAATGGACTCAACAGTGAAATTGATACTGCTTCAAAGCAAACAATTAATTCTAGTTTAGTTTTCTCCATAGCTAATTTAATGACAAATATACAAATAGAAAGAGGTTTATCTTCGAACTACATAAATGGTGACAATAATAAGAGTAAAATCACCGAAGCAAGAAGTAACGTAGATAAGAGCTATATAGAAACCAATGATGCTCTTTATATAAGTACTTTATATAATAAAGGTAAAGATGAATATGAATCTTTAACCAAAACAATTAAGAGTTTAAGAACACAGGTTGATAATAAAAGCATTACAGCCTTTGCTGTAATGGAAAATTATACAACAATTATTAATATATTAATTAAGCTTAATTTAACCGCCGTTAGTGAAAAAACTGCTGGAGGTATAGGAAAAAGATTGACAGGCTTAAATGCATTAATTGAAATTCAAGAATCTGCAGGAAGATTTAGAGGTTATGCATCTTCAGTTATTAAAAAAAACGAGGCAATACCTACTGATGTAGTGGATATAATTTATTCTGACTTTAATACAATAGCTTTAAGTCTTAAAAGTAGTAGCATATTATTAACAGATAATTCCAAAAAGGTTAGAACTAGTTTATTAGAATCTAATGAATTAAGATTTTTAAAAGAAGTACATAATAGAATAAACAGTAATTATAAGTTTGGAGAGTATAATTTAGATAGTACAAAAGTTTGGAGTGATGGAACTAGGATTATATCCCAAATACAAGAGATGATTAGTATTGAATCAAAATATATAGCAGAGAGTAATATTAAAATTATTAACAACTTAACTGCAACAAGAAACGGAAGTATAATTGGTATTTCCGTTACAACACTGTTTATATTTTTATTATCAATATTCATTACAAGCTATATTATTAAAAGAATTAACAAGGTTACCCATAGACTTGAAGCCATGAGTGCTGGTGGTGGAGATTTAACTCATTTATTAGAAGAGGATATAAATGATGATATAGGTAAGTTATCAAATGCCTTTAATAGCTACATATCAAGCCTAGCTCTTCTTATATCAGATATAAAAGAAACAGGAATAAATTTTGTTGAATTCAGTAATCAGTTAAAAACTATAATAACAGAAGTTAACAGTTCCAACGACAATGTAAACACATCCCTAGGTAGTGTTGAACTTAGTTTAGATAAAGAGAAAAACAGTGTTATTTCATTAAAAGAAGAGATGGATCAGGTAGTATCATATACCAATAAGCTATCAGGTGCTGTTGAAGAGCAAATGACAGCTGTAGAGGAATCATCTGCAGCTGTTGAACAAATGATAGCGAATATTAGAACAGTAACTACAAGTGTTGAAAGAACTGCAGGCATTGTTGAAAACTTATCGACTTCTGGAATAAAAGGAAAAGAACAAATAAATCAGGTTACCCACAAAATAAACACTGTTTTTGAACTTTCTAATTCTCTTAAAAGTGCAAATGCATTAATTGCTGACATAGCAGATAGAACAAGTTTATTATCTATGAATGCTGCAATAGAAGCTGCCCATGCAGGTGATGCTGGTAAAGGTTTTGCTGTTGTAGCTGATGAAATAAGAAAGCTTTCTGAATCAACAGCTTCACAGTCTAAAGGGATAACTGAGAACCTAGGAAATATAATAGTAGCAATATCAGCTGCAGTTCAAAGTTCAACTGAGACTGAAAAAACATTTACAGATATAACTGATAAAATTGAAGCTGTTGCTCAAAACCAAGACCAAATAAAAAGCGCTATGACAGAACAAAATCAAGGTTCCAATGAAATTCTTGAGGCTATGTCTGTCCTTAAAACAAATAGCTACACTGTTGATTCTACAGTTTCGGAATTAAATACTATGAATAATAAAATGCAAGATGAAGAAGAGGCAGTATACAAAATAATTATAGATGTTACAGATTCTGCAAATATAATGTCTAATGCAGTTACTCAAATTGGCTCCAAACTACAAGAGTTAACTACAAAAGAAATAACAAATAACAATCTTGTTAATAAACTAAGTAAGAGTATGGATCAATTTACTGTAAACTAATAATATTTGGCAATGAAAGTAATAAAAACCCTTAGAGCAATTGATAATACAGGAAAAATTGCAATTAAATTAGATGATAACTCAATTATTGAAAGCGTCCTACTTATCGATCAATCAGATAGAGTTACAGCATGTTTAAGTTGTCAGGTAGGTTGTGCTCAAAATTGTCAATTTTGCCAAACTGCAACTATGGGACTAAAAAGAAATCTTACTAGTTCAGAGATTATTTGGCAGTTTGAAGCACTTAAAGACGTTTTCCAAAGGGATATAACCAACATAGTTTATATGGGAATGGGTGAACCTCTGCACAATATTGACAATGTTCTAACTTCGATAAAAACATTTACAAACCCTAAAACATACAATATTTTTCTAAGGAGAATTACAATATCTACTAGCGGTGCAATAACTGGTATGGACAAACTTCTAAAAAACCCTCCTTTCCCAGGATTAGCCTTCTCCTTAATTACAGCAAACCAAGATCTAAGATATAAACTTATGCCCAATACACCTAAACTCTCCGAAATAAAAGAGAGCCTTAAACAGTACCAACAAAAAACAAATAAACGGTTGATAATCGAAATAATAAACTTCCAGGGTATAAATGAGTCCCTTAACGAGGCAATAGAGATTAGGGACTTTCTAGAGGGTCTGGATGTTATAATAAATTTAATTCCATATAACTATGTTCCAGGTAAAAACTTTCAAGAACCTACAATGGAAAATGTGGAGAAGTTTTCAAGTTTTCTCTATAACTTAGGCTTAAAAGTAACCATTAGACATGGTAAAGGACAAGAAATTGCTGGGGCTTGTGGACAGCTAGGAGTTATTAATTAAAAAAAGCCGGTTATACTGGCCGGCTTTAGAAATGTTTTCAGTTGAGCATTCAATGTTGTCTGAAAACTCTCACATTTATTATCTAGAGAACTAACTCTCCGTCTACTTTAATAATAATCCATCAATCACTATCAGTCAAATATTTGTATAGGAATATTGACTTTATTACCTCTAAAAAGTTAATATAACTCTCTGTTAGCGGACGTGGTGAAATTGGTAGACACGCTACCTTGAGGGGGTAGTGAGCTTACGCTCGTGCTGGTTCAAGTCCAGTCGTCCGCAACTTTTTTCTTTTATTCTTCCAATCAAATCAATATACTTGACAATATCCAAATTTGAATAGAGAATTTAATCATGAATTTAAAAGTATATAAAGAAAAAGTAAAAAGCAAAGAGATAAAATCCTATAATAATCTACGAACACATCTCACAACTTACATAGCAGTAAACATTGGTATATTTATATTAAATATGATGACTTCACCTAGTTTTCCCTGGTTTCTATTTGTAACAGGAGGATGGGGTATAGGAATGGTTTCCCATTGGGGAGAGCGATTTATCGCTTTAAAAAATCTAGATGATGTTATAAATATAACAGACATGGATACTAAAGATTTAGAAGAGCTTATTAAATCCCATAGACTAAGACACAACTTTTATCAGCATATAATAAGTAATATTGCGGTTTCCATATACCTATTAACAATAAACATAATAACATCAACAGCTTTTATGTGGTCTTTTATACCAATCGTAGCCATGGGTATTGGAGTAGCCTCCCACTGGGCTTCCTATACAAACAGGAAGAGTTATGAAGAACCAATAAATATAGACCCTAATGACATAAGTGACATTCTAACAAACAGTCAACTCCAAAGAGCTATAGTTCTAAGAGAGTCAATCCTATCGACAATTGTTGAGATAAGACATAAGTTTAAGGATTTTGCTTCGGATATTCTACCTAAAATAGATAGCTATGTAGAGACCATACAACTACTAACTCAAAAAGAAGAGGATTTAGATGAACTTTTAAAGGAGAGTTCAACTAATGACTTAATTCTTGATAAGGAAGAGTTAAAAAACAAAAAAGGGAACACTGACTCACCAGTATTAATTACGGAGTATAACAGACTAATAGATGATATCGATAATCATATTACTACAATAAAGAAGTTAGAAGAGGATAAGGAGCTTTTGAAATTAAAGATTACCTCATCCATTAATAGCTTAAAACATCTTAATTTAGAACTTGTTGGAATCAAGAGTCAAACAACACTTGAGGACTCCTCAATATTAGATGACTTTGATAAGAAATCTTCAGAGTTAGCGCTTTATTATAAAGACCTATTAGAGAGCTATAACGAGTTATCCAACACTAGTAGTAAAAATTAAAAGCCTTATTGATCACGTTTATACCATCCCACTCCTCATCAAGGAATAAGGTGTGGGTTCCATCTTTATAAATTAAAACCTCACTCTTATTATATAACTCTTTTATAAATTTTATATTATATCTCCAACTTACAATTCGATCTTTATCCCCTTGTAATACAATAATTTCATCATCCATTTTATTATAATTTTCTAACTTCTTATTCCATTTTGTAAGTTCATCAAACCAATGCATAGGAAATGTGCTAACAGCTAAAGGGCCAGTCCATCGTGTATCTAACTTCTTTATAAAAGGCCTAGTAATAAACCTTGTAATCTTAGAGGTATACCAATATGAAGAATGGATTAAAGGAGCTATTAAAATAACTTTTTTAAACTCCCACCCATATTTCTGGTTATATATTATTAAAGATGAGCCACCGGTGCTATGACCAACCGCAAAATCTGGTTTTAATCCCTTGTCTGTTAAGATTTTAATAAAATCAGAGACTACAACTGCATAATCATCAAAGTTATCTATATCACCCCTATCTCCACCAGCTAAGCCGTGGCCTGGAAGTGTTAAAGCTGCAATTACGTATCCATCTTTTAATAATCTATTTCCTATATATCGCAATCCTCTACTATTACCAGCATAACCATGTATAAAAAGGACAGTACCCTTTGTTTGAACTTGTGGAGTGAATATCACTCCATTCATCTTCTCCCCTATGGAATTAAACCATACAGGAAAGTATTTGCTATTAGGAAGATCCTTAGTATATTCATCAAAGTACCTATCAAAAAGTTGATCAGCTTCTATCCAATCTTCGTAAACGTAGGATCTTAATCCTCTAAGTTCATCCCTAGAATCCAGTACCTCTTGACTCTCTTTAGTATATGTCTGACATGAGAAGACCAAAATAGAGATGAAAATAAGACTGGTAACTTTCAACTTACATCCCTGTAACATAATGATCTATTAAATCCCTAGAAATACTAATCTTAGGAGGCAGATCCGGTAAATTTTCCCGAGTAAACCAATCTGCTCTGTCTATCTCCTCTTGATCTACTACAATCTCTCCTGAACTATACTCAGCAGTAAATGCTAACATTAGGGATGATGTAAAACCCCAGTTTTGACTTGCAAAATATTTTATATTCTTAACCTCAATTCCAACCTCTTCCCTTATCTCCCTGGCTACAGTCTCTTCAAGGTTTTCCCCTATATCCACAAAACCTGCAACTACAGAATACAAATTCTCAGGAAAGTTCTTATTATGGGCTAATAAAATTTTATCATCCTTTATTATTGAGACAATTATTGCAGGAAACATAGCTTGATAAAAACGTTCTTGACACTTTGGACAAACCATACACTGATCATCAATATCGAATGTTGTTTTACTGCCACAGGTACCACAAAAGTTATGACGTCGCTTCCAATTATCTACCTGATACTCTTTTAATATATTATTAAGCTCCTGACCACTTATAAGGGAAGCTAAATCCATTAAAGGGATAAACTCTGCATCATCACCCACATTTTCTAACAGAACACTATTATCTTTTTTACTTACTAAAACTGAATTACCTTTAAAAATCATATTTCATTATAGCTAAAAAAGACTAGTGCAATCTACTCTATTAAGTTATTATAATTTTCCTAGGGAGAGAGATGAGGTTTTTAACAATTGAGTATAATAAAGAGTTTATATCTAACAGAATAAAGGATGAACTACTCTTAAATGATATATGGAATTATACAGAGATAGAAAAAAAAATTCTTATAGACATAGAAACAAAGTTCAATTATAAAATTGAACCATCAAGAAACATAAATACACTAAGTGGTGGGCAACGATCAATAGCGTATCTTGTAACTCTAAGTTATATAATATTGGAAAAGAAGTTAGAAAAAGTAACCCTAAATTTAGTAAATATAACCCAATCCCTATCTCCTAAAAGCAGAGAGAAGCTAGAAAAATACCTAGAAGAGAGGGGTATATATGTTGCTTAGGAAGGGAGTATACAACGATAAACTATCCCAACTAACTTACAATCTAAAAGAGAGCATAGATTCCCCAACAGGTATATATCTTATAAAAGGAGAGAATGGGGTAGGTAAAAGTCGCTTTATAGAAGGGGTACTACTTAAAGAGCTAAAAAAACAGGATAAATCTATACTCTATTTTGCCCAGGATATTGAGAATCAGATACTCTGTTATAACCTTATAAATCTAGTAAAAGTATTTGTTGAAACTCTTAAAAAGCAGGGGTCTTTTTTTAAAACAATTTTTTTAAATGATGATAGTCACAATAATATACCCCTTGAGTTTAATGATGAGACAACACTAACCCCAACAGACGACTCAAAAAAGAGTTTTATTATTACTGAGTGTTCTAAATATAGTAATTTAGATGTGGTTATATTTGACGAGGCTGATAAGTACTTTGGGAAAGTTGAAGATTTTATAACTTTTGTAGAGAACCTAAAGTGTAAACATATATTTATTATTTCTCATCTTTTCAAAACAGAGTATCAAACCCTACAGCTAAGTAGTAAAGAGGGAGGAGTTAATATTGAACTCTTTAATAGTTAAAGCTAGGTTTAAGTTTATTTTATATACTCTGCAAATATTTGTATTTGTAATAACTTCAACCACTGTTTTTAGAGAGAGCATACCCTATCAGCTTACGATTTTTCTTATATTCACTACCTACTTTTTTTTAAGTAACAGAGAGAGACTTCTTACTTTTCTAAACTTTACAAAATTTTTACTTATAGCAATAGTTCTTCTACACACAATATTTTTTACATATAAATACCTAGTAATGGGTAGAGAATTTGCTTTAGAATTTTATATAGAGAGATGGAAATCTATTGTATTAAGAATTTTCATTATTCCAAACCTCTTTGCATTTATAAATATTATATTTTCTAAGATAGGGTTTATAGATATAATCCTTTTAACAGGAAATAGTCCTCTAAGTAAGATTTTTTACATATTAATGGTCTCTGGAACAGAGGTAATGGAGAGATTAAAAATACATTATGAATATCACCCACTAAACAGAACAAATAGGGGGCTACAAAAAATTTATCACTATTTAGCGGTTCCATTAACCCTATTTTTTGGAATATATAGAGGTTTTGAAACAAAATATAAAATTCTCTTAGAGAGAGAGAGAGTATTAGAGGAGAAAATATGACAAAAAGGGTAATTACTTTATTAGTATTATTTGCAACAGTGACACTTACAACTATATTTATAGCGGTACCTGTAGGTGTGGGTTTTTTCAATTTTAGTGATATTGCAGTTGTTTTTGCAGGATTATTTATAGCCCACTTTATTAAAGAGGGTGATTGGGGAAATATGATAGCCGCATTTTTAGTAGCTGGTCTTGGGGCGGCAACAGCAGATATAGTTATAGGGTATGGAATGTTTGCACCTATGACTCTTATAGCTAAGGGTTTAGAGGCTTCCATGGCCTACCTATCTTATAATAAAAAAGGTATAAAACATCTTCTACTACTATTGACTGGTGGTCTATTAATGGTTGCAACCTATTTTATTGGAGAAGCTTTTTTCTTAAAGGATATAGGTGGAATGGAGATGGCTATTGGTGAAGTTTTCCCAACTAATACTATCCAGCTTTTTGGAGGTATTATTGGAGGACGAATTCTCTTTTTAGTAGCAAGTAAAATTATTAAAAAAGAGAGTAACTAATATAGATTGGAGGAGTTTTATGTTCCTCCAAAATCAATCCACTTCTACCTTGCAGAACATCTAATAATAAACTAGTTTTAAAATATAATGAAAATTAAACTTTTATTCATATTACTTAGTCTATCCCAACTTCTCTTCTCCCAAGAGAGTTTAGGTCTCGATTCAGGGAAAAGAGATATTTTACTATTCAATAACGGTGTAGATTCTAATAGAGCACTTTTAATAATAGCAGGTATACACGGAGATGAGCGGGAAACTGTTACAGTTGCTAACTTTTTAAAAGATACTCTTAATGGAAATAAAACAATCTATTTTATTCCATCGGTCAACCCAACACTCTACTCTAAAGAGGTTAATAGAAGGGGTTATCTTAGGGAGCAGTTAGATAGTAGAGGATATATAAAAGATGGTAGCGATCTAACTAAATTCAATAAAACTCTCTACTACAGGATCTTTTATGGTAATCAAAATACATATATAAATGGTATAGACCACTATGTTGACCCCAACAGGGACTTTATAAACAGAGTTCTTCCAACTACAAAAGTTTTAATAGACTTAATTGATAGACTACTAGAGAGACATTCTGAGCTTATTATCCTCTCTCTACATGGGTATATGTCTGGGGGAAGAGTATACCCCGAGTACAAGATAACTAGGGGAAATAACTTTATTGTAGAGAGTCGTCCATGGGAAATAGCCCAATTACTTGGAAAAGGAATTGGATATAAACCAGAGATGATGTACTCACCTGCTATCCCGATCTTAGATAGATTTAAAGGGGAGTTTATCGCTTACACCGGTAAAATAGATAGGGTCATAGCCCTAGATATAGAGCTAGATAGCGACTCTAAAAATAATAGTCAGAGGGTTTTAAATGGTATTAATTCCCTACTTAACTACCTAGATAAAGAGTAGAGATACACCAAAAACCGCCACTATTGCCCCAAATACTTCTCTTTTAAATATCTTTGTTTTGTAAATGAAAACGTGGGGAACTATTATTGCCACAGGCAGTATGGATGTAATTGTAGATGCAATTCCCATACTTGTATATGTTATTGCAACAAGGGAGAGTGTTACACCTATAAATGGCCCAAAAAATGACCCTATGGCAACATCCCCAATAGCCTTAAGATCTTTAAAGGATTTAAAAACATAGGACCATCTTTTTGTAATAAAAAATAGAATAATAAAACAGACTGTTGCAGATATAATTCTTATCTGTGTTGAAGCAATTGGATCGTAGGTTCCCCCACTCTCTAAAGCCATACCCAACTTACTTAACCCTATACCAAATGCCTGTCCCACAGCACCAATTATTGCCAACAGAACACCCTCTAGGGGATGGGAAAATTTATATCTCTTATTATCCTTTTTTAAAATAACTAAACCTATTCCAAAAATAGTAATAAACATACCAACTATAGCATAGATAGACATGGTCTCCTTAAACATAAAAAAACCAAGCAGAGCAGATATAGGTGGAGCAAGGGAGTATATTAAAAGGGATATTCTTGAGCCTATTAAAACAAAGGCTCTAAAAAGGCATAAATCACCAATAAATAGACCAACAACACCAGATAGAGATAACCAAAACCAGGATTTTGGAGTTGCATCTACTGGAAAAAATAGACCTCTACTAAATAGTGTAAAAATTGAGATAAAAATAAATGCCATCACTAATCGAATTATATTAACTGGCATTGAACCTATTTTTTTACCAGCACTTTCAAAGGCTATAGAACAGATAACCCAACAGAATACAGTACCAAATGCGGATATTTCCCCTAAATAGTTTGCCACTGTTATTTAACTACGGAAAAAGATGGTTTCTTTTTATCAAGGGATAGTACAAGGGTTTTTTTATCCTCTTCATGGGGTTGAATCCGAATAACTCTTCCACCCTCCTCAGACTCGAAATTTAGGTAGATTCCCTCTTCGCTCTTTGTTAACTTTACAATTATTCCACTACCACTAACTTCAATAACTTCTTTTAAGTCTAAATCTATCAATTTAACCTCCAGATACTATGAGATTCCTACCAAGGTGTTTAGCCTTGTACAATCTATCATCAATTATAGTGATAAACTCCTCTTCCGTATACTGGCCTATTTCAGAAACATCCCCAATCCCACAGGAGAAGGTAAATTTAATAAGTTGGTCATGGAACTTGTTCTCAAGAAACCCAACTTTTACTTTTAATCTATTAACTATTTTTTTTGCCTCAGATTTATCTATTGAAGGAAACATAATAATAAACTCCTCTCCACCAAATCTAGCAACAACATCGTAGGGGCGAACCTCTCTAGTTATTAAGTCGGCAAACTTTTTTAAAATATAATCCCCTGCTAAATGCCCATACTCATCATTAATTTTTTTAAAATAGTCTAAGTCTAACATCGCAACTGAAAAAACTTGGTGATTACGTTTATATAGATTTAACTCCCTTGAAAAAGTTTCAAAAAAGAATCTTCTATTCTTAAGCTTGGTTAGTTCGTCGGTTACAGATATCTCTTCCAACTTCTTTAAGGTCTGCTTTCTTTCTGTATTATCAATAATAATACCTATAAACTGGTTTGGCCTTCCATCAATATCCCGGCCTATACACCTTCCACGTATAATTACCCACTTATTAACAAAGGGGAAACAGGCTTCTTCATCAAAGACAGGTGTATCTAGGTTTTCTATATAGTCCAGAATCTTCTTTAAATATCTGTTTTGTATTAACTCTTCATATGTATAATAACTCTTTGTTTCCCCTAAAATATTAGCTCCTGATGCATCAAATTTAAGTATCCCAGCACTTACAGAGTACTGCCAAGAGCATAATTGCCCCACATCAAGTAAGATATCAACCCTACACTTTTCCCTAGAAAGCTCCCTCTCCTTATTGATAAGGATATTTTTTGTTTGATGTTTTTTATAACGAAAAACCCCTACCCTGTAAAAAAAAACAAAAAAGATAATAATTGATAGAAAGAACATATACAGCTGAATAATAGAGTTATTAAAGATAAACATAGCAGATAATAAGGTTATGATTCCAACAAAACCTAAAAAAAATAGAAATACAGGATACTTTTTAAATATAACTTTTAGATGAAATAAGTTATTTTCACTTTTCACATAGTAATTTTAGCACAACAATATAATTAAAGCCATCAAACTATTTTTTGATGGCTTTATTTATTTATTATTCAGGAATAAACTCATTCCCGACTTTACGTGCTCTAACAGGTTTATCAATCTCTATTCCTAGCTTTATACCAGTATCAACTAACAAGTTCCACCCTGCTGCTAATTCAACATAGTTTTGGTAGTGATCAACTTTAGGGATTTTAATTGTTGGAAATATTGTATCCCTGGTTGAAATAGCTATAATTGTAAGACCTACACCATCAACTAGACACTCTTTAAATTTCTCCTCTTCAGCTTCAAAAGGGTCAATAACAATAATTACATCTTCCTTATTTTGAACCTCTTCAATACCATGGGCTGCATAAGTACCCTCTAGGTAGTCAGATTTTTTTCGAGTGATCTCATTAGTTTTTAGTGTTAACTCTTCTGCAACTCCATTATTTCTACCTGCAAAATAGATAGTTCCAGCGTTGGCTATTTTGTTAATTAGCTCAGGATCAATCTCTTGGGTTAATACAGTTTCTACAGCATTAGCAGCAACTTCTAAACTTGGCATCTCCTTATCATTTACGGCGTGTACAATAGAATCAACAACCAAAGCCTGCTCGATTACAGACTTTGTAGCTGCAACTGCCATCTCTGGACCGCAGGATAAAACAGTTGATTGTTTAGGAAGATCAGCAACAGGAGTATTATCAAAGGCTGTAATACCAAAAAAGGCGTTGTGGTTATCTTTAGTTAATTTATGGTAGAGTCGTACTAACTCCTTAGTTTTACCAGAATTAGATAGACCAATTACAGCATAATCACTTAAATCATACTCTAGGGCCTGTGTCGCTCCATCTGTAGCACTAGGTTTATGTCCCGAATCCTTCATTGTTTCATAAATAGCTCTTTTTCCTGGAAAAAGTCTTGATGACCCCTCTCCTGTATAAAAAATACCTTTCTTTGCCTTAATATCAGCGCTATATTTCTTTCCTATATTTACATCAAAGTTTCTCATAACCTCTACTGTTTCCAACATTTCTTTAGTTAGTGAGTACTGTGAATATTTTTTATCTGTTAAGTTCATTTTTATCTCCTTGGATTATTTTTTTACAAATATTGGTTGAAGTTCTACGTAGTTTGGAAGGTCCGTTACCAATGGCTTTAGATACTCTAAAGCTTTCTCTGTAACAAAGTTTCCTCTCTCATTAATAAAATCATCTGGCATAGATTTTGCTCTAACCGCAACATTAGATAGAGGTGTTTTTCCTACCTTAGCTTGATAAGGGGAGTTTGATACCCTCTCAATAGTTACCATAAAACCTGTTTCACCTGATTCTGCTAACCTTACAGCCTCAACACCACAATCAAACGCTTCTTGTAGGTCACTTTTAGTAGCTCTATCATGGGCAGACATATTTAGAGACTCAATTATTTGAAATTCTCCCCGCTCCCCTGTTGCTTCTCTTAATATCTTATGAACATTTAGAGCAACTGATGCGCCACCCATAGCTCCGAACTCTGTATTATTAAACTTATCTTTAGTAACAGCTGCAGAAACTGGAGTTCCATCTTCATAACAAATTCCCTCTGATACAACAACTGATACCCAACCATACTTCTCTATGCATGCTTTAGCATCTTCTACAAATTCTTTAGCATTAAATTTTCGCTCTGGACAGTATATCAAGTGAGGAGCATCGTCTTCTTTCTTCTTCCCACACGCTGCAGCAGCTGCTAACCAACCCGCATCTCGACCAATAGTTTGAAAAACAACAAACTTATCAACCTTTTTCATATCCCTAGCTAACTGACCACCCTGCATTACAGATAAGGCGTTAAATCTAGCAGCTGATGCAAAACCAGGAGTATGGTCAGTTCCATATAGGTCATTATCTACGGTTTTTGGTATTCCAATTCCTTTTAACTCATACCCAACTTCCTTACAGTATGCTTCTACTCTATGAACAGTATCCATTGTATCGTTTCCACCAATTAGGAAAAAATATCTAATATCATATTTTTTTAAAACTTCCATAATTTTAGGAAAGTGTTCATCCTGAAGCTTTAATCTAGATGACCCTAGCGCAGAGGATGGAGTCTCTCTTAAACCTTCTAGTATCTCCTTTGGCTGAGCAGTTAAATCATACAACCACTCATTCATAAACCCCTCAATCCCATAGTTCATTCCATAAACATTATCTATAGAATCACTTTTTATTGCAGCATCAATCACTCCTGCTAAAGACGAGTTAATTACAGATGTAGGACCTCCTGACTGTCCAATAATTGCATTTCCTTTTAATGACATAATTCCTCCACTATTTAAAATTTATTTGGCCAAAAAACTCAGGCCTATGAAAGTCTGGATCTTTGGTCTCTATTTTATTCCATGATATAAAATGTGGTTTAGACATTTCGTCTCCACACTTATAAAAGTTAGCTCTACCACTACTGCCTTTAATCTCTTCTATATTTTTTGTTGTAAAAAGCTCAAGTGGTATCTCTACAACAAGGTTCCATGGTTCAAAAATCTCTTTCTCCGTAAATGTTTTATCACCAAGGGTTGAAAAAGTTCTAATTTTTTTTACTTTATCTGAACTCATTGTTGTACCACTACTTCTATCAAATCCGGATCCACCATATTTTGTTCCAATACAGTTAAATTCAAAGTTAAAGTATCTCTCTAAATCCATCGATACAAAGAACTCTACACAACTATCCTTATAAACAGGAGAGTTAATTTCTGATTTTGTCGCTAAAACTGAGCCTTCAAAAACTCTGTAGTTTATATAAATGGCATAGTCCGAATATGCTATATTAAAGCTAACTTCAGGTTTATAACTATAATCACTCCAATTTACACTATCAATTTTGTGACTATCCAATTCTTCAAGCCTAGTCCTAATATCCTTTAGGTCACAACCCTGGTCTATTGTTAAGTAATTTATATCTAGATTCTTCAGATTATCTCCCCCTTTTCTCACTTCTTAAACTTAATATATTTTCCCAGGTTAACTTTGTAACTCTTTGGTTATCTAGTCCGGGGATTTTAAATAATCTTTCAATAAACATACTTGCAGCTCCAAAAGATACGTCAAACTCCCTTCTATTTGAAAAGAGAACTTCGCACTTATTATTAATAGATGATTTCCCTACAATATCAGTTATTAACTCTTGATGGTTTATAAACTCGCCTCCTAAAAACAGATGGCTTGGATTTAGAAAGGATATAAATTGGGTTAACTTTTTAATTAATTTTGTAAAAAAAGTATTGTAGTCTCTAATAAGATGACTATCTTCAACTAAGTCATCACCTAATTCTCCGGCGGCAAAATTACTTCCATAATAGACATCACCATTTATAACAATACCGAACCCTATCTCTAACTTACTCTCAGCTTCCCTGTCCCCATGGAATTCTAATATCGAGTATAGGAAATTTTTAATACTATCTTCCTTTCTATCCTCTAAAACACCCCATGCACAACAGTTAGCATCATTGTCTAAAACCACTGGAAAATCGAATAGTTTAGAAAAGTCCTCAACATATCCACTCTCTTTAAAAAATGGACTAGAAGCTAGAATTGTATTATTTTCAGGATCAATATGCCCTGGGAGGCCAATACCAATACCAAGAAGGGGAGAGTTATTTCTATCTAGATATGTTTTTAACTCAGTATAGATAGAAGAGACTATCTCATAAAGGTTTAAACTACTCCCTATATTGCCACTTCGATTCCATATAATTGAACCATCAATATTCATTAGAGTTGCTCTATATAGATTTATCTGAATTTCTAAACCTAAAACAGTTCCAAAATCCCTATTTAATCCTAATAAAACAGGCTTTCGCCCTCCCTTTGAGACAGAGGAACCCTCAGCAAGTTCAACAAGTAGCTCACCCTCGATTAGTTTAGATACAATATTAGTTATTGTGGACCTGTCTAGCCCAAGCTCCCGGGATATATCAATCCGAGAAATCTGTTTATTAACCCTTATGGTCTGCATTACTAAAGAGATATTAGCTTTTTTCTGAAAAGCCTTATTATCCGCCACTGTTTCTAACTCCATTATTGTTTGTTTATTAAATCAACAATTAGTTATAGTACGGAATTCTTTAAGTCGTCAATGCTATTTTTTACATTTTTGGCAATTTTTATCATCTAAAAAGAGGATTTGGCTTAATTTTAGCCTACCATGGCATGTTTCACATTTAGTGGTATAAGGAAATAATTTTCCCCTTAACAAAATCCCAACAAGAACTCCCACAATAAGAACCAAATAAACTAGGTTTAGGTTATATCCTCTGGCTATTACACTGGACATACCAATATAGATTACACCAAGGTAGAGACTCTGATATAGGGATACTAAACGTTTGTAACCACCATTTTCATTGAATTTACGTTGATACATTGTCATTAACAGCTTAAAAATAAGCAGAACAAAAGTAGCCTTATATATTATATTAATCATCTAAATTACTCCCCAGGGAAGAATAATCTAAAAGTAGAACCTTTATCAACCTTACTCTCTAAAGTTGCATTCCCACCATGTATATTCATAACCCTCTTAACTATTGAGAGCCCAAGACCTGTTCCACCTTGATCTCTACTCCGTCCCCTGTCTACCCGATAAAACCTCTCAAATATCTGCTCTTGATTTTCCAAGGGAATGCCACACCCCTCATCCTGAACCTCGACCATTAAACCTCCATGTATATATCTTGTACTAATCCTAATAGTACTACCCTTAGGACTATATTTTATGGAATTTGACAGTAGGTTTGTTAATGCTTGCTCTGCTAACAGAGGATGGGCGTATATTTGATGATTCTCCCCAATATTAAAAACAATTTCAATTAATGATTTCTCAGCTTTTACAGAGACTATATTTGTTGCACTTGAAATTAAATCAGAGACTGGGAATTTTTCAAACTGAAAACTTGAATCACTCTTCTCTAAACCGGCTAACATTAGTAGATCGTCAATAATGCTATTTAATCTGTTACTATGCCTATAGATAATTTTTAAAAACTTCTCCCTCTGCTCTAAGCTAACATCATTATGAATTAGTGTTTCAATATACCCCTGTATAGCTGTTGCTGGAGTTCGAATCTCATGGGATACATTGGCTACAAACTCCTTTCTCATCCCCTCTAGCCTTACATGCTCTGTTAAGTCATTCATTACTAGAAGTATTCCTAATCGATTATTATCTGCATCATATAGAATAGAACTATGAATTTGGAAGTGATACTTTTTATCTAAAGAGAGAGGTATAATCTTTACAAGGGATTTATTCTCATTTAAACAGAGGGTTACAAACTCCAAAAAAATTTCATTATCTGTTAAGAATCTTATATTATTTCCTACAGTGTATTTATCTTTTTTATTAAAAAGTAACTCTGCAGATCTATTAATCTCATCAATTATAAAGTTATTATTTATTCTAATAACAGGCTCATGCATACTCTCTAACATGGATTTATATCTATTTTTCTGTTTTACTACAGTAGATATTCGCTCTTGTAAAAAGTTCCCCATATTATTAATAGATTTTGATAGGGATGCAATCTCCCTTGGTCCATTCTCGGAGAGAGAGTTATTAAACTCTCCTACAGCGTAACACCCAGCTACTCGTTTAATAGAATTAATAGTAATACTAAATTTTATAGTCATGATATAACATATTGCAACAGAGAGAAGTATAAGAACAATACTAATAATAGTTATGGTTATAGTTACAACCTGAACCCTTTTCTCTAGAAGATCTACGGATATTGAAGTTCTTAAAAAACCTAGAGATTTTGATTTATACTCAATAGGAAGGGAGTAATACATCATCATTTGGTCTAAAGTATCACTAAATCTTAAAACAACAACTGACCTACCAGTTATAGAGTCTTGAATCTCCTCACGGTAGAGGTGGTTATCCATGGTTTCTGAGTCTTTTATAGAGTCAGACAATACAACTCCACTGTTATCTATAACTGTAATCCGAGTTTGGCCATTTATTCCTGCACGGGTAAATCTATCAACTTTTTCAATATTATGAATGTCTTCAACAGGAAATAAATCTAATAAAATCTCTGTTTTTTCAACTAATCGATCCTTCTCAATCTTATATATAAAGTTATTAAAAGTTGTAATACTGTAAATTGCTGAGACACCTATTGAGAGTAATATTATTACTAAAAAGATTGAAAAGAGGGTGGTAAATATACTTCTTTGTTTCATTTGACCTCTTTTAGCTTATATCCAACACCTCTAACTGTTTCAATAAACTGTCCTCTAGTCCCAAGCTTTTTTCTTAAACCTAAAATTTGAACATCTACAGATCTTTGGGTCACTGGATAGTTAGATCCCTTAACGGCATCGATTATTTGATTCCTAGAGAAAACCCATCCAGGAGAGGACATTAGTGTTTTTAAAATATCAAACTCTGTAGAGGAGAGATCTATCTCCTCGCTATCAATACTTACCCTATGACGGCTAATGTCCATAATTATTCCTGAGACATTTAAAGTCTCCCCGACCTCAGGGGAATCATTAGGCCTTCTTAAAACGGTTCTAATTCTTGCTATAAGTATTTTAGGACTAAAGGGTTTTGTCACATAATCATCTGCACCAATTTCAAGTCCAGAGACAATATCTGTATCCTCACCTCTAGCCGTTAACATAATAATTGGAATATGTTTGGTCTTTTTATCCTGTTTTAAAATTTTACAAACATCAAAACCATCAATACCTGGCATCATAAGATCTAGTAGAATTAAATCTGGGATAGAGTTTTTAACTATTTCAATTCCATCTTCACCGTTTGATGCTTTATATACAGTATACCCAGTACACTCTAGGTTAAATGCAATAAGTTCTAAAATATCTTTTTCATCTTCAATTATTAAAATCTTCTCGTGTGCCACTAATAGCCCCTCAAACTTTTGTATCTGATATTATAAAATCAAATTGTTAGAATTTTGTTAAATTATTTATAGGTTCTAAATATTTCACTCATTTCATCTAAATGATCCATAAATAGATCTAAAAGGTTAGGATCAAAGTGACTACCTCTACCCTTTTTCAGGATATCAACTACATAATCCAGGGGTAGTGCCTCTTTATATGGTCTCTCGGATAAAAGAGCATCAAAAACATCGCATATTGATGTTATTCTACCAGCGAGGGGAATATCTTCCCCCTTTAATCCATCAGGGTATCCCTTCCCATCCCACCTTTCATGATGTGTTCCTGCAACATCCCGTATCATTTTTATTAAAGCAGATTCATCCCCTTCAAACATATCTCGTCCTAGTTGGGCATGGGTATTAATTATTGCTCTCTCTTGCAAGGTAAGCTTTCCAGGCTTTAATAGTATTGAGTCTGGGACACCAATTTTCCCAATATCATGCATTGGAGATGCGGTTTTAAAAATCTCAATATAATCTTTACTGCAACCATAGTATTTAGCAAGTAAAACAGAACACTCTGCAACACGCCTTACATGGCCTGCAGTCTCCTTTGATCTAATTGATATAACATTATTTAGCCTATCTAAAAGAGATTTTTGCATATTTATCTGGTCTATATGGGCAATTTCAACCTCATATGAGAGTTTTATATTATCATATGCAGAGTCTAGACTTGATAAAAATATTTTCAAAACAGAGAGGTCTAAACTCTTTATCTTCTCATGACTCTCTATAAAAAGTAGTCTACTATTTTGTGGGTCACTGTGTAGGACAACACCAACAACTACCTGATCTTCAAAAACATGATGCCCATCAAAAAGTGCCTTATCTACAATCTCATGTTCATGACTTGTTAAATATTCAGCGACATCACCGGTTATTTTTTTAAAACGCCCAGTCCCCATAACAGCTTTTAAAACATTTTTATCCCCAACTCTCTCCACCTCAGAGAGAAAGGAGTTCTCCCCTAAAGACATAAAGGAGCTAATTTGTGGCATTAAACCCTTTAAAAAATTATCTGCAGTTCTAGAAGAGCCAATACTCCAAGAAGTTTTAACAAGGGCTTCAAGAGTCCTTCTGTTCTCTTCTTGATCCATCATAATAGCGTAGGCTCTTAAAGAGGCAACTGTGGTTGTAAACAATCTTACAGCTGTAAGCTCTGTTTTAGCCCTATAATCATCAATATCGTAGTTTAAAATAACTTCCTTCTCTGGTGCCAACCCTGGCTGACCAGTTCTTAAAACTATTCTAATAAACTTATTCTCTAAAAAGTTCCTTACCCATTCTATTAATTTAAACCCAGCATCATCTGTTTCCATTACAACATCAAGGAAAATAAGTGCAATATCCTGATTTTCCTTTAAAACTTCTTTTGCCTCTTCCCCACTATAAGCGTGAAAAAAGTCTATACCTCTATCCTTAAAATGAAACTCTTTAAGAACATGAGTTGTAACCATATGGATCTCTTTTTCATCGTCTACGATTAATACTTTCCAGTTCTCATGTTGCTCTGTGATATCATCAATGTCTTCATCTTCATCCATAAACTGGATCTCATCACTCATAAATTAATACCTTCCATACTCAGTTTATACATTATGCCTTAATAACTCAAAATTGTAAAAGAAGAATAACTATTATAAATTGAACCAACACTGAGATGAGAAAAATCCTTAATAATATTAAATATAAACCGTATTTATTCTTTAACATATTAATAGTTTAATACTAATATTAATAATTTCCAGAAAATAACAATATTTATAGGAGAAATCTATGAGAAGCACAAAGGTTATAATACATTTAGAGAATCTAAAAAATAACTTCATAGCAATAAAAAAGCAGTGTAATAACGTTGCGGTTTGTGCTGCAGTTAAGGCTGATGCCTATGGCCACGGGGCTATTGAAGTATCTAAAAGCCTAGAAGATTTTGGTTGTGATTTTTTTGGAGTAGCTACTATCTACGAGGCCTTGGAACTTATAGAAAATGGAATTAAAAGACCAATAATACTCTTCTCCCTACCTACTCCTACAGAGATAAAGGATATCGTTAGGTTGGGTTTAGAGCCTATAATAAGTACAAAAGAACACATAGTTTTATTTGAAAAGCAGTGTGAAAATCAGAAAAAGAATCTAAACATCCATCTGAAAGTAGATACAGGAATGGGAAGAATTGGTTGCCCTCCAGAGGATGCTCTAGACCTGGGAAAGAGGATTTTTAACTCAAAATATCTAAAGTTTAAAGGGCTTTGTACACATTTTTCAACCTCAGAACTAAAGAATCAGGACTATACAAATATTCAATTGGATAGATTTAAAGGGGTAATAAACCAGTTAAAAGGGTCTAACATATCACCTAAATATTTCCATGCTGCAAATTCAGGAGCAATAATTAACAACTCAGAATCCATATTTAACCTTGTAAGAAGCGGAATTAATTTATACGGATACCCGCCTACAGACAGGCTAACCCTAAATTTTGAGCCTGTTTTAGAGTTCAAAACACAAATTGTAGAGTTAAAAAAAGTTAAAAAAGGAACATCAATATCCTATGGAAGAACATATATTACAGAAGAGGAGAGTATTATAGCTACACTTCCAGTTGGATATGCTGATGGATATTTTAGGGCTCTGTCTAATGTTGGAACCGTATATATAAATGGGAATCTATACCCTATTGTTGGTAATATTTGCATGGATCAAATGATGGTTAAAGTTGATGATAAGGTAAAACTCTATGATGAGGTTACTCTAATTGGAAAAGAGAAAGATCAACCTAATGCAGAAAGCTTAGCAGAAGAAGTTGGGACTATAAGCTATGAAATTCTAACTAATATTCACAGAGTTAAAAGGTTTTACAATAAATAGTTCTTTTTTTTTATGCCTTAGGTGTTGACTCTTTTTGATAGTCGTTTTAATATCATCTTCGTTGTTAGCGCCCCGGTAGCTCAGGGGATAGAGCAATCGCCTCCTAAGCGATAGGCCGGCCGTTCGAATCGGCTCCGGGGTATACTTAGGTTGTTAATTGGGAGCATAGCGAAGCTGGTTATCGCGTCGGCCTGTCAAGCCGAAGATCACGGGTTCGATCCCCGTTGTTCTCGTACTCTTTTTTATCTTTTAAGATAAATTAGCGCTAATAACAAATTGGGAGCATAGCGAAGATGGTTATCGCGTCGGCCTGTCAAGCCGAAGATCACGGGTTCGATCCCCGTTGTTCTCGAATAAACGTAATCTTATTGTACTTCTTAGAAGTCTTTAGATTACGTTTTTTTTGCTTTTTTATTCTATTAAATGCTGGTAACCACTCTCGTTTATAATCTTCTGGGCAAAATACTTTAATCTAAAGCTTAGCGTTCTATAATTTCTAGATATATCTTTTTTTGATTTTTCGTAACTTAGTAAAATAGACCTCTCATCCTCTGTTAAAGCGTCTACAAAAGACCTCTTTTCATCCTCAATACTTCCAGAACTAGCATTTTTTGCACTCTTTATTGCTAAAGAGCGATCTAAGTCTTCTATATTTCCACTCTTTAGCCAACTCTTCATTCCATTATAAAAAATAGAGAGTTCCTGTTGAGCAATTACCTGACTCTGTTCAAACTCAAAGTACTTAGAGATATAATCGACCTCTCCATTCTTTCCTTCAACATCCTTTAAAACAGCAATAGCCCTATATATAGTCTCTAAACTCTGGTAATCATCAATATAGTTATTATCGATTCCGATACTCTCAAAATACCCTATAACACTACTTGTCTGGTAATGAGATAGAAAATTTGAAAGCACTAAATCACTAATCTGTTTATTTGCAAAAAGTAGGACTGAATTATTTTTTATAGCGTAGTCAATTACCATATCTACCACCTCTATTTCTTGGGATAAGAGTATCTTTCTAAGTAGATACACGGACTCATTGTTAAAATATAATTCAATTATTTTGCCTTGAACTAGAGGGTTATCTATAAGATAGTAGATATTACCTAAATAATCCTTATTTTCTAAATCATCAAGAATCTCCAATAGTTGTAAAAGATAATCTTTGTGGGCTAATTTTAAGCTATTTAATATATAAAGTTCTGCTCTTTCTCCTAAAGATCTATAGACATTGAAAATTTTCTTAGCAATTAAATCGTTTTTTGTAGTAAGAAGTTCAGGGAATTTATCATAAACTGCATAAACCTTATTATAGGTTAAAAGGTCTAAAGAAATCATCTTTATCCTATCTGAAAGATCAATGAGGTTCTCCGCTAAAAGCCTATAACCAGAACTTCCCCGTTTTGATAGTGCAAACACCGCAGAAGATGAGATATCATCATCCTTGTTATAAAGAGCAGATACTAACCAGTTATTTATACTTGGATTACTCATAAACCCTACAGCGAAAATAAGACCTAACTTCTCTTCCTTATTTAAAGTGTCAAATAACTCTACAACATTAGTATATTTTAAAATATCTGAACCTAACATCTGAAGAAATAGGTCCCTATATTGGGAGTTATTATTAAATAGTCCAACTGAGTATAAATTTACTTCAGTATCATCTAAACCTACAACTAGGTCAGTTAATAACTCTACACTCTTTATAGAATCAACTCTACTTATAAGTTCCATATAATCTATATCAAAACTACCTATATATAAGGTTAGTAGACCCTTAACTTCTAATCTAATGCCCCTATAAGAGTCATCAAAATATAGGTCTATAAGAGATAAAAAGTACTTCTTATCAGGGCTACTCTCTAATTCAGCCAGCCCAATTTTCCAATCCTCAATTTTGTCACTTTTAAAATACTCAAAAATAGATGTTTTTGAAATATTTAAAGGGGGAGGAGTAGATGTACAAGAGGTAAATAAAACGATAATAAGAAGTAAATATTTTTTTATTAGTTGTAACAGACTTTCTCCTTAACCATTCTAGAACAAGCCTCACCTATTGAGGGATAAACCCCTAAAACCAAACTTCCTAAAACCCCATTTCCTACAAGGTCAGACCCCTCAGGATATACTTTTAAAGGAATATCAAATTGAGATGCTTTTTTAATATTTAGCCTCTCTATTCCTGCATGACCACCAACAACCCTAATCTCTTTTATTTTAAGACCGGACTTTACCATTAGATTAATACTATTTTTATACTCATCAATTAATAAATCAAGTCTATCATTTAGTAGATACTCACCTGAGTTAGGAATTAAACCAGCAATTGTATAAAGCCCTGGAATTACATGGGGAAGAGTTCTTAACCCTTCTATCCTAGTTGGATCCGAACAACAGAAGTTAAGCCCCTCACTAGTGCCTGTTCTATCACAGAGGACTCCCTCATAGACTGAACCAGTTCCAAGAATCGACATTATAAAATCTGGTCCACCACAAATTACAGGAAGGCCCTTTCTTAACCCGGAGGTTATAGGATTATCCCTAAGGGTTCCATAAACCTCAAAGGGTGAAATAAACTTTGGAAACATTTTTTGGTCAAGATCTAACTTATCTATCTTATCATCTGTCCAATATAGATCTATAAAGCCATCTTGGGGTAGAAGTGTATATTTCTCGCCAGTTAGCAGATAGGAGATATACTCAGGACAGGATAGAAATGAGATTGTATTTTTATACTCTGTTGGTCTCTCTTTTTTAAACCAAAAAGCCTTACTTAAAAAGAAGTTTGGGGGGATTGGAGAGCCTAAACGCCTTGTAATCTCATCTGCAACAGTTAATGATCTATCATCGATCCAAAGAAGTGCTTTACCTGCAGAATTTCCTGTTTTGTCTACAGGAACAAAAGTGGGCCCATTTCCACTAATAACTATACCAGTTAGACTATCTAATAAATTTGCAGGTATCGAAAGAAAAAGATTAGATAATCCCTTCACCCATTTAGTTGGGTCAACTTCCCGCAGATCTTTGTCTACAGAGAGGTCAATTGCCCTCTTCTCTGAGTAAGAGATTTTTCCATTAAAATCAATTATCCCAACCTTTAAAAATGTGGTTCCAATATCTACGGCTAAAATCATACGCAATTATCCCACTTGTTGGTAAGGATTTCAACCACATCATAGACTTTCTAATGTAAAAGCAATATATTATTTTAAGAGGTTTTATGAAAAAAATAGCAATTATTTTAATGATTTTATTAGTTACTCCTATCTTTTCAAAAACAGATAGTGAGGGTGGAATAAAACAGATAGCAGTTTTTATTCCAGGAGTTATGGCAGGAAGTCCAATTTATGAAGATTTAGATGCAGGTGTTAGGCAGGCAGCAGAGGAGCATGGACTAGGTGTAAAAACTATTGAGGGTGGATTTGATGCTGCGAGTTGGCCTGAAAAAATCAAAGAGATTTCAGCGACAGGGATGTATGATCTTATTGTTAGCTCTAACCCCTCAATGCCCCAAATCATGTTAGAGGTTTCTGAAAGTTTTCCTACCCAGAAGTTTCTATGCCTAGATGGAAATATAGAAGGTTCTAAAAATATCTATACCGCAGAGTATAAACAGTTTGATCAAGCCTATATGGCTGGATATTTAGCAGGGTTAATAACACTAAGTAAGCTAGAAGGTGCAAATCCAGATAAAAAAGTAGGATTAATAGTAGCCTACCACTACCCAGTATTAGACAACGTTCTAATCCCAGGTTTTAAAAAAGGTCTAGCTGATGTTGATAAAGATATTACAGTGGATCTAAGAGTGGTTGGAAACTGGTGGGATGCTACTAAGGCTTCAGAACTTACTTCAATTATGATAAATGAGGGTGTAGATGTCTTTTTATCAATATCAGGAGGGGCAACTCAAGGGGTTATAAGCAAAGCACAAGATATGGGTAAATATATTATTCATTTTGACAGCAATGGATATAACAAGGCACCTGGCACAATTCTTGGTAGTACTGTGATCAAGCAAAAACAGCTCACATATAAATTAGTAACCGACTTTATAAATGGAGATCTTATTTTTGGTAATGCGGATCAATTTTCTGCACGGGATGGTTACATAGATTTTATCCAAGATGACCCACTGTATCAGAAATACGTACCACAGGATATTAAAGATAAAATGAGCAAAGTAGTAGAAAACATAAAAAAATAATGAATATAATAACAATGAATAACATTTCTAAGTACTTCTCTGTAAATAATACCCTTGCTCTAGATAAGATGCATATAGAGGTTGAAGAAGGAGAGATACACGCTATAGTTGGGGAGAATGGTGCAGGGAAATCAACCCTTATGAAAATTCTTCACAACATAGAGAAGTGTGATTCAGGGGAGATAACTATTTCTGGAAAAACAGGAATGGTCTCCCAACATTTTAGACTTATAGAAGAACTCACAATTTTAGACAACATTATAATTGGGGTTGAACCAACACATTTTGGTTTTTTATTAGATAGAGAGAAGGGGAAAAAAAGATTAGAAGAGATTCTAACTATATACGGTTTTTATCTAGATGTGGACCAAAAGGTCCGAGACCTATCAATTGGTCAGAAGCAGTTAGTAGAAATAATAAAAGTTATATTTAATAACTCAGATATACTTATTTTTGATGAACCAACCTCAGCCCTAAGCGAGATAGAAGCACAAAAACTTAGAAAAACTATACTTTCCCTAAAAAGAAATGGGAAAACTATAATTATAATCTCCCACAAAATAAAAGACATCTCGTCTATTTCAGATAGATTTACAATAATGAGAAAGGGTAAGTTTATAGAGACTGTAAATACAAAAAGTGTTAACCTTAATGATATATCTAGACATATGAGTGGTACTGATATAATAAAAACAATTATCGATACAACAAACCCCCAGGGTGAACCTCTATTTGAATTTATAGTAGACAATGTTGACGTGACGGTGCACGAAAGGGAGATTATTGGAATAACTGGTTACGGAGATTGTGGCCTTCATAGATTGGAAGAGGGTCTAGAAAAAATGAGCCTAGGTTTAAACAATATAGGTTATGTACCTTCTGACAGATTAACAAAGGGGGTTGAACTAAACTCCAAACTTAAGGAAACCCTAATTGCAAAGGATAGAAAATCTTTTTCAAAACACGGAGTTCTAAACTCTAAGAAAATTGATTCATTCTCTAGAAAACTAATAGATAAGTATAATATAAAGGGTTCTATCAATGCTCAAACAGGAACTCTAAGCGGGGGCAATCTACAAAAGAGTGTTTTAGCCCGTGTATTAGAACAGGACCCTAAAATACTAATACTGTGTAGTCCAACATGGGGAATAGATTTAGAGAGTTCAAACAATATATATCGGGATATAAAGAGTTTAAAACAGAGGGACAGAGGGATTTTACTACTCTCCTCCGATGTAGATGAAATTCTAAAACTGTCCAATAGAGTATTTGTTATGTATAAAGGTGAAGTAATAAAAGAGCTTAAAAATGATAAAAACTGTACACCTGAATTAATAGGGAGACTATCCTCAGGAATTACCCATGAATAAAATATTTAAACACCCTGTAATAATAATTATAATATTAACTATTGTTCCATCTGCACTTCTGATTCTTATATTAAGCAGCAACCCAATATTATCATTTTATGCATTTGTAACCGGGCCATTCTCTAATGTCTACAGTTTTGGAAATATGTTAAATAATGCGGCTCCACTTATGCTAACCTCCCTAGGAGCATTTATTGCATTAAAATCCAACAGTTTTAACTTAGGAGGAGAGGGTCAGGTCTATCTAGGAGCTACAATTACAGGTATTCTATCGATATACCTAAATAATACTATAGGAGTTTTTACTCTTCCATTTATAATTATTGTAGCCCTTTTTACATCAGGGATATTAACCTGGATATCAGCTTGGTTAGAGATAAAATACAGGGTTAATAGTCTTATATCAACATACCTACTCTCAATGACTATAATTCATATATGCAACTACTTTGTAACTGGACCTTTTTTAATGGAGGGGAGTAATATTCTTACAACCTCAAAAATTAATAAATCCTATTATCTTCCTAAAATACTAGAGCCATCAGCTCTATCAGCAGGTTTCTTAATAGCACTAATATTAGTTATAATTATATCTCTATACTTAAAAAACACCCTTTGGGGTTACGAATTTACCATTTCTGGTAAAAATAGAGTTTTTGCGGAATCAATGGGTATAAAAAGCTTAAACTATAGGGTTGCGGGATTAACTATAAGTGGAGTACTCCATGGAGCAGCAGGGGTTATACTAGTTTTAGGTAATCACCACTCTGTAATTGTAGGAATTAATAACAACCTAGGCTGGAATGGTTTATCATCTGCCCTACTGGCGGGAAGCCGTCCAATAATGGTTATAATCTCCTCTCTATTCTACTCATTCTTAGATGCTGGTTCAAGTTATGCTACAATAACCTCAGACGTAACAATAGAGCTATCACAAATTATTAAAAGTGTTCTATTTTTTGTTATATCTTCAAGATTAATAAAAGATAAATTTATAAAAAGAGGTATTGAATAGTGGACTTCCTACAAACAATGGCCCCATTTCTCCTAGCGTCTATAGGAGGACTATATACAGAGTACTCAGGCACTACAAACGTAGCTATTGAGGGTTATATGACTATGGGAGCCTTCCTCTTTATTACTATAACAAAGGTAACTGGCTCCTTCTATTTAGGAGTATTTCTAGCCCTATCTATAATTACTGTATTAGGATTTTTACATGGGTTCTTAACAATTAAACTTAAGGCTAATCCTATAATTACAGGATTAGCAGTTAATATGGGTTTTTTTGGAATAATATCAGCTCTAGCATATAAGATATTTAGAACAAAGGGTGTTATACTTCTAGAAAATAGTAGAGAATTTGATACGAACTCAATAATACTTCTATCCCTATTAATTCCATTTTTAACAATATTCATAATGAAACATACTAGGTTTGGATTAAGATTAAAGGTTCGAGGTTTAAGTAAAAAGACACTTATCTATTCAAATATTAATCCAGATTTCTACAGGACTACAGCTGTTATTGTTTCAGGTCTATTTTCAGGGATTGCAGGTATTTTTTTAGGAATGGAGTTACGAAGTTTTATCCCTAATATAAGTGCCGGCAGAGGTTGGATATCCCTTGTTATTATTTATTTAGGAAGAAAAAATCCCATAGGAATTCTTTTAGGTTGTATACTCTTTTCAGTTACTCAGATGTTATCAAATTTTGGACAGAGTCAAGATATACCTTCGGATCTAATTCTAGCATCCCCATATATCTTTACCCTTATAGCCCTAATTTTAACATCAAAGAGCCAGAAACAGAGGGATTAGTTTGAAGCACCATCTTCAAAATCAATCCATGTATACCAATTCTCAATGTTAAGATACTTAGCCCAATAATCGGTCATTTTAATATCCCCAGTAATAGAATTCTCAAGGTTCTTTTTACTATATTCGTATAGAGTCTCTGATTTACTTCTTTTAACAATATAGTTTAAGTTATCTATAAAATCACTTCCAGTTATATCATCTATGATTTTTAAATATACATAGTTCATAATTGCTGATGTATTATAAATTATACTAGGGCTTAAACTCTCAACTTCTTTTGATAGGGTTAAGTTAAAATCTGTAAACTGAGAATTAATTATACTTTTTTGAAACTGCCTAAGATCTGGATAGTTATTATAGATCTCTTTCTCTACATTTAAGTTTGCAGGTTGACTAATTAACTGGTTGATAAGGCTTAAAACCCATGTAGAAGTTAAGTTATGATCATTTAAAACAACTTCCAAGTGTGGTTTTCTCTCCACCTCAAGGGCTATTCCCATCCTTGCATTGTTTAAATGGTCCTGATAAGCAACAGCTATCTTTCGGTTTTCTGGAGTCTCTTTAAACATTCTTATAATCTGTAAAGCCTTAGAAGCTACTAAATGGTTTATCTCTGGAGTATAGTTTGATGAGTAAGCCATTAGATGATTCTCATCAGCCTCCCTAGCACTCTTAACCTCTACCATAGAGGACATCTTATCATTTTCAAAAAGGAGGATCTCCTTACCTGTCTCTCTCTTTACCCTATCTAATATCTCTTCTACTGATTCTAATAATTTTAATCCCATTAAACCCTCGACCTGTTTTTTCGGCTATTTAATATTCCTTCAGCAACTGAAAAGTCATTTGCTGAAGTTATTTTTATATTCTCTTCTGATCCAGAAATAACTGCTACATCATACTTATAATAAAACATTAACGACGAGTCATCTGTAAAACTTCTACCATCTTTTATACTACAAATATGGGCTTTTAAAAGATCTTCCCTATTAAATTTTTGAGGAAGCTGCACATTAAAAAGCTCCTCCCTATTTAGTATAGAGTCTATTTTACCGTCCCTATGTTTTAATACTGTAAATGGAATATCTATGCCCATTGTGACATTTTGTGAAGGATGATTTGCAACTTTTAATAGCTCTTCATCTGTTATTAGTGGTCTAGCAGATTCGTGGAGTAATACTCGGCTACCACTACACTCTTTTAGACCATTTAAAACAGACTCCTGTCTAGTACTACCACCTTTTACAAACTTAATACAACTAAAACAGTTCTTATAGTTATTTAATAATTTAACTATTAGATCCTTAAAACCATCACCATAAACAACTACTAACTCTTCAACTAAATTAGCCTTAATTAGCTCATCAATACAGTAAAGAAAGATTACTTTTCCATCTAGTTCACAGTACTGTTTTGGTATGTTTTTGCCCGATCTAGACCCGACTCCACCTGATAATAATATTGTAGAAATCATGTTGGGATATTACAATAGTTAATAATTGTATTCAAGACCAAGAATATTAACTATACTTAAAATATGATTAAATGGTTTCCCTTGGATAATGCAGGGATATTCTATCCATCAATTGTCTCAGATAGAGTAACAACAGTATTTAGAGTATCTGCAACTTTAGATCATCCAATAAAGGTAAAAGAGTTACAAGAAGCGCTGGATAAAACAATGGAGGATTACCCCCAGTTTAATGTACAGTGTAGAAGAGGATTTTTCTGGTTCTACTTTGAAGAGAATAAAAAGAGGTTATTATTAACCCAAGATAGTCTATATCCATGTAGAAAGATTCCAATTAGAAGAAGAGGTATTCACCCTATACAGGTAAAAGTTTTTCACAATAGGGTTGCTGTAGAAGTAAGCCATGCATCAACTGACGGAACTGGAGCTTTTATTTTTTTACAACACCTAATACATCAGTATTTTATAAGGTTAGGCTACACTATAAGCCATCAAGAGATAACTGAAGAACTAAAGAAAGAGCAACTAGAAGACTCTTTTAAGAAATATTTTAAACCACAAATTCCACCTCCTAGAAAGAGTGATAAAGCCTTCCATGTACCATGGAAGGCTGAGTCTAAAGAGGTTTACAATATAATAACAGGGTATCTCCCTGCAGATAGAGTAAAAGAAGTAGCAAAGAGTTTTGGTGTAACAATAACAGAGTACCTCTTAACTGTTTTAGGTTACTCATTACAGGAAATTCTATTATCATTCCCACCTAAGAAGAGAAGAAAACACTCCAAACCGTTTAGATTAATGGTTCCAATTAATCTAAGAAAGATTTTCCCATCAAAAACACTAAGAAACTTTTTCTTAAGTATAGAACCAAGTTTTGACCCAGAGTTAGGAGAGTTTACCTTTCAAGAGATTCTAAAAATCATCCACCATTTTATGCAAGTGGAGGTGAATGATAAGTATATATCCAGACAGATATCCAGGAATATTAGAGGACAGATGGAGAGTAAACTTATACCGCTGTTTATTAAAAACATAATACTTAGATCCCTATATATAAAAATGGGGGAGAGTAAATACTCAACTAGTATATCAAATATGGGTATTGTAGAGTTTGATGAATCAATAAAAGAGAGAATTAAAAATATAGAGTTTATTCCACCACCATCTGCACTATGTAAAATTAAAGCTGGTGTTGCCACTTATAATAATAAAATGTCAATCTGTTTTGGAAGCATTGTTAAAGAGACACAGTTAGAACAGCTGTTTTTTAGTCACCTTATTAAAGATGGTATACCCGTAGAAATAGAGAGTAATAGGAGTTAAAGATGCCCTACTGTATACACTGTGGTGTTAAACTAAACCATAGATATTCAAACTGCCCACTATGCCAAATTCCAGTGGAGTTTCCAGAAAAAAGAAAGGAGACAAATCCTCTATACCCTAAAGATATTAACAAAATTTCTATAATTAAAGGACAGGCGAATAGCCGAGACATAAATACTATTCACTTTTTAAGATTTATTACAATTTTAACAATACTACTAACAACAGGAATAAACTACTACTTAAAGGGAGTTCTAAGCTGGTCCTTAATTTCTACTATTTCTCTAATTTTTATATATATGATTGTAACAGCAACACTACATCTAAAAAGAAACCCGCTACTTCTATATATCTATTTAAATGTAATTCTGGGCCTATATCTATACTTATTAGATGTTCTAATAATTGGTTTAGACTGGTTTATTTTTTACGCACTACCCTGCTTTATATCTATACAGGTAATATCATTAATAACAAAAATTTTATTCTATTTTATTAAATCAAAACTACTAAGAAGTGTAACCTTATTAGTAGTCACAGATATATTTCTAATTTTAATCAATTTAATAACAGCAAGGGGTTTTACGTGGTCACGTATAACTACATCAATAATTGTTCCCACTTCACTCTATTTAATATTTTTTTATTTCAAATCAAGGTCAAAGAGGGTTGTCATTTAACCATTTTAAAAGTAGTTCACTCTCTCCAACAACCTCTGTTAAATTAGCTTTATTTTTCTCTAAAGTCTCAGTTAGCTTCTCAATATGCTCCCTTTCAACCTTTAGACTCTCTTCCCTCTCTTTGATCTCTTTTAAGAGTTTGTTATACTTTTTCTGTTTCTCAAGGTAGACTAGTTCTTTCTGTTTCTCTTCTAATTTTTTATTTAACTCTTTATAGACACCTAGCTTCTCATCTACCTCAGGGTTTTCCCAGGTCTCTTTATTAATGGAAACAACATGCTCTCCAAGATCTACTAAAAGTTTAGAAACCCTATTTTGAGCATCAACAATCTGTTTTTCACACTTATCGTATACACTTTTTAATTTTAACCCGTCACTCTCTTCTTTTATTTTCTGCTCATTATCACTAATTCTTTTATTTAATGATATTAACTTCTCATTTTGACTTTTTAAGCTATTTTGTAACTTATTATACTCCTCTAAAACATCGAGTAGCGACTCATTACTCTCATCCTTTACTAACTGGGGAGTATTAGTATAAACCTCTCCTAGCTTTCTAAAATTTGTTAAGCTCTGTTTATTATTAAGACGAATCTCTTTTTTTATCCCTCTAACATGGAAGGGTGTGGAAAATATATTTAAAAAACTTTTTTTTGAAGCACTGTTCTCATAGGAGTAGAGTTTATTTTCCAGGGATTCAGATCGAGCCTCTCCCTCCTTTAACTCCTTATACAGTGTTGCTATTTCGGGGTAAGCTAACTCCTTTTCCCCTACAAAACAGAAAAGTTCAACACCTACTTTCTCGTATATAGATCCCATACCGGATTTTATATCCTTAATTTTTTCATGGCATAACTTTACATCTTCTTCTGCCTCGGTAATTGAAAGGTTGTAACTCTTTAACTCTTCCATCCTATTTTTAATTATTGGGATTTCACTCTCAATCCTCTGGATATCTTCTATTATAGAACTATCTTCTAACTCTATATTTGAATCAAAGAAGATTTCACCTAATTGACCTATCCTCTCATTTTTTTCTATCTCTATGGATTTAATATCCTTTTTTACTAAATTTATCTGTTCACTATCTTTCATTTTATTACATCCTATCTTAAAGATAATATATTATTAACATTTTACAAGGTTTTTAAGACCCTTTCTACTAATTAACACATACCACTTTCCACTATTTGCATTATAGATTATCATAATAGTCATAAACAATCATTTTTAATTTTATCAAGGAGATAAGGTGAGTAACAAGAACCAGGAGTTCTCAGAATTAAACGAGAGCCTAGAACCATCTATCAAAAGCATTTTAGAATCAATTAAGTCAAGTTCAGATTTAGAAACACTGCTTTTATACAAAAAATTATTTAAAAAGAATGTTCCATTGAATTTAAGATCTTATGTATCTGCATTTCTTTTAAAAGAGTACCTAGGAAAACCAAGAAGAAAAAATACAAAAAAAGCTGGTGAGAAGTCAATTTTCATTAACATAGGTAAAAATAGAAGAGTATACCCTTCTGACTTAATACAGCTTGTATCCAAAACAGCTGAGATAGAAAAAGAGAGTATTGGTAACATTAAAATTTTAGATAACTACTCCTTTGTAAATGTTGCGGGAGAGAAAGCGGATAAAGTAGTATCAGCCCTTGATAGCACAGAGTATCGAGGTAGAAAACTTACAGTAAACTTTGCAAAAAAAGATATCTAATTAAAAATAATAAGCTGGAATAGTTTAAATAAAATTATTCCAGCAATAATCAAGTTACATAAATATCCAAGAACATATAATAGTAGAGAGAGTTTTTCCACAACCTTAGATTTCTTTTTAAAAAGAGAAGATCTTTCAACCCTTCCCTTTAATCTATCTAAGTCTGATAATACCGAGTATCGTAAAGCGATATCCCAACTCTTCCTATATTTAATATAAAAAAACAACCCTGGTGGTAGAATAAAATAGAATGGGGTCCCAGCCATAAGTAATAGATAAAATGAGTTAATTTTATTAAAACTGGTCTTATATGAAAAGTAACTTAATATAATAAGAATTAATACACCTGTAATATAAGCGTAGGGAGTATAACTATTCCACATTTCGTTTTTATCCCGCCCTTTTGCCAAGAGTTGATCAAAAATTTTCCCTTGCCCCTCTCGTACAACAACTAACAGGTCTTCTAATTCTGACCCAACTAAATAGGGTACTCCTCCATCATACTTAAGGTTACCAAAAACAAAAAACTCAGTACCTTCTACCAGGGATGAGATATCCCTCCATTGACTCTTATAAACCTCATCATTATTTTTTGATAGAGTGTAAATATTCAACTTTTTCAAGTTTATACAGATAGATAGAGACTCCCCTTTTAACCAAACAATATCATCACTTTTAAAGGATTCTAGAAGACCACAAAAGGAGAAGGAGGAGCCCTCTACTAAGTTATTATATTCAAGGGCAGGAACCATACTATACTTAAAGAGTAAATTCCTGAAAGTACTCCACCTCCTTCTAAGTGAGATAGCCCCAAAACCTGGTATTAAAATAAAAAAAAGAAGATAAACAACTAAACCTAAAATAACTAAAATCATATATAACCCTTGATGTTTGATATATTTTTAGTATCATATTACTATGATAGAAACAATAATAACAGGAGATTTAGGAGTTAATACCTATCTCTTTAATTTTAGTGATAATAAAATTGTAATAGTAGATCCAGGTTCAGATGAGGATAAGATTATAAAAAAAATTGAGGTTTTAGATTTAAAACCAGAGGCTATACTATTAACCCACGGGCACTTTGACCATATAGGTGCTGTTAAAACTATTAAATCAAAATATAATATACCCGTTTATATCCATAGTGGAGATTCCGTTTTTTTAGGAGATAAAGGTAGTCAGACCCATTTAGAGATGTTTAAATCTATGGGTCAAAACAGTGATTATTTTTTCAACTCCTACTATGTAGAGAATGACCCTGCAGATTTTATAATAAAAGACGGTGATATACTTACAGATTTTTCATTAGAGGTTATTCACACCCCTGGACACTCTCCAGGTAGTGTCTGTTTCTACAGTAAAGATAAACAGGTTCTATTTACAGGGGATACAATGTTTAAGGGAGGAATGGGTCGTACCGATTTTATAGGAGGAAATTACAACCAACTTCTAAATAGCTTAGAAAAACTTAAGAAGCTTCCAATAGATACCAAGGTTTTCCCAGGGCATGGAGACAGCTCTACTATAGGGAGAGAGTCTTAAGCCGTTAAACTAAAGATAACTCCAGAGTCAAGATTTGATCCTGGTAGTGAGTTAAAATTGGGAGGATCTTCGTTTATTACTCTATGAACCTCACTCTCCAACTCTTCAACTTCAAAGCTGCTACTTTTATCCAAACTTAAGTCCTCTGCTGAGTTATTTAAATATGAAACCATGTTATCTATTATTTGAGCTCGGGAGAGGGATACTGGCTGCTGATTAGCTGCAGCTGGAACGCCACGTACATATTTAAATTGAGCATATACCGAGATACTAGAAGGTACTGGAACTTCAATTTTTGAGCTATTTTCAATTCTCCCAATATAATTACTAAATGAACCTATTTGTGATGATACAGAACTTATCACTTAACCCTCCTGATATTTAAATTATCGGAGGATTAAATAACTCTATTAGCTTTTTTTAATCTTTTATAAATCTTTCTCTTTGAGTTTTACATTTTACGCATAACACTGCATATGGCATTGCTTTTAGTCTATCTTGAGCAATTGTATGACCACATTGTGCACATATACCATAATGACCATTTTTCATCCGTGTTATAGCTGCATTTATCTTATTAAGTGTTTTAACTTCTAGCGCACTGGAAACATCTAAAATCTGCTTATCAAAATCGTTAGAAGCCAAGTCTACTAGATCTCTACCCTTATTACTATTTGTAGCCTGAAATGCGTTGAATTCAGAAGCAAGCAATTCAACTACATCCTTTTTTCTTGAGTCTAATTGCACCCTCATCTCTTCTAAAAAACTTTCAGTCATATCTCTTCCTTTCATATTTTTTATAAATTACGGTTAAATATACTATTATATGCATTTTTGTCAAGTGGTTGACATTGAAGATTATTCTGAATAGACTTTTATAAATTACATTTCAGGAGTCTTTTTTGGCTAAAGAAGAAGCAATAGAAGTACAGGGCGTAGTTAAAGAAGCTCTGCCTAACACTCAATTTAGAGTAGAATTACAGAATGAGCATATTATACTTGCACATTTATCAGGAAAAATGAGAAAACATTTTATTCGAATTGTACCAGGAGATAAAGTTACAGTAGCATTATCACCATATGATTTAACCCGAGGTAGGATTATTTTCAGAGAACGTTAATACTTAATAACGGCCCAGGTAGCACCCGCTCCACCCTCTTTTTCCGAGGGGTGGCCTATTTCTCCAATAAATGATAAAGCCTTTAACTCACCAATAACACCATCTCTTAAAACTGAATCACCGTTTGGTGAGTGAAGTCCTTTTCCGTGAATAATTAATATTTTCTCTATTTTTCTCTTTTTACACCTATAAAGAAAATCTTTTAGCTCAATAATCCCAGCGGCTAGGGAAAAGCCATGTAGGTCCAAAGTCTCTTGGGGTTTCATCCTACGATAATTTCTTCTCTTTTGCCTTGGAGTCATTTTTTCAGGAATGCCCTCTCCACTATCCTCATCAGGTGGATACATATCTAAAAATGAGGACATCGAAACTACTTTTTTTACCTTTTTAGGAGTATTAGTAGGTTCTTTCTTTAATCCCTTTGTACTTTCCCACTGATTTAAAATATCATCAAAACCCATTTTATCTCTCTTCTAAAACTAAAATGGTATCTTTAGATACCCAACCCTGAAGGCCATACTCGGTTTCAATTAGGTAGTCATCCTTCCATTCACCCTTAATATATACACAATTACCCTCTCCTAGTGTCATCCAATCTAGGGCCATCTCGTTAGGAACTTTAGTTAAAGGAGCCCCACCCTGGGATATTATTCCAGCATCTACTCTATTTTTAGAGTGTATAAAAATAAGCATAATAACAGAGAGTAGTGAGAAGAGTAGAGTTAAAAACAACATAGAGTAGGTAGTTACACTTTTAACTCTTAATAACCTTATTAATACTAAAACCAATAGATTAAAAAATATTAGAAGTATAATAAAAATATAGTCAGGATTAACTCCATTGGAGGTTTTTGCCTGCTTCTGGCTAGACTCCTCGGAGTCAGAGAGATAGAGTTTAATCTGCTTTATCTTACTGTTAGTTGGAGCTATTCTCTCAGCTAAACGAATATTGTATATTGAGTTTGCTACATTATCTAATTTATCCCATAGGATAGATTTATTTACAAAAATACCCCAATTATATGGAAGCTTCTCACTTAGATCATTGTATATTACAAGTGCACTTTCAAAGTCACCTGAATCTATATATTTATCTGCTGCAACTAACTCTCCCTGGTATTCAAAACCCTTTGCAAAAATTGCAGATGTTAAAAAGAGGGGCATTATTGCGATAGTCATAAGAAGGCCCTTCTTCCCTCTATTTTTCTTAATAGATTTAAATAGAGAGATTATTATATAAAAGAGTCCACTAAAACCTAAAAATAACCACATTAATGGATTTTTATATAAAAACATTCTATAAGATGAGATAATTTCAGGGGTTTTCATAAATGAGAGGAAGGGCATAATATCCTCGGATACGATCTTAACACTAACAACATTCAAATGGGAGATACTACCATTATAGAAGATTTCAGATCCGTTTTTATCAATCCAGCTCACTTCTGAAAGAGCGATCTCTTTAACTCCAGAATCTAATGCTTGCAGTGTTAAGTCTATCTCTCTCCAACCTAGATAACCATTATCAGTATAACTGATAGACTCATTTTCAGACTTATCAATTAAGATTAAGTTATCATATTTAATCTCTGGAAATTTAAAATATGGGAGATTCCCTTGTCCAGAAACCCGAACCTTATAATGAAACATATCCTCAGGTGTAACCTGTGATTCACTTATCTCTGTACTAATTAGGAACTCACCAACTCCCCCTGTTTCATTTAGATCTTTTACAGGTAGAACTTCAACTTCAAGAGAGCCTGTATAACGGGTTAAACCATTTATCTCAACTCTTACTGATGGGATTGTAACCATACCAGCCTCAAAGGGAGTATATATCCAAGATGCAACAGGGACTCTATACAGGTCCGCCTCCCCAACTCTTTCAGGATTAATATCACCAAGGCCAGAGACTTCTACAATCTCACCCTTTCTAGGATTATTAGTAACTACCCGATCTGGAAAGTTTATCTCTTCTAAATTATACGCCTCTACAACAAGGGGAAGTGATTCCCCAACAAAAATGGTCTTCTTAATATTTTTATTCCATTCTACAATTAAAGGATAATTATTAAATCTTTCATCATTATTAAAAATTTTTATAAGAGGAACCTCTACAGAGTAGAGTTTTTCTTTAACATAAATTTCTGCATTTGGTATTGTATAAACCCCAGACTCTTTACTCCTAAGAGCCCATGTAATCTGGTTAAACATCTGGTTTTTACCATCCACTCTTTTACGGTACGGCCTTACAATTGGCCCAGAGATTAGGGATAGTTCATCAGGAAGCTCAAGTTCTCCTACTTCAATATTTTCAGAATACAAAAAATCAGTCTGTATTTTTAATGTTATAACTCTACCAGTAATTAGTATATCAGGTAGAACTGACATCTCCTGGCCAAATAGAGAAGAAGATAACAAAAGCAATAAAAGTGCTACCAGTCGTTTTCTAACTCTTCTTCCTGGTAATTTAATCCCCATGTCATGGCCTCCTTCTGTCTTACATACTCTAATATTCGTTTGGTCTCATCAGTTGCACCTATGTCTCCACTATTTTTAACACTATCGGGAGCTTGATTATAGGTTGCAGCACTCATTTTATTTAAGCTCAACTCCAAATTTATTTTTGCCTTTATACTTGAAGGCATTAAAAGTAGAGCCTGTTTAAAATGGTTATATGCCAGTTCATAATTACCCTCTTGAAACTCAAGATATCCTTTATTATATAAGAGACTGAACTTTAAGCTTGAATTTGAATCTCCATTGGCCATATTCCACACCGCAAAAGCTGATGGGGACTCTCCTAGGGAGCTATAAACATTACCTAGATTGTAATAAAAATAATCTCTATTTGTTTGGGAATCTAATCCTGTTAAGTAGTCTATTATTGAGCCTTGATAATCACCACTTTTAAACTTTTGATTTCCTGCAAGAATTGTACTACTCTCTATAAGTCTCTCACAGGAGGTTAATAGAAGTAGGGATGTAATAATTATTATTTTTAAAAAATTTCTGACCATCTCCACTCCTTAATAAAAATATATAGTAGTAAAAAAACTAGAGCTAAAAGAAGAAAAGGTCTATATTGAACAACATTAATATATTTAATTCTTCCACCCACACTATCGTACTCCATGGATTTTATCTCCTGGCTCACTTGGGCTATAACCTGGGTATCTTCTAACTTATAAAACTTTCCATAGGTAAGATCAGCCAGATTTTCTAATAGGGAGTAGTCAGTTTTAGTAATTACCTCCCGCCCCTGTTTATTTAATACGTAGCCCTCGCCAATTGGTATATTTGAACCTTTTTCAGTTCCAGCAGCAATCGTATAGATAGGAATACCCTCATTAATTGAATCACCAACAACCTTGAAAACATCTCCCTCTAGGGCTTCTCCATCACTTATCATTAGAATAACCCGTTTATTACTACTATTACCTGAGAAGCTAGACATTGCTAAACGTAGAGCTTTTTCCTGGTTTGAACCAGGAGATGTTATTATGTTTGGGCTTACAGATGATAAGTAGGACTCTAATGCAAGTTTGTCCTCAGTCATAGGTACTGAGACAAATGCTTCACCCTTAAAAACAACTACTCCAAATTTACAGTCATCTATACTATCTATAACTGTAGTCATTAATGATATCGATTTTGATAACCTACTAGGTATAATATCCTGGGCGAGCATACTTCTAGAAACATCTAGTAAGAAGATTACCTCTAACCCGACAGAATCATCTTTTTTAGGTTTTTTTTGCCATGATATCCCACTTAATCCTATTAAAAGTGATAAAAGGGATAAAAGGAACATTAAACTAATAACAACATACCTTACTCGGTATATTCTTTTTACTGCAACAAATCTCCAGGTTCCTGTCAATTTTTTTAAATCTGAAATACCACTCATATAAAATAGTATTATTACAATAAATATAGGGATAAGTATAATATAGTACCAAAGCAGTTCTGGATTTGTTATCCTCATAAAATTTCCCCCAGGACACCCTTTCGAAGGATGAAGTAACCAATTAATGAGAAAAAACTAATTATAATAAATAGGTCATAAATAGGCCTGCTTTTAATTCTGGTCTCAATAATTTTTTTACTAGTCTCCAAATAATCAATTCCCTGTAAAACAGTCTCCAGCATACCGGGACTTGAAGCTTTATAAAAGTTCCCACCGGTTATTGCTGCAATCTCTTCTAAAAGAGTTTGGTCAAAACCACCAGCGGGAAGATCAGCCTTTGTAACTATCCCAGTCTCTGGATTTACAAACTCTATCTCAACAGGATCTACCCCTCCAATACCGATAGTATAAACCTTTATACCTAACTCCTTAGCTGCTTTAGCAGCGGATTCAGGAAGAACTTCCCCAGCGTTATTAACACCGTCTGTCAACAGGATAATAACCTTTGATGTAGAAGTACTATTTTTAAGATGAAGCACACTTACCGCAAGTCCCATTCCAATTGCAGTTCCCTGGCCCATACTCATTATCTTTAAGTTTTTAACACTACTTTTTACAGTCTCATAATCAAGGGTTAATGGTACTCGTAGAACTGCATCATCTGCAAAGGAGACGATACCTACAGAGTCATTTTCCCTTCCGTCAATAAACTTTTGTATTATATCTTTAGCTGATTCAAATCTATTTATAGGTGGAAAGTCTTTAGCTGACATACTAGGAGACTCGTCTAAAACTATAATAATATCTATCCCCTTAGAGAGGTAATTTGTCTCTCCTCCCACAACTGAAGGCCCAGCTAATGAGATAATAATAGAAAGGATTCCTATATACAGAAGTATTGTGGATAGAAGCTTAAAAAAGTTAACATTGTGTTGCGTTGTTTTAAAAATATTTCCACTCCATACACTATGGGAAAAGAGTAGCGCACCTCTATTCCGTTTTCTAAAATTTTGATATACAAATAATAGGGGAAGTATTAGTAGAAGGAAAAAGTATTGTGGTGTACTAAAAACGAGCATGACTCTTCTCCTTTCCTTCTAATTGATGGACAATTTCAATTATTGTTTTAAGATCTTTTTCACGGTGTAGAGTTGAAGCATTAGTATGGCTAAACTTAACTAGGTCGGCAAAACGACATATAGATAGTAGCTCCTCTGTAGAGTCTTCCTCCATAATTGTTCTTAACAAATAACTCATCTCCTTAGTAGTTGCAGAATAGAAGTCTTTATGAAATCTAACAGAGAGATAAACCCTTAACTGTTCAGTTATTACTACATAAAAAGATCTAACTGAACTCTCTTTAATACTACCCTTTAGCTGTTTTAATATTTTATAATAAGCTCTAAAAGGTTTCTCTCTTTTATATTTCTTGATGGCTATTTTTATTGAGAGATAAAGTGTTTTTATTATTAAAAATAGTATATATGGTCCAAAAACAAGTCCAACTAGTACAAATACGACTAATAAGCTTGTGCCAGGAGGTAACATTTGCGGGGATAGGGGTTGTAAACTAGAAAACTGATCATCCAAAATAGAGAGTGTTTGTATTTTAAACTCTTTTAGAATATGCTCTCCAAAAACAATATTTGGGATTACTCTTAGTCCTGGAGCAAAAGATGTAAAGGATATTCTAATAATTGACTCTTCAGGGCCACTTGATACTAAGTTTATACTTTTTATCTCTACCCACTCCCCTGTAGGTATCTCCAAAGGACTTACAATATCCCCATTAAAGGGGGTCTCAACATGTAGATGAAGGGTAACAAGGTCTCCTACATAGAAGTCCTTTGGTGTATAAACAGCCTTTATAACTTCTAACTCTTCACTAAATACTTGAAAAGATATAAAAAACAGAGTTACCAATAAAAAATTTTTCATCTCTTTTTCCTTTTATTAAAAAAGCTTAAAAGAGCTTGCCCTGGATCCTCTTCAGTATCAACCTCTAAAACACCAATACCTAGTTTTTTACAATTATTGAGCCATTGAAGCCTTTCCAGCTCCCAGAAATCCCTATATTTTTTTCTAAAACGTCTACTTCGTCCAAACCCGCTAATGATTTCACCAGTCTCTGGGTCTTCAAGGGGAATCAAACCTGTAGAAGGATAGTCTCTTTCTAACTTATCAATAATTCTAACAGCTATAACATCCTGCTTTCGAGAAAGAATAGATAACTCTTTATAATAATTAGCCGACCTAAAATCCGACAAGATAAAACATATCCCTCTCTTTTTCATTGATTCCTGGGCAGTTCTAAGTGCTAAAGCTAAGTCTGATCCTTTTTTCTTTGGTTTTAATGTTAAAACATCATGGATTAATCTTAATACATGCTTTTTCCCCTTCATAGGAGAAACAGAGTGCTCTATAATATCGGAAAACATAAGAACACCTACTCTATCGTTATTAGCTACAGCTGCAAATGCAATTATCCCAAAAATAGTCTCGGCCACAGATCTTTTACTTTTCCCACCACCAACTTCCGATAGGGAAGCGGAAACATCCATAACAATATTTAATATTAATTCTCTCTCTTCCTTAAATGTTTTAGTATAAGGCGCCTGCATTCGAGATGTAACGTTCCAGTCTATAAATCTAACATCATCCCCATCTTGATACTCACGAACTTCATTAAATTCAAGCCCTGGACCTTTAAATGTTGACCTATAATTTCCAGAAAACATTCCTTCAATTAGTTGGGTAGAGATTATTTGTAATCTTTTTACTCTACCAGAGAAGTCTATATCCTCCATTAAGGTACCGGAACAGAGGCTAAAATTTCTTTAATAACATCATCTGCTGTTAATGCTTCTGCTTCCGCCTCGTAGGAGAGAACAATTCGATGCCTTAATACATCATATACTACGCTTTTAACATCCTCAGGAAGTACATAATCCCTTCCTTCAAATAGGGCTCTAACCTTACAACATCTATAAATATAGATTGTTGCCCTAGGGGAAGCTCCAAATTCGATTAAACGTACAAATGGATACTTTCTATCTTTAACTCTAGAAGCTGTTACAATAGATACTATATATTTCTCTATCATCTCATCTATAGATATACTTTCCGCTGCTTCTCGTAATGAACTTATCATCTGTGTTGTAAGAATCTTCTTTACTGATATTTTAGAATCCTTACCCATTAGCTTTAATATTTGAAGCTCCTCTTCTGGGGATGGATAATCTACTAAGAGTTTCATCATAAATCTATCTAACTGGGCTTCAGGTAACTGATATGTACCCTCCTGTTCTATAGGGTTTTGTGTTGCTAAGACAAAAAAGGATTTGGGAGGGCGTAAGTATTTCCACCAATTGTAACCTGCTTCTCAGCCATAGATTCTAAAAGAGCGGCTTGAACTTTAGCAGGCGCTCGATTTATCTCATCTGCTAATATAATATTTGAAAAGATTGGTCCTTTTCTTGGAACAAACTCCCCACTCTCTTGTTTAAAGATCATAGTTCCTATTAAGTCGGCTGGTAGAAGGTCTGGTGTAAACTGAATCCTTTTAAAATCAGTATCAAAAACATCGGAAAGAGTATTTACAGCAAGAGTTTTTGCCAAACCAGGAACACCCTCTACAAGGATATGCCCACCTGCGATAATACCCATTATTAACCCATCAATAAACTTTGTTTGCCCTACAATCCTAGTGGCTATTTCAGCACGAGCTGTCTCAATTATCTTTCCAGCCTCTGTTATTTTATCATCTATTTTTATATCACTCACACACTATTCCTTTAACTTATCAAGATCTATAATCTGCATTTTCTCTAACGTATTCATAGGACAGATCTGAGCCATATACAGTAGCACTTTCTAATCCATTCTGCAAATCTACCACAATTTCAACATTATTCCTATGCTCTGGAAATCCTATGGCTGTTTCATTAAACGACCTATCTTTTAGATATCTATTTAATTTTAGCTCCAACTCTTCGTTAAGAGTAAAAGCACCATTATCATATATTATATAATCCCCCATATAAAGTGTTATACATTCTGGATCTAATGGAATATTCTCATTTCCTGCAACATCCCCTATAGCTTGTAATAATCGCCCTAGATTCGGATCATTTCCATAGATTGCAGCTTTTAGAAGTGGGGCATTTATTATAGCTTTACCTATTTTTAAAGCATCATCTTCACACTGGACACCTTTAACAGTTACCTGAATAACGTGGGCCGTCCCCTCACCGTTTCTTACTACATCTTGACAGAGATCTAAACAGATAGAGTAAAGAGAGTCTTCAAATAGAGAAGTTTTTACGCCTTGGATTATATTTGAACTAAAAATCATTGCAGTATCACTTGTACTTTGGTCACTATCTATTGATATTCTATTAAAAGTTTTATCTACAACTCTCTTTAGAATAGATCTTAGTTCCTTACGCTCTACAGCTATATCAGTTAAGATAAAAACTAGCATTGTTGCCATATTTGGTTCTATCATACCTGCACCCTTAGCCACTGCAGTAATCCGTCCCCCTTGAATCTCTATACTTCTTACCTTAGGGTAGTTATCTGTTGTCATAATACCCTTGGCAACAGGAAATATTGAGTTGGAATTAAGACTCTCTATTAACTTAGGGATAGAACTTATTATATCTTCTTGTGGAAGTTTCCAGCCAATTATACCTGTTGAAGATGAAAAAAACTTCTGGCCTTTAATATTTAAATTTTCCGATAGGGAGCTTAGTATATTATCAATAGACTCTGCACCACCACTACACCTAACATTAGAGATCTTATTATTAATAAGAACCCCTCGAGTAGTTTCTGAATCTAACATCTTTTTCCCATGAACAACAGGGTGGCCAGGGAAGCTATTTTTTGTAAAAACACTCCCAAAGGACTCACTATCATTATCAAGAAGGATTAAAGACAGCTTCATAGGTAGTGCTTTATCAACCTTTTTCTCTATGGGGAAAAAAGTTAATGGAACAACACCAACCTTAAACCCCTTAGGAAGCTTAGATCTACTAATAACTTCCTCTTCATACTCTTCTCTGTTTTTATATTTTTCCACCATAACATTTTATTTACATATATTAGTTTTATCAAGAAGATTTATGAGTTATAGTTAGCTATGTTATACCTATCAATAAGTTTTAATATAATACTATTTTTATTAGTAATTATAACTCTATTTAAAAGTAGTGGAAAGAATCTAGATCAGAGTGTTAAAAGTAGACTTTCCCAGCTAGACAACATAGAGAGGGAAGTTAGGGAGTTAAACTCTATATTTACCCTTCCATATCTACGGGGAGAAGCAGGAGAGACTCTATTAAAAGAGTTATTAAACAATTATCTGCCTAAGGGAACATTTCAACTACAATATGGTTTTAAAAATGGCTCTCGAGTAGATGCTATAATTAGAACAGGTCAATATATAATTCCAATCGATTCTAAATTTCCAATTCAGAGCGTTAATGAAATCCTTCTTACTGATAAACCCTTATCAAACCAGATAATTAGAACTTTTATGAAGCATGGAGAGGATATTGCAAATAAGTACATCAGCCTAAAGGAGGGAACATTAAACTTTGCTGTTATGTATATTCCTTCTGAAAAACTCTATTATAGGGCATTTATTCATAGTGAAGGGGAGTTAATATCAAAATTACTAAAAATAGGAATTCTTCCAGCAAGTCCATCTAGTCTTTTTAGTCTAATTCAAACCGTAGTATATGGACTAAAAGGTTTTACCTTTAATCAACGCCAAAATGAGATAATGGAGAAGATTGAGACACTAAGAACCAATTATACAAAACTAAACAAGCAGTTTAATATTACAAATAGCCATCTTAAAAACCTAAAGGCATCCCTTAACCTGTGCGAAAAACTAATTGAAGAGGGGGAGGAAATTATTCCAGATTAGTTTTAATTCCTTCACTTCTAAGTGTTAAAATAATAGGTAGATGGTCTGAAAAACCTATTTTAAAATCTGTATACCACTTTTTAATATTGCCACTTTTATCAAATAAAAAATCTCTATTATCAACTATAAAGCTATTAAAATAGAAACTCTCCTTATCTAGTAGTTTACTATTTAAGAAGAAGTTATCAATTGTTTCCCACTGACCTTTATACTTATATGACCCCTTAAATGTTGATTTTGGCCAAGGAGTATAAAGTTCATTTTTACCTAGAATACCATCTGTAACAGTTATTCCCTTACCCATATTATTGTACATCAAACCTGTATCAAAGGACTTATATACCCGTTGATACTCATTATAGTTCTCGTTAAAATCTCCTAAAATCAGAACTTCTTTATCCTTTAACTCTTCTAATCTTTTTTTAAGAACACTACTACTCTTTAAACGCAGGTGCTCACTAAAAGAACCAACCTTTGACTTCCAATGGTTATTCATTATTATCAACTCATTTCCATCTATATCTAAGGATACTTCTAAAATGGGCCTTAGTAGTCTATCCCCATTATAGGTTTTTAAAATACCAGTTCGTTTAATAGGATATTTAGATAAAAGACCTAACTGTATGGCTCCAGGACTAGATGTAGAGACCATATAACTATACCCTTTAAGTCTACTTGAAAAATCTTCTAATACAGATAAACCCTCAATCTCTTGTAGACCAATTATATCGGGATCATTAAACTCAATAATTTTAACCAGATTTTTAAGACGCAACTCATATAACTGTCGGCTCCATTTCCCAGAAGAGACGCTAAACTCGGGATACTCTTGTCCATTATCAACTCCATCAAATAGGTTCTGAACATTCCAACTCATAATAGTTACCTCATTAGGTCTATTTTTAACTTGAATACAGCAGGAAGTTGAGAGTACTAATAAAATTATTATAATTGATTTCATATATAGCTCCAAAAAAAAGAGCCTCAAAGGCTCTTTTTATATACTATCTATATACTTAACTATTTTTTTCTCTCCGCTTCAGGAGTAAGGTCACTTGGGGTAAATTTCTCCCCGGTTATTAACTCAAAAGCTTCAATATACTTAAGGGCTATATTAATTCTCATTTGGGATGTGATCTTTGGAGGAACTCCATCCCCCATAAAACCTTGATCCATAAGCCACTGTCGTAAAAACTCTTTATCAACTTTTCTTTGGTTTTCACCCTTCTCAAAAGCCTCTTGATAGGAGTCTTTATACCAAAACCGACTTGAGTCAGGAGTATGAATCTCATCTACAATAATTAATTCACCATCTAAAATACCAAATTCGTACTTTGTATCAACTAGAATAAGTCCACGTTCTGAAGCTAACTTACTACCCCTTGCAAATAGCTTTAAGGCTTTATCTTCAACTTCAGCCCACAACTTACTATCTACTAAACCCTTAGATACAATATCCTCACATGAGATTGGCTCATCATGGTCACCTTGCTCAGCCTTTGTAGATGGAGTTATTAAAGGTGATTCAAACTTCTGATCCATCTTCATCCCCTTAGGAAGGGTTATTCCCGAGATATCACGACCATTTTGGTAATCTCTCCAAGAGGAACCAGTTAAATATCCACGAACAATTACCTCTACAGGAAGAACCTGACACTTTTTCACATGAATACTTCTTGGAGAAACTTGGGAAATTATATGATTATTAATAATATCCTGGGTATTTTTAAACCAGTAAAGAGATAGTCTATTTAACACTTCTCCTTTAAAAGGAATTGTAGAAAGTATTCGGTCAAAGGCAGATATCCTATCTGATGTTGTTAATACCAAACTATCTCCAAGATCAACAATCTCTCTAACTTTTCCATTTATTAGTTTATCGCCCCATCTATTATCAACATCATCTAATTTATCAAAGGTACTATTTAATGCCCCATGGATTCTATCAATCATTAGTTATCGATTTCCTCTCTCTTAGTTACAATTCTAGAGATTAAACCATAATCTTTAGCCTCTGTTGCACTCATCCAAAAGTCTCTATCAGTGTCTCCACTAACTTTCTCAACAGTTTGACCTGTTTCATTGGATATTAATACATTAATTTTATGTCTTAATTTTTCGATCTCTTCTGCATGGATCTGTAAATCAGATGCTACACCCTTCATTCCACTTAGCGGTTGATGGATTAAATAGTGGGAGTTAGGTAGACCAATACGTCTCTCTTTAGGTGCTGCTAATAAAACCAATGCACCAGCACTAGCTACAAGACCCATACCTATAGTATAAACATCTGGCTTAATAAACCTAATCATATCATAAATTGCATATCCTGCATCTGCATCTCCACCAGGAGAGTCTATAAAGACCTTAATAGGTTCATCACTATCAGCTTCTAACAATAGTAGTTGCTTAATAATTTTTTCACCTAACTCTTTATTAATTTCACCAGATAACAAAATAGTTCTTGTTTTTAACATCTTTTGTGCTAATTCATCCTGGGGTGGTGCTACTTTTGGCTTTTTGTCGCCTTCTTCTTCTAATCTTCTGTACATGAGAACATCCTTCTATAAGGTTATTACAATAATATTATATAGTACTATCATATTCAAATTTTATTTTTTATTAAAGCGGTATTTATTTTAATAAAAATAGTCTATTATTTAGGTATGAAATCAGGATTTATTGCAATAATAGGAAGACCCTCAGCAGGGAAGTCCACACTACTAAATACAATTTGTGGTTATAAAATATCTATAACCGCCCAGAGCCCACAGACAACAAGAAACAAGATTAGGGGTATTTATACTGATACTGATAAAGGACAAATAGTCTTTTTAGACACCCCTGGGTATCACATTTCCGATAAGAAATTTAACAACTACATGATGGAGGCTGTACACTCATCTATAAGTGAAGCAGACGTTGTAATGTATGTTGTTGACTCTACAAAGGTACTAGGAAAGGAAGAACAAGAGATAATAAACATTGTAAACAGCAGTAATAAACCTCTTATACTAGTTTTAAATAAGATGGATATTAAAAACAAAGCCCTCGAAGAGATGAGAGGACTACTAGCTGTAAATATAAAACCTAAAGCTATATTAGAAATCTCTGCTCTTAAAGAACAGGGAATAACAGAGTTAAAAGATGCTCTGATTGAGAACTGCCCGGAGGGTCCACTAATGTACCCTGCGGAGTATTATACTGATCAGGAACCAGAATTTAGAATGGCTGAAATTATAAGAGAGAAAGCTATTCGTAGAGTAAAAGATGAAGTTCCCCACTCAATTTATGTAGAAATGGCAGACACAGAGTACAACGAAGCCGAAAATACTATGTGGGTAAGAGCCTTTTTAACTGTAGAACAGGAGAGCCAAAAGGGTTTTGTTATAGGCCACAAGGGTGAAACTATTAAAAAAATAAGAATAGGGGCTCAGAGAGAGTTGAATAAAATTTTTCCATATAAAATAAAACTAGACCTTAGGGTTAAAGTTAATAAGAGATGGAGAAGAAAGGACTACTTACTTAAAGGAATACTTAAATGATAATTTTAAACTTATTAGGAACACTATTTTACTATTTTACTTTTGGAATGTTTATGATTCTTTATACTCCTGTCTGTTTTCTGGTTTGGATAGTAACAACACCCTTTGACAAGCTTAGACGAATTAATCATAAAATGAACTCATTGGTTGGTTTTTTAATGATGTTTTTAAATCCTTTCTGGAGAACGAAGATACACGGTTTAGAAAATGTTGATAGAAACGAGACATATGTAATTACTCCAAACCATCTATCATTAACAGATATATGTATACTAGCATCCACCGGGCTAGACCTTAAGTGGATTTCAAAAAAAGAGATATCTTATATTCCGACCCTTGGTTGGATGATGTTAATGGGTAAAGATATACTACTGGATAGAAAAGATCCTAAAAGCCAATTCTCTATGATGAGGAAGAGTGAATACTACCTAAACGAGGGTGTTTCTATTGCTATTTTCCCTGAGGGCACTCGAAGTGTTTCAGGGGAACTAGGTAAATTCCGGGATGGGGCAGCTTTATTAGCAAAAAAAACAAATAGAAAGGTCCTTCCTGTTTGTAACTATGGTAATAACCATGCAATGCCTAAAAAAGGCTTTATATGGAATAAAAAGGTGGAAATGAATATGTATTTCTTACCCCCTATTTTCCCTAGCGAATATAAAACAAAGGAACTATCAAATTTAATAAAAGATTCTATACAGAAAAAAACAGATGAACTTAACTCTTTAAAGTAAAATCTTCGAAATAGACTTAAGCCCTCCTTTATTTTTATAAAGAAGGGCATATGTAACTAATTACCTGCTGGTATATACTGTATTATCCCAAGCTTTTATGAAAATTTCACTAGCTTGTGAGTCATAACTACGATTTCCACCATCCCAGTTATTATTTGAATTATTAAAACAGAACATAAAATGAGTTGGAGCATTTGGAATAGTAGCAACCCACCAGTGAATACCATTCTCTAACTTCTCATACTCCATTACAATATCTCCTGATAAACCATCCCAAGGGTGTATAGAATATGTTGTAGCAGATTCCCACTCTCCAAAATGAACAGTTAAATCTGTTGTTGTAGAAAATGTACCAATAATATTAGAAACTATTATACCTTCATCTACAACATTAACGTTCTGACTAACTGGAGAGAATATATATCCAGATTTTACTGGACTTAAAACATATGACCCTGTAGAAATATTACTAAAGCTATAATAACCGTTAGAATCTGTAAGAGTAGATTTAGAACCAAGGGAAACAGTTACACCGCTTAATCCTTTATCATCTTCTAATATCTGACCTGAAACAGAGTATGTTTCTATTGGTTCAGTTGACATTGAGTACTCCAAAGTTGACTCGTTTAAAGAAACTGTCCAAGTTCCAGCTGAAGGAATATATATATCATCTCCAGTAAAAACAGCCACGTTCTCTATATTTCCTGCACCGTAGTTTCTTTGCCAGTCTCCGTCTCTATCAAACTTAAATCGGCCACCTTGAGCAAATGTAGCTTGGACGCTCCATACATCCCCAACCTTAGACATTGCAGTTGTTCCCCAACTATTAAATGTTCCCCTAAGATACAAACTGTCCCAACCGGGGTCTACAGTAGAAGTACCATAAGTGGGGAATTTACCATTTACATCCCTATAACTATCGATATCCCCAAAGAATATAACTACTGTTGTTAATCCAGGAACAGAACCTAAAGAGTAGAAGTTTTTGTTTAAATCTGTAACTGTATTCCCTTGAGAACCAACACCATTCCCCATTAGAATATACGCCTCTTCTCCAGGTGAAAAAGTTAAACTACTAGACTCTAGGTCTACACTGATCTCCCTATCATTACTACTAAAATTATGAACTACTAATATTTTTTCTCCATAATACTCTCTGAATATGGCCATAGTATCTGAATTCTGATCTACAGAATCCCAACTTCCATCGTAGGATGAAGCAAACATTGAGATACCAGATCGTAGGGCATCGTAACTATTTCTTATATTAAATAGTCCTTTATAATGGTTTAACATCGATGATGGATCATTTTCTTGAGTCTCAACGTCAGCCCAATTAATATCACCCCTTAATGGATCATCACCTCCCACTTCACCATTTAAGTTATTATATCCCAGCTCTTCAGCATAATAGACAGCAGGAATACCAGATAGAAGAATATAAAGTGAAGCTGCACCCTTCATCTTTCCAATATTCATATCCATCTGATAACCGATTCTTTGTCCTGCAAATGCATCATGATTACTTAAAAAAATTGTATCAATGCTTCCAGTAGGTAGATTGCCTTGAACGTCATAAAGATCCGTTAACATTGCTCCCTGCCTGTATCCATCCTTAAAGGCACTAACTAATTTATACTGAAGCCCAAAATGAAATGCAGTATTAAACTCATCACCGTCACCATAATAACCAACTAATTGCTCAGAAGTCTCTGTTGGAGCTTCTGCCAATAAAATAGCGGAAGGTTTTACACTTTGTAGAGACGCTCGAAACTCTTTCCATAATGAGTGAGTCGCATCTAAATCCTTTTGAACACCTTGTCCCTCTTCTACTAAATATCTTGCGGCATCACATCTAAAACCATCAACATCAGCTGTTTCTACCCAAAATTTCATAATATTTTTTACTTCTGATACAACCTCAGGATTTCTATAGTTAAGGTCTGGCATATCATAACCAAAAACTGAATAAAAATTTCCTCTATTTAATTTAGTATCCCATTGCATAACTGATCCTCCACCCCAAGGTGTTTCCCAGTTCTGAATACTACTCCAAGTTGAATCGTTCCCATAATTTAAATCGGGGTTTTGCCAACAATACCAGTCGGTTTTTGAATAGTCATTGAAATATGAAACATTGTAACCTGTATGGTTTACAACTAAATCTAATATTAACTTCATCCCATTATTATGTGCTTCATCCACTAAATCTTTTAGGTCCTGATTATTTCCATAATCACCTCTAACCTGATAATAGTTATTTGTATTATAACCATGATAACTATCAGCTTCAAAAACGGGCATTAACCAAATAGTTTTTACTCCAAGGGATTTGAGGTATGGAATTTTATTTTTAACACCCTTTAAATCCCCAATCCCATTTCCATCAGTATCATTAAAAGCCTTCACATAAACCTGATAAATACTTGATGATTGAATCCATGAGTCATCTTCACTGTTTAAAGACCTTGAGACAGCTAATTCATCTGAAGATACAAACTTTTCTGTATCAGAACCCGTTAAAACATTTCCACATGAGGTTACTAAGAAAAGTAACAACATGGTTGAAAAAATGTTTTTCAATAATTTTTTCATATTTTCTCCTTATATATAAACCATATATTGGTATTAATCGTGGAAACAAAGACAACAATGCAAACGCTTCCAAAGAAGTGCTATTAAAATTATGCAAGCGCTTCCATGATATGTCAAGGAATAATTTTGAATATTAATCGGGATTTATATTTAGGACTAAATATTATTAGGAATAAAGCAGCGAATCCTTTAGTTAATACATTAGAGTCGTTCTCAACTGCTTATTATACTCATTCTTATAGGTTGTTGGTGCAAACCATGATGAGATATTTATCAATCCTGAGACAACCATTAATCCGGCACCTAAAAAGAACTGGCTCTCATTAGAAGAACTTTCTCCATAATAATAGGAATCATCATACATAGGTTCTACAGCATAATCTGAAATTAGTGAATAACCAATTAGATAACAAAGAGAAGAGGAAATAAAGTAGAGCCATCCTTTTTTATCCCCCTGCATAACAGAACCAATACCAGGTAAAAATATATTTAAAACCGTATAGCCAAGGGCACTCTCCTTCTCCAAGGAGTTATATACTATCATTCTAGTTCCAATATCAGTAGTTCTAATTAGATCAGAATCTATTTTTACCTTCTTTAATTTACTTAATGGAAGATCCTCTAAAATTGAAACTAACTGAAAATGGTCATAACCAATTAAACTTTTATTTGCTCCATTAGAGTTATTATTTGAGTTATTAATGACTATTGAACTATTTGTACCACTGGAGGCTACCTTCTCTTTTCTCATTAAATCAATATCTCTATACTCAATTTTAAAAACAGAACCACCAGTTAACTCAATTTTAACATAATCATTTATTTTGTTTTCAATAACAATACCCTTTAGAATAGAACCATCTTTCTTCTCAACAACATCAACATAATCCTGGGAAAAAATCATGGATGCTAATAATAGCATAACAACTAACAAAACATTTCTTTTCACTTTATAATCCTTTTTTTTAAATCTAGGGGCCTTACAGACCCCTGTATTGTTTAATATCTACTTAATATTTTTAATAGTTTATCTCTACCAATAGTAGAAAGGAAGGATACTAGACGTGGTCCCTTTTCTTTCCCAATTATTGCTCGATATACAAGTGGAAACATTTCAGATGTCTCAATTTCTACTTCCCTTGCAACATCATAAACCTTAACACCAAACTCTTTTTCAGTAACTTTACCAAGATAGTTTTCTACTGCTACTGATAGAAGTTGCAAGATCTTTCTCTCCTGATCATTAACATCAAGTAACTCTTCTTCACCCTTATTGATGCTAAATTTAAAATCCTCAGGAGCAAAGTCTCTTGACCAGTTAATAGCACACTCACACCTTCTTTTAAGTCTCTCTATCTGGTGTGGTTCTACATCACCTAAAGCTTCAATAACACTGTCAATATTATTTTCATGAATACTTAATAGTGTTGTTAACTGTCTAATTTGAATCTGATAAGGCATTTGTATAGGAACTTCTCCTACCTGGGAGAGTTCATATATTCTTGCCTCTTTAGCCCATTTTTTCATCTGCTTATCAGTTTCTGGTTTACTAAAATATGTTCTTTCACACTTATCGTAATCTTCGTATATCTTTAGAACGTCTAAGTCAAAGGATATGGAGAACTCTGAATTTGGTCTTGTTCCAGCAAATAGGTATCTAATAACCTCAGGTTGATATACCTCTAAGACCTCAGCTAAAGATATAACACCTCCGGCGGATGAGGACATTTTACCTCCACGACCTTTTACTGCAATAAAATCATATTGAAAAGTTACAGGAGGCTCATGATTATAGACCTCTTTACCTGTTAACTTTGCAGTATCGAAACTTCCTCCATCGGAGTGATGATCTTTACCAGCTGGCTCAAAATCAACACCTTCATATGCCCAACGCATTGGCCAGTCAATTCTCCAAGGAAGCTTAACCCAAGGTGTTGTTTTCATATCAACAGTTTCATCATTTCCACAATCACAAGAGTAGTGGACACCATATTCACCATCCCAGTCAAGGACTTTAGTAGTGTCTTTATCACACTTAGAACAAAAAACGGATACAGGCCACCAGTCATCTGGTAAGTCTGAAGTTCTACTATCATTTAACTCCCGTCGTATAACATCTCTATGCTCTAAGGCAATCTTCATCTGATCAGCGTATTCACTATTTCGGTATTTTGTAGCTTGATATATATATTCAGGAAATATTCCAACTTCTGGCAATAACTTCTCTAATCGCTTTTCGTTAGCTCGGGCATAACTCTCTTCCCCATCTATAAAATCCGGGGCAAGAACTATTGGCTTTCTTAAAAAAGTGGCCATCTCTTCCTGTTTAGGCATATCCTTAGGAACCTTTCTAAATACATCATAATCATCCCAAGAGTAGATAAACCTTACATTTTTACCCATATCCCTTAATGCTCTAACAGTTAGGTCTACCGAGATTATCTCTCTAAAGTTACCTACATGAACTGTCCCTGAAGGGGTAATACCAGAGGCACATGTATATACCTCTTTATCCCCTTTTTCTCTGATAATCTTATCAGCGGTTAAATCCGCCCAGTGTGTTGATTTAGGTCTGTTATTCATAGTGGAACATTATATATTAGTTTTCATTAAGGATTAACCCTTTTTAGTCGATATTTCTTACATGAAAAGATTTTTATTTGCATTTTTAATAATTTTACCTGTTTTAATATATAGCCATGAATTAAAAGGAGAAGCCTCTTGGTATGGAGGTAAGTTTATAGGTAGACAGACTGCTAATGGAGAAATATTTGATACTATGCTGTATACAGCTGCCCATAAGACCCTACCTTTTAATACTATTGTTGAAGTTACAAACCTAGATAACGGAAAAAAGACTACTGTACGAATAAATGATAGAGGCCCATTCATTAAGGGAAGAATTATTGACCTGTCACAAAAAGCGGCAGAAGATATAGACATGGTAAAAACTGGTACAGCAAAAATAGTATTAAAAGTTATAAAAATGCCAAAAACTGCCCAGGTTATGGATATTCAAGTTGCAGCTTACTCTAATTTCACCTACGCAACGGCAATGAAAAAAAAGTTAAAAAGTGCAGGCTTTGAGCCTAAAACGTCCATGAGCAATACAGGGATCATGAGGGTTATGATACCTAACGTACCTATAAGCAAAAGTTATGAGATTGTAAAAAAATTAGAAGGTCTAGGAATAGACAAAATACTAATAAAACATAGGGGTTAAGAGAAGTTTATCTTGTAGTTCTGATAGGTTAAAAATACACCTATTAGAAAAAACATTGTCATACTCTTTCTAAGTCGTCCTATATATTGATCATTCTCTTCCATCTCTTCTACAGTTGATGTTTTAATCAATCTTTGCAATTTAATGTATAAATACCCTGAATAAACAAGGGGTATTAAATTAACAATTATAGCTAGGCCTATTTTAACTATATTACTATTCACTGTACTCTCCATTATTTTGCTATTTTACTATATACAATTATTACAATTTAGTAATAATTACTAAATATTAGTACCAATTCATATACAGATTTTTTTTTTGGTGCTAATATTTACCTATGAAAAAGATAAACAATACAGTCATATTACTATTAACAATGCTAGCTTGTACAGGAACAATTATAGCTAAACCAGCAAATGAAGAGCCTGTAGTTGAAGAATCCTCTGTGGAAAAAACTAAAGAAGTTGTAACACAAACCCTAAAAGAGGAGCCATCCTTAATCGACAAATTAATTGATGCTAAAATAAGTGCAATGGATAAGCCAGTACCTTCCCCTGATTTTACCATTAAAAACTTAAATGGTGAGGATGTTACCCTATCAGACTATAAAGGCCAGGCACTTCTTCTTAACTTTTGGGCATCATGGTGTGGACCTTGTAAAATGGAAATGCCATCAATGGAACGTCTTGAACAGATAGGAAAAGATAAAAATTTTAGAGTTTTAGCCGTAAACCTGGCTGAACCTAAAGAAACAGTAGAAGCGTTTATAGATAACAACAACTACACTTTTGATGTTCTGCTAGACTCTGATAATCAGATTGGATTAATGTATGGAGCTAGAAGTATTCCTACTACATACCTAGTAGATAAAGATGGAAACATTGTAGGTGGTAAGATTGGAACCCATGAATGGGATGACCCAAAAATTGTTGCAATATTGGAAGAGTTAGGCAAATAATGGAAATAAACATTCTATTGGCCCTATTCGCTGGGCTTATATCATTTTTATCACCCTGCATCTTCCCTATAATTCCTTCATATATAGCATATATTGGAGCTGCTACATATGATGATGGTTTTAAAAGAAATAAGGGGGCACTACCCTTAATAATCTCATTCATTATTGGCTTTACAATTGTATTCTCTTTAATGGGTGTTGCTTTTAGTACTCTAGGTTTTGCATTTAAAAACTACTCATTATTAATAACAAGGATTTCTGGAATTATTGTTATTATTCTTGGATTAAATACAATATTCAATTTTTTCAAGTTTTTAGATTATGAAAAAAAGGTAGATTTTAGAAGTGATAAAAAAGGAATTCTAAGCAGCATTCTTTTAGGAATGGCTTTTGGAGCGGGCTGGTCCCCTTGTATAGGACCTATTTTAGCCTCTATTCTATTTTTAGCTGGAAACTCAACAACACTTTTAAGTGGTTTAGTATTATTGCTATTCTTCTCCCTTGGACTTGGTATTCCCTTTCTAATTGCCGGTATATTTATTTCAAAGTTTAGAGAAAAGAGTGTTGTAATTAAAAAACATCTAGGGAAAATTAAGGTGTTTAGTGGAATCTTTATAACATTGATTGGTATTTTTATTCTTCTTAATAAATTATCCAATATAAACATTGTTTTAAACCAAATATCAAACTCCTTTAGTATATGGTATTCTATAAATGGAACTATTTTTAATATTGTTCTAGGTTCTATATCTGCTTTACTTTTTTTATTTTTAACAAAAATAGGGATTAAAAGAGCAAGGGAGAAGAGAAAAATAGTTTTACATATAATTTTCTCAACTCTATTCTTAATACTATCTATTACAACATATGCGGGGCTAATAAATTGGGGAGGGATTCTATCTTCTTACCTAGCCTTTCAAGGGATATAAATGATTAAGATATTTACTCTTTTAGAAAATAATTACTCCTATATTATAGAAAATAGAAGTGGTGTTTTTATTATTGACCCAGGTGAATCAGATAAGATTATATCCTACTTAAAGAGTAAAAATTTAATCCCCAACTACATACTTTTAACTCACCATCATATTGACCATGTAGGTGGGTTAGAAGATATTTTAGAAAAGTACAAAAACTGTGTAATAATTGATAGCCATACAAATAAAGAGATTTTAAAAACACTCAAAATAGAGATGTTATTAACCCCTGGGCATACAGAAGACTCTTGCTGTTACTATTTTAAAGAAGAGGGTGGAATATTTACTGGAGACACTCTTTTCACAGGTATATGCGGAAGAATTATGGATGGGAAAAGTTATAAAGAGATGTTTAAATCATTAAATAGATTAAAGGCTCTTCCTAGAGAAACAAAACTATATCCTGGTCATGAATATATTCAACATTCTATTGATTTTATGGAAAAACTATCCCTAGACCCAGGTTATTATAAAAAACTCTCTCTAATGAATATGCCTTCTACCAACTCGACAATTGGACTAGAAATAGATAATAACCTTTTTATGACAAGTAATTTTGATAAATTTGCATATTATAGAAGACTAAAAGGGTAAAAAGCTTGTAGTATTAAAAAATGACAAAACAACACTTAATACTTAGAAATCTTTTAAGCTCAATAATACTCCTTTTTATTATTATTGGTATAATTCATGATGGCTTTTCTCAAGCTATAACTCAATTTGTATCTATACAACTATCCCCAGCAAGACTTATAAGTGACTTCATCTCTATTGCAGGAATAGGTGGAGCTCTAATAAACTCAGCACTAGTAGGACTAGTAGGTTTGGTTATAATCTTAAAATTAGATGTAAAACTATCTGGTCCAACATTTGCGGCGGTCTTTACCCTAATGGGATTTGGACTTTTTGGAAAAACTGTATTAAATATAATACCTATAATTTTAGGTGTATATCTGTCTGGTAAGTTTGTAGGGAAAGAGTTTAAAGAGTATATAATCATTGCACTTTTTGGGACAGCATTAGGTCCTATTGTTAGTCTTATAGCATTTGAGATAGGTTTAACTGGAGTTTTAGGGGTAATAACAGGTATCTCTCTAGGGATAATAACAGGTTTTTTCCTACCATCTCTAGCTGTTGCAATGCTACATTTACACCAAGGATACAACCTGTATAATATGGGTTTAACTTGTGGGTTTTTAGGACTTTTTGCAGCATCCTTTGTTAAAATTTCTGGACACAAGTTTGTAGGACAGATGGCATGGTATTCAGAAAAGTCCACATTATTAACACTATTAATTCCTGTTTTATCACTCTTCTTAATAATTCTAGGAATAATTATTGATAAAAAAGACTCAATTAAATCATTTTTCAAAATACAAAAAATCCCAGGAAGACTGCCATCAGACTTTATGGATATAGAATCCTTAGCCGGAACCCTTATTAATAGCGGAGTAATTGGTATAGTAGGAACTCTATATACCATAATTATAGGTGGAGACTTTAACGGTCCTGTTATTGGTGGGTTACTTACAATTATAGGGTTCTCTGCATTTGGTACTAACTTAAAAAATAGCTGGCCAGTAGTATTTGGGGTAATTTTATGTGCTCTACTCTTTAAGCTGGATTTAAACTCCCCTGGGCCTATTCTTGCAGCTATTTTTGTAACAACACTAGGCCCTCTTGCAGGAGAGTTTGGATGGAAGGTTGGAATCTTAGCTGGTTTTACACACCTAGTTATGGTTATGGAGACAGGTGGTTGGCATGGTGCTATAAATCTGTACAATAATGGTTTTGCTGGAGGCTTAACTGCTACAATTTTTGTTGCAGTAATACAGTGGTATAAAACTAATAAAACCGAGTTTAAAGATACATTTAGGAGTAAAATGAAGTGAGAAGAAAGGATATTATACTAAATTTATTAAGTGAAATCTCTAGTTACATACTAGAAGAAGATCCCCAAAGAATGGTTATCTCCCTCCATCAGGAGGAGTCGGGTCTACATCTATGTGTCTTAGATAGCAACCACCATAGCGATGAAGAGATTGAAAAGATGGAAAAGGCATTAAATAGCCAAAAAAGACCAGAGTTAGCCGGCTATTATGGGGCGATGACTGGTCATGATCTTTTAGGGTCATCCCGTTTAGATCTTTTAGGTTGGCAGGTAAAACATGCCGATGTATCAAGAACGGATTCTGGAATTAAAATAGATCTATGGCTTGGTGGTGAAGAGTTTGAAAGCCACAGATTTTCTATACCAAAAGAGTAAAAATATTAAGTGTGAAGTTTTTTAGTAACTTCTCCAACTTTAAAGCCTAGGTTTGCAGCTGTTTGTAATCCTAGGTCATCACACTGGATACCACCATCATGTCCTGAGTGTAGTATTCCTCCAAAGTGACTAGTAGGAGAAGCATCAGGAACTACTATCATCCCATGAATCATACAAAATGCAACTAAATCCATCGCAGCTAACTCCTGCCCTCCATTTCTTGAATTTCCCACTGTTAATACACCTGAAACCTTGTTTTCCCAGTCAAAACCTCTTCTCCTAAAGACAACACACCTATCAATAAAGCTCTTCATTAAGGATGTAACACCACCAAAATAAACTGGAGAGGCAAATATAAAACCTTTAACTTCCGGGTCATTAAAAATATTAAAAAGTTTGCTTGAAAATTCATCATTAATTGAACAGTATCCTGTTTTTTTGCAATCACCACAGGCATCACACCCAGTAAAAGAATAACTACTTAGCTCTATAATATCTGTATCAAAACCATGGGTTTTAACTTGTTCCATAGCTTTAGTAAGACCTATTAGTGTTGTACTCCCAATTTTTTTAGGACTTCCATTTATTCCAATTATCTTCATAAAAACTCCTTTTTAAGTAATTTTGGACCCAAAATATTTATCCCTATTAGACCTAAAGGCGCAGTTAAGATAATAGCCATTACTGCATAGGCCAGGATCTCCTTCCCATATGGTAATCCCCTCTCAAGGGCTACAGCACCAAGAGCGGCCTGTACAGTAGCCTTAGGAAGATAAGAGATTATGCAAAATAGTCTCTCTTTAAATGATAAACCAGAACCAATAGTTGCAACATAAACACCTAAAGATCTAAAAACAAGCCCACCTAGAATAATAAAAACCCCCATAAAGCCAGCTTCCATTGCCACCTCTACATCAACAGAGCTTCCAATTATTACAAATAAAATTATCTCTGCAAAAACCCATGCGCCATTTAACTGTCGTGCTGTTTCATGGGCTGCATGTTCTGCCTTCTCTAGGACAACAAACCCTGCTGTCATAACACCTAAAAGTGCCGCAATATGTAACCACTCTCCTACTTGGAATAGAAAGAGTGAAATAGTTAATAGGACTAGGGCTTTTTCTGTACCCTTTAACCTATCATGATATTTTTTAAAATAGAAACTTAGAAGTAGACCAATTACTAAACCACTTATAATTCCTCCAATTATAGAAATTGGGATTGAAAGAAGTGTAGAACCAAGTCCAGAACCCTCACCTGTTAATAGACCAAGGAATAGGGTAAATAGTGTTATAGCAAAAACATCGTCTAGGGATGCACCTGCTAGAACAAGTGTTGGCACTTCTCTTTTTTTTCCAAATCCAGCATCTTTTAAATTAAGCATAGAAGGTACAACTACCGCTGGTGAAACGGCGGATAACAGTGATGCTGTTAGGGCTGATGTTAAAAAATCAAAGGGTGATAAATAGTAAAAAAGAAATGTTAGAGATAATCCCTCAAATAGACAGGGAACAAAAGCCATAAAAAGGGCAGCTCTACCTACTTTTTTTAAAACTGATTTTTTAATTCCAAGTCCTGCTCTTAACAAAATTACGATTAATGCTAACGATTTTAAGAAAGGTGCAATATCCCATAAGACTGGAGGAATCTGCTCCTTTAAGAAGATAGAGATAAAAACACCTAAAAGTGTCATACCTAAAACAGACGGTAATTTTATTCTGGTAAAGAGTCTTCCAGATAACCACCCCCCTCCTAGTATCAATAATATAGTTATATTAAAAGTCATATTAATATCATATCAAAATTTAAAAATTCTTTACAGGTATATTATTTAGAAACATCCCCCCTTTACCAAGGACTTCTGTAAATAAATAAAAAAAAGTTTGAAAGATGACTAAATTATATCTATAAATGAGGTAAACGGGTAGCATCTTTCAAAATATATTCAAGAGGAGTAGAGTATAATGTTTAACGATAAAGATAAAAGAGAGATTAAAAAGTTCGAACTATTATTTTTTATTATTTGGGGAGGAACAATTATTCCTTACATTATATATCTACATATGGTAAATCAATCTATAGGACTATCCCTAGAAATAGATAGAGAGATATTAAGTAGTGAAATATTTATTATCTACGCAACTATAAGCGGAATATCCTTGGTTTTTGGCTGTATTCTACATAATAAAATTTTTAATGATGTTCACTTCTCAAATACTAAAATTTCTAAACTATTTAATAGCCTAAATAAGAGAGAAGATATAATAATAACAAATAGTGAGACAAATATAAGTATTAATCTCTCTACAATTTTCTCAATATATACAGTATCTATTGGTTTGGTTCATATCCCCGCACTCTTTGGCCTAGTATTAGCTCTTACAACACAGACCCTTACACCATTTTATCTTTTATGGGGTACTTCAATACTAGGAATCTTAATAATAAAACCCAAGCTTAAAAAGTTGTTAACATTATATAATTGATTGCTAAGTGTTGAACTGATAGAAAAGAATACTAAATAAATCTATAATTTACTTATGAGCAAGATTGGGCAATTTGAGAGTAACAAAAGCTGGCAGAGAGTTTTACCAGAAGAGAAAAAATTTATAGAGAGAGTTTCTACAGACTACCTACTCTCTTATCAAGATATTAAACAGTTAATTGATATTACACTGGACTTAGAGGCATGGGATGAGGGAAATCTAAAAACTATATGGCCAGATGTATCAGATTCTAAACTAAAAAATAAGGAACTTAAAACCTACATTATGGGGCAGATTAAAAAGTCTTGGAACAGACTAAAACTAGAACCAACAGATTATAAAGGTTTTAAACCAAAATCAGACTTTAAAAAAGATGATATAAAGTTTGAGGATATAAATGAGGATAGAACAATCCTTGGAGATTGTCCTGTAGCATCAGAGAAAACCCGTTGTTGTAACTTAAAAACACTAGACTCTGTAATTAATTGTGGTTTTGATTGTAGTTACTGTACTATCCAATCATTTTATAAGGGAGGTAAAGTTCTTTTTGAGAAAAAATTAGAAGAGAAGCTAGAAAAAATAGAGTTAGACCCTAAAAAAAGATATCATATAGGAACAGGTCAATCATCCGACTCATTAATGTGGGGAAACAGGGAAAACAACTTAAAACTACTCTTTGATTTTGCTAAAAAAAATAAAAATGTAATACTTGAGTTAAAAACTAAATCTTCAAATATTGATTATATATTAGAAAATGATGTACCTCCCAATATAATATGTACCTGGTCCCTAAATACAACAACTATTATTCAAAATGAAGAACATTTAACCGCAACGTTAGAGGAGAGGTTAATTTCTGCAAAAGAAGTACAAGAAAAAGGTGTATTAATTGGTTTCCACTTCCACCCCATGGTCTACTACAAAGGATGGGAAGATGAATATAAAGAGTTGGCAAACAATATAATAGAGATGTTTGATCCTAAAAGAACAGCACTTATATCAATTGGGACATTAACTTTTATAAAACCCGTGATAAAACAGATAAGAGAGAGGGACTTTAGGACAAAAATACTACAGATCCCTTTAGAGGATGCAGAAGGGAAACAATCTTATACCTATGATATAAAAAAGAAAATGTTTTCCACCCTGTATAAATCTTTTAAACCCTGGCATAAAGAAGTATTTTTCTACATGTGCATGGAGGATAAAAACCTATGGATGGATGTTTTTAATAGAGAGTATAAAGACAACAAAGAGTTTGAAGATGATATGATAAATAGTTACTTTACTAAAATCCAGTATTAAAAGATAATTTCTTTGAGGAAAATATGAAAAGAGATAAATTAAGAGAGAGCGTAGACCTAATACGGGAAGTTTTTTTCTATACAAGAAGGTTTAAAAACCAAACATTTGTATTTCAGATTGAAAATAGTATTATAGAAGGAGAAAATTTCCACAGTCTTATTAAAGATCTTGCAATGCTTAAAGAGTCAGGGATTAATATTGTAATTGTACCTGGAGCCCATGACCATATTGATAGAATTCTAAAGCAGTACAATGTACAAACAAACTCTATAGACGGAATTAGGATCTCAACTTCTGAGACTATCCCATTTATAAAAATGGCAGCCTTTGATGTAGCAAATAGTATAATGACATCCCTTAGTCGGTCAAAAATCCCTGCAGTAATAGGGAATTGGGTCCACGCAAGAGGAAAGGGAGTAATTAAGGGTATAGACTACCAGGAGACTGGTGTTGTAGATAAAATATACAGAGATCCCCTCTTCAAAGTTATTAATGATGATTTAGTTCCAATATTTCCATGTATAGGATGGAATAGTTTAGGAAAGCCATACAATATAAGTAGCAGAGATCTAGCATCCTCAATAAGTATAACCCTTGGTTCAAGTAAACTTTTCTTTATTGGAGAACATGATAAATTAGGTGGTGTTAGCCAAATGTCCCTAAAAGAGGCCAAACAATATAGAGGATATGCCCAGGGATTAGTTGAACTGGGTGTAAATGCCTGTGAGAACGGAGTTACAAGAGTACATATAATAGATGGAAGGGTTGAAGGTATTATATTAAAAGAGATCTTCTCCAATACTGGAGAGGGAACAATGATCCACTCTAATGCATACGAACAGATAAGACCAATGATTAATGATGATATCCCTGATGTTTTAAAAATAATGAAGCCATATATTGAAGATGGTATTTTATTAAGTAGAACCAAAGAACAGATGGAAGAGTGTTTACATGACTTTGTAGTATATGAAATAGATAATAAGATACATGCCTGTGGAGCACTACATCTTAAAGAGGATGGATTTGGAGAGATCGCAGCTCTTGCGACAGATTTATCCTCTAAAACAAATGGTTCAGGTAAGGCTATAGTGGACTACCTTCTTAGTAGAGGAGAAGAGAGGAACGCAAAAATGATATTTGTATTAACTACAAAAACATCAGATTGGTTTGAATCTATAGGTTTTAAGAAAGGAAATATCGATGATCTCCCTATTTGGAAAAAAGAGAAATATAACCTAGAAAGAAATTCTAGAATATATATTAAAAAGGTTTAATTTGAACAATACAGTAATAATAGGTGGTGGTGCTGCAGGACTTTTTTTAGCGGCAAACCTTAAAGGAGATAATAACCTCCTAATTGAAGGAACAAAAAAATTAGGACAAAAAATCCTAATAACCGGTGGAGGAATGTGTAACATTACTAATATGGATGATACACAGGAGTTTATTAAAAGGTTTGGAGATAAAAAGAAGTGTAACTTCCTAAAACCTGCAATATTAAACTTATCTACAGAGAATACAAGGCAGTGGTTAGAAAAGGCAGGATTAGATATAGTCATCAGGGAAGATGGAAAGGTCTTTCCTAAAAGCTTAAGAGCCCAATCTGTAATAGATATCCTATATAAAAAACTCACAGAAAATGGATGTAAAATCCGATACAATTTAAAAGTAAATAGTGTTGAGAAGTTGGATAGTGGTTTTAAAATATATACAGATAACGAACCAATCTACTGCAAAAAATTGGTTTTTACTACTGGGGGTAAATCATTCCCTAAAACAGGATCTGATGGTTCATCATATAACATAATTAAATTATTAGGTCATAGGATTATTAAGCCAGAACCAGCTCTTACAGGCTTATATATTGAGAATTATAAATTCAAAACTATAAGTGGTACTTCAATTAAAAACTCATTTATTGAATTCTACAGAGATGGAGAGAATAAAAGATACCATACAGCCAATGGAGATGTTCTATTTACCCATAAGGGTCTATCAGGACCAGGGATTTTAAATAATTCAAGGGTTATTAGGGATGGTGATTTATTAAAGTTAACTCTTATCCCATGTGAAAATAGAGAAGAAAAAAGAAGTGAGATTTTAAACCTTATAAATGAATCAAACCCTGTAACTATTAAAAAGTTTTTAAAATCCTTAGGTATAACATCTTCTATGGGTGATCTTTTAATAGAGTTCCTTAGCCTAGATGGGAACCATACAATAAAATCACTAAATAAAAAAGTGAAAAATAGAATAATAGATACCCTACTTAGTTTCTTATTCAAAGTTAAAACTAAAATGGATTTTAATGCAGCAATGGTAACTTCTGGAGGTGTTGATACTCAAGAGATTAATAGAACAACCATGGAATCTAAACTAATACCCGGTCTTTATTTTGCTGGAGAGATTATAGATATTGATGGAGATACTGGGGGATATAATATCCAAGCAGCATTTTCTACTGCAAAGTTAATTTCTGATAAACTAAATAAAGAGGTTGAAGCTATAGGTTAGTATTACTAACCTATAGCCATAATAAATCCTATGATATTGCATGGATCTGTTTTAAAAACTCTATGGTTCTCTCGTTCTCAGGGTTTTTAAAAAACTTCTCTGGAACCTGTCTTTCCACTATTCGCCCTTCATCCATAAAAATTACATGATCAGCAACCCTTCTAGCAAAACCCATTTCATGGGTTACAACAATCATTGTCATTCCCTCCTCTGCAAGGGATACCATAACATCTAAAACTTCATTAACCATCTCTGGGTCTAGAGCAGAAGTAGGTTCATCAAATAACATAATCTTAGGCTGCATACATAGACTTCTAGCAATAGCTGCACGTTGTTGCTGTCCACCAGATAGTTGTGCTGGAAATTTATGAGCATGCTCAGCAATATTAACCCTTTTAAGGTATTTCCATGCAATTTTTTCCGCATCCTTTTTAGACATCTTTCTAACCCAAATAGGAGCAAGGGTAAGATTATCTAAGATAGAGAGATGGGGAAACAGATTAAAGCTTTGAAAACACATCCCAACTTCCTGTCTAATAACTGATATATCCTTAATATCATTTGTTAACTCATGACCCATAACATTAATACTACCTTTTTGATGCTTCTCTAAGTGATTTATACATCGTATAAGTGTGGATTTACCAGATCCAGATGGTCCACAAACAACAATCTTCTCACCTGCAAAAACTTCAAGATCCACATCCTTTAGGACATGAAAGTCTCCATACCACTTATTGACCTTATCAATGGTAATAATACACTCTTCTCCATTTATTTCAGAACCAGTAAGTTCTGGCTTATCTTTAGTTTCTATCATTTTTTTTCTCCTGAAATAGGTAGTCTATTTAACTTTTCTTCTGCTTTGTCTGTTATTCGCGATACCCAGTAGCAGATAACCCAGTATACAATCCCAGCAAAGATTAACCCCTCTGGTTCCATTCCAAGCCAATTACTATCACTAGCTAAAGGGTTAACAATTCCTAAAAGATCAAACATCCCAATTATAAGAACAAGGGTTGTATCTTTAATAAATGAAATCGAGATTCCACCAATATTTGATATAGTAATTTTAAAAACTTGGGGTAATATAATTAAGTAGGATTGCAAATTAAACCTAAACCCTAATGACTCAGCTGCCTCATACTGGCCCTTAGGAATAGCTTGTAAACCTCCCCTAATTACCTCTGCTAAATATGCGGATTGAAAAAATGTCATCCCTATTACAACCCTTACAATTTTATCAATAGTAACACCTGAAGGTAAAAAAAACGGAACAACCACAGATGACATAAAAAGTATAGTTATTAGGGGTATTCCCCTAAAGAACTCAATGTATGCTATAGATAATCCACGAATTACAGGGAGTTCACTTCTTCTAGAGAGTGCTAAAATAACACCTATAGGGAAGGAGTATAAAAGACCTAACAGGGATAATATCAGAGTCAGTGTAAGTCCTCCCCAATCATTGGTTGAAACCTTCTCTAGTAATAAGCCTCCTGAGAGAAAGAATCCAATAATAACTGGCCATAGAATCATCTGTCCAACTAATATAAAGACCTTATGTTTTATACTTTTAATAAAATATGGGATCATTGTAAAAATAATTAGTACCACTGCAACTAAAATTCTCCAGATCTCCTTTTTAGGAAAAAATCCAAACATAAAAAAACGTATTTTATTTACAATAAAAGCCCAGGTAGCACCCTCACCAGTGGCAACATCCCTACTATCTCCAACCCAAACCGCATCTAATACTGCCCAGTTTAGAAACCATATTCCAAACCGTACTACCACATATAGAGCTAATAAAGTTAAAATAGAGTTCAGCGGAGAGTTAAAATAATCATCCTTTATTTTTTTAATCATAGGGAATCTCCTCCTTGCTAATCATTACACCCTTTTTATTAATAATTGATTTGTTATACCAGTTCATTAACAGAGATGTAATTAAACTGATTCCAAGATAAGTAACCATTACTAAAGACATAACTTCTAATGCACGTCCTGTCTGATTAAGTGTAGTACCAGCAAAAACTGATGTAAGATCAGGATATGCTACAGCCATTCCCAGGGATGTATTTTTAATAATATTAAGATACTGATTTGTTACAGGCGGAATCATAGTTCTCATTGCTTGAGGAACAATAATAAGCCTTAGTCTGTCCCAAGCTGAAAATCCTAAACTTTGAGCTGCCTCCATTTGTCCCTTTGGAACAGCCACAATTGAACTTCTAACAATTTCCGAAATATAAGTAGAAGTATATGTTCCAAGGGCTACTACTACAGAGAAGAGTTCAGGTCTTAATGTCATTCCAGATGAAAATTTGAACTTTGTAATAACAGGTAAAACAATATTATAAGGAGATGTTATTAAAGCATAGATAATAGGAGTAAAAATAGCCAACAAAGTCCACGGCCACAACCTTCTATGAACACCTCTTAAGACCATATCCTTTTTAATTTTACTAATAAAAAATATCCCGAATAGTCCAAGAAAAAATAGTATGTTAAAAGTAGGGGCATTATCTCCAGGGATAAATGCAGGCACAGTTATTCCCCTAACATTTATATATATCCAATTTTTTATAATTAATGACTCTTTAAATGGTGGAAGAATATTTAAAAAAACAACTTGGTACCAAAAAAGAACATGTAGAAGAGGTGGTATATTTCTTAAAAACTCTACATAGGTCTTAGCAACACCACTTAAAAGTTTATTTTTTGACATTCTTAGAAGACCAACAAAAAAACCTAAAATTGTAGCCAATATAATCCCTATAAATGATGCCAACAAAGTATTTAAAAGACCAACAACAAAGGTCCTTGCAAAACTATCAGACTCCTCATAATCTATTAAAGTCTGGCTAATAGAAAAACCTGCAGTATCATCTAGGAATCCAAATCCAATACCGATATTTCTCTCATTAATATTTTTTACATATGTAAATCCAAAGAAAATAAAGAGCCCCAAAAGAACTGCAATAATACTGCTTTGAAGTGTAAGATTCCTTAAATTAATTTTCTTCATAAGTGAAACTCCTGTATAAAAATAAAAAAACACCTCTATCTACTAGAGGTGTTAACCTGTGGTAGAGTTATCTAATAGGGATACCGTACTGTAACCCACCATCATTCCATAGAGCATTTAATCCTCTATCAATTTTTAATGGAGATCCACTACCTAGTGTTCTATCAAAACTCTCTCCATAGTTACCTACTTGCTTGATAATATTATATGCCCAGTCTGCTTCTAGGTTTAATCCTTTATATATTTCACCTTCAACACTTAGAATCCTCTTAACACTAGGATTACTACTTGAAGCTTTCATCTCATCTACATTTTCAGATGTTATTCCATACTCCTCGGCATTAACCATGGCTAGAAGAGTCCACTTTACAATATTAAACCACTCGTCATCTCCCTGTCTTACAACAGGACCTAAAGGTTCCTTAGAAATAACATCAGATAACATAATAAAGTTCTCTGGATTTTTAAATTTAGTTCTTAAAGCGTATAATTGGGACTGGTCACTAGTAACAGCATCAGCCCTTCCAGCTTCCAATGCAGCTGTAGCCTGATCATTTTTTTCAAATGTAATAAGTTCAAAGTCCATACCATTTTTTCTAAAATAGTCAGAGAGGTTTAGTTCTGTTGTTGTTCCAGCTTGGACAGCTATTGTTGCTCCATCCAGATCTGCTAAAGAAGTAATACCAGAATCCTTAGCTACCATAAATCCCTGGCCATCATAGTAGTTTACACCGGCAAAGTTTAAACCTAAACCTGTATCCCTAGATGCTGTCCATGTAGTTACCCGACTTAGAACATCTATCTCACCCGATTGAAGGGCTGTAAATCTCTCTTTAGCACTTAGAGGTCTGCACTCAATAGCTTCAGCATCTCCTAAAACTGCTGCAGCAATAGCCTTACCAAGGTCTACATCGAACCCTTGCCACTTTCCATCACTATCAGGTGCAGAATAACCAGGAACTCCTGCAGTTACACCGACAACAACCTTTCCCCTCTCTTTCACTAATTCAAGGGTTGTTTTTTTAGTAGTTGTTGGAGTTTGTGTTTCCCCAGCACTTTTTTGCTCTTCATTAGAACCACAGGACATTAATAACAATAGACTTATAGCAGAAATAGCTAAAAGTCTCCCTAATAATTTTTTTTTAATCATATTTTACTCCATCAAATTGTTTTATACATAAACTATTGCAAAAACTATACCAACATCTCTTCCTAGGGATTATTAGCATTAGATCTAGATTTGAATAATATTACATAACAAAAATGTATGAAGGAGTTAGTTGTCCTACAAATTTGTACCTTTAATTGTAAAAAACAAAAAATATTGATAGTAATTTTCACTATTTTGACTGATAATAATAAAAAAGTAATAATTGTTTTATAGAGACTGACTTCTAAATATGATAAACTCTTTCTATTCAAAATATTCTGCTTAACATTATAAACAAAAGTTATTTTTAAACTAATTTAATAAATGAGATAGAGGGATTTAAAATGCTTATAGCAATTTCAGGCTTTGGTGGATCAGGGAAATCAACTTATGCCCAAAAGCTATCAATAGAGTTAGGGGCACCAATAATTGGTGTGGATAGCTTTTGTAAGGATACAAAATTAACTAATTATAATTTATGGAATATAATGGATTACAAAAGACTTGAGAAAGAGATTTTGAAGCCTTATTCCAACGGCTTTAAAATTCTAACCTATGGAGTTTTTAGCTGGAACGAAAATAGAATAATAAATAAAACAACAGTCTCTTTTAAGGACTCTATAATTGTAGAAGGGGTTGGGCTATTTAGGCCAGAGTTATTAAAATATTTTACAAAAAAAATATGGATAGATACAAATTTAGAGGAGTCTATAAAACGGGGACAAAAGAGGGATGAAGAAGAGTACGGTTTAGAACCAAACCCAGAGTGGAATAATATCTGGAAACAAAATGACTTAGAGTGTTTTAAGAAATATAAACCCCTGGATATAGCAGATGAAATTATACAGTTATGATACTTTAATATACCTTAATACTATTTTATTTTCAAACCTAAACTCTAACTCCCATTCCCCCTTATCTAAATATATTATTCCCTGATAGGGAAGAGTCCCACTAATAATTTCCTCTCCCTTTCCAATTATATTAAATTTACCCTTACCATTAATCTGAAACTCAACACCTTGAGACCCCTCTGGAATCTCTGGAGAGTAATAAAATTCAGCACCATCCTGGGGGGAAAGAATTGAAACCTCTATATCTGATATCGTTGAAACATTGTCGTAATTATAGATTGATGACCACTGTAAGTACTCTCCTGGAAGGACAACACCACCTCCATCTTTGTGATAGTCACATTTTTTTAAGTTAGATATATCTTTAAAATACTCATAGGTAGTATCAGGACAATTAACTGTTGCTAGTCCTCCGGAAAGAGAACAAATTTTAGCCTTTTCCAAACCATACAATGGCTGAAACTCCTCTTTTGAACTTAACTCATCAAAAAGATCTATTATGATCCTTGCTGGTATAGAACTTCCAGGAGTACCAATAACACTATTACCAGAAAAATTACCCATCCATACTCCACATGCTAAGTCGGGAGTGCCTCCTAGGGCCCATATATTGGTAAATTGGTTTGATGTACCGGTTTTAAAATATGATGGATAGGCTGTATTCAACAGAGTATTACGTCCAAAGCCTAAAACTCGTGCTCTTTTATCAGAAAGAATATCACGAGTTAAAGATGCATATATTGGATCCATAACAGGATAATTCTCCTTAACATCCCCCTTAATCCAGTTTAAATCTTGATAATTACCACTGTTTTTAAAGCTCCTAAATGCTCTTATTAATTCATATAGTGTTACTTCTGCATTACCTACTGCAAGACCTAGACCTAATATATCCTCCTGTCCATTAAGGGAGTTAAAACCTAACTCTTTAAGTCTTTTAATAAATGGATCTACACCTAATCTCTCCAACAGATATACAGCAGGAATATTTAAGGAAGAGGCTAATGCAGTTCTAACTCTAACAGGTCCGTTATATGTTTGACTAAAATTTTCTGGACGGTACACCTCCTCTCGACCAAAGACTGTGGGGATATCTGGTATAATTGTTGCTGGAGTAAATCCACTTTCAAATGCAAGTTCATATAAAAAGGGTTTAAGAGTAGAACCTGGCTGACGCCTTATCTGTACTCCATCTATCTGTCCTTGGGTCTCATTATCAAAAAAATCTTTAGAACCAATATAGGCGACAATATCCCCCTTATAAATTAACAAAACTGCTCCATTAGAGAGTCTATGTTCTAGGGAGTTCTCAATATGCTGATTTAATATATACTGGGCGTCCATCTGAATATCTAAATCAAGGGTTGTAACTATATCTACACCTTCGATATAAGCATCTTCTGTTATACGGTCCATTACAAAGTTAACAAAGTGTGGTGCTTTAATAGGGTTTTTAGGTAGTCTACTTCTAGAATCAATTAAATCTAGAGCTTTATCAAATTTTTCAATAGGGATATCACTATTTCTAATTAAAGCTTCTTTTAAGTTAGATCTATTTTTAATAGGATCGTAAAAACTTGGACTTCTAGGGATAACTGCAAGAATTGAAGCCTCGTAAATAGTTAAATCACTAAATTCCTTTCCGTAGTAGTATTTTGAGGCAGCCCCATATCCCTCAATATTCTTACCAAATGGTATATAAGACAGGTATAAGGACAAAATCTCACTTTTAGAGAGTTTAAGCTCTAGCCGCAGAGCATCAAACATCTCTAGAGCCTTTGATTTTAAGGATTTACTCCTAGGAGTTATAATTCTTGCTAACTGCATACTTATAGTAGATGCTCCAGAGACAACTCTGCCCTCTTTTTTATTTAAGAACAGAGTTTTAAATATGGATATTGGGTTTACACCTAGATGGTAATAAAAATACCTATCCTCGTTAAGTAGTACAATACTCTTTACTTCTTTCGGTATAGAGTATTCCCTAACCCTATACCGAATTAGACCATTATCCAGGGGAGTACTGTATAACTCTCTACCTTTAACATCTTTAATAGATAGAGAGTAGTGGGCTTTTTGTACATCTTCTAGGCCTTTATAAGGTAATAAAAATAGGAAAAGTCCAAGGAGTATTAAAGATCCAAGGAGTATTAAAAACCCTTTCCATACCCTACTTAATAACAAAGAGGGAGCCTCCTGTTCGACCAAAGACCTCAGGCTCAAACAGTAGAGAGGCCTGGGCTGATGGTGTTGGGAATATTCCAGGATTAGTAGCCCTTACTAGGAATGTAATCTCCCTCTTCCCTTCATAAAATGTGTCCCATGTATATGTTAAGTGGTTATCATAGATCTCTTGATCTGGTTCATTTTTCCAATACCACCAATAACCCCAGTAACCCTCTGATTTAAACTGGGTTTCATCACCATATGATGTCTCTCTAGTCCAGACTTCAGAATCTACACCACCCTCAGGTTTATATGCCGAGGTTGTTGCAAAACTTGGGTCAATAATTTCAATACCTGAAGGGACAGGGATATCGAGAGTTAGATACTCCCGTCTTTTACTACTAGATATTACAGTTCTTACCCTATATGTAGTTCCAACAATAACATCCTTAGGTTTTACAACTTCACCATCTAAATTTTCATAGTGTAAAAAGAGACCAATACCCTCATCTCTAGGCAGTGTTACCTCGGAAGGTAGGGCGTAATTAATTTGAGCAGAGTAGTAGATATTACCAGTTCCACTCTTCTCAATCCTAATTGGGAAGAGTTTTCCCCTCTCCATCTCTTTTAGTGGTGATTCAAATAGTGGTAGAGTTACATCTAAAGTTGAGTCAGCTAAGTTGTTGATTCCCTTCTGCTCTACAATGTTCCCATCTAACGTAAGGGCTACGTTCATATCTAAACTATCAATTTGATCATTTTCTGCTATAGCCTTTATTGCAATTAAAGACCACAGGTAGTCTGTATTACTCTTCCACATCCTTGCATTTAATCTATCCCTAAGAGTTGTAACATATCTCTGCATCATATCTGAATTTTCATCTAACTTTAGACCAGCTAGAATAAGGGAACTTATCTGTCTAATTTCACTATCAAAATACCATCTTGTTTCATAGGGTTCATTTATATCGATGGTTCTAGTCCCAGGCCTAACAAACTTTTTAGCCAGTTTCCACGTAGTAAGAGAATCCTCATCCCTTCCCATATCTTTTAATGTGGAAGATAGATAACCTAGGGCTGTTAAACCTATACTCTCCTCTTCTTTTAATAACTTATCAACTAAAGTTGTAACATTTACACCTGCTTGATTTAATATATAAGAAGCAAAGGAGACAGTTGAACTATTTACCCTATCCTTATTTAAGCTATTAAGCAGAGCATTTGCTAACCCATCTTTTAAGCCATTTGGAATTGAACGTTTTGTATCTTGGGCATTTATTATAAACATAAGTGAGATTATATCTAAGTAGATATCCTGCTCAGTCTGCCTTGTATAATATTTTAACCACCCTGATGGCGTCTGGATTCTCTTTAATGTAGATAAAACACTATCAACACTACTAGGATCATAGGTTATATCAAGTTGACTAAGTTTTTTTCCTAAAACTGCATCTGGCATATAGTAGTACAACCTTTCAAATAGAGTTCTATTAAAAGTTTTAAGACTATTTATAGGCCCCTTAATCATACCAAACCTTGAAGCGTACATAGAGATATCATAGGCCCCATAGTTATCAGCAATATCTTCCGGAATAAGAATACCCTCTTCCGAGGCTCCATCTTCAACTTTTCCTGTAGTTGCAAAAGTCTCTTTTATAAGGGGCTTTTCAACATTTATAGGCTCAATGATAACCTCATTTAGAACATCAGACTTAATAGTTGTATTAATTTTATGCTTACCTTCATCCTGTGGTACCATTAAAAATGGAACTTTATATAATGAAAATGCAGGGACGACAACACTCTTTAAACTCTCCCCTGGAAATGTAATACTCTCTGAGTCTAAAGAGACTGTAACACTTTGATCACTATCTGTATTATTTTGCAATATAACATATCCAACTCCTGTGTCCCTAAGTCTCAGTCGTCTTGGGAAAGCGGATCTTACATTTATTGGGTTTTTTACCAATATTTCGTTTTCTGAATACCCTACCCTATTCCCTTCTAATGCAATAACTGTAGTTCTATATGTAGTAAGAGTATCTGGAAGTTTAAAATTAACTTTTGCAATACCGTTAGCATCTGTCTTAATATAAGGCTCAAAGGCTGCTAAAGGATTAAAATCTTCCCTTTTCTCCATTTTAGTTGATCCATCTCCACCTTGTAGGTTGGAAATATCATAACTAACAGGGTCCATTAAATAATTTCTTAAGTCATCACCTGAAGTATACAGAGGAAAGTTGTATGGATTATAAAAGTATTTTAATGGGTTTGGAACATGATAGTTAACAAGATCTACGACCCCTCTATCTACTGCTAAATAGACAAGTTCTGTATTTGCAACAGGTTTCCCATCCTTAGAGACTTTAATATATACTTCTGCATCCTCTCCAGGTCTATAACTAGCCTTAGATGCAGCAACATCTATATCTAATGTCCTTGTAATAGGGGATACATCTAAACTTGTTACTCCAAATAGATTTTTTGGTTTTCCTAAATCTGGAGCAAAGTAGTTCTCCGGAGCCTCTTCCCTATTGGTAAAACTAGTTAAGGCTACATAAACCCTTGGGACATAGCTCTCTTCTATTGGAATTTCAACCATAGTAGTATCTTCATCAAGGTTAATTATAGATTTCTCAATTATACCTTCTCTCTCTACTGTTAAAAGATATTTACCCTCTTTTAATGGGGACTGAACCATTATTTTTGCACTATCATTAACAAAATAGAGATCCTTATCTGGAACAAGACTAATAGTGTCACTATCTCCACCCCAGTAGTACCATCCTCCACCGTAGGAGTAGAATCGAAGATCACTCTGGACAGCTCTACCATTATCATCAGCGCTTTTTATTTTCGCTATATAACTACCAGATGTTTCAGGATTAATATCTATACTAGCTAACCCTTTAGAGTCTGACTTTGTTTTATATGTTCCCACAAGCTCTTCGCTCTTTCTATATGAAACATTAACTCTATCGTAAACACCCTGCTGATAGGATGACTTCCACGAGATCTTATAAAGTTCAATATCAATATCACTGCTCTTTTTATATATTTCACCCTCTGGTGTAACAAGGACAATTCTTAATGGGGTATCCTCTTTAGCTTTAATAAAAGATGACCAATAGGAGCTACTATCATCCCCTAACTTAGCTCCTATATAAAAGGAAGATGGATGAACAACAACAGAGGCAGTATTTGATACCTGTTGATTATCAATATCAGTTACAGTAGTCTCCAATACATATCTATAAGTTCCAACCTGGCTCTCATGCCCTAAAGCTTCCTCCTTTATCTGGGCTTCACCACTACCTGAAAGTCTTCCTTCACCCTGTTCTAGGTTTTTCTCCCCACTATAACTATTTATACCAAAAATATAGGAATCCCATCTCTTCCCTGGAGGGGTAAAGTTTATCATCTTTCTAGTCCAGTAGTAGGAATAACTTGCTCCAGGCATAACTCCCCCTGCAAGATATCCTGCTTTTACAGGGATACTTATAGTATCACCATAATAGAATGTTCTATCTGGTATTTGGGAAGTTACAAAGAAGTTTAATCTTCTAAAATTGGCTATTTGAATCTCAGCTGACCCCCGGTTATTACCGACCCTATAGATAAGGGAGTATTTTCCAGGTTTTATATCCTCGGGAAGTTTAAATGAACCAAATGAACCTCCACTCTTAGTTGTTTTACCAGTTGTTTTATAGATCACCTGGGACTTATATCCCCGGGAAGTTAGGTATATAGAGTACTCCCCTTCGTAGGGCGTAAACTCCCCTAATCTCTGTCTCCAATGGATCCCTCTAAAACTTAACTCTTCTCCTGGTTTATATAACTGCCTATCAGAAAAAAGTAACATTCTATCTAGAGACTCTTCTGCATTCTCTGGGTCTCGCCCACTTACACCATGACGCCAAGGGGTTAAATTATCAAAAACTTCTAACGAGGCCTTGTCCTCCCCACTATCAACATTAACCCAAAAACTAACATCTCTGTAGTTATAGTATGACTTTGCGTACTCATTTGGTCCTAGATTGAATACTGTTAATCCATTTTTATCACTTTTAGCTGTTTTTGTAATAGTCTTATTTCTATTATAAAGTGTAACATCTGCTCCAATAATTGGAGCACCGTTGGATAATGAGTTTGCCCATACAAGAATCATATTATAACCAAATCTAACAGTTATACCTATATCAGTCATTTGAACTAAAAGCTGATCCTTCCTTGTAATTTCCCTATCATTATACCAGTGATAAGTTCCCTCTCCATTAAAGAGAACTGATCCATTCCCCATTCCGTTTACAAAACTCTTTAAGTCGATATATTCAAAATTAGAGTAGTTCTTTTTAGAAACAGATAGATCTACAGCACTCATGTTTGTAGTTGTCTTACTATTAATAATTGAATCAACAGCTTCCACCCCATAACTTAAACTGTCAAGGTTTTGATGCTGTATTATAATTCCTGGATCAAACTGTGACTCTAAATACCCAACCCTTGCAGGGTCAGATGAACCATAGGATTTATCTGGAAATCTAATATAGGATGTCGCTTCAGGAACAACCTCGTTAAGAACCCTCTCTCCTCCAGTTAACTCTTGCCCATATATATCCTTTAGACCCTCTTTTATTGTAACACTGTAACTATCACCAGACTCTAGGGGTAAATTAGTAATATGGATAGTTGAACCATATATAAATACTTTCTCATCTAAGTCCACATCTAACGAAGTTTTAATAAGACTCTTTATATCCTGTTCTTTATCAATAATTTGATTAAATGAAATATATAGTGGGTATCTATTTCCCTTAGGTAGAGATGGAGTGGCATAACTATATGTCGAACTGCCATAGAAAGTAAATTTATCTAAAGTCTCATAAACCTTGCTTTGACTCTCTGTTTTTTGGGGAGTTCCCTTCCTAGGAACAGCCCCCTCTTTTAGTGTTATCATTACAGGATTGTTATTAGTAAATTTAACGCTATTAGGAATTTCTATAACAATTGATCGATCTCCCCTATTTCCCTTATCAAGTGTTCTACTAATCGAGAAATCAACACTGTTTCCCTTTACCTTAACGTCCAATCCATTTTTTATATAGTCTAAATCAACAGGCATGTTAAAACGAACAATAGCTTTATGGGCTAGGTCATAGGGAACATTTGACAACCTACCTAAAACATCAGTATCGTTTACCGGTATTATTAGGTTTACCATTTCTACTTCTTTAGGATAGAAACTATACTCAAAATCCTTTCCAAGAGTCTGCCCTGTTAAAGATTTTATATCCTTTTTTACTACAACTCTATACTCCTTAGAGTAGCCATCAGAATCTGCTAATATTGGTTTTGAAGCTTCAAAGGATAGAAGGTTAGTCCCATACCAGCGATATACACCCTCTAGTGCTGGCTCTATAACAAAATTATCAAAGGAGGTTATAGGCTCTCCTAGTTTAGAAAGAGGGACCATTGGTTTGGAGAAGAGAACATATACAGATGGTTTTTGCATCTCTTCAGGGAGTTTACCTGTAGGACCAAAATCTACAATTTCCAAAGGTTTCCCATCATCTGCAATCTGGAAGGATGAATTATCATGTTCTCCAGGGTTATAATAATTAACAGTTGTAGAACTATAATCAATACTATCCTCTAAAAGAGCACCTTCTGAAGCCTCTGTTTTAATAATATTCTGATTAAAAACTTCCATATCAACAGGAACAAGGGGAACTACTTCACTCTCTTGCTCTTTTACTGGCTCCACTAAATTGGAGCTACTTTCCACAACATTTTTAACCACTTCTTCCTGTTTTACAACAGTATCACTACTATCTTTACTACATGAAAACATTAGAATTAGTAGAAATATAGATAACTTAATTATTTTTTTCATGATATCTCCGTAATATTAGAATATGTAATTGATCTATATAGTGTCAACTAAATTTAAATAAACCTTAATAATCAAATAGTTATAAGGAAAACTTGCCAAATCCACAAAATATTTTTAAATTAAACTTAAGGAGTTTTTATGGGTTGGTATGGAAAAATAGCAGGGGCTACAATAGGTTTTATTATTGGAGGGCCCCTAGGTGCTGCGGGAGGTGCTTTTATAGGGCATAAGTTATTAGATAATGATAATAACTTATCCCACCATGAAGAGGTTCAGGCGAATTATTTTGTTGCCCTATTCTCAATGTTAGGTAAAATGGCTAAGGCAGATGGAATAGTAACATCTGATGAGGTAAGAGCGGTAGAATATGTAATATCCAATAGGTTGCGACTTAATAGTGAACAGAGAAGTTTTGCTATAAAAGTATTTAATGAGGCAAAAGACAGTAGTTATTCATTTGAGAATTTTGCAAATAATTTCTACAAAATTAACTCTAATCAACCTAATCTACTATTTTTTATGTTAAATACTCTTTTTGAAGTGGCAAAAGCAGATGGACAACTTCATGAAAAGGAAGAGGAACTATTAAAATTAGCAAAGAGTATTTTTAAAATATCAGATCATGACTACAACAATTTAAAAACCCAACACTTTCCAAGATTAGAGTCGGAAAAACATTATGCAACACTAAATTGTACACCTAAAGATAGTGATCAAACAATAAAGTCTAGTTACAGAAAGTTAGTACAGGATTTTCACCCAGATAAAATTCAAAACAAGGGACTGCCTGAGGAGTTTAGTCAGTATGCCAAGGTTAAATTCCAAGAGATTCAGGATGCCTACGACTATATTAGAAAGGAGCGAAACTTTTAATGTTTATCCTGCCATATTTTGACAGGATTAATCTCCAACTCCAAAATCAGTATTGACCCAGAGGACATCACATTTTTGTTCACTGTCTAACCACTTATACTCACTCTGAAACCAACTTATAAGCTTATTATCGGGTTTAATATTTGTAGAGTTTTCAACAAAGATATTTATAGTAAAATGATTAAAATTATTTCGGGCTAACTCTATATCATTTATTATCATCTCTTTGCTTTGCCCCTGAATTCCAACCATTAGGCATACAGAATCAAAATACTCTTTTATCTCATCTATATTTTTATAATCAAAACCCTTTAAGAGTATCCTCTCCCTAAAATCTTGATTAAAACTCTCGAGTCCAGTTTTGACAATACATTTTACTCCAAAAAAGTCCCTCATATACTTTACTCTTTTCCTATATATCCAGTGGGCTTCAAAGAAAAGTGTATCAATTTTTTTATCTACTATTATTTCTTTTATATAATTAAGGGTCTTTTGAGATAGTTCAAAAACATTACCAGAGTTTATAACTTCTAAAACCCCATACTCTCCAGTAATATTTGATAAAATATCAAAGTTTATTTTATCATTTAGGTCTTCATCTGTTGAGTTATCCTCAATATAGTCACAAAAACTACACTTACCCCACTTACATGGTTTCCCCTTTAACAAAACAATCTCTCTTTTTATTTTATTAGTTATTCTGCTGTACCTTATCATATCTTGCATTTTACTGTATTTATGTATACATTACAAATCACTGATAAATCAGTCGCAGTTCGTAACCATCCTGCGAAACAAAACTAGGAGTCTATGATGAATAATTTATTAATTTTTCTATTATTTGCACTGTTTAACTTTGCATTAATAGCTTTAGCTTTCCGTTTTTTTGGGAAGAAGGGTATACTTGGATACATAATCCTAAGTGTTATAGCAGCAAATCTACAGGTTAACAAAGGTGTTATTTTCAACTTTGGCCTGTTTGAATTAGAAGCAACATTAGGGAATGTAATGTTTGCAGGTATTTTTCTTGCTACAGACCTTCTAAATGAAAAATACGGATATAAAAATGCTAGAAATGCAGTACATATATCAATATTTGCAAATATTTCATTTATACTAATTATGTTTGTTTCTACACTATTTAAAGGTTTAGACTACAGTTCTGATTACAATAGTGCTCTAGAGCTATTTTTCTCTATAAACGGGGGAACATTCAAAGCTGTATTAGTTGGAAATATTGTATACTTTATAAGTCAGAGTATAGACGTATTTGTCTATGCTAAAATAAAGTCATGGAATAGCTCAACCAAGACCTTGTGGATTAGAAATAATGGTTCTACATTTATTTCCCAACTAGTAGATTCAGTATTAGTTACAATTGGTTTTGCATTAGCTGGAATATTCCCCTTTGATATAATTGGATCAATTATTATAACAACTCTTGTAGTTAAATATATGGCTGCAATAATTGATACTCCATTTTTATATTTAATGAATCTAATACAACCTAAGGATCTTTTGAAAAAAGAGAAAATAGCAGCATAAAGAACTTCTAGTTCATATCAACATTTTCCATCTCAAATATCTCCTGCCCCTCTTGGCTAATTTTACTTCTGTCCCAAGGGGGGTCAAATGTTACTTCTATTTCTACCCTATAGATCTCTTCTATTGTAATTAGGGATCTTCTTATACTATCAAGTATAAAGTCTGCAACAGGACAGTTTGGTGATGTAAATGTCATTAAAATATTGCAGTATAATCCGTTTCTGCAAGCCTCAAAATCTATATTATATATTAACCCTAAGTTATATATATCTACAGGAATCTCTGGGTCGTATATTCTTTTTAACTTAGTAATAACCTCTTCCATTAGTTCCATATCTATTCCTTATAAAGTTCTGCATAGTGCTTTATCTTATTAACCATATGATAAACACCATTTTGCCGTGTTGGACTTATTATCTCTGTTAAACCTAACTTTTCTAAACCATCAATATTATAATTTACAATCTCTTCTGGTTCTAAATCCTGAAAAACCGTTATTAATATAGATGCTAAACCTTTAACAATTACAGAGTTACTATCAGCTTTTAGATTAATAACTCCATTACTGTACTCTGCAATTAACCAGACTTTAGATGTACAGCCCTTAACTAGAAACTCATCCCTTTGTAGTGACTCATCCAGATTAGGGAGATTTTTACCAACATCTACAATATATTCATACTTATCTATATCATCATCAAACATGTTTAGGTCTTCTAATATATTATTTATTCTATCTTCGATCATACCTACTTCCTTAAAATTGAGACAGCCTTGTCCAACCCCTTAAAAAAGGTTTTTATATCCGACTCATTATTATATACACCAAGACTTATCCTAACAGTCCCATCAATATTAAGAGACTCCATAATTGGCATGGCACAGTGGTGACCAGCCCTAATAGAGATATTCTGTTTATCTAATAGAAGCCCTATATCTATTGGCATTAAACCTTGGATATTGAAACTAACATTACCAACTATCCGACTCTTACCTGTGTAGAGTCTAACCCCATCTATTTTTTTTAAACCTTCAATAATATAATTTACAAGTCTATCTTCGTTCTCTGCTATACTCTTATAACCAATACTATCTATGTATTTTAGAGCTGTTTTAAACCCAATAACACCGGCAATATTTTGTGTACCAGCTTCAAAACAGTGGGGTGAGTCTAAAAGTGTTGATTTTGAAAAAGAGACCCTCTCTATTACAGCACCACCTGTTTGATATGGGCTAAACTCTGGTAAAACTTCTTCGTTAATATACAAAACACCAACACCTGTTGGTCCATAACTCTTGTGACTTGAAGCAATATAAAAATCAACACCTAAATCTTTAACATCAACTTTTAACCTAGATAATGCCTGAGCCCCATCAACCAAAACTTTACATCCATATTTGTGGGCTAATCCAGTTATCTCTTTTACTGGATTAACTACTCCAAAAGCGTTGGAGATATGGGTTATAGAGACAAAGGAGTTGGGATTTTTTCTTAAAAGATCCTCAAAATGTTCTAGATCAAAGGATAAGTCCTCCCTATATCTAACAACCTCTAAACCTTCTCCAAGTGTTCTTCCCATAATATGCCAAGGAACAATATTAGAATGATGCTCCAGAGAGGAGATGATAACAGTTTTAAACCTACTATTAACAAAACTGCTAGCCACCATATTGATTCCCTCGGTAACTCCCTTAGTAAAGATTATCTCCTTATTAAATTTTGCGCCGATAAAATCCCTAATATAACTTCTTGAAGCCTCAAACTCTTTAGTTGCCCTATTCCCATCCTTGTAACTTCCCCTATGGGTATTAGAACAGTACTGGGTATAATAACTAGTAATTGAATCAATTACAGATTGGGGTTTCTGAGTTGTTGAACCATTATCAAGATAGGTGGTTTTACTATTTTTAAAATATGGGAAATCATCTTTTATCATGTAGATACTCCCTAAAACTATTGGATTTCACCTTATCTAATAGATCAATAACAAAGGCATCAATTAACAAGCTCTTAATTATAGACTCCTTTAAACCCCTCTGTTTTAAATAGAAGATATCCTCACCATCGAGTCTTCCTACAGAGGCTCCATGGGTTGCTTTTACCTCCCCGGTATAAATATTCAGTCTTGGTTTGTTATATATTCTTGCACTATTTGAAAGCATTATAGTCTTTGAGTTTTGAGCGGTAGATGAGTCCTTAGCACTATTAACAACAGTACTATCCCCATCATACATAGCATAACTACTTCCGTCTAATATAAACCTGAATTCCTGGTTACTAAAGGTGTTTTTTTCAAGATGGTTAATTTTACATATGGTTCCATGCTTCATATTTTTTTCAAGTTTTATTACACCATAAACAGAACATTCAGAACCATCAGTTAATAGGTCCACATCCCATATATTCATGGTTGTAAACCCTTGATTATTAAGGTTTACACTATTTAGAGAGCCTCCGTTTACAAAACCATAATAATTAAAGAGTATAGAGTTCTCATCCCCTGACTCATTTAAACTAGAGTAATTTAGTGTTGAGTTTTTTATACTAAACTCCCTTCGGTTATTAACTAAAACCCCACTGCTACTACCTTGAGTTAATGTTACCTCTAATATATTAATAACACCTTCATCCTCAATGGAATATCTGATATTTGAAGGAATAAATATATTTGAATCTGTGATGACATTAATAATAACTATATCTGAAAGTCTCTGACTCTCAAAATTAATATCCCATATTTTTCCGTTATATTTATTGTTGAAATTTAGGAGGGGGTTATAGTTATTAATCTCAGTAATATCTAGGTTCACAATTGATACACCTATTGGTAAATCCTTAGAAACAGGAATCCCATTAACAATATAGATCTTTTCCATATTTTTAAAACGGTTTTCGATATTAAATTTTTCTCCACCAATTTTAACCTTATAATCCTTTAAAAAGAGACTATCTATACTAAAGTTTCTAAACTCTTCAACACTCTGTAAATTCAAATTAGCTAGAGGCATTATCTATCCCTCCATATCCCTTATCTTCTAAGATATTTACAATAGAGATGTCACCTGTTTTAACTATTTTTCCTCCAGCCATTACGTGGACTACATCAGGTTTTATATAGTCTAAAACTCTTTTATAGTGGGTTATTATTAGTACAGAAGTTTTACCATCTAATAACCGATTTATTCCCTCACCAACTCTTTTTAGAGCATCAATATCCAATCCTGAATCAATTTCATCTAGAATTATCAAATCTGGTTCCAAAAGTAGCATCTGTAGAAGTTCATTTGTCTTTTTCTCTCCACCGGAAAAACCGTCATTTACATATCTTTTTAAAACCTTATCATCAATTCCCAACTCTTTTGTTAATGTCTTAATTTTTTTTAACATCTGGGCAGAATTCAACTCTTCTTGACCATTAAACTCCCTTTTTAAATTAAGAGATGTTTTTAAAAAATATAGGTTATTTACCCCTGGAATCTCCCTAGGGCTTTGAAAACTCATAAAGATTCCCCTATTTGCCCTCTCTTCTGGCTCCATATTTAACAGATCAAGGTTTTTATACTTTATTGAACCTCCAGTTACATTAATTGCAAAGTGTCCTGTAATAGCCTTAGCTAGAGTGGATTTTCCACACCCATTTTGTCCCATTAAAGCGTGGACTTGCCCCTTATCTATTTTTAGGTTTAAACCATTTATTATCTCTTTATCGTTAATATTAACCTTTAAATTATCTATTTCTAGTAAATTCATTATCCTATGCTCCCTTCAAGACTTATATCTAATAACTCTCTTGCTTCTACTGCGAACTCCATGGGAAGTTCATTTAAAACTTCTTTACAAAACCCGTTTACAATAAGACTTACTGCATCTTCAGGCTTAATACCCCTCTGCCTTATATAGAAGAGTTGTTCATCACTTATTTTAGATGTAGTAGCTTCATGCTCAACTATAGACTCACTATTCTCCGCATCTAAATATGGATAGGTATGGGCACTACAATCCTCTCCAATTAAAAGAGAGTCACACTGGGAGAAATTCCTAGACCCAATAGCATTCTTATTAAATTTTACCAAACCTCTATAACTGTTTTTTCCTTTTAAAGCGGATATACCCTTGGATATAATTGTAGATTTGGTATTTTTCCCTATGTGTATCATTTTTGTTCCGGTATCAGCTTCCTGTTTTAAACTAGTTAGGGCTACAGAGTAGAACTCCCCTACTGAGTTGTCCCCTTTTAATATACAACTTGGGTATTTCCAGGTAATAGCAGAGCCTGTTTCAACCTGTGTCCATGATATTTTTGCATTCTCGTGACAGATACCTCTTTTGGTTACAAAGTTATATATACCCCCTTACCATTCTCATCCCCTGGATACCAGTTTTGAATTGTGGAGTATTTAATAAAAGCATCCTTATGGGCTATTAGTTCTACAACCGCTGCATGGAGTTGATTCTCATCCCTTTGGGGAGCTGAACACCCCTCATTGTAGGAGACATAACTCCCCTCATCTGCAACTATAAGTGTTCTTTCAAACTGCCCTGTATTTTGTGCATTAATCCTAAAATAGGTGGATAGCTCCATTGGACATCTAATATTTTTAGGTATATAAACAAAGGTTCCATCTGTAAAAACAGCACTATTTAAAGTTGCAAAGTAGTTATCTGTTATTGGAACTACTGAACCTAAATACTTCTTTACAAGTTCTGGGTAGTCCCTTGCTGCCTCGCTAATGGAACAGAATATTATTCCCCTCTCTTTTAAATGCTCATGGAATGTTGTAACAACAGATACGGAGTCAAAGACTGCATCAACTGCTACTCCAGATAGTATTTTTTGCTCTTCTAGTGGAATACCTAACCGCTCGTAGGTTTTAAGAATTGATTCATCAACTTCATCTAAACTGTTTAACTTTTTTTAGGTTTAGAGAAGTAGCTAATTTTTTGATAATCTATTGGATCATGGTGTATGTTTGCCCAGTTAGGCTCTTTAGCCTTAAGCCATTTATCAAATGCTTTTAACCTAAAATCCAATAACCACTCAGGATCATCCTTCTTTTTTGATATCTCTTTAATTGTCTCTATATTTAGACCTACCGGGAAAGTTTCTGATTCAACATCTGTTTCAAAACCTAGTTTATACTCCCCAGATAGATGTTTGTTTAAATTATCATCCATATAATTTTCCTTTATATAACTAATTATCCTCTTAATGAGAACAATTATCAATAAGCTAAACAATAAAATACCCATTTTTTACAACATTATGCCTTGTAAGAATAATTATCATTACTACTTGACTGCTTTATACATCTCTAATACCCTATATACAAGCTTTAATATTTGCATATGCAAATAATGCGTATTATAATTCTTATATAATAAGGGGGGACCTATGGGGTGTGAAGCAGGTGTAAGACCAAGAAAAAAAATAATAAGTACACAACAATTAGGAACAGAACAATTAGTAGAGGAGAAAAAAAACATGAGTTCAACAATGGTAAGACAAGAAATGCCAGAATTTTCAATGGATGCCTTTGATTCAAAAACAGGTCATTTTAAAACTGTATCAAGTAAAGACTATAAAGGGAAATGGTCAGTTATATGCTTTTATCCAGCAGACTTTACATTTGTATGTCCAACTGAAATAGCAGCTATGAATAGCAAGTATGATGAATTTCAGAAGCTAAACACTGAAATTCTTGCAGTCTCTGTGGATTCAAAATTTTCGCACAAGAGATTCGTTGAAACAGAAACTCTTCTTAGTGGCTTAAAATTAACTATAGGCGCAGATACAAACCAAGAAGTTAGTAGAGCTTTTGGAGTATTAGTAGAAGAAGAAGGGGTCGCTCTTAGAGGAAGATTTTTATTTAACCCAGAGGGAATTTGTGTTGCCCAAGAAGTGCAAGCTGATTCTGTTGGACGAAATGTGAATGAGTTCTTAAGGCAAGTTCAAGCATGGCAGCACGCAACAAAAACAGGAGAAGTCTGTCCCGCAGGTTGGAGACCAGGGAAAAAAACACTACCAGTAAATACTGATGCCGAAAAAATGGCTGGGCATGTGGGGGATTATATTACTCTTGATGAGATTTTAAGTTAATGTTTATGAACTTTTTATTAAGGTCTTACCTTAATATTTCATCCAGCAGCTGCTCAGGTTTTTTATTAATTAATGGCTGGGTGAAGTCCAAAAAATCTTTCTTAGTTAACCCATAGTTAACTACATCTACAAACTTATTTTTAATTATCAGGGACTCTTTTTGAGTCCCTTCATATACCATCCCACACTTTTCCATAACCCTTCCAGATCCTGGATTTCCAACATAGTAGGATGCTTCGACCTTATTTATATCAAATGAGGAAAAGATATAATCTAAAACTGCTTTAAGGGTCTCTGTCATATAACCAGACCCCCAATAACTTTGGGATAACATATAACCAAAGCCAACTTTTTTATTCGTATTGTCAAATCTTAAATCTATACAGCCAATACACTTATTATCATCCCTATGTTCAATACAAAAAACATTAGTATTGTTAATAAATCTTGTTTGTATAGATTCTAAAGACTCTTCCATATGGATATGAGGACCCCATGTTAAAAACTCAGTGACCATAGGGTCACTTGATATGGAAAAAAAATCTGCAGAGTCCTCTATAGAAAATGGTCTTAATAAAAGCCTATCTGTTTTTAAGATCATCCGTTATTGCCTTTGCTGCGGTCCTACCCTCCCCCATAGCAAGGATAACTGTTGCAGCTCCTAAAACAATATCTCCTCCGGCATAAACCCGATCCATAGAGGACTTATTGTTCTCATTAACAACTATATTTCCCCATTTAGTAGTCTCTAAGTCCTGGGTTGTCTGCTTAATTAATGGGTTTGAACCGTTACCAAGAGCAGGAATAACTGTATCCATCTCCATAATAAATTCACTACCAGAGATAGGAAGAGGCCTTCTACGACCAGAGTCATCAGGTTCTCCTAGTTCATATTTTAAACACTCAATAGCATTAACTCGGGCATTATCATCCCCAAGAATTCGTATAGGGTTAGTTAAAAAATGGAATTTTATTCCCTCTTCCATGGCATGTTCTATCTCTTCAACCCTTGCAGGCATCTCGTTTCTAGTTCTTCGGTATATAACATTTACCTCTTCAGCACCTAGTCTTAAAGCCATTCGAGCAGCATCCATAGCTACATTACCACCACCTAAAACAGCAACTTTTTTTGATTGATAAATAGGAGTATCTACATTCTCTTTGTCGTATGCCTTCATTAAATTAGATCTTGTTAGGTACTCATTAGCGGAAAAAACACCAACTAAATTCTCACCAGGGATATTCATAAACTTAGGCAGACCTGCTCCACTGCCTATAAATACGGCATCAAAGTTATCCTTCTCTATTAAGTCTGCAATAGTTCTTGTTCTTCCTACTAGAAAGTTCATCTCAAACTTAACGCCCATCTCTTTTAATGTATCAATCTCTTTTTCAACAATAGCCTTAGGAAGACGAAATTCAGGAATACCGTATATCATAACCCCACCAGGCTTATGGAAGGCCTCAAAAACAACAACCTCATGACCATCCTGCCTTAAATCCGCCGCTGCTGCTAACCCTGCAGGTCCAGATCCAATAATCGCAACCTTGTTTCCTGTAGACTCTTTAATTGCAGGGATTTTTATACTATTTGTTTCCCTCTCTAAGTCAGCAACATATCGCTCAACTCGACCTATAGCCACAGACTTCATTGGATCTTTTAAAGTTTTACCTACTGTACAAAACTCCATACACTGGGTCTCTTGGGGGCAAACTCTTCCACAAATTGCAGGAAGTAGACTAGCCTCCTTAATAATATCCACAGACTCCTGGAAATTACCTTTAGCTGCAGCGTCTAAAAAGCCAGGGATATTAATCCCAACAGGACACCCCTTTATACACGGTGCATTTTTACACTGAAGACATCTTGAAGCCTCTATAATTGCCATCTCTTCTGTATATCCAAGGGCAACCTCTTTTTGGTTTTTACTCCTAAGAACAGGATCTTGAGCCGGCATATCCATCTGAGGGATAGTCATCCTCTCTTTAGGTTTTAGCTGGTTATCTTTACCTTCTAAGTTAGCATAAATGCTTTTTAAGTCTATATCACTCATTATTTATGATCTCCTGTTAAACCAATTCTACACTTATGAGTAGCTTGATCTTCCTGGGTTTTGTAAGCTTTCTGTCTTAACATCATATTATCAAAATCTACTAAATGGCCATCAAACTCTGGCCCATCCACACAAACAAACTTTGTCTCACCCCCAACGGTTACTCTGCAACCACCACACATACCTGTACCATCAACCATAATAGTATTTAAACTAACCATAGTATGAACATTATAAGGTCTAGTTGTTTCTGATACAAATTTCATCATTATAGGAGGTCCAATTGCAACAACTTCGTTGGGAATACCCTTTTCACATAGCTCTTTTAAAGGAGCTGTAACAAGGTCTTTCCTTCCGTAGGAGCCATCATCAGTACAGATAATTACTTCATCACTACATTTCTTTATCTCTTCTTCCATAATTAGTAGATCTCTGTTTCTAGCACCAATAATGGATATTACTCTATTTCCTGCAGCCTTATATGCTTGTGCAATAGGATGCATTGGCGCTACACCAATTCCACCACCTACACATACAACTGTTCCAACTTTTTTAATCTCTGTGGGAGTACCTAAAGGACCTAATAAGTTTTCTATATAATCCCCAACCTCAAGTTTTGATAGATGAATTGTTGTCTTCCCTACAGCTTGAAATATTATAGTTATTGTACCCTTTGACTCATTTGCATCTGCAATTGTTAAAGGGATTCTCTCTCCAAAATTATTATCTAACTGAAGGATTATAAACTGACCTGCCCTTCTACTTTCCGCTATATATGGAGCTTCTAACTCCATTAAATAGACATCATCCGATAACTGTTTTTTTTCAACAATTTTATTCATATAGACTAAATCCCCCAATTTTAAACTTAGATAACCTTAAACAACACCACTTTAACATATTATTACTAATATTCACTACCCATTTAGCCAATTGTTTCCACCTAAAAGGGATAAATTCCAATATACAAACCAAGGTCTTAAAATAGTTAAATTTTATAAAGAAACCCAATAGTAGTTAAAAAATTATATGACCACTTATACTCACCACTCCTGCTATTAATTGGAAGGAAGTTAATAACCCAATCTAAATTTATTGATAAGTCCAAACAATCAGACAAATTTTTAATAAACTTAAACTCCAACCCCGAGCCTAATACAGAAAAGAGATACTCATCTGAATAACCTATAACATTATCCCTAAGAAAGATAATATCATAACTTAAAACAGGGCCTATCTGTAGGTCTGTTGTACTATTAATAATAAATGGATATAACAAACCTAAATTAACGTTGCCACCAAAAAAGAAAAGACCACTTAGGTAGTTAAATTCATCTCTTCCTAAAGCATCATTAAACTGTAAATCATAGGGTACTTGAACTGAAACTGAGGTATTTACAATAAAACTATTAAGAGTTGAGTTTATCTCTAAGCCTCCTAAAAGAGAATTAAAAATATACTCATCTTCCTTATTATTTATACCCACCTCAACATAGGAAAGTCTTGAGAAGCCTCCAGAGAGGCCTAAATCTATAGAGAAGATTGAAGTTGTAAATAATAATAAAATTAAAAGATAAACGACCCTACTTCCCATGATTCTCCATTGCGGCCTTTAACATATCACCAAGAGTCATTGTATCACTAGATTTATCTGAATATTGATTTATCAGCTTACGACCCATTGATTTTTCTCTTGCAAAGTCTTTTCTATTTTTAGGACCATTACTCTCTTCGTAACCACAAGACATAGACCTGCAAACTTTTTTAGGTCTACCCTTTTTATCGTTAACACTTAAAAGGTTTTTACCACACATTGGACATGTCTCTTTGCTTAATCCACTTGGTTCAAAAATACCGGAACTAGATTTTATCTCATTTACAAGGAGTGTTGTCTGCTCTCTAATCTCTTTTAAAAATGGTTGGCTTTTAGCCCTTCCCTGTGCAATATCTTCAAAAACACTCTCCCATTTTGCAGTTAAGTCTGGGAATTTTAGCATATTAGGAACCACTGTTAATAACTCAGTTCCTTGGGCTGTTGGGTGTAAAGTGTTCCCCTTTTTCTCCACATAATAGGAAGAAAAAAGTTTTTCGATTATATCAGCCCTGGTTGCAGGGGTTCCAAGACCTGCACCTAAAGACTCCTTTAGAGTTTTATCCATCATATATTTCACAGGATTACTCATTGCTTCTAAAAGAGTACCCTCGGTAAATCTTAATGGAGGAGATGTAAAACCCTTAATAGCTTTTACACCCTTAAGTTCTATTCCATCCCCAACTTTTAAACCAGCTAAATTCTGGGAAGAGTTTTCATATATATTTTCGATACTTCTCCAACCCTTTTTAATATTTTTTTTACCCTTAACGTAGAAAAATTCACCGCCACACTCTAGGGCTACACTTATATTAATACTAATAGAGTCTGGGGAGAGTACTGTTAGAAACCTTTTTACTATTAACTCCCACAACATCTTCTCTTCCCTAGAGAGACTACTAATATTTACCCTCTCTTCTGTTGGGATAATAGCATGATGGTCTCCTACCTTAGATGGATCTACAAACCTTTTTCCAGGCTTTATATCCTTAGATAAGAGGCCTTCTACCTTTGATAAAAACTGAGAATCCTTAATAGCCAGCAATCTATTTTTTAAAGTAGGGACAATATCTGGAGTAATATGCTTAGAATCTGTTCGTGGGTAACTAACAATTTTATGTCTCTCATATAAGGACTGAAGGGTTCTTAGAGTATCTTTTGCAGAGAAGCCTAATAACCTATCACCATCCTGCTGTAAAGTAGTTAAGTCGTAAGCTAATGGAGGTTTCTCTACTACCTCCTTCTCACTTAACTGGGTAATTATTGCCTTAGAGTCCATACATTTATCGACTATAGAGTTGGCAAAGGCCTCATCACTAATACGCTCATTCCCCTTACAACTTCTCCATTTAGCATCAAACAGACCAAAATTAGCTTCAATGCTCCAAAAAGGTGCTGGTTCAAAATCCTCTATCTCCTTCTCCCTATTTACAATAATGCTTAGGGTTGGAGTTTGGACTCGACCTGCACTTAACCTCATATCATATTTACATGTCAATGCCCTAGTAACATTTAAACCTACAATCCAATCAGCTTCAGCCCTACACTCTGCAGCTAGAAGAAGTCTATCATAATCCCTTCCTGGCTTAAGGTTTTTAAACCCCTCAGTAATAGCTCCATCAGTCTGGGAGCTAATCCAGAGCCTAGAAAAATCTTTCTTCCAGCCAGCTAGTCTCATAATCCACCTAGCAACTAACTCTCCCTCTCTTCCCGCATCAGTAGCAATAACAAGATGGCCTACATCACTACGGTGCATCAACTGCTTTATAGATCTAAACTGATTACTACTCTTCTTTATAATCCGATGCTTCATTTTTAAGGGTAACATCGGGAGAGTCTCAAGGCTCCATTTTTTAAGTTGTTCATCATAAACTTCAGGACCTGCTAACTCAACTAGGTGTCCCATAGCCCAAGTAACTATATAGTCACTGCCCTCAATATATGTCTTAGTCTTATTATTACATTTTAAAACCCTAGCAATCTCCCTTCCAACAGAAGGTTTCTCTGCTAATACTAATGTTTTCATTAATCCTTCCTAATCCTATTTTCAGCAACAGGGAACATCTTGGAATAGAACTCCTTCCAACTATCACTCATAGGCCACGATAGGGCATCTTCCTTATTAACTGCTACAAAATAATTATCCTTATTCCTAACATTTGCTATCATTTTAGGCCCAGGGTTCAATATTCTAAGCTTTCCATCATCTAAAACCAGTTCAGCATTAAAAAGGGCTGAAAATCCAGTTGCCGCAAAGTTAATATCATGCTCTTTAGGGTCTACTATAGCTAATTGCCCTGAGATAAAGTTCCCCATTGAATACATAATCAACTTATCTCCACTATCTGTAGAATTAAACTTCCAAGGTTGTAATACGTGGGGATGGTGTGCCCATAGAATATCAACACCCGCCTTAATAAGCTGATCAAAAAAATCGATCCTCTCCTTAGTAGGATTTGACCTATACTCAATTCCCCCATGATAAGAGAGAATAAAGCAGTCGTAATTTTTAGATTCATTGGTGATAAAACTTTTTAACTCGTTTACTTTTTCGACACTCTTATAATCAACAGTATAGATTTTAGCAGCACCCTCTTTATTCCAAAAGTTATTACTAAACTGGGTAATGGAGAGATAACCTATTGTTAAATCCTTAACCTGTATTGTCTCAACATCCATCCGGCTTAAACTATCCCCATAAACTCCAGAATAGGTTATAAAGTGACTCTTTTTAAATTTTTCCATATTCTCTATGGTTTTAATTAAACTATTAAACCCAAAGTCATTAGTATGATTATTCCCTAGAGAAAACACATCAAAACCTCCAACTATCGCCGCCTCAACATAGGTTGGAGATACATTAAAGGATGGATAGGATGATTGCTCCCTAGTTTCATCTATTGGAAATTCTAGGTTCACAAAGCTTAAATCATCATTTTGTAAAGTATCTAAAACACCCTTATAAATTTCACTTAAGGGTTTGGTTCTAAAATTTACATCATGGGCCATTAGGTCACCGGCAAAAGTTAATTTCACACTATCAACTGAAAATATAAAATTTAGTATAAATATATATGGTATAAGTAGGTAAAATCTTTTCATCATAGACAAATGTACCGTTTTTTTTCACTTTTTGGAAGAAAAATAGGTATTATATAAAAAAATATTTGTAAATAGAAAATTTAAAGAATATCATTATTTATATTAAAAAAGGTGGAATAATGATATCAATTAAAAATCTATTCAGAGAGGGTCCAGGACCTAGTAGTCAATTCTCCATGCATCCCTACAGAGTAGCAAAGGAGTTTAAAGATGATTGTCATGATGCAACAACTATAAAAGTTACATTATATGGACAACTAATAACAAATTCAGACTCCTGTTTTACAGCTCAGGCTCTTAAGTCTGCAATATCCCCCTTTGTTGCACGTATTGAAATTGATCAAGAATCAGAACTACCAAACTCTGTTATAGCTGCAAAGTTCGAAGCCTTTGGTAAAAAAAAGACACTAATTAAAGAAAAGTTATACTATTTTAATAAACTAGGGGAGGAATCAGAACTTGATGATGAGTCTATAGAGAAAGTAACAACAGACGAGATGTTACAATGGACTTATAATAACGGCCGATCAATTTGGGAGTACGCTCTACTAACAGACTCCTCTAATCTTGAAGAATTTATATCTATTAAGTGGAATAGGATGAAAAAGATTGTTGAAAAGGGTTTAGAAATTGAGGGAGGATTACCTGGATTTGAACAACAGAACAGAAGAGCATCGCTTTTTATGTCCAGATCCTATAAAAACAGGGATTTTATCCAACAGATAAGTAAGACCATTTCATATACCCTTGCAGTAATTGAGGAAAATGCATCTGGGAAAAATATAGTAGCAGCCCCTACTGCCAAAAGTTCAGGAATTATTCCTGGGGTTTTATACTCTTTAATGGATGTTTATAAAATTTCAGAGGTAAGGGTAGTTAGAGGATTAATTACAGCGGGTATGATTGGAAAACTTCTCTATAAAGAAATTTTATATGGAAATCTATTTAGTGATATCTCAATAGCCACAGCTATGGCAAGTGGAGCAGCGACCCAGATTATGGGAGGAACACCAAACCAAGTTATAGCAGCAGCATCTATCTCCCTAAGTAACTTAGATCAGGATAAGGAGATAGAAACCCACTCCCACCTAAACTATATTGAGCTTAACGCCCTAGCAGCTTCTAGGGCTTTGAGTAACGCAACATGGGCACTATTATCAGATAAAAATATATCTAAAGAGATTGACTACTTTTATAAGATAACAATGGAAGATAACTATCTTTTAATATAGTTATCCTCTTCCCCTTCAAGGATTGGCTCTCCTGGAGAAAAGTAGATTAGCAGTATAGATAAAACAAAACCTGCAAGTATTCCACCTCCTACACACATTAAGATGGCTATTATATTTATTGTAATTCCAGTAATTAAAGCGGCTATTATATAAATTAAAGTAAAAATCGCAGCTGTAAAAAAACCGTAATCAATATATCTTTTCATTTGTCCTCCATTACAAATTTAACATTTTTCACATATTAGTTCTACTTTTACAACACTTATGATATTATTTTTTTATGAATTTCAGAAAAATAGGCTTAATTGGGGTTCCTCAGGATGTTGGAGCGTCAAAAAAAGGTGTAGACATGGGTCCTGGAGCCATAAGAGTAGCAGGTGTTATAGCTAAACTTAGAAAACTAGGACATGAAGTAAAAGATTTTGGAACTGTGGATTGTTATACAGTTGATCAATTTGACTCAAGAGACCCAAACAACCTTGGTTTAAACTACTTAGATATTATATTAGATACATGTTCTCTATTAAAAGATAGGGTAGAACTTATTATAAACGCTGGTTACATGCCCCTAGTATTAGGAGGAGACCACAGTATTTCCATAGGAACACTAGCAGGATTAAAAAAGATGAACCAGGGAAATACTGGAGTTATATGGATTGATGCCCATGGAGATTTTAACACAGCAGAAACATCTCCAACTGGGAACATACATGGAATGCCACTGGCCATAGCAACGGGAAGAGGAGAGAAAAGTCTATTAGCCTTAGGCCCCTCACCTACTGTATCCGAAAAAAACTGTGTTATAATTGCAGCAAGGGAGATAGACCCTAACGAGGCTAAACTTTTAAAAGAGTCAAATGTAACTGTATTTACAATGATGGATGTTATGAAGAAGGGTATTGTAGAGATTGCATCAGAAGCGATAAAGATTGCATCCGACGGAGTTGATCATGTCCATGTCTCCTTTGATGTCGATTCCTTAGACCCAAAAGAGGCTCCTGGAACAGGAACTCAGGTCCCTGGAGGACTTCACTATAGAGAGGTTGCTCTACTACTAGAGTCAATATCAAAGTGTAACAAAGTTTCAAGTTTTGAATTAGTTGAGGTAAATCCAGCACTAGATATTCAAAACCAAACAGCTGAACTCGCCGTTGAGTTGTTATGCCATGCATTTGGCAAAGAGATGTATTAAATTTTTATAAATATATGAGGATAGAATGAAAAAATTATTACTACTGCTTATTCCAGCAGTTCTATTTGGGTGTCAAACACCAGAAAACAAAGTTATTGCGTCAGTTTCAAAGCATAAAATAACTCAAGCAGAGTTTGAAAATGAAGTTGAAAGATTAAAAAAAGCAATGGTTCCCGAGGACTATGTTATGCAAGAAGAAGAGAAGGCAAAGTTTGAAGCCCAAATTCTTAATAACATGATATTAAAATTTGTCTATACACAAAAACTAGACGCCCTAGATATTCAAGTGGAAGAGGGTGCAATAGATGAGCAATTTTCCCAGTTAATAAGTCAATATGGTTCAGAAGAGGCTATGATTTCAGATGTGGAAGCTAAGGGTTTTACAATGGATGAACTTAGGGAAGAGTTTACATACCAGTATAGAATGCAGGAGTTAAGTAAATACGCTGTAGAGTCTGATACTGAAGTTAGTGACAAAGAGATTGAAACCTACTACAACGACAATAAAGAGAGCGTTTTTGCCCAACCGGGAACTGTTACAGCTAGACACATTTTAGTAACAACTGACAATAAGAGCGAAGAGGAAGCCTTAACAAAAATTAAAGATATTAAAGAGAAGATCTCTGGCGGTATGGATTTCTCCCAAGCGGCGGTAGAGTATTCCGAAGGCCCTTCTGGACCAAACGGTGGACAACTAGGTTCTTTCCAAAAAGGTCAGATGGTTGGAGAATTTGAAGTTGTAGCCTTCTCTATACCTGTAAACACAGTAAGTGAGCCAGTTTTAACCCAGTTTGGTTACCACCTAATCCTAGTTGATAACAGAACTGATAAGAGTTTTGCACCCTTTGAAGAGACTAAAAGTTATATTAAAAACAGATTAAAAGTTGATAAATTTTTCCAAGAGATTGAAGATTCAGCTAAAATCAAAAAACCAGATTGGGCACAACAAGAAGTTTAATGCCTAAAAATATGTGGTATAACTACTTAATAGGAGGAGTCTTAGGGCTGCTCCTATTTATATCACTTAACCCTATATTTTTAATACCAATAAGCAGATTAGGCTATATAAAGGATATAAACTCCTTTATTGGTGTTAATCTCTCCTTTTTTCCACTAATAATATCAATTTTAGTTATCATTAAATTTTACCATAAAAGAAAATTAGTTAACTTTATAAACAGAGAAAATAGTATTAATACAAAAAGGTTTTTAAGAGGTTTTGTTATATGGTTCATACTACAAAGCACGACCCTAATATATAACCTAATATTTTTTAAAAATCAGCTTAGCTTCAACTTTAACCCTAGCAAGTTTTTAATATTTTTACTTCTTTCAATATCCCTTACACCTATCCAAGTTGCTTCAGAAGAGTTTTTATTCAGAGGCTACTTAATAGACTTCCTAAGGAGTTTTAGTAAAAACAAGCTATTTATTATACTTGCCTCATCACTTCTTTTTGCACTACCCCACTTAAAAAATCCAGAAGTAAAAAACAGTACTTTTACATTCTTTTTAATCTACCTAACAATGGCAATTACATTCTCCTACATAACTGTTAAATATAGGGGATTAGAGTACAGCTTCGGAGTACACTTAGCAAACAATCTATTTGCAATAAACATAGTAAACTATCCAGACTCCCCTCTACCATCTTCACCAATATTTTTATTAAGCAACGGGATTGCCCCACTACCAACACTTTTGCAAACACTACTTTTTTCAGCCTTATTAGTAATTATTATCAAAAAACTTGAAAAGAATAATTAACAAAATTAAAAATATTTAGTATATTATCTATATAGGGAGAATATAATATGTCTGAAACAACTATTGAACACCACAAAGTAATCATTGTCGGATCTGGTCCAGCAGGTTATACAGCTGCTATCTATGCAGCTAGAGCAAATCTTAGTCCAGTAATGATATCTGGATTTCAAAAAGGTGGGCAACTTACAACTACTACAGAGATTGATAACTTTCCAGGTTTTCCTGAAGGTAGAGATGGAAATGAACTTATGCTTGATATGGAAAAGCAAGCATTAAGATTTAATACACAAATAATTGAAGATGAAGTGACAAAGGCAGACCTTTCAAAAAGACCCTTTATTTTAGAGACCTATGGGAAAAAATACAGTTGCGATTCCTTAATTATATCCACAGGAGCTACAGCTAAATACCTTGGTAATGAGAGTGAAGAGAAATTTAAGGGTCGTGGAGTCTCCGCATGTGCAACATGTGATGGATTCTTTTTCAAAGGTAAGGATGTTGCTGTAATTGGTGGTGGAGATACTGCTGTAGAAGAAGCTATCTATCTAACTAACTTCTGCTCAAAGGTTTACCTAATGCACAGAAGAGATGAACTAAGGGCAAGTAAAGCTATGCAAAAAAGAGCTGAAAATAACCCTAAGGTTGAAATTCTCTGGAATACAGAGTTGGATGAGGTATTAGGTGGAGATACAGGTCCCCTAGAAGATGTTAGGGTAATAAATAATAAAACGGGAGAGAAGAGGGAGATTGGTGTAAAAGGCCTATTTATAGCTGTAGGACATAAGCCAAATACAGAACTTTTCAAGGAGTTTTTAGATACCGACGAGAACGGTTACCTATTAACAGAAAAAGGGACTACAAAAACTAACATCGAAGGTGTGTTTGCATGTGGAGATGTTATGGATAGTAAATATAGACAAGCAATTACTGCTGCTGGAACAGGATGCATGGCAGCCCTAGAAACAGAGCGGTGGTTAGCGGAAAAAGAGTAAGAACCCAAGCCAGTATTTGTAAATATAATTTGATAAATGCTGGCTACATCCAAATAAAATACATTGTGATCTTACGTCTAATGTCAATATCACTTTCGTATTATAATTAAAGTGAACTAAATTCTTATAATATACAAACATAACACATATTCAATGTAATACCGACTTAAACAACCATATATTTCAAAAAGATATAGGCCATATTGCAAATATAATACATTCAAAACCCACTTACAAACAAATCCTATTCGAAAATTATACAACTTTTCCTTTTCAAACTTTGCCCGTCTCTGTATAATAACAGGATAATTCACTAAAGTAAAAAAGATGAAATTTTCATAGATTTACGATTATCGTAAATATGTTAATAGCATATCTGTTTTACGTTTTTTAAGGAGAGAATATGAAAATTAAAAACTTGATGATCGCTATACTAACTCTAATAATGTTAGCTAGTTGTTCTAAGGAAGCGGCTACTAATGCCCCTATTAAGATAGGTGTTCCTGGTGCCCAGTCAGGGGATTTAGCATCCTACGGGATTCCAACCGTAAGAGCTGTAGAGATCTATACAGAGATGTGGAACGCTAAAGGTGGTGTTTTAGGTCGTAAAATCGAATTTTTTGCTGAAGATGAGTCATGTAAACCTGAGCTAGCAACAAATGTTGCAGCTAAATTAGTAGGAATGAAGGTTGATGGTATAATTGGACATATCTGTAGTGGAACAACTAAGGCAGCTATGAGTATCTATAGAGATGCAAATATTGTAGCTATTACCCCTTCTGCAACAAGTAATGATTTAACCGATGGTGAATATCCAAACTTCTTTAGAGCAATAGCAAAAGATAGCTTCCAAGCTGTAACAGCTGCAAATTTAGTAAAAGATCTAGGTCTTAAGAAAATAGCCGTACTCCACGATAAGGGAGATTATGGAAAAAGTTTTGCAACAGCAGTTAAAGAGTTAGTAGAAGCTGAGGGTGTAACAGAGGTAGTACTATTTGATGGTATAACTGTAGGTGCTGTGGACTACTCTGCAATAATCAATAAAGTTAGCGGTTCAAATGCAGATGCTGTAGTTTATGGTGGATATCACCCAGAGGCTTCAAAACTTGTTACCCAGATGAAAAAATCAAACAACGATATACCATTTATCTCTGATGATGGTGTAAAAGATAATACATTTATTCAAGTAGCTAGAGAGTATGCTGAAGGTGTTTATGCAACAGGACCTGAGGATACTTCTTCAAATAAAATGGCACAGGAAGCTATTAAACTACATGAAGAGAAGTATGGAGAAAAACCTGGTGCTTTCTTCTTAAATGCATGTGCAGCAATTGAGTCATTATTAAAAGCTATTGAGATTGCAGGTACTACAGATTATGAAGCTGTAAGAAAAGCACTACAAACAAATAGATTTGATACAACTTTAGGTAATATTGGTTTCAGTGAGACTGGAGACCCTATTGGTGTAGAGTTTAAGCCATTCCAAGTAAAAGATGGTGTATACGTAGAAGTAAAATAAGAAATAGAGTGGGGATATTTATTTATCCCCATTTTTATTAAAGGAGTCTTAATGGACGTTGGATACTTTTTTAAGCTACTTTTAAGTGGTTTGACTAGGGGTAGTATTTATGCACTAATTGCCCTAGGTTATACAATGGTTTACGGTATAATAAAACTGATAAACTTTGCTCATGGTGAACTATATATGCTAGGGGCTTTTACAGGACTTATAATTGCAAGCTTAATGAGTTATGCAGGTATAAACCCAGTTCTTTCATTAGTGGTAGCCACAATTGTAGCTATTATCTATTCATCTGCTTATGGTGTTACTATTGAAAAAATAGCATATAAACCTTTAAGGAAATCCCAAAGATTATCCGCTTTAATCAGCGCGATTGGTGTTTCTATGTTTTTACAAAATTTTGTATTATTATTTCAAACATCAGATTTTTTATCATTCCCAAATTTAATTCCCGATTTTAAATTTCTTAAACCAGTAGAAAACTACTTGAGCTCTGCTCAGGTATTAATATATATATGTACAGCTCTATTTCTATTAGGCTTTACCCTACTTGTAAAATTTACAAAAACAGGAAAGGCAATGAGGGCAACATCCCAAGATACAAAAATGGCCCAACTTCTAGGTATTAACATAAATAGGGTTATTAGTTTTACTTTCTTAATTGGGTCTGCCGCTGCTGCTATTGGTGGAGTTTTAATAAGCTCACAAATGGGACAGATCAACTTTTATATTGGTTTTATAGTTGGTATAAAAGCATTTGTTGCTGCTGTTTTAGGTGGAATTGGAAGTCTAGCAGGTGCTGTGTTAGGTAGTATTGTACTGGGATTAGTAGAGAGTTTTGGAACAGGATACATTTCAAGTAACTACGAAGATCTTTTTGCCTTTGTTGTACTAATTGTAATTTTAACCTTTAAACCAGATGGACTTTTAGGTAAGTCTCAAAAGCAGAAGGTGTAATATGAGTAATATTGAAATTTTAAAAAAATCAGCAATTAACGCTCTATTGGGTGTACTTTTAACATTCCCTATTACTGTTATTAAAGTAAATACAATAGACAGAGAGATAACATGGCGTTGGTATATGATACTACTAGTTGGATCTGTAGTTTTCTTAATAAGTTTTCTGTGGATAAAACAGCTTGAGAGACAAAAAGCAGGTGTAACATTTAAGTTTAAAGAGAGTAAAATTGGACAAAGATACCACACTACTATATCAAAACCAGGAGTTTTAAAGTCAGTTTTGATTACTGCATTAGTATTAATTACTGCAATACCTTTTATAACATCACCTTATACTACTGGGATTATAACATCTGCTCTAATCTACATTATATTAGGTCTTGGACTCAACATTGTTGTAGGTCTCGGAGGGCTTTTAAATCTTGGTTATGCCGCATATTTTGGAGTAGGAGCTTATACCTATGCCATATTAAATATGAATTTTGGTGTAGACTTTTGGGTAGCTCTACCACTAGGAGGTATAGCTAGTGCCCTATTTGGTTTTATAGTAGGTCTTCCTGTATTAAGACTAAAAGGTGACTATTTAGCCATTGTAACACTAGGTTTTGGAGAGATGACACGAATAGTAACCGAGAATTTCGATAGTTTAACTAACGGTTCTTCAGGAATTGCAAAAATTCCGAAACCTTCTTTTTTTGGTCATACATTTGGTTCTTTTGGATCTACAAGATATATCTATCTAATAGCATTAGCTGTAGTAATTTTAGTAATATTTATTGTATGGCGAATGGAGAACTCAAGGGTTGGGCGATCATGGGTTGCCATGAGAGAGGATGATATAGCCTGTGAGTCAATGGGTATTGATCTACATAAGTCAAAACTAACCCTGTTCATTATTAGTGCCGCAATTGCTGGTATAGCTGGTGTTCTTTTTGCAGCTAAAAACACATTTATAAACCCTCAGTCATTTACTGTTTGGGAATCAATAATGATTCTTTGTATAGTTGTTTTAGGAGGAAAGGGTTCAGTTCGTGGAGTAATTTTAGGAGCATTAATTATTATACTTCTACCAGAATATCTTAGAGCTTTTCAGCAGTATAGAATGTTAATTTTTGGATTTTTATTAGTGGTAATGATGGTATTCAGGCCAGGAGGAATAATCCAAAATGTACGAAAAGTTTATAAAATAGAAGGAGACCTTACCAATGAGTAATAAAGTTTTAGAAATTAAAAACCTTCTAATGCAGTTTGGAGGTCTTAAAGCAGTAAACAATGTCTCATTGGATGTTAACAAGTCAGAAATTACTGCATTAATAGGTCCCAATGGAGCTGGAAAAACAACATTTTTTAACTGTGTTACAGGAGTTTACGAGCCAACCTCCGGGGACATAAATATAACCCAACCTAACGGTAAAATTGTGCGAGCAAATGGACTTAAACCTAATAAAATAACAGAACTTGGTCTTGCTAGGACATTTCAGAATATAAGACTATTCCAAGACATGACAGTATTAGAAAATGTAATGATTGGGAGACATACAGTTACTAAGGCAAATATCTTTAATGCTATTATTAATGGTAAAAAAACAAGAGAGGAAGAGCAAAGAATTATCCATGACAGTTATGAGATATTAAAAAAGCTAGAATTGGATCAATTTGCCAATGAGTTTGCCTGTAACCTACCCTACGGGGCCCAGAGACTACTTGAAATAGCTAGAGCATTGGCAACGGACCCTCAAGTTCTACTATTAGATGAGCCGGCCGCAGGAATGAACCCCCAAGAGACCATTTCTCTAATTACAACTATTGAAAAACTAAAGTCAGAACACGACCTATCAATACTCTTAATAGAACATGATATGCACCTTGTTATGAATTTATCCGATATGTGTTATGTAATGGACTATGGAAAACTAATAGCAAAGGGGACACCTGAAGAGACAGTAAATAATCCAGTTGTTATAAAAGCATATTTAGGAGAGGAGTTTTAATGTTAAAAATTGATAACATCCACACATATTATGGTCACATTCATGCATTAAAGGGTATCTCTCTAGAAGTACAACAGGGTGAGATAATATCTTTAATTGGAGCAAACGGAGCAGGAAAGTCAACTACACTTCTCTCTATTTCAGGATTGGAGCAACCTCGGTCTGGTACTATAACATTTGACGGAAAAGAACTAAATGGCATGACTCCAGATAAAATAGTAAGCCTGGGTATTACTCAAGCTCCAGAAGGTAGAAGAATTTTTCCAGGACTTACAGTTTTAGAAAACCTAGAGTTAGGAGCCTTTCTTAGAAATGATAAAAAACAGATTAAGAAAGATATTGAATTTATGTATACAATGTTTCCTATTTTAGGTGAGAGAAGAAACCAATTAGGAGGAACTCTATCTGGTGGGGAGCAACAGATGTTAACTATCTCCAGGGCACTTATGATGGAACCAAAACTACTTTTATTAGACGAACCATCCCTAGGTTTAGCACCAATTATTGTAGCTCAGATATTTGAGGAAATAAAACGTGTAAATCGGGATTATAACATCACAGTATTCTTAGTTGAGCAAAATGCAAATCAGGCTCTTAAGATATCTGATAGAGGTTATGTGTTGCAAAATGGTGTAATAACAATGACAGATACAGGTGAGAACCTACTTAAAAACGACGAAGTTCGAAAGGCCTACCTTGGAGCTTAATCATTAAAAACATCCTTACTTTAATACTAACCGCTATACCCGGTCTACTCTTTTCTTTAGAGCTGACCGGGGAAATAAACCTAGGGAATGCCCTTTCAATGGAGGTTATAACCCAGGAAATTAGCGTTACCAATAGTAGTAGTACCGATCTAGAAATAACCTTTCTCTCCCTTTGTGACTGTTTGTCTATAGATCCCCAGTCTAGAACAATAAGTGCAGGAGAGAGATCTCTTTTTAACCTTACCCTAGAACCTGAAGGTTATGGTGTAATGAGTAGACACATGCTTGTTGATAAAAATGGGAAGAAGACTACAACAAAAGTATTTGTAACTCTTCCAGATCCTCCTAAAGAGACCCTCTCTATGGGATGCCCAGAGTGCAGAGAGAAGGAGAAGGCTATAGAGGATCAAGAGAGGGCTAAGAAGATATTAGATAGTTGGATTATAGCTGATATCTATTACTCCCCTGGTTGCTCTACATGCGAAGAGTTTATTATGGATGCTGGAGTTGAATACACCATAAAAAAACACAATATTTTAGAAAAAGAGGAGCTGACCTCCCTAGAGAAGAAGTTGAAATTATTAGATATAGGACTTAAAGAGTTTCCCCTATTAATCTATAAAGATAGAGTTCTACAGGGAGGAGAAGTAAATATTGAAAAATTTAAGAAGATATTATCTTTTAAACAAGAGACCACACTTAATGAAAAATACAGAAATACTCTAGAGTACCTAAAGCCCCTTCCTATATTTTTTGCAGGTCTTTTAGATGGAGTAAATCCATGCGCTTTTACCACTCTTCTCTTTTTAATATCATCCCTCTTTTATGTAGGAAGAGGGCGTAAAGAGATTTTAACAGTTGGTATTATATTCACTATAACAATTTTTTTATCCTACTACCTAGTTGGTCTAGGTCTACTTAATGTTATAAGAACCGCCTTTATTTTTCCAATAATTTCAAAAGTGATAAAATATATCTTAATTATTGCCCTACTAATACTAAGTTTATTAAGCTTTTTTGATGCTTATAACGCAAAAAAAGGTAGCGTAAACCAGATGAAATTACAGCTACCAAAGGGTATAAAAAAAAGGATTCACAATGTAATCAGGAAGAATACTAGAAATAGAGGTTTAGTTGTAGGTACAATTATAATTGGTATAATGGTTACAATTTTTGAATTAACTTGTACAGGACAAGTCTACCTACCAATTATATCCTACATAATAAAAATTGAAGCTAGTTTATCTTCCTATTTCTACCTTACCTTATATAATTTAGGTTTTATTATTCCACTTGTATTGGTATTTGCAACTATATATAAGGGTAGTAATAATAAGAAAATTGCCACATGGTTTAGTTCTAGACTCTATATTATTAAATTACTATTAGGGTTACTATTTGTAAGTATGATATTTTTTATATAATAAATTATTTTAGAAGGGACTCGATCTCTTGATTTAGCAGGTTAAGATTAACTAGTGGTTTGTAATATACAACATTACATACACGGGGTAGGGCTTTAAGCTCATGACAAAGAGTATACTCTTCGCTACCTGTAAACATTATAAACTTTGTATTATTTGTCTTATTATATACTTTTTTTATAAAATCATCTCCTCTTAATCTTGGGAGCCTTAAGTCTACAATAATAATATCAAATGAATTATTCTCTAGAAGCTCTACAGCCTCTTCCCCACTTATAGCAAGGGAGACACTATATCCACAATCTTCGAAATGATAAAAAAGACTATTTCTAACACCATCATCATCATCAATTATAAGAATTTTATGCATAAAAAAAATCCTCCTAACTTAATTATTAGGAGGGCTATAAATATTTCCAGTAAAAAATTATAATATATTATAAAGAGTCACTCTCTATTTCGATTTTAGCACCTGCTCTTAACTCAGTGATCTTTTTTGAGATCTTAGCCTGAGCTTGAACTTGCTCTAAATGTCTTCTTATTCCAGCAGATACATCCTCAAAGGACTGTTTTCCCCCATCATTTTTACCAGTAACTTTTAATATATGAAAACCAAAGTCAGTTTTAAAAGGTTCAGAAACCTCATCTAACTTCATACTAAAAGCAGCTGTTTCAAATTCAGGAACCATCTTACCTTTACCAAAGAAACCTAAGTCACCACCATTTTGACCACTAGGGCACTCTGAGTGCTCTTTTGCCATCTCTTCAAAAGACTCCCCAGATTTAAGCTTATTGCTAATATCATTAATATCAGCCTCTTCTTTTACAAGAATATGGGAAGCTTTAACCTGATCTTGTGAAACAAATTTATCCTCATTTTCTGTATAAAAGTTTTTAACATCTTCATCTGAAACACTTATTTGACTATAAAATTCACCTTCGATGTAAGATTTTAAAATAATATCATCTCTAAGTCTCTCTTTAACTGTGGCCTTTGTATCACCCATCTCTTTAAGTGTATTTTCAAACTGCTCTTCTGATGGGAATTGGGATATTAACTTTTTAAAGTTATCTTCAACTTCTTCATCTGTTGGTAAAAAATCCCCTTTTTTACCTTCTGTTAAAAGTAGAAATGTATCTACAAGTTGATTAGCAACAATTAACTTATCTTCTGCAGTTAACTCATTTTTTCTAGTGTGAGACATATAATTATAACATGCACCTTGAAATTCGTTTTTACTGAGTTCCTGGTTATTTACTTTGATCATTCTTGGAATCCTCTAATTTGAATTTAATTAACTATATACATGGTAACCACAGAAGCCTTTTTTTACAAGGTTATATCAGATCAAATTCCAGAGCCGGAGATAGGAACAACCCATAATTCGGATCCCTTCCATTCTCCATCTATCTTTTTATAAACCATCTTAGTAGAAATATCCTTAGAACCACTCTCGACAAGGGGCATAACATAGTTTTCTTCAAGATCTATATAGTTATCATATGTTCCTACAAAGATATCTATCCAATAATCAACTCCATTATTCTTTTCATACAGCATATCTTCCATAGAGAAGGACCAGGATGAATCATGGGGAGTGAACATTCCATTATGTTTGTAATCCCCTGAAAAATTATACCCATCCATAAACTTTAAATAGATCTGTCTATCTATACCACTTTTAATATTATCTGTAACTGCTATAGTGTTCCATGGGACTAAGTCTGTCTCAACTTCATTTTGAGCATCCCATGCCTTACCCCAGGGACTCTCGGAAATTGGAATAACAACATATAGGGTTACTCCTGTTTGGGATTTTTTTAGAGTATAAGTAGAACCCTCTGGTCCCTCTATATTTATATCATCTCCAGTATATGTAAAATCTGTACCATTTAACTGAATTACATAGTCATTTATACCATCACCGTCGGAGTCATAAAATCCACACCCCTCCATCTGATATCTTAACCAGAGAGACTCTTTAAACCACACATTGTTATCATTTATATTTGCAACTTTAACCCTGCTAACACTCTCATCATCCCAGTTTATAGAGTCATCACTGTACCCAATTAATATTGGTGTGTAGGGACCAGAAACTGGTTCGTCTTCTATTTTTGGATCAAATGTCCAATAACAAGTTATTACAGCTAAAGACTGGTTATCAGAAAAGATGGTCTTTCCATTGGAGACACAGCCTGCAAGTATAAAAAGTAAAAAAACGGATACAATTAACTTTATTTTCATAAAAACTCCTTTTAAATTGAGTAATTTTATCGTGAAAACATTAGACTGTCAAATAGAATATATACCAAATGGCACATAGATAGTAACAGAAACTTATTCTAATATATTTATATAAGATAAGAACGGAGGGATTTATGAAAAATAATCTAGCAATAACAGTAGTATCTCTAATTAGTTTACTTTCAGTAGCATCGCTATTAACTATGATTTTTTTACCATTAATGATGTAAAGATTCTTAATTCATTCTTGATTTATACTTTAAGGAGGTGTAAATTAATAGTCCAAACTACATTAACAAGGCTAGTTTAAAGGACTTATATGAAAATCAGAACAAAACTTCTATCACTAATTGTAATTATGATTGTTTCAACATCAATATCAACTGGAATTTATGCAGGATTTAACTTATATACTAAGAAAATAGATGCAGAAAAAAATATACTACAGCTTTATAGAAACAGCATTAAGAAATCCCATACCGAGTTATTTAGGTTTTTACTAGATGCTTTCGAGATAAAAGAACAGAGGGAGGAGTTTGAAAACTCCCTTAAAGAACAGAAAAAAATCTACGAACAGGTAAACAATATTACGCTACTCTCAAAGATTGATAAAAATGTATCCCAAGCTATAGATAATATAAAAAATCTTCAGGACTACCAAAATGGCGGGCTTACAAAGTTTAACAACGCTACAGATGAATTATTAAAAGTTGTAGAAGATATAATGAAATCCAGTGATAAATTTGTACTAAATACACTCAATACAAGTACAGGAGGGTTTGCAGAAAGAGATATATCAAAATTAAAATTCTATGTAAGCAAAATGAAAAGGGAGTTATACGCCTTAGAAATAGGATATCAAACTTCTGTAAATATAATAGATGATCAATACGCAATTATCGATAGTAAGATTAAATCCTTTGAAAGGTTAGGGAATACCCTATCTATTATTCTCTATGTTACTATTTTAGCCTTCTCCTTTTTTATAGCTTCCCTTATAGCGGGTAAAATATCAAAATCTATTGGTAGTATAAATAAAAGCCTCTCTATAATGGCTTCTGGTGACCTACAAAATGAGATATATGTTAAATCCAAGGATGAACTATCAACACTAAGTAAAGAGATGAATACCTTTCAAGATGGTTTAAATGACTCTATAAATAAGATAAAGGATTATTCCCATAAAAATGAGATTATACAGGATGAGCTAATTAATACAGTTACAGAGACTTCATCCTCATCCGAGGAGATCTCTGCTAATATAAACTCTGTAGAGAAACAAATTATCACACTAAATAACAATATATTTCAATCTAGTAACAAGGTTAACCAGATATCTGAGTTTACAAACAACTTAAATAGTCATATTTCAGACCAGATGGCTATGGTAGAAGAGTCTACAGCCTCTATAACCCAGATGATTGCATCTATTTCCAGTGTTTCAAATTTAACAGATAAAAACCAGGATATTATGCAAAGACTCCAGGAGACAGCTAAAGAGGGAGACTCACAGATAAATGAGACTACGGATATTATTGAAGAGATAAACTCATCTGTACAAAATATTGGTGCAATGGCTGAGGTAATTCAGAATATCTCAGATCAGACCAATCTATTGGCTATGAATGCTGCTATAGAGGCCGCCCATGCCGGGGACGCAGGTAAAGGATTTGCAGTAGTTGCAGACGAGATTAGAAAGCTATCTGAAGCATCTACATTAAGTAGTAATGATATATCTAAAAACCTAAAGGATATAATTAAAAAATTCGAAAGAGCTTCAATTTCAGGTATAAATACCAGGGAAGCATTTGGAAACATTTATGGAAACATTAAGGATGCCAGTAACTCTCTACTAGAGATATCCTCTAGTACCTCCGAGCTAAATATTGGAGGGAAGCAGATACTTGAAGCGATGGATAATCTAAGCGATATTTCCAGCGAAGTACATAATCAGTCAGTATCTGTGAAGGCTAGTGCAACGGCTGTAAGAGAGAGTATGGTTGAGGTCTCAAATATATCCAATACAGTTACAGATGCAATGGCAGAGGTTAATATTGGCTTCCAAGAGATACAAAACTCAATAGCAGGATTAGAAAAAATTTCAAATGATGTTGGTTATGTTAGTAGAGACCTTAACAAAGAGGTGGAAAACTTTAAAACAAAAAAATAGCACTACTTTTTAACAGACCTTCTAGCACAAAGATGGGATATTGGGCAAATTTCACATTTTGGGCTAATAGGCCTGCAGAGGTATTGGCCAAACATTACAAAAATAGTGTTAACCCTAAGCCAATACTTCTTTGGAAGTTTTTTCCTAAGTCTCATCTCTGTTTCAAAGGGAGTTTTTGTTCTTATATAATCAATTCTATTTAGTATTCTATGTACATGAACATCAACACAGATAGCTGGAATCTCAAAAGCTTGGGCTAAAACTAAATTTGCAGTTTTACGCCCTACCCCAGGTAGAGTTATTAGTTCATCTATAGTTCTAGGGATTATCCCATTAAAGTTAGTATTTAAAGCACGTGGTAGTTGTTTTAGATATTGGGCTTTATTTTTATAAAATCCTACAGGGTAAATTAAATCTGCAATCTCATCTTGACTAAATTTATCAAAGTCATCGGCACAATCTACAAAATTAAAAAGCCTACTTGATACTTCTGCAGTGGTTCTATCATTTGTACGAGCAGAAAGTATAGTTGCCACTAAAATCTTAAATGCCGACCCTGTTTGAACTTTAATCAAGTCAACAACTGGAACTTGGTATTTTTTTACTTCTATCTCTAATATAGAAAAAATTTCATCAATTTTAGACACGCTATTTTAAACTCCAGGATATCTTCTCTCCAGCTAAAAAGGGAACAACTCCATTTATGTCTTCTGGAACTTCCATACTTTTATTAATTAAAGTTATAGTCTCACTGTTTATTGGTAGTCCATAAAACTCTGCACCAAATTTTGATGTAAAGTTTTCTAGAAGGTTTAGAACTCCATTATTACTAAATAGTTCAACTAACTTAGGTAGTAAAACAGGGGCAGTATATACTCCAGCTTTAGGCTTGATTGTAATTTTATCGACTCTTTTATGTGGGGCACTGTCAGAGCCAAAAAAGAACTTCTTCTCCCCTGAAAATGCAGCCTTCTGAATTGCTAACCTATCCTGAGGTAGTTTTGGTATAGGCATACACTTGTTGTTAATATTATTTACAACATCTTCAATTGTTAACAGTAGATGGTGCAGGGAAATTGTACCAGCTATATTATTGGGGCAGGATTTAATAAAATTAATTCCAGCTTCTGAAGATACATGCTCTAAAATTATCTTTAAATCTGGAAACTCTCTATTTATATCCTTAATAATAGGTAGAAAATCCTTCTCTCTATCTAAAATAAATGAGTCTGGAACCTCCCCATGAATACTTAGGATCATCCCGGTCCTCTCCATCTCTTTAAGAACAGGTCTCATAACAGTCCAATCTGTTAAACCATCCCCAGAGTTGGTAGTAGCACCAGCAGGGTAGTATTTTCCTGCCAAAACCCCACAATCCTTTAACTCTTTTATTATATTTGGATTAGTATTTGGTAGTATTTTAAATGTCATCAGAGGTTCAAACCCTGGCTCTAGGGCTGTAATAAACTCTCTATAATCTTCAACATCTTTAACTGAAACAACAGGAGGTATGGTGTTTGGCATAACAATCCCTCTTTTAAACTGTTTAGCGCTATCTTTTAAATAGGCTTTTAAATCTTCACCCTGTCGTAAATGTATATGGAAATCATCTGGTTTAATTATTGTTATCTCTTTCATGACTTAAATTATATATTACTTCTCCCTTTGTATTAATAACCATGGGTCTATTATCTATATAAACTGTTGTTAATCCAAAAGAAAAATCTTTAGCAAAATCCCAGGTAGGTTTAATTATAAGTCTTCCTGATCGATCTATAAAGCCATGCTTACCATTATCTACAACCCTTGCTAGGTTATTAAAAAAGGGGTAGGAGTAGTCATACTCGGTTTTAATAACTATAACCCCTTTAGTGTTTATATAACCCTTTAAACTATTACCCTCGACATAGGCTAATCCATTGGAGAACCCTGTCACATAGCTATAGACATCTTCTGTTACCCACTCTCCTGATTTATCTATATAACCAGCTCTTTTACCCTTAAAAACTGGGGCAAGACCCTGACTGAAATCTCCAGCATAACTAAATTCAGCACTTATAATTACTTCCCCTAAAATATTAACATAACCAAATTTATTATCTGACATAAAGGGAGCTAAATCCTCCTTAAAGAGTCCAATGTAGCTGTAGGGAGAACTGTATATAACTTCCCCCCTCTTATCTATAAAAAGGGTTTTATCTAATAACTCAACCCTAGATACTCCATTATTAAAGGATGTTGCACTTCTGAACTTATATGGTATAACCAATACACCATTTTTATTGATGAAACCCCATTTATTATCTAAAAGTACTGCAGCTAACCCCTGGGAGAAATCCAAAGCACCTTGATATCTATACGGAATAACCTCTTCCCCCAATTTATTAATGTAACCCCAACTCTCTCCATCTAATGACACAGAACAGAGGGACTCACTAAACTCACTACCCTTTTTAAAGGATTTATCAATTACGACTTTACCACTAGAGTTGATATAAATAATTCCCTTATCATTTGAAACTCTAATTAACTGCTTTTGGCAACTTAGAGTAAAAAAAATAAGTAGAATAATTACAACTCTCTTTATCAACTATGCTTTCATCCAATTACTTATTTTTGACTTTAATTCTGGGAGTCCAAGACGGGTCTCCGAAGAGAATACCTGAACGGAAATATCAGTTTTAATATCTGATACTGATTTTTGAACCGAAAATAGTGTCTGATTGATCTTATTTTTTTTAAGCTTATCAGCCTTTGTTAAGACTAGATGCATTGGAAGTGCTCTTTCATCACACCACTCTATCATCTGAATATCATTCTCTTTTAAGGGGTGTCTAATATCCATAATAATAACTACACCTCTTAGACTTTGACGACTTCGTAAAAAGCCCTCCATTAACCCCTGCCACTCCTGTTTTAAACTCTTTGAAACTGCGGCATATCCATATCCTGGTAGGTCGACAAGAAACCTTTTATCGTCTATACCAAAGAAATTTATCTGTTGAGTTCTTCCTGGTTTACTACTAGTTCGAGCTAACTTCTTCTGCCCAGTTAATGTATTTAGTGAACTAGACTTTCCTGCGTTTGATCGTCCTGCAAATGCAACCTCTATAAACCGATCTTCTGGTGGTTTTGATTTTGCACTAAAAGCAGTGGTAAACTTGGCTTTGTTAAAATTTAACATAATTTTCCTTATTTTCTAAAACAGTCTATAACACACTTCATACGTATTATATTCTCTTCCCTTGTGGATTGTTCTGTAAGAGACAACTGAACTACAATAGACTCTATCTGGCTTACCAATATATCTGTCATACTCGGTATGTGTAAATCCTTAAACATATCCATTTTTATTCCATCACTAATAATTCTAGAGAATAACTTTCTTATTCTAATAGTCCTTCTGTTTAGACTTCTGGCAAACCGCCGCCCCTCACTCTTTACTTGAATTAAAAACTCAAGAAGTAAAAATAGAAGTTCTCTTCTTGTAAAACAGACATCTATAATGTCCATAATTATCATCTCTAGTTTTTCGTCAGGATTGATATCCTCTCTCTGTCCTAGGGTTTTATAATCTACCTGTAGGGAGTCTGTAAAAGTTTTTATAGCATACTTGAAAATATCATCTTTATTGCCAAAATATTGATACAGAGTAGTTCTCGCAATACAACACTTATCAGCAATATTAGCCAATTTAGTATTTGAGTACCCCTCCTCTATAAAGATAGCTAGAGCCATCTCCATAATGTCTCTTTTCCTCTCTTCATGATCTACTATTTTTGGCAAAACAGCCCCTCCTATTGATGAAAATAATTATATTTTTATTATTAACAGATTATCAGTAAATGTCAAAATAATCCAGTAATCTTATTTTATTTAGTTAAATATACAGGATAATATTAAACTGGAATCCATTAAATTCCGAACTTCCCATTTTGTGGAAGTTAAAATAGCATAACTTGCAGGAAAATCCCCCTTTGGAAGGGTGATGGAACCTGGATTTAAACTATAAATCCCATCCAGACAACTGCCATCTGGGATATGAGTATGACCATATAAAAAGATTGACCCATCTTTTAATGGAGGAAGACTCTCTTTAGAGTATTTATGTCCATGGGTTATAAATATCTTTCTAGAACCATTATATAGGTATGAGTAGTCCCCTGTTATGGGAAAATCTAAAACCATCTGGTCCACCTCACTTTCACAATTACCTCGAATAGCTATTATCTCACCTTTAACTTCATTTAATAGATCTATGACTCCCCTTGGATTATACCCCTCAGGTAGTGGGTTTCGAGCCCCGTGATAAAGAATATCTCCACATATTATAATACTCTCAAAGTTACCTTTTTTATATATATTTAACGCTTTTTCTAAAGCGGCACTACTACCATGAATATCGGATATTACAAAAAAATCCATTTTTTAACTCCTTACGAATAAAATCATTTGACCGCATTATATATCACACCTACAATTGTCAAAAGAGAGTTAGTAGGAAATATAATGAAAACAAGTATTTTATGGAACGGTTTTGAACTAAAAAAAGGTGTATTAGAAACAGAGGTTGGAAATATCCCATACCTATACTACTCCCCCCATAGAACTGATCAAATAGTAAATATCGCAATTCATGGGGAGGGGCAAGAGAAAGAGGACTGGCTCTGCTTTAACTCTGTCTTAAAATTTGGTAATCTGCTAAAGGAGTCAATAAAAAGGAATTCGGCTTTTATTGCATTTGATCTATATGGACATGGTGAGTGGAAATTAGACAGTAACTTTAACATTCTTCACCTAAGTAGTAGGGAGATAGAGACACTAGTTGAAGATACAATTATTAGTGTACAAAGTGCTCTACCTATAATTTTAGAAAATGAGAATCTAACAAAGAATAAACTTTCAGTTACAGGATACTCCCTAGGATGCAGTATAGCTATGGGTCTGAAATTAGATAAATTAGAAAAAAGGGTATTGTTAGCACCAAATAGGAGTTATTATAGTTTTGATGATACCTTAGAAAACACCTTAGTTGAAGAGTCTACTGAAAAGAGTAATATAACAGAGAGCTGGATACATAAAGCTTGTGACTTTATCTACTCATAAACATAGAGGGGTAGAACAACCTTAAACTCCGAACCCTCACCATAAACAGATTCTACTAATATCTTACCATTATGACTATTTACAATATTTTGTGCGATATACAACCCAAGACCTAAACCGTTATAATTACTACAAGGGTTATCTTGAACCAGTTTGAATTTATTAAAAATCAACTCTAATTGTTCTTTTTTAATTCCTATACCGGTATCCTTTACACAAACAACTACGCTCTTATCTTCAATATAAGACTCTATTTTAATTATACCTTCAGAAGTAAATTTAACACTATTATTTATTATATTTAAAAAAAGCTGTAACAGCCTATAATAATCCCCTCGAACAATATATTGATCTGGGGTAATGTTACTGTAAATGTAGACCTTACCACTCTTAAGGGATAGGTGAGAAAAATTATCTAAAACATCATTCATTAAAAATGCAATATCAATAATCTCGAAGTTAAGGTTAAAATTATTTGTATCCAAACTAAAATAACTCATAACATTATCCACAAAGTTAATCAACTTACTACTCTTATCACTTAGATGGGAGAAACTCTCTTTTACAAAGTCTGACTCTTTAACAACATTACCCTTTATTGAGTCTAATAACATAACAATACTAGCTAAGGGAGATTTTATTTCATGAACAATATTCGCCATTAGTAACTCTTTTTTCTGTTTTTCCTGTTTTAAAAGGGCTGAGATTTGTAACATCTCCTTAGCTTTTAAGTTATTCTGATCAAATTGTAACTCTAGCTCTGGAATACTCTTTTTAATATAGATATAAAAGATATTTTTAATTCTCTCCAAAAGAGCACTTATAGGTTTGACACTCCATGTTAAGTAGCAAAAAGGAGTGTTATAAACCTCTCCTTTACTAAATATTACTTCATCATTATAGATGTAGTCTTCCAGGATAATATATACAAGGTCATCATCGGACCAGGGATGTAACCCATCTAAACTTGGTAGAACCTTAGCTTTAACCATTTTAGAAAAAATCTTACTATTATGTAGAATGAAATCACCTTCAAAAACAAAACCGTGATCAAAATAGAAAAAATTAATTATTTTCCTTAGGTCTGCAGAAAAACAGATGTTTTTATCATCTATCATCTTAACTTTTTTAATACTATGAATTTTCTTTAAATAACCTTTAGCGATATAGAACTCATACCCAACTAATCTAGAATATTTAAACTTTTTTGGTATAATTTTCATACCGTAGGAAAAACTACCTGTTTGAACTATTTCAAAATTATAGGAATTTTCAACCTTCCTAGAAGTTCTTTCCGCATTGGCCATTATATCTTTAAAAGGGGTATACCTAAAAATATTTCTAAACTTTATCTTCTTATCCCTATCAAAGCCCCAAAAAAAAGTCATTTTATGGGATAAAAAGCAGGGTGCATTGGCAAAAAAGTTTTTGACAATAGTCTCTCCCTCTATCGGATTTATCCATTTTGAGATCTCTTCAAAATCATTAACTGTTAAGTCTGTATTTTTAAGTAATAGGTTTACATCCCAGCCATTTTTTTTGTAAAAACTAATTGCCGAGTGAAAAGATATTACATTATCTGAAGGTATCTGTTTCAGTTCGTCTTCAGTTAAATCACTAAGAGCTGATAACTCTTCCCAATGTCTCAATACTTCCCTACCTTTAACTCTTAGGTTATACTTTTATTATTTGGAGGATCAATGGAAAATTTAACAAAAAAAAGAGAAAACTATATTTCTTGGGATGAATATTTTATGGGGATTGCAATACTATCTAGCAAGAGAAGTAAGGACCCTAATACACAAGTTGGTGCATGCATTGTTAAGGATAACAAGATTATCGGTATGGGATATAATGGCCTTCCAAGAGGGTGTTCCGATGATTCGTTTCCGTGGGATAAAGAGGGTGATTTTTTAAATACTAAATATCCATTTATTGTCCATGCAGAGTTAAATGCTATTTTGAACTCCATAAAAAGTGATCTAAAAGGGTCAAAAATATATGTGGGACTCTTCCCTTGTAATGAGTGTGCAAAAGCTATTATCCAGAGTGGTATTAAGGAGATCTTCTACCTATCAGATAAATATAGGGATAGTGATATTTTTAAAGCATCAAAACTGATGTTAGACAACGCTAATGTAACCTACACCCAACTACCTCCTATGAAGGATATTGTTTTACAAATAGACCCAGATTACATTTAATTAAGATATTCTTGACTTTCACTCCCTAAAGACTACTCTTTAGATAGAGGCACGGAATGAAAAGAATTTTATCTTTTATATTTCTATTATTATCATCCTATCTATATCCCCAAGAAGAAGTTTATATAATACCAATTCAAGGGGATATTGAGCCATCATTAGCTGTTTTTATACGACAGAGTCTAGAGAAAGTTAAAGATGATCAGTCCACCATAATATTCGAAATAGATACTTTTGGAGGCAGAGTCGATTCAGCCCTTAAAATAACAACACTAATAGGTTCAATTAAAGGAAACAGAACAATAGCCTACATCCCCTCAAATCCAGAGAGTCTTGGTGTTAGTTGGTCTGCAGGAGCTTTAATAACCTTCTCTTGTAGTCAAATTTATATGTCAGAAGGGACAAGTATAGGTGCTGCATCTCCTATCTATTTAACTTCAGAGGGTAGTGAAGATGCAGGAGAGAAAACTATAAGTGCCCTAAGGGTTCAGATGGCCTCAATTGCAGAAAAAAATGGTTACCCAGCAGAAGTTGCCCTTGCAATGGTGGATAAGGATATAGAGCTATACGAAGTAGATATAGACGGGATCCCAAGCTTAAAACTTAAAGAGGATCTTTCAGAAGATGAACTTAAAGAAGGTAAAGAGTTTCTTAAAAAAGATAAACTTTTAACTTTAACAGCTAAACAGATGGAGTTATATAATATATCAAAGGGAACAGTTAAAGACTTAGATGATCTTCTTAATAGATTAGGAAAAAATAAAAAAAACGTTACTAAAATAATAAAAACTATTCCTGACTTGGTAATTGATCTGATTACAAGTTCCTCTGTGTTGGCTCTTTTATTAGTTTTAGGCTTAATTACTCTATATATGGAAATTACAAGTCCAGGGTTTGGTTTATTAGGAGCCATTGGGCTAATATCATTCTCCATAATTTTTGCAGGGGGGCAACTTCTTGGAACACTAAGTTCTATTGAGTTACTCCTATTTATAATTGGCATAACACTTTTAATAATTGAAGTTTTTATTATTCCTGGATTTGGCCTTACAGGGGTCTCTGGATTATTATTAATTGCTGTATCAATACTGTTAAGTAGACAGGAGTTTATAATTCCTAAATGGGAATGGCAGTGGGAAGAGTTTAACAGTAATTCATTTACAATATTTATAAGCTTTATAATATCGATTATTATAATATCACTACTTATGGTTCTGTTTCCAAAACTCTCTCTCTTTAGGAAATTAATACTCTCTCCCCAAATTGATAAGGGAGAACCTACACCTTTATTAAACATTACGAACAGAGAGGGTATTACAGTAACTCAATTAAGACCAATAGGTAAAATTAAGATAGATGATACTATTCTAGAAGCCAAAAGTGATGGTTCTTTAATAGAGAAAGGCAGAGCTATAAGAGTTATATCCCATACTGGAAACAGAGTCGTCGTAGAGGAGATATCTAATGATACTTCTATATAATATTATATTTGTTATACTTGGATTTTTAATAATAATTATTGAGTTTTTTGTACCCTCGGCAGGTTTAATTGGTGTTATCGGTTTTGGTTTAGTTGTTACCGGTATTGTTAGGTCATTTTTAACTTATGGTATTATTACTGGGACAATTTTTCTATTCTCCTCTCTAGTTATTGGGCCTATACTTTTTTATCTTTACTTTAAACTATTCCCTAAATCATCTATTGGTAAAAAACTTATTCTCCATAATAACTTTTCAAAATCTAAAGGTTATATACCAACAGTAGAAGAGGATTCAAATTTACTTGGATTAACTGGTAGGGCATTAACTAATCTTAGGCCAATTGGCGAGGCACAATTAGATAACAAGAAATATAATGTTACAACCCAGGGTGAATATATAAATAAAAATAGTTATATAAAAGTAATTAGTATTAAGGGTAAGACAGTTGTTGTAGCCCTAGAGGAGATCTTATGATTTTATTTATTTCGTATATTATTTTAGGGATACTAGCCCTAATAATTGTCGCTTTTTTTCTCAAGTTTTTTAACCTTTGGTTTAGAGCTCTACTCTCAGGGGCCCATATAAAAATGAGTCGATTGATTGGTATGTGGATACGTAGAGTTAAAGCAACAACAATAGTAGATAGTCACATTATGCTTACTAAGGCCGGGTTAGTTTTAGACTCTGATGACCTAGAAACCCACTACTTAGCTGGTGGGGATATTATTAAAGTAAGCAAGGCTTTAATAGCGGCAAATAAGGCTAACATTCCCCTGGTTTTTAAACAGGCTGCGGCTATAGATTTAGCAGGAAGAAACGTTTTAGATGCTGTAAAAACTAGTGTATATCCTAAGGTTATCGACTGCCCCAATCCTGCCCATGGCAGAACAACAATAGACGCAGTTGCTAAGGATGGGATCCAACTAAAAGCAAAGGCTAGAGTAACTGTAAGAGCAAATATAGAGCGACTTGTAGGTGGTGCCACAGAAGAGACTATTATTGCAAGGGTTGGAGAAGGTATTGTTACAACAATTGGTTCTGCCCCTACATATAAAGATGTTTTAGAAAACCCAGATAATATCTCTAGAACAGTATTAGGAAAGGGTTTAGATGCGGGAACTGCCTTTGAAATTCTCTCCATTGATATAGCAGATGTGGATGTAGGATCTAATATTGGAGCTAAGTTACAGGCGGATCAGGCAGAAGCGGATAAGAGAAGGTTCCAAGCTGTTGCAGAGCAGAGAAGGGCTGCAGCTAGAGCTAGGGAGCAGGAGATGAGTGCCTTAGTAGTAGAGAATCGTGCAAAGGTTGTTTTAGCAGAGGCTGAAATACCTTTAGCAATAGCTGAATCATTTAGATCAGGAAATATAGGAATTATGGATTATTATAGACTTAAAAATATTCAGTCCGATACATCTATGAGGGATAGTATAAGCAAGGATATGAAGGAGTAGTCAGGTGGAGTTTTTAACATCTATCCTCTTTTTTATAGGGATTGTTTTTATGTGGTTTGTTAAAAAAAAGGAGTCAGAAAAAAAGAAAAAGATTTACCATATAAAAGAAGAGTCCCCAATTGTATTCGAAGAAGAGACAGAGCATAGTGTTTTTAATAAAAACAGTGATTTAAGCGGTGGTTTAACCCTTAAGAGCAGAGATGAGGAAGAAGTTATAACCACTTCTATAGATAAGATAGAGAAGTTACCACTATTAAAAAGAGCTGTAATCTGGTCTGAAATTTTGGATAAACCAGTAACAATGAGATAAGCTATTGATACCTGTTAGCTAATTACTTAATATAAGCCATGAGTATTTTAGTATTGGCAGGTGATTTAACTAATTATTACCTATATAAAAGATTGTTAGAAAATAATTTCGATGTGAAACTAGAGGGTTTTAACCATCTTCTTAATAACAAAAATAACAATAAACCTATTGTTTTGAAAGGTTTTAAAACTATTATTGCTCCTATTCCATTTACAATAGATGGGTTTCAACTCTACTCCCCCTACTCTGGGGAGAACATCCATATAGACCAACTACTATTAAAAGCTGATAAGGATGCAAGAATAATTGGAGGCCCTTTTAATATAGATGATAAGAGATTCTACGATATTACCAAGAATAGGGATTTTACAAATAAGACAGTTATCCCTACATGTGAAGAGATTATAAAAATAGTAATAGATAGGAGTGATTTTACACTTTTTGATTCTAACGTCCTGATAAATGGAGAAGGAAGAGTAAAAAATAGACTAACTATACTTATTGAATCCCTTGGTGGAAAAATAGTTAAAGAGAAGGAAATAACTTCTTCAAATATTATAATAAATACAAGTAAGGATGCGAACCCAATAAATAGTAGCCTAGAGAAACTAAATAGAGATGTATTAATAGTTGATGTATCACCAGGTGATTATACTATTGATAAAAAAAGATCTAAAGCCCTTGGCTTAAACATAATAAAAGCCAGGGGGCTACCTGGTAAAAGTGCCCCCAAAGCCGTATCAGGTTATATTTATAAGACCCTCTTAAAAGAGCATCTTATATAAACTAGATACTATTTCAGATAATTTTAGGGCCCCCCCAATAACCATCGTAATAACCTACTTCATAACCTTCAATGTAGTCGTCATCATCACTTAGAGTATCATTATTGAAATTCGCGTCACTTGCGTTATCACTACTTCCTTTAGTATATCCTTGTTCATATCCTTCTTCCCAAGCAACAGAAGCTGCAATCTCACTACCTATAATACCAAGACCCATATCTGCAAGGTAGTAGAAAAATGAACCTGTTGATTTTATTGAAGTCTCACCTAATGTAAAAGTGCTACCAGCTGCTGTTAAAGAGTGTCCTACAGCTTCTAAGGTCATAGGAGGAAGAGGTACAAATATCGAGTCATCATCCTCTAATACTAACTCCATTGGTACAAAATCCAAGATCATATCTTGAACACCAGAGGCTAAACCACCAAATGTTAAATCATTAAATTTAACATAGTACTGTTTATCTTGATCAAACGCTGTTGCAACTTGATACGTAGTATCACCAGCTTCATAAATTACAAATTCACCTGTACCTGTCATATCTAATAGAGAGTCTAGTGCAAATATTGGTTTAGCAAATAGAGCATTAAGATTTAATGACATTACTCCATCAGCATCTTCTGTAGGCCAAACTAAGTTATTTAAGTCATCAGGTGAAGTTATACCCATTATTGACCCAGGAAGCAGGATAGGGGTTTTATTTTCTAAGGAGTCTATTATTTTTCCAGTAACTAATGATGTAAACTTTTGGATAGTAGAAACCATAGTCCATGATTCTGTAAATTGTGCCGTAGCAGGAGATAGGAAGAATGGAGAATTAGCATCCCTACCTGCCACTAAGTCACTTGCACCCTTAACATAGGTAAAAAAGTTAACAAAGTGAGTTTTAGCCTCTGCTAAAATAGTTGTAGCATTTTCTCTAGATTGTAAGAAACCGTCACTTAAAGGATTCCTTAAAGTTGTTAAATCGAAATCCTCACTAATTCCTGTAATTTTACCATCTGCTATAACCCATAAGTTACCATCTAGTGGGTTAAAAACATCCCAATATCCGTCAAGATCGGCACTTAATGATATAGATTGTCCCATAAGGGCTACAGATTTAATAAGTTCAATTGTAGACATTAAAGCATAAACTTCAGCCTTACCTGCTGTTATATCGAAGGGTACTAGCGCATTTGAATCATTAGTATAACTTGGCCACTCACTGTTTCCTTCCTCAAAAGCTTCATCATTGAACATATCATAAGTATAAGTAAAAGCTGCATCATCCTCTATTGTATCCATCATAGCTACAACATCATCAAATTTTGATGTAGCGGCTATGAGTGAGTCAACAATACTGTTTAAACCATTAGGATAGCTATTTTTTAGATTATACAACATAGCGACAAACTGAGCCTCAGATACAGAACGCTTATCACTATCAGTTACTTGAAACATAGAATAAAATAATTCTTCATTATCGACCTTTCTTAACATCGAATAATAGTCATAGCCATGATAATTGTCATTGGTAATCTCATATTCGCCACTAACTATCATATCACCAGCTATTACACCTTCCATTGTGGTTGGATATGCATTAATACCTAGATTTTCAACTACATCTGTAACATTTGAATCTATACTCATACTAGCTAATGTTAACATTGACCACCACATTTTACCCTTATCAGATAGACCACCTGTACTATTTTTGGCTTTCTCAAAACTAACTAAAGCCATATCTAAAGAGCCTGCTTTAAGTTGGTTAAATCCTGCTACTTCTAGCTCGGCTGTTGTTGCATCAGGATTTTCAGTTACCTCGTCATCTTCTATAGCCTCTTCAGCTCCAGTGATATCCTCTTTAGAAACTTCAACTACTGTAGACTCTGTCAAACCTGTTTTAAGCTCTTCTAAAACTTCAGACGCACCATCTTCTTTAGCTGCTGCTATTGTATCTTTTAGTAAATCATCTTTAATGTTGTCAAACGAGATGGAGTCATCTGAAGCATAAGATGTTGTTGTAACCTCTAAGACCTTTTGTAGGGTAACAGCTACATCTATTGTTTTTCCACTATCTTTAATTTCTTTAACAGACTCCGTAACAGAACTAAAAGATCCTTTTAAAACATCCTTTGGGTTTAGAGCAATATTTTCAATGGATTTTGAAGCAGTTGTAGCAGTTGATGGAATATTTGATAAAGTATTTTGAAGTATTTCATCAGTAATTCCTGAGTTCTTTGATAGAGCAACAGAAGACCCTTTTGTGATTAAAGAGATAGCTGTTAATGCACCAACATTATCTAGTTCAACACTACCTAAAGAGCTTACAACACTGGATATGGTTGCCTTTGTAGTTTCTTCAATCTTTTCTGCACTAATTCCCGAATCTGATATCTTTTCAACCATAGCTATAGAAACATTTGAGACCATCTTAGTTTTATCTGTAACCGAAATTGAGGATGAAGCTTTTTTCCCAATAACAGTAATTGATGATTTTGAGATATTTTTAATATAGATAATTCTATCTTCCTCAGTTCCTACAGTTTTTAAGGAAACTTGGGCTGATGAAGCAATAACTGGAATTAACTCACCTAAATTCTGAGACGTATCTAAGCCCTTACTCTCTAACTCTGCAATTATTGCCGCTTTCATATCAGCAATATTAAGACCTGTCAAAGCCCGATTTCCGGTTATTTCAGAAATAAACTCATCAACGATCTCTGTTGAATAGTCATTTGTAGCTTGACTACCTAGAGGATCTTCACAGCTTACAAAAATAGCAGTGAAAACCAATAAACAAAACACTTTCAATAAATTTTTCATTACACTTCCTTTTGAATATATTTTAATTTCGGTATGGTATAATATTAGCAGATGTTATACAGAAAATCTTTAATTATTCCATTTTTTTTTATTTTTATTATAAAGGTGTTCTCATTTGATAGTTCTATATCCCTAAAAGAGGATTTCAACTATATTCTATCTTTAAAAAATAGTGATTTTGAGGCAGATATATACAAGAACTCTATTAGTGCTACAACAAATTATATTGATAAAGACTTTGAACTGTCACTAACACTATTCCAAGATAATTTTAATGGAAAGATTAATAATATGGATGTGGAGAAACTCGATTATTTTACTATTAATAGTGATACAATAGAGGCTAAATTTAATAAATTAACACCAAAGGTGACAGCAAGGTTTCTTGATTCATGGATAAGTCTGTCATATTCCGAGGGAGTAGATTTATCATTTTTAATCGACATCCCAATTAATAATATCATTTCTATTGGCTCAAGTTTGATTAACAGTAAAATGAATAATTCGATCTCACTTTTTGATAGTTATACTTTATTAATTAACCCTGAATGGAGTGGTTTTTCATTCTTTTTTAAAACTAGAGGTAAAAAAATTGATTTTAATCTATCCTTTTCAAAAAAGGATCTTATCCTTAAACCAGAAAAGAGTAACAATGAGATTGGTTTTAACATTAACCTCACTTCAGATTATTCTTTAAAATTAAAAACCCAATTGAATTTTAATAGAACTAAGTTATCCCTGTCGGCAACTCAAGAAAGTTATAGCTTTGGTATAAAAAAGCAGAATATTTTTATGGATAGAGAGATCTTTGGAGGCACAACAACAGACTCTAAAATATCCATATCAAAGATAGGGTTAGAATCTAGTATTAAAAACCTTAGTTTAGGAATAACCCAGGATTTTTATACTCTTGATAGTGTTAATTTATTTATGAGTACAGAACATCTAATTAAAAAAACTAGTTTTTTATATTATAGACGTATCTTTGCCTATCTACCTAATATAACACTGTATAATAGTGGTTTTAAATCAAAATACATAAAACAGACAAAAATTGGTAACTTTGATTTTAGTTTTAAATATAACAGGTTGTATACAAACTTCAAAGGTTTCAACTATTTTTATAAAAATATGTCCTTTTCCCTATTTCCCAAAACACTCTATATATCACCTTTAACTACTTATGATTTTAATTATAATCATTTAAACATAGTAAATATTTCAATATCCCATAATATTAAACTTAAAAACAATATTGAAATCGAAACTAACTTAAACCAGATTCTTCCATTTTTTGACTTCTCCAGAGATTCTATAAATAATATAGCAAATGAAATTACTGGTTCATCAGCAGAGAACTACATAAGAGGTGGACTTTCATTCTCCTTACAATTTACTTTTGCATTATAGCCTTTTCTGCTGAATAGTCTTATATTAAAGTTATAATAAAGGAATAAAAATTGAGTAACAGTAAAGCAAATAATGAAATACGTGTAGAAAACGTAAGTTTTAAATATAAAAACGACCTAGTATTAGAGAATGCCCATTTCCATATAGAAAAGGGCAGTTTTACATGTTTTGTAGGACCAAATGGTGGTGGAAAATCAACCCTGGCTAAACTTATTTTAGGTCTGTTAAAACCAACAGAGGGATATATAACAATATTTGGAGAAACACCAGTAAAGGCCAGGGGAAGCGTTGGTTATGTTCCACAATACTCTAACTTTGACCTAGACTTTCCTATAAACGTTATGGATGTAGTATTAATGGGTGTTTTAACAGCAGGAATGTTATTTTACAAACCCAAACATAGAAAAGCTGCACTAGAAGCACTAAAAAGTGTTGAGCTAGAGGGCTTCGAAAACAGACACTTCTCAGAACTATCTGGGGGACAGAGACAAAGGGTGTTAATAGCTAGGGCTATTATTTCTAATCCTAAAGTACTAATTTTAGATGAGCCAACATCTAATATAGATACAGCTACAGAGAATAGGCTATACGAACTTCTATTTAAGTTAAATAAGACCAAGACAATTATTCTAATCAGCCATGACCTTACATTTGTTTCAGATAACGTTAAAAAGGTAATATGTGTTAACAAAGAAGTTAAAATTCACCCTACAGGTAATTTAGAACTAAACTCCATAGAGAGCCTTTTTGGAAGAGCTGTAAAAGTAGTAAAACACCAAACAAAAGTAGAGGAAATACATGACTGAATTAATATATGCACTTTTAAACCCATCCCTACCATTTTTGCGAAATGCATTAATAATAGGGGTACTATCAAGCATCTCCTTTGGTGTAATTGGAACATTTGTTGTTATACGTAAAATAAGTTATATAGCAGGTGCAATTAGTCACTCGGTTCTAGCAGGAATAGGATTCGCCTTATATGCCCAGGAGGTATACTCATGGCATTGGTTACACCCAACCCTTGGTGCCTTTATTGCAGCAATAATCTCAGCTATAATTATTGGCCTAGTAAAGATATATGCAAATGAGAGAGAAGACTCGGTTATTGGTGCAATTTGGGCTGTAGGAATGGCTGTGGGTCTGCTTTTTATCTCTAAAACAACAGGTTATACAGATCCTATGAGTTATCTATTTGGAAATATTCTAATTGTATCCTATACGGACCTATACCTTGTATCCATATTGGATATTATTGTAATTATTGTTGGAATTCTATTTTTTAATAAGTTACAGGCATCTAGTTTTGATGAAGAGTATACTGCTATTAGAGGGGGAAGTCCCAACTTTTACTACTTCTTAATACTAATACTAACAGCAATTACAGTGGTTTTAATGACTACAATTGTTGGAATTGTTATGGTTATTGCACTACTAACAATTCCATCAGCAATTAGTGGACTATTTCATAAAAGGTTAGCTCCAATTATTTTAACAACAATTATATTAACTACAATATTTTCTGTAACTGGTATTGGTGTTAGCTACCTAACTGATACACCATCTGGACCAGTCATTATTGTTATAGCAGGGACAACCTATTTACTCTCTCTACTGTTTAAAATGATAAAAAAGAAGATATTAACTTAGAACAGTTACATCCTTCTCTATTGAGACCTGGTTTCGACCACTCTCTTTCGCTTTATATAGTGCCTTATCTACAGCTTTAATTAGAAAACCTGACATAGAGGTGGCAACAGGAATAACAGTGGAAACACCTAGACTAACAGTTACATGGTCTAGGGTGAGGGAAGAACTATGGGAAATCCCCAAACTATCTACAGCCTGCCTCATTCTCTCTGCAACTAAAACAGCACCCTCCAGGTCTGTATCCGGTAGTACAGCGATAAACTCTTCACCTCCATACCGGGCAACAATATCACACTGCCTTTTAAGTGTAGATTTTAGTGCACTTGCCACTCTTTTAAGGCAGATATCACCCTCTTGGTGTCCATATGTATCGTTATATAATTTAAAATGGTCTATATCTATCATTACAAGGGATAGTGGTTGTTTAGATCTTAATCCTCTTTGCCACTCTGAATCTAAAGTTAGGTCTAAACATCTTCTATTCCCAAGGGATGTAAGCCCATCCTCCATAGTTAATTGTTCAAGGGCTATATTCTTATGCTCTAACTCACTCTTAAGGGATTCTAACTCTTTAATTTTTTGATCTAAAATTTTAGTTTTATCTTCTAACTCAATTTTTTGTAGACCTAGATCTATAAAAACACGAATTTTACTTAGCAATACAATTGGGTTTATTGGTTTAAAGAGGTAATCTACCGCACCACTCTCATACCCCTTAAAAATATTATTCTCTTCCCTACTATTAGCTGTAACAAAGATGATAGGAATGAACTTAGTCCTTTTACTTCCTCTTAATAGTTCTGCGGTCTCATAACCATTCATCTCGGGCATCTGCACATCTAAAAGTATTAATGAAAAGTCGATGGTTAGTGTTTTCTCTAATGCTTCTAAACCAGATTGAGCCAAAATAACACTTACATTCAAATCTTCTGATTCCAATAGTTGTTTCATTGTAAATAAATTCTCTTCTTTGTCATCAACAACTAGAATATTTAGATTATTCATTAACTCTCCTTAATATAAAAATTCAGCTTTTCCACTATCTCTTTTAGCGAAAGTACAAAATCTGCAGCATTAGCATTAATAGCTCCAAGAGGCATAACCGCCATAGTTGCTTCCTCTGGGTCCTGAACTATAACCGTCCCAGAAAACTTCTTAATAGCTATACAACCCTTTGTTCCATCGGTATTTGCTCCTGTTAATAGTATTCCTAATGTTTTATCAAAAAACACTTCTGCTGCTGTTTCAAATAACACATCTATTGCTGGTCTACAATAATTCTCCTTAGGTCCTAGAATCAAACTAAAGGTCTTATCCTTTTCAACCATAATGTGATAATCTGCAGGAGCCAAATAAACATGGTTATTTAATATAACCTCTTTATCACAGGGCTCTGATAGCTCTATAACAGAGTACTTCTTTAATAGTGAAAGAATTGAATCCCCACTATCTGGACTTAAATGCTGAACAATTATAATAGGAATAGAAAAATCCTTTTCTAGACCACTTAATATTTTTTCCAAGGCACTTAGGCCACCTGCAGAAGCCCCTACTACAATAACGTCATATTTTGCCATTTTAACAAACTCTTTTTCTAAAAATCTTCTCTGATGAAGAGACAACCTCAAATAGTTTCTCTACTTCTGAGAACCTTATAGACTCTTTTGAGCCAAGACATAAAAATCCACCAGGGACAAGACTCTCATAGAAAAGTTTTAAAACACTGTTTTGTAGCTCTTTGTCAAAATAAATAAGAACGTTTCTACAAACAATAACATGCATCTCGCCAAATATTCCATCAGTAACAAGATTATGAAATGAAAAAAGTACATTTTTTTTAAGAGAGGGTATTATTGCTGCAGAGTCATAATCGGCTATATAATAATCGGCGAATGAGTTTTGTCCTCCACCTTGTTGGTAGTTATTTGTATATTTTTTTATAGTATCAATAGGATAGATGGCTCTCTTTGCAACATCTAGAATTTCTCTATTAAAGTCCGTAGCATAAATTTGTGACTTTTCATAAAGATTATCCTCACTTAACAATATAGCCATAGAGTATACTTCTTGACCAGAACTACACCCTGCATGCCAAATTTTAACAAAGGGATAAGTCTTAATATATGGAAATATTTTATCCTTTAACTCAAGGAAAAAGGAGGGATCTCTAAACATCTCAGTAACATTAATTGACAGATCGGATAGTAACTTATTTAAGAATTGGGGATTATAGATAATATCAGGGATCATATCCGAGTATCGATTATAACCACTAACAGTTAACCTATGGCTCAATCTTCTTTTTATATGAGACCTTGAGTAATTTCTATAATCATAATCGCTTTTTTTCAATAACGCATCTAAAACTAACTCAACTTCAATATCTTCATTTTCAACTAACTCTCGATCACTTTCCACTAATATAGCCACACCCTTAACATAGAGAGGAGTTTACCGTTATCAACAGGTTTTGCTAAATAATCGTTAGCACCAGCATCTATACACTTATTTCTATCCCCCTTCATAGCATTAGCTGTTAAAGCAATTATCGGAAGAGTCTCTCTATTTCTAATTTTTCTTATTCTATTAATAGCTTCATAGCCATCCATCTTTGGCATCATTATATCCATTAGAACTAAATCAATAGTAGGGTTTTCATTTATTTTATCGATACTTTCAAGTCCATCTCGAGCAACTATTACATTAATATCCTTATCTTCTAAGATGTTTGATAATGCAAAGATATTTCTCATATCATCATCCACTATTAGGATATTTTTACCAGTTAAAACCTCTTCTCTTCTACTATTTTTATTCATAATCTCTTTTTGTTCTTCAGGCAGGTCGGAGTTAACCCTATGTAAAAAGAGGGAAGACTCTTCTAATAATCTCTCGGGGGATTTAACACCTTTAATAATAATACTCTCTGCATACCTCTTTAATCGTAACTCCTCTTCAGGGGAGAGGTCTCTTCCTGTATAAATGATAATAGGTGTTTGTGAAATCTCTCTATCCCTATTTATCCTATCAAGGAGTTCATACCCTGACATATCTTGTAATCCAAGATCTAGAACAACACAGTCAAATTTTTGATTTTTTAAAATTGTATAAGCCTCTTCTCCACTTCCAACCCCTGTTATCTCAACATCACTACCACTAATTAACTCTTTTATACTATCCCTCTGAATATCATCGTCTTCAATAATAAGTAGTTTATGAAGCTTCGCTGAAATGGTATCTTCAATCTTTTTAAAAGCATCACCAATACCATCTATGGTTACAGGTTTCAACATAAAACCTATAGCCCCCATTTGCAAGGCAGGAATTTTCTCTTCATTACCAGACATTATATGTACAGGGATGTGGCGTAATTCTGGATCATTTTTTAATCTCTCCATAACAGAGAGTCCATCGATCCCAGGGAGACCTAAATCTAAAATTATTCCACAGGGTCTATAATAATCAGCAAAGTGTAGTCCAGTCTCCCCATCCTCAGCGATAAGAACTTTAAAACCTCTATCATGGGCCTGTTCTTTTAATATAGCTGCAAAGTTAACATCATCTTCTATTATTAAAAGAGTTTTTGTATCTAGGTTAACCCCTTCCCTATCATCTTTTATATGTATTTCAACTAAGGTGTTTTTTTTCTCATCAACAATAACTGGAGAGCTACAGCCCTCTTTAATAGGCAGAGTGATACTAAAAGTACTACCCTTACCCTCCTGGCTTTTTAATGTTATATCTCCACCTAAAAGTTTAGCTAACTCTTTGGATATAGATAGACCTAATCCTGTTCCTCCATACTTACGACTAGTACTTCCATCAGCTTGTTTAAATGCTTCAAAAACTGCATCTTGTTTATCCTCAGGTATACCAATTCCGTTATCAGTTACAGAAAAGACTATGTTATCCCCATCTTTATTCATATTCAAAGAAACTGTTCCATTGGATTCAGTAAACTTAAAAGCATTTGTTAATAGATTCTTTAGAACTTGTTGCAATCTATGAGGGTCCGTTATAATTGTCTGTGGGAGGTTTTTATCAATATTAATATTAAAGGAGATCTGTTTCTGCTCTGCAGTAGGATTATAGACCCTATCCATATCCTCTTTTAAAGACTCTAATGTCATTAATTCAGGATTTATATCAACTTTCCCAGATTCAACTTTACTAAGATCTAAGATCTCATTTATCAGCCTTAATAGATCCTCCCCTGAGGAGTTTATAGCCTTTGCAGACTTTATCTGTTTCTCATCTAAATTACCCTGTTTATTATTTGAAATAAGTTGGGATAAAATAAGAATACTATTAAGAGGTGTTCTTAACTCATGGGACATATTTGCTAAAAATTCAGATTTATATTGGCTGGCTCTCTCTAGATCCTGAGCTTTACTCTCTAAGTCTCTCCCAATTATTTCTAGTTCTTTATTTTTATCCTTCATTATTTTTCGCTGTTTCTCTAGAGCATCAGTTCGCTCTTCTAACTCTTCATTTGTAACCCTTAGCTCCTCTTGTTGGGCTTGAAGATCCTTTTCAGACTCTTTTAGCGCTTCAGTCTGTTGTTCTAACTCTTCATTACTTACCCTTAGCTCTTCCTGTTTTATCTGAGCATCTAACAGTAGATCCTGAATTACTGTACTTGATTTTGCACTATTTATTAATATTCCAATACTATCCCTAATATTAGATATAAACTTTCTCTGTAGTGTTGTAACTGGAACTGTTACTCCAATTAAAGAGACACCAAGTAACTCATCCTCATAGACAATAGGAGTAGCAATATAACAGGTCGGAATCATAGAAGATACACCGTAGTTAAACTCTGGTGAATCTGTAGGGACATGGGTATATACTATCTCATTTTTTTCAAAGGCTGCCTGACCAACTAACCCCTCTCCAATTGTTATTTTATTAAAATTCCCTTTCCTATCACTAAAGGCGTATGAAGAGCTAAGGATAAGCTGTTTATCATTGCTCTCATCAACTAGATAGAGAGCTCCAAGTTGGGCATCTAAGTGTTTAACCATAAATGATATAAATTTTGTCCCCATACTACGCACATCGTGTTCGCCACGTAGGGCATCATCTAATCCCTCTTTCCCTAACCTTAACCAGGACTGTTCTTTTAGTTTTCGGCCCATATCCTTTAATGCACGGGCTAATACCCCAATTTCATCGCTTCTATGAACATCTAAATTAGAGTTATAATTACCATGGGAGATATCCTTTGCAAACTCCGCCCCCTTAATTATTGGGTCAGTAAGTTTTGCGGAAAAATATATGGATAGTATTGCAATTATGATAAGAATAAAAAACGATACAAGGATAGTTCTTAGTAAAACACTATTTAAACTTGATAAAACTTCATACTTATCAACCTTTGTTATTAAATACCACTCTAGCCATGGGACATCTATTTTATTGTAAATAGCAAGAACTTTTTTACCCTCACTATCAACATACTCTCCAAAATCTCCAGTAATTCCTGATGAAAATGCGTCTATCCAGTAGTTTAATGGAGCATGAGTCCATGTATATCCTATCTCATACTTTCCATTCCCCATAGTTTTCATATTACTTCTAAAGGTATATCTATCAGGCTCTGAAGGATCATAAGAGATAATATAAGACTCCCCTGTATCTCCTAAACCCTCCCTTGATTTTAAAATAGTATTAATAAAGTCCTCAGTTATTTGTAGAACAACAACTCCTAGAATAGTACCATCATCATCCCTAAAACTCTTTCCTAAAAAAGCGGATTGCATGGCCATAGAAGGATTAAATTTATCAAAATCCTCCATAACAATCTCTGTAGAACCAATAGCATCACTCCAAACTCTACTAAGCCCTGATGATTTATAAGAACCCTTCTCATTTTTAAAACTGTATAAAATACTCTCTTTCTCTGTTCCCATAATATATACATTGTAAAAATTATTTGTTAATAGAAATTTAGAAAAGTACTCATCATAAGTTGAGAAATCTTCGCCTTCATCTATCAGATTATTAGAGAAAAAGTCAGTTACTATATTATTTGAGAGCAGAGAATCAAACTCTGAAAGGCGATGTTCAATATCATCCTTTAAGGCATCAATCCTGATCCCCTGTATTGTAGATAGGTGCTCTTTTGAATTTTCTAGAAGAATATCGGATGTTTGCAAAAAAAGAGCGCTGAAATAATAAATAGTGGTATTAAACCAATAATCATGAAAAGTGATAAAAACTGAGTTCGAATCCTAATTTTAGCCATAATATGATTGTATCGTGTATTTATATAGAAGACAATAATAAAAGAGAGGGTTAAACCTTAGTAAAAAACAGAATAATTAGAAGCTATTTAAAGCGCTTCTACCTGTAATTTATATAGGTCGTAATACATCCCCTTTTTTCTAAGAAGCTCGTCATGCTTACCAACCTCTTTAATTTCACCCTTATGTAAAACAACAATCTTATCAGCATGTTTAATTGTAGAGAGCCTATGGGCAACTATAATTGTAGTCCGATCCTTTATTAACTTCTCTATTGCATCCTGAATTAGAGCTTCAGTTTCTGTGTCGATGCTAGAAGTAGCTTCGTCTAGAATTAAAATATCTGGATTGAAAGCAAGGGCTCTAGCAAAGGAGATTAATTGTTTTTCACCAGAAGAAAATGTAGCTCCCCTCTCCCTAACCTCATGGTCATACTTTTTAGGAAGTTTTTTTACAAACTTGTGGGCATTTACATACTCGGAAGCCTCTAATACCCGATCGAAACCTATCTCATTATTATTTAAATTTATGTTTCCTTTAATATCTCCAGAAAATAAAAATACATCCTGTAAAACTACTGCAATTCTTCTTCTAAGTTCATGTTTATCCATATCGCGAATATCTACACCATCTAACTTTATTGATCCTGAATCTATATCATAGAGCCTACTAATTAGAGAAGTTATTGTGGTTTTACCTGACCCTGTTGCACCAACTAAAGCGACAGTATCACCTGGATTAATATCTAGATTTATACCCTTTATTACTGGTTCCCCAGGAATATATGAGAAAAAGACATTTTCAAGGACTATTTCCCCCCTAGTATCATAGGGACTTATAGTTTTTTTATTATTTAAAATCTCAATATCCTCATCCATCAATATAAAAACTCTTTCACATGAAGCCATGGAGGATTGGAAAATATTAAACTTTTCGGCAAGACTAGATATAGGCCTAAAAAGGTGATTAATATATTGGAAAAAAGCAACTAGGACACCAATTTCTAGACTGCCTTCCAAAGAAGAGAATCCACCATATAAAAGAATAAAACCTAGGGATATTCCAGACATTAGGTGTATTCCAGGCCTAAAGAGGGCATAAACCCGGGTTTCATCAATTGAAGAGTTAAAATAATCAACATTTTGTTCATCAAACTCTTTAATTGTTAGATCTTCCCTATTAAAAATCTGAATAACCTTCATACCATTGATACTCTCGGCAAGGTAGGCGTTTATTTTAGCTAGTTTAACCTTTACCTCTCTCTGGATTATCCTTGCATAATGCCTAAAAACGAAGGATATAAAAATAACTAGAGGAAGGGAGATCATAGCCACCAATCCTAAACGCCAATTTAATGTTAACATAACAATAACTGTTCCTACAATTAGGAAAATATCTTTAATTACTGAGATTAAAACATCTGTAAATAGTTTGGATATGTTATCCATATCACTGGTAACCCTTGTTACCAGGCGCCCAACAGGATTTTTATCAAAAAAGCTAAGTGAGAGTTTTAATATATGACTATATAGATCACTCCTTAATACATATATTATTTTTTGGCTAGCAAAGTTAAGCAAGTAGACATTTGCAAAGTTAAAGATAAAGTTAACAATAAAAAGAGTAAACATTATAACTGCTATCTTTTTTAATTGGCTCTTATCATTAGCCCTTAAATCAAGATACTCTTTAAAATCTAGAATTTTCCTATACTCATTAGAAACTAAATAAATTCCATCACCATCTTTTTCTAACCTATAAACCTCTCTATCTCCAAGTTCTTCGTCTAGACCTAGTTTTACAAATCTTCCATCAACTTTAACAATTGGGGAGTCAAATGCCCCAATACTCTGATCTATTGCTACTTTTGTTAAATAGGGAACAAGTAGGTCTATTCCAGTAATAGCACCTATAAGAAAAAGGCATGTTACAAATACTAGTGCTTGTTTTTTAATATAGGGGTAGAGTCTTTTTATTATGTTTATATCTGCAGATCTTTCTATCTTTTCTTCTTTTTTTATTCCCATTACTCTTCCAATATCTTCTCTTCTAGTTGCTGTTTCTCATATAAACCGTTGTAGTAACCATTTAATGTAATAAGCTTTTGGTGGCTTCCCTCTTCAATAATATAACCATCCTTAAGAACCACAATGTGATCGACATCCTTTACAGTTGAAATCCTATGGGATATTAAAACAGCAGTCTTATCCATTAACTCTTCCCTTACATGATGCAAGATCCTCTCCTCAGTCTTTGTATCAACTGCTGATAAAGAGTCATCTAATATAATAATCCCAGGAGACTTGTAAAAAGCTCGGGCAATTGCTATTCGCTGTTTTTGCCCCCCAGAGAGGTTTACCCCCCTCTCCCCTAACTCTGTCTCAAATTTTTTATCCAGGGATTCAATCTCATCATATACCATAGAGACCTTTGACATCTCTTTAACTCGTTCCTCATTAATATCATGGGTATTAAAGCCTATATTTTGTTTAATTGATTTTGAAAAAAGAAAACTACTTTGGGGCACATAACCTATTCGACTTCTTAATTTATCTACAGAGAGATAATTAATATCCACCCCTCCAATAAAAATTGTTCCATTTGGTACTGTATAAGTTTTTAATAAGAGTTCAACTAAAGTTGATTTACCGGCTCCCGTATGCCCTACAATTGCTAGGGATGAACCTGAATCTATCTTAAAAGAGATGTTCTTAAGAACATAGTTATTTGTACCTGGATACTTAAATGATAGATTTTTAACCTCTAATGAGGAGTTAAGCAGATCCAGACCATCAACTTCCATATCCACACTGCTTTTAGAGTCTAAAATCTCATTAATTCTGTTAAGAGAAACTTTACCTCTCTGAATTAGTGTAAACATAAAGCCCAATGCCATCATAGGCCAGGTCATCATACCTATTAGAGCAATAAAGCTAACCAACTCACCAAGAGTGATAACCTGATCTATTACTAAATTCCCACCATAAAAAATTGTTACTATAAGTGATACCGAAGCTATAGTTGCAACAAAGGGATGTAAAACACCTTGAACCTTAACCAAATCCAAGGATCTGTTTAAATTCTCTTTATTAGCCTCATTAAAAAAGTGAAGGTTAATCTTCTCTTGAACAAAGGACTTAATTATTCTAATACCAGAAAAGGACTCCTGGGCTCTATCACTTATATTGGAAAAAGCCTCCTGAACCCTCTTAAATTTTTTACCGATTGTTTTTGTAATAATAGTCATAACTATTGCTACAATTGGTAGGGGAATTAAAGCAATTATAGTAAGGGTTGGACTTACCCTTGTTACCATTATTGTTATAGCCATTATTGCCATAAAAAATGAGTCTACAACTAAAATAGTTCCTTGCCCAAAGGCCTGACGAACAGTTGAAATATCATTGGTACATCTAGCCATAATATCCCCTGTTTTATGGGAATTATAATATATTTGATCCAGATCTGTTAACTTATGAAAAACCATCTCCCTAAGTTTATACTCCAGCTTCTTTGCTACCCCAATAATTGTCATTCTCCATCCAAAACGCCCTAAGGCAACACCCAGAGTTACAAGAATAACAGAAGCCATATATATTATTATTGATTTTTTTGTTAAATTTCCAGATCCAATGGCATCTACAAAACTACCTGTAATTAATGGTGTTATAAGCTGTAATAGGTCTACACCTACTAATAAAATAACCCCAATTAAATACCTAAGCCTGTTTTGCCTAAGAAACTCTTTTACATGTTTAAATATCCCCATGGCCTAAATAATAATAATAAATACTATTAAAGACAATGATTAACAGGGCTTATAATCATTGACCAAGGTCTTGTATAGAACTAATATTTAAAATATGAATAGGGATTTAGAAGCTCAATCTCAGACACTGCATATAAAAACTCTTGAGAAAGATATAAGAAAACTTACAAATATAAGTATTGCACTATCAAAGGAAAAAGATAGAAACAAACTATTAGAGATGATATTGATCGAGGCAAAGACCCTATCAAATGCTGATGGGGGAACCCTTTATATGAAGGAAAATAACAACGAGATTAGTTTTGAGATTGTTATGACAGACTCCTTAAACATTCATATGGGAGGTTCTTCTAAGGAGAAGGTTACTTTTCCAAACCTAAAACTACATGATGATAACGGAAACCCCAATATAACACAAATTGCCCCCTATGTAGCCTTAACAGGAGAGATAATAAATATACCAGATGCATATAAAGCAGAAGGATTTGATTTTAGTGGAACTAGGGCCTTTGATAAAATGACAAACTATAGGTCAAAATCTTTTTTAACACTCCCTTTAAGAAACCACGAAGATGAAATTATTGGAGTACTACAGTTAATAAATGCAAGGGATGACATTAGTAACGAAATTATTCCTTTTAACCCCCATTCAGAGAGTATCGTCTCTGCATTGGCGAGCCAGGCAGCAATAACACTTACAAATAAAAATCTAGTACAAGATTTAAGAACACTATTTGAATCCTTCATAAAGGTTATAGCGGGAGCAATTGATAAAAAGTCTCCCTATACAGGGGGACACTGCCAAAGAGTCCCTGTGTTAACAATGGCAATTGCTGATGCTGTTAATAAAACAGACAATGGAATTTATAAGGATATAAACCTTAACAACGAAGAACTCTATGAACTGCACATTGCTTCATGGCTACACGATGCCGGAAAGGTAACTATACCTGAATACGTTGTAGATAAAGCAACTAAACTAGAAACAATACATGACCGGATTACTCAAGTAGAGTATAGGTTTGAAGTATTGAAAAGGGATGCTGAGATAACATTTTTAAAATCTAAACAGAGTAATAGCGATAAAAAAGCTTTTGAGGAAAAAATAAGAAAGATAGATGATGATATAACTTTCTTAAAAAAGACAAATATTGGAAGTGAATTTATGTCACAGGATCTAATAGACAGAGTCGTTAAAATTAGCCAAATGAAGTGGATACACAATGGCCAGGAGCAACCTCTATTAACAGATGATGAAGTAAAAAACTTAACAATAACCCACGGAACTCTAACTAAAGAAGAGAGGGATGTAATAAATAGTCATGTATCTGTAACAATTGAGATGTTAAAAGAGCTACCCTACCCTAAAAACCTTAAAAATGTACCTGAAATTGCTGGAGGCCACCATGAAAAAATGGATGGAACAGGTTATCCTAACGGGTTAAAAAGGGATGAGATGTCCCTTGGAGCAAGAATGATGGCTATTGCAGATATTTTTGAAGCTTTAACTGCCTATGACAGGCCATATAAAAAAGGAAAATCTCTTAGTGAAGCAATGAGGATTTTGGCATCAATGAGGGATAAAAACCACATAGATCCCGACCTCTTTGATATTTTTGTAAACCAAGAGTTATATATGGATTATGCAAGAAAATTTTTAGAACCAAATCAAATTGATAAGGTAATTAAAGATGACTATATTAGATTGTAATTAGTTTACAAATAGTTGAATTACCCCTATCCTACAATTTATGATTTTAAAAGATATACCAAGTTTAAGACTCTACCTTTTAAGAATGATAAACATTATCATTGGTGGCTTAATTTATGCTCTAGGATTTAATGTTTTTTTTATTCCAAACGATTTTCTTGGGGGAGGTGTTGGTGGAATAGCCTTCATTCTAACTCATTTTTTTGATATAACCCCTGCTATTTTAATTGTAATAATCAATATTCCAATATTCATTATGGGATACAGAAACCTAGATAAACACTTTATAATTTCTAGTTTAGTAGGAATGACATCATTCTCATTTTTTATTCACCTTACCTCTGGGTTAGTAGGTTGCCTCTATATTCCCCATGAAATTCTAGCCGCTGTCTATGGGGGGCTTTTCACAGGGGTTGGTTTAGGTATTGTATTTAAAAATAGAGCAAGCTTTGGTGGTACAGATATTATAAGTGCAGTAATTAAGAGGAAAATATCAATAAACCTAGGAACAACACTATTTTTAATTAATGTAGTCATAGTGGGCTTTGCTTCTATTATTTTCGAGCCTTACAAGGGAATGTACTCCCTAATTGGGATGTTTATCAGTTCCGGTGTTGCGGAAAAAGTAATTGCTGGATTTGAAAATAGACTATCTGTTATGATTGTTTCAACAGAACACGAAGAGATAGTAGAGTATCTACATAGTCAGAATCGTGGAGCAACACTACTACATGGAGAAGGCTCATACTATAGAGATCCAACCCCTGTTATATACACAGTAATCCCTGCTATTCGTCTAGCAAAACTTAAAGACTTCATTTACAGTGTTGATATGAACTCATTTGTAAGTGTTACTAGTACAACAGAGATAATGGGACATTGGAACCAAAGGCATAGAAGGGTTTACCAAAAGGACTAGGATATTTTAGGATATATTTTAACTAGACAAAGAAGGAACATAAATGGTTTAACCACACTAATTTATACTGGTGTAGGTGAAGAGGGTTCTTTTACTATTATTGTTGATAACAGCCCTAGTCTATTTTTTATTGATAGATTTACAAAACTGCCAAAGGACGTTCTATATAGCCAAAGAAAAGAGGTAAACCTTAAATCCTTCAATTTCCTAGATGTAGATGCCCTATACTTTAATAACTACAACGATCTATTTAATGGTAAAAAGATTCTTAAAGATAGAGGCTTTAACTGCTACGAAAGCGATGTTCTCCCTGAAGAGAGATACCTTATGGAGCGTTTTATATACGGTAGTGTGCAAATAGATGGACTCTCTACTAAAAAAGAAGATCTTTTTGAGTTTAAAAACCCAAGAATTAGCAAAGCCTTATATACCCCTAACTTTAAAATACTATCTTTTGATATCGAAACAGGAAGGGATGGAACAATCTACTCCATCGGCCTACATGGAACATCTATAAATGGAGAGATTAAAGAAGTTCTAATGCGGGATTCTACAAAAAAAAATGGGGAGCAAGATAGTTATATTACATATATAGAAGATGAAGAGAGTTTACTAAGAACCTTTATTTCTCGTTTTAAATCCTATGATCCAGATATAATAATCGGATGGCATGTAATTGGATTTGACCTGGACTTTATAGAGAGAAGAACAAATTATTTTAATATAAAATTCAGTATTGGTAGGGATAACACACCTCCAACCATAAGGAAGAATCAAAATAATAACTGGAACTGTTTTATAAATGGTAGAGTTGTTATTGATGGACCTCCAACCCTTAGAGGTGCTTTTTATACCTTTGATAACTATAAATTAGAAACAGTTGCCAAGGAAGTTTTAGGAGTAGGAAAGGATATAACCGGGTCTGGAAAGGTAGATGAAATAGAGCGAAGGTTTAGAGAGGATAAAAAAGCTCTTGCCCATTATAATCTATTGGATTGTACCCTGGTTTCAGATATATTCAAGAAATTAGACATAATAGATTTAACCCATACTAGAGCTTTGACTTCAGGGTTAACAATGGATAGAGTTGGACTTTCAGTTGCAGCCTTTGACTTTCTACTACTTCCCCTTATACACAGAAAAGGTTTTGTTGCACCTGATACAAAAGAGGATGAGGGAACACCTCCTGGTAGTGGAGGTTTAGTTTTTAATAGTACCCCAGGTTTTTATGACTCAATTATTGTATTAGATTTTAAAAGCCTCTATCCCTCCCTAATTAGGACATTTTTTATAGACCCCCTATCCCGAATTTTATCTACAATAGACCCAGTAAATACTCCTGTAAATATTGAATTTTCTAGAACACAACACATTCTTCCCCTCTATATAAAAGATTTAATGGAAAAAAGGGCATCTGCAAAAAAAGATGGAAATCCCCATCTTGCCCAATCAATTAAAATATTAATGAACAGCTTCTATGGAGTAATGGGAACACCTCTTTCAAGGTTCTACAATCCAGACCTATCCCTAGGAATAACAGGAAGTGGACAGTGGTTGCTAAATCTTACAAGGGAGTATCTTGAAAAAAAGGGATATCTAGTTATATACGGGGATACAGACTCTATTTTTCTCCAGTTAAAAGAGGTGGAAAAAGCCAGGTATAATAGCGTTGCAGAGAGTATTACCAACGATATAAATAGTTATATTTCTAAATACCTAGAGAGAGAGTTTAGAGTAGACTCTAAGTTAGAAATCGAGTATGAGAAGTATTTTAGTAAGTTTTTCCTACCAGGCTTAAGGGGAAGTAAGGCTGGAGCAAAAAAGAGATATGCTGGACTATTAAACACAGCAAATGGAGAAAAACTATCTTTTACAGGCCTAGAGTTTGTTAGATCCGACTGGACAGAACTTGCAAAGGAGTTCCAATACACACTTTTTAGTCTAATTTTTCAGGAGTTAGAAGTTGATTCTTTTATAAAGGAAACCATTAACAACCTAAAAAGTGGAAAACTAGATAACAAGCTAGTATATAAAAAAAAGTTAACAAAACCAGTATCTGAATATACAAAGATTATTCCACCCCAGGTAAAAGCAGCTCTAAAGTTAGGTGATGAGGGAAAACATATAAGAGATATTGAGTATGTCATAAGTGTTGATGGACCAACTCCTCTCTCCATGAAAACTACCAACCTAGATTATGATCACTATATTGATAAACAATTAAAGCCTATAGCCGATAGTATACTCCCATTTATAGAGAAAGATTTTGAAACAGTTGCTTTTAATAAGCAGCCAGAGCTTTTTTAGATTACAATTATATGTATGGAATTATTAGATAGAATTAAAAATATTGAGGATGAGTATACTAAACTAACTTCAAATATTGAAAAATATAGATACTATACAAAATATATTGATAATATTACCCCGGACATTCCCCAACAAAACTACATTTTTATAAAAAAAGGTGTACAAATAGATAGGGTAAAAAACATTGTTCTAAAAGAGAGGGATAAATTTTTAAATGAAAAGCGAAGACTACTTCGTTTTGTTTTTGATCCAGAGTCAGCGAACTCTGGAGAGATTCCAGAATTGTCAGACTTCAACTTTAATACCCACTCCCTATTTATTTTAGATTTAAGCCTATGTAAAAGTGAATTTGCAGATAGCCACTGCTTTCCTGTGACCCCACAGGATAAAAAGCGGCTTTATAAGCTTCATAAAAAACAGAATATTGGTATTAAGTTTAGTTACAGATATATAAAAAGATGGATTAAGATAAAGTTCTATACAAGGGAGATAGAGACTGTTGTATATAGTAAAAATGGAGCATTTCTTGGTAGCTGTGAACTTTTTTTTAAGGATAATGTTGTTAAGCTTGAAGATTTTGAAGTATTAAAAGAGTTTAGAACTAAAAGAGTAGGAGAGGCTATAATGAAATCTGCAGTATCCATTGCAAAGAGCAGAGGTTGCAAAGTCCTCTACTTAACCACGGATAAATATAGTTGGGTTGCAGACTACTACCAGAGAAGGGGATTTTATAAATATTCAGAATACAACAGCTGTACTATGTATGGCAGAATATAATTTTATATATTATACTTAGTCCAATGACAGCAAATATGATAAAGCCATTTGTTTTATATACTATTAACATGTTTAGAGATATGTTTAACTTCACACCATCCTATGGAAAGGCCTATATAGTTAAGGATTTAGAGCTCCATAAATGGGAAATATCCGCTGTAGTTGGTATAATGGGCGGACTTGAAGGTATTTTTGTAATACGTCTAAAGAGAACCCTAGCATTTAAACTACTTAATGAATCGAAGATGGTTGGTAGTAATTCATCGGAAATAACAAACATGATTACAGGTATGGTTGGTGAGTTCGCCAATATAATATGTGGAAATGCCCTAAACCTAATCAAAGATCTAGGAAAAATTGATGTTACTGTACCATTTACTATACAGGGAACAAACCATACAATAGTTTGGCCAGCCAAGGGGGATATTATAGCTATACCATTTAATACACCCCATGGAGAGTTTGAACTTCAAATAAACATTAACGCCTAAACTTTTTCTTACTACCTTTACTCGCTAAAGGTATCAGACATTTTTCCCCTCTACCTATTAAGTCTTCCCTCTTACAAAGGATTAAAGCCTCTCGAACTAACTCTCTATTTTGAGGTTTTTTATACTGTAACAGAGCCCTTTGCATCGCTTTTTCATGGGGACTCATTTCACTTTTTACAGGTTTCATTGTAACAGGATCATATCCTGAATAGTACATAGCAGTAGAAAGGGTTCCAGGGGTTGGTATAAAGTCCTGTACTTGGTCCGATCTTAAACCTGTATCTCTTAAATACTCTGCAAGCTCTATGGCATCTTTTAGGGTTGACCCAGGATGGGAAGAGATAAAATATGGAACTAGATACTGGTCTTTCCCCAACTCCTCATTAATCTCCTTATATCTTTTTGAAAAGTTTGAAAAAACCCTATTTCCCGGTTTACCCATAAGTCTTAATACGTTATCAGAGATATGTTCAGGAGCTACTTTTAATTGTCCACTAATATGGTGTTCAACTAACTCCTTAAAAAATGTCTCATCCTTATCTAACATTAAATAGTCAAAACGAATACCAGATCTAATAAAGACTTTTTTTACGCCATCAAGGGATCTTAATTCCCGTAACAACTTTAAATAGTCTGAATGATCAACTTCTAATAACTTACAGGGTTCAGGTGCAAGACACTGCTTTGTTGGACAGGCTCCTCTACTCTCCTGTTTAAAACATGCTCTTTTAGTAAAGTTAGCTGTAGGTCCTCCAACATCATGGATATACCCTTTAAAATCAGGTTGTTTTGTAATCTCTATAGCTTCTTTAATTATAGATTCGTGGCTTCTTGACCTAACAATACGACCTTGGTGAAAGGTTAGCGCACAAAAACTACAACCACCATAACAACCTCGATTACTTATTAAGCTAAACTTAACCTCTTCAATTGCTTTTATACCTCCCCGACTCTTGTAGGATGGGTGGTAATCCCTTTTATAAGGTAACTCATGAACCCAGTCTAACTCCTCTTCTAACAGGGGTTTACTAGGGATATTTTGTACAACCCACTCTCCTGGATATCCCTCAACTAAAGGACTTCCATTAAATGGGTCAGTATTTGTATGCTGTATTTTAAACGACTCTGCAAACTTTTTTTTACTATCAATTATCTCTTTAAAGGTTGGAAGATATATAGCATTAAATTCCGGTTTACTATGGGTTCTATAGAGTGTTCCTGGGATATCTTTCATCTGTTTAATTGACATCCCCTCTTTAAACCTTTTTCCAATCTCTAGAATTTGCCGCTCCCCCATACCATATATAACAAGATCAGCCTTTGAGTCTAATATTATGGATCGCCTAACCTTATTACTCCAGTAGTCGTAATGGGCCATTCTTCTAAGGGAGGCTTCAATTCCACCTAAAATAATTGGAACCTTTTTATATACCTGCTTTATGGCTGCGGAGTAGACAATAGACGCACGATCAGGTCTTAACCCTGGAACATTTCCAGGGGCATAAACATCGGTTTTTCTTGGTTTTTTAGATGCGGTATAGTTACTTACCATAGAGTCCATATTTCCACCATTTATTAAAAATGCAAAACGGGGTTTCCCAAACTCCTTAAAACTATCTAAACTCTTCCAGTCAGGAAGTGCTAAAATTGCAACTTTAAACCCCATATTTTCTAGAATTCGACTAATAATTGCAGTTCCAAAAGAGGGATGGTCCACATAGGTAGCCCCAGTAACAACTACAAAATCTGGCCTATCCCAGCCAAGTTTTTCCATCTCGAATCTATTAATTGGTAAAAAATCACTATTCATAAAAGTAAGATATGGGATGGAGGCCTATTAATCAATAGTAACTACCCCTTTATAGCTCCAGAAGTCATACTCTCTTGCACTTGTTTGCTTAATATAAAGTAGAGTATTAAACTTGGTAAAACAGCTATTAGCAGGGCAGCCCCAATAGGCCCCCACTTTGTAGAGTATCTCCCCCTTAATGACATTAGTCCAACGGGAACTGTTTTATATGCTTTTTTAGTAATAAATGTAACAGCAAAAAGTAACTCATTCCAAACATTTCTATATGTAAAAATTGCAATTGTTGCTATTGCTGGTTTAACCATAGGCATAATAATATAGGAGTAGATCTGGAAGATAGAACAGCCCTCAAGGCAGCCTGACTCCTCCATTTCATAGGGAATAGATTCATAGAAACCAGTAAAAATGTAGATCGATATAGGTAGACCAAAGGATACATAGGGAAGTATTAATGCTTGGTAGGAATCTGTTATATTAAAGTGGGATAGATTCATAAAAAGTGGTAGTAGACTAGATTGGGCAGGAATCATTATTCCTAGTAAAAAAATTGTTAAAACTAGCTTACTATATCTCCACCTCATCCTCTCTATAGCATATCCTACAGTTCCCCCTAGGAAGATTACCAGTAATATACTTATAACAGTAACAACTGTACTATTAAAAAAATAAGTAGGCATATCACTATTACTAAAAATAGATTTATAATTACTCCACAACCAGTTTGTAGGGAGTCCTGCAACGTTTCCACCAAAGATCTCTGAATTACTCTTTAGAGAGAAGAAAAATAGATATATTAGAGGATAAATTTGAATTAGGGCAACAACTATTAAAAAACTATAAAGTGGAGTATTTTTTATATTAAACTTTTTCATGGATCCTTCCTATCAAATATTTTTTGTAGAAGGGCTGTTATAAGCAGACAGAGAAGAACAATACACATGGCCATTGCACTGCCCATCCCATACTTATACCTTCTAAAAATTGTCTCTATCATAACTAAGCTAGGCATCTGACTAGAGTTTACAGGCCCTCCTTTTGTCATTGTAAATATAACATCAAACTCCTTTATAGAACCTATAATTAACATAACAATACATACCTTAATAACAGGAAGCATTAGGGGAAGAACTATTCTAAAAACTGTTGTTACTGGCCCAGCTCCATCAATTTTAGCCGCCTCCCTAAGTTCGGTAGGAACAGATTTAGCTCCGGCATATAACAGTAACATGTGGTAACCAACCCACTGCCATAAAATAGGAAAACTAGCTGCAGTCATTGCTGTTTTTGGGTTTCCAAGTAGTGTGACTTCCGCCCATGACTGGAGGCCTAATTTTAACAAAACCATGTGCAGAAGACCGTAATTGGGGTCATAAATCCTTTGAAATAACATTGCAATAACTACAGCTGATAACATAACTGGAATAAAATATACTGTCCTAAAAAATCCCTCTCCCTTAATCTCACTAGATAGTATTAATGCTAATACTAAAGCCATAGGAAATTGAAATAGTAGAGTCAAAAATGTAAGGTAAAAACCATTTATTATGGATTTATTAAAACTAAAAACTTTTCCTGAGAATAACTCATAGTAGTTCTTTAAACCAATGAAGGTTCTATCTCCAAACCCGTTCCAATCCAATAAACTGTAGTAGATAGATGTAAACATAGGAATAATAACTACCAATAAAAAAAGAGTTAAACCGGGTAATACGAATAATAAAATTGCTCTTTTATCCCTTAGTACCTTGTCCATAGAACCTCCATAAAAAAAAGTTATTGATTTATAGTCTGCATTTTTGAACTAAACTCTTCTGGAGTTATCATTCCTGCAAACATCTCTTGTACTAGGTCTAGGTGTAGTTCAGCATCTTCACCTACTAAAAAAGTATCCCAAGCAAGGGTAAACCCCGTAGCGTCCTTTGTTAGATCGATTATCTGTCTGGTCACTCTATTTACTGAAGTAAGATCAATATCAGCTTTGTAAACAGGGAGATTAATACCCTCTTTTGCACCCTCAGTGGAAAGCTCTTCAACTAAAAACTGGAGAAACTCTGTAGCTTCTTTTGGATACTTAGTATTTGCACTAATCATAAAACTATCTACAGAACCACCTAAGAAGTCATACTTGAACTCTTCGTGTCCTTTTATATATGGAAAGTGTTTAACAACAATTTTACCCTTTACAGGAGAGTCATCTAATTCACAATCTCCAGAGACCCAATCTCCTTGGAAAAACATAGGTATTTCTCCCTGTAGAAACATATTTTGCGCACCCTCATAATCCATTCCCATATATCCGTTATTAAAAACATCCGCATTAACCAACGCTTCTAATTTCTCTGCTGCTTCCACAAATTCAGGGGAGTCATATGGGGCTAAACCACTTAAAGCAAGGTTAGTTAATTTCGCCCCTGCAGTACGTTCTGCAATAATATTGTGGTAAAACATTCCAACCCACTTCTCTGCAGCTCCAACACCAATAGCACCAACACCATTATCTTTAAAAACCTTAGCAACATCTAAAAGTTCTTCAAATGTTTCAGGAATTTCTAAGCCTAAATTATCAAACATCTCTTGGTTACAGTATAAAACTCCAACCCACATACCATATGGAAGACCATATAGATTATCGTTATATGTACAGTAGGACAGAGAACCTTCTAAAGCCTTAGATTTAAACTCTTTAGATATATAGGAATCAAGGTTTAAAACCTTCCCAGAATCAACAAAAGGAGCAGAAAAACCACCACCCCATGTAAAAAATAGGTCCGGAGCTTCGTTAGCAGCAATAGCTGTTTTTATCTTTGTTTTATATGAGTCATCATCTAAGGAGTCCCTTACGATCTGTACCCCTGGATTGTTCTTATTCCACTTATCAATTGTTGGTTTAATAACCCTAGCTTCATCATCTGTAACCATAATATCCCATAAGTTTAGGGTTATTACTCCATCATCAAAATTTTTAGCCTCTGCACTGTTTTTAGAAAACAAAACAACTGTAGATAAAATCAAACAACTAACTAATAATAATTTTTTCATTAAATTTCTCCTTTTTACGTAAAACTAATCAAAAGTACACCTGTTTCTCATATAAAACAATTCACAGATTTTACTAAAAATGTAAGTTATTTGACCTTTAAGGTTTTTTTATATTCACTTAGAGACATATTCATCTTTTTTTTAAAAAATATACTAAAATAATGGGGGTCACTTATGCCAATCTCCTCTGCTATTTCGTAACTTCTTTTATCACTATTTTGTACTAACTCAATTGCCTTCTCTAACCTAAGACGGGCTAAAAAATCAATAAAGCTAATACCACACTCACTCTTAAATTTTCTACTTAAATAGCTTGGATTAATATGAAAGTTCTCAGCAACTATTGTTAGCTGCAGGTCTGGATTTCGCATATTTTCCTTTATAAATTTCTTAACATTAGATATTAATAAATTACAACTCTTACAGTTTTTATCCTTAATTTCATAGGTTATTTTGCGGCAAAGAGAGAACAGGTATTCATTGATATCCCCAATGTTATTCAGTCTATATAAATTGTGATATGGCTGCTTATTTTGACCAAAGATTGACTCTATCTCAATACCATGATCACTAATAACTTGCAGGACTATAAAGATAATATTTGAACTTAGGATCCTTAGGGAGTTTAAATCTCCACCAACACCCATAATTTGTAAATTAAAAAGATCTTCTATCTGTTTTTTGCAGTTTTCAAGAAGTCCTGATTTAAGACTTAATGAAAACTCCTTAAGAAGGGTGTTACTCTTAATAGGATCATACCCCCATAGAGCTACTGTATCATCGTATAAAATGACACTATTTTTATCCCCAATAATTCGAGATTCTAAACCTCGTTTAGACTGCTTATAAAGGGAACTAATATTATCTATTCCAATAAGAGTCTGACTTATACCTATGGTTAAAGAGATATTAAACCGTCTATTAATGTTATTAATTACTCGTTGGCAGAGGTTTTCTAATTCAGAGTGTTTATTGTGGAATAGTAGGACGATATAACCCCCACTAGCCCAAAAGCAGTAAGAATCACTTTTATCTATAAAGTAGTTATTAATTGTATCAATTACATATTGTCTGCTTTTATAAATTCCACCAAGACCTCTATCGACTCTGCATAGAGCTAATCTAAACATATTACTTTTAAAAGAGAGTCCATATTTATATAGTTCATCTTTTTCTACACTAGAGAAGAGAAGATCATTTAAAATTCTCTCTTTCAAATAGGGCTCCATAAAATTCATTTTATCTCTTAGTTCTTCCTCTTTATCTATATCATTTACCTGTGTTAACAGTGAGTTTGTTAACTCAGTAGAGTCTATAGGTTTTAAAATATACTCTCTAACCCCTACCGATATAGATTTTTTAGCATATTCAAAATCGTCATATCCACTAAGGATAATAATTTTAATTTGGGGATACTTAGCCAGAATATTTTCACTTAACTTTATTCCATCCATTACAGGCATATTAATATCTGTAATAATAATTTCAGGATTTAGATCTTCAACTAAATCAATTGCCTCCATTCCTCCTGATGCCTCACCCACCAAGGCTAACCCTAACTCTTCCCATTTTATTGACCTTTTAATAAGCTCCCTAACAAGGTATTCATCATCAACAATTAGAACTTTATAGATTCCCATATAAAACCCTCTCCCCTAGGGGTATTTTTATTATAACTGTTGTTCCTACCCCCTTTTTACTTTTAATAATCACTAAGTCATCCCCTTCATAAAACAGATTAATTCTCTCTATTGTTCCTCTTACTCCAAAGCTGCTTTTTGAGGAGAAGATTGTTTTAATTATGTCTTCTTCCATTCCTATTCCATTATCTTCAATTTTGATGGAGAGAAAATCTGAGTCTATAGTTCCATAGATATTTATAATTCCAGGCTCTCCCTTTGGTTTTATCCCATGATAAATTGAATTTTCTAAGAAAGGCTGAAGTATAAGTTTTAAAACCTTAACATTAGAGGTCTCATCTTCAATATAGAAATTTGTTATAAAATTATCATACCTTAAGGAGAGAATATTTAAGTAACTTTTAAGGGCCTCGATCTCCTGTTTAAAGGATATGACCTCCCTGCCTTTACTAAGATTTATCCTATAAAACTTTCCAAGAGAAGTTACCATTTTATATACCTTCTTATTCTCCCCCATTAAGGCAAGAGAGCTAATAGAGTCGAAGGTATTGTATAAAAAATGGGGTTTTATCTGAGCTTGTAGAGTCTCTAATTCAGTACGTCTTTTTCTTTTCTCATCAATTACAATCTTTTTTAGTAGACTCTTAATCTCCATGGTCATTAGATTATATCCATCCCTAAGAGAGTTAAACTCAGTTATAGATGTTTCAAAATAGAGCTCATTTAAGTCACCACGACCAATATCAACCATGGAGTTAACCATTATATTAATAGGTTTTGTAATTACCCTAGCAATTATTACAGAACCAATTAGGACAAGGATAGTAAGTAAAAAAAAGAGAGAGAGGGATGTAAGAGTCAAAGTATATATTGTTGAGTCATCTGATATAGGAATAACAGTTACAATCCTCCAATTATATTCTAAAATATTCAAATATGAGTACAATATGCTATTTTTTTTATCTACATAGGAGCCATGGTTATTATTCCAATTATCCAATGTAAAGTTTTTAATATCCCTTGAATAATCGTAGGAGGAAAGAATTAAAGAGGCATTCTCGTCAAACAGATATATCTTAGTACCATCTTTTTTCACTATACTGTTATAAGATGACTTCAATTCATCTTTAGAAACATTTATAACTACTCCACCTATTGGTTTTTGGGTTGTTAGATCATTAATGATTCTAATATTAGAGACAAAATCCTTAGTTGTTAAACCATTAAAAATCTCTCCCCCATTCTGAACAAAATAGGACTCACCCCTTAATTCTCTTGCCCTTGCCCATATTTTGTCGTGAAAACTACTGTTGAATAAAAAAACATTTTTAACATCGTAGTCCGCGTAATACCTATGCCCCTTTGTATCTAATACATATATTGATAGAATTTCATCATAATTACTCATCATCGATGAGATAGTTCTATTAACACCATCTTTTAACTCTAATTCAGAGTAGCCATTCTCAGAGTTAAGAAGTTGTTGTACGCCACTATTTGATAGAATAACCTTAGATGAGTTATTAACATTTTTAAGAATAATTCTAATGTTAGAGCTTATTGAACGTAAATTTTGCATAGATATTTTATTCACCTCATCTAGCATTAAAGATGAGTAGATCCTCTTATAGAGAATGCCACTAAACAGTAGTGACATTAGCAGTAGACCAGTAAAAAAGAGAAATATCCTACGACTAATGTTTATATTTAAAATTCTCTGCCTAAAACTTCTACCCATAATTTCATTTTAACATGAAAACTCTTTTAGGGTGTAGTTATTTATTTAGTTCATAAGGAGTCATCTGGTAGACATAGTAGTTAAGCCAGTTTAAAAAAAGAAGGTTCGCATGACCCCTCCAGTTTACAACAGGTGTTTTATTAGGATCATCATCTGGAAAGTAATTTTTAGGGATAACCGTTTTTTCTGGGTCTACCTTAATATCCCTCTCATACTCCTCCTTTAAGGTTAAAGGATCGTACTCAGAGTGTCCTGTAACAAAAATCTGCTTACCATCGTTGGATGTAACGATATAAATACCAGCCTCTTCAGACTCTGAGACTATTTCAAGAGCTGAAACTTTCTCAACCTCTTTTCTTAGAATTTCTGTATGTCTTGAATGGGGAGCAAGAAAGTTATCGTCAAAACCTCTAGCTATAGGACTAAATTTATTTTCTACGCTATGCTTATAGATTCCAGAAATCTTCTCAGGTGTTTGATATTTATCCACACCAAAGTGATAATAGAGTCCTGCTAATGCACCCCAGCATATATGAAGTGTTGAAGTTACATGATCCTTAGACCAATCCATTATCTCTTTTAACTCTTCCCAATAATCTACCTTTTCAAATTCCAAGGTCTCAACTGGTGCACCAGTAATAATTAGTCCATCATAATTTTTACCCTTAATATCTTGAAAAGTTTTATAAAAATACTCTAAGTGCCTGTGGTCAGTATTTTTAGATTTATGGCTTTTAGGATGTAGGAGATCCACTTCTAACTGTAAAGGAGTGTTAGATAGAAGTCTTAATAAGTGGGTCTCTGTTGTAACTTTTTTTGGCATCAAGTTTAAAATTGCTATTTTAAGAGGCCTAATATCCTGGGAGACAGCCCTTGTCTCTGTCATTACAAATATATTTTCGCTATTTAATATTTCAATTGCTGGTAATTTATCTTTTATCTTAATTGGCATGGCAATAATATAACATAACTTATTCTAAAACTCTATACGAAATAGAGTAAGAAAAGGCAAAGGACTTTGTTGTATCTTTTGGTTTTACAAGGGCAACATAGCTCTCGGACAGTGGCGGAATCTTTATGGGTATGGATCCCCCTTGGCTACTAAAACTATTCTGAAATTTAAATGTAATAGTCCCCTCAACAACACTATTAAACCCATTTCTGCAATATACAACGGTTGTACTATCTATAGATTCATCCCTAAAACTAAGTTTATCTGTCTGCTTTATTGGAGTTAAAGTACCACTAAAGTCAGAATCTTTAAGGTCTTTGCCAAAAACAGGATCAAAACTCTCTCCTCCTGGGTGCTTAGAGTAATAATACTCCCCGACAACAGGATCTATAGCTTCCCCATCTAAACCTAATAGTTTTATAGGGATGGACTGCCTACTCCCCGTAACTGTAGGAACATTAACAGAAAAATGAAGATGAGGACCTGTTGATAGACCCGTATTGCCACTATAACCAATAGTATCCCCCATAGAGACACTATCACCTACCTCTACAATAGCTCCATTTTTCTTAAGGTGAACATAACTAGCAAATGTCCCATCATCATGGTAGATGGAGATAAAGTTGCCATAGGAGGCATAGGACGAACTAGCCCCTCCCCTATTTGAATCTTCCTTGACTTCAACAACAATCCCTGCCCTAGCAGCGACAATAGGGGTTCCTATATCCATAGAGAAGTCTAAGGCGTAATAGTTCTCTTTTTGATGGGAAAATTGCCCTCCAAAACCTTGATCTAACTTAAACTTGCTACCGTGTTCAAACGGGAATAGATATACAAACTCATCAGGCTCTACAGTTAATGGATTTCCTGGAGTATAGGAGAGTCGACTCCTAAAACTGTATGATCTATTTTTATCCAATGGGGTTAATGTTGCAAGTAAAACACCTTTATCTCCAGGTTCTAATACGACCTGAGAGGGGTTCGCCCTATCCATTTTTAAATTTGTCAATTTTGTAAATCCCAAACTGATAAATTGGGGAATAAAATGGTTATTATCACCATAAAAAAGATATCCGCCTTCTTCAATTTTTTCAAAGTAGACATCTAAGGTTTCACTATCTTCTGATAAGAACTCCTTACTAAAGGATATATTTATTATTAAAAATATAAAAATACTTATAGCTAAAAACTTTTTCATATCTGAATTATATAACAAAACTAACCATTTTAAAAATAATATTAGTTTAGAATAGATGCCACAGCAACTGGGGAAGATCATACCCTTCATCCCAATACTCTTCTATTTGTCCCTCTTTTCTAAATTTTGAAATATTAAATCCACTAATTAAATGATTATACCAAATTACTTCCTTCTCTATCTGTTTTATATAATTATCTGTAGCCTATAAACTATTTACCATGGAGAGGCCAACAACAATAACAAAGATATAGATTAATAGCCTTAAATTTGATAAAAATTGATATGGCTATAATTAAACGAGTATATGTAGAAAAAAAGAGAGATTTTAGTGTTGCCGCAGACCACCTTCTGCAAGATTTAAAAAGCCACCTGAGCCTCACAGGATTAACAGGTGTAAGAGTTATCATAAGATACGATATAGAAGATATATCGGATAGAGTTTACAAAGAAGCATTAACAACAGTATTTTCAGAACCTCCAGTAGATAACTTTTACCAAGAAAATATAGATTTGACAAATGAGAAAAGCTTTGCTGTAGAGTACCTACCAGGACAGTATGATCAAAGGGCCGATTCAGCAGAACAGTGTATACAAATTATGGCCCCAGGAGAAAACCCATCAATTAAAACAGCAATGCAATATGTTTTTTCTGGTGAGATAACCGACAATGATTTAGATAAAATAAAGAAATACTTAATAAACCCTGTTGATTCCAGGGAAGCAAAATTAGAAAAACCAGAAACACTACACGAGGTTGAAGTAATACCAGCGGATGTAGTCTATTTTAATAACTTTATAAGAAAATCAGAAAGTGAGATCAAAGAACTTAGAAAGACTCTTGGTCTTGCAATGAGTGATTTAGACCTACTACATTGTCAAAAATATTTTAGAGACGAAGAGAAGCGAGACCCTAGCATTACAGAGATAAAAATGTTAGATACCTACTGGTCTGACCACTGCCGTCATACAACATTTATGACTAGACTTAAAAATATTACTTTTGATGATGGTAAATATTCTAAACCAATAAAAGAGTCCTACGACCTATACTTAAAAACTAGAGAGAGACTATATGTAGGTAAAGATAAAGATATCTCCCTAATGGATATGGCTGTTTTAGCAGCAAAAGACCTAAGAAGTCGAGGGTTAATGGAAAACCTTGAGGAGTCTGAGGAAGTTAATGCCTGTTCAATAATTGTTCCAGCAGTTATCGATGGAGTAGAAGAAGAGTGGCTGATTCAATTTAAAAATGAAACCCATAACCACCCAACAGAGATTGAACCATTTGGTGGGGCAGCAACATGTTTAGGAGGGTGTATTAGAGACCCTCTATCAGGAAGATCCTATGTGTACCAAGCAATGAGGGTAACAGGTGCAGGTTCACCTTTAACAGCTATTGAAGATACAATACCAGGAAAACTTCCCCAAAGAAAAATCTGTACAGAAGCAGCCCATGGTTACAGTTCCTATGGGAATCAAATAGGCCTAGCTACCGGTAATGTAACAGAGATATACCACGAAGGTTATACAGCCAAGAGAATGGAGATAGGAGCAGTTATAGCAGCAGCACCAAGGTCAAACGTAACTAGGGACTCTGCAGCTCCAGGAGATATTATTGTTTTAACCGGGGGTAAAACTGGTCGAGACGGTTGTGGAGGAGCTACAGGTTCTTCAAAAGAGCATACGGAAGAGTCTATTGAAACAAGTGGAGCTGAAGTACAAAAAGGAAACCCTCCTGTAGAGAGAAAAATACAGAGACTTTTTAGAAACCCTGAGGCTTCTAAAATGATAAAAATCTGTAATGACTTTGGTGCTGGTGGAATATCTGTAGCTATTGCCGAGTTAGCAGATGGTTTAATAATTGACCTAGATGTAGTTCCAAAAAAGTATAATGGACTAGATGGAACAGAACTAACTATATCTGAATCTCAAGAGAGAATGGCTGTAGTTTTAGATCCAAAAGATGTTAAAAGATTTATAGATTTATGTGAAGAAGAGAACCTTGAAGCGGTAGAAGTTGCAGTAGTAACTAAAGAGCCTAGAGTTAAAATAAACTGGAGAGGAAAAGAGATTGTATCTATGGCTAGATCCTTTATAAATACCAACGGTGTTTTACAGGATATGGATATTGAATCTAAATCTCCAAATGAGAATAACAGCTGGTTTAAAAACAGCGCTGTTGTAAAATCAACCGGGAGTATAAAAAAGGATTGGTTAAATAATTTATCCGATCTTAATGTCTGCTCTCAAAAGGGTTTAATTGAGACATTTGATAGTACAATTGGTGCATCCTCTGTCCTACTTCCATTTGGAGGAAAAACCCAGCAGACTCCTACTGATGTTATGTGTGCAAAGATTCCAGTTCTTAAAGGGGATACTTCAAACGGAACACTTATGAGTTTTGGTTTTGACCCTGACCTCTCATCCTGGTCTCCATTCCATGGAGCAGCTTATGCAGTAGTAGAGTCAGCGGCAAAAATAGTTGCAGCTGGTGGAGAACTATCAGAGATAAGGTTAACTTTTCAGGAGTATTTTGAAAGGTTAGGAACAGACCCTGTTAAGTGGGGGAAACCATTTAATGCGCTTCTAGGAGCATATAAAGCCCAAACAGAACTTAAAATTGGAGCAATTGGTGGTAAAGACTCTATGAGCGGAACGTTTGAAGAGTTACACGTTCCACCAACTCTAGTATCCTTTGCGGTAGCCCCTGTAGATGTAAACCACGTTATTAGCCCAGAGTTTAAATCTTCTGGAAACAGTGTTGTATATATACCTCTACCTAAGGATGAGTTTGATATACCAAACTACCCAATGGTAGAAAAATTATTTAATAACATAACAAACTTAATAAAATCTGAAGTTATACTATCTGCTCAAACAGTTCGGAAGGGTGGAATTGCATCAGCCATAAGTAAAATGGCATTTGGTAATCAAATAGGTGTAGAGTTAAATAACACTCTAAATATTGAAGAACTACTAAAAACTAACTTGTCATCCTTTATTGTAGAGGTAAAAAATGAGGATGAGTTAATAGATATTGATTACCAAGTAATCGGAACAACAATTTCAGAGCCTGTAATCAAAGTCTTAGGAGAGAGCATAAAACTTGATAAAATGATTACCACATGGGAGAAAACCCTACAGGATGTTTACCCTATTAGAGTAGAAGATAGACAAAAAGAGGTTAAGGTTAGTTATATGGTGGATAAAACTATTAAACCTAGGGTAAAAGTTGAAAACCCTAGAGTTATAATTCCAGTTTTTCCTGGGACTAACTGTGAGTACGATACAGCTAAAGCCTTTACAGATGCAGGAGCAATTGCTGAGACATTTGTAATAAATAATCTATCAGAGGACCATATAAAAGAGTCTATATCCCAAATGGTAGAGAAGATTGATAATAGCCAAATAATTATGATTCCTGGTGGATTTAGTGCCGGAGATGAACCAGAAGGTTCTGCTAAGTTTATTGCTGCTTTCTTTAGAAACCCAGAAATTAAAGACGCTGTACATAGGTTATTACACCAGAGAGACGGGTTAATGATGGGAATATGTAACGGGTTTCAGGCACTTGTTAAACTGGGTCTGGTTCCATATGGGGAAATTAGAGATATTGATGAACATGACCCAACTTTAACCTACAATACAATAGGAAGACATATCTCTATGATGGCAGAAACTGAAGTAGTTTCAAACCTATCCCCATGGCTAAGCCAGTGTTCAGTTGGTGATCGTCACCAGATAGCACTTTCCCATGGAGAAGGTAGATTCATTATCGACGAAACGCTTGCTAAGAAGCTTATAGATAATGGCCAAATAGCTACTCAATATAAGGGTAAAAACCCTAATGGTTCCGTAATGGCAATAGAGGGAATAACAAGCCCAGATGGACGAGTTTTTGGAAAAATGGGACACTCAGAGAGGGTGGGATCTAATGTTTGTAAAAACATTTACGGAAACAAGGATCAAGCCATTTTTAAAGCAGGAGTTAACTACTTTAAGTAATTTATCAAAATATTTTTTTATTTCTTGAAAACAAACAATTCAAAGAGTATGTTTATTAAAGATGGAAATAGAAGATTATGAAAAAACAATATATGAATTAAGACAACTTCTTGAGGTGACTAAGGTGTTAAACTCAACACTACACTTCAAGAAGCTTGTTGATACAATTTTATTCTCCTTTATGGCCCAGGCAAGGTGTGTAAAAGCTGCCCTATATATTGGTAAAGAGATCGAACCAGACACAATAACACTTCAAAGAAATTACATGGGATTTGAAATCACACCCCACGTCCCTATACAGCTAAACTGTAAAACACCTAAGATGGAAGAGTTCGCACGAAGTAGAAAGTGTCTTACCAACGAGGAAGTTGATAAACTTGCATATTTCGATGTAGAAGAAATTAATAGATATATAATTGAACAGATAGAGATAATCATTCCCCTGGTAATTAATGAAAAAATCGCAGGCCTTGTACTACTTGGAGGTCGTATTGATAGTGAACCTATTCAGAAGTCAGAAAAAGAATTTTTGTCTGAAATCGGGTTTTATGCTTCCATTGCCATACAAAACTCCATATTATTTGATATGGCCACAATGGATATGATGACAGAATTAAAGGTTCGTCACTACACAACCAAGTTCATTGATGAGTGTATAATTTCTGGAGATCATAACTTTGTCATAATAATGATTGATATTGATGATTTTAAAAGAGTGAATGATACCTACGGCCACCAAACTGGTGATGACACAATTATTGGAGTCTCAACCATATTAAAAAAAGCAATTAGAACAAATGACATTGCATCAAGATTTGGTGGAGAGGAATTTGTTATAATGCTAAGAGATGCAGCTTTAGACGATGCCGTTGTAGTTGCAGAGAGAATAAGAGAGGGTGTTGAGGGCTTAAAAGTTATAAGCAATAAGGATGAGATAAATGTAACGGTTTCAATTGGCCTTGCAGAATTCGATATTGATTTAGATAAAACTCCTGAAGATGTAATTTCCAGAGCTGATGGGGCCCTCTATATATCAAAAAAAACTGGGAAGAACAGAGTAACAACAGCATAAAAGACAATAGGAGATAATAAAGTGAAATACTCCCTAGAAAAAAGATTTATAACTGGTACAGTAATTCCTGTATCAGCTCTTAAAACAGAAGATAGTATTGGGATTGGGGAATTCCTTGATTTAAAGCTATTTGCAGATTGGTGCAAGAGTGTAGGCCTTGATCTAATACAACTGCTTCCAGTTAATGATACAGGTTTTCAAAGCTCACCATACAGTGCATTAAGCGCCTTCGCTCTTCATCCTGTATACATTAGTATAAAAAAAATGCCTGAAGCTAAGAAGTATAAATCTGATTTGGAAAAAATATCAAAAAAGTGGGAAGGAAAAGATCGGGTTCACTTTAACTCAGTTCTAAAAGACAAACTAAAACTGCTTAAAAAAATCTATAAAGATAATTATGAAAAAATAGAGAAAAGCAGAAGTATTAGTAAATGGGAAAAAGATAATCCATGGATTAAAAGTTATGCTATCTTCTCATTCCTTAAAGAGAAGAATAAAAACCTAGAGTGGATGGATTGGGAAGAGTTTAAAGATCCATCTAAAGATGATATAGAGAATCTATATATAAAAAATAGAAAGAAGACTCTATTTTACTCTTGGGTTCAATACTATCTGGAAAAACAACTACAAGAGGCAACACTCTATATGGACTCCCTAGGTATCAACCTAAAAGGTGACCTGCCAATTTTAATGAATATAGACAGCGCTGATGTATGGGAGTCCAGGGATATATTTAATGTAAAAAACCGGGCTGGAGCACCACCGGATATGTTCTCCGAAGAGGGACAAAATTGGGGATTCCCAACCTACTCATGGGACTCAATGGAAGAGGATAACTTTTTTTGGTGGAAAGCAAGGTTAAAACAAGCAGCTAAGTTTTATCACGCCTACAGAATTGACCATGTATTAGGGTTTTTTAGGATTTGGACAATTCCTCCCCAATATATTAGTGGAAGCATGGGTTATTACAGTCCTAACGATTTTTTACATATTGATGATCTAAAAAGAATTGGTATTGATGGCCCACGATTAGCATGGATGTCAAAACCCCATATACCAGGTTATGAGCTAAGGGATAAACTAGGATTTGAATCTAACGAAGCGACTAAGCTCCTTTTGGACCAGATAAATACAGAAGACCTATATCTATTTAAGGATGAAGTTAAGTCTGTACATGATATCTATGCAGTTGAAGAGCTCTCTGATGAAGCAAAAAGTGAGCTTGTAAATTTCTATAGAAATGTTACCCTAATAAAAGTAGATGAATACAATTATGCGACAACTTGGTTTTACTACAATAGTAGAGCTTATATTTCCATGAACGATCATGAAAAATATGAATTTGGTCAGCTTCAAAGTTCAAAGAGTGGACACTCTATGTGGTTATGGGAGAATCAAGGTCTTAAATTGTTAAAATTCATGAAAGAGAGCGAAGATATGTTGGTTTGTGCCGAGGATTTAGGGACTATTCCAAATTGTGTTCCAAAAGTCCTTGAAGAACTTGGTATTTTAGGGTTACATGTTACTAGATGGTCTAAAAAGTATAATGAGTACGGAGAACCATTTATGAAACCTTCTGAGTATAACTACTTGTCTGTTTCAACTCCAGCGGTTCACGACTCTTCAACAGTAAGACAGTGGTGGCCTGAAATGTCATCAAATGACGAGATTTCAAATGCCCTAAATCTAGATAATAAACTAAGTCCTATCCCTGATACGGACCAAGTTAAAAAGCTATATGAAGCCCTACTTAAAACTTCTGCTAAAATTGCAATGTTCCAGTTCCAAGACCTGTTAGCCATTAACGAAAGTCTTAGATCAAAAAATGCAGAAACTGAAAGAATTAATGTACCTGGGACGACTAATGATGTAAACTGGAGTTACAGATTGAGCTTTAATCTAGAAGACCTAATTAAGATGGACGAATTTAATAACGAGCTCAAAGAGATGATTAAAAAAAGAGGATAAATAAATATGACAGAGTTTAAATTGCAACATAGAGTACTACCTAAGAGAGACAGGGTTATGGAGTTCCATATATGTGGAAAAGCAAGAAAAAAATATAACTTTGATAACAACCTTTTTAGCACAACTGGTAATGTAGTATTTCATAATATATATGGTGCAAGGGTTTTTGCCCAAAAAATAAATTCTGTATCAAATAAAGGGATTAAAGCTTCTGATGTATTTGCAATGGGTTTAATGGATGAAATTTTACACTTTGTTATCGCTGAACACAGGGTAAAAGCTGCACCAAATCTTTTTAAAGAGATTATAACTGATGTAACAAGTGTCATTGGAGAAAAAGAGCTTGATAGAGCTCTTTTAAAGTTTATTGAAGAGTTCCCAGGATCAACTATAATAAAAAAAGAAGAGAGTCCAGAACAGTTATTATATAGAGAAAATAGACACGGAGTAAGTTATAAAGAGATTCTGCTAGAAGAGATGTTATTACTACATATAAGTAATTTAAACCCAGCCTTAAATATCTTTAATGACCTTTTTGATGAGACAACACTTAACAGCCATACAAAATATAAAACAGTTATAGAGGGCTGTAAAAGAGTTACCTCATCAGTCTCTGCAATGGATATGGGTTCCTCAAGTAATTCTAAAACCCTATACGATCTATTAAGAGCTCCAGCATTAGCTCACCCAGATTCAATTGCAGATCAACTATCATTTATAATGGGTAGTTGGGGTGTTATTATCTCTGATTTCAACATAAAAATGCTAAAGGCTATAGACTCTTTAAAAGAGGAGCACAAGCCTGTATATTACGATTTTGATGGCCCAGTAGAGACCTTCACCCAGACATACGAAAGTCAGGAAGAAGATATTGAAAACTTTACAATGGATAAGCACTGGATGCCTAATGTGGTTCTAATTGCAAAGAGTACAATGGTATGGTTAGACCAGCTTAGTAAGAAGTATAAAAGAGAGATTAAGACTCTATGCAGTATCCCAGATGAAGAGCTAGATATACTAGCTAATGAAGGTTTTAATGGTTTATGGCTTATTGGCCTTTGGAATAGAAGTGAAGCCTCAAAAAAAATAAAACAAAGGTGTGGTAACCCTGAAGCAGAAGCATCTGCATACTCCCTGTATAACTACGATATTAGCCAAGGCCTAGGTGGTTGGGAAGGTCTTCAAAGTCTTAGAGAGCGATGTAATAAAAGAGGAATTAGACTTGCAAGTGACATGGTTCCAAACCACACAGGAATAGATAGCCAGTGGGTAAGATCAAAACCCGACTACTTTATTCAAACATCACACCCTCCATATCCTACCTATACGTTTAATAGTGAAAATTTATCAGATGATCCAAATATTGGAATATATTTAGAAGACCACTACTACACTAAAGAGGATGCTTCTGTAGTATTCAAAAGAGTGGATTTTAATAAGGGTGATGTAAGATATATCTATCATGGTAATGATGGAACAATGATGCCATGGAATGATACAGCCCAGATTAACTTCTTAAATGCTGAAGTTAGAGAGGCTGTAATACAGGATATACTGCACGTTGCAAAAAACTTTCCTATAATACGTTTTGATGCAGCAATGACTCTAGCCAAAAAACATATTCAGAGATTGTGGTTTCCTAAACCGGGTCATGGCGGTGACATTGCAAGTAGATCTGACTATGCAATTAGCCAGGAGGAGTTTGACAGGTTACTACCTATTGAGTTTTGGCGGGAAGTAGTTGATAGAATTGCAGTAGAAGCACCAGATACCCTATTGTTAGCAGAAGCTTTTTGGATGTTAGAGAGCTATTTTGTAAGAACCCTAGGAATGCACAGAGTTTATAACTCAGCCTTTATGAATATGCTTAAAAACGAAGAGAACCAGAAATATAGGGACTCTATAATAAATACAATAATATTTGATCCAGATATACTAAAAAGATATGTAAACTTTATGAATAACCCAGACGAAGATACAGCCTTTGCTCAGTTTGGATCTGGAGACAAATACTTTGGTGTTTGTACACTTATGATAACACTACCTGGTTTACCAATGTTTGGCCACGGTCAAATAGAGGGATATAAAGAGAAGTATGGAATGGAGTACTCTAAAGCTTATTGGAATGAGGATGTAGATGAAGGTTTAGTAAATGGACATAAACATCTTATTTTCCCATTAATGAAAAAGAGAGAACTATTTTCTGAAGTTGAAAATTTCAACTTTTATCCATTTAAAGTACATCGTTCAGAGACAAACAATAATGTATTCGCCTACTCTAATAACTTTGAAGGGAATCAATCACTAGTTCTTTACAATAATTGTTTTAATATGACAAGTGGTTTTATTAATCACTCAGAAGAGAAATTAGTAAAGAATTCGGAAAACAGATATACGCAAAAAACTACTCTAGCAGAGGCTTTAGGCATAACCAATGCAGGGGACCACTTTCTATTACTAACAAATCAAAGAAATGGGTTAACCTATATTAGAAGTAGTAAGCAGATTTATGAAGATGGAATGTTCTTTGTATTAAAGGGTTATGAGTCTCAAGTCTTCCTTGATATAAAAGAGATTAAGGATGTAAAAGAGGGTTATTATGCAAAACTAAACCATGACCTAAACGGTGAAGGTGTTACAAATATAAACCAATCTATTAGAATAATAGCCTTAGGAGATACCTACTATTTAACCAAGTCGTTTTTTAATCGATCTAAAATTACATCAGAACTTTTAAAAGAGTATCTAACAAGTATAAAGTGCGAAAATCTCTTTAAGAAGTTAAGTAATAAAATTGAAAAGGAAGATGGTATATCCCTAAAAGAGAGCATTATAACCGAAATAAGTCTTTTCCTAGAGATTGATATAATTGACGAATGGCTATTTTCTAGTTTCTTTGATAATTATTCAGACTTAAATCTGATTACAATTCTAAAAAAAGAGAAGAAATTATCAATAGTTGAGATTTTAAAACATGAGGTAGTGAAAGAATCAATTGGTGTACACGAATATGATGATATTTTATGGTTTGACAGAGACAAATTCCTTAAAACGGCTGACTATATTTTAAATATTCATGGTCCAAAATTTTTAGATAAAAAAACGATATTAGATAAAATTGAGCAATCTAAGTATATATACAATAACTTAATAACACTATTTACCCCAAAGGAAGAGGTAAAAAAGCCATCTATTAAGAAAAACGTTAAAAAATTAAAGATTGACTGATTAGAGAGTTAAATCTAATCTAGAGTTATGGAAGAATTTTATAAAATGATTCTAGTAGATGATGAAGACGAAGTTAGGGGAAGGATCTCTTCTAAAATATCCAAAGAAAGCGGCTTTACTGTAGTAGGAGCCGCTGGTAATGGTTATGATGCCCTAGATCTAATAGAGAAGTTATCCCCCCATGTTGTCTTAACTGATATAAAAATGCCATTTATCGATGGTATAGAGTTAGCAGCAACTATTAAACGGGACTTTCCAACCACTAGAGTCGCCTTTATAACAGGATACGATGAATTTGATTATGCAAGAGAAGCTATTGAATTAAATGTTATTAGCTATCTTACAAAACCTATAACTCAAAACGATATTACTAAATTTCTAAAGAAACTTAAAATAGAGCTAGATGCTGAGTTTAAAGAAAAGTATAACAGAGAGGCTTTATTAAAAAGATACGAGGAGACAATTCCTCTTGTAATAGATAACTATTTTAGCTCATTTCTTATATCATCAAGATCAGAAAAGGGTGATGAGATACAAAACCTTAAGAGTTACGGTATATCCCTAGATGATACAAACTACATTTTAGGTTTTATCAAAGTTGAGAAGTCTGCAACATCCTGGGATATTATGGATTTTGAAAAGGCAAAGTACTCAGTTAGGTCCGCAGTTAAATCTATTCTTGATAGATATAAATATGAGTATTACACATTTTTATTTAATGGTGGCATTGTTCTAATTATTAAGGATAAATCAAACTACTTCTTAAAAGAGATAGACAGTGTCTTTTACGAGATGGTAAAGATGTCAGAGAAGTTCCTTTCTGCAAAAATTGATATTGGAGTAAGCTCCCTACATAGAAATTTTTCAGGTCTTTTTAAGGCTTATGAAGAGGCAGAAAAAGCTATTGAGTATAGTAAATTTCTAAATGCTGGTCGTATTATCTACATTAATCAACTAGAAGAAAATAAACCAAAGGTATTGAGTCTTAGCGAAACAGATATTAAGAATATAGAGTATAATATTAAGTTCGGAACTGAATCCGAAGTAAGAAATGTTATAGAGTCCATAAAGTTAGTAGCCCTTAGGGATAGTAAGTCCATAACAAACTATCACCAGTATATGATAAACATTATGAATGTAATTGTAAATTTCGCAGACTCTATAGAAGCGGATCTAAATAGTGTTATTGGAGGAGATATTCTAAGTACCATGATGCAGTTTAGCTCCTTAGAACAGATCTTTGACTGGTTTCTATCTACCCTATTGAAGTTAAGAGAGTTAAACCTTAAAACAAAGATGACTAACTCACAAAAGTTATTAGATAATGCAGTAAAGTATATAGATACGAATTATTATGACCCTAAAATATCCATGGAAACAGTTTGTGATGAGTTAGGACTAAGTATATCCTATATGAGTCTTCTATTTAAAAAAAATAAGGATACAACATTTGTAAAATACCTAACAAAAGTGCGTATAGAAAAGGCTAAAGAGCTTTTAAGACTTAAAGGAGATAGGATAGTAGAGATAGCTACAAAGTGTGGATTCAAGGATGTTTACTACTTTAGTCACTGCTTTAAAAGGTATGTTGGTCTATCCCCAAAGAAGTACCGTGAAGAAGAGATTTAAATATAACCCAACTATTGGTCAGAACATACTTATAGCTACTATTAGTATTGTTATAGTGGTTTTACTATTAACTAGTGCGGTCTATTATGCCGTTTTCTCTAGTAGAACCGAGGATCTGATTGAGAGTCAATCCAGGGAGATTAATAAGCAGATTGTTTTAAACTACGAAAACTATATTAATAGTGTAATTGAGACAGCTAACTATATCCAGTTCTCATCTCTTAGTATGGATGTAGATAAAAATTTTGAAAAACTTCAAGATATATTTAATTATAATACATCTATAAAAAAAGACGTTGTATCGATATTTCTATTTAGCAATAATGGAGAAAAAGTATTAGGAACAGATTTAAACAATAGGTATTTTAACTCAATTTTAGGAGAAGTTTGGTTTAAAGAGGCAAAAAAAGAGACAAACATAACCCACTTCTCTGCCCCTCATACAAATAGTTTTACTCTAACTAGCAATGAAAATGTTATTTTTCTTTCCCGTTCTGTAGAGTATGTACAAAGAAATGAGAAAAAAGTTGGAATACTACTAATTGAACTAAATTTTAAAACCCTAACTGATATGGCCGCAAAAACCAACCTTGGGAATGGTGGACATATAATCATTTTAAATGATAAAGATAACTTAATATATCTCTCTAATAGCTCAGAAAACATCCCATATCTTGATAGCCTTGAGATAGCTGTTGAAAATTTTATTGGTGGATTAAAGACAAAAATTAACTCTATTGATTATTATATAAATATAAACACACTGGTGCACACAAGGTGGAGAATAGTAACTGTTAATAATGTTAATGATATTGCACTAGCTAGAAAAGAGATGATTTTAATACTATTTTTCATATTCTTTATAAGCTTATTTTTAACAGCAATAATCTCTATTTTTATATCTAAAAGAATTACTAGGCCTTTAAATACCTTAAAAGATAGTATGTTAAAACTTGAGGAAGGAAACTTTGATTCAAAAGTTGAAGTAAATGGGCAAAAAGAGGTAGTAAGGCTCTCTAAATCATTTAATAGTATGATAGAAGAGATCCGTACTTTAATGGATAAGGTTGTAGCAGAACAGACAGAGACAAGGAAAAATGAGTTACGAGCCTTACAAAACCAGATAAATCCCCACTTTTTATATAACACCTTAGACTCAATAGTTTGGCTAGCCGAGAATCACCGGTCTAAGGATGTTATTACAACTGTAGTAGCCCTAGCACGATTTTTCAGAATTAGTATTTCAAGTGGAGCTACACAAATTTTAGTAAAAGATGAGATATCCCATGTTGAGAACTACCTAAAAATACAGAAAATTAGATATATTGATAAATTTAAGTACACTATGGATGTTTCAAATGACGTTGAGGATCTATATGTAATGAAACTAATACTTCAACCTATTGTAGAGAACGCAATATACCATGGAGTAGGAGATGATATGGAGTTAATATCTATAAGATCCTATAAAGATGAGAAATATCTCTATTTTGAAGTTGAAAACAGTGGTTATGGGATTACAGAAGAGAGAATATCAGAGATATACTCTATGCTAGAGGGCGCAGACAGGCAGACAAGTGTTGGTTTAAAAAATGTTTACCAAAGATTAAAACTGTTTTATGGAGACAGTGCAGATTTAAAAATATTAAGTATTTTAGATGAATCTACAATAATAAAACTAATCATCCCTCTGGACAAAACAGGAGTTAATAGTTGAAAAAAATTATCATGATTATATTATCACTACTTATCTTAAGTTGTAGTAGTAAGGAAAAAACAGTTTCTATATTCATATATAACCAGAAGGATAATTTTATACATGAGATGTCCAACTACATACAACAGGGATTTAATAAAAACTATAAGATTAATATTATTGATTCTGAGAACTTCCAAATTACTCAAAATGAGTTTATTGAGGAGAGAATTAAAGCAAAGGATGATCTTTTAATAATAAATCCAGTTGATAGATTAGGAGTCTATTCTATTATAAAAAAACTCAAAAAAAACAATATCCCTGTAATATTTTTTAATAGAGAACCCCTTGAAAAGGATATGAACCTTTGGGATAGAGTCTATTATGTAGGAACAAAGGGTGAGCAATCGGCTCATATTCAGGCGAATCTTATTATGAATCGGTTTGGGAATAACCCAAAAGAGCTAAATCAGTATGATATAAATGGTAACGGTATAATTGAGGCTATAATTTTGAAAGGGGAGCAGGGTCATCAAGATGCAGAGATAAGAACAACTGAAGTTGTTAACACCCTTAAAAAAGATGGCTATAAATTAAAAATATTAGAAACTTCAGTTGCTAACTGGAGTAGGTCAGAGGCCTACGATAAAACTAACCAGATTATCGACTCATATCAGGACCAGTTAGAGCTTGTTATATCTAATAATGACTCTATGGCAATAGGAGCCATAATGGCACTTAGGCAAAGAGGGATGTTTCAAAAAGATAAGCTTTGGGTCCCTGTAGTGGGGATTGACGGCTTACAAGAGTCTGAAGAGCTAATTAAAAATGGATATCTATATGGAACAGTTGTAAATGACTCGAAACTCCAGGCAGATGCTATAATACAACTTTCACAACACATCCTAGACCCACAAAAATACAAAGATGTAGGGTATCAACTTATTGATGATAAATATATCTTAGTTGATTATAGAATTTTACAATAAAAGAGCAAAAAAATATCAAATTTCCTACTATTTTAGAAAATTCAACAAATTTTGAAGAGTATATTACATTGTTGACTCCCATTTCGGTGCTAGTATTTAAAACATCAAGGGATACAAAATTGTATGCCAAATAAAAAAATAGGAGATTTAAATGAAAAAATCATTACTACTAGCTTTAGTTGCTATGATTACGTTTAGTACATTTGCTAACGGTCAAAAAGAAGATGGTAAAATTGTTATTGGTGCAAACATCTACAGCTTTGCGGATAACTTTATGAATGGTGTTATTAAACCAGAATTAGAAACATATGCACCGTCTAAAGGTGTTGAGATTCAAATTGTAGACTCAGAAGGTCAACAAGCTAAACTTAATGACCAAGTAGATGTTTTTATTACTAAGGGTGTTGATGTATTAGCAATTAACCTTGTAGACCCAGCGGCGGCACAGGCTATTATAAACAAAGCAAGAGCTGCTAAAATCCCTTTAATTTTATTTAACAAAGAAGCTACAGAGCCAGGTGTTATGGATTCTTATGACAAAGTTTGGTATGTAGGTACAGATTCTGCTGAAGCTGGAATTATCCAGGGACAAATGATGGTTAAAGACTGGAAAGCAAACCCTAGCTGGGATAAAAATGGTGACGGAGTTGTTCAATATGTATTATTAAAAGGTGAGCCAGGACATCCAGATGCAGAAGCAAGAACTGTTGAATCAGTAAAAGCATTCAGAGATGCAGGAATCGAAGTTGAGCAATTAGCTTTAGAAGCTGACCCTAACTGGTCTACAGTACACGGAAATGACAAAATGGCAGCATGGTTAACATCTTCATTTGGTAGTGACATTGAATTAGTTATTGCTAATAACGACGGTATGGCATTTGGTGCTATTACAGCTCAAAAAGCAGCTGGTGTTAGACTTCCAATCTACGGTGTAGACGCATTAGCTCAGGCATTAACTCACATTGCTGATGGTGAAATGGATGGAACAGTTCTTAATGATGGTGTAAACCAAGCAAGAGCAACAGTTGACTTAGCTATCAATGCAGCTATGGGTAAAAACGTAACTGAAGGTACAAACTGGAAAGTTCAAACTAATGGTACAAAAGCTGTTAGAGTTCCATATGTAGCTGTTACTAAAGACAACTATATGGATTTTAAATAATAGAGTTTAATTTTTAAGGGAGTGTTAATTCGCTCCCTTATATATCTTTGATACAGAGAGGTATTTCTTTTGCAAGAAGATTATTTGTTAAGTATAAAAAATGTTTGCAAGTCATTCGCCGGTGTAACAGTTCTTAAAAATGTATGCCTAAACATTAGGCCGGGAACAGTTCACTCCTTAATGGGTGAAAATGGAGCTGGAAAGTCTACACTAATGAAATGTCTTTTCGGTATTTATAAACAAGATGCAGGGGAATTTTTTTTAGAGGGTAAACAATTCAACTTCACAGACCCAAAACATGCCCTAGAGAATGGCGTATCCATGGTGCATCAAGAGTTAAACCAGGTAACAAAAAGAACAATTTCAGACAATATCTGGTTAGGTCGTTATCCAACTAAAGGTCTATTTATAGACGAAAAAAAGATGCACAACGATACATTAGACCTATTCAAAAGGTTAAATATACACTTAAATCCTAAAACTAGGTTAGATAAACTATCTGTATCCCAAAGACAGATGGTAGAAATAGCAAAAGCTGTTTCCTATGATGCAAAAATTATTGTATTAGACGAGCCTACATCGTCTTTGACAGCACATGAAGTAGAGATGTTATTTGCAATAATGCGAGTACTTAGAGACGAAGGTGTTGGTATTGTCTATATTTCACATAAAATGGAAGAGATCTTCGAGGTTTCCGATGATGTTACTGTTTTAAGGGATGGAACCCATATAGGAACTGAGAAAATCGAAGATTTAACTATGGAAAAAATAGTTAATATGATGGTTGGTAGAGACTTAGATGATCGATTTCCACCAAAGACAAATGTCCCAGAGGGGATACATATGTCTGTCAGGAACCTAACAACTAAGTATGCACCTATTGTAAAAAATGCTAGCTTTGACCTTAGAAAGGGTGAAATCCTTGGTGTTGCAGGTTTAGTAGGTGCAGGAAGAACAGAACTTATTGAAGCTATATTTGGAGCAAGAACAACTGAGAGTGGAGAAATTTCAATTGATGGTAAGCTTATAGATAACTCTACACCAAATAAAGCTATTGGTAATAGATTCGCTCTATTAACAGAAGAGAGAAGAGAGACAGGAATCTATCCTGTTGCAGATATAACATTCAACTCATGCATATCTAATATAAATGAGTACAAAAATCGATTTGGTCTTTTAAATGATAAAAAAATGAAGGCTGATACAGATGTACAAATTAAGAGTATGCGGATAAAAACACCAAATAGAAGAGAGAGAATCAGAAATCTAAGTGGTGGTAATCAGCAAAAAGTTATTATTGGTCGATGGCTATTAACACAGCCAGATATTCTTTTATTAGATGAGCCAACAAGAGGTATTGATGTTGGAGCAAAATATGAGATTTATCAGCTTATAATAGACCTAGCCAACAGAGGTAAATCAATAATTGTAGTATCTTCTGAGATGCCAGAATTAATAGGAATAACAAATAGGATAATGGTTATGAGTAATGGACATGTTGCTGGAATCGTAAATACTGACGAAACAACACAGACAGAAATTTTTAACCTTTCAACAAAATACTTAAATAATAATGAAGAGGCTGAAGTATGAGTAGTGTAAGTACAACGGGTGAAAAAAAGTTCTTAAAATGGACTAAGAGTCAGTGGCAGGAAATGTTAACAAATAATGCTATTTATATAGTTATATTTGCAATAATTATTTTTATAATCATAAGAGAACCTGCGTTTTTATCAATTCACGTTTTTAAAAATATCTTAACCCAATCTTCTGTTAGATTAATTCTAGCTTTTGGAGTTGGAGGTATTATTATCTTACAAGGAACAGACCTTTCCCTTGGTAGAATGGTTGGTTTTGCAGCAGTTGTTGCTGGTTCTATGTTACAAAGGCCAGATTATGCAAATAGATTCTATCCAGATATGGCAGTACTACCATTAATTGTTCCTTTAATTATTGTAATGATAATAACTGGTTTTTTTAGTGGAGTTAATGGATGGGTTGTAGCAAAATATAAGATTCACCCATTTTTAGCCACAATGGGTATGATGATTACGCTATACGGTATTCTTTCTATATACTTCGCATCTGGTGCACCAGGACCACAACCTATTGGTGGATTTGATGATAGATATACTAACCTTGTAATTGGAACTACACTAGGTATTCCTAATATTGTAATATTTGCAATTCTAACAAGTGGTCTCGTGTGGGTGTTATGGAATAAAACCACATTTGGTAAAAATATGTATGCTGTTGGAGGGAATCCTGAGGCAGCTAAAGTTTCTGGTGTAAATGTTACAGGAACAACAATTCTTGTATTTGTTTTTGGTGGAGTTCTATACGGTTTAGGTGGTTTCTTAGAAGCAGCTAGAATAGGTAGTGCAAACAACGGTACAGGTTTTGGTTATGAGCTAGATGCAATAGCAGCTTGTGTAGTTGGTGGAATCTCATTTAGTGGTGGAATTGGAAAAGTTTCTGGGGCTATTGTAGGTGTTTTAATGTTTACTATCATTAGTTATGGTATGACATTTATCGGTTTAGACATGTATTATCAGTACATAATTAAAGGTATCATTATTGTTGCAGCTGTTGCATTAGATACAAAAAAATATTTAAAGAAATCTTAGTTTCCTCCTTTTTTATTGGATTTCGGGACTACCTTTTGGTAGTCCTTTTTTTATATATACACAGCCTGTTTACTTCGAAACCTAAAATAGGACTCAATACTTGTTTGTAAAAAGTGAAAAGTAAATAGTATTAGTAGATAACCTAAAAGAGGGAAAAGTAACAACCACTGGGAATAGTCTAAATGATGTCTTCCTTGACCAATTAATCCTGCAAGCTCATTTGTAATAGAGTAATATAGAACAGGATCCTTAGATATCCTAGTTCCACCAATAAATAGATTAAATATTCCAAGCTGTCCAACAATGTTTAATATTCCTATCATCTCACTAATAAATAGAATTAATAATTTTTCGTAAATATTAGGGATAATATGCTTAAAAATAATCCTAGATCTACTGGCACCTAAGGAGTTAGCCGCTTCGATAAACCCCTCTTTTAATATTAGTTTAGAGAAGTTTTTAATTGAAGCTATAGTATGAGGAAGTCCTAAAAAAGAGATAACACAAACTTGAAAAATAAAGATCACATTAAATGGAAGAGATGAATCTATGGTTATTCTAAATAAAAAGAAGTAGGCTAAAATAAACAGAGGGAAGCTATTTAGAACATTTAAATCTAGACCTTTAAGTTTATCTTTAAAACTTAAAGGAAGACCAATAAGAAGACCAAATAAAAACCTTAAAAGTGCCCCAAAAAATGCAACAATCAATGTATATTTAAAGCCATAAAGAATTATTGTTAATAGGTCATACCCCCAGGTATTTGTTCCAAAAGGATGCTCTAAATTAGGGGCATGGGGGCTATAAAGATATACTTCTTTATTATCAACAACCTCTATCCTTATATTTTCTTGGAATGTCTTAGAATAGGGAGCCAAATAGGAACCAAAGATAGAGATTCCAACTACAAGTAAAAACAGTAATAATGCCAATTTAAGTCTAATCATTGCAAACAACCTTTTTAACACCTTTTACAAAAAAACTTAATAAACTGTAGGATAAAAAATATAAAATAACAAAACCAAAAAGTACGTTCACAACAACATGGGGCTGAACAAAATCAATTTCATATTTCAATCCTCCATTTGCTCCTAAAACATAAAAAAGTAAACGGGTAACTCCAGAAATATTATATAGTCTTTCTACAATGAACAAATTTGCTATAATAAGCCCAGTTAATCTAGGGATTTCTCCAATGATTAGAGGGAAAATTCCAGGTAATATGTGTTTAAAAAAAATATAGCGGTCTCCTAACCCTTTAGCCTTGGCATATAAAACATAACTCTGCCCACGGATTTTGAATGTCTCTCCAGAAACAATATTCATCATATAGATCAAAGGAAATAGAGACATAGATATTAGGGGTAATATTATTGCGTAACTGCCACCTGCAGTTGCGACCTTAATAAGACGAAATCCAATTAAATTATTTAAAACTATAACTAGAATCTGAAGAATTATTATCAGTATAAAGTCAGGTACAAATCCTATTAAACTAAGTGTATTTCTAATTTTAAAAGTTTTATAATTAGATAGAAGAAGCCCTAAGAGTACTCCTATAAATACCCCTAAGAATAGTGAGATGTTTAAGTATAAAAAGGACGTAATAAAAAAGCGAGGGAAAACCTCTATCAGACTTCTACTATTACCCCTTATAACATACGAAAATATATCTCCAGACCTTAAAACATCAAAATAATTAGCTATAAGTATAAAAGGTTGTTTTATATCAAATAGAAGCTCTCCTTGACGAACTGATACAATCTCTGGAATAACTGATACAAAAAAAACTGCAACCACTATAAACAAAATCTTTTTCATATTTTATTAACTCTTATAAAAGCTTTAATTTCAAGGGATTTTATTTATATCAATTGTGTGCTAATTTTTAAATATGAATAAACTTCTAATCTATTTTATTTTAATTATACACCTATTAAGTTGTGGAGGATCTAAGGATATCTCTACCAAATATACAGGAGACTATGTGGCTATAGACAGTCATAATAGAGAGCTCTTTTATGGGGTTAATATCTTAAAAAACCGTGTTTTTAAGCTTTGGTATCTAGAAAAAACCGGAGAGATTGAAGAGAGATCTATTATATTAAGAGAGTTAAACATAGAAAATAAATTTAGATATAATTTTAGTACAGAGAGGTTTCCAACATGGACTTATACCTACTTTGATAAAAAATCTCCAATAAAAGTCATTTTCTCTGAGTTTAGAAATGGTGAAGTAAAAATAAGTCTTAGAATAGAGAGTAATAGTGAGTTTAAAAATAGGTTAGATCTATTTCAACAAGAATCCATTATTATTCCTGTAGACCAAAAATGGTCTAGACCTATGTTGTTAAATTTTGAAGATACAGATTTTTACAATACTAATGATAAAAGATTTCTTAAATTCAATACAGTTAGTAACAAATATTATAGTTTTAGTGGATATGTCGAGAATCAATATTATACCAAAAATGATCTCTTTTATACAGGATATGATACTATTTCAGACCTAGAAGGTGTTGGTAAATATAGTTGGACAGAGACAAATATAATCAACACTACTTTAAAAAATATCAAAATTGAACTTGAAACAGAGATAACCAGAGGGGATAAAAGGCCTAATAAATATAGTTATAATATAAAGGATAAAATAGAATTTAATGGGAAGGTAGAATCCTATAGCTATGAAGATAAAGAAAGAAAAGTTTTATTAATAAAAGTAAAAAAGTCAGAAGGAGAGATAGATGACTAATTTTGATTTAAATCTTCCAACACAAATCAGGTTTGGGAAAAAGAGGGAAGAAGAGATAGGGTCGATACTAACCCAGGACAACATAACAAGAATTCTATTTGTCTACGGTACATCATCAATAAAAAGTACAGGTCTATATAGTCGTATTATAAGTATATTAGATGAGTACAAAATTGAAGTGGTTGAGTACTCAGGAATCAGGCCAAACCCATTAGTTATAGATGTTGATAGGGCCTCAGAACTAGGAAGAAAGAGTGCTGTTCAAGCAGTCTTAGCTGTTGGAGGAGGATCTGTAATGGACTCAGCTAAAGCTATTGCAGTAGGAATTGCTCATAAACAAAAAATATGGGATTTTTATAATGGTTCCCAAATAAAAAAGGCACTACCTATATATAATATAGTTACCCTAGCGGCAACAGCAAGTGAAATGAACGGGGGATTTGTTTTAACAAATAGTGAAACAAAGGAAAAACTTAGCCTTAAATCTGAACTAACAAAACCAAAAGTTTCCATATTGAACCCAGAACTTACATTTACAGTCCCTCCAAACTACACAGCTTATAGCGCCATAGATATCTTTGCTCATACTATAGAGGGGTATCTGACATCTACTAAGTCACCATCATTTATAAACCTCTTAAAAGAGAGTGTAATTAAAACAGTAAAAGATAAGACTGAGCTAATTTTAATAAATCCCCAGGACTACAATGCTAGGGCCGAATTTATGTGGGCAGCAACAATGGCTTTAAATGGAACAACCAACCTAGGATTAGATGGAGCACAATTTCCAAACCACATGTTAGAACACGGTGTTGGAAGTATCTTTAACATACCCCACGGGGCTGGATTATCCATAGTTATTCCCGCATGGATGAGATGGTATAAGGATAATAACAGACCACAGTTCCTTCGTCTATTTAAAGAGATTTTTAATAAAGAGAGTTTAGATGAAGGGATAGAAGCTGTAGAAAATTGGTTCCACTCATTAGGTTCGCCTATTAGGTTCTCTGAGTATAACATAGAAGAGAGCAGCTTTAAATCTATTTCCGAGAAAGCATATAAACAAGCTCAAATGTGGGGAATTGATAAAACCTACACAAAAGAGGTTATTATGGAAATATTATTACTAGCTAAATAGTTTAAGGATTACCTGTTTCTAGAGCTTTAATAAGACTCTTTGGGAAGTTGTGTCTCTTTAAATCCTCTACAATTTCTGAAACTGGATATGGAACAGTGATGATTTCAGGTTCAATAACCTTACCATCTATACTTAGCTCTATATAAGAAGACTCTGGTTTACCAAATTTTGGTTTTCCAACACTTCCACTATTTAAAAGATGTTTCCCATCTTTTTTTGTAATATAAGGAAGATGTGTATGGGCACATAATAGTATATCAGATTTCATTTCAGATATATAAATAGAAGCTTCGGCACTGTTCTCTCTGATATATTCACTTATAGAGCTAGGGCTTCCATGGACTAAGCAGATTGAAACTTCTTCAACAGAAAACTCTATATAGTCAGGTAAGTGTTTTAAATATGTAAGGTTCTCCTGTGTTAATCGATCAAAATTCCAATAAAGTACAAAATCTTCATCCCTACTACGATCAAAGTTCTCCATTGTTATTGCTTCATCATGATTACCCTTAATAGATATTACATTTTCATCCTTTAATAGGTCTATAACTTCATTTGTATAGGTGTGATAACCAATAATATCCCCTAAACAGTAAATTCTATTAATACCTCGACTTCTAATATCTTTTATTGTAGCCCTTAAAGCCGGTAGGTTTGAATGTATGTCTGAAATAAATGCTAACTTTGTCATGTTATAAATCTAACCTTATGGGGCAATGGTCACTACCCATTACTTCATTTAAAATTTCACAATTATCGATTTCATCTAACAAATTATCAGTAATTATAAAGTAATCGATACGCCACCCAATATTTTTCTCCCTAGCTTTAGTTCTATAGGACCACCAAGTATAGTTCCCTGGAGTTGGATCAAAGAATCTAAAAACATCAATATAACCTGCATTAATAAAACTATCCATCCACTCCCTCTCTTCAGGTAAAAAACCAGGGTTTTTAGTATTAGTTTTAGGGTTTGCTAAATCAATCTCTTTATGAGCAACATTTAAGTCTCCACACAAGATAACTTTTTTACCATTATCCCTTAAGCTATTCATCTTACCCATTATAGCACTATTAAATCTTAACTTATAGTCTAATCTTTTTCCCTCGCTTTGGCTGTTAGGAAAATATGTATTAATAATAGTAAACTGTGGAAACTCAAGCTCTATATACCTTCCCTCGGAGTCAAATTCATCAATTCCCATATAATTTACACTTAAGGGTTTTTCCTTGCAATATGTAACAACTCCGCTGTACCCTTTTTTCTCTGCACTGGCGAAATAACTATAATACCCCTTAGGCTCAATAAATTTCTTTGTTAAAACATCTGGATAGGCCTTAGTCTCTTGCAGACATAAAATATCAGGGTTCTCTTCTTTCATCCACTTATATAGTCCCTTAGTCTCTGCAGCTCTTATTCCGTTAACATTCCAACTAATTATCTTTTTCATATTTTTATTTTATTTGAACTATAAATATATTACAATTAATATATCTATTAAATTAAGGAATTTAACATGAAGTTAAGGACAAAATCATTAATAATGAATTTAATGCTACCAGTAATAGTTTATGCATTAATAATGGTAATTACTTTTATACAAATATCTAGGTATAAGATAAAAGATATTGCAGAAACCCAAAATGCTGTTTTACACGCTGCCTCAAGTGACATTGTTGCGGTCTTAAACAACAAAAAAGCGGTTCTAAAGGCAGGAAGTAGGTTAAATAGTATTAAAAACCTCTCTAACATTATGCCACAAAAACATATTGAAGGGGAACTTGAAAAAATACCTGAATACCATCTAGCCAAGAATGATCTACAATCTTTAGTTACAGATATTAAAGGTGTATCACTCCTCTATTTTGCTACAGAATCTTCCCCTATTATAATTTCCCAGGATTGGGCAAATATTCCAGATGATTATGATGCTAGAACAAGAGGCTGGTATAAGGAGACAAAAAATAAAAAAGATACATTTATTACCTCTCCATATCTTACTGCAGATTCAGAAGCTGAAAATACACTTACAATTACAATGGGACACCCTATTTTTGAAGGTTCAAAATTTAATGGTACTATAGCTATGGATATGTCTATAACAGATATAACCGATGAGATGAAGCGACTTCAAAACGAACACCAAGAGTTATCGATAACCCTATTTAATGGTTCAAATGAGCAGATACTTTATAGCAAAACAGCGACATTTGAGGATAACATTTTTATGAGGGACCTTTTTGCAGCTTTAGGATATAACGAGGAACAACAGAAGGATTTTATAACTCTTTTTAAAAAGGTTAATGATACAGGAGAACCAGGTAGATTTGAATCCCATAGGGTTGTAGCACTATATAAAATAAAGGGTACTCCTTGGTTAATAGCAGCATCTTTTAACAAACAAGAGCTAATCAATGCAGAACTAAGGCCGACTTTTATTGTTTTTATGTTATCAGCTATTATATTTATTTTTGTTCTACTTTTTGGTTATATATCGTCAAGATTCTTAATTTTTAAACCTATCAAAGACCTTTCTACTAGATTCTATGATATATCCCATGGAGAGGGAGATCTAACTGTTAGAATAGATACAAAAAACAGGGATGAACTTGGTGAGTTAGCAACAAACTTTAACTCTTTTACAGATAAGATAAGAGATATTATTAAAAATATTATACAAGTCACTAGTAATATAGAAGGTAGACAACTAGAAGTTGCTGGAATAACTCAAGAGACTGCATCTGCTTCTGTAGAGATAAGTTCTAATGTTGATTCTATAAATAAGCAGATGGAAGACTTAAATACCCAGTTTCAATCTGTTTCTTCTGCGATGGATGAGATTGATGCCACAGTAAATAGTCTTTTTGATAGTACAGAGATTCAAAATAATGCTGTAGATGAAACAAGTTCTTCAATTGAGGAGATGGTAGCCCAATTAGACTCTGTTGCAAAAATTGTTAATGAAAAGAAAAAAGAAGCAGAGCAATTAACCCACATAATAAATGAGAGTGGAAAACAGATATCCGATGGAACAACAGCAAATGAAGAGGTCGTAGAGCTTGCAGGTAAGGTTTCAGAGATGTCTGAAGTTATTAGTAATATTGCGACTCAAACAAACCTATTATCTATGAACGCAGCAATTGAGGCTGCCCATGCAGGGGATGCAGGAAAGGGTTTTGCTGTAGTTGCAGATGAAATTAGAAAGTTAGCGGAGAGTGCTCAGGACAACTCTGGAGAAATTCAAGAGACTATCTCAAATATTTTAAATAAGGTTAATGTTGCATACAATATCTCTAAATCCAGTGAAGAGACCTTCCAAAAACTTAGAGAGGGTACTAACTCAACAATTTTAGCCCTAGAAGAGATAAATGTATCAACCCAGGAGTTATCCCAAGGAGGAGCTTTAATTATTAGTGCAAATAGTAAATTAAGCCAAGTTTCAGCCCAGGTTAGTGACAGTACCCAGGAGATGAGTAATACAATCGCTTTAATTACAGAGTCTACAAGGAACGCTGCAGACATCTCTATTCATGTAAAAGAGGGCATGGCTGAAATTGCCCATGGAACAGGGGATATCTCTGAGTCTGTAAATGTTATTAATAATCTTGCAGATGAAGTTACAAACAATACTAACAAACTAAAAGACGAGACAAATAAGTTTAAAGTGTAATATATTTCTGCAGCTCAGACTCTGTTTGGGCTGCTAGATCCTTAACCCTATCTATCTTTACTTGAATTCCTTTCTCGATCCTATTATAAGCTAAATCTTCTAACTCCTCAGCAGCCTTTCCTAGGGGAACTATATCTAAATTCAGACTGCTACCCTTTATACTATGGGCAATCTGTCTTAATTGATCAAAATCGAAGGGTTGTTTTAAACTAGATAGTTTTTCTAAAAGATTATTAAGGTTTTCTAAATATGGAGTTAAGACTTCTAATAGAATATCCTTCTCCCCCATAAATCTATCTAGTGCACTTTCAAAATCAAACAATAACATCTATATCTCCTTCTAAAGCCATTTATTAATGGACTTCATAACATCATCTTTTTTAAATGGCTTAGTCATAACATCACTCATTCCTGACTCTATACATTTATCATATTCACCTTTTATTGCACTTGCTGTTACAGCTACAATTGGAATAGTAAACCCCATCTCTCTTATCTCTTTTGAGGAGTCATATCCATTTTTAACTGGCATTTGACAATCCATAAAAATTAAATCTAAAGTGTTTTCTTTAACTATATCTATAGCCTCTTGACCATCCGAGGCAGTTATTACGTTATACCCAGACTTTTCTAAAATAATACGAAAGAGTTTCTGGTTAACTAAGTGATCCTCAACAATTAAAATAGTTGGAGTGCTTGATGGAATATAATCAATCTCTTCCTGATTACCAGATTGATCCATACTTTTAAAATTCGCTAAGTCATCAGAGTATAACTCTTCATCTATAGGTATAAGCTCTTCTAAGTCGTCGTAGACATCATCTGAAAATTTTAATGGTTCTAAATACTCATCATCATCATCATCTAGGTTATCATCTACAATTTCATCACTTAGGACTTCTAACTCTTCAATATCATCATCCTCTAGGGATGTATCTACTTCACTTTCCAATGTTCTTGAGTATAACTCTTTTATCGTATTATATAACTCTTCCTTCTTTACAGGTTTGGTTAAATAGCCTTGAAACCAGCCTAAAAGTTTCATTTTTGACTCTTCGATCCCCTTACCCTTTAGAGACATTAAAAGTGTTTTTGTTGTTCTAATTAGACTGTTTGAGTGTATTTCACTAGCTAGTTGCCAACCATCCATACCAGGTAAAATTTGGTCTATAAAACATAGGTCGTAGGGTTCTCCCATTGTGGCTTTTTTTATTAACTCACTTAGAGCATCCATCACCGTATAAACTTCCAAAACTCGATAACCCCATGACCGTAATATATCAGAGAATATCTTATTTACCTTATGATTATCATCAACAACTAGGGCCTTTAAGTCTTTAATAGGAGGCTCTGGATATTGTAGTTTATTTTTTTTACCAACTGTTACTGGAATTTCAAAATAGAAGGAAGCACCCTCCCCCTCTTTACTGTTAACAGCCATTACTCCGCCCATCATCTGTACCAAACTTGAACAGATAGAGAGTCCTAGACCAGTACCACCAAACTGTCTAGTTGTCGATGCATCAGCCTGAGAAAAGGCCTTAAATAGTCTTTTTTGTTTATCCAAAGAAATTCCAATTCCTGAGTCAGTGACAGAAATATTTAAAAGGACCCTTTCTTTATCTATAGGTTTTGTTTTTACTTCTAATATAATCTCACCCTCTTTTGTAAACTTTACAGCATTACTCATAAGGTTAACAATAACTTGTCTTAACCTTACTTGATCACCATAAATAAACTGAGGTAGATTATCATCTATTAAAATTGCAACATCTACACCTTTTCTATGGGCTTCTAGGGCAGAAAGATCAACAGAATTTACTATTGTATCGTATAAATTATACTCAATATTTTCAAAAACCAACTTACCAGCTTCGATTTTGGAGAAGTCTAGAATATCGTTAATAAGTGTTAATAGAACTTTAGCAGCAAAATCTATCTGGGTAACATACTCTTTCTGCTCACTATCCAGTTTAGTATCAAGGAGTAGTTCAGCCAAACCTGTAACGGTATGAATAGGAGTTCTTATTTCATGACTCATATTGGCTAAAAAAATACTCTTAGAAGCTTCTGACTTCTCTGCAGCCTGTTTAGCTTCTAACAATGTACCCTGGGATTCCATTTCCCTACCGATATCTAATGCGACACCTACTATTACAAAACTCTTGCCAACATCCACCTTATCTAGAGAAATTTTCCACCAACAACTAGACTCTCCACTTAAATATCTAACATTTAGTGTTTTTTTTAATTTAGTACCTAGAATTAGTTCGTTTAAAGCTTCTATCAATAACTCTTTATCCTCTGGAATTATAAAAGATAAAAACTCTTTATTCTCTATCTCATGGAAGTCAACTTTTTTTACCATGTTTCTAAATGAGTTATTTGCCTTTAGGATCTTTCCATTGTTATTTATTACAAACTGAGCTGTTGAACTGTTTCTAAATAACTCTAGAGCATAATTAAACTGAATAATAACACCTACCGATTCTTTAATATTTCAAAGGCCTTAATCTTTATACTCTCACCATTTATAGGTTTTACAGAGTAATTCCTTATACCGTATGAAAGCACCTTCATAACATCATTCCGCTGTGTCGACGATGTTAAAACAATTGTTTTTTTATACAAGTCCTTACTAATTGTATCAAGAACTCTAAACCCATCTACTCCTGGCATTAGAAGGTCTAAAATTATTAAGTCAAACTCATTTATATGACTCTCTTTTAAAAAGTCGTCACCATCTAAATAACAGCAAATTTCCCAGTCAAATTTCTTAAAAACAGACTTAACTATAGCATGAACAACTTTATCATCATCTACTATTGCTATTTTTTTCTTCTCGTCTTCGATAGTAAAGCCTAAATCACTATCTGTAGCAGAGTCACTATCCTGCTCTTTATTTTCAGACCTATAATTTACTGTAATCGCTTCATCTTCATGGGACTTATTTTGGGAAAAAAGTAAGTCATCTTTAGTTTTACGAACAAAACCGAACATTATTCGATCTAGATTGTTCTCAACAAGAATATCATATAACTCTAAGTGGGTATTTAAGTATTTTTTAATCTCCTTAGAAGGTGTAAGAATCCGTATCTTAGTATCATCAATGTTTGCACCCTCCATGCAAAAGTGTATTAAACTTGTTAACTTCTGCCTATCTGCTAAACCAAAGGGGATATCTGTTAACATTAAAAGAACTAGAGGGTTTTTTACTCTATGTAGCTTTATAAGTTCGGCAATTCTAAATTTTACAACTTCTAACCTATTTCTATTTAAACCCATGGCTACTTCTACAAAAAGTATATTCTCATTAAGCCTAACTTCTAAAACACAGGGTGTTTGATCTACTTCAGTATTAATATGCAGAACATCGGAGATAGCAACTAAAAGAGACTCCATCTCAATTGGTTTCTTGATAAACTTCTTAACACCTAAGGGTATTGTTTGCATTAAAAAACTCTTATTTGGAGTATCCTTAGAGACCATAATTACAGGGATATTTGATGCATTAGGATTATTTTTTTTCCTAGCTAGAACAGATAGACTATCCATCCTGGTTAGATCTTTATCCATTATAATTAAGTCTGGAATAATACTTAAAATTTTACTATTACCATCTAACCCATTTATTGCTAAATAGGGCTCCAGGTCATTTTGAATACATAGTTTCTCGACTAATTTTCTAAAAGCCTCTGCTTCATCTATTATTAATATTTTTTTCAAACCGTGGCCTCTTTAAAATCTATGACATTTGCGATTTTATGATATGCCTCTTCATAGGAATCACCCATAAGATAATCATATAAATATACTTCCTTAATAATACCCTTTTCCTCTATTTTTACAATGGGAGAGACAACCAATCTTCTTATTGTTTCCATTTCAATACCTCTTCTAAGTAAAAAAGATGAAAATGATATATTTTCCCATGGAAGACTGTTTCCATTCTCATCATATAAGTACCCACTACCATCTAATATCTCTTCCAATGGACTCTTTGTATAGTGAAAACAACGCCTAGGAGGTGTTTTTGGGTCTATAGCCCCTCCCTCTTTTAAAGCCTTTTCCATTTTTGATATAAGGGTTGTTAACTCTCTATTTTTTAACCTTGTTCTAAATAACATAACAGCAATATCTGTATTAACACTATTTTTCTTTAGCAGTTCAGGAATATCATAATTAATAATATAGAGAGATCCAACCTTTTTTACACTCTGCCCATGAACATAGAAAAAATCCCTGTCACTTACCCATAGGTTAAACAGCTCTTTACTGGTTATATTCAACTTTTCTAACGCTTTATACGCAGAAATAACTTCGACATCATCCCACTTAACACTGTACCAGTTTTCAAACTGTTTTATCATTAAAGGTGTAAAACACTCCCTTCCCTTTTTTGCCATTTCGCACTTTAAAAGGTAGTGATTCTCAATTATATTTTTACTTGAAACAAAATCCCCAGGTAAATTAGCTAAATATACTAGGGATATACTCTCCCTAAATATTGGATCATTATGTATAACACTAAATATTAAACTCTCAACCCGGACACCATTTGTCTCTGGTCTAAGATATATATACAGATCTTTAATCTCTTCATTACCAGAAGTTCCAATAAAGGGAACAACTATGGTGGGTTTTCGTATGTCACGCTCTAACTCAAACATCACTTTAAATTATAGTACAATATTCGATTGCAGTAATCGATTTTTTTTATATAATAACTTTATGGATGATTTAATTCATTTTTCTGGAAAAACACAAAAGATCACAGTAGAAGCTTCTCAGATCCAAAAAGGAACATTTCATGATAAAGAGGGTAAAAAAAACTTTATACTTGAAGCAGAGTTTAATAGAAATGGGGAACTTTTAGTTAAAAAGTATCCTGATCAAATTGAGCACTATATTTTCCACAATGAGCAGATGATATGTAAACATGTTGCTAAACTAGATAAAACTCCCATATATAAGGTAGATTACTACTACCAAGAGGATCTTTTAGTTAAAAAGGTTCGTGTAAATAATGATGGGATTGTAGAAGATAGTGAAAGCTTTTATTACAACACAGAAGGTCTGTTAGAAAAAAAACAATCAAGAACAATGCTCTATGAATATGTATATAATAATAACAACCTATTAATAGAGGAGAGATGGCACTCTGATCTTAATTTAAACCAGATCATTAGATATAAATATGAAGAGGATCTTTTAATTGAGACCCTATACCTATCTGGGGATGAAATACCAGGGCGGAAAATAGAATTAAAGAGAAATAAGTCTGGATTTATTACCGAGGAGATTATCTACTCAGCCTCCAACCTTATTGTATCCCACTTTAAGTTTGAGTATATAACTAATTATAAGAACAACTGGTTAAAAAGGGTTAAATATACACTCCATACACAAAATAAAAGAAAAGAGGCTGCTGAAGTTCAATATAGAGATTTTAAATTCTTTGAAGAGTTAGAAGCAAAAAAGGATGAAGAGATAACTATAGAGAGTGGACAGGATATTCAAGAGTTAGAGTTTGATAATGGCATCTATAAGGGTGAAGTGGTTAATGGAGAGATGCACGGTTTTGGAGACTTCATTTTTAATACTGGCACAAGATATCAGGGCTCCTTTAAAAACAATGTAATGGAGGGTAAGGGTAAACTTACCTATATAAACGGCAAAGTATATGAAGGAACATTCGCTAATAATATGTTAGAGGGTCCTGGAGCCTGTAAATGGGCTAATGGAGATTTCTACGCAGGTGAGTTCAAAAATGGAAAAATGCATGGCCGGGGTTGTTATATTTGGAGCAATGGAAATAGGTTTGAAGGAATCTTTGAAGAGAACCGTAGAACAGAACAGGGTATTTTATATAAAAGATCCGAGTTAGAGTCTGACGCCCCACCAGAGTGGGTTAATGAACTATTTAAATAGATAAAAAGTCATTCCAGTTATGTTTCTCTGGTTTTGGTTCAATCCCTTTTCTTTTAAGATATATTTCTAACGCTTCCCGACTCTTAGGAAGGCCGTTATGATTAAAGCTACTACTCACCTCTTTTGACGCCTTGGAAAACAAACTTATATGATTTTCTAGTTCCATATTATTAGTAAGTTCAAAAACAGAGTTTACCTCGGATAGTAGAAGCTCCATCTCACTCCTATTTAATGAGAAGCCAAATGAGTCTAAACACTCTATACCATTATCAAAGAGACAAAACAGGATCTCATCACAATTTAGTAACTGATACAACTTAATCCTGGTCATCATAAAAGCTATATCTAAAAATGCCTCACCAAAAAGCCATAAATCCTTTTTAGTTTCTGGGTCAATTTTCCCACTATTTAAACCTATCATTAGGGATAACACAGGGTAATCAATAGTTGGGTAGTTTCTAATCTTCAATGTGTAATCATCCACATCTTTTATATTAAATTTTGAAAAATCATCTATCCAAGAGACAACAAACCTCTTCTTACCATCCTCAAAATTTATAGCCCCAACAGGGAAGGGGTTATTCCCTTTGGGAGTAATATTAAAGATCTCTTCAAAGGAGGATAGAGAGACTCCTAATGAGCCATTTTTTACTTTTTTATGAAGGGTTATTATATTTTTATCAGACTCTTCTGGAAAGTTTTTCTGCTCTAAGAGTTTGGAACCAATATTAATCATTAAAATTGTATCCTACTAGATCACGTACTCTGTCTAAAATTTCCATAATCTCTAGGGTATCCTTCTGTTTTACAACTGACCCCTGGGCTAAGCCTTTGTTAAAATCATCTATTACACCTTGAACCTGGTACTCGTAACCATAACCATCCCTAGGAAACTCTTGGTGTAACTCACCCTTACCATTAATAAACATACTAATAGATTTAGGGTGATGGAAATCTCCATTTAATCTAATCCAACCATTAGAACAACTAATAATAAACTCATTTGTTGAATATGCAAGGATTGAACTTGTTAACACAGCGGTTTGACCACTTTTATATGATAAAATTATTGAAGTTGATGTATCTACACCACTTTCAGAAAACTGGCTACTTGCCTGTATAGAGTCTGGATTACCTAAAAAATAGTGGGCCATACTTATAGGATAAATACCTAAATCTAGAAGAGCACCACCACCTAACTCCTTTTTATATAGTCTCTCGATACTCTTATCTAAAGGGTAACTTAAATCGCCGTGAATGTGGGTTATAGTTCCTAAATCTCCACTATCTAATATAGCTTTAACTCTGTCCACAGCTGGAAAATACTTACTCCACATAGCTTCAACTAAAAGGAGATTTTTCTCATTAGCTTTAGAAAACATCTGCCTAGATTCTAAACTATTTAAAGCAAAAGGTTTTTCACATAGCACAGCTTTATTATTATCAAGGGCTTCAATAGTCTGTGAATAGTGACTAGAGTTTGGTGTAGCAATATAGACTAAATCGATACTTTCTTGTTTATAGAAATCATCAGTACCTTCAAACCAAAGTTTAACATTAAACTTTTCAGCAAAAGCCCTCGCTTTATCTAATGATCTAGAGGATACAGCGTATAAAACTGCTCCTTCTACCCTATTAATAGCTTCTGCTAATTTCTCTGCGATTTTTCCAGTACCAATGATTCCTACATTCATAAGAGTTACTCTATTTCTCCCATCTCTTTTAGTTGTGTTATAGCTGATTCTTTCTCTTTAACACCACTCTTTTTTACAGCTTTTCGGATTACGTTCATCCAATTTTTCTCTTCTAGTTCTTCCTTCATTTCATCCAGTAGATCAAGAATTTCATCACTCATTTCTATATTATAAATTTTGGTTCCGTCATGGAAAAACAGACTGTTTAACTCGTTAATATAGTCACCTACAGTTTTTTCATTTTTTTCCATTTTTCTTGCTAGCACTTCTTCTTTTTTTCTAGCCTTTCTAAGATCTCGATCTTTTCTAGCCATATCAGTACTTTTCATTCTCTTCCCCCCTTATTTATTAAGTAACGATAGGGATATTAACTCTATGAGGTACAAAAAATCAATAGACTTAGTGATTTTTACTAAGAGATAACTTACAATACCCCTATGTATACAATTATATTAAGTAGATGGATTGAAAACAATGGCTTATTTAAATTCTCTAGATCAAGTGGGAATGGTGGTCAAAACGTAAACAAGGTAAATACAAAGGTTACTCTTTTTCTAAAAATCTCACAAATAGAGTTTCTAAATGAAAATGAAAAGAGTAGAATTGTTAAATCCCTAGAAAATAGGATCAATAAAGATGGTGAACTTGTTATCTCTTGCGAGGAAGAGAGGAGTCAATCAAAAAACAGGTCAAAACTTATTTATAAAACGGTTCTTTTAATTGAAAAGTCTCTTATTGTAAAAAAGAGAAGAAAACCAACTAAGCCAACTAAGGCTTCAAAAATAAGAAAAATTGAGGCTAAGAAACGCCAAAGCCTCAAAAAAGAACTTAGAAATACTAAAGGTTTTTATTAATCGCTTGCTGAAGAACAGCTATAGGTTGTACACCTGTAAATCGCTCAACAATCTCACCATCTTTTAAAACAAATAGAGCTGGAATACCCATAACTTCAAATTCTTGGGCTAATTCTGGGTAATCATCTGTATTTACTTTAGTAATTTTTGCTTTACCATCAAAATCTCCTGCTAATTTATCTAATGTAGGAGCTATTGCTCTACATGGGCCACACCATGGAGCCCAGAAGTCTACTAAAACAACTCCACTTCCTATCTCTTCTTTAAAATTATCTTTATCTAAATGTTTAACATCTCCCATTTAATGAGCCTCCTAATAATAAGTACTACTATCAAGATAGTAAATTATCTATATAACGTCAATTAAAGTTGCTAGATATAATGTATAATGAGTGATAACCTATATATAATGACTATAAAAAAGATATATAAAATTATATTCATAACAGTTTTTATTTCAGCAATAGTATTAGTGGGTAGCCTGTTCTGGATTTATAATTCTACAAAGGAGTTTATATATTCAGACATGGAGAATATTCCCCATAATAGTGTTGGACTGGTCCCAGGTTGTAATAAATATATAAGTAGTGGAGTTATTAACCAGTATTACACTCAGAGAATAAATGCAGCCTACAATCTTTTTATTAATAACAAGATTGACTATATATTAGTTAGTGGGGATAACGCCCATGCTAGTTATGATGAACCTAGACAGATGAGAAACTCTCTGTTAGAACTAGGAATTCCAAATGAAAAGATATTTTCAGATTATGCTGGTTTTAGAACTCTAGATACAATAGTTCGGGCAAATGAAGTATTCATGTTAGATAAATTTACTTTTATTTCTCAGAATTTTCAAAATCAGAGGGGAGTATTTATTGGGAGAAATAAAAGCCTTAAAGTTATAGCCTATGACGCTAACAATACAGGCCAAAAAGACAGTTTTAAAACAGAAATAAGAGAGATATTTGCTAAGATTAAAATGCTTTTAGACCTGTATATACTAGATAAAGAACCTAAATTTCTTGGAGAAGAAATAGTTATTGTTGACTAAAGATTAAGCCTCATATCCATTTGGATTATTTTTTTGCCATCTCCAAGTATCAATACACATATCTTCAATATTTTTTGTAGCTTTCCAGCCTAACTCCTTAAGGGCAAAACTAGGTTCAGCATAACAAGTAGCAATATCCCCAGGTCTTCTATCCTTAATAACATAAGGAACCTTAACACCAGAAGCAGATTCAAAAGCTTTAACAACATCTAAAACACTATACCCAATACCTGTTCCAAGGTTGTATATTACAACTCCGGGCTTAGCCTCTAGTTTTTCTAGTGCTTTTAAATGACCAGCTGCAAGGTCTACGACATGGATATAATCCCTAACACCTGTTCCATCTGGTGTATCGTAGTCATCCCCAAAAACAGTAAGCTCCTTCCTTTTTCCAACAGCCACCTGGGATATATATGGTACTAAATTATTTGGAATTCCGTTTGGATTTTCTCCAATTAAACCACTCTCATGGGCTCCTATTGGATTAAAATATCTTAAAATTGCAACATTAAAACTACTATCGGCAACATTTAAATCCTTTAGAATCTCTTCTAACATTAATTTAGTCCTACCATATGGGTTTGTTGCACTAAGTTTAGACTGCTCTGTTATAGGTATAATTTCTGGATCTCCATAAACTGTAGCACTGGAGCTAAAAACGATATTTTTAACACCAAATTCTGACATTATTTCACATAAAATAAGGGTTCCTGTAATGTTGTTATGATAGTAGTAGAGGGGTTTTGAGACAGACTCTCCAACAGCTTTTAGCCCTGCAAAATGTATAACGGAATCAAAATTATGCTTAGAAAAAACATCCTTAACAGCATCCCTATCCAATAGGTCACCTTCATAAAACGTTATCTCCTTCCCTGTTATCTTCTTTACCCGACTTAGAGACTCTTTTGAACTATTTACCAGGTTATCAAATACAACAACCTCATTACCTGCTTCTAATAACTGAACTACTGTATGGCTACCAATATATCCGGCACCACCTGTAACTAAAACTTTCATTAAATACCTCTTAGGTAAAATAATATCCTTTCTTGTCATTAGGTACAATAAACACTATATTTATTTTATGAATAAATTTCCTATAAGAACAGCAACAAAGGCGATAATTATTAAGGAAGGGAAGATCCTTTTAAATAAGTATAACAATGGTAAAAACATCTGGTATACCTTCCCTGGAGGTGGTCAGGATCATAATGAAGACCTTAAATCGAACCTTAAAAGAGAGTGTCTTGAGGAGATGGGGGCAGATGTAGAAGTTTTAGACGTCCTATTTGTTAGAGAGTTTATTGCTGATAACCATAACCCGTCACCAAGCAGAACTGGGTACCATCAAGTTAATATAATTTTTGAGTGTTATCTTATTGATGAAAATTTTGTAAAACCTTCACAACCAGATCCTAACCAAATTGGTGTAGAGTGGGTCAAGATTGATGAGTTATTAAATTACAACCTCTACCCTCTATCTATTAGAAAAGATATTATTGAGCACTATACAGGTAATAATAATAAGATTTATTTAGGAGAGACAGATTGAACCTAGAAACTAAAAAAAATTATAATTTAAGCTTTTTAATTATTATTATAAATATTATTGTTTTTTTCTTATCCCTGATTTTATATAATATGGAGATTATTCGTTTAAATCTATATTTAGGATTAAACCCTACTCTTTTTGTAGAATACAAACACTACTGGACACCTATAACATATATGTTTGCCCATGGAAATATTAGTCATCTATTTTTTAATATGTTTGCCCTATTTATTTTTGGACACTCCCTTGAACAGAAGATGGGTTCAATACCATTTATAACATACTACTTTGTTACTGGGGTTTTAGCAGGACTATTTAGTCTGCTTTTATACTGGTTTTTTCATATAAATGTTCTCTTAATTGGTGCATCTGGAGCTATATATGCCCTACTTTTTGCCTACGCTGTTTTTTACCCAAATAGAAAGCTCTATTTCTGGGGAATTGTACCAATAAGCCCCCCTGTTTTAATATTAATCTATACAGCAATAGACCTCTATTCCCAAATTTTTGGGTCAACAAATATTGCCCATCTAACACACCTGTCAGGATTATTATTTGCTTATCTATTTTTTAGACTGGTCTATAAAATAAACCCTCTGTTTATATTTATGAACTATAAAAAGTTTACTAAATGATAAAATTTAGATCTTTACTTATATTTTTATTTCCTTTCTCACTATTTGGTAATAATAGCTTTATTGATGGAGTGTTTGTTCACCCTGTAAGCAGGTACTTCGATATGGACATGGAGGCAAATAACAGTGAGTTTGAGGTTGAAAAAGAGTTTATAAATGACATTATAGAGATTGTTTCAGGTATGATTTATGGCTGGAAGTTCACCTATATACCCTCTGATATTAAAAGAGAGATTAAGGAGGAGTTTGTTTTAGAACCTATTGCGTTAATAAAATTAGGTGACCCAAATATGAGTTTTAGAGATAACTGGGTAAAAGATTATATTATGTATCAAAATATAGTTTACAGGCTTTCTGATTTTCAAAAAAAACGTATAGCTAGCTGGAATACAGCAACAACCCCTGACTCCTACGGAGAAGGCGAAGAGTCTATCTTTCTTGAAAAAGGGAAGTCCCTATCCCTAGAATATGCAATAAAAGACTCGATTAAACGTGAATTTCAGTCTAGGGGTAAGGATAAACCTAGAATAATAGAGGGACAGGTTCTACTAAAAGAGAACCCTAGACTATTTATTAATGCAGGGATGTATACAACCCAGGTAGAGACTCTAATACTGTACAAAAACATATTAGATTATAGGTATCACTAATAACTATCTATCCATAAAATTGCTCTATCAATAATCTCATCAATTTCATTGCCTAAAATATCAACTGCTGAAAAATCTACCGGAACACCATTTTCATAATTATTAACTTCATCATCATAACCTGTGGCATAACTAGGCATAGCTATATTTGAGGAGAAACGGTATCTCCAGCCATTAGGAAGAGTCCCCCCCACAGGTAATCCCATACCACCCCCAGTATCCTGGCCAATCTGTTTCACATTTGGGTAGGATTTAAAAGCAGTTGCGGTAAAAGATGCAGCGCTATAACACCCCCTATTTGTTAAAAGGGCAACAGGACCCTTATATCCATTGGGATTTGTTGTAATAGTAAATGGAACAGTAACCCCAAGAGTCATTGCAAGAGAGTCTATTTTTGTATACCTATCTATACCATCCCGTCTCCACACTTTTAGGGCTTCCTTTGTCTGGGAAGTTTCATCATAACCAAAATAACTAACTAGAGTTATAGCATTTAAAAGGTTACCCCCTCCATTACTTCTAATATCTAGAATTATTCCTTCAACATTTTCACCATAAAATCTCTTTAGAATATAGTCTTCTATTTGGGAGCTAGAAATTCGGTCCATAAATGATCCATAGTAGATATAACCATAACTCTTTCCTCCCCTTTGAATAATTCCGTGTTTTAAGGAGTCAACAAAAACAGGATTATCATTTAAATAATTATATTTAATTACCCAACTATTATAGTTAGAATTGAAATCGATATCTGATTCATCTAAAATTATTGAGTATGCAGAGGAATGTGAAAATGGAGCAATTATATTGGTATGACCATCTTTAAATTCGTTTACAAACTTTGAAAATGATAAAAAGAACTCTTCCTCTGTCTGATTATTTGTAATTTCATTTTCTAAATAATAGCTTCTCCTAGATTCTATATCTATATTCTTTAACTCTGTAAAAACATAATGATTCTTTAACTCATCACAAAAATAATTAAAAGTTGAGATATGATCAGAGTCATATTCATTATCGATATAAGGAATATTACATGATAGTATTAAAAGAACAGCTAAAAAAGTTATAATTTTATTCATGTTACCTTACCAACCTTTTAACAACAGAGATACCAATACTATTCTCCCCACTAATAACTTTATTGTTATCATCAAAAACTGAAAAAACAGAGTGTTTATACTCTAACTTTAAACTCTCTGTTCTAGATATATCTAACTCTCCATAAAGGGTTAACTTCATATCACAATAGTTACCAAATGTTGAGACTTGAACCTCTGGAAGAAAATCTTTATTATATCCGTTTCTTCCATAATCCACCCCAAATATAAATGTGGAATAACCGAGACCAAACCGTACTGTTTCCAATAACTTGTAAGTTATATTCCCATCTAAACCACTGTTTAAGGCAAATAGAGACTGCATCATTATATTATCGATTCCCGCATAATAACCGATTAGGGAGTCGAGCTTTACATATGGACCAATATCAAAACTTAAACCCGTTATAGGAGAATCAAATTTAAAATTGTACCCTAAACCAAAATTACCCTGAAGCTTAAAGTTGGAAAAGAGATCATTAGAAGAGAAGTTAACAGATGGATCTAATAGAGAGATATCAACACTATTCTCATACTTAAATATAGATCCAAGAGACTCCTTTTTACTAGTAATATTAGAAAGTAGCCCGAATGAATCAAAATAGTTTGGGGATATGGATAAATTCTGATGTTTACCCCAGGATATTGATGTTGTAGAGATAGAAACATCCCCTGTGTAATAGAGGGGTTTTTCAGTATTTGATAAGGGGTAGTCCAGAATTCCCTTTGCTCCTAAAAAAGATGTCGTAATTAATAGACTTATTAATATTATTTTTTTCATTTTTAAATCTTATTCCTTTATTTATTCCTTATCAAGAAGAATAAAAAATATATAATAATAGAATGATAATTAGAAATGCAGAAATAAAGGATAGAGAGAGTTTAGAAGAGATATGTTTTAATACCAGAACTGGCTCTCTTTTAAATGTAGAAGACAAAAAGGGTTTTACATACAGATGGGTTACAAACTATGTGGAAAACTTTATTGATTTTTGCTTTGTGGCGGAGGATAATAATGAAATTATTGGCTATATAGTTTCTACTCCAAATACAGAAAAACAAGAGGAGCTGTATTACAATAAATCAGGTATTAATATTATTAGAACTATAACAGTTTTAGAGAACCTTTTAGAGGAGTACCCAGCCCATCTCCACATTAATTTAACTTCTAAAACCAGAGGTAAAGGAGTTGGTACAAAACTTATAGAGTCTATGGAGAACAAGTTAATTGAGAGTGGAATAAAAGGTGTACATCTAGGAGTTATGGCAGATAATGAGATTGCTTTCAGTTTTTATAAAAAAAACGGCTTTAATGTGATAAAAAATCAGATTCTTGACAACAATCAAGGCTCTGTCCTATTTATGGGTAAAATCCTTGCATAAATCTCCTATAAAAGGTATGAATTTAAGCTTATATTAATGAATTATGAGGAATGTTATGTTAGAAAAATTAGATGATTTAATGTCTGAATTCCAAACTGCCCTTTCTGCTGTTATAACTAAACCGGAGTTATTTGACTTAAAAGCAGAGTATGTTGGAAAAAAAGGAAAAGTTAGTTCAATATTAAAATCATTAAAAGATGCAACAAACGAAGAGCGTAAAACAGTTGGAGCAAAAACCAATACCATAAAGGAAGCAATCCTTAAAGCTATCGATGAAAAAGTTGCATTAATTGAAATAGAAGAGATAAATGCTAAATTAGAGAAAAACTGGCAGGACATAACTTTAAATGACATTATAAAAGAGAATGGTTTAAATGCTGCAGGTTATCATCCAGTAACTCTTGTACAAAGAGAGATCGAAGATATCTTTATCTCTATGGGTTTTGAAATTTTAGATGGTCCTCATATCGAAGATGAATTTCATAACTTTGAAGCACTTAATATTCCCAAAAACCATCCAGCAAGGGATATGCAGGATACTTTTTGGTTTAAAGATATGGAACACCTACTTAGAACTCATACATCAACTATTCAAGTTAGAGGAATGGAGAGTCATAAACCTCCATTTAAATTTGTTGGTCCTGGAAAAGTTTTTAGATGTGAAACCATGGATGCCTCCCACGAGATGGTATTCCACCAATTAGAAGGTATGATGGTTGGAGAGAATATCTCAACTGCAAATCTAATTTTCTTTATGAAAAAACTTCTTTCTGAAATCTTTAAAAGTGATATTAACGTTAGGTTACGACCGGGATTTTTCCCCTTTGTTGAGCCTGGTTTTGAGTTAGATATAGAGTGTCTTATCTGTAAAGGTAAGGGTTGTTCCGTTTGTAAACAGGTTGGTTGGGTAGAGCTACTACCATGTGGTATGACCCACCCTAAAGTTTTAGAAGCTGGTGGTATAGATACAACTAAATATAATGGTTTCGCCTTTGGTTTAGGTTTAGATAGATTAGTTATGATGAGATATATGATCGATGATATTAGGCATATTCATAGTGGTGATCTTAGATTTAGCGAACAGTTTAAAGAGTATTAAGGGGCGAAAACATGAAAATTTCAATTGATTGGATAAAAGATTTTGTTAATTTACCAGATATAAGTGATAAAGAGTTATCAGAGAAATTTACACTTGCAACATGTGAAGTTGAAGGTGTGGAGAAAACAGGAGAACTACTAAACTCAGTCTCTATAGTTGAGGTTGTAGGAAAAGAGAAACACCCAGACTCTGATCACCTAAATTTAGTTACTTTTAAAACAAACGACTTGGATATTAAACAGGTTGTTTGTGGTGCTCCTAATGTAGAAATAGGAATTAAAGTACCATTTGCTCCTATAGGCACATCATTCCCTGACGGTTTTACTCTTGTTCCTAAAAAAATTCGAGGAATAATGAGTGAAGGGATGTTATGTAGTGAGACAGAACTTGGTATTGGCTCTGATGACTCAGGATTAAAAGTATTTCCTAATGATGCTCCAGTTGGCAAAACTCTTGGAGAATACCTAGAAGTTAAACAGAATTTAATTCTTGATATAGATAATAAATCAATAACCCATAGACCTGACCTTTGGGGGCATTATGGAATGGCAAGGGAGTTTTCTGCTGTTTTTAACACCCCCTTAAAAGACTCTTTTGGTACACAGTGGATAGAGCAGATCAAATCTAAAATGACAGATGAGACTGCTCCTGTTACAGTAAAAGTAGAAGAGGGAACAAACTGCCTAGGGTATAAGGGCTTAACTGTAGAAGGAATCAAAGTAGAAGAGAGTCCTTTATGGTTAAAACAGAGACTTCAGGAGTGTGAAGTTAGATCTATAAATAGTATTGTAGATATCTCCAACTATGTAATGTTAGAACTTGGTATGCCAAACCACATATTTGATTTTGATAAAATTGAAGGTGGTGAAATAATCATTCGAACAGCTGGCCAGGATCAAAAATTTGTAACATTAGACGAAGAAGAGAGAGAATTATTAGCTAAAGATACTGTAGTTTGTGACTCTAAAAAGCCATTAGTTATAGCAGGTATTATGGGAGGCCTTGAGAGTGGAGTTACAGAGAATACAACTAAGATTTTTATTGAATCTGCAAACTGGCAGGATGCTGAAGTAAGAAAGACATCCACAAGGTTAGGTTTAAGAACAGACTCTTCACAACGTTATGAAAAATGTCTAGATACCACTATGACAGAGAGAACAATCCTAAGGATATTAGAGTTAGTATTAGAGTTAAACCCAGATGCAAAGGTAGTTGGAGATATTCAATCTGATGGTATAATAAAAAAAGACGACTTAAACATTGATATTACTGTTTCCCATATTAACTCGGTATTAGGAGAAGAGCTTACTTCTGAAAAAATTACTGGAATACTAGAGAGTTTAGACTTTAAAGTTACCGGTAGTGGGGAAAAACTAAGTGTTCTAGTTCCATCATATCGGGCAACAAAGGATATAGAGTTTGAGTGTGATATTATTGAAGAAATTGGTAGAATTATTGGCTATGATAATATTGTTCCAGTCTCCCCATTAAATGAAACATCTGCAGTAAGACTATCCTCTGCTAAGGTTTTACAAAGAAAAATTCAAGATATTTTAGTTCTACAGGGAAGATCATTAGAGATAATGACAAGCCCACTAATTAGTAAGAAATTACTAGAGAGAGCGGAATGGGATACACTAAACCAGAACCTGGTTCTTGCAAATGCAATGAGTACAGATAGGGAAAGAATGCGTCCATCATTGGTTCCTAGCATCCTAGAGTCAGTAGCCCTTAACCAGAAACATTATAGTAAGTTTGGTATGTTTGAACACGGTAGGGCTTACCTAGAAAATGATAAAACATTCTCAGAAGAGAGAACCCAGGTAGTTTTAGCCTACTTCGATAAAAAAGAGTCTCGATTTTTAGAAGCTAGAAATGTTTTTGAGAGCATGATGAGTTTTACAAAGATTCCGTATCAAATGGAACAGGCTAATCCTAAATTCCCAACACCTCTACTTCCTACAAACTGGAAGGGGATACACCCCACAGAGCAGTTAGATATTAAGGTTATGGGTAAGGTTTCTGGTACAATTTTTACTGTTCATCCAATAATTTTAAGAAATTTCAAAATTAAGGGAAATCTTGTTTTAGCTGTTTTAGATTTAACAGATATTCAAGATAAACCACTTAAGGATAAAACAAAATATACACCACTATCTAAATTCCCTTCATCTACTTTTGACTGCACCGTTGAAGCTGACCTTAAAACACCAGTTGCTGATGTTGTAAGTGCTGCCAAAAAACTTAGATCAAAGGAGATTGAGTCTATAAAGGTTGTAGATGTATTTACACCTAAGGATAGTGATAAAAAAGGTGTTACAATACGTATTGTTTTCCATGATAAGGACAAAACATTAGATGGAGAACTTATTAAGGGCTTAGAGGATAAACTTCTAAAAACCCTTGAAAAAGAGGGATTCCCACTAAAGGTTTAACGATATAAGGTGTAGAGCTACTCTACACCTTTTTTTATTTTATAAAATTATATAGAATAAATCCATGTTATATGTATTAGATAAATTTAGAGTATGTGAAGATATGGACTTTGAGAATCAGGGCGCCATTGTTGGGTTAATGAAGGATGTTGTTACTTACTTAAAAGAAGATAAAATTCCAAATGAGAAGTATACAATAGATAATTTAATTATATATATGAACTCCTTAGTGGAGCTTCAAAGAGAAGAGGATATTGTAAAAAACTCATGGAGTGTCTCTCCTGAGCCACAAAATACCCCAGTTGACGAAGAGGTAGACTTCCACTTTTTTCCAACCTATCTTGGAGTTGCTGCTCTCTCTCTTTTTAAACAAAAATTCCCAGATGAGTATTCAAAGATTAGTGGTGCTGATAAAGCTCTTAAAAATGGAATGAAGTACGCAGTCTCCAAAAAATTTGCAGGGTTTGGTTTTAATTCAGACTTTCAAAGACTAGAAGCAGTGATTCTTTTAAGTAAGGGTATGGTTGCTGAACTTCTAATAAAAGAGCCCCAGTTTTGTCCAGAGCTTTTAGAAGAGTTAAAACTAGTTCTTGCAGACGTAGTTGAAGCTGTTAAAAATAAAAAAATTGTAAACGAATTTGGAGTAAACCTAGGAAATGAGTATAAGGCAATACTTATTGGTTTAGACTGCCTTAAATAGAAAATAGTACCGGGAATAACCCTCCCGGGAAATTAAAAAATTAGCTTGTATCAACGCCTCACCATGTATAATATATAGTATGAAAAAAAATATGTATATAATTCTAATATTACTAATAATATCAACTAATCTTTGGTCACAAAACCTAATAGATTCCCAGTATAAAATAAACTATTCTGAACTAAACCCAGGGAAATACCTGGAAACAAATTGGCAAAACTGGCAAAACTGGGATGGAATAAGCTTCAGCGGGGATAAGTCAAATTTTAATAGAATGATAACCTTAAAAAACAGTTTTAACGTACCAAGTGAGTTAAATAACAAACTACTAGGTTTATCAATTGAAACAACTCCATATCCAGTAAGAGTCTATATAAACAACTATCTTATACTTCAATCAGGGAGTATTGAAGATAGACCAATTGCCAATGGATTTACCTCTGATGCCCAACTTATTTCACCAAATATACTAAAAAAAAGTGGAAACCAGATTACTGTAGAGATCTACCCCTATGGCTATCTTGTTCCATTTAAGAACCTGGTAGTATCTACATACCAGGAAGTTTCACGGGCAAATTTCTGGAAAAACTTTTTCAGTTCTTACCTAATACGAGCAATTAGTGTAATTGGATTTTTAATGTCCTTATACTTCTTGTTTCTATATATTACTGCGGATAGTAAAAAATTCAGTTTCATACTCTTTTCACTACTAAACTTTTCACTAATGTTAGCCTATGCAGAGATTTCACTAGCATATAACTTTGTAAATGAGCTAACAATTATGAAAATTAGTAAAATTGGTTTCTTGTTAGCCGTAACTTTTTTAATGAATTTTGTAATAGAGTATACAAATACCAAAAGATTTAAAAAGACATTAATATACTCTACATCTATATTCTCCATAGTTTTTATTATTATAGTTATAATGCAAAAAAGCAGATTTGCTGTGGATAATATACTATCTATTATGACTGGATACTACTTCCCTATAGTGGTATTAACAACCCTTTTTATTACTGTTGTTGCATCAATTAAGACAAAAAGAAGGGATATCATAATTCTTCTTGTGGCTTTCCTACTATTTGTAGGAACAATATTCCATGATCTTATATATGTAGTAATAAACGAGATTCCATACACCTACCTTATTCCCTACGGTTTTATAATCTACATTTTAGCCATGTTCTTAAATATTACTAACGAACAGAATAAAATAGCAAAGAAGAGCAAAAAACAGGCAGAGGACATAAAAAAAATTAACAGTAGCCAAATTGAAATGATTGAAGGAATTAAAACAATCACATCAATTATAAAAGAGTCAGAATTAGATCTAAAAGAGAAGATAAACCAATCAACACAGATAATAACTGAAAACAGTTCTACAAATAAAAAAGTAACAAAAGAGATTAAAGAGCAAGTAAGCAATATAGAGAAAACCCTACCTGTAATAAAAATTCAGTTAGGAAATTCTATAGATGAAATTTTAGAAGCTGTAATTAGCCAAACAGAGTTCGCTATCAATATAGAAAAGACATTAAATACTATAACCGAGAAGATGAATAAAAATCAGAAGAATATTGATGATACCCATAAAAAATCTTCCAACCTAAGCTCTATTGCAGAGAGTAATAAGGCAACAATAATTAACTCTTCTAATGCTGTTAAAACAATACAGGAACATGCAAAAGTGATAAGTGATGTCCTAGAAGGTATAATGGATATTTCTGAAAGGACAGATCTTTTAGCAGTTAATGCTGCAATAGAGTCTGCCCATGCTGGGGATGCAGGAAAGGGTTTTGCTGTGGTTGCAAATGAAGTAAGAAATCTCTCTTCCCAATCTAAAACCCAGGTTGAAACAAGTAGTCAAAAATTAGCTGCAATGGGTAAAGCGATACAAGAGACTTCAGACCTCTCAATCCAAGTAGAAAGAGGTCTCTTTGCAATAATTGATGAAGCTTTAAGTAGCTCTAGTTTAATGGATATTACTAGACTAAATATTGAAGACCAATATAAAGAGACCGCTTCTCTTTTAGCCTCTATAAAAACCCTAGTAGATGAGACTTCTACGATTAAAATATTATCAGAGTCAAATAAAAGTATAAATAATGATGTTCAAAATACACTTATTAAGTTTAAAGATATGTTAGAATCGACCTTTATCTTAATAGAATCCCAAGAAGAACAGATAGAGAATTTGAGGGAGACAATAGCTTCTATTGAACGACTTTTTAAAAAGAGTTCAAGCCATAGCCAAGAGTTAAGCCTACTATTAAATAATTAGAATAAAAAAGATGATTTCATTCTAATAATAATCGGTTATACTTAATAAAATGAAGAAGATTCACATAATAATAATCACTATATCTATAATACTCCTTATAATATTTGTAACTTTAAGAGTTAAAAGTTATAGGGAGAAAAGAAGTAAGGATCTAATATTTAGTAAAATTGAACAACTTCAGCAGCTGGTTACTGCAAAGCAGATATACAGGGAAGTAATATACTCTAAAGAGACTAAGGATTTTTTATGGATTCCCTTGGCAAATAAAGAGTTTCTCTTTGCATTAGATTATACAATTACAGCGGGTATTGATATAAATAAAGGTTATACCGTTACAAATAAAAGTGGTTATAAACTCATAACCCTGCCTAAGGCTGAAATTTTTTCCATTGATGCAGATGATACCTCTATTAAAGAGTACTTTACTAAACAGAGGTTCTCTACCCTTAATAAGGATGATTATTTCCTGCTTATACAAGAGTCCAAACAGAGTATTATAGAGGGTGAAAGTATAAAACGTCTACTTTATGAGAGTGAAAGTAGTGCTAAGGAACTTTTAAAAAACCTTCTAGAGATCTCAGGAGAAGCTGTTGAAGTTGAATTTTCCAATAGTGTATTAAGGAGTTTAAATTGAAAAAATACCTTATTTCAACCTCAATAATAATCTTTGTTATTATTCTCTTTTTAACTGTTCCAAGTCTACAAGACCTTAACATAAACCCCTTTCAAAGGAAGAGTCTAACCCTTAGGAGTATGCAGAGTATTCAAACCATAAAAACTTCATGGTTTAAAAGTACAAGTTACTCCTACAAAGCCCTATTCCCCTATGATTTTTTAATTGGTGACCCTAACTGGGGGAATATACTATATAAAAACAGTAAATTCCTCTCTGATTCAGAGAGAGTAAATAGAGATTTTTTTATGAGTGTAAAGATATAGGAATAGACTTAAGCAGGGATAAATACTTTTTTATAATACAAGTTGAAGCTACAGCTGGTTTTGATATAAAGAGATATCTTCAAAACCCAATAATAAATGCAAACGAGGTGAACCGAAGATTAATTTTAAATGAACCAGAAAGTGAAATTATCAATTTAGAAGTTCTAGATGAACTTAGCCAAGACAACTACCCACAAATAGACCTAACTCCTGGTCAGTGGAAGAGTTTAATAACCCTAATACTTCCTAGAATTCAGGATAGAATTATTGATAGAGGTCTACTAACCTCTTCTACAGAGTCAAATAAAATATTTTTAGACAAGATATTTTCATCCTTAGGCTGGGAAAATATAGAGTTTAAATAAACTTGACTATGGAAGAAAAACCATAGATTATTATGTTATGAAACCTTTTTTAATATTAATACTATTAACTATATCAATAAATATATTTTCTCTAGATGAGCCATTTGTAGAAATTTATCAAACCCATGATAATGGACTATACGGTAGATCAGAGGATAGGGACATGCTACTCTCTATAAAAGAGTCTGTTTTTGTTAGATTCGAGACCTTAAAGGCTGAGCAGGAGTATAATTTCCTTACAGGAGTTGTATTAAGTTCAACAACTGTAAACAACCTAGAGAGTATGCTTCAGGGAAAAAACTCTGTTCAAGTAGGTTTTATTAAAATTTCCAAGTTTGAGAATGTCTATACAATCGAGGATGACAACTTATTTCTATCCTTTAGTTTCTCTGTGGAAAAACCAACCGATGAGATAATAAGTGTAATAGAAAATCACTATAAAAACCTTCCGGAAGTTTTAGAGAGTGTGAAAAATCACTATTTGGAAAACTATGTTATTCGAATTCACTCTGCAGAGAATATTCTAAGACCAGAAGCTAAAGAGATAACCTATGATGAAGCCCTTATTATGGCAACAATCATAGGGGATAAAGAGCAGTGGTTATGGGGAATCCACAATGGAAGGGACTACTTAAAAGAGCTACTCTTCTAATAAATTAATCTGATGGGATGCCTTAACAAAGAGAACAGGTGGTAGTGAATCAAATGCATCAACCTGTTTCTCAAAGCTATAGAGCATATTTTGGAAAATATTTCTCTTCTCCATTGTCTCCTTTTTAGAATCTGGAAGGCCTATCATTATTAAGTTGGCATCTTTAGATACGTCTCTAATAGTTTCAAGAATATCCCTATTATCCCTTGGGAGGATTAAAGGAGATCCGGTTAACCTAGCTTTTGTAATTAGTGTCACTAAATCAATTTTTGCCTGAGACATCTGATCATCCCCATCAATTTTTCTTATAATTCTAACATTAGTTTTAATTTTTCCTGCAAGATTTGATCTATGAATAATATAAGATATTAATGCACTTAAATTACCATTAGCTGTACCACGCCACCAAACATCAATATTATAGTCAGTATATACATTCCGTGCCGATTTCCAGGAGAAGTATGGATTATCCTTGTATAACATTAAATTCATCTGGGATTTATTAACAACTTGGTCTATAACACTCTCCCAGTTTATTTTATTATCGTACTGGAGTAGAACACTATTGGTACTAATATTACTATAGTCTCCAGATTGTATAATACTATTAACAGCCATAGTTAGCTCACTTTTATTATTAACAAGAACCCTGTGTACAGGCTCCTCAAGCCCTCTTCGAACCTCTTTTAGTACATCATTACTACTTGTTGTTATTAAGTGGGATGTAACCAATCCTTGATAACTTGCAATCATCTCTCCAATGCGTAAAACCGCATTATTTACATCATCATTATTCCCACCAAAAGCAAAAACCTTAACAACAGGTCTCCAGTTTTTAGAACCTTGAACTATTCTTCTTAATTTACTAGTTAAAAAGCCAGCTAACGAGAAGATAACTCCCCACCAAACACCCTCTACTTTATTTTTTGATTTATATTTAAGTATTAATAAAAATAGAATAATCTGGAAAAAGCCTATTCCTAAACCTATAAAAATACTTACAGGTGGATTAAATATTATCATAACAATGGAGCATACAAGAAAACCATATAAAGATATAAGCCAATGCCCCTTAGATGCGGGTCTAAAACTTGGATTTCTTGAAACTCTCTCTAAAAATGCGGCAAGATTAATCCATCCATAAACAGCTAAAAAGGCAATACCTACAATTGCAGAAATAGTCTCAGTTCCACCACTAAAAATTACACCGGCACCTAATAATCCTGTCAAAATGACAGCAATTCTTGGCTCACTTCCCCCTTTAAAAATATCTTTTTTTAAGAAGTTCATTTTTTTAGGAAGCAAGTTATCATCCATTATAGCAAATAGAGTTCTAGGACCTGTCATAAAGTAGCTTAAACCACTAGAGGATGTAGCCACAAGGATTCCAATAAAAACCAATACAGCAGTAATAGAACCACTCTCAATACCTAAAACTGTGGTTAACGGGTTGTTTATTAATAGATCTGGATCCATTAATGAAAATGTAAAAGCTGATAATAGGTAAACAATAAGACCAATAAAAATGGCACTAAAGGTTCCAGTAACTATGCTTTTTTGAGGAGTCTTAAGATCCCCACTCATTCCTACACCAGCTCCAATTCCTGTTACTGCGGGGAAAAAAGTTGTAAATACTAAAACCAAAACAATTAAACCAGACCCACCTGTACCCAAAAAGTTTATACTACCGGTAAAAACAGATGATGAGACACCAAAAATGGGGGATATCAATATAGATATTACAGACATAAAAAGAATTACTAAAATGCCTTTTTGAAGTTTTATTGTAAAATCAGCTACAATAAACACAATAACAAAAAATACAATGTATATAGCTAATGCTATTATTTGCTGTTGTCTTTGTGCATCAGGAAACATTTGGATAAAAAAGGAGAAATAGGGGCTTGAGGCGATTATTGGTTGTAATGGTTCTGCAAAACCCGTTGAATAAAAGGCTATAGAAGCCGCCTGGGCCAAATATAACTGTATACCTATACTTCCACCTAACGCAATACCTAGTGACTTTCTAACCAGGGCATACATCCCTCCTGCACCTATCTTGTTAAGGTTTGTTGCACAGTCAGACAGAGAGAATGCTGTAGAAATTGTTACTGTATGGGCAAACAATATTATAATTATCATTTTTATTAGCCCAGTTTCAGCAACCTGCTTAGGAAGTATTAAAAAGAGAACTGTACCTAGGATAGCCTCAATACTTGGAATAAATACACCTTCGAATGTACCAAATTTCTTTTTTTTCATATGAAGACATTTTAATACGTAATAAATATAAATTCAAAGTATTAATAGATTGATAATAGATGTAAATTAACCATAATTAAATATATGAGATACTTTACAATACTACTACTACTTTTTTTATTATCTTCTTGCTTATCTGTGCAAAATGAAACTACAGGGACAGTAAATTACCGACTTTTTGAAATTCAATATTTTACCAATAAAAAAGTTAACTATATACCAAATATTATTAGTAAGGCGTACCTTGTTAAAAATTTAGATACAGATAAAAACTATATACAGTATAAACTTAGTGATAATAGTATTAACTTATTAGAAGAGGAGTTAAGCACAAAATTCCCAAAACTAGAAATAGATGAGCTGTTTTTTATACAAGAACTAGAGTATGAACAACAAAAATCAATAATAACTATTGTAGAAAGTAAGAGTGATTATATAATAAATGGTAAAAATAGTGAGGATCTTTTAAAAAAGATAAATGACTCTCTATTAACATTGAGACTAGGGGAAGGTGAGGGTCTATTTACTATTATCTATAGAAAATGGAATCCTAATATATTAGAAGTTATGCCATTCCCCGTAATACAACCTGGGGATTCATTTAACCTGGAGGTTACCGATAATATAGTTGTATTAACGGGTAATAAATTTATAGTGAAACTATTAGATCATGGTAATCATGAGTGGTTTAATAGATAAAACTAAGGTATTTTCTTAATAAACCTTCTAATCTTTTATATAAAATTGTACCAGATATTAAACCTAGAGTATTTGAAATACCATCGGCAATAGACATATCCCGATAGGGTAGAGTTCCCTGTATATATTCGATAGTCAATCCAAAAATTAGACTAAAAACTAAAATAACATAGGAGATTCTCTTATTTAAAATAGAAAAACATATGGTAAAACCAAGGGTCCCATAGGCGATAAAGTGGTATAATTTATCAATATTGTTAATAATAGGAGGCTTACCTGAAGGTGTTTTTAAACTTAAATAGAGTATAGCTATATATAATATAAATAATGGGATAAGTCTTAATGTCTTTTTCATATAAAAAATACTTTACTACTTTTAACATAAAAGTTTAACTAGGTTTGCTTTAAAAACTATTAATAAGTTTTACAAACCTCTTTTTAAAATAAGAGAGCCCCCTTGCATATTTGTAATCACCTATCTCTATCTTATCCCCAATAATACTTATTTGCTTTACTCTATCTTTAAAAATAAAATCAATAGAAGTCCTTGTTGATAAAAAGTCGTGACTATCCTTAATCTCAATACTATTAGCATCTATAAACTTTAAATAGCTTAATACCCTATCTATACTCTCTCTATCCCGAATATAAATTTCTGTGTAGGGTGTTCTCTCATAGTAGTTCTCATATTTGGATATTTTGATATATGTTGTATTTTTTAACATAAAACTACTATGTATAGAGTTACAAGAGAGTGAAGTCATTACAAAGATAGGGATGATAAGGCCTTTTAATTTAAAAGTCATACTTAATTATACTCTAAAATTAAAAGATTAATAAAAAAAAGGACACCCGAGAGTGTCCTTATATATCTAAAAAATAAAACCTAGTTATTAGATTTTTTCTCTTCTTCGTATTTTCTCATTAACTCATCAGAGATACCCTTTGGAACTGGTGCATATTTTGCAACTTCCATTGAGAATTCAGCTTTACCTTGAGTTGAAGATCTTAAAACTGTTGAGAAACCAAACATTTCACTTAATGGAACTTCAGCTTCAACAACACAGCTACTTCCCTCTTCAGATGAACCTAGGATCATACCACGTCTCTGGTTAACTAAACCAAATAGGTTACCTTGGAACTCTGCAGGACCTTCTAATGTTACCTTCATAATTGGTTCAAGGATACATGGGTTTGCCTTCATATAAGCTTCTTTAAATGCACCTCTAGCTGCAATTTGGAAAGCTTTATCAGATGAATCCACTTGGTGATATTGACCATCGTTAATAGTCATTTTAATACCTTCAACAGGGAAACCGATTAAGTGCCCCTTAGTCATAGAGTCTTGGAAACCCTTATCACAAGATGGAATATACTCTGTAGGAATAGATCCACCTTTGATCTCATTTACAAAAGTATAGTTTTCTTCTGTATTAGGCTCCATAATACCAGCTACTCGACCATATTGACCAGAACCACCAGATTGTTTTTTATGAGTATAGTTAAACTCAGCCGGCTGAGTAATAGTCTCTCTATAAGCTACCTGAGGAGCACCAGTTTCAACAACTGCACCGTACTCTCTCTTCATTCTTTCGATATAAACCTCTAAGTGAAGCTCACCCATACCAGAGATGATAGTTTCGTTAGACTCTTTATCAACAAATGTTCTAAATGTTGGATCCTCTTTAGTAAATCTATTTAATGCTTTTGCCATTTTGTCAGAAGCGGATTTATCAACAGGGTTAATAGATAGAGAGATAACCGCATTAGGAACATACATTGAAGTTAATGAGTAGTTTAAGTCTGGGTGACAGAATGTATCACCAGAAGCACACTCAACACCAAATAGGGCTACAATATCCCCAGCTTGAGCTTCAGTAATATCTTCCATGTTATTAGAGTGCATTCTTACTAGTCGACCAACTTTAAACTTCTTCTGAGTTCTAACGTTGATTAGTTCTCCACCCTTTTTAAGCATACCTTGGTATACACGTACATAAGTTAACTGTCCAAATTGACCATCTTCAAGTTTAAAACCTAATGCAACAGTTTTTGCATCATCTTTAGACTCAAGAACAACTTCTTTCTCTTCGTTATCTAGGTCTAAAGCAACGTTTTCAACATCAGTAGGACAAGGTAGGTAGTTAGTAACACCATCTAATAGAGCTTGAACACCTTTGTTTTTATATGCAGAACCAACAAATACTGGACATAACTCTAATGCTAATACACCTTTTCTAATTGCAGCGTTTAACATATCAGAAGGAACATCTTCACCTTCCATCATTAATTCCATAATATTATCATCGAACATTGAAGCAGCGTCTAATAACTCTTCTCTCTTCTCGTTAGCTTCATCTAGTAAGTCAGCAGGAATATCTTCTACTCTAACTCCGTGTCTTTCGTCAGCGTCGAAGTAGTATGCCTTCATTTCAACTAAGTCGATAGCACCTTCGTGTTTCTCTTCAAGACCTATAGGAACTTGGATCATAACAGCATTTAAGTTTAACTTCTCTCTTAACTGATCTTTAACTTTATATGGGTTTGCTCCTGTTCTGTCACACTTATTAACAAATGCAACTCTAGGAACTTTATATCTTTTTAACTGTCTATCAACAGTAATTGATTGTGATTGAACACCAGCTACTGAACAAAGAACTAAAATACCACCATCAAGAACACGTAGAGATCTCTCTACCTCAATTGTAAAGTCAACGTGTCCTGGAGTATCAATAATATTAATTGGAGTATCTTTCCATTGAACACTTGTTGCAGCAGAAGCAATTGTAATACCCCTCTCTTTTTCAAGCTCCATGGAGTCCATTGTTGCACCAACACCGTCTTTTCCTCTTACTTCGTGGATAGCGTGGATCTTGTCACAGAAAAATAAAATTCTCTCTGTAAGCGTTGTCTTACCAGAATCGATATGTGCACTGATTCCGATATTTCTAAGTTTACTTAATTCATATGCCATTTTAAAACACAACCTCTCGTTTATTTATCTTATTCGATTTAATAAAAATCTAAATATATATATGTAAAGTATTTCGGATTATACATTTACAGCCCTCTTTCTGCAAGACCCATAAGCGATACTATAGAAACTATTAACAGAATTTTGATATAATAAACGATATTATGATCGATAAATTGATAAAAGAGTTAATAAAAAGCGAAAAAAGAGTGTTTATTCAAACCCATGATTTCCCAGACCCAGATGCAATAGCCTCTGCATTTGGATTACAAACTTTTTTCTCAATATTTAATATCCCCTCTACAATAGTCTATTGTGGAGAGATACAACGAGACGCTTTAAAAAATATGATAAGTAGTCTCGATATAAAAATTTACAACTCCCAAGATATCGAGGTTTTAAAAGAAGACTTAATAGTTATTGTAGATGGTTGTAAGTGGAGTAAGAATGTAACGGATCTTCCAGGTTTTGAAATAGCTGTTATCGATCACCACATAGTAAAAGAGCCAGATGATGTTCCATTTATACAGATAGATGAGGAGAGAGGCTCCTGCTCTACAATAATTACAACTTACTTTATGGATAAAAACATCTCAATCCCCCAGAACAGTGCTACAGCGTTAAAAATTGGAATTAGCAGAGACACTGATTTATTAACAAGAAAGGTAACTCAAGTTGATGTTGATGCTTATCACTATCTATACCAATTTGCCAATAACGAGTTAGTAAACACCTTGTTAAGAAACAATATACAACTCTCCGACTTTGAATTTTTTAACCAAACAATAAGCTCCTTAAGTACAGATGACGGAATAGCTTGGCACTACTTTGAAAATGGCTGCGAAACCAATTTAATGGGAATATTAGGAGACTTTATCCTCTCCGCCCAGGAGATTAAGCTATCTATTCTCTTTGCTAATAATGATGGTTCTATTTCTATATCTATTAGAAATGAAAACCCATGTTGGAACGCTGCCGATGCAATTAGAGTAATAACAAAATCAATTGGGGCAGGTGGGGGACACAAGGAGATGGCTGGTGGTGTAATTTTTAAAACTTCAGATTTCTCCTTAGAAGACTCTATAAAGAAGGTTTTACTTAACTTACATGTTAAATAGTTTGATAAGGTTTTTACCATTAATTATACCAATTATAGCAATCCCTATAATAATGAGACTTATAATTGCTCCAATAATCCTTTTTAGATTAAAAAGAAAATATATTAAAGACTTAACTTCCACCATAAAAGATGGTTGGATAGATGACCGAGACTTAGAAGCGATTGAGTATTTAAAACAACACGCATGGAAGGGTTTAACAACACCTTTTGTTATTTCGTACAACTTTATATTCCTAAAAGAACAGGTAAAAACACTATTTGTAGATATAACAAAAATTTATAATGATGATAATAACTATGAAATTAATCTTAAATTTTCAATTCAAAAAATCCTAGAGGCCCTATACCTTCTATTTGATGACGCCCATAAGGATTTAAAGATTCTTGGGATTTATAAAATCCTAGAAAGACTACCTGTAAACCTATTTCTAAGAATAACAAAACTTAACAGGTCTATTAAATTTATAACTCAAAATAAAATAATAAGAATTTTGCAAAAGTACAGAATAACAACAAAGGTTTTTCGTCTTATTTTAACACCTTTTTTAGGGATTCCAATTATTATATCCCAACTAATATTTTCCCTACTCTACTCCACTCTATTTGAAGGATATTTAAGGTTTATTTACGGTTTAATTTTAATAAAAGTAGGATATTATACTATCTATTTATACTCTGATAGAAATAGCTCTCTGCATAAAAGACTTCAATTTAGCCATAAAGAGATAATCAAAAAAGGTAATATTATTGAGAAAAATTTTACAGAGTTCAATAATAGGTTTATTTTTACCAAACAACTTGAAGGTGCTCTTAAAAGCCTTGAGAGAAGTCTAATTGAAGCCCATATTATGCCAAGTAAAAAGACAACTAAAGATGTTGATCGATTTGACAGAGTTTTAAAAAGGCTCTCTAATACACTTAAAAACACTGTTGATTCGGAACTTAACTATAACAAGCAGAGCAACTTTGATTTCAAACCTCTTCTTGGAATAATTAACAATATTGGAAAAGTCTATTTTCCAAACTCAAATCAACCTATTTACAATTTACGAGTAAAAGAGTTTCTCGAGCTAGGCTATTTTGTTACAACGGTTTCACTAAAAAATATATACCTAATTCCTACATCGAAACAGCTCCTAGATAGAATTCCTGTAAAATTTGTATTTGATATATCAGATTTTGTTGTAGACAAAAACCTTAAAGAGTATATTCCCAAGATTAAGTATGGAAGCAGGGTTTTAAAGAGCATTCAAAGTTACTACTGGGCAACAAGACTTGTAGTTAAAAGAAGCAACCCTGTAGTTTTTGCTGCCTCCTTTGTAACACCAATACTATTTCAACAACTACAGGACAGTATTAAAGAGTACATATTTAATATTAGTGGTCTACTACTAATTGACTCCTACGAATCCACACTATTAAAGGATAAAACTAATAAGATAAATGATATTTCTTTATGATTTAGTAACATTTCTTATGCAAACTTGGGTTTTATTGTATATAATGGAGGTAGGAAATATTAAATTAAATAATAAGGAGACAAGGAATGATTAAGAAAATATTATTAATTATATCATTATTTTTTATGTCTTTCAGTTTAATAAGCGCTCAAGATCTCGATATGGCAACAATATTAGAAATGCTAAGTGACGATGACGCTCTATTGGCTCAAGATATTACACAATTCCAAGCCATTTTAAGCGACACTACAGAACTAAAAGATGAGAATAATGAGCCCATACTAGATGAAAATGGTGAACCATTAACAGCTGGAGCTCAAATAAGCTCAATTATTAATGAGCAGATTGAGACCTTAGTAGCAGAGGGTGTTATTACTGAAGAGCAAGCGACTTTAACAACTAATGTTGTAGATTCTGTAAAAAATGCAACACCTGATGCTGATGGGAAAGTTACCCTAGGACAGGCGATAGATGACTCAGGAACAACATTAACTGAAATTTCAGACTCTATAGCATCATCTATTGCAATTATGGCTGCAGAGGAACTTTTTTCTTCGGATCCTGCAATGGAAGAGTCTATAATGGAAGGTTTGAACACTCTTAAAGGGGTATTAAATACTCTAACTAAATTTGGTCAAGCCAATGCCCAGACCTCTATTTCATCATCCCTTTATGGTCACCAGGGTTACAATCTATTTGCAGCGTCTTTAGGTGTAACAGGTTCTATAGCATCAGACATGGATACTGTTGGTACAATTTTTACCCTAATGGATTCAGCCGATGCTGAGGCTCAACTAATGGAAGAGCTTAAAAATGAAGGCTTTAAGGCTGGTGTTTCCCTCCAGGCAATTAGTGGTAGTTTAGGGTTAAATCTAAGCTGGTTGGTAGACAGACTTTATGCTGGTGTTGTTTTTGGATCATCTAATGCAAAAATATCCCCTGAGATTGGACTGGGAATTGAGGTAGCAAATAACCCAGTATACGACAACGTTAATATAGCTAAAGATATTATAGCTGAATACAATTTAAATGGTAGTGTTTCTACAAATATATTTGGAATAACAGCAAACTATCAACTAATAAAGCCTAAGGGGATCCCTGTTCTTTTTAGATGGAACGGTATTAGTGTTGGAACAGGAGTAATAAGCAACTCTTTTGATATAAATGTACAAGCGGATCTAAGTTCCCTATTAATGGATATGGCTGGAAGTGAAGCAGCAATAACAGTAGAGCCAGGAACCTATGTAGGAACATTTATTGTAGAAAGTAATGCAATTTCTATCCCTATGGAAATCTCCACAGGAGTAAGGTTCCTATCAATGATAAATGTAAACCTTGGAGTTGGTGCCGACCTTAAGTTTGGAAACTCTGATGTTAAGTTCTACTTAGATGGTAGTTCTGCAGAAACTATTGGAACTAAAATAGTTACAAACTTAATGGATGAAATGTTTAAAAAAGCTGATATGAACTTCCCATATACAAACCCACAAAACATAGACCTTGTAAATCTTAAAGCTATGTTAGGAGTCGGTATCGGACTAGGCCCAGTATCCTTTGACTTAAACTTTGCTGCTTTTGCATCTCCTGATATTCAGGATATAGGTTTAACATTTGGAGCAAATCTAGTTTTTAGAATATAATATCCAAAATATACGTATATGGCTGTTGCAAAAATATTATATTGTAACAGCCTTTTTTATTTATAAAAATTTATATATATTAAACATATACTAAATAGAAGGAATAAAAATGAAAAGAATCTTATTTGTTTTAGGACTATTTTTAACTCTGACTACAGGTATATATTCTAAGGATATAGAATCTGTAAAAGTTGCTGCACTAAAGGGGCCTACAGGGCTTTCTATGGTTAACTTAATCCATAGCAATGATAATATCGATGGAAAACAAGAGGTTGAATACTCAGTTGTAAATACACCTGACCTGGTTATTTCAGGGCTACTATCTGGCTCCTATGATATTGCAGCACTACCAACAAATCTGGCGGCAATTATATATAATAAAAAACCTGACTACGTATTAGGTGCAATAACAGGTTACGGAACCCTATATGTTGTTAGTAGCCGTGATGATATTAACTCTTGGAGTGATTTAAGGGATAAAAAAGTTTATAACATAGCAAGATCATCAACACCTGGTTTTCTATTTAACCACCTACTAAACAGTAATAAAATAGACCCAAATAGTGATATTGATGTAGACTTTAAATATAACCACGTCCAGTTAGCGCCAATGTTAATAGCTGGAAAAGTTGACACAGGGATACTACCTGAGCCCCTTGTTACAAGTGTCTTATTAAAAAACCCTAAAATGAAGGTAGTATTAGACTTCCAAAAAGAGTACTCAAGAATCTCTGGCAGTGACTCATCTTACCCACTATCCTGTGTAGTAATTAAAAAAGTCTGCTAGAGAGCAACCCTCAGTTTGTATCAGAGTTTTTAACAAAACTTGAGTCTTCAATAAATTGGGTAAAAGCTAATCCTATGGAAGCGGGACAAAAAGGTAGCGAGGTAGGCCTTGGAGTAACAGGACCCCTTGTAACAAAGGCTATGCCTAGGCTAAACATCGGATTCAAAAACTCAACTGATGGGAAGGATGAACTAAACTCATATTACCAGATACTGTTTAATAACGATGTTAAGTCTGTTGGCGGTAAAATACCAAGCGTTGACTTTTATATGGAAGAAAAATAGTAGAGTGTTTAAAAATCGATATATTATTACTATAATATCGGTAGCTTTTTTAATATTTATATGGCATTTATCCGCAGTTTATATAGCTGCGGAAATTATTTTACCCTACCCTATTACGGTTTTAAAATCACTAATATTGGTCCTCTTTTCACAAAACTTTTTAATAAAGCTTTTTTACACCCTACTGCGGGGACTTTTAGGTTTTATTATCTCTTACATATCAGGAATTTTTATAGGTGTTCTTGCTGGTATATTTAAAACCTTTAGAGCCTTAATAAACCCAATAATTAGTGTCATAAGGTCAACACCTGTTATCTCTGTAATACTACTAGCACTTATCTGGTTCGATGTTAATTATGTACCAATATTTGTAGCCTTTCTAATGGCATTTCCAATTGTTTGTGGAAATATAATTGAGGGAATTACTACCGTTGATAAAAATTTATTAGAGATGGCAAATGTATACAATATTCCTTTAAAAAAACAGATATTCAAAATTTACATCCCATCTATAGTACCTTTTATTATTGCAGGAGCCTCACTATCCCTAGGAGTTGTGTGGAAGGTAATTATTGCAGCAGAAGTTCTAAGTCAGCCTAAGTGGGGGGTTGGTACTAGTTTAAATGAAGCAAAATCTTATCTAATTACAGAAGAAGTATTTGCATGGACAATAATAGCAATACTTTTAAGTTCAGGAACAGAGTATCTATTTAACCAACTGATAAAAAGGAGAAAAAAATAGTGATAGATTTAAAGGATGTTAGTTTTAAATATGAAAATCTATCAATATATAACAACTTAAATTTAAACTTTAAAAAGGGAATAGTAACAGTTTTATTAGGTCCTTCTGGTTGTGGAAAAACAACTCTTTTAAATTTGATTTCTGGCGTACTACATCCAACAAGTGGAAATATAAAAATTTCAACTGATTTAGTAATAAGTTATCTCTTTCAAGACCCTAGGCTTCTGCCCTGGATGAGTGTAGAGGAGAATATTAATTTTGTTTTGGATAACCTTCCCCAAGAGATAAAAAAAGAGAGGATAGAGCACTATATAAATGAGTTAGAGTTACAGAGTTTTTCTAACTATCTTCCATCAGAGTTAAGCGGCGGAATGAGACAGAGAGTCTCTTTAGCTAGAGCCTTTGCTTATCCTTCAAATATTCTACTTATGGATGAACCATTTAAAGGGTTAGACCTTGCTTTAAAGGTAAATTTATTCAAAACATTTAATAGAGTTTGCAAAGAGGATAAAAGAAGTGCTATTTTAGTGACCCACGATATTCACGAAGCGATATTATTAGGGGACGAAATAATAGTTTTATCAAACAGACCCGTGAGTATTAGACAAACATTTACAAATTCAACCCCATATAAACAGAGAAACTTGTCAAACCAACAGTTATTATCATTAGAAAAAGAGTTATATAGATTAATTTCGTGAATTTCATAAAAATTATAGATTAAATAGTTGTCCCAATACAAATGTTAAACTATAATTCGGCTACACTTACATAGTAGGTAGATTTTCCCTTTAAACGGAGGAAAGACATGTTAGATAATACGTGTACTAATAACTATTATATCAGTCGACAAGATTCTACAGAATCTAACGCTAGAAGTTACCCAAGAAAATTCCCAGTATCATTAAAAAAAGCAGAAGGATCATGGGTAGAAGACGTAGAAGGTAATAGATACCTTGATGCCCTATGCGGAGCTGGAACTCTTGCTCTTGGACATAATTATCCAGAGATAAACAGTAACATGATATCACTAATAAACTCTGGGATTCCCCTACATACCCTAGATATAACAACCCCTATAAAAGATGAATTTGTAGAAAAGTTAATAAATACTTTGCCAGATGAGCTAAAAGGTAATGTTAAATTACAATTCTGTAGTCCATCAGGAACTGACGCTGTTGATGCAGCGTTAAAACTGTGTAAAACAGCAACTGGTAGAGAGAATATTATAGCATTTGGTGGTGCATACCACGGAATGGGCCACGGAGCACTGTCCTTAACAGGAAATCTAACAGCTAAAAACCATGTACATGGATTAATGCCTGGTGTTCATTTTATGCCATACCCATACTCATACAGGTGTCCATTTGGCCTAGGAGGGGAAGCAGGAATTGATGCGGCATGTCATTTTTTTGAGAAATCTTTAAAAGACCCAGAGAGTGGAATTACTAAACCTGCAGCTGTAATAATAGAGCCTATTCAAGGTGAAGGTGGGGCAATACCTGCTCCTAAAAAATTCCTCCAAACAGTTAGAAGAGTGACTAAAGAGTTAGGAATTCCACTAATTGTTGACGAGATTCAGTGTGGAGTTGGAAGATCAGGAAAGTTTTTTGCATTTGAACACTCTGAAATTGTTCCCGATTTGATCCTAGTATCAAAGGCTATAGGAGGTTCTCAGCCACTATCTGTTGTTATATATAACAAGGATCTAGACATATGGAAGCCAGGTGCTCATGCCGGAACATTTAGAGGAAACCAACTAGCTATGTCTGCAGGAACTGTAGTTATGGACAACGTTAATACTCCAGAATTCCTAGAGGAAGTAACCAAGAAGGGAGAGACAATACAAGAACGATTAAGAGACCTTAAAAAGAATGTATCAATAATTGGTGATATTAGAGGAACAGGCCTGATGATTGGTGTTGAAATTGTAGACCCTCAGGGTCATATAGATAATATTGGGTCAAAACCAGCCTCTGGAGATTTAGCTATATTAATCCAGAAAGAGTGTTTTAAAAAGAAGTTAATAATTGAGAAAGGTGGTAGATATGGGTCTGTAATAAGATTTTTAACCGCTTTAAATATTACAGATAAAGATATTGATCAAATGTTAACAATATTTGAAGACGTGGTGATAAAGGTTGATGAATATGCTACAAAATAATCTATTTTTAACTTCCAATGTTGATGATAAAAATAAATTTATTGATTACGTAAATAGAGCAGCAAATACAATTGCTGACTCTTATACAGATTCACGAGCTTATTCTGGCTTAACACCCCAGGAGCTAAAAGAGCTTATAAAAGAGACTCCTCTATTACCAGAGAGTGGTATTGGTTTTGATAGTGTTTTAGAGAAGGTTAAGAGAATAGTTCTTCCTAACCTTTTAAAAGTAAGTTCCACTGACTATATGGCACACCTACATAGTCCTCCTCTAATGGAGAGTTTGATCTCTGAGCTTATTTTAGCTACAGGAAACCAGTCTATGGACTCCTGGGATCAGGCACCTATAGCAACAGAGATAGAGGTAGATGTAATTAACCAACTGTGTGAAATTTATAACCTACCTAAGGATTCAGATGGAATCTTTACTTCTGGAGGAACTCAATCAAACCTTATGGGTATTACAATGGCTAGAGATTGGTTTTGTAATACAAAATTAGACCATGATGTTAAATTGTTAGGTCTACCACAAGAGTATAATAAGTTTAGACTATATACCTCTGAAGTTTCTCATTTTTCTGTGGAAAAAAGTGCACACCTTTTAGGTTTAGGTTATAACTCTGTAATAAAAGTTCCTGTAACTAATGATCAAAAAATGAACACAGAAATTTTAAGAGATCTTATAATTAAGGATTTAGAATCAGGTTTTCTACCTGTAGCTATTATTGGTACAGTAGGGACAACAGACTACGGAAGTATAGATGATTTAGAAACATTAAGTGAAATTTGCCAAGAGTTTGGTATCTGGTTACACGCTGATGCAGCTTATGGTAGTGGACTAATACTGTCCCAAACTTATAAAGAAAAGATATCACATATTTCCAAATGTGACTCAATAACTGTAGATTTTCATAAGATGTTTTTACTTCCTATTAGTTGTGGTGCCTTCTTCCTAAAGGATAAAACAAACTTCTCCCACTTAACCCTTCATGCAGACTACTTAAACAGAGAAGAGGATGAAGAAGAGGGATATACCAACCTAGTAGGTAAATCGATGCAAACAACTAGAAGATTTGATGCACTAAAGGTATGGATGTTATTCCAATCTCTCGGAAAAAAGAGTTTATCAGATACAATAGATAAAACCCTAAATAATGCTAACTACTTCTACAAAATGGTAGACTCAAACCCTAACTTCCAAGTTGTTACTAAACCAGAAATAAGTTCAGTTGTCTTTAGATATTCTACTAACAAACTATCAGATGATCAGGTAGATACAATCAATAAGAGAATAAGAAGGGAGTTGATACATAGAGATGGAATTGTAATTGGACAAACTATTTTTGATGGTAGAGTATTCCTAAAATTAACACTTTTGAACCCTTTAGTTGAACATAAACATTTAGATAATTTAATTAATGTTATTTTGGAGAAAAGTAACTATAATTAATAGTTATGAGGGACACATTAATAGATTTAGAAGGTCTACTACATAGAACATTAAATGATCCGGAGTTTGCAAAAGAAATTCTAATAGACTTTCTTGATGAGACTCCGGAGATAATTCAATCTATAAAACTATCAATTATAAATATGGATAGTTATGCAATAAAAAAAAATGCCCATACTCTTAAAGGAACATCAGCATCAGCTGGAGCTATAGAGCTTTATCGGATATCACTTTTATTAGAAGAAAACTCTATTAACAAAGAGTCTGTTTTTTTGAAGAATACATTTGACCAATTAAAGTTATGCTGGATAAATACTTTAGATAAAATAAAAAGTTTGGATATAATGAAGTAGATATATGGATATATTAATTGCTGATGATTCTAAAACTTCTAGAAATCTCTTAAAAGGAATTTTAAAAAGGCTTAACTTCAATGTTATTGAGGCAATAAATGGTGAAGAAGCATGGGAGAAACTACAAGTTGATAATCCTCCAAGAATAGCACTTCTAGACTGGATAATGCCAAAAATCTCTGGTATAGATTTAGTAAAAAAAATAAGAAAAAAGAGAAAGAGTCTGGAAACTATACTTATATAATAATGATAACGTCAAATAGGGATAAAGAAAACTCTAATGAGGGCTTTGACGCAGGAGTAGATAATTTTTTAACTAAACCAATTGATCCAGATACATTAAGTATAACACTAAAGGTTGCAACCAGAATAATCGATATCCACCAAAAGCTTGCATATCAGTTAAATTTACAAAAAGAGGAAATAGCAAGGGCAAAAGAGATTCAACAACTCCTATACACCCGGGAAATCCCAAGTATAGATAATGTAAATATACGGGCTTTATATAAACCATCCCAGGAGATGGGGGGAGATTTTTTTAACATAATAAAAACAGTAAGAGGTAATCTTGCTGTAATATTGGTCGACTGTACAGGTCATGGTCTCGAGGCATCTATGTTTGCCACTCTATTAAAATCAATATGCGATAGACATCTCTACCTTTTAGATAATCCTAAATATCTGGCAAATTTTGTACAGATGGTAAATATAGATGCTGCAGGTTATCTAACATCCGATCAATTTCCAGTTATGTTTGTATCTATATACGATCCTGTTTCTATGAAATTCTTCTACAGTAGTGCCAATGGAGAACACCCGTACCTAATAAGAAATAAGGAGGCATATCCCCTACAAAGAGCTATGGGTATGCACTTAGGGTATAATACGGAAAGCCAATATGTTGTTAAGAGTTTTAAAGTTAAACCTAATGATATTATAATCTACTACTCTGATGCTATTATTGAAATAAAAGATGCTATCTGGGATAGATCAAAAGATGAAATTCTAAAAAATGAGTTGGCACAAATGGGTAAAAACCTCACGAAAGACCATGAGAGGTTTATGAACTTTATCTTCGAGAACACACGTAATAACTCTTTAGACGATGACTTAAGCCTAATATACTTTCAGATAAAAGAGAGCAAGGAGTATACAACCTATCTCTATACACGAGATGATTTAGACAGAGAGATTAGTTGTATAAAAAATGACCTTTTTGAGTATGATTACAACTATGATGAGTCAGAAAAAATAGTTTTAGCGGTTAGAGAACTAATTCTAAATGCTATAGAGCATGGTAATACAGGGGACCCATCAAAAAAAGTAACAATAGAACATACAATAAATTGTAGATACGTCGAATTTGTTATTGAAGATGAAGGAAATGGATTTGATGAGAAGCTAGTTCCAGAACCAACAGATAGAGTGAAGCTGCAAAAAATGTACGACAATAACGAAGAGGGGTATAAACATGGAAGAGGTATTTGGTTAACAAGAAGACTTATGAATTCTCTAAAATATGTAAACAATGGTAGAAAGGCTATAACACAAAGGAAAAAAGATAAGGTTTATACATACAATAACTTCAAAACACCTATTGATAATATGTAGCTCAAAGGGTAAATTATGGTCATTAGGAGTTATTATGAAAATCATAACAGATGTTGTAACAGATCTACTTATAGAGGCGGTAGACAAGAGTTTTAATGGGGAAATTGACCACAAGGATATTAGTGTTCAATTTACTAAAGATATAAAATTAGGGCATTTCCAAACTAATATAGCCCTTGTATCCTCAAAAAAACTCCGCAGAAACCCTAGAGAAATTGCAACAAAAATCCTAGAAAACATAGAGACACAGAGTATAATTGAGAAGACAGATATTGCAGGACCTGGGTTTATAAACTTCTTTTTATCGTCAAACATGATAAATAGCTACTTAAGAGATTTTAACCCCAATTCTTGGGATTATGACCTTAATGTGGAAAAGGGTGTAACAGTAATAGACTACTCATCCCCTAATATTGCAAAAAGAATGCATATTGCCCACTTAAGATCTACAATAATTGGTGAATCAATAAAGCGAATGTATAAATTTATGAAAAGAGAAGTCATTGCTGATAACCATTTAGGTGATTGGGGGACTCAATTTGGTAAATTAATAGTAGGTTATAATAACTGGCTAGATAAAAGCGCATACCAAACAGATCCATTAGCAGAACTAGAAAGAATTTACGTAAAATTTGAACAGGAGTCTGCACAGAATGAGGCCCTACTTCCAGAAGCAAGAAAAGAGCTTAAGAAACTACAAGATGGTGATGAAATTAATACAAAACTCTGGAAAGAGTTTGTAGATACATCTATAACTGAGTATAACAAGCTATATAAAAGATTAAATGTATCCTTTGACACATATTGGGGGGAGTCTTACTATGTAGACTCAATGCCTAGTGTAATTAAAGAGTTAGAAGAAAAGAGAATAGCTAAGGAGAGTCAAGGGGCACTTATTGTCGAATTTGATGAGAGCGAACACCTTCACCCTTGCTTAATAAGAAAATCAGATGGGGCTACTCTATATGCAACTTCGGATCTTGCTTGTATAAAAAAGAAAAGAGAATCCTATGATCTTAATAAGTTGATATATGTAACAGATGATAGACAAGCTGATCATTTTAAACAATTTTTCAGAGTATCTGAGATGTTAGGTTGGGATGTAAACAATATACATGTAACTTTTGGATTAATGAAATTCGCAGACAGTCATTTTAGTAGTAGAAAAGGTAATGTTATTCGACTTGAAACCCTATTAGATGAAGCAGAGAGTCGAGCACTAAAAATTGTAGAGGAGAAAAACCCAGAACTTTCCACAGAGGAGAAAAAAGAGATTGCACGGGTTGTAGGAATAGGTGCTGTTAAATACTCTGACCTAAGTCAAAATAGAAGTAGCACCATAGTATTTGATTGGGATAAAAACCTAAGCTTTGAAGGAAATACATCACCTTATCTACAATATGTATATGCTAGAATTCAATCCATATTAAGAAAGACAGAATTCGATACAAATCAAAAAGTGGATAACTTAATATTTGAGTCCGAAATTGAGAATAAGATTATACTACAACTAACAAAGTTTCACAGTGTAATTGATAAGGCTGCAGAGAGTTGCAAGCCAAATGTTATTGCAGATTATGTATATGAGCTAGCTCAGCTATTTAATACATTCTATAATGCAATAAACATTATCAAATCTGAAGAGAGTGAAAAACAATCAAGACTACTCTTGATTCATAAGGTAGCATTAACAATTAAATCTGGACTAGACCTTTTAGGAATAGAAGTTTTAGATCGAATGTAAATAAAAGGGGCTGTTGCAAAAGTCATTATGACTTTCAACAGCCTTTTTTTATACCTCTGTTAAACTTCTTGCAATAGGAATTCTTCTACCATTACCAAAAGCCTTTTTAGAAACTTTTAATACTGGGGGAACCTGGTTCCGCTTAAATTCAACCCTTGCTGTTAAGTTAAGAACAAACTTTACAGTTTCAAAATCATAACCTTCTGTTACTATATCTTCCAAGGATTTATTATGAACAATATATAACTCTAGGATTCCATCTAAAATATCATAGGGAGGAAGAGTGTCCTCATCCTTCTGATCCGGCCGTAACTCTGCACTTGGTGGTTTCTCCAAAATATTTTTAGGTATTATCTCATTAGATCTATTTATATAGTAACATAGTTCAAAAACTTCCGTCTTAAAAAGATCACCAATAACAGAAAGACCTCCAGCCATATCTCCATATAGAGTACAATAACCTGTTGCTAGTTCTGACTTATTACCAGTGGTTAAAACCATCCCACCAAACTTATTTGAGTACGCCATTAACAAGGTTCCCCTAATTCTAGCTTGGATATTCTCCTCTGCAACATTAGGTTCAGTACCACTAAAATATGGACTTAATGTATCTAAAAATGAATCAAACATTGGCTCTATAACTAACTCATCGTAGGTAATACCTAAGTTTTCTGCCAACTGTTTTGCATCAATCCTACTACCCTCGGAGGAGTACCTAGAGGGCATTGCAAAGGTTTTAACATTATCCTTTCCCAGGGCTTTAACAGCAAGTACAGCAACTAGAGCAGAGTCTATCCCTCCAGATGATCCAATAATTACACTTGATAAACCACACTTTCTAACATACTCTTTTATACCTAAGGAGAGTGCACTCTCTATTTCAAAGTACTTTTCGTACTTAGGTTCAGGTATGGTAAGTTTTGAATCTAAATCAACAACCATTAAATCTTCTTCAAAACCCTTAGCTACAGCAATAACTTCTGAATCACTATTTACAACAAAAGAGTTTCCATCAAAAATTAAGTTATCATTTGCACCAATCATATTTGAATATAAAACAGAGCATCTGCCCTTAGAAGATATATCTTTTACAATCTCCATTCGAGTAATTGTCTTACCAGAATAAAATGGAGAAGCTGATGGAACAATTATTAAGTCTGGATTATGGGACAAAATATCATCTACAGGATTTTCAGGGTACTCTTTATCACTAAACTCTCCATGATTCCACCAAATATCTTCACAAATTGCTAAGCCAATTTTTTTACCTCTAAACTCAAAAAAGGTTCTAACTGTACCTGGTTCAAAATATCTCGCCTCATCAAAAACATCATAGGTAGGAAGAAGTGTCTTATCCTGGGAATATATTACTTTATTGTTGTGTATTATAACAGCTCGATTAACTAATCTTTTCCCCTGTAATTTACTATTAAAATCGACATAGCCAACACAAATAGCAATATCAGCAGTTAGATTGTCCTGGAGCCATTTTAATGACTGAATATTTTTATTAACAAAAGAGTCATAGTTAACTAAATCCATTGGGGGATAACCACTTATAGACATCTCTGGAAAAACAATAAGATCAACACCAAGCTTATACGCCTTAATTGACTCTTCTAATATATTAAGGGCATTATTTTTAAAGTCTCCAATTTTTGGATTTATCTGACCTGCCGCTATTTTCATACCAACTCCTTATTGTAAAAATATACTATATCAAATAAAAAAATAATATGATAATCTTAGATTTTAAAAGGAGAAATTAATGAAAACTTCAGTCCAGGTATTGGTAGGTGCCGTCCTAGGAGCTTTAATAGCTGTTTTATTACCTGCCGATAATCTAATACTAACTTTTATAACAGGCCTTTCTACCAACCTACTATTGATAGGAAGATATATCGTTCTTCCCTTAATGTTTTTTTCACTTATTGTATCTGTTACTCAGCTACAAAGGGATAAACTCTTAGTAAAAAACAGCTTTAAACTACTAGCTCTATCAGCTATTTTTGCTCTTTTATTAGTAATAGTAGGTATAACCTCTTCATTACTATTCTCTCCAGGTCAAATTCCTGTTGTTATCGATGGTATACAGAGCGTAAGTGTTCCAAGTTTTCAAGAGTTATTAAATCAATCATTCCCTGGAAATATTTTTTCAATTTTTCAAGGAAATTTTGATGGTGAAAACAACCAATTCATACCATTTTTTGTTCTGGCAATAATATTAGGTGTTTTTTTTACTATAACAACAAGAGAGGAGATCGAGCCAACATTTAACCTTGTAGACTCACTTTCTAGGCTATTTTTTAAAATAAATGAATATTTTTTCAAAATATCATATATCTGGGTAGCAATCCTTACTGCAGCCTATGTGATACAGATAAAAAACATACTTGATATCACTATCTTTTTACCGCTAACAATAATGTTAGGAACTATTACATTTATTGTTTTATTTGTAATATATCCACTAATATTTTACTTTGTATCAGGGAAGAAGAATCCATTTAAATTTATGTTTCTAGAGATACCAACACTTATTTCAACTATTATTACTGGTGATCAATTCTTTAGTAGTGGGGCTGTAATTTTAACTCAAAAGAGAGAGTTTAAAATAAAAAGAGAGTACTCTGGTTACAATATTCCACTTTTAACCCTATTCTCAAAAGCTGGTACAGCGCTAGTTTCAGTAATTACCTTTATAGTAATACTTAAGTCTTATTCCAGTTTAGAAATAACTGCGACACAGATATTATGGGTTGGAGTAATGTCATTTCTTATCTCTTTTTGCTTACCAACAAAAATGGTGGGTAGTAGTATAGCATCCCTATTTTTACTCTGTGCACTATATGGTTACGGTGGTATAGAGGATAGTTTTATTATCTTATCCCCATCATTTCCAATATTAGCCTCTGTTTCAACACTGTTAAACGCAGCGACTATTATAATTATCAATACTATAATGGATCCTGATAAAAGGGTTTAATTAAACTGCCACAGTAATCCTACTGTGGCACCTATTATCCACTGGTTATCCCTAAAAATAAAATCCCGATAGTGGAAATCTAAATAGAGTTTTGTATTGTCACTTAATGGAAGTTTGATTTTAGAAAAGATAGTTGCACTCCAAAATAGATAGCGATACTCAGAATAAAACCATGAAAATGCATTATTAACACCATCTCCAGCATCAGAATCCTCCTTAACAAGCACAGGAAGCCTAAATCCACCACCAACTAGGGCACCTAGGGTAACTTTATCATTTAACTTAAAAGATAGCCCAGGAAGTGTATATAGATCAAATTCAAGAGTGTAAAAGCCTGAGTACATATCGTTGAAAACAGGAAATCCGTTACTTTGGAATTCATAGTTTGCCTCTACGATACCTATGCCACTATGGAGGGTAAAAATACCAATATTTAAATTGTGAATAAATTGAGGTTGTTGTTGTATTGGGGAGGGTGCACTATCAATAACAGGATTATTAAAATAGTCTAAAGACATTGCTCCTCCTATTTCATAAGAGAAGCTTTTACTTAAAATTAAAAATATATAAAGTATTACAAGGAATTTAACTCTCATACCCTTATTATATTAGCTATTACTATTTTAAGCTAATAGTTTCAACCATATAACGAATTATAGTATTTTCTCCATCTAAAATATATTTAGACAAAACGACTACAATATTATCACCTGTAGAGCTGTGCAGGATTCTCTCTATTTTATAATCAATTACACTCTTTCTCTCGTATGCAGGGTTTCCAAGTTTATAGCTTTTAACTTTTCCAGACTTATCTGTTGTTTTTAAGGATATTCCAAAGGAAGAGTACTTGTTACTACCCTGCTCCCTAATCTTCTTATCCATTACAAACTCATACTCTAAACCTGTTACAAAGTCCCGAAATTTTAACTTATCAACATTATTATCATCATTTATTCTTACATATAGTGGTCTTCCCTGTTCTAGAAAATCGATCTTATATGCTTCTACTTTTTTTTGGGCTTCATTTAGTAGTTTTAATAAACCACCAATAGCTGATTCTCCTGGTTCTATAACTGTTTTATACTCTCCAGAGAAAACTCCACCACTTACAAATGAGTTCTTTTTAACATCTACTAACCACATGTTAGAATAAGCTTTTTGATAGTCAGAAACTATTCCATACTCCCCAAACAAGAAGTACTTGCCATCAGGAGAGAATCCAAGATTCATAAAAGTAGATACATCCCCAGCAAACATAAAAGTAGATAAATTTATAATTAATATAATAATAGAAAGTTTTTTCATAATAACTCCTTAACATCAATATCGAACAAAATACAAATTTCATAAAATTATTTTTCATTTTTTTTGACGTTTCTTTCAATATAATGTTTAATTAGCTATGACATTAAAAATAAAAAATCTAATACTTGGTATTTCCACAACAATAAATATATTAATAACTATACTATTAATTTTTATATTTTATCTAAACCCTTTAATAAGAATCCCCAGCCTATATTTACTTCTAACTAACTCTATTGTTTCTGGAATAATAACACTATTTATATATCTATATTTTAAAAAGAGCTTACCATCGGAAATAATCCTATTTGTTATCTTTTTAACTTCATTTTCTCTCCAAGGGATTAGAGTCCTGGACCTAACTATAAACTTTGAAACATACGCTATAATTATACTTTTAGGAAGAATTTCCATATTTCTTAAATATCTTGGTCTACTATCACTCCTAGGAGCATCCCTCTTCTCTTATAGTATAAAGAAACAGAAGGTTGGTAGCTGGGTTTTATTATCCATCTTAACATCCGCAGTTTTAGCAACAATGATTCACTTTAATACAGGAGTTATTGAGAACACCCTTCTACCAATGATTATTTTTAGAACAGAGGAACAAGCAATTACAGTTGCCATAGTTTTAATTACTTTTATAACACTAATAAAAAGTGGTTTTGATTCTAAGAATAGAGATTATTTATACTTAGGAATAGCAACATTTATGCTTTCGACATGCCTAGTTTTAACTTTTATTTCATTAAGTATAATGTTTGGTATTGCAATAGTATTATTACTAATATGTGGAGCAATTATGTTTATGACAAGTATGCATACAATAACTCTTTGGGGTTAAAGTACTACTGCTAATGCTACAACAATAGGTATAAGCAAATTATCTATATCTTTTATAGGTATAAGCTCTGTAATAGCCCCTGCAACTGCAGCAAGAAGTGATTTATTTAATAATCCTGTTACACCGTAAGTTGTTGATAATATCATTGTAAAACATGTAAAAAACCCAACATAGGATTTCCCTTGGGTAAATGGAATTTTTTTATATCCCCACAACTTACCTGTTACACTAGATAGCCCATCTCCAAATGCTAGAGCGTAAATCCCACAGGCTGCTGCAACAGGAGTAAATAGTGAAAGTACTAATAATGACCCAACAGCAAGGGTTACGGGACCTAAAGTTATACCTTTATCCCTTTCTCTAGAGGCAATTTCTGATATTGAGGTTACAAAACCTATAAATTCTTTATTATTAACTCTAAATATTTCGCTAATTAAATAGAAGACTGTTCCAAGTAGTAACAGAGTAATAGTTAAACTTCTGCTAAATAAGGCTAAGGATGGAATAAAGGCTATAGTCATATGTATACCCTTTCTAATTACCTCTTTTTCCATAGGATTATAATTTTGTCTTATTAAATTTCTACTTTCATTCATACTTCTGATAAAGCAATATACGTGCCAACGTTAAAACAGAGGGTCTATTAAGTAAAGATAAGGAGGTTTTGTCCTTAACTGTATACTTTTTCATACAGTTAAATTCATATTTTACTATGATAATACTAATATTTATTTATTTACGAATATGCTACGAGTTCTTTATTTCATTCATTAAAGCGTCAAAGATTGTAAGCATATCATCATTAGTCTTTCTTAATCTCTCTGCAACTGTTTTTAAAATCTCCCTAGTAATATGCAGACCAATTGTTGGATGCTCTTCACAAAAGTCCTCAAAATCCTTTTTAGTAATAACAAGGAATTTACACTTGCTTTTTGTAATAACAGTCGCAGACCTTTCACCTTCACTAACAATAGCAAGCTCTCCAAAAAAAACATTAAATTCAGCTTTTAACTCAACAACAGTATACTCATCACCACTTCTAGTATTTTTCCTAATCTCAACAATACCATCAAACATAATGAACATATCATCCCCGGTATCACCTTCGGAAATAACAATAACATCCTTATCAAACTCCTTAAGAGAACAGATTTCATTTAGTTTCATTAAAGACTCTCTATTATCAGCAAAGGAGCTAAAAAGAGGTATTTGAGATAGTTTTTTTAATCTTTCTTGGTTTTTCTCTTCACTATTATTCATTTCCATTTAACCTCTCTAAAACTATTGCCATAGAGTAATTTTTGATAATGTAATCCTTAGAGGGTGCAAAGTAAGGATTGTTTACACTCATTCCTTTAACATCCTGAAGGTTTTGAACTAACCTTGAAATGTCTGTAGTTTTCTGAGCCTCTCTTAATGCCTCCATTTTCATTATATTCACAGGTACTGCATTTTCAAGAATACCTAGAACAACTAAACCGGTCTTCCCAACATCTTTTAAAAATTCTACATACTCCCTACCAATAAACTTTCCAGGGATCTCCATTGTTTTTAATATAGACTCCGTACCACTTAATAACTCATTTAATATATGGGACATACCCTGGGACATTGTTGCATTGGCAATTATATTTTTAGCCATCTCTCTACTAAGTAAAATTTCATCACATGAAGCTTGTTTTAGATTACCCTCATACTTTTTATCTAACAACTCTGCACAGACATAAGTATCACGAGATATGGATTTTATAGTCATAACTGTCATAATAGTTTTTGAATCGATCTCAGAAAATGATGTATTCATTAGAGTATCAGCTAATACAATTACCTTTCTTGCATCCTTAATATTAGCTCTTAGTAGATGAGTTGGTGCAAAAAAGTCCCCACGGACAAATTTTATATCTTCTAAAAGTTTAGTCTCCCTTAAAAGCTCTATCTGTTCTGGATCAGCATTGTTTAAAAGAATAATGTCGTTGGAACTGATATCTGTAGACTCTTCAATTACATAGGAAAGAATCTCCTTCATCCTTTTAGACCAACCACAAATAACTAGATGATTTTTTAATTTTGGGAAATCCATTAAACCTCTCCTTGCCTTCGAATTTCTATCTACAAAAAGGGATGCAAAAACCCCTGATAAATAACTAACTAAACCTATTCCAAAAAATATTATAACAAATGTAAAAATCCTTCCAGGAAATGATTCAGCAACCTTAAGCCCGTACCCAGTTGAACTTAGAGTTATAATAGCCGCCCATATACCATCAAAAAGTGATGTGAATGCTGGGTTTCCATAGCTATTTTCAAGAAAAAACAGAACAAAACCAAAAATCCAAATAATAACAGTAACCATTAATAGAGGAAATAAAAATGATGATCTTTTAAATATTGAATGAATCTTCTTAATTATATTTTTAGAATCCATTTGTATACTCCATTTTAACAGGTGTCCATAATTTCAAATCCTTAAATGATTCATCAATTTCACCTATTAAAGACTTTTTTGTTAACTCTACAGCTAAATATTTTTTACCTTCAATGTCAAAAGAGTACCCCTCACCTTCACAAGAAACTCCTATAAGGGCATGTTTAACCTTTTCCGATGTAAACAGAATATTTTCAATACCAAACTTATGTAACAGTATCCCAAGAACTAGGGACCTAGAGTCACAATCCCCCATTTTAGTAAGGGAAGCCTCTAAGGGATTTATTAAATCAGAGCGACTTTCTAATGTTCTATCGTATTTATAACCCTGAATCCAAAACATTAAAATCTCAACAATTTCATAATCACTATATTTATTATCGGCAAAATATGGATATAAAGAGTTAAATAATGGGTCAAGTCTAGAATAATTATCCCTAAATATAATCTGATAGTACCTAACCCAAGCATTATAGAAATTTTTAGGATCATGGGAGTAGTTTTCCATAATTATAGCCTCCCTCTCTATTAAGGCTTGGGTCGTTCCAAAGTCATATTCAGAAGCTGAGACGGTAAGAGAGTGTCCAAAAAAATCGATATTATATTTTTTAAATTCCCTACTTGGGGAGTTGTCCACAAAGGAAGATATTGGACCAGGGGATAGTGCTCCTAACTCACCAAAGGAGAAACTGTCTACAACCGACTGTATTTCACTAGTGAACTCTTCATAATTTTGGGATAGGGTAAAGGAGATAAGATAATAATCAAAATCATCCCCATTAATAAAAAGAGCCCATCCCTTGTGGGGAATAGAGTTAATATTTAACTCTATCTCACCAATACCACTCTCATTTCCAAGGTAGTCAAAGGGCACAATACTTCCATAGGCATCATAATCCTTAGTTAGAGATTGAAACATATCCCTAAGAGTTGAGAATTTATCCCCCCTCCATGCACTGGCATATAATGCGATATTATTATCCGAAGATAACCAACTAAGCTCTGATCCATCACTATACGGCTGAATATTCCAACCCTCTAAGGGGTTTATAGAATAATTAAACTCGGGAACACTAACTAATTCACTATAAAGAAACCAGGGAATAAATACATATAGTAGAAGCGTTATCTTTTTTCCCATTGCTTACTTACTATTAGTAACCTTTTTACTGTAAAGTTTAAAAGCTATAAACAGTAAAATACCAGCTATAAACATCATAAATGAGAATATTTGTCCTGTAGTTATATTCAAAAGGGATTTAAACTCATAATTAAAAGAGTGAGGCCCTAATTGTATTGGAAAATCTAGACCATCATCAGGTTGCCTAAAATATTCAACACAGAACCTAAAAAGTCCAAATAGTGTTAGATACATTGATAGCATAAAACCTTTAAAGCTTTTAAATCTTCTTACAACAAACCATAGAATGAACCATAGAAAAATACCTTCAAAAAAAGCTTCATAGAGCTGAGATGGATGTCTTGGTAAATTTACTAGAGTCATAGTTGAAATGTCCATTCCTATATCATTTGCAAAGTCTACAACCCACTTATTTGAAATATGGAACCTATGGGATATAGGAGTAGTATTAAAAACCATTCCCAAAGGGGACTTAGTAATTCGTCCGTATAACTCTCCGTTTATAAAGTTTCCTAGTCTTCCAAAAGTAAATCCCAAAGGTAGAGCAGTACATAAGTAGTCTGCTAAATCTAAAAAGCTCACCTTCTTTATTTTACTAAATATTAGAGCTGCTACTACACCACCAATAACTCCTCCATGATATGACATCCCTTGGAATCCAACAAAAGAGCCATCTCTAAAAGGCCAAAATATAAGCCATGGAGAGTTTCTATAATAATCATCTGTCTCATAAACCAAGGTAGAGAATATTCTAGCCCCTATAATAAGCCCAATCATTATATAGAAGATATAATCCGAGGCTACCTCTTTTTTTATCTCATACTTATCATCTTTTAACTGCTTCATAAATAGAACGTATGTTATACCTAATGCTACCAAATACATTACAGCATACCATCTCATAAAAAAACCAGGAATTATCTCTGGGGTTATCCAACTAGGATAATTTATATATAAAAAAACTGACATTAATTCTCCTTAAGAATAGTTATTTTTTTTCAATTTGACCTGTAAGAGAGTTAAAAGAAACCCTACAAGCTGGACTTTCATCTAAGATTTCCAAAGTCCTTCCGTGGGACTCAAAAACAACCCCAGGGTATAATTTACTTCTAATAATAATTTCAGATTTTGAGTGCTCTTCAAACTTCTCTCTTAATAGAAATAATTTCATATTTTTTTTCTCTAACTTCTTCATTAAAAATACTTTTTGTTTTCTTAAATGTGCTATTTTATCCTGACCAAGATGACCATTAGGTTTATTAAATATTTGATCAATCTTCATTAAGTCTTCTTGAATTTTTTCAACATCACCTTCAAAAACCTTAATTTTATCAGCAATTAGGTAGTCTTGCCCAAAGGATATTTTAGTTTTACTACCCGATGGAGAACCTATTTCATCAACCGATAGACCTTTTTTACAATAGGTCTCACCAGCGACGACCTTTGATCCATTTTTATCAAATAAAACCTTTCCATTACTAATTATTTTTGTATGCAGAGCCGCTTTTCTTATATGAATATCATCTATAGCCATCATACTAGCCTTTTCTATAAACTTTACGTCAATCTTCTCTTTAGCTCTTAATACGGCCTTATCCTCACCCTTAACGCCTTGGGCTATAATAATATTTTTATCTGCGCTAATTAGAGCTCCTTGTACTGTACCCATGATCTTAATATTTCCACCAGAAACAACATATAACGAAGACATAACACTGCCCTTTACTACTATTGAGCATAGGGTTTTTATACTGCCTGTTTTAACTGAAACATCTGTCGATAAGACCTTTTTATCGATTATTGTTATAGAGTTATCGTCAACTTTTAGTTCTCCATTTATATCAGATACAAGGTTAATAGTTTTATCTTCTTGGGGTTCTTCTACAATGTTATCACCAATCTTTAAGTCAAGGGATATAACCCCTGAGGACTTCATCTCTGTCCCTAAAACATCATAACCATTCTCTGATTGATCTTTAGATGGAAATATTTTTGCAACGACTGTTCCCTTTTCAACTTCATAAGAGAATTTAGATCTTCCACTATTATCATAAAACTTTATTCGGCTGCTTTTCTTATCTGTAGGAACCTGCCCTGTGGCAAAAACTACCTCAGAGATGAGATCTCCATTAATAAATTTATTGTATGACTCTTCTATAACTTCTGATTTTATTCCCTTTACAACACCAGCATCCTCTATCTGTTGTTGTATAAACTCAATTGAAGCGTTTTCACCAGAACCTTCAGATTTATAGAATGTGAAACTAGCACTCATAGCATCATTAGAAACAGAGATATCAACAAACATGTCCTTATGTTCACGGACTCTTAAATGTGTCTCACCATCGATCTCTCCTACATCTAGGATACCATCAATCTCAGCAATATATTTATTCTGCTTAACTGAAATATTTTCATAAGTTTTTATTATTGGATCATTTCCAACAAGACCTTTAATAGTATTTCCATAAATATCAATCCCATCATCACCATCTACAGGATCTGTCAAAATAGCAAACTCTAACCCCTTTTTAACCAATAATCCCGAAGAGATATCATCCTTAGTAAAAAGTTTAAATGAGGGGTAAAAAGTCTCAATTTCATTATCAATTCTATCAATTATACCTTCTATTTTATCTACAGATATAAACTCTTTTTGATATTTTAACCTTCGGGCTTCTCCCCTAGTTGCAGTTTTCCCTTCAACAATAACAAACTCTAAACTTAGTTTCTTACTCTTATAAAAATCTAAAATAGTCTTTTTAATTGAGTCTAGATTCATTCCCTTAATCTTACTATCTCGAATCAACTGACCAATTCTTTTTAGAGTTAATTTTTGTCCAGGTCCTGCCCCTTTTTTCAATACAAGGGTCGCTCTTGTTTTAGACGGATTAATATCAATCTTAGCTACTGACTCTCTTTTTTTTGTTAATGAAAATTTTATCTCTTTTTCTTCTATTATAGATTTTTGTAAATAGGCTGATACAATTTTTTCTTCTTTAATCCAACTTAATGGATAATCTATTTCTGCGAACATTTCTAGGATATCATCATAAGTTGGCATAGGAGCAGTATCACTTCCAGGTTTAAATGTTAAAAAATATTCTGAAAAGTCATCACTTGAAGTTAAGTTTAGGGTATGACCCTCAAAAGGGATTAAATCAATCCACCCCTTACCAATTCTAACAAATCCACTCTTTGATGGGGTAACAATACCAGAATCCCTATCAATTTTAAAATGATGACTAATACAGTAATTACTCTTCCCCTCCTTAGGAGAGTCTAAAACTTTACCTGTAACTGTAAATCCTTTTTTGGGCTTATTATCACTATTAATCTTAACTATAGGTTCATCTTTATTTAGATAAAAATGATTAAGAACAACACCCTGTTTCTCTTCAGGGTCTTCACCTATAAACAACTCATCATCAATAGGGAAGACTTCCGGTTTTCCCTGGCTTGCAGAGAGTTTATTAAATACATCTTCAAGACTAGAAGGCATTCCTTTTGATATTACTTTATATTTAGAGAGCGAAACTGATATAGGCTCTTCACCTGTAGCAACTTTAAAGCTCTCTTCTTTCTCACAGTTCTCTAACTTGTCGTAAAATCTAGAAAATTGATATTTTTTGTAGCCTTTAACAACCCCAGCTTCCTTTAGAAGATCTAAAATTACATCATCACTCCATTCAAATAAAACCTGGGAAGGTTTAAAATCTATAAATGCGGACATTTCATCTTCAGAGATTCTTATTGTTATACTACCCTTAATATTCGTTTTCATAATCTATCTAAATGACAAACCCATCCTTTATCGCATTTACTAACTTTGACTTAATAAGGTTATTCTCTTTTTTCAACTGACTAATCTCATACTGCTGAGACTTAACGGTTTCTATTAAATCACTAACCGAAATGTTTTCCGTGTACAACAGGTCATTTAAATACTCCATCCTAGAATCAAAGTCAGTCTCAGCCTCTAATTCTGCCTCTTTAAAAGAACTATCTAAATCTGACGAAAAAAGTAGATCATCATCTAAGTCTTCCTCTTCAATCAACTTATCTGCAATTCTAAAGATAGCCTGACTAAGAACAGATCCTGGTTTATATTTTATAACAGGAAGTCTAGAATTTAAAGCTTTTATTTGAACATCATCCCTATAAATAACTCCAAGATGTTCTAAATCCAAACCTAGGTACTCCCTAGAAGAGTGCCTAAGTTTTGAAGCTTTAGCTGCATCCTTGGGTTCTTCCATCATATTTAATATTAATCTAGGCCTTAAATTATCAATAACATGTTGATATTTTGCACAATTTTCAGAATCAATTTTTTCAAGTTGTTCTATTAGTTTAGGTATATAAATACGCTGTAAAGAGTGTCCATCCTTTTTTAACTGTGAGAGATACTTCCCCCCAGGACTTTTACTAGGAAAACAGTTACTAAGTATCCTAAATGAGATATTCTTTAAAAAAAGATATGCGTTTAAGTTTGCTGTTAATGTAGGACTTGTAACTATTAAACCTCGGCCAGACATTAAAAAGAAGTCCATTATATCTAAAGAAGTACCTGCTCCTAGATCTAATATTAAGTAGTCCGCCTCAACTTTTAATAAATTATTGATAATTTTTTTCTTTTGAGTTGATTTTAAGTTTGCCATTCCTGGAACTTCAGCTTCCCCCGGAATAAACAATAGGTTTTCATAGGAAGTTTCTAAAATAATATCTTGAAAAGTCATCTCGGAATTGGTCATATAAGTTCCAATACCCTTTAAGGACCCCATCTGACCTAATATAACATGTAAGTTAGATCCTCCTAGGTCTAAATCAACTAATACAACTTTTCTGCCTGTTTGAGCCAATGCTATAGAAAGATTTGCAGCAACTAATGATTTACCAACACCACCTTTACCACTTGCAATGGGAATTATATGCATTTAAACCTCCTGCATTTTTGTATATAGTATAATTCATTATATAAAATAAGAAAAGAATACATATTTAATAATAGTAATTGACAAGATCCCTCTCAATTTCAATTATTATATTAAAGGATACAAAACATGTTCAATAAAAAAAAGAATATAATTATTTTAACAATATTGTTTTCATTTATTATGGTGTTTATATATATTACACCTCTGTTTTCAATATCAAATAAAGAGAATGAGAATCAAGCAGATGAAGTTTTAACAGATTCCCAACTTACCTCAAGTGAATATGCGGCGATGTTTCAAAGTGTTTTCCAATATGTATTAGGGAATTATGTGGATGAGGTCTCTCCAGACAAACTTTTTGATGGAGCAATGACAGGGCTGTTTAACAGTCTAGGTGACCCCCATTCGACCTACTTAACAAAGTCCCAACTATTAGACTTAACAGATACTACAGAGGGTGAGTTTGGTGGTTTAGGAATTCACATACAGAAACAAGTTGTAGGACTTGAGAGTGATACAAAGAGTAAGGAGTTACCCTATGTTAAAATTATCTCTCCTATTCAGGGTACTCCAGCATATAAGATGGGAATTAAGTCTGGGGATTATATAACAGCCATCGAAGGAGAATCCACAATAGATCTAACATCTGATGATGTTTTAGATAGATTAAGGGGAAAACCTGGAACAGAGGTGACAATATCTATACTAAGAAACCGAGTTGTAAATTTTGATGTAACTATAAAAAGAGCGATTATTGAAATTCCAACGGTAAAAAGTGGTTTAATAGAGGATTTAGGATATGTAAAAATCTCTCAATTCTCCCACCATACTGCAACGCAGATAAAAGATGTTTTTATGGATTTTAATAAAAAAAATATATCAGGCTTAATTATTGATGTAAGGAATAATCCTGGAGGTCTTCTTAACTCTGTTGTTGATATAGCAGACTATATTTTTGATGATGGTTTAATTGTCTCTACAAAATCAAGAATTACAGAGGAAAACAGTCAGTTTTTAGCTTCAAAAGGTACCATAATTGATAAAAACCTTCCAATAGCAATTTTAATCAATAACGGTTCAGCTTCAGCTTCCGAGATTCTAACAGGAGTCATAAAAGATAGAGATAGAGGTATAGTTATTGGTAATAAATCGTTTGGTAAAGGTTCTGTTCAGCAGATGAGATATTTTGCCGATGGAGGGTTTAAGTTAACTGTAGCAAGATTCTACTCTCCTAATGGTGTAACGATAGATAAACTGGGAATTGAACCAGATATACAAGTTGATGAGAAGAGTATTTCTGACTTAACAGATGACGAAACCATATCCTACATTGAACTATTAAATGAAAGAATCATTGGGAACTACTTATTTGAAAATAGTGAGATTAGTGAGGAGATGATAGTTAAATTAGTTGAAGATATAGTAAGTAAGGGATATAAACTACCAAAGGATTTCCTAGTTAATGAGATAAGAAGTAGAGCTCAAAGGTTAATGGATAATCCACCGGTGTATGATATCCAAAACGATGAGGTTTTAATTAAGGCTGTAGAGGAATTAAATAAAATATGAAACAGTTAATACTTCCTAAAGATTATTCTGGTGAGGAAATTTACACCCTACCAAAAGAGGACAGCCACTACCTTCTACATGTTCAAAGGAAGGAGATAGGTTACTCTCTAAATCTTCTAGATATAGATAATAATAGATACCAGGGAAAACTAGTCAAAATAGAGGATAATCGCTGTATTTTAAAGCTTTCAAAAATATTAAATGACACAGGTGATAATAGGAAAATTATTTTATTTCAATCTATACCTAAAGGTAAGAAAATAGACTTAATGATTAGACAAGCAGTGGAGACTGGGGTATCTATAGTTGTTCCAATTATGGCAGATCATAGTATTCCAACTTTTAAAGAGGCTGGAGATAGAAAAAAGAAGAAGGAACGATGGAATAAAATCGTAAAAGAGGCTTCACAACAGAGTGGAACTAACAATATTACAATTCTTGATGACTTAAAAACCCTAAAAGAGGCTTTAGATGGACTAAGTATGCCACACACAGGATTATACTTTCATCAAGTTCCTTTAAAAAACAGAGCACTTCATCAGTTATTACACAGTAGTGAAAAAACAATAGTTCTTGTTATTGGTCCCGAGGGAGGTTTGTCCAAAAGAGAAGTGGATCTATTAGACTCCTATAATTTTTCACCTGTATTATTAGGAAAAAATATATTAAGAGCAGAAACAGCAACAACATTCTCCCTAGGAGCTGTTCAAATGATACTAAATGAGCAAGATGAGTGGACATTAAAATAATTAGTTATTGCTGATAATAGGAAAATCTGATAATTTAATAAAATGTTTAGTACAGAATTTTTATTAAAACTCTTAAATAGAGAAAAAATTTCAAAATATATATATACAATACTCTTTCTATCATTAACTACAGTATTTGACTTTATAGCTCTCTTTTTCTTTGGAGGGATGTTTGGGAATATCCTTTATTTAGCATTTATCTGTTTGTTATCCCTTTTTGGAGTTATAATTACTATTAAGTTAATTGGCAAGCAGATTATTTTTATGGAGAAAAAACACGCAGTTGGTACTTTTCCAGAAGGTGAATTTTATCATATAACTACTCTATTTTTTGCTGCTATTTTTATTATTTTTCCAGGAATTATTAGTAGTACTCTCGGTTTTTTTATAATTTGTATACCACATTTACGCCTTTTTATTGGACGAAAAATCTCTAAAGGTTTAAAATTAGATTGGCATGGGGTGTATGAGTATAAGGAAATCTATAACAACTAAACTAATAACTTTTGTCTCAATATTTTTTATATCTTCCTGTATAACTATACAGTCAGTAGAAGAGGTAGAAAGAGGTACTGTCAACAATCTATCTAAAAGACAAAAACTCCTTGTTTCTGCTGCTCTAGATGCCTGCGATCTCTCATACAACGATACCCTAACCTTTAAGAGTAAGGAGTTTAATAACGACTGCTCTGGATTAATTAACGGGATATTTTGGGCTGCTGGTGTAGATTTATTAAAAGAGACATCCTCTGAAACAGGTAATGGAGTAAAAAGAATTCACTCCCTACTTAAAAAAAAGGGACTATTACATAAAAACAAACTTCCAAATGAGGGAGATTTAATTTTTTGGAGTAATACTTATGGATCATGGGGAACAACCCCCTCTCCCATATTGGCATAGTTGTATCTGTAGATAAGAAGAGCGGAAGTATTGATTATGTACATAATAATACCTACCTTGGGGATATAAGAAGAGAGACTATGAATCTATATAAACCCCATGAAAAAAGACCTACAAATAACTATATGCGTTATGATAATAAGTATAAAAAAACTGCGGCAGAGTTATTTGACTCCTTTGGAATAGCATGGAAACTATAAGAATATTAAGTCCTAACCAAATTAAAACAGTTGAAAAAGAGGCGGTAGATAGCTATTTTCTAACAGAAGAGATATTAATGGAGAGTGCGGCTTTAAGTGTTTATAATATAATAGTTGAAAGGTTTAAGGGGTTTAGTGTTATTATTTATTGTGGCCCTGGAAACAATGGAGGGGATGGACTAGCTTTAGGAAGAATACTCTCCAATAATGGATACAAAGTATACATAGATATTATAGATAGTAGTAAGTATAACGGCGCATCAAAGAGGAATTTCCAAGCAGCAGAAAAACTAGGTCTTTTAGAAAATAAGATAGATATCAAAGGGGATAAAACACTTATAGTCGATGCAATTTTTGGTGTTGGACTAAATAGAGTTATAGCTGATGATATTCAAGGCATAATATCATCTATAAACAGCTTACAAAACCCGGTAATAAGCCTTGATATCCCTTCTGGAATAAATGGTTTCAACGGAAAGATAATGGGTGAGCAGTGTATAAATTCAGATATAACAGTTACTTTTATAGCACCAAAAATTGGCCTCTATCTATTTCCAGGAGCAAATTTTTGCGGAGAGATTATAATTGAGTCACTTTCATTACCTCCAGCCCTATTTAATAAGTTATCTGCACCTAGGGTAAATAAACCTATAAAAATTAAACCAAGAAAAACAGATATCCATAAGAGTTCCTATGGTAAAGTTATAAATATTTCTGGATCTGAGAACTACTTTGGGGCTCCATACTTTGTAAGTAAAGCTGCACTACTATCTGGATGTGGCTACTCTATGTTATCTAGTCCCCCTAGTATAAAGGAAGCAATTTCTTCCATAGCTCCAGAGTTAGTTTATATTAATGAGTCAGATATTATTGATTCTGTTAAATCCTCCTCGTGTACTGTTTTTGGACCCGGTTTAGGAGTTAATTATAGATCAAAAAGTCTTCTTAAAAAAATCATTAAAATTGAGACTAAAAACTTAATAATAGATGGGGACGGCCTTACTATATTAGCAGACAGTATGAAAAGGATAAAAAATATCCAAAGTAGCTTAATCTTAACCCCCCATCCCAAAGAGATGTCTAGGCTATTAGGAAAAACATTAGATGAAGTTGAAAATAGTAGAATTGAGTCTGCATTAGAACTATCAACTATATCTAACGCCATAGTTGTATTAAAGGGTGTCTACTCGGTAATAACTACACCTCAAAAAGATGTATATATTAATACAGAGTCTTCTAATTCACTTGCAACTGCTGGAAGTGGAGATATACTGTGTGGAATTATAGCAGGACTATGTGGATATACAGACCCTCTATCTGCAGTTAAAAGTGCTGTATATATCCATGGGAAAGTAGGGCAATATGCAAAAGAACAAATTGGTGATTTTGGAGTTACAGCAAATAGTTTATTAAGTTTTATACCAGAAGTAATAAATAGCCATTTAGATACTAATCTATAACCCTATTTGGATACTTATCTGTTATCCACTGACGTAATTTAAATATTTCAACTCTATATTTTTCTATTAACCCCATTTTTATATGGGCATCAGCTATATCTACTCCATCTGCAACTTGGTTCATAACTGAAACTATCTCATTATTGGATAAAAAATGAGATAGCTTATTAAAAAATATTAGTTGTATATCCTGTTGTTGTTTATCTATCCAATCTTTAAACATCTATTTTTTGTCGTTATGATCATCCATAAATTTTGAAATTATAGAGTGATAGGTTTTCTCTATCTGTTTTCTCTTTATTTTTAATGTCTGTGTGAGTTCTTGCCCTATTTTAAAAGTATTCTTTACAAGTATAACATTAGTTATCTTTTCAAATGGTTTAAAGCCAGATTCCTTAGTAATCTTTTTATCTAACTCATCCTTAATTTTTTTCTCCAAGATTTTATACTCTTCTGTAGGTTCCTTATCATTATGAAGAAAGGAGAATATATCTGAGATTTTAACTTTTACATCATTTGCAAAGTTAGCTAGTGCATCATCATTAAGGGCTATAAAAGCTGTTAGACCTTTTTTATCCTGACCAAGTAACATTACATGATCAACCATCTCACTCTCTTGTATTTTATCTTCTATAGTTAATGGATCAATATTTTCTCCACCTAAAAGAACAATAGTATCCTTACTTCTTCCAACTAATACAATGTCCCCATAAAGTGTCTCCCGGGCAAGGTCTCCAGTACAAAGCCAACCGTCCTTAGAGAGAATCTCTTTGGTTGCCTCTTCGTTTTTATAGTACCCAGACATTACCTGGGGACCCTTTATATATAGAGTTCCTTTTTCACCCTTCTTAACATGTTCCATATTATCATCTAAAATTTTAATTTGAGTATTAATAAATGGAGAACCAACAGAACCGAGAGTATTTCTCTTAATTGTTCTACTCGCTATACCAGGCGAACACTCTGTCATCCCATAAGCATTTAAAACATTAATCCCGACAGAGGCAAGAAAGCGATCAATTGCCACTGGAAGAGAGCCTCCTCCGGAGATTGCACATCGTAAACGACCTCCTATTTTCTCCCTAACACTAGTAAATAACTTTTCGGCTATCAGATGTATAGGAAACAGGAAGACTATTCTAAAAAGACTTAAGCAACAGATAAATGTTCTTTTAAAAAAGTTCTCTTTCTCGAATCGAAGGTAACTCTTTCTAAAATATGAAAAACTCTTTTTGTAGTTATAGTTTAAATTGACAAGGGTATAAAATATTTTTCTCCTAAACTTAGGCTGAGACTTCATAAAAACATTCATTTTTGTATAGATAGAGTCCCAAATTCTTGGTACGGAGGCTAAAATATGAGGTTTTTCCCTAACAATATCCGATGAAAAATACTTTAAGGAGGAGTATACAAAGGATAAACCACAACTCATCCCAGAGTACTCAAAGGTTCTTTCAAATGCATGCCATGCAGGTAAAACAGTAACAGTTACCTCTCCAACCCTCTCATCAATCTCCATTCTTGGGGCAGTCATATATACATTTTCTATAAACTGATTTTGAGTTAAAATAACACCCTTAGGGTTACCAGTAGTTCCAGAGGTGTAAATAATAGAGACAACATCATTAAGTTCAATCTTACTTAAAAGTTCCTTAAAAAGAGTTCCGTCCTCCTTTAACCGACTAGCTCCTAAATCAAATAACTCTTTATAAAATACAACTTTCTCTTTAAACTCTACAGGAAGTTCCCCACTCTCTACAACAAAAGTTTTGTCCGATTTAGAGACTAAATCCTTAGAGTCTAGAAGTTGCTCAATAGTTTCAAAAATTACATACTTAGAGTCTGAATGGTCATATATAAACGAAGCCTCTTTAGGAGATGTATCAGATCCCCTAGGGACAGAAATAGCCCTTAAACTCTGTAGAGCAAAATCAGTTACCGACCACTCATATCTATTATTAACAAAAAAAGATACATGATCCATCTCTTTGATGCCTATTGATAAAAATCCTAGTGTTAATAGTTCAATATCATGAATATACTCGCTATATGTTTTATCAACAAATGTTTTCCCAGCTCTATATCTATGAGAAACTCTATTAGGATATTTTTTCTCTATTTCTAGAGGTATTTGAACTAAATTTTTATACACTTCTTATCCTTAATTTTCTGCAATTATTCCATATGCATCTGTTTTTTGGTCAGGCATTAGGTCTTCTGGAACTTTTTCGGCTCCTAAACTTTGATAAACCATAAACCTTGCACATCTTAAAGGATTACTATCACAATAGGAAGCCTTAAGCTCCGTATCATTTCCATCTTTGGCAAAACTACAAATATCTAAAAATTCACATTGATCCATATAACACCCTCACTATCTAGCTACTTATAATTATTCTACAATTATAAGTCTATTTCTATTATATTTTTTAAATTCGACTTGAGATCCATCTCTTAAAAACCTCTGCCTTAAAAGAGCTGTGCCCTCTCTGTTTTCAACAAGCTTTTCATCAATTCCCAAATATCTCTCTTCTATAAGGTTTCCCATAGAGTCATATTTACGCTGATATATAGCAACATAGTCCAGGTCTGCTTTTAATTGATCAAATCTACCTAGCTGTCGAATTTCAATTAACACATTATCACTATTATAATTATAAATATACTGAGAGATTCCATTTTTGTCATTCACTAAGTTCATTTTATTATCAAGATTTCTTTTCATTGATAAATTACCGTTATCATCATAATAATATTTTACAATAGATACCCCATTCTCATTAGGTTTTATATTTTCATAACTACCATAGTGAACTACCTCAATTTTACGTCCAATATCATCGTACGTCCAGTTATACTTTGCAATTCCCCAAGGATTAGCCTTAAGATTATCCTCTTCATCATAATACATTGCCTGTAGAATATTTCCCCTATCATCATAGATCCATCTATAGGAAGCAAATCCATCCTCATCTAGAGTTAATTCTCCATTTATATCATAATTCCTCTGCTCTAATTCATTCCCTTGTTCATAATGAGTCCACTCATATATTGAAACATTCATTAGGTCCATTACAGGTTCAAGATTCGAGTCAAAGTGGGCCTCTCTTATTTTATTTCCCTTACTATCGTAGTCCCACATAATGACTGCACTCTGTTCTCCTCCAAGGATTAGGGTCCTTTTAGGAGTAAGCCTTTGAATTTCTATTAAATTTCCATTTTCATCCCAATACTTCTTAACAATTGAGACCCCCATATTATTACTTGTTAACAACCCTTTAAGGTCATAATACTGTTCTTCTACTATGTTGTTATTTTCATCGTACAGATATTTAACTAAAGAGTACTTATCTTTATAACAATTTACTTCATTACCAAATTCATTAATATATTTAACAGATGATACTCTGCCTAAGTTATCAAACTCTGTCTCTTTTCCATACACTCCATCATAAAAAGGAACCTGTTTCCCTTTTTGATTAAATGCATACTCCTGTCTAATTCGACCAATATAATTAAAATGTATTCCAGCAATTCTATTAACACCTCTAATAAGTTGATTTAAGTGATCATAAAAAAAGACTGAAATAGGCTTTCCACCTTCATTGTACTTTATTCTATAGCTAAATACTGAGTCATCATTACTAACTCTACCACCCTTTCCATCTGTGAATTCCCATTTTGTATAAAAATCTTCATAAAAAATATTGATTTTAGTAACGCCAAAAAATGGATCACTTATTGAGTTACCACTCCTTAAAAACTCAATAGAAACAACCCTATCTCCGCTTTTTTCAAATTTGTAACAGTTAATTACCTTTGACTTCTCTTCTGACACTTCATATCTTCCAATTAGATTATACTTCTCATCAATTGCTATTTTTCTATAAAAAAGGTCTTCTCCAAAAAGTGAACTGGTTAGTAGATATAAAATTATTAAGCTAATAGATCTTCTCATTATTTATTTAACTCCTGATAATATTTTGTGTAGTTTAAAAACTCTTCCTGTCTTAAAAGTTTATTTTTACTCTCTTCTTTAGAGTAGTAGTACTGTTTTATAAGGTATAGATTGTCTATTACCCTATCTGGATTTGTTATTGAAGGGTAGGTTATCTTACCACTTATTGTAGAGATCTCTATATCTCCATAATTAAATAGAACTTGAAAAATATTTTTCTGCTCTTTTTTTATACTCTGAATAGATTTAATATCCGCCTCGATTCTCTTTTCTTTTCCTAAAAAGGGTTTTTTTTCGATATCAATAATCTTATCACCTTCAAAGGCATATTTATCATTACTCCAATCTATAAAATTCCATAAAACTACAAATAAAACTGGTAAATTTAAGTATAAAATAACAGCTTTTTCAAATAATAGATATAAAAACATAGTAGAGGATATAAAAACAAACAGGGAAGGGATTGACCTAATTAAAAAGAAAATAATGCTTTTTCTAAATGCAAATATCTGGTGTTCATCCCTCTCTATCTGGTTTTCAATTATAAACTTACTGTTTTGTTTACAGAGAAGATATTTAAATGACGACAAATCTATGGCCTTATCAATATTTACCCTGTGATTTCTATATTTATTTAGATCATCAACAATTTTATTTGGATTGTATACGCCCTTTAGGTAGAGCTTCTCAACAGGTGAATCAATTGAGATATCCCCAATATTTAATATTCGACTTAATCTACTTGTATAAATAGATCTTACAGCTTCAATTTTTTCTATAGGTATTGAGATATGCTCCTTTGTCACATTAAAGATATTGAAACTCTTTTTAGAGACTATAGTTCTATCTAGTTCAATAAAAATAAGTTTAGAATTTAAATAGTAGAGTGCTGTTCCCAACAGACAACATATAAAATAGATTGTATATACTTTCTTAAAACTGGGATCTTTTATAAAAAATGAGCTTAATAAAATCAATAACCCAATAGCAACAGCATAGGGTAAGACTTTTTTCAAAACCCATAAAAAGCTTCTACTAATTTTATAATGCAACTCTTTTTTAACTTTTTCTCTTTTTAATACTGTATCTGTCCAGATTTCTGCTTCTTTTTCAGGTAACTGAAGTTTTATTAGCGACGGGATAATAGGCTTCTTACGGCTTAATCTTTTTAACCCTAATATATCTATAACTAATAGCGAAGCTTCAGAAATAGCTTCCAATGAGCAGGATGTTACTGAATTGACTAATATAGATTCAAAGTCATAGAACTGTCCCTCAAGGAGTACTCCTTCCTCAATAACAACATCTTGATCTTTTTTTCTGTATAAGAAACTACCACTATTAACAATAATAAGATTTTGGCAAAACTCTCCTTGAAGATAGACTAAATCACCATTTTTACAGTTATATTCCTTTGTTATTTCTAGAATTCTTTCTAATTGAGTTTCTGATAGCTCTCTGAAATAAGGATTTAAGTCAGCCTTCAAATTTAACATATATATACTATCGACTCTAATTAGAGAGTAGTTAACCCCTTAAAAAATAGAATATGTCCCATCTTCATACACTTCTAAATATATTTTTTTACCCTCTTTTATGGCGTAAAACATCTGAATAGATTTATACCATCTACAATGCAATCGGTTTTCCATAACATAACTATTAAGGTAACTTAATTCTGGTAGCACGATAAATTTACACTTACCAATGGAACTAAAGGAGATATCCCCTAAAAGATAACTACTAATATCTATAAAATCATATCTCCAAGGGTCTATATCCAGGCAGAGCTCATCCCTAAGCTTTATAATCCTCTCTAGATCTATATTTTTTTTATACAGTGCGTTACAACTCCGAGTTAGAATCCCTAGGTGGGGGGATAGAGTAATATACTCATCTCCAGAGTTAACAATATTTCCAATAGGATATCGGCTTATAGATCCATAAAAATTCTCATATAGAGTTATATAATAGAGATATCCCTTTTTAAGTTTTACAATTACATTCTCATTAGAAGAAATGGTGTATTCACTATAATAGTTAAAACTGGAGATTACTAAGGTACCCGGCTTCAAACCACTAACCTCAACACTAAAAGAACTATCGTATAGCTCACAGGAACATAAAAAGAAGATCCCCCAAATTACGTAATAAATATTTTTCACAATAGAACTATAGACATATTATTTTTTATCAATCAAAATTAAGTTATGAAATACAGTGAAGAAGAGCTAAAAAAGTTAAATAAACTTCTTGAAGATCAGTTAGATATAATAAAAGATAAGAGAATTATAAAGGCTTTAGGTTCCTTTAATAAGTTTTATAGTAGTTTTCATACCTTCTTCTCCACTCTATGTTCAGAAAAAATAATTACCCAAGATCCCTATGGTGATGAATATAATCTTAAAAGTTTAAATCCGCCAGACTCATCTGAAGTTCCATACAATGAAGAGGGATATACTATTTCCATAAGGCTTACACACTACAACTCCATTTTAACTTATATAAAAGTAAAGAATATTATTTCGTTAGAAAATCTCAACCCAACTGTTATTAACAAAATTATTAATTTGGTTCATTTCTTAGACTGGAATAGACTATTTGATCCTCAACCTATTGAAACTAATACTGAGGCACTAAACAAAGTACTATTTTACTATAAAAAAGACCGTGGTCAGCAGTATATACTCTCTTCAATAAAATCTTCATTAACTGATATTGAAAGATATGGTAAAGATTTAATTAAAATGCTTGAACCAATAAGTCTATATATAAGGGAAAAGTATAAGTTATGGATTAGAGAAAATGTTCTTACCAACCTAAAGTTACCACCTGAGCTACAAGGTAAAGATATAAAAAAGGCTCATGATATGATAAGAATGAAAATCCATGAGCTAGGACAACCAATATATATAGAGCTTATAGGAGAGGTTTTACAAGAGGACTTCACAGAAAATGGACTTAATGTACGTAAAGAGATCTTAACTAAATTAGAAGAGATAGATGTAGAATCTAAGGATAACACTAAGAAAAAGAAGAGTATTACAAATGAAAAACCCATTGATATATTAGAAAAGTCATTACATGAACTTATGAACATATCAACACAAACAAACTCTATAATTGAAAAAATGTGGGTAAATAGTATAGGTCTAAGAGAAGAGACCTACTCATTTATCGAAAAGATAATTGATTACCTAAAATATACTCTTTTAGGTAGCCCAAGAAATACAACATATTTAGTAAAAACTGTGGAAGGAGAGCAGAAAGAGAAGAGCTTAGAATTTGAGAAATTTATTTCTAAAACTAAAATTTTAAATAAACAACTCTCTGACCTAAAGGAAAATATTGATGACTGTTATTCCTCCCTTATTGCAGAGGGAGAAGATGAGGTATCTAAGAAACTTCATAAACTCTTATCAAAAAGCCGATTCACGTATAAAAACTTATTAATGTTAGATAACTTTTTTAAAAATAATTTAAAAGATTCCAAAGGAATACAGATAGAATTAAAGGTCTTTTTATCATCTATAGATAAATCCCAGGCCAGCTATTTTGAATATAAAAAAATAATAGATGACCTAGAAAAGACTACTTACAAGCCTGATATAAACCTAACAACCTAAAGTCATCAGCCTGATTTGATAACTCTCTCTCTATTTGATTGAAAATCTCTTTATCTCCATCAAAAGTTACATCAATGTAAAAAGTGTAACTCCAAGGTTTACCATGGACAGGTCTAGACTCTATTTTTGTCATATTCAAGTTGTATTTGTTAAATATTGATAGATATTTTGATAGAGCTCCTTGTTCATCTTTAATATTAAAAACCATCGAAGCCTTATTCCAATCAACATCTACCGCTCTATCCCTACGCTGAATAACTGCAAACCTTGTATAGTTTCCAGGGTGGGTTTCAATACCTTCTTTTAATATTTTCATTCCATATATTTCAGCTGAAACACTACTTGCAATGGCACCCTTTGTCTTATCGCTTTTCTCGGAAATATCTTTTACCGCACCTGCAGTATCATAGTAGGATATAGGTGTCATCTTATTTTTTTCAATAAAGACACTGGATTGAGCAAGGGCTTGAGGGTGGGAGTAAACCTCCTTAATATCCGAAATTTCAGAGTCTATAGTTCCAATTAATGCATGACTAACTCTAACTTTTACCTCTCCAGTAATACAAAGATCAGAATAGTTTTTTAATAAGTCATAATTTTCATTTATTGAACCTGCTAATGAATTTTCTAGAGGAATCAAACCACTATCAGCAGAACCATCTAAAACAGAGTTAAATACATCTTTAAAACTTTTTTGAGGTAATGGAAAACCTACATCCTTTCCATAATAATTATATACTGCCATCTCACTATAAGCACCTCTTACACCTTGAAATGCTGCACCTATATGACTCTCTGTTCTTTCTGATAGTTCTATAACAGACTTCTCCTTAGGTAGTGTTGTTAACTCCTTATCCATAACAGGGGCTAACTCTTTTATATCGCACATTAATTTCTCAAATTGCTCAGGATAAAGGGACTGAGGTCCATCAGAGAGGGCTTTATCCGGGTCTGGGTGTACTTCTACAACCAAGCCATTTGCACCTGCTGCTATAGCTGCTAGAGCCATTGGAGAGACCTTGTCTCTAAGCCCTGTGGCATGGGATGGGTCAACAATAACAGGTAGATGGGATAGTTGTTGAATTATTGGTACCGCTGATATATCTAAAGTATTTCTAGTAAAATTCTCATAGGTTCTAATACCTCTTTCACACAAAATAATATTGTCATTACCCTCTGACATAAGGTATTCAGCAGCCATTAACCACTCTTCAATAGTTGCAGACATTCCTCTTTTAAGAACTACAGGTTTTCCAATACGTCCTACAGTTTTTAATAACTCAAAGTTCTGCATATTTCTAGCACCGATTTGGAATACGTCTACATAATCCTTCATCATATCCGCATCTCCAGGAGCTACTATTTCAGTAACAACAGGAAGACCGGTTAACTCACTAGCCTCTTTTAAATATTGACAACCCTTCTCCTGAAGTCCTTGAAATGAGTAAGGGGAGGTTCTTGGTTTAAAAGCTCCACCACGGAGCATAACTGCTCCGGCTTTTTTTACAGCATAAGCAGACTCTATTATCTGTTCTTTTGATTCTACGGCACAGGGGCCGGCAATAACAGTAACTCTATTACCTCCAACAGTAACAGGTCCTACATTGAAAATTGTATCACTTTTTTTAAACTCACGGGAAGCTAACTTATATGGTTTAGAAATTGGAATAACCTTTGCAACTCCACCCATTAACTCAAGTTGTCTTGGGTCTAGACCATTATGACCAACGGCTCCTAGAATAGACTCTTCTTCTCCTACAATCTCCTTAACCCTAAAGCTACGACTTTGTAGAAAGTCTATAATATTATTTTTATCTTTTTCAGTTATATTTCTCTTTAATACTATAATCATAAAATCATAGTATTAAATATTTTAAGGTCAATCTAGAGGTAAAGTAACATCTTTTACAAGCTTAACACTTTTAGGGTTTATTCTGGCAAAAGAACTCATTTCCAAATTAAATTCATCAAGAAGTACTCCCCTGTAGTCTAAGACCTTAGAAATGTAGTCTAAGGTCATTTTAGGTGTACCTCTTCCTGAAACCCTTCCGGAACCTGCATTATACATAGCTAAAGCAGAAACTTCGTTCTTCCCAGTATCAAGACACCAACGTATAAATTTAATTCCCTTTGCGGAATTCGTATCAATATCAAAAAACTCTTCTAATGTTAAATCAGAAAAAGTTGTTGAGTTTAACTGAAAAAGTCCTCTATCAATTGAAGTTGAGTTTCTATTAATAGCTTTTGGATTAAAACTGCTTTCAGCCTTAGAAAGGGCAAATGCCAATGATGGAGGAACATCGTACTTTATAGAGTACTTTAGAATAGCTTGAGCAATATCCCTATTCCCTGTATAACCAGTAAAAAAATCAATAACCTCTTCTTGTGTCTGGGGAGAGTTATATCTATTTACAATAAGGGTCTCACCCTTTTCATCGTTTAACTCTTTAACAGCCTCTTTAATAAAACTGTTTTCTGTTTTCAGAGATGCATTCCAAAAAAGATATTCTACATCTTTTTTCTTTATATGATCTGTCTTACACCCTACCAAAATAAATAATAACGTTAAAATCAGGGTGTGTTTTAAACTACTAAATTTAATCATAGGATTATTCTTTTTATTTTTGACATTTAATTCAAGAGCGTCAGACCTCAAAAACATGAAAAAGAGTATTTTTTTAATTGACAAAATCATTTTTTAGGACTTATCTAGGACTATGAACAAAATAAAAACAGATCTTCCAAAAATCTGCATTGGAACTTGGCCCTTAGGAGGAGATTACTGGGGAAGCCAGAGTCATAGCGACTCAAGAAAAATGATTCATGCTGCAGTTAGAGAAGATTTTACTTTTTTTGATACTTCTCCAGACTACGGTAAGGGAAGAAGCGAACAGCTTCTAGGACAGCAATTACCTAAACCAAACAGTAAATATATCATATCTACAAAAAGTTTTATTAAGCCGAAAAAAAGCTTAATTAAAGGAATAGAAAACTCTCTTAAAAGACTCAATAGAGATTATATTGACTACTTTTTTATACATTGGCCATCTTCTAAGTTAGATGCTAAACCTATGATCGAGTTATTAGAAAAGCTAAGAGCAGATGACAAAATAAAGAACATTGGTGTTAGTAACTTTAATTTAGAACAACTAAAGGATGTCCAAAATTCAGGGGATGTAGATATTGTTCAAAATTCGTACAACTTTTTCTGGAATCAGGATGAAACATTTTTGGAAGAGTGTAAAAAAATGGGAATAAAAACCCAAATATACTCCCCATTAGCCCAGGGAATTTTAACAGGAAAATATAATAGAGGAGATATTGAAATAGATGACTCAAGGAATAAGATGGTACTTTTTAAAAAGGAAAATTTTATTACCACTGGCAACTATATAAAAAAAATAGAGAGAGTTGCCATTGCCGAAGGTCTAACAACAACTCAACTTATTTTAAAATGGACACTATCAAAGGATTTTATAGACTCGATTATTGTAGGATGTAGAAATAGAGCCCAAGTAGAGGAGTTAAAGAGAGTTAGAGGAAGAGAATTAAAACAAGAGACAAAGGAGAAACTAAATACAATGTCTAAAGAGGCATGTAAGGGGATAATAAAAGCCAAAAATATCTTTGACCACTCTTATTGATAAAGCAACTTGTTAATTGTATTATTTTATTATGATAAAAAAAATAACAATCTTTCTAATACTTCTTCAAATGGTGTTTATTATTAATGCACAGAACAATGAATTTAACATAGCTGTATCATCATTAGATTTAACACTAAACCCTTTCTACACATATACAGCTAACGAGGCACAATTTTTATCAGGTATTTATGAAGGTTTAGTTTCATACAACCCCCAAGACCTTACCCCAGAACCTGCTCTAGCAGAATCCTGGAGAGTCTCAGAGGATAAAAAAAAATATTTTTTCAAAATTAGAAAGGATTTAAAATTTAGTAATGGAGAGAGTATAACCTCAGAAACATTTAGAGACAGTTTTTTAAAAGCCATTAACCCAGATACCCAGGCTGAATTTGCCTCCCTTTTAGATATTATTAAAAATGCAAAGGATTACAGAACTGGAAAAAACAGAGATGTAGAGAGTGTAGGTATATCCACCGATGGAGAGGATACACTAATATTTACACTTGAAAAAAGAGCTCCATACTTCACAAAAATTCTATGTCACCATACTTTCACCCCAATACCAACCTCTCTTCTCAATCAAAAGGTGTGGTCAATAGATCAAGTTGTCTCATCAGGACCATACCTAATAAAGAAAAATGAATCTCAAATAACGCTGCTAAAGAACCCTAAATATTGGGATAAAGAGAATGTATACTTTGATAAGATTAACATAAAGAGTTACACCAGTAGCACGGATGCCACCGCAGACTATAACAGAGGGGATATTGACTGGTTAACCGATAACGCTATTGATCTAAATAGCGTATCAGACCTAGAGACACTAAAAGTAAACCCACTTTTTGCCACAACATTTTACTACTTCAACTCTAGCTACAAGGAGTATAAGTCTGCAAAAATACGAAAGGCGATCTCATTACTAATACCTTGGAACAAAATTAGAGAAAAACAGTATATACCCGCAAATTCTTTAATCCCATCCCTATCAAATTTTCCAAAAAACATTATAAATAGTGAGCAAAACATAGAAGAAGCACTAAAAATTCTTGCAGATGAGGGATATAAAAATGGAAAAGGTCTATCGGATATTATTCTTTCTATACCTAAAAACACCTATTCCGACTCATATATAAGCAGTGTTATAAAAGAAAACATAGAGAAATACAGTAGTATCAAAGTGATAATAAAAGAGACATCCTATCCTGATTTTTTTACTATAAATAGAAGCGAAGAGTTTACAATAAGTACACTCTCTTGGATTGGAGATTTTGCAGACCCTCTAACATTTCTTGAAATGTGGACAAGTAATAGCAACCTAAATGACTCAAACTTTAGAAGTATAGAGTTTGATGAACTTATTGAAAATTCATCAAACCTAACCCAAGATGAGCGTTATGAACAACTATCCCAAGGAGAAAAACTTCTACTAGAGAACAGTATTGTACTTCCTATAAATCACTCTCCTGGAATAAATGTAATAGATACAAGATACATTAATGGCTGGTATACAAATACATTAGATATACACCCTTTTAAATACTTAAGAGTTGTAGATAAACATATAATATATGGTTTAATTTAAATTAAAAATTTGTAACTGCAAAATATTTATATCTAGTAATAGGTCTAACTCTTCAAGATTCTTTATCTTCCGAAGCTTATCGGCCTTTTTAGGAACCATTGACTCTAAAATAATCTCATTAAGTATATTTACCGCCTCTTTTTTTATTGTAGACTGATTATCAATAACATAATCCTCTTCCTTAAGAGAGGAGAAATAGCCTCGTAAAGCATCTATTAAAGAGGGTTTTAGCTGATTAATCCTATTTTGTAGATCACTATTATTTTCTCTATATACAAGAACTACTTCAATAATAAAGTTCTTCTGCTCTATATCACTTGTCCATCCCCTAATTATTGGAATGTTTTTATAATAGTCATACAGAGGAATCTTCTCCTTAGATGAGCAAGTTAGTAATAAAAAATTAAAGTTACATAAAAAGAGTATTTCTTCATAAAGAACATTATATTACCTTGGAGTTTATTTGACTACTAGTTCTTTTTTAGTTAATATATGCATTATGGCTAAAAAGACTAAAAATGCATTTACAGAAAATCAATACATTGTTTATCCCCTACAAGGTGTTGGTAAAATAGAAGCACTACAAGAAAGATTATTTAAGGGTGAGAATACACTCTATTATGTAATATATCTTGAAGAATCAGAAATGACAATAATGGTACCAGTAGACAAGGCTGAGGAACTTGGAATAAGACCTGTAATATCAAAAAACAATGCAAATAAAGCATTAAAAACATTATCAGAAGATGATGATGCTGTGATTACAGATTGGAAACTAAGATATCAAACCAATATAGACCTATTAAAAACTGGTGATACATTAAACATTGCTAAAGTGGTTAGAATGCTTTATAGAAGAAGTAAATTAAAAGAACTTCCTATACTAGAAAGAAAACTATATGATAATGCACTTTCATTACTACGTAACGAACTTTCAATATCTCTAGAACTCTCTAAAGACGATACAGACCAAATTATTTTTAGTACAATGGAAAAGTGATGAGGGTAGGACTAGGTTATGACTTACATAAACTTGTACCCGAAAGAGACCTAGTTATTGGAGGAGTGACTCTTCCCTATCATTTAGGTGAAGAGGCTCACTCCGACGGCGATGTTTTAATTCATGCTATTATTGACTCACTGTTTGGAGCATTGGCACTTGGAGATATAGGAACACACTTCCCCCCATCAGACAATAAATGGAAAAATATCTCCAGTATGATACTCCTTGAAGAGTGTTATAAAAAAGTAGTAGCTACAGGTTACAAAATAGGAAATATTGATTGTACAATAATACTTGAGAGACCTAAAATAAAACCCTATGTTTTAGAAATTAGAGAAAATATTTCTAAAGCCTTGAACATTCCACTTTCCAAACTATCTATTAAGGGTAAAACAAAAGAAGGTGTAGATGCAACTGGAGAAAATAGAGCTATCGAGGCCCATGTCATCTCTCTATTGCTTTAAAAACCAATCTTAAAAGGCCATTTTTCATACTCATAGAAAAGTTTTTTCTATCATACACATCATCAGGTAGGTAGTACTTTTGAGGCTTAATATCACCTAGTTTTAACTTAGATTTAAAAGACCGGGTCTCATCCCCTGTACTATAGATGTGTGATAACGTTGCAGAAAAAATCATATAGTCATCTTCAAAGAGTATTGAAATATCATCTTTTACAAACCCAGGAAGACCAAATTCGTATATTAAGGAGTTATCATCGCAGGTATATAGATTTAATGGAGGCCATGAATAAAAGGGATAATAATCCTTAAGATCTTTTATTCCTGAATCTTTTGCAAAATTTCCACTCTTTTCAATTACCGTCTCAGTAATACTTTTTGCTGTATCAATAACACCATCAACTAGTTTATTAAAATCAAAATTTTTCTTTTCCTTCATATTAATTCCTCATTATAACTATATTATATCATTAACATAATTTCCTCTATTCAAAAAGGATATAATAACATATTCTATATTTAATGAGCTATAAAATATTATTTATCGGTGAAATCGTAGGTAAATTTGGTGTTTATGCTGTTAGAAAAGGCATAAAACAACTTAAAGAGAAACACGGTATTGAGTTTGTTATTGCAAATGCAAATGGGGCCACAGGTGGCTTTGGAATGGGTAAAAACCATGCTATTGCCCTTAAGAATGCAGGTGTAGACGTATTAACAGGAGGAGATTATACCTTTTTCAAAAAAGACCTTGTAGATTTCCTTCCAAAGACATCTTTTGTATTACGACCTGCTAACTATACTCCTAAAACTCCAGGAAAAGGTTGGGGTATATATAAATTCAATGATAAAAAAATTGGAGTGATAAACCTGCTAGGACCATCAGGCATAAACAGGAACCATCCTAGTAATCCATTTACCTATGTTGAGAGTTTAATAGAAAAAGTTAAATCAATGAGTGACATAGTTATTATTAATTTTCACTCAAAAACTACTGCAGAAAAGCAGCTAATGTATCACATTGTAGATGGTAAGTGCCAAGCCTTAATAGGTTCTGGGTCTAAATCAATTACCTCTGATGTTAAGGTATCAGACAAAAAGACAGCTTATATAACTGACACAGGAAGGACGGGTAGTTCTACAGCTCCTGGTGGACTTTCTGGGGATATAGAGATAGAAAAACTAATAACAGGAATACCTAAAAGATCAAAGGATATTAATAAAGACCTTGAGTTACAGGGTGTGATCATTACCTTTAATGATAAGAATGAACCTATATCAAATGAGTTGGTTAGACTACCAATAAAAAGGGAAGAAAATGCATAATATAGCAATAGTTAATAGAGTAGAAGGTAACAATTTTTTTTTAGTTCATATAAAAGATTATGATAAAAAAGAGAAGACTGAAAGGGATTTTTGGAAGATTAAGAACCAAGAGTTTCAAAGTTTAAACCCAGAAAATTTAAATCTATTAGAAGGGGAAGCTGTAGAGTATTATATACCAGAAGGAAAGACTATTGTTGCTAGTTTTACAATATTAATATTGCCGCTAATAACATTTCTTCTCTCCTTTGGTATTTTAAAACTTATAGGTCTAGAGTCTGAGAAATTAATCTCTCTTATTTCTATATCATTAATGCTCGCTAGTTTTTCTTTTAATAAACTATTAAAAAAGATAGGCATAAAAGAGACCTTACCTGTAATTACAAAGAAAATAACTAAAGATAACTTAAAAGTTATTCAAAGCGAATGCAAAGATTGTGGATCATGCACCGCTTGTAACTAAAGCTTCTAGTTTACTAGGCAGGTCTATAAGAGAAAATTGCTCATGAATATAACCATGCTCAAAGGCAACTTTGGGCATACCATATACAACACAAGACTCTTGATTTTGCCCTAAAGTGTAGCCTCCAGCTCTATAAACCTCACCAATTTTTTTTGCTCCATCCTTACCCATTCCAGTCATAATTACAGCAATAGCATTTTTGCCATAATTTGCTGCAACTGATTCAAAAAGAACATCCGCTGAGGGTTTATGACCACTAACAAGAGCTGAGTCATCTAAGCGAATTACTCCACCAAGAGACTTCTTTTCAACTTTAATATGTCTGTCACCAGGTGCTATTAGAATTCTACCTTTTTTAATTAAATCTCCATCTTCAGCCTCTTTAACCTCTAAAGAAGATATTCGATCTAAACCCTTTGCAAACTCTTTTGTAAAACCTGCAGGCATATGCTGAACAACAACTATAGGAAGAGGAAAGTCTTCTGGTATCATTGCAAAAACTTTACGTAAAGCATTTGGTCCCCCAGTTGAAATTCCTATCGCCAACAACTCAAACTTACCGGGCTTTGAGATTGGAGTAATTTTTTCCCAATCATCACTACTAGTAGAAATACTTGCCTTTGGCTCACTACTCGAACTAAATGAAGGTCTAATATTCTCTACAGCTGTTGCCCTAGTCGTTTTATGCCTTCTAACGTAGTCACGACCATATGCCTTTACTAAAGATTTTAGCTTTTCCCCAATATCCGATATATCTAAAGAGACTGATCCAGAAGGCTTAGTAACAAAATCAGAAGCTCCTAAACTTAACGCTTCCATTGTTATAGCCGCACCCTTAGTCGCTATTGAGGACAAAATGATAACAGGAATATTATTATTTAACTTATGTTTCTCTTTTAAAAATGTTATTCCATCCATTTCTGGCATTTCTAAATCTAATATTATTATGTCTGGCTCATGGGTTTTCATTTTGGATAGAGCAAATTTTCCATTCATCGCCTTTGCTACAACTTCTATATCAAGATCATCCTCCAATATTTTCCCAATGAGCTTTCTCATTAAAACTGAGTCATCAACAACCATTACAGAAATCTTATTCATCTACTTATCCTTACAAGTTTTTGCCATATAAACATGCCCACTCAGTCCGTATAAACTCAAAAGAGGTCTTCATCCCAAAAAGAGATTCGGAATGACCAATAAAGAGATAGGAGTGGTTGCTCATAGCATCCCAAAAACGATCTATTACATTTTTTTGTGCTGCTTCATCAAAATATATTAAAACATTTCGACAAAATACAATATCAAGATTTCTTTTACCACTATCAAACTTAAGATTATGATAATCAAATGCTATTAACTTTTTTATCTCATCCTTTACTTTGTAACCACCGGTAGCCTTAATAAAATATTTAGCTAAGTACTCAGGGGGAATTCCTTTTACTTTTAAATCTGAGTAAAAACCCTCTTGAGCTGTCATTAATGATTTTAAGCTCAGATCTGATGCAACTACTTCAATTTTAAAATCAGGAGGTAAAAACTCCTTTAGTACCATAGCGTTGGTATAAGGTTCTTCACCTGTTGAACAACCAGCACTCCAACACCTAATAACCTTATTTCCTGTTTTTCTCTTATATTCTATTAAGTCAGGAATCACATGGTGTTCAAATGCACTATAATGAGCATTATTTCTAAAAAAACGAGTTAAATTTGTTGTAATAGAGTCAAGAAATAGTTTTAGCTCTCCTTCATCCCTATTAATTAAGTCATAAAACTCATTAACATTTTCAAAGGAAGATTTTCTTAATTTCTCTCTAATACGACTTTCAAGTATAGTTCTATTGGATTCTGTAAAATGAATACCACTAGCCTTATATATGAGATCTTTGAATTTTCCAAACTCGATATCTGTTAAAACTGACATATTATATAATTTCCACCTTATTATACTATTATATAGTTACTTAAAAAATGCTAGTTTTTTTTAAAAATTATGAATCTTTTTTCATAGAGATTTACTTTTAAAGTGTTAAACAATTGACAATTTTATCCAATAAAATAATAATTCCACTACATGAAGAAATATATTTTTGTTACAGGTGGTGTTTGCTCCAGTTTAGGAAAAGGAATAGCCGCGTCCTCATTAGGTAGTATTTTAGAAAGCAGAAGTCTAAAAGTTCGTATGATAAAAGTAGACCCTTATATTAATGTTGACGCAGGTACAATGAGTCCATACCAACACGGAGAGGTTTATGTTACAGACGATGGTGCAGAAACAGATCTTGATTTAGGAAATTATGCAAGATTTACTTCATCTCCCCTTAGTAAAGAGCACTCAATTACAACAGGTCAAATATATGAAGCTGTTATAAAAAAGAACGTGAAGGTCGATATCTAGGTAAATGTGTTCAAGTTGTACCACATATTACAGATGAAATAAAAAGAAGAATTAGAGCTATTGGAAATAATCCAGAAGTTGATGTAACTATAGTTGAAATTGGTGGAACAGTTGGGGATATTGAGTCTATACCATATCTAGAAGCAGTTAGACAGCTTATTCATGACCTTGGTCACAATAACGCTCTATCTGTTCACTTAACTTTAATTCCAACTGTTTCAGGTGGAGAGGCTAAAACAAAACCTACTCAGCACTCAGTTAAGTCAATGAGAGAGATAGGTATTCAACCAGATGTTCTTCTTTGTAGAGCTGATGAACCTGTACCTGCTGATATGAAAAAGAAAATTTCACAGTTTACTAATATTGATTATGATGCAGTTATTTCTGCTCACAATATTGACTCAACTCTTTATGCTATCCCTGAGATTTATAGTCAACAGGGTTTAGATGAGGTTGTATGTAAAAAATTACAACTTGAAACAAAGAGTCCAAACCTTAAAGAGTGGAAAAAAGTTAGAACTTCTTACGAGGGAGCTAAAGTTACAGCAAATATTGCATTTGTTGGTAAATATATTGAATTGTCAGATGCATATAAGTCAGTTGATGAAGCTCTTGTTCATGGTGGTATATTTAATCATGCCAAGGTCAACATTATAAAAATAGATTCAGAAAATCTAGAAAAAGAGAAGGATATCTCTAAGGTTCTAGGTAGTGTAGACGGTATTATTGTTCCTGGAGGTTTTGGAGAACGAGGTGTTTTAGGTATGATCCTTGCGACTCAGTTTGCAAGGGAGAACAATATACCATTTCTTGGAATTTGTTTAGGAATGCAAGTGCAAGTAATAGAGTGGGCTCGTAATATTCTAAAACTACAAGATGCTGATAGTGCAGAGTTTAGACCTGAAGGAAATACTAACGTAATTGCTTTACTTGAAGATCAAGTTGATGTAACTGATTACGGCGGTACAATGCGATTAGGTTTAAGTGAGTCGGTTCTAAAACCAAATACAAAGATTGCAGAAGCTTATGGGAAATTAAGTATATGGGAGAGACATAGACATAGACTTGAAGTTTCTAATGAGTATAAAGAGAGTTTAGAAAAGTCCGGTTTAATATTAAGCGGAGTAACTTCTGATGGTAATCTTGTAGAGTCTGTTGAATGGCCTAATCATCCATGGGGTGTAGGTGTTCAAGCACACCCAGAATTCACTTCACAGCCAATAAAAGCTGGTTCTCTATTCAAAAAATTTATAGAAGAAAGTTTACGGCATGGTAAAAAAATCAAGTAAAATATCTTTTTTAATCTTTACAACCTGCATGCTACTTGCAGGTTGTACAATTGATTATAATGATCAAAATAGTAATATTGAAAAATCTACAGCAATTCCAGACTCTCAAATGAGGAATTTTAACCTAGTTCAAATTAAAAATAATAAACCATATACCCAGGTAACATCCTCCCTAGCAGAGATATATAATAGAGAGAATAAAACGGTAATGTTTGATGTAAAGTTTACCGAATTCAATTCTACAAAAAACAGTATTTCAACCAAGGGGAGTGCAGATAAAGTTGAGTATTATAATGATTCAGAAGATGCTGTTTTAAAGGGTAATTTAAAATTTTACTCACAAAAAGATGAGATTGAAATTACAGGAGAGTCTCTATTCTGGAATAGTGAATCTAAAATAATAAGCAGTGATATTGACTCTAAAATATATATTAATAAGGATGATGGATCTAAAATAGAAGGTGAAGGCTTCACTGCAAACCTTAAAAATAGTACATTTTCATTTAAGAAGAGTGTAAGAGGAGTAACTCCATGAAAAGAGGTCTATTTTACCTATTTATGCTAATATACTGCATTAGTAACATAAACTCCTCAGAAGCTCTTATATTTGGCTGTGATCAGTCTGAATCCTCATTTGCTGAACATAATAAAAGAAGTACTCTTATTGGTAATGCATATATTAAAACTGATACCCTTAATATAAATTCAGATAGAATAGAGTTATATGGAGAGGATTATAGATTCGCTAGTTGTACTGGCAGTGTTCTAATTCATAATATCAAAGAGAACTTCTACATAAATAGTGAGAAACTGCTTTACGATAATGAAAAAAAAGAAGCAACCGTAACAGGTAATGCTATTATGAAAGATATAGATAATGAGATGATAATTAAGGGAGAATATATAAAATCCTTTGAAAAAACATCTATAACCCTTATACAAATAAAAGTTAGAATTATTAACGAAGATCTTGTTTGTCGTAGCGAGTTTGCAGAGTATAACAGTGAAATAAACAGATTAGTATTAACAGGAGATCCTGTGGTATTCAAAGGTGATGATGTTTTTAGAGCTAGTAAAATAACTATAAACCTAGATACAAACGATATAATTATGGAAGGTAAGGTTAAGGGAAATATTTCAGAGGAAAAAGATGAAGATTAATTTCGATTTTTTTAAAAAGAATAGAGAAAAGGATAGTGTTTCCCATCTATCTGGAGAGGCTAGACTAAGTGTAGAAGGTTTAGAAAAGAGATACGGGAAGACACATGCTGTAAGGGATATTAGTTTTTCTATGAAATCAGGGGAAATAGTTGGATTGCTAGGCCCAAATGGAGCTGGAAAAACAACAAGTTTCTACATGATAGCTGGCTTTATTCACCCTACAAATGGGAGAGTCTACATAAATGATCACAACATAACAAAATTACCTATGTATAAGAGAGCACAGATAGGTGTTTCATACCTTCCTCAGGAGGCATCAGTTTTTAGAAAGTTAAGTGTTGAGCATAATATTTTAGGAATTTTAGAAACAAGAAATGATATATCAAAGTCAAAGAAAATGGAAATCCTTAATAACTTAATTGATGACTTGGGACTTAATAAGGTAAGAAAACAGCAAGCTTATACACTATCTGGAGGAGAACGTAGAAGAACAGAGATAGCCCGCTCCCTGGCTATTGATCCTAAGTTTCTATTATTAGATGAACCATTTGCTGGTATAGATCCTATAGCAGTACAAGAGATTAAACAGATTATTAAAGATCTTTCAAAAAGAGGTATTGGAATACTAATTACCGACCACAACGTTAGAGATACTCTAGAGATAACAGATAGATCATACATAATGAACCTTGGAGAAGTTTTAATAAGTGGCTCAAAGGATGAACTTCTTAATAGTGAATTAGCTCGAAATATCTATTTAGGAAATTCATTTTCTATGTAATAATATTCATAGGATATTTAGAGGTATAAAATTGCTACATCAGGGACCATCACTAATACAGACACAATCTCAAAAGCTCAGTCCACAAATGTTACAAACTGTAAAACTTATGGCTTTACCACTACTAGATTTACAAGCAGCTATAAGTGCTGAGATTGAAGCAAATCCTGCCCTAGAGTTAGTAGAAAGGGATGATACTCCTGACAATTTACAGACTAAAGACCTTGATGGTGCAGATATAAACTATTTAGAAGAAGATTCTGATCCAGGTTATACCCATTCCAACTCAGACAAGTCTGTTAGTGAGTTTATTGAAGGAACCCAAACAAATAAAGAGAGCTTAATTGACCACCTAATAAATCAGTTGCGCCTATGTAAGTTAACAGAGGAAGAGACTCTAATAGGAGAGTTGTTAATAAACAACCTAGACTCTAACGGCTTTCATATAACAAAAATTGATGATCTATTTTTAGACTCACAAATGAAAATTGTAAATAAAGTAATCGACATAATTCACCAATTAGACCCAATAGGTGTTTGTGTAAATGATATATACGAATCCCTAATTGTACAGGCTAAGATTTTAGGTCGGTACCCATATGGTACAATTGAAATATTAAGTGAGAGTATGGACCTTATAACCAAAGGTAAAAAAAAGTTAATCATGGAAAAATATGACCTCTCTATAGAGGATATCGAGGACATTTATGATTACTTAAAAACTTTAAACCCCCATCCTACAGCTGAATTTACAACTGGCTACTCTAACTATATAATCCCTGAAGCCCATGTAACAAAGGAAGGGAAAAGCATTAATGTATATTTAAAAGAGGAAAATATACCATCTTTAACAATAAACAAAGAGTTTGAAGAGTATAAAGAAACAGATAATAAAGATGTAAACAGATTTGCAAAAAAAAGCATTAATAGTGCTAATAGTTTTATACAAGCTATAAATATGAGAAACTCAACTCTTTTAAAAACAATAAATTCTATCGTAAAAAATCAAAAAGAGTTTTTTCTTTTTGGACCTGGAAATATTAAACCATTAACAAGAAAAGAGATTGCACTTGAAACTGAATTATCCGAGAGTACAATATCTAGAATATCAAGTGATAAGTATATTCAAACAGATTGGGGTATTTATAATCTTAAATACTTTTTCTCTAATGCTATAGTAAGTTCCCAATCTGGAAGGGATCACTCTAAGGAAAGTGTTAAGGAAATAGTAAAAAATATAATTATTGAAAATAAATCTGAAAAAAAACTGTCAGATCAGCAAATATCTAATATACTTAAGGAGAGGGGTATAAACCTCGCAAGAAGAACTGTTTCTAAGTATAGAAAAGAATTAAACCTTTTATCTTCTTACGAAAGACAGTAAACTGTAATTAAGTAACAAAAAATTCAAACGCATGGAGGTGTTGTATGGAAGTACAGATTAAAGGAGTTCATTACAGCATAAGTAGCACTTTAAGAGAAAACATTGAGAAGAAATTATCTCGTCTTGATTATGTAAAGGATCATATTGTACATTTTTATTTTACAATAGTGAAGGATTCCAAAGATTATAAAATTGAAGCTGATGTTCATTTTAACTGGGGAAAAACTTCACACGTAGAAGTACATGATGATAATTTATATCAAGGAATTGATGATCTTTTCGATAAATTAGAAGTAAAAGCGACTAAAGAGAAGGATAAAATCCAGTCTCACTAATATAATTGATTAGTATTAGGAGAGCTAATGCTCTCCTTTTTTTTTAAAGGTTGAGAAATGAAACAGTTTACAATATTAGACCTACTAGATTTAGACCTTAAAGATCAAAATAGACTCTATCTGAAATGCTTATCAGGAAGGAGTGGTCTTGGTAGAAAAATTGTAACATCAGATATAAGTAGACCTGGATTAGCTTTAACAGGATTTACAGAGATGTTTGAGGGTAAGAGAGTTCAACTTTTAGGTAAAAGTGAAAATGCTTATTTAAAAAAACTCTGTAAAGAGAATAAATTAGAAAATATAAGAAAATTTTTTGAATACAACATACCATGTTGCGTTATTACCCATGGGATTGTACCCCCTGAACCTTTTTTAAAAATTGCCAAAGAGTGTAATTGCCCTATCCTTCAGACAACATTAAGTTCTGCAGACTTTATGCCTAGATTAGTTAGAGCTATGCTTGAAATGTTCTCTCCCCAAGTTATAATTCATGGTGTTTTAGTAGAGGTTTCTGGTCTTGGAGTCCTACTTCTAGGTGACAGTGGAGTAGGAAAGAGTGAAACAGCTTTAGCTTTAATAGAAAAAGGTCATAAGCTTATAGTGGATGACTCTGTAGAAATAACATGTAGTAATGGAAATATCTTAATGGGAAAGAGCTCTACAGAGATTTTAAATCACCATATGGAGATTCGTGGACTAGGAATAATTAATATTAAGGAAATTTTTGGAATTCGTGCTATAATGAAGAGTAAAAGAGTTCAACTTGTCGTAAAATTAGAAGAGTGGAATTCTTCTAAAAACTATGATAGAATTGGAAAGGATGAAAAATATGAAATTCTTGGAGTTCACGTACCAATACTTGAGATACCAGTGAAACCAGGAAGAAATATACCTACAATTATTGAAACTGCAGCTTTAAATGAAAGATTAAAAAGAAGTGGACACAATAGTTCTGGTGAGTTTAATAAAAACATCATTAAGTGGTTGGAGCATGAAAATGCTCGTACAAAATATATGGAAAATAGGTTTAATTAAGAGATGACTGAAAAATCAACTACAATAAAAAATAGAGCTGGAATACATGCAAGACCTGCAACATTAATTGTAAAAGAAGCCTCAAAATTCAAGTCCAATGTATATATTGAAAAGAATTCGGAAAAGATTAATGCAAAATCTATTTTAAATATTCTTACTTTAGGTGGTACCTACAACTCAGAAATAAAGGTTATTGCAGAGGGAGATGATGAATTAGAAGCTGTTGAAGCACTTATTAATTTAATAGACAATAAGTTCGAAGAGTAAAATGAAAAGCAAAAAAGGATATAAAAATTCTAGAACGACAATTATAAGTATTATTATTCTGGATTTAATTTTAATGTCACTTTTTCTTTTTTTTCTGGCCTAATTCTTAAAGACTTTCAAGACTCTACAAATTTATCAACAATTGTAATTTCTAGTTTTGCAATAGCAATTCCAGGAACTCTTTTAATACTAATAATTATTCAATCTTTAAATTTATTTAGAAATAAATTTACTCCAGGTAACAGTTTCAAAAAAAAAATTGTAATCTACTTCATTGTTACACTATTTTTAGTAGTAATTCCCCAAGCTTTTATTTCCATTAATTTTATAAATGTTTCCACAGATAATTGGCTTAATAAAAGAGTAAAACAAGCTGTAGATATCGGTTTTAATATGGCATTGGATAGGGAAAATAACAGTAGAACAGAAATTGTATCAATAAGTAAAAGTAGGTTTTTTAATGATATTATTAAAGAGGCTTATTTAACGAATTCTGTATCAATAAATGAGATAAGCAATCTAAATTCACTAATATTTACAGTCGAGTACTTTGATAACAGTGGGAATATATTAAAACAATTAGGAGATAGTAGATTCTATATAAACAAAGCTGATACTAGCTCAAAGAATTTTTTCTATCCTAAATTTAAAATCATAGATAAGGAGTTAATATATTATCAGTTCTCTTCTATCTACAATAATTCAGAAATTTTTATTGTGTTAGGATATCTATTACCAGATAACTTCAGTAGTAATGGTGTTTTATTAACCTCTGTTAAAAAGTCCTTAGAGTTTACAACACCTATTGGAGAGGATATATCCTTTGGTATTTTTATATACTACCTACTCTTCTCTATACCGATGGTTCTATTAGCTATACTTGGAAGCTTTATTTTTTCTGATGAAATAGTAAAACCCTTAGCAGATATCGAAGAGGCTATTAAAAAAGTTGCCCATGGTAATTATTCATATAGAATTCTCTCTAAGAAAAAAAATGAGTTTAATAGTTTAATAAGGGCCTTTAATAATATGATTAAAGAGATTGAGAAATCTAGAAATAAGTTAAAACATACAGAGCAAATCTCAACATGGCAGGATATAGCAACAAGACTAGCCCATGAAATAAGAAACCCCCTTACACCTATAAAACTTTCAGCGCAAAGAGTTTTATTAAAAAGTGATAACAATGTAATAACAACTAAACATATGGAAACAATAATTACCGAAGTAACTAGAATGGAGAAGTTACTAAATGAGTTTAGGGATTTTGCCCGTTTTCCTAAATTAAATATTGAAAGGGTATCAATAAAAGAGACTATTGAGGAGTCATTAGCACCCTATAATACAATATATCCAAATATACTATTTGATACATCTGCAGTTGAAGATTTCCAAGTAGATATTGATAAAAACCAACTAATACAGGTCATATCAAATTTAACAATCAACGGAATTCACGCTATGGAGAAAGAAGGCGTTGTAAAATACATTTCTGAAGTAGTACAGATGAAGAGTGTAGACTATTGTCGTGTTACAATAAAGGATAATGGAAAAGGTATCTCAAGTGAAAACCTACCTAATATTTTTAAACCCTATTTTACGACAAAATATAATGGTTCGGGTATTGGGCTTGCTATTGTTAATAAAATTATATTGGACCATAAAGGGAAAATTTGGATAGAAAGTGCACTAAATGTTGGAACAACTTTTTATTTTGAATTTCCAAAGGACGCTATATGAACAAAAATATACTAATAATAGATGATGAAGAACCAATAAGAAACATTTTATCATCTATATTAGAGGACGAGGGATATACAACTTATACAGCAGCATCTGCAGAGGATGGTATAAGTGTTTTGGAACGAAACCATATAGCTTTAGTATTTTTAGACTTATGGCTTCCTGGTATGGACGGTTTAGAACTTTTAAAACTTCTGCAAAAGGAGATAAATACCCCTGAAATTATAGTTATTTCTGGTCATGCAAATGTAGATATTGCTGTCCAAGCTATTAAAATTGGAGCTTTTGACTGCATAGAAAAACCCTTAGATCTAAATAGAATATTAAGTTTAACCAGTAGCGCAATCACCCAATTTAACACTCTACATAAAAACAATATTGGTGTACCAACTTCAGTGAATAAAAGTCAGTTAATTGGAGAGTGTGACAAAATATTGGAAATTAAAAAATTAATAGATCAAATTTCAACCTCAGACTCCAGGGTGATGATACTTGGTGAAAACGGAACAGGTAAAGAGGTAGTAGCAAGGGAGATTTACTTAAACAGTAATAGAAAAGATAAACCTTTTGTTGAAGTAAACTGTGCTGCTATACCTGAAAATTTAATTGAATCAGAACTTTTTGGTCATGAAAAAGGAGCTTTTACAGGAGCAATAGATACCCGAATAGGAAAGTTTGAAGCAGCCCACGGAGGAACTCTATTTTTAGATGAAATAGCAGATATGAGTTCGTCAGCTCAAGCAAAGGTATTAAGAGCTATCCAGGAGCAAAAATTCCATAGAGTAGGTAGTGACAAACTAATTGATGTAGATATAAGAATTATATCTGCAACAAACAAAAATATACACACAGAGATAAAAAAAGGGAGTTTTCGGGAAGATCTCTTTTTCAGGTTAAATGTAATACCAATAAACGTACCTCCCTTAAAGGATAGAGGTGCTGATATAGGACTACTGGCCAATTATTTTTTACAGAGATATAATAAGGACAATAGTTGTAATAAATCAATTATATCATCTTCTATGAATTTACTAGAGAAACATAGTTGGCCTGGAAATGTTAGAGAACTAAAAAATTTTATTGAGAAGATATGTATAATCTGTAATGATGACTCTATTGATTTACACGATTTTATCGATTTTGAGTTAGATAATGATGATGAAAGTATCTATATTGAAAGTTTTATGAATTTATCCCTTATCGAAGCTAAAGATGAGTTTGAAAAAAAGATAATATATAGTAAGTTAATTGAGATGAATGGAAATATTACCAAAACTGCAGATGCATTAGGTATTTATCCAAGCAATCTACACAATAAAATAAAGAAACATGGGATTATTATAGAGAAATGAAGGGTTTAACCAAACGGCAAGAAGAAATTTTAGAGTATTTAAAAATCTTTATTAGTGATAATAAATACCCACCTGCAATTAGAGATGTAGCTTCTCATTTTAAAATTTCAGTTAAAGGGGCTTATGACCACATAAAGGCTCTGGAGAAAAAAAATGCTATAACTTGTAATAATAATACATCAAGATCAATTGGGATTGTTAACAATAATGAAGATAGCTCATCACAGGTACCAATACTAGGTAAAATTGCAGCTGGAGGACCTATACTTATTGAAGAGAATTTTGAAGGTTTTGTAACCATATCAAAGGATTTATTAAAAACAGGGGATCATTTTGCACTAAATGTTGTTGGAGACAGCATGATAAATGCAGGTATACTACCTGGAGATATAGCTGTTTTCAAACAACAATCTACAGCTAATAACGGAACAATAGTTGCCGCCATGTTAGAAGATTCAGTTACTTTAAAAAGATTTTATAAAGAGAGTAATAGGGTGAAATTAAAAGCAGAAAACGAAAGTTACTCCCCTATATATACACAAAATGTATCAATACTAGGAAAACTAGTAACAATAGTTAGAACTTATGATTGATTTAGTATACCTATTTCTAGGTCCTGAAGAGGGAAAAAAGAAGGCAGAGATCAGTAAGATCGAGAAATATGTATCAAAACAGTTAGGATCTGAACCTGAAAAACACCAATTTTACCCTTTTGAGAAAAAGGTATCTGAAATAATATCTTTAATGAAAAACGGATCGCTTTTTTCATCCCATAAATTCATTATCATAAACAATGCGGAAGAGATTAAGAAAAAATCTGATGTTGATCTAATTATTGAAATTTGTAAAAAACCTATAAAAGGAAATACTCTTATTTTAAAGTCTTCTAATTCTAGCATAGATAAGAAGATAGAGAAGGTAATACCAAAGGCTAATAAAATTATTTTCTGGGAGATGTTTGAAAATCAAAAGAAAAGTTGGATTTCAAGTTATTTTAACTCTTATGAGCAAAAAATTAATCCAAACGCGGTAGATCACCTCTTAGAGATGGTAGAAAATAATACTCAAGAGTTAAAAATAGCATGTGAGAAAATTTCATTTTTTTTTGATAAAGGAAAAATAATAACTGAAGATGATATTGATACCTTTTTATATCATAGTAGAGAAGAGAATGTATTTACACTTTTTGAAAAAATGTGTTTTAAAGACCTGCTCTCTTCCCTTGAAATAAATAATAAACTCGCCCTATCCTCAGATAACACACCTATAGCTATTGTTAGTGGTCTATTGTGGCAGTTTAAAAGACTACTAAATCTAAAAATAAGTATTAGTAGACGTGTTCCAATGCAAGAGGCGATGTTAAAGCAAGGAATAAGAGGTAAAAAAAACCAACAAAGTTACCAGGCCGCTTTAGGAAACTACTCTCTTCATGAGCTTCAAAAAATAATTTTAATATTAAGTGACCATGATTTTCTGCTCAGAAATGCTAAAACAGAGATGCAAAAGGTAATTATTGAGATTCTAATCTATAAGTGTTTAGTTAAAGTTTCCTAATTACTTCTTATTTAAATACTCATAAATAGTTTCGGCTAATTCTAAGTTAATTTCTGCCCTAGTTGAAATATCCTTGGGATTAGACTCTTTTATTTTATCTAGATCACCAAATGTGAGTAGAATTTTTTTAGCTCTTTTTGGACCTATTCCTGGAACACTCTCCAATGAGGATAGTTTTAGTTTTTTCTTTCTAAGAAGCTTATTATAATCTGTTGCAAATCTATGGGTTTCATCCCTAACAGCTTGTAGAATCCTTAGACCAGGACTCCCCTCCTTCAATATTATTGGTTCAGATCTACCAGGTAGAAAAACATGCTCATATTTCTTTGCAAGACCAGCTAATGGAATTTCAAGACCTAGTGTATCAAGAATATCTTTTGCAGATGAGACTTGCCCCTTTCCTCCATCAATTAAAATTAGATCAGGTTTTTCTAAATTTTCATTAATGACCCTGGTATACCTTCTTGCTACAGCTTCACTAATTGATTTAAAGTCATCAATCTTTCCATTTAGACTTTTCATTTTGAACCTTTTATAATTTTTTTTATCTGGAACACCATTATAAAATGATACTAGAGATGAAACAGTAAAGTGTCCATCGAGTTGAGCAATATCAAAACCCTCAATTCTTTGGGGTAATTCAGGAAGATTTAAAGCCTCTTTAAGGGCATATAATCCATCAAAATCACCATCCCTTCGAATTCTCTTTTCAAAATTCATTTTAGCATTTTCATTAGCCAATAATACTGAGTTTAAATTCTTTCCTTTTTCTGGAACTTTTATATAAACCCTTTTATTTGAGTTTTCAATAAAAAACTTCTCTAGGAAATCAATATCACACTCCATAGGAAGATAAATAGTTCCAGGGTAAATGCTATTTTTTGAGTAATATTGTATTAAAAACTGTAATAGCCCCTCTCCAGTTGTTCCTATATAACTTGTATAATAATGGGCTTTATCAACCATAAAACCTTCTCGCATCTTTAAAACAACAAAAGTATACTTATCTCCACTATTATAGAGACCTATAAAGTCTTTAAATTCACTATTAAAATCAACTATTTTCTGCTTATCCTTAAGCTTTACAAGAGATGTTATTAGGTCTCTTAGTTCTGCGGCCTTTTCAAACTCTAAATTGCTACTTAGTTCAGCCATCTCTCTATTTAGGTTTGTAACAACTTCGTTAATATTTCCAGATAGAATCTTTTTTATTGACTTAATTTTTTCATTGTATTCATCTTTACTCTCCATATTTATACATGGTCCATCACATTTTTTAATATGATACATTAAACACGGCTTCTTACGGGCTTTTAGCTTTCCCTTGCAAGTCCTTAGGGGATAAAGCCTATTAATTATCTCTAAGTAGTTATATATATCTCTAGTATCAGGAAAGGGTCCATAATAGTTACAATTTTTATTTGATGTATTTCTAGTTTTATAAACTAAGGGGTACTCGTCTTTAGTAATAGCAATAACGCCATATGACTTTCCATCTTTTAAACTAATATTATATTTAGGGTTCCATTTTTTAATTAGGTTATTTTCCAATAAAAGAGCTTCATACTCTGTATCTGTAACGGTGTATTCTAACGAAAAAACATGTTTCATCAACATAGTGGTTTTTATATCCTTCCCACTGTTAAAATATGATAAAACTCTATTTTGTAGTTTTTTAGCCTTTCCAACATAAATTACTTGGTTTTCATTGTCCCTCATTATGTAAATACCAGGATTTAGTGGGAATTCTTTAACTAAATTCTTTAGTTTGTTAATGATTTCTTGATTATTTTTCATCTACCTCCGATAATAACTTAGAAATTATGAAAAAAAAACTTACTTTATTACTTTTATGCTATTTTTTAATACAAAATTTATTCTCTCAAAATAATTTAATTATTGGAGCTGATGATTCATTTGAAAATTTTACACTTGAAGATACATCCATTGTATTAGGTGAAGAGAACAGGGACTACATTAAACTAAGTGAGAATGAGTATTCTCCAACTTTGGATACAGACTTACTAATTCATTTTAATAATAGGGACTTTACCGACCAGGCAGGAAACTATATTGTTACAGAGCATTACAACAACATTAGTAATATTGAAAAAAAACTAGGTTCTGCTAGTGCGTTTTTTCTAAAAAATAGAGGTATAACTTTTACCTCTAAGGATGAGTCACTATTTAGCCCAGGAAGATTACTTAGTGATTTTTCAATAGAGTTTTGGTTATATCCAACAATAATAAGTGAAGATACAACAGTTTTCTCATGGAAAGGTGTTAATAAGGTAGATGAAGAGTTTATTCAGCAAAAAATAAAATTCTACTTTGAGGATAGAAAAGCTGTTTGGATTTTTGAGAATCTATTTGTTCCAGTAGACTTTCATAAATATAAGTTAAAGTTAAAAAGCATATCTAAAATATTACCTAATCAATGGAATCACTATTTAATAAGGTATAATTATGAAAGTGGATTAATTGAGTTTCTAATAAATGGAATTCCAGAAGATATACAATACTCTACAAAAACTTTTAAAGAAGAAAAGGTCATCTACTCTCCATATATAGGTAGTTTCTCTAAAACAAATTTAAGTATTGGAGAGAGATATAGAGGCTTTATTGATGAGTTACGTATATCAGAATCATATATAAAAAAACCTATACTCTCAAAGTACAAAAATAGTGGAAAATTTTACTCTCCTATATACAAATTAAGTCAGGAGTCAGTTATCTTAAAGAACATATTAATAAATGATAATAAAAGTCCAGAAACCGAGTTAGTATATAGTTTTAGAGTATCAAATGATCCCTTTACAAGTGATAATAAACTTTTAAAGTGGCAGGACATTAAGACTTTTGATGGAGATCTAGAGGGAAAGTATTTACAAATTAAGGGTGAGATGTATAGTAATGGAGATAATAAACTAACACCATCTTTTGAAAGCATAGAGCTATATTGGGATGATATTCCAAAACCCCCAGCCCCTAGTTTAATTACTTCTAAAGTTGGAGAAAAAAGTTTAACAATAACTTGGAACCCTGTAAAACACTATAATATTGATGGTTATTTTATTTATATTGGAAATGAAAAAAATAATTATACAGAAATTATTGATGTAGGGAAAAATACATCTTACACTATAGAAAACTTAATTTCAAAAAAGATATATTACTTTTCATTAAGATCATACTACAAAAATACAAAAAGTGATTATTCTATTGAAAAATTTAACAGACCCAAATAGGTATTAAAGTGATAGACGTATACAACTTAGCATTTGATTATTATAGACTCAATCAATTTACCAAAGCTGAAAAAATAATAGATGAGTTTTTATTAGAAGAGAGTGGAAATGATCAATTATATATTTTACTTGGAAACATTAGATTCCAGCTAAATAAGGTTGAAAGTTCCATAGAGTGCTTTGAAAAGGCAATAGAACTAAACCCCAACTCCCCTGAAATATATAATAACCTTGGTATAATTCATAGAAAGGCAAATAACTTTGGAAAGGCCTCTAGAGCTTTTAATAAAGCCTTATCATTAGCTCCTCAAAGGGCTGATATTCATTTCAATGTAGGAAACTTACTTAAACATGAAAAGGAGTATGATGAGGCTATAGATGAGTATAAAAAAGCTATTGAAATTGATCCTCACTTTCACCAAAGCTATACAAACCTATCAACAACATTAGAGTTAGCCCATAGGTATAACGAGCTAGAGGAAATTTTTTCAGAAGGGCTAAAATTAGATCCAAATAACTACAAGCTTAGATTTAATTATGGTCTATATTTAGAAAAAAACGGATCTTTAGATGAAGCGGAAAAAGAGTTTTCTGAAGTCTTAAAATACCAGCCTAATTGGGTTCCCTGTTTAAATAATCTTGCAATTATTAAAGAACAAAAAGGGTTAAACAATGAAGCACTACAAATGTTTGAGAAGATTCTAAGTCTCGACCCACAAAATATTCAAGCTACAAATAATATAGGTTTTGTATATGCAAAAATTGGAGAGAAAGACGAAGCTAAAAAGTTTTTAAAAAAAACTCTCTCCTTAGATCCAAGCCATTATAAGTCGTCAAAAAACCTATGCAATATATATGACAAAAATGAAGAGTCAATTATTTTAGCTGAAGAGTTAAAAAGACATACTACTCTTTTCCCTTCTGACTATGAATCTGTAGTTGAGTTAGGGGAGGCTTATATAAAAAATGAGGACTACTCCAGTGCAGAGAAGGTTTTAAAAAATATTGAAGAGATAGATAACCCGTCTATTCCTAAAAATTTAGCAATTGTTTATGCTCAACAAGAAAACTTCTCTGAATCAAGAAAGTATCTTGATAAAACATTAGAAATGAATCCTAACGATAGCTCTACACTAAAAAAAGTTGCAAAAATTAACTTATTAAAAGAAAACTATATTCAAGCTGAAAAACTCTATTCCAAATTAGTAAATATTGAACCAGGGAGCATATCCGCAAAGAGAAATCTATCCAAGAGTTTAATAAAATTAGATAAGCTTGAGGAAGCAGAAGAAATAGTAAAGGATATCTTAAAAGATTCTCCAAAGAGTACAGAAGATTTAGAACTACTTTCAGACATATATATGGGAACAGGTAGAGAAGAGGACTCTATAATAATAACAAATGACATAATGGAAATTCAATCTAACAGCAATGACCCACAGAGCCTAGATACCTTATTGCAAACATTACAAACCTATGAAAAGAGAATGAAAAGTCTCAAAATAAATGATAAAATTGCTGAGAATGTTAAAAATTTAGTTTTAATAAATGATCGTTTAAACTCGAATAAGGCAAAATATGACCAGAGAGAAGAAGAGGATTTTACAAATATATTAAACTTCGGAAATATAAACTCAGGAGTTAAGGTCAATGAAGATTTAACAGACATTATAGAAGTCGGAGATGACTTAGATGACTTAGATGACTCTTTACTACTTAGTGAAGAGGAAGATTTTGATGTTGAGATCGAAGAAGAAGATGAGAATCTTAATCAGATAGAAGATGAGGATTGGGAAGATGAAGACCTTGTTGATGAAAATTTCCAAGAGGAAAACCAAGAGAATAGCGAACTTAGAGATATGCATCCTTCCCAAGAGGAAGATGATAACCTTTTAGAATTAGACCAAGTTAAAAATATGTTGGAATATATTAATAACTTGTCAGAATATCTACCAGTTAAACAGACAGACTATATGATAAAAGAAAATGTAAATTTAAAGCTTGGGACAATAATTTCTAAGTTAGATGGTAGATTAGGTTTAAAAAATATTGACTCATCTATACCTGATAAAGATATAAGTGTAGATGACTTGACAGAAACAATGAGTTATATAAAAAATCTTACAAGCTTTATGCCTAAAAATATGACATCTAATGTTTTACTAAATAAAATATCACATATTACAGAAGAGTTATCCCTTAGTTAGAGTGACACAACCCTTAGATAAATTTTTTATTTTATCTTCAAATACTCTCATATTTTCAAGGGGTATAGAGAAATTTACTGTAATGTCTGTATCAAAGTTCTCATTTATTATTTGGCATTTATACTCATCAAAAAGTATTTTAACTTGATTGTATAAGGTGTATGGAATTGTCATAGAAAGTGAGATTTTTTCTATATATACCTCAACAGGTATTCCTTTAACTACTTCTTGAGTAATCTCGGTATACGCTTTAACTAAACCACCTGTACCTAATTTAGTCCCACCAAAGTACCTAACAACTGCTACAAGGAAATTCTCATACCCAGAACCCTTAACAACTTCTAATATTGGCATTCCAGCTGTACCATGGGGTTCTCCATCATCACTCATCCCCATATGGGTTGATTTCTCACCCCAGACAAAACCATAACAGATATGTCTAGCATCCATATACTCTTTTTTTAAATTAGAGAGTTTACTTCGGGCATCATCAACACTCTCAATTGGTACCCCTATTCCGATAAATTTAGATTTCTTAATTTCAATTTGAGTTATATACTCTTCTGTCGGTATTTGAACCATAAATATTCCTAATTATTTGTTTGCTTATAAGTTTATAATAATATAGATTGAATATATGATTAATAGTATAACTTTTTGGTTTATTCTAGGAATTTTATTGTTATTATCTGAGTTTTTAATTCCAGGTTTTACAATATTCTTCTTTGGCTTAGGTGCTATATTAACATCTATTTTACTTGTTATTATCTCTCCCTTAGACAATTTTCTCTGGGTACAGGTTATATTTTTCTTAGGAACATCTATAACTCTATTCATTACTTTAAGACGTAAGTTTAAAAAAACCTTAAAAGGAGAACTCTTTAAGGAAAAAGATGATTATACTGGAAAAGAGTGCCTTGTAATTGAGAGTGTAACAAAAGAGAAACAGGGTAGAATAAAGTTTAACGGAACCACTTGGAGTGCTATTAGTTTAGACAAAACGGTTAAAAAAAATCAAAAGGCTACTATTCTTGGTAAAAAAGATGGTAATCCATTGGTTTTTATTATACAAAAATAATTAATAAAGGAGAAAAAATGTTCTTATCATTTTTATTGGCAATAGTTGTTATTTATATTTTAATAAAAACTTTTGTTATTGTACCCCAAGAAAATGCTTGGGTAATTGAAAATCTAGGTAAATATAAGAAAACTTTAGGTCCTGGATTACACATTGTTATACCTGTAATTCAAAAAGTAGCTTATAAACATACATTAAAAGAGGAGGTTATTGATGTACCTCCCCAAATTTGTATAACAAAGGATAATGTTCAACTAAAAATTGATGGTATTTTATATTTAAAAGTTATGGACCCAAATAAAGCATCCTATGGAATAGATAATTATAGGTTCGCAACAGCACAACTAGCACAGACGACACTAAGAAGTGAAATTGGAAAAATTTCCTTAGATAAAACGTTTAGTGAAAGAGAAGATATTAATGCTGCTGTAGTTAAAAGTGTAGATATAGCTTCTGATCCATGGGGTATTAAAGTTACTCGATATGAAATAAAAGATATTGATCCTCCTATAACTATACAAAATGCTATGGAGCAACAAATGACAGCTGAAAGAGAGAAAAGAGCTGATATTTTAGAGAGTGATGGAATTAAAAAAGCACAAATAAACCAGTCAATGGGAGAGAAGCAAGAGGCTATCAATTACTCTCTTGGAGAGAAACAAAGCAAGGTAAATAGGGCTGTAGGGAAGGCTAAGGCTATAGAGATAGTAGCTCAGGCTCAATCCGAGGGTTTAAAAATAGTTGGTGAAGCTATAAATAAAACCAATGGAAAAACAGCAATGCAAATGCGAATAGTACAACAGTACATTGGTGAACTAGAAACAATTATTTCTAATTCAGAAACTACTGTTCTTCCTTTACCAGAAGCGGAATTAAACTCAATTTTACAAACAATACTTCCAGCAATTAAAGGAGGGAAAAACTAATGTTCTTTATAGAAACAATTATAAATAATTTACCAATTATTTTAGTTATAGTAGCAATTCTTATACTTTTTAAATCAATAAGAGTTGTTCCTGCCCAGTCAGCCTATGTAGTTGAGAGACTAGGAAAATATAACTCTACTTACCTAGCAGGTTTCCATATTCTTATACCATTTATTGATAAAATACAGTATAAACACAGCTTAAAAGAGAAAGCTCTTCCAGTACCTCCACAACCTTGTTTTACTGAAGATAATGTTAAAATCGACATAGACGGTGTTTTATATTTTAAGGTTACGGACCCTGTAAAAGCTAGTTATGGTATTACAAAACGACATTACACTCCTAAATTACAGGATTATGAGTATGCGACTATTCAACTAGCCCAAACAATGATGAGGTCTGTAATTGGTAAAATGGACTTAGATACAACATTTGAAGAGAGAGAGCGAATAAATGCTGAAATAATTCAGAATGTTGATCAGGCAACAACTCCTTGGGGTATATCTGTAACCAGATATGAGATCCAAAATATTGATTTTCCTCAAACTGTACTAAAAACCATGGAAAAACAAGTACAAGCAGATAGAGATAAACGAGCTAGGATTTTAGATTCTGAAGGTGATATGATGTCTAGAATTAGACGATCGGAAGGGGAATTACAGAAACTTATTAACATAAGTGAAGGGCAAAAAGAGAAAATGATAAACGAAGCTGAAGGTAAAGCAGCTGAAATTTTATCCCTCTCTAAAGCTACTGCTATAAGTATAACTAAAATTGCTGATGCAATTTCTAATCCAGGAGGAAAAGATGCTTTAACTCTTCAATTAACTGAAGACTATATAACATCTCTGTCTTCATTAAGTAAAAATAATACAAATATTGTATTACCCCTTGATATGACAAACCCCGAAGTTATTGTAAATAAAATTAAAAAATCATTAACTTAAAAAAGTAGGCTTAGGCCTACTTTTTTTATGATATTTTATATACTATTTAATTTATGAAAATATATTTAATAATAATCCTATTAATACTAACACTTCTAATACATTTGTTCTTTTTTTTAATAAATAGAAGTAAACGATACAATAACTATCTAGAGAGTAAAATATTAAAAAAAAATCTAACTAAAACAGAACTTTTTTCTATTAACTCAATAACTCAAAATAATCACCATTTTACAGTGTTAATCGTTGAAGATGATATGGCAAATAGAAAAATATTAAAGGCTCAACTAACATCAGCTAAGTATAGTGTATTAACAGCAAAGGATGGAGAGAGCGCCTTAAAATTAATCTTTAGTGAAAAAAAGATCGATGTAGTATTACTAGATTTAATCTTACCTGATATTTCAGGTTTTAATGTCTGTAAAAGTATACGTGAAAAATTTAATATTTTTGAAAAGCCTGTAATTATGGTTACATCAAAAAACTATATCAAGGATTTAGTTGAAGGTTTTAGTGTAGGGGCAAATGACTTTGTAACAAAGCCTTATAATATTTACGAATTAATTGCACGAATAAACTCTTCCTTATCTTTAAAACATATCTATGAAGATAATAGCTCTTTAAAAAAATTAACAAGCTAAAATCAGACATTGTAGATATGGCAGCCCACGATTTAAAGTCTCCACTAACACTAATTTCAGGTTACGCTAATAGAATAGTTAAAAATACCCCAGAGGATAGTTTAGAAAGAACCAATGCTGATAAGATAGTAAATTCATCTAATAAGATGTTATCAATAATAAATAAACTTTTAAATAACTCAAAATATGAAAATCAAATTCTAAACTATGAAAAATTAAATATTGTAGATCTAATTAATTGTACTATTAAATTCTATTCAGATATGGCACAAAACAAGAAGCAGAAAATTAATTTCTACTACTACTCTCCAGAGATCTTTATAAATGTTGATAAAGTATCTATATGTACTGTGTTGGACAACTTATTAACGAATGCAATTAAATACTCTCCAACTAATAGTCATATAAATATAAACTTAGAAGATAATGGAGTAAGTGTAAAAATATCAATTAAAGATAGTGGTGATGGTTTTACTGAAAAAGAGATTGAAAATCTATTTACTAAATTCTTTCCATTTAAAAATAAACCAACCCAGGGTGAAAATTCCACTGGATTAGGTTTATATATAATATATGATATGGTTAAAAAAAATAATGGAAAGATTGATTTAAAATCAAAAATAGGAAATGGTAGTGAATTTATCCTTACTTTTCCGAAGGAATAAACTTATATCCTTCACCCCAAATTGTTAAAAGATGTTTAGGCTTTCCAGGATCTAACTCTATGATTCTACGTAATTTTCTTATAAAAACTGTAACAGTATTATCATCAAAAAGGTTATCATCCCAGACTTTTGAATATATATCTCTTTTATTAAAAACTACATCTGGATTTTCCATAAAAAATCTAAGAAGGCTAAAAAGTCTTGGTGATAACTTCTCTTCCCTATCTTCAATTTTAACTATAAAATTTCTCTGATCTAAGGATATATTCCCTAGGTTTAAAAAATCTGATTTTTTACTTTCAGAAATTTCATTGAACATTGAATATTTTTTAATATTAGCCTTGATTCTTGCAATTAACTCATCTTCACTAAATGGTTTCGTAACATAATCATCTGCCCCAAAACCTAGAGTTAAAACTTTTGAGGACACAGATTGTTTTCCTGATAAAACAATTATAGGAAGTAACTTATTAAGCGACTTTAAATCTTGTAAAACATCTTCACCATCAATATCAGGAAGATTTAGATCCAATAAAACTAAATCAATTTCTTGATTCTTTGCTTTGAAAATAGCCTCATTACCGTTTCGAGCTTCAATAGTTTTAAAACCTTCCGTTTTTAAGGAAGTAACAGTAAACTCTCTTAAATCATCATCATCATCAATTACTAAAATTATTTCGTGTGCCATAAAAAAAACTATAATCAAATAATTAGATTTTGCATACAAAAACAGACAAAATATATATTATATATTATGCGATTATATTTATTTCTATTTTTATCACTTTATTTATCCACCTTGTTATTTGGGGAAAATTTAGAATTATGGGCTGAAACTGCAATTTTAATTGATTATAATACTAAACAGATATTATACCAAAAAAATAAGGACTTAGAGATACCACCGGCATCTATGACAAAACTTGTTACTCTATTTATTGTTTATGAAGAGATAGCCAAGGGGAATGCTTTAAAAGATGATTTAGTAACTATCTCATCAAATGCTGACTATAGGAATTTACCTAGAGACTCCTCTTTAATGTTTATAGAGCAGGGTCAGAGGGTTACACTTTTAGAATTAATGAAGGGTTTAGCAATACCCTCAGGAAATGATGCTGCAATTGCTATAGCAGAGCACCTTTTTGGTAGTGTAGATAAATATTTATATCATTTAAATAGTGAGTTTTCGAAACTAGGTTTAGATAAATTGAAATTTGTTGATTCATCAGGGTTTGATGACTTCAACTCTATTACTGTTTCCCAATTTGTAGAGTTTTGTCTAATTCTATTGGAGAGATATCCTGAGATAACAGATGAATTATTTATGCTTGATAACTTTACATATCCTAAAAAAGTTAACGGATATTCAACTATTGGAAGTATAAAACAGTTAAATCATAACCCTTTAGTATCCATTTATCCTGGTGTAAAGGGTTTAAAAACAGGGTTTATTAATAAATCTGGAATGAATATATCTCTTTATGCTGAAAATAACGATAGAAAAATAGTTGGTGTTATTGCAGGTGTAAAGGATCCTAAAAAAGACATAGCAGCAAAGAAACGTTTTTATGATAGTATTACCCTTTTAAATTATGGTTTTCAAAACTATCAAAATATATATTTAGATAAAATAAAACTTCCAAAGATAAAAACTTCTAAGGGTAATTTTATACAACCTATTATTCCATATAAGCGTCTATTCACTTTAAATAATAATAGTAGTTTTAAATATAGATTATTAAATGAAAACCTAGATTCATCCTTTTTAGGTTATGTAGAGATAAAAAATGGACAGCTAAGCTATAATTTTCCCATCTATCAAAAATAAATCTTAGAATCGTTAGACTTTTGTGATAGTCTCGTGCTATACTGAAAAACAATTGCTTATAAAATAACGAATAATTACTGAGGATATCTATGGCTTTAAAGGAAGAATTTCCAAGCGTAAACTATTATGATCAAGATTTTGTTGATATTTATGATAGAACTTGGGCTTGGTCAAATGATTTTGAAAATAAGGGAAATGCAACTAATGGTATAGGTGAATACTTCACGCACCCCGACAAAAATACAATAAATATGTTTGAAACATGTATGTCATCATTTTTTTTGGTATATTCAAATAAAAATTATGATATGGCTGTCTATTTAGACAACTTCTATAAAAAACAAGAAAGTTGTGGAGCTATTAGGTCAGATTATAGCTTAGAAGATGGAAAGCCAGTTTTCACTGATGAAAATCCCGATGGGTTAAACCCACCAATTTTTGCATGGATAGAGTATAATCTTTACCATAAGGTTGGGGCAAAAAAAAGAATAAAAGAGATAATGCCTTATCTTGAAAAGTACTACTCCTGGTTAGATGATAACTTTAGAATGGAAAATGGACTATATTCTGTGCCATTAAGTGCTACAACAATGGATAATTCCCCAAGGAAAGACTCCTATTATCAAATAGATTTTAATAGTCAAATAGCTCTATCATGTCTATATATGTCTGCTCTTGGAGATGTTTTAAATGATAAAGAGATTAGTTTTAGATATAAAAAGAGATATTTCTCACTGAAAACAAGAATATCTACAAAAATGTGGAACGAAGAGGATGGTTTTTATTATGATCTTGATAAAAATGAAAATCAGATAAAAGTAAAAACTATCGCAGCCTATTGGACACTTTTAGCAGAACTTCCAAACGAAGAGAAATTAGAAGTTCTAATTAATCACTTAAATGATCCAAATGAATTTGGAACTGATAATCCATTTCCTACTCTAGCTGTTAGCTCTCAAGACTTTAACGAAAATGGTAATGGGTATTGTGGTTCAGTCTATCCATATTTTACTTTTATGGTAATAAAGGGTTTAGAAAAGTATAATAAGTATGAACTTGCAAGGGAAAGTGCTATAAAACATTTATACTTTATATTAGATACATTTCACCCTGAAAATGGTCAAAAAGGATCCTTATGGGAAGCATATAAACCATTAAAGGAGGGGCCTGCTACTTGGGATGAAAAACCATATCTTCCTCTTTATATTCCTGCAACAGGGATTTCTACAATAGCTTTAATGATAGAGAATATTGTAGGTTTATGCATAAGTCTACCTAGAAAAACTGTAGATTGGATTGTACCAACATTAGAACTTATGGGAATTAGTGATTTATCCTTAAAAAGAAATATGATTACAATATTAACCAATAAAACCAACAGAGGATGGGAAATTAGGTTAGAATCAGAAAAACTTTATTACTTTACATTTGATTTAATTGGAGAAAAGAAAAAAACACTTCCTATTCCATCTGGTAAATGTTCAATGTTAATTGATAAGTTATGAAAATAGTTTATTTAGATTTAGATGGAGTTTGTTCAAACTTTATAAAGTCTTGTATAGTTGCAAATAATTTAGATTATTATGATACCATTTATAGATGGGAAAAGGACTTCAAAGGCGTATTTTCAGCTTTTGAAGTCTTTGGAATTGATAATAGTCTATTTTGGAAAAATATTGAGTCTCAAGGTGAAGAATTTTGGTCTGATATGGAAGTTTATTCATGGTTTTATGAACTATATAATGAACTTTCTAAGGTAGGAAGAGTTATATTCTTAACCAAACCCTCAAATTCTCCCCTATCTCACTCTGGTAAAATAAAGTGGCTACAAAAAAGATTTGATAAAAATTTCAAAGATTATATCTTTACACCACATAAAGAGTTATTAGCTAATAAAAATAGTTATTTAGTTGATGACTGTCCCAACAATATTAAGAAGTTTAATGATGCTGGTGGAAATGGTATTCTTTTCCCCCAGTTCTGGAATAGTAAAATAGATATTGAAGATAAAGTTAGTTATATACTAGATAAGATTTCTAATTAATAGCTTATACGACCTTTAAGTGATCTACTTAGGGTCTGTTTATCTATATACTCCATATCTCCTCCTACAGGCATTCCTGAAGCAATCCTTGAGACTTTTACATCTATGCCCTCTAGTAGCTTAAGAATATAAAGTGCTGTAGTATCTCCTTCCAAAGTTGGGTTTGTAGCTATTATAACCTCTTTAAAACCCTCTTCCTTAATACGATTTACTAATTTATCTAATTTTAACTCTTTTGGACCCACTCCATTTAGTGGAGATAAAACGCCATTTAAAACATGAAAATACCCGCTATATTCCCCTGTAGAATCTATAAAATATACATCCTGAGACTGCTCTACAACACAGATAATTTTATCCCTGTTAAGGCTAGAACATATGTTACAAATATCTCCCTCTGTATATGTTCCACATTGAGAACAATTTTTGACCATAACTTTAATATTTAATAGATCATGGGCTAATTTCTCTGCAATTCTTTTATCACTTTTTAATATAAAATAAGCTAATCTAGTTGCACTTTTTTTACCAATAGAAGGTAGAGATGAGAATGAACTAATTAGATTATCAAGGGATTCCATTATTTTAAACCACCAAAATCGAAGGGTAGATCTAAATTAGCTGCAGAACCAATCTCCTGTTGAATTTTATCCTTAGCATTCGCTTGGGCATTATTTATAGCTGCTATAATTAGGTCCTGTAGCATATCTATATCCCTAGGATCTACAGCTATAGGGTCCAATGTTATTTTTTCAATTACCATCTCCCCATTCATCTCAATTTTTACTAAACCGCCTCCAGATGAACCTGTAGCTTTAATGTTTTTTAATTTCTCTTGAACATCTTTCATCTGAGACTTCATATTACTGATGTTTTTCATTAATTCTGCTGGGTTAAAATCCATTATATCCTCCTAAACTATTGAACCACGAAACATAGTAAGAATTTTATCAATTTGTTCATCGTTTTCGTGTATGTTAATATTAATATCTTTTATTTCTGATTTATTTATGCTTATACTCTTAATTGTGTTATCTATCTCTTTTATATAACTTAAAACTTTACTTTTTTCTTTTTCAACTAGTGCAGCTTCAAAAGGGTTTTTATATGTTAAATATATATTACTATCTACCAATTCCCATCTTTCAGCTTTTTCAAGTGTAGATGCAAGGGTAATACTACTTCCTCTTAACTTTCTGAATACACTTTTTTTAATAGTTTCTATTGATACTTTTTCACCCTTGGAAATATTAAAACTATCTTCACTCTCTACTCTAGGGCTCTCTACTCTAGGACTCTCTACTCTAGGACTCTCTACTCTATCTTGTTTTCCACTTTGACTCTTTTTATGACCAGTTTTGAACTTATTAAAGAACTGTTCTGCTGGATTTGAAGTTTCTATTTGTTGTGGATCAATATTTATAGTTTTTTTTTTTTCTAAATTATCTATTTTTGGTTTCACTTTCTGTTCAGTTGTAAATGATCCTCCAGAAATAGACTCTTTTAAAATTTTTATTTTATCTAATATTTCATCATTAGAGATATAATCAGTCAAAGTTGATAATCTACTTAGAAGTAGTTCTAATTCAAACCTGGGATTGACTGAGTAACGAATATCCTTATAAAGTTTTAAAATTAAATCTACTGCGTGTTCTAATTGAATTACACTGAAGCTATCAACAGATATTTTTGAAAATCGATCACTAGAACAGCCTAATAGAGACTCTTTATTTATTCCATAATTTAAAAATAGTAAATTTCTAAAATACTCTGCTAAATCAACGATAAACTGCTCAACAGCAACACCTGACTTTAGTATATAGTCACACTTGTTTAGTACTTCTGTAGGGTCTTTTTTTGCCATAGATTCAACGAGATCATTCATATTATCTAATCCAACTAGGCCTAATTTTTCTCTAATTTTCTCTAGAGTTATATCATTTTCACTAAAAGAGACAATTTGATCATAAAGAGTATATGCATCCCTTGATGAACCATTTCCCTCTTTTGCAATCCAGAATAGAGCATCATCATTATATTTGATATTCATATCTGTACATGCTTCTACTAACAGTTCCTTTAAAGTCTCTGTAGGTATTAATCTAAAGTTAAATTGTTGACATCTACTTCTTATAGTAGCAGGAACCTTATGAATCTCAGTTGTTGCAAAGATGAATATAATATACTCTGGTGGCTCTTCAATAGTTTTTAATAGGGCATTAAATGCACTATTAGATAACATATGAACTTCATCGATTATATATATTTTATATTTAGAACCGTTAGGAGCAAATAGTACTTCATCTTTAATCTCTCTTATATCATTAACACTAGTATTAGAGGCTCCATCTATCTCTATAACGTCCATAGAGCTACCGGTTGTTATTTCTCGACAGTTATTACATTTACCACACGGTAAGTCTGTAGGACCCTCTTTACAATTAAGAGATTTAGCTAAAATTCGTGCTGAAGATGTTTTACCTACACCTCTAGGCCCTGAAAATAGATATGCATGAGCTATTCTTTTAGATTTGATTGCGCTAGTTAGCGTTGAAACTACAAATTCTTGTCCAGCAAGATCTTGAAATACTTGAGGTCTTCTTCTATTAGCTGTTACTTCATATGCCATATTATTATCCTACTAAAAAAAAACCTCTTTAGCTACACCCAGGCTTACTTTAAACAATAACATTTCACTTACCGTTGCTACCTTCCGGTCCTGGCGGGGTTGGGCGAAACCCATTATTAAAGCTCCTGGATGTAGTTAAAGAGGCTTATACGGACAGGGGGGGATTCGAACCCCCGGTACCTTGCGATACACACACTTTCCAGGCGTGCTCCTTCGACCACTCGGACACCTGTCCCTTTAATACAAACAATAATGTTTATAAAAAAAAACGGAAAGGGGGGGATTCGAACCCCCGGTACCCTCACGGATACAACTCCTTAGCAGGGAGCCCGGTTCAGCCACTCTCGCACCTTTCCATTAAAAAATTAAATATTCGGAGAAGGAGGGATTCGAACCCTCGGTGCTATTACACACAACGGTTTTCAAGACCGTCACCATCGACCACTCGGACACCTCTCCATTAAATTGCACGGTTAATGTACAAGAATTGAAGATTTTTGTCAACATATCTAAAAAAATTGTATCTAAATTTTATTATCAACCATAAAATTATTACATGGGGGCTATTTTTTTATGAAAATAGAGTTACTTGATAAGCTTATAAATGAGACTTCCCAAGGTTTTCTTGGTAATGAAACATTAGTTAAAGATTTTGTTTTTGCATTTGTATCTGGATTACATGTATTAGTTGAAGATATTTCTGGTGTTGGAAAAACAACACTTGTAAAAAGTCTAGCTAAAGCATCTGGCTTGAGTTTAGGAAGAATTCAATTTACACCTGATCTTCTACCTGGTGATATTACAGGTCTATCAATTTGGGATCCTATAAAAAGAGAATTTGTATTAAAAAAAGGATCAATATTTAATGAATTTATACTTGGTGATGAGATAAATAGAGCATCCCCTAGAACTCAGTCAGCTCTTTTGGAAGCTATGGAGGAGAATTCTGTTACAATAGATGGTATAACAACATTATTACCTAACCCATTTATTGTTGTAGCTACTAAAAATCCATCTTACTATATTGGAACATTTGAAATGCCCGAATCTCAATTAGATAGATTTGGAGTAAAATTAACACCAGGTTATCCAAGTAAATTAGTAGAGGAAGATATTCTATATAATTATAGAGTAATAAATCCATTGGATAATGTTAAAACTGTAACAAATAAAAAATCTATAATTGATCTAAAAAATACAGTTAGTTCGGTAAATGTAAACAAAACAGTATTAGAATTCTTAGTTGAAATTGCAGATAGAACAAGAAATAGTAATAATATTAAATATGGTCTAAGTACTAGAGGACTGCAACACTTATTAAGATTTTCTCAATGTGTAGCTTTTTACGATAATAGAGACTATTTAATACCTGAAGATGTAATTTATAGCTCAAAGAAAGTAATACCACACAAGATTAGGTTAAATAATGAATCAATAATTGATAATATAGAAGCTGAAAAAGTTGTAAAACAGTTGGTTAGAGATATTAAGATACCTGTAGGGTTAAAATGAAACTAAAAATAAATATTTTTAATATTATGTTTTATTTTATTTTATGGTTTATACTTTTTTTACTTGGGAACTATATTGGAGGACTTTATAGTTTTTTATATATTTTCTTAACATTATCACTAATTTTTAATTTTTTACACTTTATTATAACTATTAACAATTTATACTACTATCAACAATTCTCAATTGAACACCCAATAAAGGGGCAAAATATAGAGTATACGCTAACAGTTGAAAATAGATTTTTTTTAATTCCTAGTATAGTACAAATAAAATTTAATTCTGCTCTTAATCTTGATGATGTAAATCTAAATCTTAAGGCTCTAAGTAGTTTAAAAATTAAAAATAGTTTTGCACTACCATATAGGGGAATTTACAGAGTTGGAATAAAAAAGATTCTCTGTACTGATCTTTTTAATATATTTACTTATAGTATTAGTTTTTGGCCTAGAACATTTTATGTTTACCCAAAAATAAACAGAGATATAAAACGAATTAAGAGAGGTTTTGGAGAAAATATTAGTCAAAACTTAAGATCAAAAAATAATTCCACAGAGTTCTTAGAAACAGTAGAAGATTATACTATTAACAGCAAAGTGAATTTAATTTCTTGGAAGCATTTTGCAACATATAATGAGCCATATGTGAAGAAATTTAGTAGTGAAGAGAGTTCTTATTCATATATTTTCTTAGATAGAACAATTCTACCAGAAGATAGAAAAGGCCCAGCAGATGATTTATCAATTGAAATATTTTACTCATTAATAAAATTAAATATTGAAAATAATGAGGTTGTAAAAACAAACTATTGGCCTAACTTAAAAATAAAAAAAGAATCTTTTAAAAGTATATATAAGGAGTCAATATATATAAGTTTTGATCAGCAAGAAAATAGTACATTAGTCGATTTTAGAAAACAAAATTATGACTGTATTAGTAATATAACTATAATAACAACTTTAGAGTCTACTTTTTTCTTTGATTTTGAATTTCTAGAAAAATATATAAACATAACAATTTATATTATAACATCAAAATTTAACAGAAAAAAATATAGACTTCTTTCAAAATATATTAATAATTTTGGAGATAAAGCAAATATAATATGTATAGAAAAATAATTCTTCTACTTATATCTATAATTATTCCACAAATTCTAAATTTTTATATTTTAAAACAAAATTATGATAGTTTTTTATTACTATTTTCCATTGTAGTTTTTACTTTATATAATCTTATTCAAAGTAGAAAAGTTATATTTATATTAACCATATTATTTTACCTATTTTTTATTATTAGACTAATTATTATTCCATTTTCTTTTTATATTGCTTGGTTTAATAGTGATACATTTGTAATTCCAAATAGTACCATAACAGATATTTTAAAGTATTTATTAACATATATCTGGGTTTATTATTTAGGTGTATTTACAAAAAAAATAACAATTAACTTTATATTACAACTCTTACTATTAATACTGTTATTTACTTCTTTAATAGTTAAATATAGCTGGATTATACTTTTAATATTTATTTTACTAATAGTTATTTTTAATTTAAATATAGTTATATATAAAGAAAAATATGTAACTATAATAGTATCTACTTTACTTATTTTAATTATAAGCTTTATTTCTTATAAAGGCAGTAAAACTGAAGGTTCCATATTTCTAAATAAGACCTCCTATCAGGTTAGAAAAGTATTAAATAAATACTTTCCAACAATAAACCTATTAACAACTATTCCAGGATTAGATAATTACTTCTCTTCTTATAGTGGAAGACCTCCAATTTTAGGAAAACAACCTCTATTTACTGTAGTAGGAAATCCTGGGGACAGATACTATCTTAGATTTAAAATTGACTCTAATAAAAATAGTAAAATGGATGTAAAACATTCAAAATCAAATAGTGGTAGTATAAAAATAGAAGTTTTATCTGACTTTTTACCTATTATCCCTACTACATTAGATACTACTACTGTTAATGGTAAAATTGTTAATAACCTTAATAATACATTAGAACCTGATAAACCACTTTTAAAAGGTGAAATTATCTATATAAAAAGGGGTACCCCATCTGTAGTTAATGAGATTTATGAAGCAAAAGAGTTTAATAGTAGTAATAAAATAAATGAACTTTCAAATAGTTTAAAAGGTAAAAATGACTTAGAAACTATAAATAATATTAGATATTATCTATTAGAAAATTATAGCTATAGCTTAGAAACTGAAGAGAGTATTAATTATATAGAAAAATTTATTTTAGAGACAAAGAAGGGGTTTTGTATACATTTTACTAGATCTTTTATACTTCTAGCCTCTCTAAATAATATTATATCAAGAGAAGTTTCAGGATATGTTGTTGATATACCAATAAATGATTATAACACTTCATATCAAGTTTATGGAGGGAATAAAGCTATTGTAACTGGAGAGGATGCCCATTTATGGCCTGAAGTATATTTAGAAAACAGATGGATTACATTTGAAGTTACACCATCCGTATTCAAAGAAAAAAATCTTTAACATCTATAACGAATAATAAAACTGATGTAAAACCTATAAAACAAGAGAAGGAAAGAGCTTTTAATTATTTCTATATTATATTTCCTTTACTACTTTTAGTTATATCATTTGTTTTATACATAAAATTATACTTTAAAAGATATTTATATAGGTTAATAAAGCAAGGTATGAAAAAATCTATTACCCATCCTAATATAATTGGATGGGTAAAATGGTGCAATTTATTAAAAATTGATAGTCGGAATAGAAAGCTTATACTGGAAATAGTTTATAATAATAAAAAAATAGATAATTTTGAAAAAAGAGAATTAAATAGACTTATACATTTACTTAGCCAATAACTCAATAATTCTATTTAAATCATCACCGGAAAAATATGTAATTTCTATTTTCCCTTTATCCATATCACCAATTAATTTAACTTTTGTACCAAAAGCATCTATAAATTGTTGTTCTATATTTTGTATATCTGGGTCTATATTATTTTTACTATTTGAAGCTTTAACATCGTTATTTTTTTTATAATCATTAACCAATTTTTCAGTAGCTCGCACAGATATATTACTATCTTTTATTTTGTTAAATATTGATCTCTGTTTATTAATATTTTCTAAAGGTAGTAGAGCTCTGGCGTGACCTGCAGAAATTATACCGTCATCAACTGATTGTTGTATATCTTCTGGTAGGTTTAATAATCTAATAGAATTACTTATAGTTGATCTTTTTTTTCCAACTTTTTGAGCTACATTTTCTTGATTTAAACCCATAGAGTCCATAAGTTTTTTATATGCTTTTGCTTCTTCAATAGGAGTAAGATCCTCTCTTTGTATATTTTCTACAAGGGATATTTCTAATTTCTCTTCCTCTGTGTAGTTTTTAATAATTACTGGAACCTTTTCTAAACCTGCTAATTTTGAAGCTCTATAACGTCTCTCTCCAGCAATAATGATATATCCACCATTTAAATTTTCTTCAACTAATATAGGTTGTATAACACCACAACTTTTAATTGATTCACTTAGTTCTAATATAGCGTCTTCATTAAAGAATTTACGTGGTTGAAAAGGGTTTGCCTGTATTAATGATATATCAATATCCATTACACCATTATCTTTACTTTCAATGTTAACAATTAAAGAGTCTAGACCTGACCCTAGTGCATTTACTTTAGACACGTTTTATTACCTCCTGGGCTAATTTTTTATAGCTAATTGCACCACTTGAATTTGGAGCATAAATATTTATTGTTTTTCCATGGGAAGGAGCTTCCGATAGTTTAATGTTTCTAGGTATTACTGAATGAAATAGAAGTTCAGGGTGTTTAGCGAACACTGTTTTAACTTTAGAAATAACATCGTTACCTAATCTTGTTCGGGAATCATACATAGTAAAAACAATCCCTGCAATTGTTAATGATGGATTTAATGTTTTTTGTATTCTTTTAATTGTTTCAAATAACATTTTAAAAAATCCTTCCAAAGCAAAGAATTCACATTGTAGAGGTACTATAACTTTATCTGCTGCTGCAAAACCATTTAAGGTTATTATACCCAATGAAGGTGGGCAATCAATAAGTATATAATCATAATAGTCTTTAACTTGATCAAGACAATTTTTTAAATAAAACTCTCGCTTATCAACATTTACAAGCTCCACAGATGCTCCTGAAAGATTAATATTGGAAGTTAAGATATATAATTTATCATTAACCGTATCCTGAATAGCATCTTTAATATTAATTTTACCCATGATAACTTCATATATACCTGGTTTTTTTGTATCAGAACCTAGAGAGCTTGACAGGTTTCCTTGAGGATCAAAGTCAACTAAAAGAGTTTTTTTACCTTCTTCAGCTAAATAAGCTCCTATATTTACAGCCGTGGTTGTTTTACCAACTCCACCCTTTTGATTAGCAAAAACTATTACTTTTCCCATATAATTTCCTTGTTATGTTTTATTTGAGTATATATAATATATTTTCATTTGTCATTAAATAGATTATTATATATTAATCATAAGGAGATTTATATGTTAAACGAAAAGGTTGCAAAGGCTATTGAGCAGGTAAGACCTTCTCTGCAAGCTGATGGTGGTGATATTAGACTAGTAGAAGTAAAAGAAGATGGTACTGTTATGGTAGAGTTACAAGGAGCTTGTAATGGGTGTCCAATGTCACAAATTACTCTAAAACAAGGTGTTGAAGCTTTTTTAAAGAAAGAAATTCCAGAAGTAAAAAGTGTAGAATCTATCTAGATGTTTCACGTGGAACATTAGTTAGATAATAATTGACCACAAATTATCAATAAAAAAGGAGAGTTTTAACTCTCCTTTTTTTATATTTTATAGTGTTTCACGTGGAACACTACTCTTCATAATTGTTATTTTCTTCTGATTTATCCATATTTTCTGTATTATCTTCATCTATATCTAATAAATCTTTTTGTTCAGGTTCAGGATCGGTATTAACCGCTTTTGCTAAACCAACTAACTCATCATATTTATCAATATTAAGAATTTTTACACCAAAAGCATTTTTACCTAGAAGACTAACTAAACTAGTTCGTACTTTTAGAGTTTTTCCCTGTTGTGTAATACAAACTATATGATCTTCTTCAGTTACAGCCATTGATCCAATAAGTTTTCCAGTTTTTTCATTAACTTTATATATTATTTGACCCTGTGTAGCTCTATTATGATAAGAAAGATTACCCATTAATGTTCTCTTTCCATATCCTTTTTCAGATAAAAGTAACATTTGCTCATGTTCTGACCCTACACAAACACCAACAAGTTTATCATCCGATGATAGTTTAATACCTCTTACTCCATGAGTATCTCTACCCATAACTCTTACAGCATCTTCAGGGAATCTTAAACCTTTACCTTTTTGAGAGATAAGAACTATATCTTGATTACCATCTGTAAGTTTTGCAGATATTAATTTTTCACCATCATCTAACTTAATAGCCTTTATACCACGGGTTTTAGCATTTCTAAAGTTATATGTAGTAACTCTTTTTACAGTAGCATGATTTGTTGCCATAAATAAGAATGTATCTTCATTAAAATCATTAAGAGAAACTATTGTAGTAATTTCCTCTTCTTCTTCAAATTCGAAAATAGTTTTTAAATGACTTCCTCTTGCTTGTCTTGAGGCCTCTGGTATTTCGTGAACTTTTAACCAGTAAGCCTTTCCTTCTGAAGTAACAAACATAATTATATCATGTGTATTAGCAATAAAAATATGCTCAACAAAATCACCATCTTTTAACTTAGTAGAGTTTGAACCTTTACCTCCACGCCCTTGTTCCTTATATTCAGATAGGGAAACACGTTTAATAAATCCTTTATTTGAAATAAGAACAACCATATCTTCTTGTTCAATTAAATCTTCTATAGTTATACCACTTACTTCTTGAGGATTAATTTCGGTTATTCTATCGTTACTATACTTCTCTTTTATTTCTAAAGTTTCTTCTTTAATAACTGTTAAGATTCTCTCTGGAAAATCCAATAAACCTTGAAGATAATTTATTAATTCCATTATCTCTTTTAATTCATCTAGAATTTTTTGAGTTTCTAAACTAGTTATCTTTTGAAGTCTCATATCTAAAATAGCTTGTGCTTGAATTTCACTTAATTCAAATCTAGTCATTAAGGCTACTCTTGCATTAACAACACTAGTTGAAGCTTTTATTATTGCTACAACTTCATCTACATTTTCTAAAGCAATTTGTAAACCTTCTAATATATGAGCTCTATCTTTTGCTTTTCTAAGATCAAATATAGTTCGTCTTGTAATTACATCCTGTCTATGCTCTATAAAAATCTGTATTAGATCCTTAAGATTACACATTTTTGGAAGCCCATTATGTATAGCTAAATTATTTACATTAAAGTTTTGTTGTAGAGAAGTATGGGCATATAACTGATTAAGAACTACTTTAGGAGAGAATCCTTTTTTTATAACTATAACAATTCTCATTCCATTTCTATCTGATTCATCTCTTAAATCAGAAATACCATCAATTTTTTTATCCCTTACTAATTCTGCAATTTTAATTACTAAGTTAGCTTTATTTATCATATATGGTATTTCAGTTACTATAATAGCTTCTCTATCACCACGTAACTCTTCTAGTTCAGTTTTTGATCTAACAGTTATTTTACCTCTTCCTGTAGTAGCGGCATCTATATAACCTTTTTTACCAAATATAATTCCACCTGTAGGAAAGTCTGGTCCTTTTACATACTCTGTTAATTCTAAAGCAGTTATTTCTGGATTATCAATAGCAGCATTTATAGCATCACAACACTCTCCTAAATTATGGGGAGCCATATTAGTAGCCATTCCAACTGCTATACCACTAGAACCATTTACTAATAGAAATGGAAAAGCTGTAGGTAAAACTTCTGGTTCAACCATTGAATCATCATAGTTATTATTAAAATTTACAGTCTCTTTTTTAATATCTCTTAATATTGCTTCAGACACTTTAGCTAATCTAGCCTCAGTATATCTCATTGCTGCTGGTGGATCTCCATCTACAGATCCAAAGTTTCCATGTCCTTGAACTACTGGTATTCTTAAAGAAAAGTCTTGAGCTAAACGAACTAAAGCATCATATATTGATGCATCTCCATGGGGATGGAACTTACCTAGTACATCACCTACTATACGAGCACACTTTTTATATGGAGTATTATTTCTTAGACCCATCTCATTCATTGAGTATAAAATACGTCTATGTACTGGTTTTAATCCATCTCTTGCATCTGGTAAAGCTCTACTTACTATTACAGACATGGCATAAGTTAAGTATGACTCTTTGACCTCATCTTCAATAGCTATTGGAATTACTCTTCCGGTATTTTCTGACACTACAACTCCTTTACCTAAATATCTAGATTTGCAACAGAAAGTGCATTATCTTCTATAAATTTTCTTCTTGGTGGAACTTCTTCACCCATTAAAGTTACAAAAATTTCATCTGCCGCTATAGCATCTTCCATTTTAATTCTTTTAATATTTCTTCTAGAAGGGTCCATTGTTGTTTCCCAAAGTTGATCTGGATTCATCTCACCTAGACCTTTATAACGTTGAATATTAAGCTTATCTTCATCTATACCACAATTTTTAAGATATATATCCTTCTCTTTATCATCATAAACATACTCAATATGCTTACCGTGTTGAATTTTATAAAGAGGTGGCATTGCTAAATAAATAAACCCTTTTTCTAAAAGTGGTGTCATATATCTAAAAAAGAATGTTAATAATAAAGTTCTAATATGTGATCCATCAACATCTGCATCGGCCATAATAATAATTTTATGATATCTTAGTTTTTCAACATCAAAACTAGTACCAACATTTGCACCTAAAGCCTGTATAATTGGTGTAAGTTTTTCATTACCTAAAACTTTATCAATTCTAGTTTTTTCAACATTTAGCATTTTTCCCCAAAGAGGTAATATAGCTTGGAACTCCCGATCTCTACCCATTTTAGCAGAACCACCGGCAGAGTCTCCCTCCACTATATAAACTTCACATTTAGAAGGATCTCTATTTGCACAGTCAGCTAATTTTCCTGGTAGACCACCAGTTTCAAAAACATCTTTTCTTCTAGTTAACTCTCTAGCTCTTTTAGCTGCAGCCCTAGCCTTCGCTGCTAAAATACTTTTTTCAATTATTCTATCTACAACTTCTGGAAACTCTTCAAAATAAGTGGTTAATCTTTCAAAAACTATGGAATCAACTATTCCACGCACTTCAGCATTTCCTAATTTATCCTTAGTCTGTCCAACAAATTGAGGATTAGGAATTTTAATAGAAATTACTGCAGTTAACCCCTCTCTTGTATCATCACCAGATAAACTAGAATCAACCTTCTTATTTAATTTTGATTTTTTTAAAAAATCATTTAAAGTTCTAGTTAATGCTGATTTAAAACCAGATAAATGGGTTCCTCCATCCCTAGTATTTATATTGTTAACAAAAGTATAAATGTTTTCTGAATAACCATCATTATACTGCATTGCTAATTGTAAGATTACTTGATCTTTTTCAAACTCAACATAAACCGGTTCTGGATTTATAACTGTTTTAGATTTATTTAAATACTCTACAAAGGATTTTACTCCACCTTCAAAATAAAATTTTGATTCTCTAGGTACTTCTAACCTTGTATCTACTAATTCAATATTTATACCTTTATTTAGAAAAGCTTGTTCTCTTAATCTATTGGCTAAAATATCAAAACTATATTCTAAATCTGTGAATATAGTATCATCTGGTTTAAAAGTGGTTACAGTTCCTCTAAAAGATGTTTCACCAACAATCTCTATAGGTCCCTTTGTTATACCTTTATTAAAAGTTTGAGTGTATTTTTTCCCATCTTTATGAACATCGACAGTACAATAAGTAGATAGAGCATTTACAACTGAGGCACCAACCCCATGTAAACCACCGGAAACTTTGTATGTACTATTATCAAATTTACCACCTGCGTGTAACTTTGTCATAATAACTTCAAGAGCACTCATACCCTCTGCTTCATGGTAATCAACAGGTATACCACGTCCGTCATCAGTAACTCTAATAATATTATCTTCTAAGATCTCTACTTTAATTGTATCACAGTAACCAGCTAATGCTTCGTCAATACTATTATCTACAATTTCATAAACTAGATGGTGGAGTCCTGTAGCATCAGTAGATCCTATATACATACCTGGTCTTTTACGTACAGCTTCTAGACCCTTCAAAATTTGAATATTTTGAGCGTCGTAATTATCATTTTGCATGTTTTCTACCTAATATTTGATTGGATTCAAATATTATAGCCCCAGATATCAAAAAAGTAAATAGAAACACTTTTTTAGAAAAAATAATCAAAGAAAACTTACATATTATTTGATCCTGTTAATAAATTGTGTATAATACATTCTTATCAAAGAGAAAAACATATATAAACAACTATACTCATAGAATATATAAATGCATGTATAGTAAACAGTTAAATAAGTTATTAAGATTTATATATAAATAAATTTTATATGTGGATAATTTATTAACAAGTTGGAGGAATAATGTCTTCGATTGAATATGATATATTCTGGTATGAAGCTATAAAACAGCTAAGAGAAGAAAACATATTAAGTGATCAAGAGTGTAGTATGTGGTTTAATAATATGAAATATTCATCCTCAAGTGAAAATTCAATAATATTAAGTGTTCCATCAAACTTTTATAAAGATCAAATTAAAATTAGGTATAGTGCTATTTTAGAAAAAAAGATTTTAGAATTATCTGGTACTCCTATAAATTTACAGTTCGATATTGTACAAAAGAGTAATACTGCAACTACTAAAACAGTAAATAGTCCTAAACCTAAAGTTAAAGTTATTGAAGAAGAATCATCGGAATCAAGTGATGATTATGAAGAAGAAGAGGTTCAAGAAAAAGAATATAAAGTTGTAGATGAAGATAGACAACATCATCAGCTTAAAAAAGAGTATACTTTTGAAAATTATGTTATTGGTGATAATAACTCTCTACCAACAAATGCTGGTAAAGCAATTGTTAATAACCCAGGAAAAGATTATAACCCATGTCTTATTTACGGAGGAGTTGGTTTAGGAAAAACCCACTTGATGCAAGCAATTGGTAATGGTATACATCAAAAACATCCAGATATGAAAATTGTTTATATCCCTGCAGAAACTTTTATAAACGAGTTCATTGATGCAATTGGAACTACAAAGGGTAAAGGAACAGGAACATCTCAATTTAAAAATAAATACAGAAAAGTAGATGTTTTATTGGTTGATGATATCCATGATTTTGTTGGTAAAAAATCAACACAAGAAGAGCTTTTCCACACATTTAATGCCCTTTATGACTCTAATAAACAACTTGTATTTACATGCGATAGACCTCCTAGTGAGTTAAAAGATTTTTCTGACAGATTAAGAAGTAGATTTGAGAGGGGATTAAACGTTGATTTATTACCTCCTGATTTTGAAACCAGAGTTGCAATTTTAAGAAATAAGGCTGTTTCAAAAAAAATTGAAATTTCAGATGATATTTTAAGCTATATGGCAAAAAATATAACAACTAATATTAGGGATTTAGAAGCTGCTTTAACAAAATTAATTGCTTATGCTGATTTAGTTGGAAAAAAAATTACTATGGAAGTAGCAAAGACACAACTAAAACATGTTTTTCAAAAACCTCTACAGTTAAATATTACAATAGATAAGGTTCAAAAAGTAGTTGCTGAGTATTTTAATGTTACTACTATAGATCTAAAAAGTAAAAAAAGAACAAAGGTTGTAACATTTCCTAGACAGGTTGCTATGTATATTATTAGAGAAATCACTGATTTTTCTACAACTGAGATTGGTTTAGAGTTTGGAGGTAGGGATCATACAACTGTAATGCATGCATGTCAGAAGATTGAAGATATGACAACAACTAACTCAACGTTAGAACCAACAATAAACAATTTAATTAGAACTGTAAAAGAAAGTGGTGGAAACTAGGTGTATAAACTAAGCTAAATTGTTAACAAAATATTTAAGGTGTTAATATGTGTAAAACGAGGTTATTTTGTTAACACTATATTAACAGCTTTAATTATATATTATATAAGAAGTTAGAAGGGTTATACACTTATTAAGGGACCCTACTACTATTACTACTAAATTTTTATAAATTAATAATAAAAGGAGAACTAATGAAATTCACTTGTAATAAGAGTATATTATTAAAAGAAATTTTGATTGCACAAGATATTATTTCTGGAAGAAATGCATTGTCTATTTTATCCAATGTTTTATTAGAAGTAGGTCACAATAAATTAACTATTAAAGCAACTGACTTAAAAGTAAACTTTGAAACTAAAATTCCAGTTCAAGTAATAGAATCAGGTAAAACAACAGTATTTTGTGATAAATTTTTAAACATTATTAGAAACTTACCTGAATCAGAAGTTGAATTTGAAAAAAATGATGATAATATACTTACTATAAAACCTATAGGACAACATATTGATTTTAAATTAAGATGTATTCCATCAGATAATTTTCCTGAAATAGTAAATGTTTCAAATGATAACTATTTTGAACTTCCACTTTTTGAATATAACCAAATGATAAATCATACTATTTTTGCTGTTTCTGACGATGAAACTAGATACTTTTTAAATGGAGTATTTTTTGAAAAGAGTGGTGATAAACCTTTAATGGTTGCTACAGATGGTAGAAGATTATCATATATTGATAGTGCAATTCCCTATGAAATAAATGATTTTGAAGGTGTTATAATACCTATTAAAATTTTAAATTTGATTAAAAAATTGTCAAATGGTGAAGGAAATATTTCTATAGCTATTGTTGATAAAACTATTCATGTTAAACTTGATAATCAAAAAATATCTTCAAGTTTAATTGAAGGACAATTTCCACAGTACTCTAGAATTACTACTGAAGTTCCAGAAAAAAAGGCCATTATTGATAGAAATAAATTTATGACTGCTATTAAACGTGTTTCATTATTAGCTGAAAGTAGATCTAGAAGAATTTTTGTAACTTTAGAAGATAATAAAGTTACTTTATTGTCCGAAGAGAGTGATATTGGAAATGCTAAGGAAGAGTTTGACTGTGAATATGAAGGTCCTAAAACTGTAATAGCACTTAATTATTTATACTTATTGGAACCTTTAAAATCAATTGAAGATGAAAACATAGAGTTTTGTTTTACTGATGAAGCAAGGCCAGTTATGATTTATTCTTCTCCAAAAAGTAATTTTTTACATATGATACAACCAATGCAGGTCGATTAAATATAATTGGGTTTTAAAGAACTTTACCTATATAACTTCAGGAATTACGATAATTTAAAAATAAATTTAGAGTATCCTGAAGTTTTTTTTGTTGGTAAAAATGGTCAGGGAAAAACAAATATTTTAGAATCTCTCTATTATCTCTGTTATGGTTCATCTTTTAGAACAAAAAATGACAACATCATTTTGAAGCATAATGAAAAACAGATGGCAGCAGCAGCTAAATTTTCGAAAAATGACAATAGTCTAAATAAAATTAGAATTCAATTTGTTAATGGTATAAAAAAAATTGAACTAAATGAAAATAATATTGTAGATAGAAGGGATATTATTTTTAACATGCCATGTATTATTTTTTGTCATGGAGATTTAGAGTTTGTTACAGGTTCGCCTGATAAAAAACGACTTTTTTTTGATCAGACTATTTCACTTCTGGATTCAGAATATGTCTCATTACTTAGAAAATATAAAAATATTCTTAAAAATAGAAATAAACTTCTGAAAACATCCAAAGATAAAAATTTAATTTCCATCTATACTGAACAGCTTATTGAATATGGTTTAATTATAACTAAAAAAGAGAAGAACTAGTTGATGATTTTAATGGGATAATTAGTAGCTTATTTCAGGATATTTCTGATTTAAATGGGAAATTAAGTGTTGAATATTCTCCATCTTGGAAAAGTTATGATCGAGGTGAAATTTGTGAATATATGAAGAACAAACTGGACTATGAAGTAAAAATGAAAACTAGTTGTTATGGTCCTCATAGAGACAATTTTAAATTTATTTTTGATGATAAAAACTTTAATAATTTTGCATCAACAGGCCAACTTAGACTAGCATCGCTAATATTAAGAGCTTCCCAGGGAAATTTTTATTATACAAAAACTGGAAGAAAACCAATACTTCTGTTAGATGACGTATTATTAGAACTTGATAATGAAAAAAGAACAAAATTTATGCAAAAACTACCCCCGTATGATCAGGCATTTTATACATTTTTACCTGATAGTTCTGCTTTAGAAGAGCATAAAGCAAAGATATATTATGTTAGTGAAGGAGGTATCTTTAATGAAAAAAGCTAGTGATTTACTAAACGTTTTTTTTGATGACTTGCAAAAATCTCAAGGTGAGCAGTATATTGACTTTAATAAGTCGTGGGAAAATATTATTGGTGAAAAGATAGGAAAAAACAGTAAAATTAAAGATGTAATCGATGGTAATTTAATTATTGAAATTGATCATACTGGTTGGAAGCAATTAATTTTGGCTAAGGAAAAACAGATTATTAGTAAAATTAATAGGGCTTTTCCTGAATTAAAAATTAAAAAAATAAAATTTCATTTTACGGATAGAAATAAGACTAAAAGTGAAGATAAGTTTAATTTTAGGGAAAACAATACCGAAAATGAGAATATTCAAGGAAAAAGAGAAGAAATAGACAAAGATTTTTTGTCATTACTGAAAAAAATGAGCAAAAGATCTGAAGTGTAATAATTAGATAGTTGACATTTGATTTATTATAAAAGTATATTACAGTCACTTGTTTTATTGAATTTTTAGAAGTGATTATAGATATAAGGAGTTATTCTAAGGTATGAAACGAACTTATCAACCAAGTAAGGTAAAAAGAAACAGAAAGCACGGTTTCCGGGCGAGAATGGCAACAAAAGCTGGAAGAGCTGTGTTAGCTAGAAGAAGAAGAAAGGGTAGAGCTAAATTATCAGTTGCTAATGAGAAAAACCCTTACTAGAAACGAAAGACTAAGTAAACAGTCTGATCTAAAAACTGTTTTTGCCACCGGCAGTAGAAGTAATACTGCAGGGGCAAAAGTAGTTTATTTAAAGAACAACTTATCCTATAGTCGTTTTGCAATAACTATAGTGAGAAAATTTGGCAATTCTGTCGAAAGAAATCATGCAAAGCGTATTTTTAGAGAATTATACAGATTAAATAAAGATAAAATTTTGACAGGTATGGATATTATTATTATTTTATATCCTGGTTTATATAACCAAAAAAAAGAGAATCTCAATTTTATAATCTGTTAAGCAAAGCACATTTGTACAAGAAAGTTGATGAATCGATGGGGAAATAATAATAATGGAAAAAAGAACAGTTCTTGCAATAGTGTTAAGTACAATTGTATTTTTAGGGTTTCAGGTTTTAAATACAAAACTATATCCACCAAATGAAACTGTAACCGAAAATAATACGGCAATAATTGAAACAAATGAAATAACTATAGAAGAAGATAAAATTGTAAACAATACAATTATCTCTATAGAAGATGAATCAAACTATAAAGAAGAGTTAATAAATCTAGATACTGATGTTTTTAATGTAACTTTTAATACAAAAGGTGCTAATATTAGTAGCTTAAAATTAAAAAATTATAAAGTTGATGTTGATAGAGACGAAGAAGTTGATTTAGTTTTACAAGAAATTGATAATAATTCACTCCTTGATATAACATTAAGTGATACAGTTTTTAATAAGGTTTTTTCTTATGAAAAATTAGACGATTATACATTTCAATTTAAAAGAACATTTACTCTTAATAAAAACAATGGAAATCAATCATCTCCTATAACTTTAATTAAGACATATAAATTTTTACCAGATGAATATATGTTTGAACTCAAAGTTACAATAAAAAATAGTGAAGATACTATTATTCCATTAAATAGTGATGGATCCTTATACTCTTTAAATGTTACTAAACAGATTGGCCCAAATTTTGAGAAATTGGATCGAAGAGAAGATTATAGAAAATTTTCAGTTTTTACAGATGGAAAAAGGGATGAACTAAAGGTTAAAAGAGATTTTTTAACTTTTGATGAAAAGTATGAATGGGCTGCTATAGAGGGTAAGTTTTTTACATTAGCAATTATTCCTGATAATAATAATCCTACTATTGACTATTCAACTACTAATATTGAAGGTAAAATTTCAAGTGAGCTTAACTTAAATAGATCAAATTTAAATAATTCTTACATTGAAGATACATACAAAATTTATTTAGGACCTAAAGATAAATCTATTTTAGAAAAATATAATAGATCTGATAAAAATGGTTGGAATTTAAAAGATACTAATATTAACAAGATTATAAACTTTTGGTTTTTAGGTATGTTTTTTATGTGGGTTTTAGAATTAATAAACGCACTTATCAATAACTTTGGTATATCTATTATTGTATTAACTATTTTAATTAAGATTATTTTATACCCATTTACTAAAAAAAGTTTTGAATCTATGGGGAAAATGCAAACTATTCAACCAGAAATTAAACTTTTACAGGATAAATATAAGGATGATCCGGCAAAATTAAATGCTGCTACTGCTGAATTATATAAAAAAGAGGGAGTAAATCCATTAGGTGGGTGTCTACCAATGTTATTACAAATGCCAATTTTTATAACATTTTACTCTCTATTTAATGAATACATAGGATTACGTGGTTCTACATTTATTCCAGGATGGATTATTGACCTTTCTAAACCTGAATATATATTCCAATTTGGTTTTGAACTTCCAATACTAGGGTGGGATGCCTTAAGATTATTACCAATAATTTATGTTGCAACTCAACTAATATCAATGAAGTTTACTCAAAATAATCAAAAAGGTAGTCCTGCTGGTGGTGCATCTGCTATGCAGACTAAAATGATGACGCTAGGTATGCCAATAATGTTTTTCTTTATTATGTATAATCAAAGTTCTGGTTTACTATTATATTGGATTACACAAAATGTTATTAGTTCTGCACAACAAATTCAGAGTAAAAAGAAATCTGATAAAGAACATGATTTAATTTTAAAAGAAAAATTAGAGAAGAAAAATAAAAAGAAAGGCAGAAAAAAATAGCGTAATTACTCAATAAAATTTACTTTAACCAGGAGTGTTAAAATTATGATAAGAGAATTCGCAGGAAAAACTGAAAAAGAAGCTATTGAAAAAGCTGTAAATGAATTAGGTCTAAAAAGAGACGAGTTTGATGTTGAAATAATGGAGACAGAGAGTAAGGGTTTTTTATTTAAAAAATCCTCTGTTAAAATTAGAATACATTATAATAATGATAATAATTCAGTGGCAGAAAATGATTTTGAAAAAAGTATAATTGATTTTACAAATCAAATTATTTCAAAAATGGGATACAATAGTAATGTTGTTATTCTTGAACGTTCAGAGACAAGACTAATGTTGGATATAATAACAGATGATTCTGCTATTATTATTGGAAAAAGAGGAAAAAATTTAGATGCGATACAGTTACTAGTTAATGTATATGCAGGAAAATTTATAAATAAAGATGAATCTTCTTTAAGAATTATTTTAGATGTTGAAAACTATAGAACTAGAAGAGAAGACAATATTGTAAGATCTGCTTTAAAAACAGCAGATATTGTATGCAGTACTAAAAGTTCGAGACTATTAGAACCTTTAAACCCATTTGAACGAAGGTTAGTACACTCTGCTTTAAATGAAGTTGATGATGTTATTACTCAAAGTGAAGGTGAGGGAACCTTTAAACGGATTAGAGTTATATATAAAGGAACTAGATAGATAAAAACCACCTTAGGGTGGTTTTTTTTGCTTGTGGATAACATGTTAATAAAAATGATAAGAAATGTATATTTTTCAATTAAATATATGTTAATATGTGGAAATTCACTACTTACATATGAAAAAACAGTATAAATATTCATATATTATGTATTTTAGCTATTTTTATGCATTAAAATGAATTCCCCTATATATTTTAATGAATTTAAATTCATTACTAATAAATAGGGAAATGTGGATAACTTGTTAATAAATATAACAAATTCACAGAAAATTTTAATATAGATTGTGGATAACTTGTTTATTCTTTAGAAATTATACTATTTACAAAACTCTTTACAATATTCACTAGAATTTCTTTTTCGTTATTATTGGGTAATAAGGTATTAAGATTTTCAATATTATCATTAAGCATTTTTAAAGCAATATTATTAGCTTCTTCAATTACTCCACTTTTTTCTAAAATTGAGATAGATTTTTCTACAAATTTTCTTCCTCTTTTTATTCCTTTTTTCTTTGCTTTGTCAATATTGTTTAGAAGTTTAGTATTATCATGTTTATTACAGTAGAGAATTACTGGTAAACTTTTTTTCCCTTCTACAATATCATCTCCTCTAAGTTTTCCAGGATTACCAGTAGTTATGTTTTTTATATCGTCTAATATTTGAAAACCTACACCTATTTCTTCCCATATTATTCTAATCTTTTCAGTTAAAGCAGTATCTACACCAGCTGCTATTGCTCCTAATTCCCCTGACATTGAAGCTAGACAGCCTGTTTTAAACTTGCACATCTGAATATACTCTTCAACAGTAGGTATCTTGTATAGATCATTATGCCATTGAATATCCATACCCTGACCAAAATGAAGACGTCTCATATTTTGGGTATAACTTTCATATATTCTTAATTTTAAACTATCAGAAATATTTAAATCATCGATTATTGTTGTTGGAATAAAATATAGATGATTTCCACTATTTATAGCCATATCATCTCCATAAATTAAATGAACAGCTTTTTTTCCTCTTCTTTGGGTAGCTTTATCTTCAATATCGTCAATTAGAAGTGTTCCATTATGAATTAACTCAACTATAGGTGTTAATATTAATGACACAGTCTTATCTCCATCTAGGCATAAAGATGTTAATAAAAGAACCATAGGTCTCCATCTCTTTCCTCCACGATATATAAGCTCATTAGCGGGTTTGTTTATAATATCTGATGACTCTATACTAATATTAGTATTTAAGTTTCCTACTGCCTTATATATCCAGTTTTTATCACATTTCAATGGTAAAACGGATAACATCTCATTTTCTATTTTTTCTAATAATATGTTATATTGTTTATTCATAATATTATTGTATTATAAATAGTTAGGAGTTGGTAGAATGGGAAGACGAGATAAATTGGATCACTATAGTTTAAAAGCTCAAAAAGAGGGATATCCTGCAAGATCTGTATATAAATTAGAGGAGATACAGAATAAATTTAAAATATTAAAACCTGGTCAAAAAATAATTGATGTTGGTGCTGCTCCAGGCAGTTGGACTATGTATGCGTTAAAAATTACTCAGGGAAAGGGTCTTGTTGTTGGAGCCGATCTAAAACCACTTAATCTAAAAAAAACATATCCAAATCTTTTTTTTATGCAAGGTGATGTTTTTAAAGAAGAAACAGTCAATTTTCTTTGTGAAAAAGGACCATTTGATGTTGTTTTAAGTGATGCAGCACCATCTACAACAGGAAATAGATTAACAGATACTTCTAGAAGTTATGATCTTGTTTTAGAAATTTTAAATTTAGCCGATAATATATTAAAACCTGGTGGAAGTGCTGTATTTAAGATATTCCAGGGTGAGGATTCAAAACTTATACTAGATAGAATGAAGTTGCTATTTAATGATGTTAAGACATTTAAACCTAAATCAGTTAGAAGCGAATCTTTCGAAACATATTTTATTGGATTAAATAAAAAATGAATTGTTTGAAAGTTATAAAGGTATGTGTTAAAATTAAGTAAATTATTTATTAACATTTAGTATAAAATATGAATATATAGATTAATTCAATATTATTAGTATATAATTAAATAAATTAGTAATATAAAAGTTTTAAATAAGAGGTTTTATGAGCAATGATAGCATAGTTCAAGGTTTCGATCTTGAGAAAGATGACAGTTTAAAAATAAATCTTCATGTAAGAGATGAGGCGCTAGTTCTATATCTTACTGGGTATATTGATACTTATAACTCAAACTTATTTCAAAAACGTATTGTAAAAGCTGTAAATGCTGGATTTAATAAATTAATTTTTCAATGCGGTGGTTTAAATTATGTTTCTAGTACTGGTATTGGTTCATTTACTGCTTTTTTAAAGCTAGTTAAAGGAAAAAATGGAGATTTAGTCTTAATTGATGTTCAACCAAAAGTATTTGAAGTATTTCAACTATTAGGTTTTTCTAAATTCTTTAATATTAAGAGAAACTTAGATGAGGCTATAGAGTTTTTCTCAAATACTGGATCATCAGCAGCTGAAAAAACAATATTTCCTAAAATTTTCAAATGTCCTATATGTTCAAAGAAATTAAAAGCAAGTAAATCTGGTCGATTTAGATGTAGTGAATGTAAAACTATTTTAGCTATAGATAAGACAGGTCAGGTTTTCTTAGGTTAATATATAAATTTATGGATAATATCATTTTTAGAAGTATTATCTTAATATTTATTACTTTCTTCTTAACAATTTTTATATTCTTTCTTAATGGAAATATATATTCCAGTTATCAATTTTTATATATATCTAAATATTTAATATATGAAACAAAGGGACTATTTTTTATATTTAGCCAATTTATCTTCATTTTAGTAACTAAGAATAAATCCACAACAGATATTATCATAAATACACTTGTAAATTGGATATTGTATCTTTTGTTATCAAAATTTTTTGTTGATAATGATGCATTTAGAATTACTCTTAGTATAAAACCTGAATTGTTCATAGATAGAGGTGAATTTAATATAAAACAATTTAGTTTTTTAAATTTGTCCTTTGTTAAAGATGTCCTTTTAGATTTTCAAAAGTGGGATTTAACAAAATATATTATACCTACATCATTTGTTATACTTTTTTTTAATAACTCCCTTCTCTTATATATTGATAGAGTATTTAAACAGAGTTTAATAATATTAACTTTAACTATGTTTTGTTTTTTATTCTTTTTTATCTATATATGGGATTTTTATTTGAACTCTACCATTTTATTGATGAGTCTGTATCTATTAAAAAAATCGGAGATAAGATGAATAAATATCTAAAGATTATTCTATTTTATCTTTTATTTTTTGGTCTTTTTTTTCTATTTCTTTTTACTATTTCACTAGGGTCTTTATCAAAATCATTAAGTTATTTTAGCTCTCTTTATTTATATTTTAACCTTGTTTTTTCAACCTTTTATTTTTATTTTAATAGAGACTCTAATAGGATTTCTATTCTAATTGTCTCTTGTTTATCTCTTGTTTTCACACTTATTATGTGTGAAGTTATTTATCCAAATATTTTAAAAAAAAATATTTCTCTACCAAACTATATAACTGAATTTGATAATAATTTTAAAATTAGTAAAGTTGTAAGTACTTCTGATCAAATACTTAAAAATAATTTGGAAAAGGCTAGAGATTATTTAGAAAAAAAAGAGTATACCAGTGCTTGGATTTATGCAGATTTAGAATCATATAACAAGGAATTACAACGGGATATAGAGTTAATAAAAAAAGAAGCAATAAAAGGTATGTTAACATTAGGTTTCGACGTAGATGATAAGAAATACATAGAGACCATAAGATATAAAAACTTAATTAATCAAAATAAAATTTTGGAGGCATACTACTTTTGTCTAGAAAAATTGAATAACTCCATTGTTGATCAAGATTTTGAAATAAAATTACAGAGTTGTTATACTATTTTGATTGATGATTATTACTCCATAGATAGGGTTCTAGATAAGTTAAATAGTTCAGGTTATAGTGATATTAGGTTCTACTCTATAGAGGATGGTGTAAAACTATTTACAATAGAAAAATTAGTAGAAGATGATGGTGAGTTCTTTTTACAGAATGTAAAAATAAATAGTAAGTTCTACCCATTTTTATATATTGATAAATCTAGTAAAATTTATTCATCGGGCTTTAAAGAGGACTATGAATTTGTATATAATTTTGATAAACCTAACCTACCAATTAAACCAGAAGACTTGAAACTTTTTTCAAAGGAACTACTAGAACTATCAACTTCTTCCCTTCACTTTAATATAAAGGTTCTCTCCTTACAATCTACTAAATATTTTAAAGAGAGCAAACTGAATAACTTATTATTAACTAGGTTTGTATCATACTTATCAATATTGATACTGTTTTTTATGTCTTTTGTTTTTATAGATAATAGGGGATTTGTAGACTATTTTTTTGCGTATTCAATCTCTATATTAAGTATTAGATGGTTTATAAAAAGGATAGGCCTAATCCTTATTGATTCAGGATTAGGCCTATCTTTAATTATAATAAGTATATTTTATATATTAATACTAGCAGTTTTAATTAAAAAATTTAATCCAAAACACGTTCTATCTTAGCTCCAAGATTTGTTAGTCTTTCAGCTATGTTTTCATAACCTCTCTCAATTTGATAAACGTTTTGAATAGTACTCTTACCTTGGGCACATAGGGCAGCTATAACCATTGTCATACCAGCTCTTACATCTGGGGAGACTAAATCAGCCCCATTTAATTTTCCAGGACCGTTTACAACAGCTCTATGAGGATCACATAGAATTATTCCTGCCCCCATGGAGTTTAGTTTATCCACAAAAAACATTCTAGAATCAAACATTTTATCGTGTATCAACACAGTTCCTTCTGCCTGGGTTGCAACTACCACCATTATGCTCATTAAATCCGGTGGAAAGTTTGGCCATGGACCATTAGAAATAATTGGAATTTTATTACCCATATCTCTAATTATTTTAAGTGGTTGATTGGCAGGTACATATATATTATTTTCATCTTGTTCCCAATGAACACCTAGCTTATTAAAGGCTATTTTAGCATTCCTCATATTTTGAGGATCTGCATGAGTTATTTCTAACTCTCCATGGGTAACAGCTGCTAAACCAATAAATGATCCTACTTCCATAAAATCGGCACAAATTTCAAATTCACACCCTTTTAACTTCTTTTTACCAACAATTGTTAGAGTATTTGATCCAATTCCTGTAATTTCTCCACCCATAAGATTTATCATATTACATAGATCTTGAACGTGGGGTTCAGAAGCAACATTTCTAAATACAGTTGTACCTTTAGCTAAACAAGCTGCCATTATTGCATTTTCAGTAGCAGTAACAGATGGCTCATCAAAGAATATATCCTTACCTACAAGTTTATTAGCCTCTAGAGTAAATAAACCATCAACTGTTAATTGTGCTCCTAATGCATTTAAAGCAATAAAATGAGTATCTAGTCTTCTTCTTCCTATTACGTCACCACCTGGAGGAGGAAAAACAGCCTTACCAGTTCTTGCTAATAGTGGACCAGCAAAAAGTATTGAAGCTCTAACCTTTTTTGCTTTCTCTACTGAAATTTCACTAGTTTTGATATTTAAAGTTTGAATTTTAAATGCATGGTGTCCAATTTTTTCAACACTACAACCTAAATCTCTTAATATATCAAATAAAACTAATACATCTTCTATCTCCGGAATATTACGTAGTATAACCGGTTCATCTGTTAATAGAGCGGCTGTAATACATGGGAGTGCCGCATTTTTGTTTCCATTGGCCTTTATTTTCCCACCTATAGGAAAACTACCTTCAATTATATACTTGTGCATAACGAAACTTTACATTCCATATTACTCAGTGTCAATTGAATTACTTTATCTATTTATAGATAGAATAAAAAAATATTTTATATTATTTTATATTATACCTTAATTCGAGGCGGTAAAATGGAAGTATACAAGTTTGGTGGAACAAGTGTTGCTAATGCAACTAGAATAAAAGGAGCACTTGAAATTGCAATTAATAATGGTGTTGAGGTAGTTGTATTCTCAGCAATGAAGGGTGTTACTAATCTTTTAATTGAGTGTGCTGAATATGCTGAAAATGGAAATAAAACATATAAAGAGTGTTTAGATGAAATTAGAGAGAAGCAGTATAATGCCATAAATGAACTATTTACAGATGAGAATAGAGAGAATGTAGACTCTTTAATTTTTACTCTTATTGATGAATTAGAAGATATTTTAAGAGGTGTAGAACTTGTTAAAGAGTGTTCTATTAGAAGTCTTGATTTTATTTGTAGCTTTGGTGAAAGATTAAATTGTACTTTAATAACAGAGTATCTTAACTCTATTGGTCAAAAGGCATACTTTATTGATGCTAGAAAGGTTATAAAAACTGATAGTAACTTTGGATCAGGTAATGTCAATTTTAAATTAACTTACGATCTTATTAACAAAAAAATTGATCCAGAAAAGGGTATGGCTGTTGTTACTGGATTTATAGCATCAACAACTGAGTGTATTACTACAACTCTTGGAAGAAATGGTAGTGATTATACAGCTGCAATTATTGGTGGAGCTTTAGATGCGGATAGTGTTCAGATTTGGACAGATGTAGATGGGGTTTTAACTGCTGATCCACGAATTGTCAAAAACGCTTATGTGGTTCCTGAATTATCCATTGCTGAAGCTATGGAGATGTCATATTTTGGGGCTGAGGTTATTCATCCATACACTTTAAGACCTGTTGTAGAAAAAAATATTCCGGTATATATAAAAAACACTTTAAATCCTAATGCTCCAGGAACTTTAATTTCAAAAACTGTTGGAAAAAATCCAAATGAGATTACTGGTTTAGCCTCTATTGATAGGGTTTCAATTATAAATATTGAAGGTGGTGGTTTAATGGGTATGCCAGGGATGGCATCTAAAATATTTGAGTCCCTTGCAAAGTCTGAAACAAATATAGTTATGATTACCCAAGCTTCTAGTGAACACTCCATTTCAATTGTATGTAGAAGCGGTGAAGTTGAAGCTGCTGTTAAAGCTCTAAATGATGATTTAGAAATGGCCATTAACCAAAAAAAGATACAAAAAATCGATGTTATAAACAACCTTGAGATTATTGCTGTTATAGGAGACAATATGAGAGGTAGAATTGGTTTTAGTGGTAGGCTCTTTAGCTCCCTAGGGGATGAAGAGGTTAATGTTTTAGCTATTGCCCAGGGATCTACTGAAAAAAATATATCATTAGTTGTTAAGTCTGAAGAGAAAGAGAGAGCTTTAAATGTAATACATAAGACTTTCTTAGGTTAAGGAGTATATATGAAACTATTTAGTACAAGGGATAATAATCATAAAAGTATATATAAAGATGCCATTTTTCAGGGGTTAACCCCTGATGGTGGACTATACTTTCCAGAATCATTTCCAGATATGAGTGATTTTATAAAAAACTGTCACGGTATGTCATTTAACTCTATTGCTGAACATATAGTTTATGAGTTAATTAAAGATGAAACATCTAAGGATTCTGTAAAAAGAATTGTAAATAATGCATTTACTTTTAAACCTGAAATTATGAGGGTCTCAGAAGATATTTCTATTTTAGAGTTATATACAGGTCCTACATGTGCTTTTAAAGATTATGGTGCCTCCTTTTTAGCATCTTCAATGGAAGAGTTTTTAGGGGATAGAAAGGAGAAGGCTGTAATATTAGCAGCAACTTCTGGAGATACAGGTTCTGCTGTTGCTAAGGCTTTTGAAGGTAAAGATAATATAGAGGTTGTAATCTTATACCCCTCTGGTAAAGTTAGTCCATTACAGGAGAAACAGCTAACAACTATTGGTGGGAATATTACCGCATTAGAGGTTAAGGGAACTTTTGATGATTGTCAAAAAATGGTTAAAGAGGCATTTGGGAATAAGGATTTAAAATCTAAGGTTAATATTACTTCGGCAAATTCTATTAATATTGGACGTTTAGTTCCCCAATCACTATATTATATATATGCTTATTCCCAGCTTAAACCTGGTAGTGATCTAATGTTTACTGTCCCATCAGGGAATTTTGGTAATTTAACAGCTGGTCTTTTTGCAAAAAAATGGGGTCTACCTGTAAAACAGTTTATAGCTGCTACAAATAATAATAAGATTGTTCCTGAGTTTTTAGATAGTGGTATTTATAATCCAAGGCCTTCTGTACAAACTCCATCTAACGCTATGGATGTAGGTGCTCCTAGTAACTTTGAAAGAATGATGACTATGTTTGATTCAAATGTTGAAAACTTTAGAAAAGTTATTAAAGGGGACTTTGTAAATGATGAAGATACTATTAAAACTATGCAGAGATATTACAGTGAAAGGGGTCAAATATTAGATCCACATACTGCTGTTGGTATTTTAGCAACAGAGAGATTCCAACAAGCTAATTCTGAAGCTAAAAAATATAACTCTTTAGTTTTATCAACAGCTCATCCTGGTAAATTTGTAGAAGTTGTTGAGGATGCTATAAAAGTTAGTCCACAACTTCCAGCAGCTTTATCATCACTTCTTAATAAAGAGAAGGTTTCTACAGTAATAGGAAATGAATACTCAGAACTTGAAAAATTTTTAGTAACTAATTATTAAACTTAGAATTTAGATATAAAGAGGTCCTAGAGGCCTCTTTTTTTTATAATAATGTAAAAATATCAGATAATTTATCGATATTATATCTATTATCTTTAACTTGACCAAAACCATAAGTAGCAAAGATAAACGGGATATTATTTAGTTCGGCAGCTTTTAAATCCCCTGTGGTATCCCCAACATATAGAGTACTTCTTATACTATTTCTATTAATTATACTTTCTATGTTTTCATTTTTAGGTCTACCTGTATTTCCTGAACACTCAAAATCAATAAAATACTTTTCTAATTTATGGTATGAAAAAAATGCCTCAATATAACCTGATTGACAATTGCTCACAATATAGAGGTTGTAGTTTTTAGATAGTTTTGATAATACTTCTTCTAAATCACTATATAAGTCTCCTCCATACTGTTTAATTGCCTTGTTTTCATACTCAAAACACTCATTCATTATATTATTTGCTAATTCTACTTCTAAGTAGGGAAATAATTTTTTACTAATTAAATCGTGTTGTAAACCAAATAATGATTCAAGGTCAGTTTTAGTTATATCTTTTGTTACTTGCGGATAACTAGATATAACTTCCTTCCACGCTTTTAATATAACGTTTGATGGATCCCATAGTGTTCCATCTAAATCGAATATAATACTATCTATAGGCTTTTTTAGTTTTATCAATTTTTTCTCCATGGCCAAACTCTACAATTATTACAACTTTTATTGCAACACAATAATATTAAAGAGGTCTTTTTGGGAATAATTTAAAAATAGAGAGATATTCTTAATTAATATAGTAAATAATTATAATGGTTTATCTGAAGGATCAGAAGCCAAGGCTTTTTTGCCTTTTTATACTACAATACAGATAGGTTCAGGTTTAATTTTATGTTGGCAGATAATGTTTGTACATAATGGATCTATTTCCATCTCTAAACTAGAAGATGGACCAAAAATATCCTTACTCTTTCCATTGCTGAATTATAAAATATGTATTTATTATACTACTTGTATGGATGAGAAGATTGTAGAATTAACTAACATATTAAAACTAAAGGGTTACTCTTTTAGAACTATAAAGGTATATAGCAGCAATATTTCAAAGTTTATATCCTTGGGATACGAATTTACAAAAGACAGCATAAATAGCTATATTTTAGAATTAATAGAGTCTAATAGATATAAAGAGAATACAATAAACCAGATAATTAATTCTATTAATTTCTATTCTAAATATGTAGATAAATGTGGAATAAAATGTGGCATAGGTTTCTTGAAAAAGCAGAAGATTCTTCCTGAGGTTTTAAGTATAGAGGAAGTCAAAACAGTAATAAACTCTATATCAAATTTAAAACATAGGGTCATTTTTACCTTGATTTACTCTTCGGGGCTAAGGGTTGGAGAAGTAGTAGTTTTAAAACCTGAGGATATTGATACAGGTAGAAACCTTATTCATATTAAAAGAGCTAAAGGTAAAAAAGATAGGTATACTTTGTTGTCCAATAAAGCCAAAGAACTTTTTAATTATTATATAGATATGGAGAAACCAAGAGATTATTTATTTCCGGGTGCTAAATATAGTTCTCATATTTCAATTAGATCTGTTCAGGCCATAATGAACAGGAAGGTTAAGGATCTAAATATAAAAAAGCATGTTAGAGTACATTCTCTAAGACACTCTTTTGCTACTCACCTTCTTGAACAGGGCACAGACATTAGATATATTCAGGAACTTCTAGGTCATAAGAACATAAAAACCACAGAACTTTATACACATGTAGCTCTTCCTAATATTAGAATGATTAAAAATCCTTTGGATTAAAAAAAGTATTTTACCAAGCAATCTATTTAAGGTAATGTAGAAGAGTAGCAATAACGCAATATAGCGTCATTGCTTGAGTTATGTGCAAGGCTGAGCACAGCATTTATTAAATTGTGATTATTGATTATAATAAAGCCCGCCCCAAAGACACCCGCCGTCCATGGCGGGTGGAATAAGGAAATAGGAATTTCTATTGGAAGAAAGAGATAAAATAAACAATCAAGTAGTTTCTCGGCAAAGAGTTTCAGATCATGGTGAAGTCTATACTTCAGAGCGTGAAGTAAATGCTATGTTAGACCTTGTTAAGCAGGAAACAGAGCGTATAGAATCCCGGTTTTTAGAACCAGCTTGTGGTACAGGTAATTTTCTAGTTCAAATACTTAGACGAAAGCTAAATATAGTTGTTAACCGTTATAGAAAAAGTCAGGTAGAATTTGAACGATATGCAGTAATAGCTGTCTCATCTATCTATGGGGTAGATATTCTTGAAGATAATGTTGAGGCATGTCGAAAACGTCTCTTGGATTTGTTTGAAGTAGGATATAAAAAATTATATAAAGAAAATATAAAAATAGAATGTTTAAAATCTATAGAATATATACTTTCCTACAACATTATATGGGGAGATGCTCTAACTCTAAAAAAAGTTAGTGAAAAAAAAGAACCAATAGTTTTTTCTGAATGGTCTCCTGTTAATGGAAGTAAGATTAAAAGAAGAGATTTCACCTATGAAAATTTATTAGAAGCAGAAAAATCAAAAATTCCTGGAGATCTTTTTGCTGATGTTTATGAAACTGATCCTGCTTTTTTACCTAAACCGATAAAAGAATACCCTCTAACCCATTTTTTAAGGATAAGCGATGTTGAATAGTGATAATTACAACCCTGACGTTCTAACATGTTTGGCAAACCTCAGCAATGATGAAGTTTTTACACCACCCAAGCTGGTAAATGAAATATTAGATATGCTACCACAAGAACTCTTTAAAAGTTCAAGTACAACCTTTCTTGACCCTGTTACTAAAAGTGGAGTGTTTTTAAGGGAAATAGGAAAACGTCTAATTGAAGGTTTAGAGCAGGAAATACCAGACTTACAACATCGACTAGATCACATATTTACCAAGCAACTATTTGGTATTGCCATAACAGAATTAACGTCATTGCTTTCTCGGCGCTCTGTCTACTGTTCTAAAAAGGCTAATGGGAAATACTCAGTCTGTGAGATATTTGACACAGAACAGGGAAATATTATTTACAAGCGGATTGAGCATACCTGGCTAAATGGTAAATGTTCATATTGTGGTGCAAGTCAGGAAAATTACGAAAGGAGTGATGAGCTTGAAACACATGCCTATCAGTTTGTTCACACCAAAACCCCCGAGGAGATATTTAAGATGAAATTTGATGTAATAATTGGAAATCCACCATATCAATTGAGTGATGGGGGTGCAGCTGCTAGTGCAATCCCTATATATCATAGATTTATACAGCAGGCAAAGAAAATGAATCCCCAATTTTTAACAATGATTGTTCCATCTCGTTGGTTTTCTGGTGGAAAGGGGCTTGATGAGTTTCGAGATGAAATGCTTACAGATAAAAGACTAAGTAAAATAGTAGACTTTCCTAAGTCGTCTGATTGTTTTCCAACCGTAGAGATAAAAGGGGGTGTTTGCTACTTTTTATGGAGTAAGGATTATCAAGGGGATTGTGAAATAACAACTTATAGGAATGGTAATATTTCTGTTATGTCTAGGCCACTTCTTGAGAGAGGTTATGACACGTTAATTAGATATAATGAAGCTGTATCAATAATTCATAAAGTTTCAAAATTTAAAGAAGAAAGCTTTAGTAAATTAGTTAGTGCGAGAAAACCATTTGGCTTTTCTACAACATTTAAAGATTTCAATGAAAACCTATTTACAGGGGGTATTAAAATATATGCAAATAAAAAAATTGGTTATGTTACAAAAGATAAGATTACTCAGAATTATTTGTGGGTAGATCAGTATAAAATATATATATCTATGGCGTATGGAGCTGGCGAAGATTATCCTCATCAAATTTTAAATAAGCCTTTCATAGGAGAAAAGAATTCATGCTGTACTGAAACATATTTAGTTATAGGACCATTTGAATCAAATATCATAGCACAGAATGTATTAAAATATATTCAATCTAAATTTTTTAGATTGTTAGTTCTTTTGAATAAACCAACACAACATGCCACATCTAAAGTTTATCGTTTTGTACCTGTTGTAGATTTTAATGAATTATGGACTGATGAAAAATTATATAAGAAATATAACCTAACTGAAACTGAAATATCATTTATAGATTCGATGATAAGGCCTATGGAGCTGGATAATGAGTAAAGATTTTTTTCCACTACGCCCTGAAATAACTCCAACGATCTATGGCTACGAGTTGGTAGATGTGGTGTCACATAAAGGTCGTATTAAAGTCGGTTATACCGAACGTGATACACGAAAAAGAATAGCTGAGCAACTACAGACCAGTGGTGTAAAATATACAATTCTTCTTGAAGAATCAGCTATGAAAAAGGATGGGAGTTCTTTTACTGATCATGCAGTTCATAGAGTTCTCAAAAAAAGAGGATTTGCTAATCCTGAAGGAGAATGGTTCATTTGTAGTGTCGAAGATGTTAAATCGGCGATAAAAGCAGTACGAGATGGATTGGATGATGATAACCAGAGAACACTAACTTTTAATATGCGACCAGAACAATCTGAAGCAGTAGAAAAGACAATCACTTACTATAAAAGTTTTAGAAAAGAAAATCCCAATGAAACCCCTCACTTTCTTTGGAATGCAAAAATGCGTTTTGGTAAGACTTTTGCCACATATCAACTTGCATTAAAGATGGGGTGGAAAAAAGTACTTGTTTTGACTTTTAAGCCAGCAGTACAAAATGCATGGGAAGAAGATTTAAAAACTCATGTTGATTTTAAAGGATGGCAGTTTTTATCAAAAGATGGATTACATAAAGAAGATATAGATGAATCTAGACCGATTGTTTTATTTGGTTCATTTCAGGACTTTTTAGGTAAAAATAAAAGTACAGGTGGTATTAAGACAAAGAATGAATGGGTGCATGGCACAAATTGGGATGCAGTTGTTTTCGATGAGTACCACTACGGTGCCTGGAATGATAACTCAAAGGCCCTTTTTAAAGATAATGAAGAAGATAAAAAAATTATTATCGAGCAAAAAGAAATTCTACAGGAAGAAGGTTATCAAGAGATAGATTTTGAAGAGGATATTCTTCCAATAACTACTTATCATTTTTTATATCTTTCCGGTACACCATTTCGAGCAATAGGCTCAGGTGAATTTATCGAAGAACAAATTTACAACTGGACATATTCTGATGAGCAACGAGAAAAGATTAATTGGCAAGGTTTAGATAATCCATATTTATCCCTACCTCGTATGGTTATGATGACTTATCAATTACCGGAATCTATTGTTGATATTGCTAAACAGGGAGAGTTTGATGAATTTGATTTGAATGTTTTCTTTTCAGCTTCAGGAGAACATCTGTCTGCAAAATTTACCTATGAAAGTGAAGTTCAAAAATGGCTTGACCTTATTAGAGGTTCCTATCTAGAAACATCAGTTGATGAACTTAAACTTGGAGCTAAAAAACCTCCAATGCCCTTTTCTCATGCACCTCTTTTAAAAACATTAACTCACACATTCTGGTTTCTACCAACTGTAGCATCCTGTCATGCTATGAAAAACTTGATTAATCAACCTCAAAATACTTTTTACCATGAATATAAGGTAATTGTTGCAGCAGGTATTTCAGCAGGTATAGGTGTTGCCGCACTCCCCCCAGTTCAGAATACAATGGAAGATCCTTTAAAGACAAAAACAATAACTCTTTCATGCGGTAAACTTACAACAGGAGTTTCTGTAAAACCTTGGTCAGGGATTTTTATGCTTAGGAATTCATCAAGTCCTGAAACATACTTTCAGGCTGCATTTAGGGTACAAACTCCATGGGTTATCAAAAATCCAGATGGGCGTTCACCTAATGAAGAACTGATTATGAAAGAAGAGTGCTATGTTTTTGATTTTGCACCGAACAGGGCATTACGCCAAATTGCAGAATATAGTTGTCGACTTAATATAAACGAGTCAAATCCAGAAAAAAACGTACAGGAATTTATCAGCTTCTTACCAGTATTAGCATATGATGGTAGTTCCATGAAACAGATTGATGCTGCAGGTGTTCTAGATATGGCCATGAGTGGCACAACTGCTACTCTCCTTGCACGACGTTGGGAAAGTGCACTTCTAGTAAATGTCGATAATGACACTCTAAAACGACTTATGAGCAATGAAGATGCAATGAATGCATTAATGAATATCGAAGGTTTTCGTTCACTTAATCAGGATATCGAAACTATAATTAATAAATCTGAATCTGTTAAAAAAGCAAAGAAAGAAGCTAACGACAAAGAGCTAAGTAAAAAAGAAAAAAAAGACCTATCAGAAGAAGAAAAAGAATACAAAAGTTTAAGAAAACAAATTCAAGAGAAGTTAATCAAATTTGCTACCAGAGTTCCTGTTTTTATGTACTTAACAGATTATAGAGAAAGAAGTTTAAAAGATGTTATAACTCAATTAGAGCCGGGGCTATTTAAAACTGTTACTGGGTTATCGGTTAAGGATTTTGAATTGCTAGTTAGTCTTGGAGTTTTCAATAGTGCTTTGATGAATGATGCAGTTTACAAATTTAAGCGTTATGAAGATGCGAGTCTTGAATATACAGGTATTGATAGACATGAAGGTGAAGAAGTTGGTCTTTATGATACGGTTTTAAGCTCTAGTGATTATGAAGAAACTTTTGAAAATATGGTAGCAGAGAGACCATAGAAATCTGCCTCCGCCATCCTTGGCTACGGCAGAGGGGCGGGAGTTCATTTGAAACCGGTGCTCTGCCCAGCACATAACAAGGAATATAAGGTTACGCCTTCGGCTTCACCAAAATTGCCTATGGTCGCAAGCTCCCGACGGCAACTTCTCATATTCCTGAAACGTTATGTGAAATCATGATAGGAGAACATTTTGAATTTTAAAGAGTTTAAGGAATGGGAAAAAACGAGAAGTGGAGGGTTTTTACAATTTTTGGGATTAAAACAGTTTTTAATAACTATGCTTATAATTGCAGCTTTAACAATACCTGCTTTTATTGGAAAATTTTTATCATATGATAATACTATTACTGGGATCTTCATCTTACTTTTCATATTTATTTTTAAATGTGTAGGATGGATTTTAAATGAAAATGACTACAAGAAGTTTAAAGAAAACTTAGAGAAGTCATGACTACACATAACAGACAATATACGTTCCTCTTCGCTTCAGCCTGCGGCATATTTCAACAGTCCTGTTCTTGCAGAGCAAGAACCTAGTCCAGTTGAAACATCGTATATCGTCGGAACGTTATATAAAATTTGTTGCATTTTATTATAAAAGGATAAAAAAAATGAAAATAAGAGAAGCAACTTCTAATGATTGTAAGTCAATATCTGAACTGTATTGGGAAAGTGATAATTTTCACAACATTAACCAACCCAATATTTATTCAGCAACGGAAAAACCTTTCAGATCAGAAGAATTTATTAAAGAACAGATTGAAGATAAAAACAGTATGTTCTATATAATTGAAGTTGAAGGAGATGTTATTGGATTCATTTATGGTTATGTGGAATCCAAAGGATCTTTACCAATCCATAAACAAAGAAATTACTTCTATATTGATAATATTGTTGTGAATAAAAAATTCCAGGCTAAAGGTTATGGAAGAATGCTGCTAGATAAAGTAATTTCAGAATGCAAAGAGAAAAAGTATTCAGATATTATGTTAAATGTTTATAGTTTTAATAATAACGCAATTTCATTATATGATAATATAGGGTTTAAAGAAGTTGCTAAAGATATGATTTTGCAACTATAAACTCGACCACAAACTTTATATAACAGACAATATATGCTCGTTTCACTCGGGCTTCGCCAAATCTCCCACTTCGTGGTAGACTTCATATATCGTCGGAACGTTATACAAAAAATAAAATTATGGAGATGCCTTATGGACAATCTAATTCTTGATATAGATGGAACATTATTGAATGGGGCTGAAGAAATAAACAATGCTACTAGATTTATAAACTACCTTGAGGAAAAAGGGATAAAATATCTATTAGCTACAAATTCTATCAAATCACATAAAGTACAAGTTCAAAGTAACCGTCAAATCTAAAGGCAGTAACAACTGATATTTAAATATTTAATATTTTAAAAAGGGAATAGCTCTCTAAGAAGGTAACATAATTTTATTAACTTCTATTGGATCACATTTCCATGGAGCTAATTCTTCTAATGAGGAGCCTTCTGGTAATAATGGAGCCTTATCATATAACCATTTTAAATATGCGTATGGATTTAAATCATTTAATTTTGCCGTTTCAATTAAAGAGTAGAAAAAACATAATGCATCCGCACCTTCAGGACTACCCGAAAATAAAAAATTTTTACGACCCATAACAAGTGGTTTTACCACTCTCTCCGCAGCGTTATTATCTGGAGTAAGCTCTGCACAATCAAGGTAATTTATCATTTTATCCCATTGGCCTAATGTATATTTTACAGCTTTCCCCAATTTACTTTCTGGTCTAATATTTATAGCCTTTTTATCAAGCCAGTCTTTTAGGTTATCAAGTAATGGTGTCGCTAACTTCTTTCTTTCTGCTACAAATTCTTCCGGTTTGAGGTTCTTATCTCTAAGTTGTTTTTCTACAACATATATCTTTTGAATTTTATTAATTACAACATTAGACTTATTTAGTTGCTTAGAAGCTTTATAGGCATCGTAAAGCTCTCTCCGACAATGTGCTAAACATGTTACATGTGTTATTTTGTCACTATTTTTAAAAACGGCATTGTAACCTGGGAAACCATCTGACTGACAAAACCCAGAAAAGCCTTCAGTAAAATCTTTAATATATTTTGAACTTCGAGATCTATTATATTCATAGAGAGCTATACTTGAGTCTTTAGGCCCACCACAGGTGACCCATATGTAAGAGTTACTAGAATCTAATTTACCAACTTCCCCATGAACTTTGAGGACTGTTTCATCCATTTGAAGATATGTACCAGTCTTTATGTGATCTTTCATAATATCATTAAGACCTTTTAATTTTCTATAAGCTTTTATAGTCCAGTTTGACATATTCTGTCTGCTTATCGGAATCCCATACCTCTCAAATCTTTTCTCTTGCCGATAAAATGGCAGGTAATCACAAAATTTATTTGTATGGATGTAAGCAAGAAGACCACCAGTCACTATACTTCCTGAAATCAATGATGGTGGTGCAGGAGCAACTCTAAAAGTTGGTTTATCTTCATCTCCTGAACCTTCACAATTCCTGCAGGCATATTTTGGTCTTATATGTTGTTCTACATAAGACTTTTCAGGAATAATCTGTACCCTTTCTGTTACTACTTCATCAATTTTAACCATCTGACATCCACAAGCACACTGTTTATCATCTTCTGATATATCGTGAATGATTTGTTTTCTAGGTAGGGATGGATCTATAGGTTTTCGACCTTTCTTTTTTCTATTATATGCTGGAATAGATATAACTTCAGGTTCATCCTCTTCTTCTATATCCAAGGCGGTTTGCTCAAACTCATCAAATAATTCAGATTGTAAAGGTGTAACCTTTTCACTAGATTTTCCAAATCTCTTTACTCTTTCGAGACGCAACTCTTCTTCTAGTATTTTAACCCTATTTTCAAGAGATTTATTTGAGTTTTCAAGAGACTCAATATATGTAGATATTTCTTCAGGGATTACCTGTTTTTTTATTCCGCCCATCGAGTAAATACTACAATTTTATAAAAGATTATAAAACCCTTTTAATTCATCTCTTTAAAATATATTTCTTTATGGGCTTTCCAAAAATCTATACCAGACAATAGAAGTTTTAATTGTTCTAAAGTTATCTCTTCTGCATCATCTGCCGTTTGTGGCCATGGGAACTTATCTTTCTCGAGTTTCTTTTGCCACATTGCAAAACCATTTTTATCCCAGTATATACATTTCAAGTTTTTTCTGTTTTTGCTACAAAACAAAAATAAACTTCCAGAACCAGAATCTAATTTCATTTCACTTTCAGCTAAAACTGATAACCCATTAATCTGAGATCTCATATCTGTTGATCCAGGGCGAACGAAGATTGATATTTTAGTTAGGTCTAAAAACATCAGTTAACTTCCATTAGTACAGCGATTATTTTACTAATTTTATCTGAATTTATAACTCCACAGATCTCAATCTTTGTATCATTAACAATAATTTTAATATCATGAGTTTTCTTAGAATTACTCGTTTTAGGTTTTATCTTAACCAAATTTGATTTTTCAGTATTTATAGAGAACATTTTAACCCAATAAATAAAAGTTGATGCTTTTAGGTTATTTTCTCTACTAAAAGCTGCAACTGACTGGCCTGATTTATTGAACTCTGATACTAATAATTTCCACTCTTCGTGGCTCTTTCGACTTTTCATATTATCCCTCGGACTTAAGGGTGTAATATTTTATTTATTTTTTTAAGGGCATACTAAATTGACGGTTACAGTTCAAAGGTTCAATGAGATTGGATTATCCATTTCCCCAGAAAAAATATATTCACCAATAGATTCCATAAATCAGTATATAATTAAAAATAATATTTCAAATGTAATGGTAGTCGGGAGTGATGATGAAATCTGTCAAATTCAGGCAAATCACACATTAGTTAATCCTGAGCTAATTATACTTCTAGACTTTGAAAAAAATAATTTTGGATACAATGATTTACAGGTAATAATAAACAATCTTAATAATGAGAATCGTATTATTTCAGCTTCAGGTTCTCCTTATTACCTCAAAAATGGACGTAAAATTATTGATACTGGAGCTTTTGTTTCATTATTAGAATCTATCACAGATCAGAAAATTGAAATATTAGGAAAACCCTCAAGTCAATATTTTCAGAATGCACAGAGGATTTTTAATGAAAATCTTAAATCTATAACTGTAATAGGTGATGATTGGAAAACTGATATTATGGGAGCAAAAAATGTAGGGTATAACTCAATACTAATGAGATCAGGAAAATATAAATTAGGGGATGAAAAATTGTGTAATCCAGATTCTGTTATCGATAATTTCCTTACACTTATTCCATAATTTTATTCTTCGTATAACAGCGGATATACGCTGCGGTTTCACCTTGGCCTTCGGCACATTTTCATATTGAGACCATGCGGAGATTTAACAAACATTTGAACTGGATTTTACTGTTTTCATCTTTCTTGCAGAGCAAGAAAGTTGTCAACACCTCCACTTCGTTCCGGCCGTAAAACAAGTTAAATGGACGTTAAATTCACGCAAATTTTATACGTGACCAATTATTTAATACGGTGTAACCTTAAGAAAATGAAAACGTCGTATATCCGCGGAACGTTAAATGAAATTAATGCTTTATGACTTTTCCAAACTTGACACTTGTAACCCTTAAGGTTACATTAAGGATGTAATGATAAAAACATTCAAACATAAAGGGTTAGAAGAATTCTTTATTAAAGGAACAAAAAAGGGAATAATTCCAGAACATTCTGCAAAATTAGCTAGAATCTTGGACCGTCTTGATGCATCAACAACAGTTAAGGATATGTCTCTTCCAGGATATAGATTACATCAACTGTCAGGTAAAGAAAAAGATATTTGGTCTGTAACAGTTAATGGTAACTGGAGAGTAACTTTTTATTTTGAAGAAGGTGATGCATATATTGTTAATTACCTCGATTATCATTAGGGAGTATAAAGATGACAATAATGAGAAAACCTACCCATCCAGGAACAGTATTAAAAGAAGATGTTATACTACCATTGGGATTAACTATAACTGAAGCTGCTACTGATTTAGGTGTTTCAAGGAAAGCTTTATCAGAATTACTTAATGAGCATACTTCTTTAAGCCCTGAGATGGCAATAAGAATTGCAAGAGCAACAAATACAACTCCAGAAAGCTGGTTAAACATGCAAAATAAAGTTGATTTGTGGAAAGCTGAGCAAAAAGATCCTAAAGTTATACCTTTTCCAGTTTTTGATGAACCTGAAACAAAAGGTTTAATGGAAGGCTAACGCATTAAAATCATTTAACAGACAATATACGTTCCGCTTTGCTCCAACCTGCGGCATATTTCAACTGTCCTGTTTCTTGTAAAGCAAGAATCTAGGCCAATTGAAACATCGTATATCGTCGGAACGTTATATTTAATGACTTAATGAGATTTTAATCAGGAGATTGTATGCCAGATTTTAAAACTATTGATGACTATATTAGTGCTCAACCAGAAGGTACAAAAGAAGCTTTAATTACTATGAAACAATGCATTTTAAAAGCTTTACCTGATGTCGAAGAGCTATTCAACTATAATATTCCAGCTTTTGCTCTAGTGAAAAATGGGAAAATAGAACAACAAATTATGATTGCAGGGTATAAAAAGCATGTCGGTTTTTATCCACATCCTACTACTATAGAAAAGTTTTATGATAGATTAACCGATTTTAAACAAGGTAAAGGTTCTATCCAATTCCCAATAGACAAACCGATACCTTGTGATTTAATAATTGAAATGGTTAAGTATAGAAAACAACTAATTAATAGTGATAATTAGAGAGTTCAAAAAGTCACTAAATATAACAGACAATATATGCTCCGCTTCGCTGCGGTCTTCGACAAATCTACCACTGCGTGGTAGACTTCATATATCATCGGAATGTTATGTTCAATATTATTTTTTGACATTAAACGAGCAATTCTTGTATAATAAGATAAGAGGCAAAAATGTTAATTTCTAAGGAAGAATTATTTACCGAAGCAATAAACTTATCTCCAATGGATAGGGCTAAACTAGTAGAATACGTTTTATCAAGTTTTAATTTTCAAGGAAGAGAAGAAATTGACTCTGCTTGGAGTTCTGAAGCAGAAGATAGAATTCGTGCTATGAAAAATGGAGAAATGAAAACAATTTCTATTGAAGATGTATTTTCTTCATTGGATATGTAAGTGAGAATAAGATTTTCAGAAGCTGCAAAAATAGAACTTCAAGATGCAATAAATTATTATAATGAACAGAGCGAAGGTCTAGGTTATGAATTTGCAAATGAAGTTAAGCTAACTTCTGAGAGAATTTTAGGGTTTGTAGATTCTTGGCCTAAACTTTCTGAAAATACAAGATGAGCTAGAACAAACCGATTTCCTTTTGGTCTAATTTATACTACTGATGGAGAGATTATCATTATAGTTGCTGTAATGCACCTGCATAGAAAACCAGACTATTGGAAATCACGAATAACTAAAAAATAAGACTGAACATAACAGACAAAATATGCTCCGCTTCGCTGCGGTCTTCGACAAATCAACTACTGCGTGGTAGACTTCATATATCCGCAAAACGTTGTACGAAATTAAAGTGAAATCTAAGGGAAAATATGGCACCTAAAAAGAAAGAAGAAATTATTGATGGCCTAACTATTAAATATCACGCTAATGGCGAAACAGTATGGTCGAAAGGTAGAGTTGTCAAAGGTCAAGCAGAAGGATATTGGGAATGGTATCGTATTGACGGGACTATAAAAAGATCCGGAAATTTTAAAAACGGTGCTCAGGTTGGAGAATGGATTACTTACGATAAAGTTGGAAATCCTTATAAAAAGACACATTTTGATTAAATAAACTTTTCACTTTAACTTCGTATAACAGACAATATATGCTCCACTTCGCTGCGGTCTTCGACAAATCAACCATTGTGTGGTAGTATTTCAGTTTTTGCTTCAGAAAAAGAGCGTGAAGTTGGTATAAAAACATTTCAAGGCTTTCAGAAAAAAGGTTTAGCATATGTTACAGCTTGCGCTTATATTGAGGAGTGCCTAAAGTATAATTTTATTCCTGTTTGGTCTTGCTTTAGTGAGAATGAAGTTTCAATAAGATTAGCCGAAAAGCTTGGCTATAAGATTGAAGCCCATCATCCGATATATTTTGCTGAAATTGGGAATTAAAAATACAACCATTTTGAATTACGCTTTACAATCCTAAATTTTTTAGAAATTGACAGGTTTTTAGATAGTGGTGGAGAGTGGGATTATGAGAATAATAAGTGTAAGCTCTAAAGCTCTACATTTTTTACAAGTTATGGCATAATAGCAAGTAGTGATAAGGTAAATATATTCCACACAACTTTGCATAGTCCCAGAACTTTAGGTGAATAATTTTATAAAACAGAGGATTGGCTCGGAAGTGTTATTTGAAATTGAAATAAAGTGGAAGGATATATAATTAATGAGAATTGTATCAGTACCGGGGTTTGAGTATTTATACCTTTGTACAGAACATGTTGGTTATTATGAGAAGTAAGGATTCTATAATGAAAAAAAATAATTATAAAAAATATAACAGTAACGTCAAAAATGGAAAATTAAGTTATGTCGTTAAGCATGGTATTTTAGGGTGGGGAGTTCCTGTAGGAATTATTATAACAATTTGGAACTACATAGATGAGAAGCCCCAAGATTTTACTAACTTTATTATTGAATCTTTGCCAAACCTTATTGTATATCCTATAACAGGAATCTTTTTTGGTTTAATTATGTTTAAAGTAACTAAAAATAAAATCAGTAATAATGACTAACTTAAGTAATTTCATTTAATACAGCCTAAATGCTTCGCTCTGCTGAGTCTTTGACTCATTATATGCTACAATTTTAAGTAGGGGTCGAATAGTGAGAATGGGTATGAAAAACTGGGCCATAGAATTGCACCTAAGTTTGGAAATATTAGGCGGAATCTATTTCTCAAATCTTTTACAATATTGAGGTTGTTTGGATGGAAATTACTAATTCTGAAGAGATGATGATCGCAGTATGTGGCATGAATTGCATATATTGCTATGTTCATCATAAAAAGAAAAAACCATGTCTGGGTTGTCGTCAAAGTGATAAAGGTAAACCGGAACATTGCCAGAAATGTAAGATAAAAGAGTGTGCATATGATAAGGGTTTACTCTTTTGCTCGGAGTGTTCTGATTATCCTTGTATTTTAATAAGGAGATTAGATAAGAGCTATAGAATTAGATACAATGAAAGTTTAATCAATAATATGAAAGTCATTAATGAAAAAGGAATGAATTACTACTTAAGTTTCGAAAAAGAGAGACTTAAATGCCCAGAATGTAGTGGTGTTCATAATATCCACCAGAAGACGTGTTCAGAATGTGGAAAAACCTTTAAAGTGTCTGAATTGAAATAAATCTTATAAAGAAATAAAATACATATAAAAAGTAATGAATAGAATACGCCTTTGGATATTTTTTTGTCGAGGGTATGTTATGTAAAGTTGCTTAATTAAAAGAAATTGAAATGAAATACCAAGAACTTGAAACAAAAAGACTCCTTCTTAGGAAATTTGAATCTTCAGATTTGGATTTTATATTTAGGCATTTCAACGATGGTTTTGTTTCAAACTATCTATATGATAATGAACTTCCACAAGACTTAACTGAAGCTGGAGAAATCCTTGATTGGTGTTAGGACCTAGATTCAAACCATATACGCTTATTCAGAGGGAAGTACTATGACCATAATCTATGGTCCCATATTGTTAGAAAGGCTAACTTGAGCTAAGTCTTCATATTTAAATAAGAAGAGTCATTTTTTGAATATTAAAGAAATAAAAGCTCACTAGTGATAAGAGGGGTAGGGTTTTTCACTATTTAATTATTCTATGGAAAACCATAACTCATTATTATTTAGAGGTACGGTATCGGGTAAGAAAGGGTTCTCTAGCTTAAATATTTTTCTGCTATTTAATTTTGCATTTAAAACATAATCATAATTATACTCTTTCCATATTTTATCAAAACTACCGTCTTCTAACATCATATTTAGACCTTTACTAATTCTTTCATGTAGTAAAATACTGTTTTTAGAAGTATATAAGAATTTAGGTAGTGGATAATATATACAAATATTCTGTTCTATAGCTAACTCTGAATGCTCAAATTGCCTATTCTTAAGCTCTTTATAAGCTTCATGAACCCCTCTGGGAAATGCATCAAACCTTTTAGAAGATAACATTCTTAATAAACCATCATAAGTCAAACCCTTTACCACTGAAAGTTTATAACTTTCTAGGATTTTAGTATCGAGCCATGTATTTCCTTGACCTAGACGGATTTTTTTAAGATCTTCAAAAGTATTTATATTATTAAAAAGGGTTTGATTCTCTTTATTAATTAAAAATATTCTATATCCAAACAAACCTTTAGTTGTGGGTATTTTGATTGATAAAAGATTTTTCTCGTTCTCTTCGGTTACACTTGCTTCAACAATAAAGTTGGGGATAGTGTCCTTTATAAGAGTATTCATAGCTCTTTTAGAGTTCATCCTTGCAGAAGGAACTAAAGTATAATTTCCATATTCGGATTTTGTAATCTCTAATGCAGTAGTTATAAGTTTTACTGGATACTCCATTCGTTTATCGTGTTCATTTTCACCACCCCTATAGGTGACTACCATCTGACTTGATAAATTTGTAATTACAGAAAATAATAATAATAAGAAAATCTTTTTCATATTTACAGCCTTTATTTATAATTATCTAACATATTCAGAAATCTTACCTAAAATTATACATTATATTAAAACAAAGTAGTAAATAAATTTTAGTGCAATGGATCTTTATGGAGCCAGATATCTTCTACAACCGATTTTTGTAAGTGACTTAGGATAATTTATGATTTATTATCAATAATATTGAGTAAAAATAGTTGTTTTTTAAACTTGGCTCAGAAAAATTATATTTAATTATAAGTTTATAGGAGATAAAATGTCTGAACAGATCAATGTTACAGTTAATATGAGTAGATCAGGTAAGTCTGAGTTTACAGGTGGTTTATTAGGTTTAATAGGTTGGAGTATTTTAGGATTCTTTATAACTTTATTCACATTGGGTATTTGTTATCCATGGGCTTTATGTATGGTTTATGGGTGGAAAATAAATAATACCACTATAGATGGCAAACGATTACAATTTAATGGGTCGGCTATAGGACTATTTGGCTTATGGATTAAGTGGTTCGTATTATGCATTATAACAATTGGTATTTATGGATTTTGGTTGCAAATATCCTTAGAAAAATGGAAGGTTAAAAATACTTCATTTGCAAACTAAACTACCTAATAAAAATGGATCTATTATAAGGTCAACAGACGCTGATGAATTAGGAATTTAGTTTATCTATCTTGGTAGCTATTTAGATGCCTGGAGCTTCTTTTTAGTAATTATATTAGCAGTAAAGGTATGGAGTATTTTTCTGATTATGTACTTGTTACTGCTGAAGGATTTATAAAACTTTAAAATATATATAATAATAGGAAATCTAATGAATAGTGTTGAAGTACCCAAACTGTATAAAAAATATTTTATTGATAAAGATGATGAAAGAAAAAAGCTATTTAAAATGATTTATGATATATACAAACCCCAAAAAGGGATTTACCCTGGAAGTTTTGTTCATATTACCCCATCATTTTATATAAAAGAGATGACGTATATTGATTCTGATAAAAGAATTGCTAAATTTTTTGATAATGAAAATGTGTTAAATTATATTTGTGAAAATAAAAACTATAGTGATGAGCCTAATATAAAAGCGTTTCAAGGGGACTTCTCAAGTCTTTTGGCTATAGATGAAAATTCCTTCGATATTATGTTCTCTTTTTATGCCGGATTTATTTCTCAATCTTGTAAAAAGTATCTAAGGAGTAGTGGGGTATTAGTTTGTAATAACAGCCATGGAGATGCAAGTCTAGCCTTTACTGATGAGGACTATAAACTAATTGCTGTTATAAAACGAAATGGAAGTAAGTTTAGAATTGTAGATAAAGATTTAGATTCATATTCTATAAAAAGAGATGGTACACATATTGATAGGAATAAAGTTCTTAAGACAATGATAGGTGAGATTTTTACACAAAAAGCTTATGCCTATATATTTAGATTCAATCCAAAATAAGTAACACAATAAAGTTAATGATGGTTGGAGTATTGTTCAGGTTTTTACTCAAATTAGGGAAGGAATAATAACACCAGACCATTATGAAGTTATTTTTGAAAGAGAAATTTTGAATAATTAAACCGTTTAATAATATTCTTTATGTTTATATTTGGAACTATAGGTTGCCAAAATGATACTATAGGTTAATTGTTATATAAAAATATATGATTAAGATATTCCTTAAGGAGTATAGAAATGAATATTGGAAAAAGAATACATAGATTAAGAAATAACGTAGGCCTTACTCAAGAATTATTAGCTGAAAAATTAAATATTTCTAGGCAATCTGTAACTAAATGGGAGAGAGGTGATTCATTTCCTGATATTGAAAGATTAGTAGAGTTAAGTCTTATTTTTGGTGTAACAATTGATTATCTTATTAAAGGTAAAAATGAATATAGTAGAAACAATAATCCTAATATAGATAATTTAGAAGATATTAAATCCTTTTTATGTTCTGCAAAGAAGAATACATATGCAGCTTATGGTTTAGAAACTACTTCCTCTAGGTTAAAATCCCATGATTTAACTTATGAAAATGGGAATTTTTTATACTTAGATTCATATTTTGGTGGTGAAAGTTTTATAGGTCAAGAAGTGTTATATATTGATAAAAATCCATATTGGGCAATGAATTATAGTGGACGAGTTATTAATAAAAACTTTTCAGCAGACTTTTTGAAGTCGTGTTTATTGGCTGTATCTATTGATAAACCCTTTAGAGGACCTGAGATCTACCAAAATGGGAATTTTACTTATCATTGTAATGTAAAGGGTAATTTTGATTGGTTTACTGGAGAGGAAGAGATTTTTTTTCAAACTCAGAAAGTTTATGAGTGCATTTTTCATGGTGGGATAATAAAATAGTTATATATTAAAGTTCTTTGATCAAATAGGAGTTTTAAAAAAGTGGTACATTTAGTTTATTGTGATGATAAGGAAAAAGTCTTGGAAAAAATAGTGGAAGGAAGTAAAACCATGATTGTAAGAGGTGCCGCTGGTAGAAAAATTCCACATAGCAGAGTTTTTAAAGGTGAAACCTTATATCTTATGAAAAAAGGAACCTCTAAAATTACTGCAAAAGCTATTGTCGTAGGTGTTCAAAACTTTGTTAAATTATCAGAAGATGAGATTGATAATATATTAATTAAAAATCAAGATAAATTAAGTTTATCACCATCACAAAGAAAAAGATGGAATAAAAAATGCCTGTGTTTAGTTGAATTTACAAATCTTGAAGAGATAACCCCTTTAGCATTTGATCATCAAGTTAATATGGATGACTGGCTTATTTTAGAAAAGATTGAAGATGTTGTTATTGGAACTAGTATCCCTTACAATTATAATAATTCAAAATTTAAGAAGTAATTTTTAACAACTGTACTCATAGTTGGGAGATATACTTATCCATTTATATGAATGGCATCAGCTTCTTATAAATTGGATTAAGTCTAATATGAAAGGTGATAAGGTCCCCTTTTTACCAAAGCCATATACTTGGACTTCCTATGGTGAAATGAATGTAGAATTTTGGAAAAAACATCAAAGTACTGATCTTGAAAGTTCCAAAGACATGGTTAGTAAAAGCCATAAATCTGTATTAGAATTAATAGAGCCATTTTCCAATGAGGAACTCTTTACAAAAAAATTCTTTGATTGGACTGGAACTACCTCCTTAGGGAGTTATTGTGTATCTGCTTTATCTAGTCATTATGATTGGGCTATTAAGAAATTAAAGGCACATATAAAGAATATTTAGAGTATTAATTTTCATGAAATATATATGGTATTAAAAAATAATAAAAGTAATTTTCATTTCGTGTTGACAATAAAACTTTGTGTTGGTATATTCTCGGAGCGTTGCAACAACAACTTCTAACAAGAACTTGTTAAGCAACAGAAATCTTAATGTTAAACTGTTTCTTAAGAAACACAATTATTAACCACTTAAGTATTACATTTTTAATAGAGAAGGGAAGAAATACTTTTAACATTTAATGTTAATTAAAACCTTGAGTATAAAGATCAACTTAGTTATTACTAACTTCGGTTAGTAAACATAATAACGGAGAGTTTGATCCTGGCTCAGAACGAACGCTGGCGGCACGTTTTAAGCATGCAAGTCGAACGGTAGGAAGTGCTTGCACTTCCGAGAGTGGCGAACGGGTGAGTAACACGTAGATGATCTACCTTTTAGTTGGGGATAGCCCATGGAAACATGGAGTAATACCGAATAATCTCTTTAAGCTTTAGCTTTTAGAGGAAAGCAGCGTTTGCTGCGCTGAAAGATGAGTCTGCGCACTATTAGCTAGTTGGTGGGGTAAGAGCCTACCAAGGCGACGATAGTTAGCCGACCTGAGAGGGTGATCGGCCACATTGGGACTGAGACACGGCCCAGACTCCTACGGGAGGCAGCAGCTAAGAATCTTCCGCAATGGACGAAAGTCTGACGGAGCGATGCCGCGTGGATGAAGAATGCAGAGATGTTGTAAAATCCTTTTATGAGTGAGGAATAAAACTACTAGGAAATGAGTAGTAGATGACGTTAGCTCATGAATAAGCTCCGGCCAATTACGTGCCAGCAGCCGCGGTAACACGTAAGGAGCGAGCGTTGTTCGGAATTATTGGGCGTAAAGGGCGTGTAGGCGGTTAATTAAGTCTTGTTTGAAAGACCGGTGCTCAACACCGGAAACGGACAGGAAACTGATTAACTAGAATCCGGTAGGGAAATGTGGAATTTCTAGTGTAGGGGTGAAATCTGTTGATATTAGAAAGAACACCAATGGCGAAGGCAACATTTTGGGCCTGGATTGACGCTGAGGCGCGAAAGCATAGGGAGCAAACAGGATTAGATACCCTGGTAGTCTATGCCGTAAACTTTGTACACTTGGTGTCGGGGGTCAAACCTCGGTACCGAAGCTAACGCGTTAAGTGTACCGCCTGGGGAGTATGCCGGCAACGGTGAAACTCAAAGGAATTGACGGGGGCCCGCACAAGCGGTGGAGCATGTGGTTTAATTCGATGATACGCGAGGAACCTTACCAGGGTTTGACATATTAGTGACCGTTCTAGAGATAGTTCTTTCCTTTCGGGGACACTATTACAGGTGCTGCATGGCTGTCGTCAGCTCGTGCCGTGAGGTGTTGGGTTAAGTCCCGCAACGAGCGCAACCCCTATCGTATGTTACCATCATTAAGTTGGGGACTCATGCGAGACTGCCGGTGACAAACCGGAGGAAGGTGGGGACGACGTCAAGTCATCATGGCCCTTATACCCTGGGCTACACACGTGCTACAATGGCCGGTACAGAGTGATGCGAAGCCGCGAGGTGGAGCTAACCGCAAAAAGCCGGTCTCAGTTCGGATTGGAGTCTGAAACTCGACTCCATGAAGGTGGAATCGCTAGTAATCGCATATCAGCATGATGCGGTGAATACGTTCCCGGGCCTTGTACACACCGCCCGTCACACCACCCGAGTTGGGGGTACCCGAAGTCGTTAGTCTAACCTTTATGGAGGACGGCGCCGAAGGTATGCTTAGTAAGGGGGGTGAAGTCGTAACAAGGTAGCCGTACTGGAAAGTGCGGCTGGATCACCTCCTTTCTACGAGAAAGGGAAGCTTAGTTTTTACTAAGTACCTTAAAGATTTATCTTTAAACCCTAAATGTCTTGGGTAAAAGACATTCAAGAGAGGTAACTCTTGTAAAGTAAAACTGCAGTACAATAGGTTAGTATTTCTTCCTCCTTCTATTTTTATATTTGTCTTAGTGACAGTTAAGTCTTTGGTAAGTATTATTCTGGTTCGATTCCAGTGGCTTAAATATCAAACTTTTCTATTAGAAATGTTTGACTTGCCTTAATTGGCATAAAACTTAATTTAAGTTTCTACGAAACTTCAGTTAAGTACAACTAAATAGCGAAGGGTGTAAAAATTATAGTGTGAAAGCACAAATATTTTTGATAGTAACGATATGTCTATCGAAGTTTTTTTGAAACTTTTGTCGACTATATTTTGCTAGCAAAATATATGGTCAAGCGAATAAGGATCCATGGTGGATGCCTTGGAGCTATCCGACGATGAAGGCCGTGGTAAGCTGCGAAAAGCTGGGTTAAGGAGCAAACATCCTTTGACGCCCAGATTGCCGAATGGGGTAACCCAATAGACAAGATGTCTATTACCTTTACATGAATAAAATAGTGTATTGGAGTGAGACTCAGGGAACTGAACCATCTAAGTACCTGAAGGAAAAGAAAACAATTGTGATTCCCTTAGTAGCGGCGAGCGGACGGGGAATAGCCCAAACCTTTACTGTGTAATATCTGCACGGAGTTGCAGTAGGGGTGTTGTAGGATGTACTGTTTTGTATTGTGTGATGCGAACTGCAGTAAGAAACTATATTAGTAGCAGAAATTAGCTGGAAAGCTAGTACCAGAGTGGGTGATAGTCCCGTAAGCGAAACTAATATAGCTGTAGAGTATATTCCTGAGTACAGCGGGACACGAGAAATCCTGCTGGAATCTGGGGGGACCACCCTCCAAGGCTAAATACGAGATAGCTACCGATAGTGAACGAGTACCGTAAGGGAAGTGGTGAAAAGCACCCCGGGAGGGGAGTGAAATAGACCTGAAACCGTGGATTTACAAGTGGTCAAAGCGTCCTTGAGACGTGATGGCGTGCCTTTTGTAGAATGAGCCTGCGAGTTACGTTAATATGCAAGGTTAAGGTATAGAAGTACCGGAGCCGGAGGGAAACCGAGTCTTAATAGGGCGCCAAGTATGTTGCCGTAGACCCGAAGCCGAGTGATCTATTTATGAGCAGGTTGAAGCTTGAGTAAAATCAAGTGGAGGACCGAACACTAGTCTGTTGAAAAAGGCAGTGATGACTTGTGAATAGGGGTGAAAGGCCAATCAAACTCGGAGATAGCTGGTTCTCGTCGAAATGGTTTTAGGATCAGCGTGATATGATTTTTGTCGGAGGTAAAGCACTGATTAGGCTAGGGCCCTTCACCGGGTACCAAACTTATTCAAACTCTGAATACCGATAAACAAAATATTGCAGTGAGACTGTGGGTGATAAGATCCATGGTCAAGAGGGAAAGAGCCCAGACCGTCAGCTAAGGTCCCTAAACTATGCTAAGTGGAGAAGGAAGTTCGATTGCAAAGACAGCCAGGAGGTTGGCTTAGAAGCAGCCACTCCTTGAAAGAGTGCGTAATAGCTCACTGGTCGAGTAGTCGAGCGCCTAAAATGTAACGGGGCTAAGCATAGTACCGAAGCTACGGATTCGTATTAATACGGATGGTAGACGAGAGTTGTGTAGGCTGTTGAAGGTGATCTGGAAGGATTGCTGGAGGTATCACAAGTTAGAATGCAGGCATGAGTAACGAAAAGGAAGGTGAGATCCCTTCCCGCCGAAAGCCTAAGGGTTCCTGGGTAAAGGTTTTCTTCCCAGGGTGAGTCGGCCCCTAAGACGAGGCTGAAGAGCGTAGTCGATGGGAAACTGGTTAATATTCCAGTACTTCTGTTAATTTCGATGGGATGACGCATAAGGAGATTTTATGCCGGAGAATGGTAGTTCCGGTCCAAGCAACAAGCTTTTGAGAGATGTAGGCAAATCCGCATTTTGAGGTGAGTTGTTAAGGGTACTAAACCTACGGGTGCAGGAAGATAGAGGATTCATCGTGCCAGGAAATAATCTCTAAGGTTCGATTAACAGGAACCGTACCGCAAACCGACACAGGTAGGCGAGCTGAGTATGCTAAGGCGTACGGGATAACTCGGGTTAAGGAACTCGGCAAATTACATACGTAACTTAGGGAGAAGTATGGCCTACTCCGCGAGGAGAGGTTGCAAAAAAGAGGTCCAATCGACTGTTTACCAAAAACACAGGTCTCTGCGAAATCGTAAGATGAAGTATAGGGACTGACACCTGCCCGGTGCCGGAAGGTTAAGAGGAGTTGTTAGATTTATCGAAGCAGCGAATTGAAGCCCCGGTAAACGGCGGCCGTAACTATAACGGTCCTAAGGTAGCGAAATTCCTTGTCGGGTAAGTTCCGACCCGCACGAATGGTGTAACGAATTGGACGCTGTCTCAACCCGAGACCCGGTGAAATTAAAGTATCGGTGAAGATGCCGATTACATGTGGTTAGACGGAAAGACCCCGTGAACCTTTACTGCAGCCTGATATTGAAATCTGGTTAAACATGTGTAGGATAGGTGGGAGACTATGACCCCTGATCGTTAGGTTGGGGTGAGTCGTTGGTGAAATACCACCCTTGTTTAATTAGTTTTCTAACAGAAGCCGTTATCCGGTTTTTGGACAATGTCTGGTGGGCAGTTTGACTGGGGCGGTCGCCTCCTAAAGAGTAACGGAGGCGCGCAAAGGTTACCTTGATCTGGTTGGAAATCAGATTGTAAGTGCAAAGGCAGAAGGTAGCTTGACTGCGAGACTTACAAGTCGAGCAGGTACGAAAGTAGGTCTTAGTGATCTGGCGGTCCCGAGTGGAAGGGCCGTCACTTAACGGATAAAAGGTACTCCGGGGATAACAGGCTTATTTTGCCCAAGAGTTCATATCGACGGCAAAGTTTGGCACCTCGATGTCGGCTCATCGCATCCTGGGGCTGAAGCAGGTCCCAAGGGTTTGGCTGTTCGCCAATTAAAGCGGTACGTGAGCTGGGTTCAGAACGTCGCGAGACAGTTCGGTCCCTATCTGCCACATGCGTTGAATGTTTGAGAGGATCTATTTTTAGTACGAGAGGACCGAAATGGACGAACCTCTGGTGTATCTGTTATCGTGCCAACGGTAATTGCAGAGTAGCTAAGTTCGGGAGGGATAACCGCTGAAAGCATCTAAGTGGGAAGCCCGCCTCAAGATGAGACATTCCTGAGAGTTTAACTCTCCTAAAGGGACCAGAGAGATGATCTGGTTGATAGGCCTCAAGTGTAAGTGCAGTAATGTATTTAGCTGAGAGGTACTAATCTCCCGTGAGGCTTGACCATATTTTTATTTTCCTTAACTGGATATGATTTTTATACCCTATTTAGTTATTTCCCTTCGGGAAATAACGGAGTATAAATAAGTAGAATAACTTAACTCCAGCGTTATTTAAAATAAACTTAAGTTTTCTTAAGTTGTTTTAATTAAACACTTTTTTTAAGAGTTTTTAATTAAAATTTTTGTCTAGTGATGATAGCACTTGGGCCACACCCGTTCCCATACCGAACACGGAAGTTAAGCCAAGTTGCGCCGATGGTACTGCGTTAGTGGGAGAGTAGGTGATCGCTAGACTTTTTTTTATTAATTTTCTTTTTTTAATCAACACGTTTTGTTTAACATGAACTAACGCAGTTCCATCTCGATGGTACAATGCCAATTCAATCCAGTCATGCAAATAATATATTAAGTTCCATATCAATCTCCTAGTTTAGCAAAACAATTTCTGATCGAAATGTTTTGAGTGGGAGAGTAGGCTAATTGCACTGCAATTAGGTTCATACGCTAGACTTTTTTTTATTAATTTTCTTTTTTAATCAACACGTTTTGTTTAACATGAACTAACGCAGTTCCATCTCGATGGTACAATGCCAATTCAATCCAGTCATGCAAATAATATATTAAGTTCCATATCAATCTCCTAGTTTAGCAAAACAATTTCTGATCGAAATGTTTTGAGTGGGAGAGTAGGCTAATAACACTGCAATTAGGTTCATACACTAGACTTTTATCAACTTTATTAACAGTTTCTTGTAAACTTCTTTACATCTATATATAATTTTTGTAGTAATTAAATTTTAAAGGAGTTCTATAATGTTATTATCCATTTCAACAATTGTTTTTACACTTCTAACAGGTATAGTCGTTCTATTTCAACTCTGTCTTGCATTTGGTCTACCATGGGGTGCAGCCTCAATGGGTGGAAAATATCCAGGAAAATATCCACCAAAAATGAGATTTATAGCAATTATAATTATCCTTATATTACTTACGTTTAACTTTATAGTTATTTCAAGGGCTGGTTACTTTTTTCCATGGATGTATTCTTTTTCAAAAATAGCAATCTGGTTTGTTGTTCTATTCTCACTTTCTGGAACTGTAATGAATAGTATAACACCTAGTAAAATTGAACGGATATGGGTTCCTGTTGTTTTTTTACAACTAATTGCTTCTGTTATCGTTGCATTAAGTTAAAATGGACCAAATAATCTCTTTGTCTACCTGGGGTAAGTCTATAAAATGCCTCCTTAAAGTTAAGTTCTTTTTGGAATATCTCTTCAAGCTCCACAGGGATACTATAGTCTTCATGTTTTTTTAATAAAATTTTTTGACCTGAATTCTCAATATCAATTGCCTCTTGTACATATTGGTCAATTGTTAGCTACAGGTCTATGATCTCTTTTGTTGTTTTAAAACGAAACTGTCTATTAGATTGAGTATTTTCTGTTGGCTTAATTAATAACCCTTTGTCATCTTTCAATAGTGCACCTTTAAAAAAGCTAATAGAGGCATACTCTTTAAATGCACTTAATATTAATATATTTTTTATATCCTTTATAATATAAGTATAAACTACATAAATAAAATTAGGCTAATAGCTATTACTATCATTCCTAAAATTAATCCCCCAATAGCAATGTGATGTTCTCCATACTCTTCTGCTGTAGGTAATAACTCATCTAAAGAGATATAGATCATTATACCAGCCACAGATGCAAATATAATTCCAAATGTAGTTTCGGTAAAAAAAGGTCGTAGAATAAAATAACCTACAAGTGCTCCAATAGGTTCTGCCAAACCTGATAAGAAGGAGAATATAAACGCCTTTTTTCTACTCTTTGTAGCATAAAATATAGGTGCAGAAACAGCTAAACCTTCAGGGATATTATGTATTGCTATTGCTATTGCGATACTTATTCCAAGGGTGGGATTAGATAACGCACTCATAAATGTAGCCAAACCCTCAGGGAAATTATGTATACCAATTGCTAATGCAGAAAAAACTCCCATTCGGAGTAGCTTAGACTTCTCTTTCTCTGATGAATTTTCAATCTTTTTAGCAACATTTAATTCATGGGGATTTTCATAATTTGGTATAAGTTTGTCTATTAAAGCAATAATAAAGATTCCAGCAAAGAAAGATATAACTGTAGTTATGTACCCTTCTCTCTCTCCGAGGGTTTCTATCAATGATATTTTTGCCTTATCAAATATTTCAACCATTGATACATAGATCATAACACCTGCAGAGAAGCCTAGAGAAAGTGTTAATATTTTTGGGTTAAATTTTTTAGACATTAGTCCAATAAGACTTCCTACACCTGTAGAGAGTCCAGCTAATAGTGTTAATAAAAATGCAAAAAGTACTGAGTTTTCCATTTAGGCTCCTTGTTTATAAACATTAATGACATTAATTGGAAAATGTCATTTTATTTCATTGATTATATATATATTAGTTCATATATTAATATTCTATGTTAATAGAAAATAAATATGAAGAACTAAAATCACTTTATAAATTTTATGAACTTACATGTTCAAAATATTCTAACAATATATTCAATGGTGAAGACTTAAATTATAGCGATGCTTTTAAAATAATGAAAGAGCGGGCGGGATATCTACAATTAAATGGATATAAAAAGGGAGAAGTTGTAGGAATACTTGCACTTAACTCCATAGAGTGGTTAATAAGTTATATGGCTTTAACTTCAATAGGAGTAATTGCACTACCATTGGATACTAACCTAGATAGTGAAACGTACCAAACTATGTTGGATCAAGTAGATGCTAAAGGGATTTTTATATCATCAGATTTTAACATTACATTTGATGGAGTAGAGTCTCTAGATATAAGTTTTGATGGATCAAGAACTATAAACTATTTTTATCCTGTAGATTTACTAGAAACAGATGTTTCAACTTTTCTCTATACATCTGGAACTACAGGAAAACCTAAAATAGTACAGCTTACCCATGGTAATATGTATAAAGCATCAATTGGTGGTAACGAATTTGTACAAGTTAAAAAGGGTAGTTTAGTTTTATGTATGTTGCCTTTTTATCATATATTTGGATTGCATTCTACTTTTTTAGCAACATTTGGTGTTGGATGTGGTTATATATGTCAACCATCATTAACAGCTCCTGCTATACTACAAAGCTTAAGGGATTATAAGATAAATGTATTCCCGGCAGTCCCTAAATTGTGGGAGATGATGTTAGACGGAATAATTAACAAGGTAAAATCAGCATCTAGATTAAAGTACTCAATATTTATGTTTAACTTAAAACACGGGCATATTCTTAAGTTTTTAGGACTAGGTTTTATTCCAAAAGCTATTTTTAAACCGGTTCAAAAAGTTTTTGGTGAGGATATAGATTTCTTAATAACAGGTGGTGCACCTCTAAAAAAAGAGTACTACCACTATTATTATAATATGGGCTTTAAAATTATGGAGGGTTATGGATTAACAGAGACCACTTCTGCAATTTGCGCTTCTGATAGAAATAAATATAAACCTGGTCAATCGGGTAGACCTCTACCTGGGAATGAGATGTTAATAAAAAATATTAACGATAAGGGTATAGGAGAGGTTTGGTTTAGAGGACATAATATCTTTCCTGGTTATTATAATAATCCTGAGGCAACAGCTGAAGTATTTGATAATGAAGGATGGTTTAACTCTGGAGACCTTGGTTACAAAGATAGGTATGGAGAAATTCATATAACTGGACGTGAGAAAAATTTAATAGTATTAGATTCTGGTAAAAATGTATATCCTGAGGAGTTAGAACAGTTCTATTCTGATTCACCCCTAGTTGATGAAGTTGCAGTATTTGGGCAAATAAAAAATGGAGCAGAAATTGCTTATGCTGTTATTGTTCCAAAATCTCCATTAACCACTTATAGTGATATGAAAAATGAAATTAGACGTTTAAATAAAGGCCTTCCTACGTATAAAAAAATATCAGATTTTGCAATATCTATCTCTGCACTGCCTAAAACTACAAAGAGAACAAATATAAATAGTAAGATTATACAAAACCTAAAATCTGGTTTATATAACTGTGGAGAGACTGAGGCTGGTGTACTTAAGGAGCTTACTTCTGTAGAGAGTAGAAAAAACGAAATAATAGAAATTTTAAAGGATGAGCTAAAAGCTGATAAAATTTACAATACACAACAGTTATCAGACTTTAATATTGACTCCCTTGGGGTTATGAATTTAATTGTTCAGTTGGAATTAAAATTAGAAATTAAAATTTCTGAGGTGGAGTTTACAGGGTTAAATAACCTTGAGGAGCTGGTAAACTATCTTAAATGCTGCCCTATTAGTCAGGGTAGAACTAGTTTTGATGAGTTAATACATGGGAATATTACAACTAAATCGGTATCCTTTTTTAACCCTCTCTTTGAACTTTTATTGATAATCTTTAGATTTTTATCTCTACTATTTTGGAAGGTTAAGGTTCATAAAAAGGAGAAGTTTGACTTTAATAACAGTATTGTGGCTTTAAACCATCAATCTCTTCTAGATATCTTAATACTTTTAAGCTCATTATCTTATAAAGTTAGAAAAGATATGTTTTTTACTGCGAAGAAAGAGCTAAAATTTCTTAAGTTTATCTTTCCTGGAATATCCTATATTTTTGTTGATAGAAAGAGTAATACAATGCCCGCATTAAAAGCTGGTGCAGATATTTTAAGACAGGGTAAAACTTTAGTAATATTTCCCGAGGGAACTAGAACTAAGGATGGCCGATTAAATGAATTTAAAACGGGAGCTGTATTTTTAGCTAAGGAGCTAAAGAAAAATATTATTCCAATGGTTATAAATGGAGCATATAAAGTTTTTCCTACAAATACTCTTTTCCCTAAAATATTTACAAAACAGAGAATCTCATTGACTATTCTAAAACATTTAAAACCAGAAAATTACAAAGATTCAGATAAGATGAATCAGGCACTATTTAACTCAATTAAAAAAGAGATAGCAGTTTAGTGTAAAATCGTTCAATATTAAAATAACATGTTATAATAAATAGAGAGGTCTTTATGGATATTCTATCAATTGTTATTATAGTTTTTTTAGTATTGGAGTTATTAAATGTTATAATGCTGTATAAAACACCAGGAACAAAGAGAGGAAATGGCCTAGGTGTTTTTAAGGCATTTGAGAAATCAAAGGAAGATAAAGAGGTTTTTGAACTTGTAACCTATTTAATAAATTGGGTTGCTGGCACAAAATTAATATTCATAGTTTTATTAATTGGTATATTAATAACAGGAAGTGATGAGACAAAGGTTTTTAGCGTTATAGCCTTAATATTTTCAATTTTGACATTCTTTACTAGACTCTATCCATCAATAAAAAAGATGGATGGCGAGGGTCAGATAACTCCAGCCGGTTACTCAAAAACCCTTGGAATGATGATTATAAGTTTTATTGTTGTATTTTTTATAGCAGTAATTATCTTTCTATATAACTGCTTAAAATAAAGGGTAAAAAATGAAAAAGATTGTATATATTACAAAAAGTTGTGATTGACATGAAAAATCCAATACTGTACCAAGGTAAATTAAAAAAGAATAACTACTTTGAAGGGTGGTACTTTAAGGTTGTAAATAACACTGGAGACAGAGTTTTTGCAGTAATACCTGGACTCTCTAAGGATAAAAAAGACCCCCACTGTTTTATTCAGATAAATGATAATGTTGGTTATACAAACTATTATAGGTTTGATATAGGTAGCATAAAGTTTTTAGAGGGAAAACAGCTTAATATATCTATTAATAATAACTTTTTTTCTGAAGAAAAGATAATTCTTGATCTTCCAAACCTAAGAGCGGATTTAAATTTTTTGAATATAGTTAAATATAAGGGTTTCTGGCCAAATATTATGGGGCCTTTCTCTTTTATTCCCTTTATGCAGTGTTATCATGGTGTTTCTGTTCTAAATAGCACAATAAGAGGATATGTAGAGCTAAATGGTATAGTTACAGATTATTTAGATGGAAAGGGGTATATAGAGAAGGATTGGGGAACAGGTTTTCCAAGTTCCTGGGTTTGGTTACAAGGGAACTCTTTTAAAGAAACTGATGTCTCTATAATGATGAGTCTTGCCCACATTCCATGGCTAGGTAGTTATTTTCCTGGTTTTTTAGGTTTTTTCAATGTAGGAGGCAAAACTCACTACTTTTCAACATATAATTTTAGTAGAGTTAATAAGATTATTGTTGATGGAAGACTTGTAATTGAATTAAAAAAAAGGGGGTATCTCTTAAGAATAAAGGCTCTACAAAGTAGTGTTGGTGTATTGAAAGCTCCTACTAAAGGTTCTATGAATAGACCAATTAAAGAGTCGATTAACTCTGTTATAGAGGTCGAGTTGTATTGGAAGAATGAGCGCTTATACAGTGGTAAAACTATGGGTGGAGGCCTTGAAGTAGTAGGTGATATTGAGGGTATATTTAGTAAAATAACAAGAAGATAGACTATGTTAAGAGTTTATTGTTAAAATAGTATTATATCTAGAGGATGGTTATCAACTACAACTATTTATGGCTAAAGTTACTGGTCATTTTAAACATTAAATTAAATATTTAGGAGTGATGTTATGAAAATTTTAATTACTATTTTTATCGGTTTATTTGCTGGGGTATTAGACTTGATTCCACTGTTTTTTGTTAATGCCCCACTTTTTAATATGCTCTCTATTGTTGCATTTTGGTTAGTTGCTACTTATATAATTTCAATTACTAAAGTTGTGAAAAACAGTATCTTAAACGGTTTAATCATTTCCGTATTATTAATGTTACCAATGGCTTTAGCAGTCTCTGCAACAAATCCAAAGGATTTTATTCCAATGTTGTCAATGGCAATAATATTAGGTCCATTTGTTGGATATTCCCTTGGTAGAGTAAACTCTAAAAAAGGTTCTGTGAGGATTTAATGAAGTTTTTAAAAAATATAACTGTGTTTTTAACTATTCTTATTACTCTTTACGGATGTACAACTATAAATAGGGAAGATTTAGTTCTTAATTATGAACGCAGCGCTAACTATAGTTGTGAAGATGGGAATATTATCACAGTAAAATACTACTCCCTACCTGATAAGAGCTCTTGGTTTGCTGAGGTTTACCTGCCAGATGGTGAAAAATATACGCTTATGAATAAGGTCTCTGCGTCAGGATCAAAGTATGGTAATGATTTTATAGTCTGGTGGACAAAGGGGGAGTCCGCATTTATTGAACTACTAGGGGACAATGGAAAGTGGAAAAGAGTCTTAAATTGTACTGTTATAAGTGATTAGCAGACAGATTACCCCTTAAAAAATTAAATATTGGAGATATTATATGGAGAAAAATTTAGTACTGTATTATTCGAAAACAGGGAGTAACCGTTTTTTAGCAGAAAAAATAGGAGAGAAATTAGGCTGTGGTGTTGTAGAGGTTAAACCAAGGTTTAATTCATTTTTATATATCGCTTTATCCACAGCTTTTAATAGGGGTTTTGGTGTCAAAGGGTTAGATATTGATTTAAATGATTATAGTCGTTTAATTATATGCTCACCTATATGGTTTGGAAAAGTTTTATCACCTATCTCAGATTTAATTAGTAAGCATAAAGCTGTAATTTCTAGGGTATATTTTGCTAGCTGTTGTGGTAGTAGTGATGATAAAAAGGATGAAAAATTTGGTTATTCATCAACTCATAATCAATTAAAAGAGCTATTAGGAGAGAAGTTAATAAACTTTGAAGCATTCCCAATAGGTTTAGTAATTCCCCAGGATAAACTTAATGATGATAAGGCTATGATGAATACACGTCTATCTGAGGATACTATTAACTCTTCTGTAGAAAAGAGGTTAGATAATTTTATTAAGACTCTTTAGTCTTAAACTTATCTAATTCGTGGTTTATCTCTTTACTTACAACACCAACCCTATCTGAAACATCCTTTAAAGAGTTCATGGAGTCTGTAACACCGGTAAACCCTATGTTTGCCTCTGTTATGGCTCCTGAGACAACTTGGGATATATTTAATACATCCGATGAGATGTTATTTATATTCTCAGCCTTTGACTTCATCTCATAGGCTTTGTCCTGTACAGCTATTGAAATCTCTTTAAGACTCTCCATAGCCTCTAAAATTTGTGAACCACCTGTATCAAGTTCTGTAGTACTTGATGCTACTACCATTAGAGCACTAGATACATTTTTAATGTTGTCATTGATATTAGTAAAAGCTTCTCTTGTACTCTGTCCAGAAAGGGATGCTTTCTCGAACTTTTTAGTAATATCATCAAGGTTTTTACTAATATCTTTACTATTCATTGCAGAGGCTTCTGCAAGTTTTCTTATTTCGTCGGCTACAACAGCAAAACCTTTACCAGCATCCCCTGCATGGGCTGCCTCAATAGCAGCATTCATTGCTAGAAGGTTAGTCTGATCTGAGATGTTTTGAATAATTTCTGACATACTGTTAATCTCATTTACTGTAGAGTTAATTTCATCTATAAGATCTGTTGTTTCTGTTAGCTTATTATCACCCTCTTTAGCTGTAGACTCTAGGGTTGTTATAATTTTAGAGTTATTATTTGTTAAGTCTGAAATACTAGAAATTGATGCTATCATCTCTGTTATTGCAGCTGTTGATTCTTCAACCATTGCCATCTGCTCTGATGTAAAGTCATTTAGCTTATTTGTAAATTGACTAACGTCTTGTACTTCATCATTAGACTTGGCAATATTACTATCAAGTTGATGCATTTGGGAGTTAATAGAGTCTATATTTGCTGATATCTGGGTTGAAACTGCAGATGAATCGGCAGTAGTTTCAATTAAACCAATATTTGCATCCTCATTTGCTCTAGATGACGCTTTAATTCTAATTAGCGACTTGTTTAGGTTCTCCTGGAATACATTTATTTCATCACCTAGTAGTCCTAACTCATCCTTCGAGTCAATTTTTATCTCATGGGTAAAGTCACCGGCTAACATAATGGTAAGGGCACTACTTAATTTATTTATTGATTTGGATATCTTACCTGATATTATTAGGGATATAAATACTGATAAAATAATAAATATTAACGCTACTCCAAGGGATACAAAGTTTGATATCTTTTTGTAATTTGTAACAACTCTATTAATTATACCACTCTGTTCTAATAGAAGGGATGAAGATGCCTCTAGTGCAACATCTACAGTAAAACCCTGGGTTGTTACCCTGTTGGCCCTAAACATAATCCTTGTAAAGTTATCCATATTTTTATATGAATTAATTTTTGATATAGAAAAAGATGTATCATTCTTATCAAATGTGGCTATAAAATCATCTGTTTCTGCATATAGTTTCTCGTAGGATTTTTTTAATAATACATCTAACTTCTTTATGGATTCAAAGGCATCTGCTGTTGTTTTATTTAGTTTTGGTAGAACCTTTAATACTTTTACTCGATCTATTACTTGGTTAGTCTCATCAATTCTATTTTTGAGAGTTTTATACTGTATTATTGTAGGAGTATTACTATGAAGTAGTTTTGAGAGTTCAATTGATTGTTGTAACATAAGATCTCTAAGAAGTACTAACTCTTTCTCTTCTGATTGCATTTTGTTTGTAAATATCCCTACTCCAACATTTACACCAACGGATAAAAATATAGATATAATCATTATAAATGTTAAAAGTAGTAGTTTGCTTCGAATTTTCATTTATTCTCCAAATTTCCTAAAAATTATTATAAAAATGATAGAAATATCCTTTTATAATAAACGCTAAAATGTCACAAGTCAAATAATTGTGCTTTGGGCACAATTATTTAAGTCCAGCTCGTTATCTCTTTAAGTCTATCTATTATAGGTAGGTGTTGAGTACACTCATCTTCACAAAGACCACAGGATGTACAGTCCGCTGCAGTTCCCTTTTTCCCTGCAAGGATCCCCCACTCATATGCTCCTACAATATTTTCCTTCATCTCTTTATCACTTTTGTGAAAAACATGTTTTTCGTTGTAGTATTGTAAAAAGCTTGGAATGGCTATTCCCTGGGGACACTTATCGCAGTAACCACACCCTGTACAAGCTTCATTCATAGATTCCCCAACAAGGTTCTCTATTCTTTTTATCTCATCCTGCTCAAAGGGCTTAGATTCATTGGCTATTTTACATGCGGTATCTATATGCTCCTTTGTTGTAAAACCATTTAAGGCTATAGTTATTTGTGGACATGATATTACAAAACGTAGAGCTGCCTCTGTTGCTGTCTCCTTGCCGTTAGTTAAAAATTGTAACTCTTTCTCATGGGTTGGGATGGCTCCACCACTTAATGGGTTCATCGCCACAACACCGTAACCCATATTGTAAGCTGTTTCTACAGCCTCCCACCTATATGGAAAGTTTAATATATTTACACCTAACAGGATTCCATCGATTTTTTTGTCTATTAATATCTCTTTAACTTCATTTCCATTTTGGTGGGAAGATAAAACAATATGATCAATTAACCCTTCTTTTTGGCACTGTAGTAAACCTTCATACTGGCCACCAGGCTTCATTGCTAGTTCATAGTGTTCCGATTTTCTAATGCACCAGATATGATAAAAGTCTATCTTTTTAAGCCCCATTCTTTTAATTGATTTTTTTACTGCATCAATTGCTTTTTCTGCTGTATCGTATGTAGTAGGCATTCCTTTTGTTGATACATAAAATGGGTTAGGCATATTTTTAAAAGCTTCTCCAAAAATATCTTCACTTGTATCACTACAATAACCTGGAGCAGTATCAAAGTAGTTTATTCCTTTTGAGCTTGCATAACGTACTATTTCAGCGTTTTCTTCTATTGTTTTTGTTTCATCAAATCTCATACCACCAAAACCAACGGCAGAAACTCTTTTTCCTGTTTTCCCATACATTTTATACAACATAAAAATTCTCCTGTTTATATAAGGATACATTAGATTCAGCTTATACCCAAGTTACCTTAATGTAATAAAAACAGATTCAAAATACTATTTTGTAGGATTTATTCTCTTTTTATATAAATTTCACATAAATGTTGATATGGCATGGATTTTGCATTGTTTAGAGATGTGGAGGAGTTTATGAAATTACTAATTGTTGATGACTCAAATATTATGCGTAGAGCTATAAATAAATATTTAAAGGAATTTAAACTAGAGATAGTTGGTAGTGCTTGTAATGGTGAAGAGGCAGTAGAGATTTGTAAATCCAAAAAACCTGATTTAGTTACTCTGGATATAACAATGCCCAAAATGGACGGATTAACCTGTTTAACAGAGATCCTGAAGATTGCTCCAGAGACAAAGATTCTAGTTATTAGTGCATTAAGTGACTATGGAACAGGATTACTGGCTTTAAAAAAAGGGGCTATGGGCTTCTTACCAAAACCTTTTACTGCTAGTGAGCTTCAAGAAGAGATTAAATTTATTTGTGGGATTATGGTATGAAAGAGTCGGAATTAAAAGCTTTTATTAAAATTGTTACTGAGTATTTTGAAAGTATTACAGGTATTGCTGCAAAAATGGGTCTTCCATTTATAAAGGATGAGTCTACAGGAGTATTTGATTTTACAGGAATAATTGGAGTTTCTGGAGCTAGAAAAGGTGGAGTCTATTTTACTGCACCAAAGGAACTACTTTATGAGTTTGGTGGTTATCTTTTAGAGGGAGATAAGGTCGAAGACGATGATCTTTATGATCTAATTGGAGAGATGACAAATACCATAAGTGGAAATATGAGAGAGTTTTTTGGTACAACTTTTTTAATATCAGTTCCTATAGTTTTAAAGGGACAGGTTGAAAATATAGATATGAGACTTAATCCTCCAGTATTTATAATTCCTATAGAGTGGCAATATAATGATTGTCATCTTGCAATTGGTTTGGAGTAGAGTATGGAGACAAATCTTTTAGATATTTTGTGGATAATTGTCGCCTCTTGTCTTGTTTTTATAATGCAAGCTGGTTTTGCAATGGTAGAGTCTGGTTTGACTAGGTCAAAAAACAGTATAAATGTTTCAATTAAGAATTTAACAGATTTAGGAGTCTCTACACTGTTTTTTTGGGCAATAGGGTTTGGTTTAATGTTTGGAAAAACTAAACTAGGGTTTATTGGAAGAGACAACTTTCTATTCAGTGCCAAAAATACATGGGTTGCAGCATTTTTTCTATTTCAGGCAATGTTTTGCTCAACATCCGCCACTATTGTATCTGGAGCAATTGCTGAGCGAGTTAAGTATGGAGCATATATTATAGCAACTATATTTTTATCTGCAATAATCTACCCGATTTTTGGACACTGGGTTTGGGGTGGACTAATTAATGGTAACGGTAGTGGCTGGTTAAGTAGGTTGGGCTTTATCGATTTTGCAGGATCAACAGTTGTTCATAGCCTTGGAGGATGGGTAGCCCTTGCTTTTTTATTAATAATTGGGGAGAGAACTGGTCGGTATGATAATAATGGTATCCCTGTCCCAATAAATGGAAATAATATTCCTATGGTTGTTTTGGGTGTTTTAATCCTATGGTTTGGTTGGTTTGGATTTAATGGTGGGTCTACCCTAGTAATGGATTCGACAGTTGCTGGCATTATTTTAAAAACTACACTTTCTGCTTCTGCAGGTATGGTTGCTTCACTGGCTTTTGGTTGGCCAATATTAAAGAAACCTGATGTAACCCTAGTCATGAATGGGGCATTAGCTGGACTTGTGGCTATTACTGCTCCTGTACATTCTGTAACAGAAATTCAAGCAATAGTAATTGGGTTAGTAGGTGGTGTTGTAATGTTTTTATCAACTATGGTGCTCGATAAGTTAAAAATTGATGATGCTGTTGGAGCAATTCCTGTCCATCTTTCCTCTGGAATTTGGGGGACATTGGCTGTTGGTATCTTTGGAAATTTAGATATATTAAATACTGGTCTAAATAGAGGAGGTCAAATAATAATTCAGCTTGTAGGTATTATTACCTGTGGGGTATGGGCCTTTGGTATCTCATTTGTCTTTTTGTTTTTATTAAATAAAATTTATCCCTTAAGAATTGGATTAAAAGAAGAGATCGATGGATTAAATAAATCTGAGCACGGAACGTCTACAGAGATTTTTGATCTTTATACTGTTTTGCATCATCAAGCATCAACTGGAGATATTTCTTTAAGAGCCCCTGTTGAACCTTTTACTGAGGTGGGGCAAATTGCTGGAATATATAATGAAGTCTTGGATAAGTTAGAGGAGAACACAGTAGAGAAAGGGGATTATTTAAATATCTTAGAAAACGTAAGTGATGGAATTTTCTTACTTTCTCAAAATGGAGGGATTGGAAAATACTATTCCAAGAGTTTAGAGCTTATTTTAGAGGAGAAATCCTTAGCTGATTTTAGTTTTATTACTTTTATAGAGAAAATATTATTAGAAGTTGATAAAAACTTATTTAAAGACTTTTTAGATGTCGCTTTTAATCCCGCGACTCAGTGGCGTCATGTGGAACGATTAAACCCTTTAAGGGAAGTCGATGCCTACTTTGATAATAACCAGGGAAGCTTTAGAACTAAACACTTAGTTTTTAACTTTAAAAGAGTAGAAAAAAAGGGTGAAATTATAAATCTGCTAGTTATGGTTAGTGATGTTTCAGAAGAGTTTGAACTTAATAAAGAGATAGAGCATACAAGAAAAAAGAGTCATATAGAGATGGAGTTACTCTACAAAATTCTCCACGTAGAACCTACAGTGTTAAGGGAGTTTTTTAAGTTCTCTAATAAAGATCTTATTGAAATTAACTCTATCTTCCAAAAGGGGAGTGATTCTTCAAGGGATAAACTAGAGAAAGCATTTAGGCTTAGTCATGGAATTAAGGGTGATGCTGAGTTATTAGAACTGAATTTTATCTCTGAAAAAGCGGAAGAGTTAGAGCTATCTATGCAGAAGATTTTAAAAAGTAGTGAGATAGATACAGAGGATTTTATTCCATTAACACTTAAATTTAGTGAGTTACAAAATACATTTAATAAGATCCAGGAGTTATTAAGTAAGTGGGCGGGCTTTCAGGCTAATGGAGGTAGTATTCATAATACTGATAACTATTTAAAAGAGCATTTAGTTAAGATGTGCTCTAGACTTTCTACAAAATACGATAAGGCTGTACAGTTGAAATTAGATGGTTTTAGTATTGAAAAATTTAGTGAGGAACAGTTTAAGCCTATTCAAAATATTATAATTCAGCTTATGAGGAATGCAATTTACCATGGCATCGAATCAAGTGAAAAGAGAGTGGCATTAGGTAAAAAGGCAATAGGTTTAATTTATATTAAAGTAGAGGAGAGTGAAGATACTCTACATCTTGTTTTCTCTGATGACGGAGAGGGTTTAAATTTACAAAATATAAGAAAAAAGGCCTATGATGAGAGAATTATAACAAAAGAACAGTTTGATAAACTTTCAGATAATATTATTCCTAGACTTATATTTAAGCAGGGGTTATCTACAGCTAAAAAAGCTGATGTTGTTGCAGGGAAGGGAGTAGGTATGCCCCTTGTTAATAACCTAATTAGAGACTTAGATGGGAGTATAACAATTAGAAGTAGAGCTGATGTTGGTTGTCAATTTGTTATAAAGATTCCTAAAATTTTAAATAGGGAGGTAGTTACAGTTTAAAAAAACGGAGCTATGACTGCCTAATGTGATTCCCTTTTCTAACAAGATAGATCATAGTTCCTAAAACTGTAGTTGATGTAATTGCTATAACTTTAAATGCATTATTTAGCTTGTAATAAAAAAATCTGCAAGTATAATAATATCAACAAAGTTTTAATAGAGTGCGGGGAGGATTGTGGCAAATAAATCCTGTACTTTTGTATTATTTTCTTATTATATCAGTCTAATTAATAAAATCGGAAATTCTTCTTAAATAATTTAATTGCATATAGGGATCGACATACATTATCAATAAATATAAAGCTTAACCAATGTTAAGCATTTGGAGATGAAATAAGTATAATAAATAATAAAAATAAATTTTTACGAAACATCCTTTCGTTTTTATGATTGATAATGAAATTATAAATTAAAAAACCACCATAAAGGTGGTCTATTCGCCTACGCGAAACCAAAACAAATTGGCATTTAAGTTAAAACTTTATTTTAACTCTGTGTGTCATTCTAGATGGAACTAGAATAATTAAAAGTATACAACATAAAAAAACAAAATCAAGTATAAAAGGAATTAAAATGAAAAATTATTCAATCGGGTTAGATATTGGAACAGCATCTGTTGGTTGGTCTGTTGTTGATGAGAATTTAAATATTATTCGAAAATCAGGTAAAAACCTTATGGGTGTTAGATTGTTTGATTCAGGTAATACAGCAGTGGTTAGAAGGACACATAGAGCTACTCGTAGAAGAATTGCCAGAAGAAAGCAGAGAATTCAGCTATTAAGAACTCTATTTGAAAATGAAATATTGCCTATAGATGAAAACTTTTTTAGAAGAATGGATAATTCCTTTTTATGGATGGAAGATAAAAAACAGGAAACTAAAAATATACTTTTCGAAGATGAAACATTTGATGATAAGGCCTATCACCAAAAATACCCTACTATTTATCATCTTCGTAAAGAGCTTCTAGAGAGTGATGAAAAAATAGATATTCGACTGTTATATTTAGCAGTACATCACATGATTAAGTTCAGAGGTCATTTTATTTACGAAGAAGCAGACTTTAATACAGAGAGTGGTATTTCTAAATCTATTGAAAAAATGCTTGAAAGCATCTCAGATTTTTACGATGAAAATATGAACCTACCTACGGTAAATGAAGTTCAAGTTATACTGCTAGATAAAAATAAGAAAAAAGGTGACAAACAAAAAGAAATTGTTGATCTATTTGATAAACAATATAAAAAAGAGATCACTGAGATATCTAAGGCAATAGTAGGGTATAAAGCTAATTTCCCTAAAATATTTATGGTAAACGATAGTGATATTAAATACAATAAATCATTTTCTGAAGAGTTAGAAGATTCTGTTATCATGGAAATAACAGGTGATGATTATTACCTGTTTGAATCTATAGAGCAGGTATATAGTGGTTTCATCCTTTCTGAAATATTAGGAGATGAACACAATATTTCTAGCGCTATGGTACAAAGATTCAATAAACATAAAAAAGATAAGAAACACTTAAAAAGTCTATTTAAAATAACTACCTTGAAAGAATATTACAAATCTATATTTCATAGTAAAAAAGCAGAAAAGGTAAGTTATACCGCCTACATTAATAATGAAAGCTCATGTTCTAATGAACAGCTAAATAAAAGTATTAAAGCTATACTAGAAAAGTATAAAGTCGAATTATCAGATAATAAAGATTACATATATTGTATTGAGCAGATCGAAAAAGAAGATTTTCTAAAAAAAATTAGATCGAAAGAGAATGTAGGTATACCATATCAGTTACATAAACAGGAGTTAGAACAAATCCTAGTAAAACAAAGCAAATTCTACCCTAGTCTGGATATAGAGAAGATTCTCTCTATTTTAACTTTTAAAATTCCATACTATGTTGGTCCTTTGGTTTCTGAAGATAAATCTGAATTTGCATGGATGGAAAGGTTAACTGAAGGAGAAATTTTACCATGGAATTATAAAGATGTAATTGATATAGATAAAACTGCTGAAAAATTTATTAGAAGAATGACTAATAAATGTACATACCTGCCTAAAGAAGATGTTATACCTAAAAACTCAATACTTTACTCCGAATTTATTCTATTAAACGAGCTTAATAAGGTAAGAATCGGTGGGAAATTATTATCAATGGATCTTAAAAGAGATATTATAAGAGATGTATTTAAAAAGTATAAAAATGTTACTATTAAAAAAATTAAAGATTATCTAAATAACAGTGATATTGCGTACTCTACAAAACAAGGAGGAGTCTATAATTATGACGATGAGATTACAGGAACTCAACAAGAGAACAAATTTGCATCATCATTAACATCTTATATAGACTTTGAAAAGATCTTTGGAGAAGGATATGTCGAAGATAATCCAAATAAAGTAGAAAAGATTATTGAATGGCTGACAATTTACAATAGTAAAGAGATCATTAGAAAGCAAATTACTAAAAAATATCCAGAGATCACTAAAGAGCAAATTAAGAAAATACTGAAAAAGAGTTATTCTGGATGGTCGCGTCTATCTGCTAGGTTACTCGATGGTATAAAAGGTAACAATGTAAATCATGTTGATCTAACAATAATAAATATAATGAGAAAATCAAACTATAACTTTATGGAGATTGTAAATGATGATGAGTTTGGTTTTAATGATAAAATTAATGAAATTAGACTAGAAAGTAATCTAAACTCTACTAAAGTTACATATAAAGAAGATATTGAATCTTTACCTACATCTCCAGCCAATAAAAAGGGTATATGGCAATCAGTTAAAATAGTAGATGAAATTATAAAGATTATGTCTAAAGGGAAAGATAAAAACAAACCTCAAAGAATCTATATTGAGATGGCTAGAGATAATCAAGAGAAGAAACGTACAACATCCAGAAGAAAAATGTTAGACGATCTTTATAAAAAGATAAAAAATGATAGTTACTTCGATTACAAAATAATAAATGACCCCGAAGTAGTAAAAGACGAAAGAATTGAGAGCAGCAGACTTTTTCTTTATTTAACCCAGAATGGAAAGTGTATGTATACTGGGAAACCTCTACATATTAATCAACTTTCTAATTATCATATAGACCATATTATACCTCAATCTTTTATTAAAGATGATAGCTTCAATAACAAAGTTCTTGTTATAGCTAAAGCAAATATGGACAAATTAGATCAGCCAGTAAATTCAAGAATGGATATACCTAAATCTGTATATATTCTATGGGAGAACTTAGAACAGCAGGGGCTAATATCAAAAATTAAACACAATAATCTAAAGAAAACTAGCTTTTCAGAACAGGATTATAAAGGTTTTATTAGTAGGCAGCTAGTTGAAACTAGACAGATTTCAAAACATGTATTAAATATCTTTAAAGATTATAAATATGCAAAAAATGTTGTCTCTGTTAAAGCTCAATTAACTTCTAGCTATAGAAAAGCAAATAAATTATATAAAATTCGTAACTTAAATGACTTACACCATGCCCATGACGCATATATAACCTGTGTTGTTGGTAAACATATTTTTGATAGGCAAACTAAGTTCACATGGAAAAATTACCTTAAAGAATCAACTGGTTCTAAATATGGGTTTGTTATTGGTGGTTTAAATAAAAATATAGAACTTTCAGATAAGGTAAGGAAGGTTTTAGCATATAAAAATGTGTTAATTACTAAGCAGTTAAAAGAGAACAGTGGTGAAGATAAAGGAGGTTTTTGGAAATCAACAATTCATTCTAACACTAGTAAAGGTAATAATAAAATTCCTTTAAAAGAGAACCTTTCTCCTGAAAAGTATGGTTTTTATACTTCTGAAAATAGAGCTTATTGTATAGCTATTGAAGCAAAAAAGGGTAAAAAAGTGTTCAATAGAATTGTAGGAGTTCCGGTTAATATTGCATCTTCTAAAAATCTTGAGGTTGCTCTAGATAAATTTATAAAAGATTCACTAGATGTAGATGAATATAAAATATTAAAAGATAAGATTTATCTTAATCAGCTATTCATACAAGGTGGATCTGAATTTTATATTGCTAGTGAAGCTTATCTTCATACTGCAACTCAACTTTTTCTGGATAATAAGTTTACATTATTTATAAAAGATATAACTAGCAACAAAAGTATAGATAAAGTTAATGACTCATTATTTGAAGAATTTTATGACTATTATATTAAGAAATTAGAAACTCATTATTATAAATATAGTACGATATCAGAAAAAATGACTTTAAATAGAGATCTTTTCATAAATCTATCAAAGGAGGAAAAAACTCAAATTATATTAAAACTTCTAGATGTAACAAAATCAGGGTCAAGTCAGATTGATTTAAAGAAAATAGGTTGCTCTGTTGGAACAGGTATTATTGCAAGTTTTGCTCTTAACAGAGATGAAATGACTTTTATAGACCAATCAATAACAGGTTTTTATGAAAAGAGGTACAAGTTGTAATGAGTTTTAGAACTGTATTAGTTACAAGTAAATGTAAACTTAGCTATAAAAATGAACATCTCTATGTTAGAAGTGATGATTTAAAACTAATACACCTATCTGAAATAGAGATGCTTATTATTGATTCAACACAAGTTGTAATTACGACATACCTGCTATGTGAACTAGTTAAGCACAAAATATATATTGTTTTTTGTGATGAGACACATAACCCACAAAGTCAATTATTAAGTTTATACGGCAGTTACAATACCAGTAAAAAACTAAATAAACAGCTCAATTGGGATGTAACTACTAAAGAATTTGTATGGACATCTATTGTTACAGAAAAAATAAGAAAGCAGTCCCAACTTCTTAAAGCTAATTCAAAGGAAGAGTCCTCCATATTAGAAGGTTATTATAAGGGAACAGAACAAAATGACCCTACAAATAGAGAAGGGCATGCTGCTAAGGTTTATTTTAATGCACTTTTTGGTAAAAGTTTTACTAGAGATAACTGTTCCTCTATAAACAAAGCATTAGATTATGGTTATTCAATAATACTATCTTGTTTTAATAAAGAAGTGGTTAGCAATGGGTATTTTACACAGTTAGGAATATGGCATAAAAGTGAGTTTAATCAGTTTAATTTATCATCTGACTTAATGGAGCCTTTTAGAATATTAATTGATGAATATGTATTTAGAAATCAAGATAGAGAGTTTAATACTTCTTATAAACAAGACCTTATAAATATTCTTAATAGAACGGTAAACATAAATAAAAAGGAACAATATGTAACCAATGCAATAAAGATCTATGTAAAGAGTATATTTGATTCTTTAGATAAGAATAGTGTAAATAGTATTAAGTTTTATGAAACTAAGTTTTGAAGAGGAGGTTTATGAGAGTGCTACTTTTTTTTGATCTACCTATGGAAACGCCTAAAGAACGATATTTTTATAATAGATTTAGAAGGTCTCTACTTAAAGAGGGTTTTATTATGCAACAAAAATCAGTCTATACAAAATTAGCACTAAACTCATCTTCAGTAAATTTAATAAAATCTAGGATAAAAAAAGATTTACCTCCAAATGGGTTGGTGCAAGTTCTTGTGGTAACCGAACGTCAGTTCTCCTCTGTAGATACCTTTATCGGAGAAGTACACTACTCTAATTTAGACTCAACAGATAGGCTAATAATATTATGATTAGTTTTAAGATTAGTAATTTTGATGAATTACAGTTTAATGATAATTTAATAACCTTAGAAATTCATAACAAACAACTATATAGAAATATTATAGAAAGCTTTAAAGCATATGTGGCTAGTACTGAATTGAAAGAGAACATAATATTTTTTGAAAACAGTAAAAGTGTTAATTGGGCTAAAAAAATAGTGATTTGTAATCCTGAAAGTATAGAATATGAGATGAAAAATATACAAAAAAAACTTATTACTATTATTTCAGAAGAGTTATACTCAGATATTGAGTTCCTATCAAAGTTAGAGGTTAACTATTCAACCTTAATAGAGCAAATTGAAGGTAAGATTATTGAGCATGATATTGATTTGGTAATAAATTCAGATTTCACACCTGATAAGTTTTTAAAATTTGTGAACTTAAATATTAAATTGCCAGATTCAGGAATCTTATCACAACTTTATCAGTATGTAGATGTTGTTACTGAGTTGAATTTATATGAAGTTGTAGTGTTTACAAACATTAAGCTTTTTTTAGATTCTAATGAGTTATTAGAGTTGTTTAAATATATAATTTACAAGAAATTGAATTGTATATTGTTAGAAAATATAAGTAATGATATTATAGATTATGAAACAAAGTTAGTTATTGAAAGTGATTTTAATGATTACACTGAAAATCCATCTACGACATAGTAGGGAGTGTGTGTACCTGCTTCTAAAGCCTATTTGAGGTTTTAGATGTGTGTCATTTTAGATGGAACTAAAACATATAAAGTTACAGGTTCTTACGATGATTAGTTTTAGATGTGTGTCATTTTAGATGGAACTAAAACGTTGTGCCCCTCCAGGGCGAACTTCATAGAGTTTTAGATGTGTGTCATTTTAGATGGAACTAAAACTTTAATGACAGAATTTAAAGAAGACGGACGGTTTTAGATGTGTGTCATTTTAGATGGAACTAAAACTTTTGATATAAAAGGAATCCATGTTGAGATGTTTTAGATGTGTGTCATTTTAGATGGAACTAAAACTTCTTTCGCTATCTATTATGTGTTTACTAGGTTTTAGATGTGTGTCATTTTAGATGGAACTAAAACACTATTAATAATTATTCTATCACGGATGCTGTTTTAGATGTGTGTCATTTTAGATGGAACTAAAACATAAAACCGTTTTCTAACAAATCATCTAAGGTTTTAGATGTGTGTCATTTTAGATGGAACTAAAACGGGATAACTTTGTGGCAGAGGTTGGACTTTGTTTTAGATGTGTGTCATTTTAGATGGAACTAAAACTCTCTTGCCTTTGTATGTTGTGTCTTTTCTGTTTTAGATGTGTGTCATTTTAGATGGAACTAAAACAAGAGTGAACATGCCCCACATGATACCACCGTTTTAGATGTGTGTCATTTTAGATGGAACTAAAACCATACAAACTATAATTTGACTAAATACCTAGTTTTAGATGTGTGTCATTTTAGATGGAACTAAAACTTTTCCAGAAGTAATCAAAACCTTCGTTTCGTTTTAGATGTGTGTCATTTTAGATGGAACTAAAACAGTTGTTACATAGAACTTATACCGATTCAAGTTTTAGATGTGTGTCATTTTAGATGGAACTAAAACATATTGAACCATCTATTGCCTGTTACTGTTGTTTTAGATGTGTGTCATTTTAGATGGAACTAAAACTCAGGCGAACAAGAACAGATTAGCAACACGGTTTTAGATGTGTGTCATTTTAGATGGAACTAAAACTTTATACATTTGAAGAGTTAACAGAGCCAGGTTTTAGATGTGTGTCATTTTAGATGGAACTAAAACTAACGCCTAAAGTTAAAATTGCAATGGAATGTTTTAGATGTGTGTCATTTTAGATGGAACTAAAACAACAGATGTTCTTGATGAATCGGGTGAGAAGTTTTAGATGTGTGTCATTTTAGATGGAACTAAAACCTAATAATAAAACTAGTAATGCTAAACTACGTTTTAGATGTGTGTCATTTTAGATGGAACTAAAACAAGCTCAGATTGCCCGATACAACAAAAGACGTTTTAGATGTGTGTCATTTTAGATGGAACTAAAACCTGCCAATCCATGATTATTAAGTACCCATTGTTTTAGATGTGTGTCATTTTAGATGGAACTAAAACCCTTTCAAGAGAGGTTATCAGTAATTGGTGGTTTTAGATGTGTGTCATTTTAGATGGAACTAAAACAAAATTACCTGAATATGAGAATGTTGATGAGTTTTAGATGTGTGTCATTTTAGATGGAACTAAAACTATTGAAATAGGAACCACTTATGTATTCCCGTTTTAGATGTGTGTCATTTTAGATGGAACTAAAACACCAGAGGGCTACTACTAAAGATTATAAATGTTTTAGATGTGTGTCATTTTAGATGGAACTAAAACACTTTAGTAACCATCCTGGTTGCTTCCGGAGTTTTAGATGTGTGTCATTTTAGATGGAACTAAAACTATCTTCCCCATATATTGCAGAACCCCTAGGTTTTAGATGTGTGTCATTTTAGATGGAACTAAAACAATTTTTAAAGTAATGCCAACATTTTACATGTTTTAGATGTGTGTCATTTTAGATGGAACTAAAACGAAGATGTTTCTCATAGTAGGATCATTTGAGTTTTAGATGTGTGTCATTTTAGATGGAACTAAAACGTATTATCCATCATGTCACTACTGTTAGTGGTTTTAGATGTGTGTCATTTTAGATGGAACTAAAACAGAAGATTGGGTATATTACAAGATTACTGGGTTTTAGATGTGTGTCATTTTAGATGGAACTAAAACTTAACTCTTCCTCAGCTACTAATTCAACACGTTTTAGATGTGTGTCATTTTAGATGGAACTAAAACTGGACTTTTCGTATTGAAAGGTTATCATAAAAGTGCAGTCTAAAATACCGAAATAATAGTAGAGGTATTTATGACGAAGTATAGTAAAGAATTTAAAGAGCAAGCATTGGGTTTATCTGATGATATAGGACTAAAAAAAGCATCAGAACAATTAGGTTTAAAGTACAGCACATTAGCAGGATGGAGAAGAATCAGAAATAAGAAAAAGAATAATACTAAAGATCAAACTTACTCTTCACCTCTAACAGTAAGAGAAGAAGAGATGCAGCGAGAAATCCAGGAATTAAAGCAAGCTAATGAAATTTTAAAGGATGCTTTAGGTTTTTTTGCCAAAGACCGGAAGAAATAACAAAAAAGAGCATTTTTACATATATTCATGAGTTTCAGAAAGAGTTAAATCTCCCTGTTATTAGAATGTGTAATGCTCTAGATGTCAGCGAGACAGGTTACTATAAATGGAAAAGAACTAGGAACCGTCCCAAAGCATGGCAGCTTCTTCTGGTCAAAATACATGAAATAATAGATGAGTATCCAGATAACGATAATTATGGTATTGAAAGAGTAATGCTAGGGTTAAAACAAAGAGGTATTAAAAATAACTCTAGATCTACAGTGATTAGAGCAATGAGAAAGGGTAATTTACTTCATAAGAGCAGAAGAAGCCCTAATGGTCTTACTAAAGCAGATAAAAAGGCAAATAGACCTGAAAATATAATAAAGAGAGATTTTTCAGCAACAAAACCAGATGAAAAGTGGTTAACAGATATTACAGAAATACCTTGTTCTGACGGTAAACTGTATGTAGCTCCAATATTAGATTGTTTTGGAGGTGAAATTATAAGTTTGTCTATGGATAGCCATATGAAAAAAGATTTATGCATAGATGCTATAAAGGAGGCATATAAGTCAAGAAATCCTGGAAATGGAGTTATTATCCACAGTGATGCCGGGAGTCAGTACACTAGTGAAAAATATAAAGATACTCTTGGGCGATTTCGTGCCATTCAGAGTATGAGTGATGTTGGAAAATGTTATGATAATAGCAGGATGGAAAGTTTTTTTGCGACTCTAAAAAAAGAGAAGATATATAAAATTAATACTCTGAAATTGAAGAGGGAAGAAGTAAAGAAAATAGTCTGGAGATATGTGATGATTTATTATAATAGACAAAGAATTAATACTATGAATAAAGAGGGATTTCCTCCTTCTATTTATAGGAATATGACTACAGATAAACAGGCTGTAGCTTAGTTTATAATTTTAGGTATTTATGACTGCACTGATATTGAATATTTCAGAACTAAAGCTGGCCCATCTACTAAAGAGTTACAAGACCAGTTTTAGATGTGTGTCATTTTAGATGGAACTAAAGCATCATCAGAAAATTCTATCTCCCTGGATCTGTTTTAGATGTGTGTCATTTTAGATGGAACTAAAGCATATCATGGGATAAACTAGATAATCTATCTGTTTTAGATGTGTGTCATTTTAGATGGAACTAAAGCGTCAATACTCCTAACAATACCCTGCCACTTGTTTTAGATGTGTGTCATTTTAGATGGAACTAAAGCTTGAGAGACAGCCAACGAGTTAAGATCACAGTTTTAGATGTGTGTCATTTTAGATGGAACTAAAGCATATTATTAAGTCTCGTTTGATTTATATCTGTTTTAGATGTGTGTCATTTTAGATGGAACTAAAGCTTTGATAAAGATAAAGATCTAAGCACTCTTGTTTTAGATGTGTGTCATTTTAGATGGAACTAAAGCTTAATCCAAGAGCGGTGGGAATCAGAAGGTGTTTTAGATGTGTGTCATTTTAGATGGAACTAAAACTTTAAATAGCATTATTTCTCATGATGAAGCGTTTTAGATGTGTGTCATTTTAGATGGAACTAAAGCATATAGCTCTTGGGTATAGAGATTCGATCTGTTTTAGATGTGTGTCATTTTAGATGGAACTAAAGCTGTGGGAATTTCCATTGTAAATGAAGAGACGTGGTAGACAGTCTCCATTAATCCTATTTGAAAAAGAGTTAATCCTTTAAAAGCTAGATATAACATCCACACACCGTGGGTTAAATCAAATCTACTTAAAAATGTAAAAAAATAATCCTTTGTTATGTTTTTTTCTAATTCTTGACTGTCCATCTAATAAACTTTATCTAATTATATCTTTTATTCAATACTACTATGGTAGCATTAATAGACATGAAGGATTGACAATGTTTTTTTACTAATATAATCTTTTGCCAATGATAGTGCAAGCGTTTGCACTATAGTAAGTAGAGGGAGAAAATATGAATATACAGGCAATTATGCATAAACCTAAAAGTAACTATTGTTATGCTTATACTAGGGATAATATACATATAAGAATAAGAACCGCTAAGGATGATGTTGATAGGGTTCTACTTGTATATGGTGATAAGTATGAGTGGGAAAAAAAAATAACTACCGAGATGTATAGAGCATTTAGTGATGATCTGTACGACTACTATACAATATCTATAACTGCTACTAATAATAGGCTTTCTTACTATTTTTTACTGGAAAACAGAGATGAGTCCCACTACTTTACAGAGTGGGGTGTTAACGATGATATTCCTGAGGATGAACTGCATTTAGTTCAATTCCATTATCCATATATAAATGTTGCTGATATCCATGAAATCCCAGATTGGGTTAGAGATACTGTTTTTTATCAAATTTTCCCAGAGAGATATGATAATGGCAATCCGGATATAAGTCCTAAAAATATAGTCCCTTGGGACTCTAAACCAGAGAGAGATAGTTTCTTTGGAGGTGATTTACAGGGAATTATTAACCACTTAGATCATATAAAAGACCTGGGAATAAGTGGAATATATATGACTCCAATATTCAAGTCTACAACTAATCATAAATATGACACTACGGATTATTATACAATAGACCCAAACTTTGGAGATAAAGACACACTAAAAAAACTTGTATCAGAGTGCCATAAAAGAGGGATTAAAGTTGTATTAGATGCAGTTTATAATCATTGTGGGTACAAATTTGATAAGTTCCAAGATGTCGTAGAAAAGGGGAAGAGCTCTAAGTATTATAATTGGTTTTATATTGAAGAAGAGAGTGAAGGTAACAGTGAAATTAAGTATGAAAAGTTTGCCTTTGAACAAAAAATGCCAAAGCTTAGAACAAGTAACCCTGAAGTACAAAAGTATCTTTTGGACGTTGCTTCATATTGGATTAAAGAGACAGATATTGATGGTTGGCGTTTAGACGTTTCCAACGAGGTTGACCATATGTTCTGGAAGGCTTTTAGAAAAGAGATTAAGAGTATAAAGCCTGATGCTTATATTGTCGGTGAGAATTGGCACGATAGTCAACCATGGTTACAGGGGGATCAGTTTGATGGAATTATGAACTACCCAGTAAACTACTCTTGTCTTAAGTATTTTGCAAAGAGTTCAATAACTACTGAGACTTTTAAAAGAATGATAAATGAGTCATTAATGAGAAATACATGGCAGGTTAATGAGGCCATGATGAACCTTTTAGACTCCCATGATACAGCAAGATTTGTGAATTTAAGTGATATGGATTTTAGAAAGTCTCTGTTGGCAATGAGTTTTTTATTAACATTTGTAGGTTCTACTTCAATTTATTATGGAACAGAAATCGGTCTAACCGGAGATGGTGACCCGGACTGTAGAAAGGGTATGAATTGGGACAAATCAACATGGAATATGACCGTATATAATATGATCCAAAGCTTATTACAGATACGGAATAATAATAAACCATTAACAAGGGGCTCTTTCTCATGGATAGATTGTGATCTTCTTGCTTATAAGAGATCCCTAGGGAATGAAGATATATATGTATATATTAACAACAATGATAATTGTAAATACTGTACCCTTACAAATGGAACATATATTGATCTTTTAAAAAATGAAGAGATTGTTGTTTCTGCAGATAAAAATAGAGTTGAGTTTAGTGAGTACTCAGTAAATATTCTTAAGAAAAAAAACTGATATAATAGTTCCTTAAAGTGTAATTTATTGTAAAATATAACATCATACTTTAAGGAGACTATTTTTTTGATAAGAAATGTAAACATCATCGACTCACAGCAGATTTGTGATATATATAACCACTATATAGAACATACAGATATCACTTTTGAGGAAGATCCTGTAACTGTTGTTGAGATGTCTGAAAGAATTAAGAAAGTAACTAAAGATATGCCATGGATTGTATATGAAGAAGATGGCAAAATTCTAGGTTACGCTTATGCGTCTCCCTGGAGAGTAAGAGCTGCCTATAGGTTTTGCGCTGAAACTTCTCTATATGTAGATATAAATTTGAGCCATAGAGGTGTCGGAACAAAACTGTATAAACAGTTAATTCTGGAGTTAAAGGATCTAGGAATTCACTCTGTTCTAGGTTGCCTTGCTATGCCAAATGATAAGAGCCAGGGCTTACATGAAAAATTAGGTTTTACAAAAGTTGCCCATTTCCCTGAGGTTGGATTTAAATTTGGCCACTGGATTGATGTAGGATATTGGCAGCTGAATCTTTAGAGGAAAAGTGTTTGTAATTTTTACATATTAATATAAATATATTTTTATGAAATATTTTTTATTAATGATTAATTTATTTATTTCCTCCCTCTGTTTTAGCCAAGATTTTCATACCTTTAAAAATGGTCTCTCTATGGGTAATGTCTCTTTTAGTTATAGTCAAAATGGTGGTATAAGTAGTTTAGACCTTTTTAGTTTTAGAATTATAGAGAGCAATACAGGGTTGGGGTTAACAACCTATATATATCCTGTTTTTATGAATGAAAATGTAAACTCTACTGATCTATTTTCAATGGAACTGAATTGGGAACCACTATTTGATCACTCTTCATTCTGGGGAACAGGACTGTTTCTAAGACTAGATAACTATTTGCCATATGGAAGAGAGATTGATTATAGAACTGGTGTCAGGTTCGAACTAAGGCAGCCTTTTGGAGATTTTATTTATCCCCTTTTGGGAGTTGAAGCAGGTTATTGGATGGATAGAGGCTTCTATTTTGGTGCAAAAATAGACCCGGTTGTCTTAATTGGAATTGCGGCATATGCCTTTTTACAAGAGAGTACCGAATCCTATGAAAGTGAATACCCTGAAGATTATTTACCGGAAAGTAAAAAATAAAAGATAATATACTACTTTAGTAGTATTGACTTATGATTCAATAAGTATAAAAGTTATATAAAAAAGAACGGAGGAACATTTTATGTCAATTATTCTAATCAGAACAGAGCTCCTAAATCGGGTTCATCAACCTAGATAGTTAATCTTTTTTAAGAATTAATTTAAAAATTTAACTATCTCATTAATCTATTGGGACAAGCCATTAGAAATTCTACCATTTTCAAGTTTGTCATATTTATAAATAAAATTATTTAATTTAAGGAAACCGTTTTGAAAAGGTTTAAACTATTATTTTCCTTTCTAAAAGGATCAATTGGAATTTATACATTGGCTATTATTTTATGTCTAATGTCTGTAGGAATATCACTTTTAGTTCCCCTAATAGTAAGGGTTGTTATTGACTCTGTTATTGGAAGCGAACCATTTAGCGAGAGTGGCTTTATAGCATATCTGTTTAGAAATAGAACAGGAGTATTACTTAAGGATATATTAACCTTTAGTTTTCTAGGTGTTGCCTTTGTCGCTATATCATCGATTATGGAGTTTATATATATAGCCTTAATCGCTATTGCTTCCCAACGTGCTGGGAAAAAAATGAAGGATAGAATGTATAAACATATACAGAGACTAGACTATGAATACCATGCAAAGGCGGAAATTGGGGACTTAATACAAAGGTGTACCACTGATATAGAAAACTCTATGCTGTTTTTATCTGAGCATTTTATTAACATATTAAGAGTAATATTTATAATGGGAATTACAATTAGTCTTATGCTTAGTTTAAATGTAACAATGTCATTTATTTCAATGGCTTTAGTTCCATTTATATTTTTATACTCTGTTAACTTTTTTAAAAAAGCTCAAAAGGTATTTGAGGAACAAGAGAAGACTGATGCAATATTAAGTAGTGTTTTACAGGAGAACCTTACAGGGGTTCGAGTTGTTAAAGCATTTGCAAGACAAGAGTATGAAATAGACAAGTTTGAAATAGCTAATAGAAATTTAAGAGAGAGGACCATGGATATTATTAAGGCCATGTCCCAGTTTTGGTCAGCCTCGGATGGACTATCAATGTTGCAAATAGGAGTAGTATTAGGTGTAGGTAGCTATTTTGTTGTTTCAGGTATGTTTGGAATAGGAATGATAATTGCATTTTTTACCTATGTAGAGAGAATAATGTGGCCAGTAAAACAACTTGGGCGACTTCTAGCAGAGAGTGGTAAAACATCTGTATCATTAAAAAGATTACAGGAGATTTTAGATACTAATCCTGAAGTTTTAGATGATAGTAATTATAAACCACAGCTTCAAGGAAAAATTGAGTTTAGGAATGTTAGTTTTACATATCCAAATGGAACTGAAGTTTTAAATAATGTTAGTTTTGTTGTAGAGAAGGGGCAATCCGCTGCGATTATTGGTCCCACCGGTTCAGGAAAAACAACTTTAGTTCATCTTCTACATAGGCTCTACGATAACTATACAGGAACAATATTAGTAGATGATATGGATATTAGAACCATAAGTAAGAGACATTTAAGGGAAAACCTAAGCTTAATTTTGCAAGAACCATTTCTATTTAATAAGAGTGTTAAGGATAATATCTCCTATGCAAAAGAAGAGTCAAATGATGATGAAATTTTTAATGCAACAGAGACTGCATGTATTCATAACTCTATAAATGAGTTTGATAAAGGTTATGAAACATTAGTGGGAGAGGGAGGAGTGACTCTCTCGGGTGGTCAAAAACAGAGAATCGCAATAGCCAGGACTCTTATTTGTAATAACCCGGTTGTAATATTTGATGACTCTTTAAGCGCTGTTGATACAGAGACTGATAAGGTAATTAGAACAAACTTAAAGGATGGAGATGTTAGACCAACATCGATAATAATATCCCATAGGGTCTCAACAGTAAGGGATGCAGATAAGATTATTGTATTAGAAAGAGGTGTTGTTACAGCTGACGGTACCCATAATGAGATAAAGGACCAAGATAATTTATATAGAAGAATCTTGAATATTCAGAGTGAGATAGAAGAAGAGTTTCACACTAAATTTGCCTAAGGATAAAATTTTGGAAAAACATAAAAATATTTGGGGAAGATTAATCTCCTATACTGGTGAGTATAAAAAAAACTTTATATTAATGATTACTATGATAATTATTACAGGTGCTGTTGAGGGTTCAATGCCATTTATTAGTGGATGGATAATTGACAATGTTGTAGAAACAGGCAATTTAGATATGTTAAAAATTGCTGGAGGTATCTATACCGCTGTTATTATTGCACAGATAACTACAGTATATTGGTTTATATTTCATGCGGGAAAGGTCGAGTCCGGTATGGCTTATAATATTAGAAAGAGGGGATTTGCAAAGCTTCAAAGGTTATCACTCTCATTTTATGATAAAAATTCCGCTGGAACAACACTGTCTAAATTAACTAGTGATGTTGGCCGAGTTTGTGGAACAATAACCTGGGGTATAATTGATTATACTTGGGGTACTGTTATGATGTTAACAATGTCTATCTTAATGTTTATTAGAAGTTGGCAATTAGCCCTTGTTACCCTTGCTGTAATGCCTATTTTATTTGGTGGTGGATTTCTATTTCAAAAGATAATAATAAATAAATATAGGGCCGTTAGGAAAATTAACGGGATTATCACTGGAGCATATAACGAAGGGATTATGGGGGCTAGAACAGTTAAAACCCTAAGCCAAGAGGAGAGGTCCCACTCGGAGTTTAAAGATAAAACTCATGATATGAAACAAAAGGCTATTAAGGCTGGTGTTATAGGTGGAATTTTCTTTCCTTTTGTCGGTTTTATGGCCAGTGTAGGAACAGCTTTAGCTCTTTGGGCTGGAGGTGTTTCTGTAGCTAATGAAGTTATAACCTATGGTATGTTTGCAACGTTTATTTTTAGTTCTATGCAGTTTTTTTATCCTGTTTACCAGATGTCTCAAACCTTTGCTAATCTACAATATGCTAGGGCTGCTGGAGAGAGAATTATTGATCTAATGGATACAGAAGAAGAGATTGTTGATTGTACTGAGTCGGATATTCCAAGAAAAATTGAGGGTAATATTGAGTTCAAAAATGTAAGCTTTGAATATGTAAAAGGGGAGAGGGTTTTAAAAAATTTCTCAATTAATATTAAAAAAGGTGAGAGTATTGCATTAGTTGGTCACACTGGATCTGGGAAAAGTACAATAGTAAACTTAGCTTGTCGATTTTACGAACCAACAGAGGGGACTATTCTTATTGATGGTAAGGATTATAAAGAGATAAGTCAAAGAGACCTGCACAGTAGTCTTGGTTATGTATTACAGAGCCCTTACCTTTTTAACGATACAATAATGGAGAATATTAGGTTTGGACGGTTAGATGCCACAGAGGAAGAGATTATTCAGGCATGTAAAGAGATAAATGCCCATGAATTTATTATGAACCTAGAGTTTGGGTATCAGACAAAGGCTGGAGAGAGTGGAAAACTTCTATCTACTGGTCAGAAACAGTTAATATCCATGGCTAGAGCTGTATTAGCAGACCCATCTATTTTTGTATTAGACGAAGCTACATCATCTGTTGATGGGGAGAGTGAGGTTAAAATACAAAAAGCAACGGATCGATTATTAGAGGGTCGGACAAGCTTTATTATTGCCCATAGGCTATCTACTGTAGTACATGCCGATAGAATTTTAGTTGTAGATAAAGGTGTTGTTATTGAAGAGGGAAGTCACAATGAGCTAATATCCCTTGAGGGACACTATCATAAGCTATATACAAACCAATTCTTCGAAGAGAGGGAAGCAGAACTACTAAAAGAAAAATAATTGTAGATTTTTGGACTCTAGGTATTATACTTAAATTTATCAGGTTCTGGGAGTTGTATAAACTCCCTTGTATTTCAAGAATATAAAACAGGAGTTCAAGTATGGTAAAAGAAGAGTTGAACCAAAAGAGTCCCCTCCGAAAATTAGAAGCAATTACTGAAGGTGGTGTGGGAACTGGAAACATCGGAGTCATTGCTTCTAAACAAGGTATAGGGAAAACAGCATGCCTTGTTCATATAGCCGTGGATTCCCTATTAAGGGATAAACACGTAATTCATGTATCATTTGACAAAAAAACAGATTATATCTCTGCTTGGTATGAAGATATCTTTGAAGAAATTTCTAAAAAAGAGATCTTGAGTCTGCAATGTTGATACATGATCAGATGATACATAATAGAATAATTATGAATTTTCACCATGAGTACCCGGTTATTAAGGTTTTAGATGCAGTTGGTGCAATGATTGATAATGGTCAAAATGGTACTGATGTAGTAATAATTGATGGCTACGATTTTAACCGAGGGGCTATAAAAGATATAGATCAAATTAAAAAATTCGCCAAAGAAAAAAGTGTAGAAGTATGGTTCAGTGATACTATTTATCCTAATAGTTTAGATGAGGATGGTATACCAAAGAACTTAAATCCATTTATTCATGATATTAAAACTGTTTTAACTATAAAACCAGATGGTAATTCCTTAAAATTATCCTTTGTTAAACACGGAGCTATTTCCCAGGAATCCCACCTCTGTCTTGATGCAAAAACTCTACTTATTTGTTAACTTGAAATAAAGGGAAATTAAGAATAATTTCCCTTCTATCTAACTAAAGTTTATAGGTGTAGGATATAGCAATTCTATCAAAGCTCCAAAAGTATGGGTCATTTATGTCTGTTTTTCTATTTATAAAATAGAGCTCTTTAACACTCCCATCTGTATATCGTAACCGTTTTTTTATCTGGGGTAATAGTACAAAAGCTCCATTTTCCCCAACTTTAAAATTCAATAGAACTCCAATTTTTGTATCTATAAAGTCTGAACCCCAACCAGAACTGTCCATAGTTGACCTTGTTGCATTATCAAACAAATTCGCTCCTGTTTCAAATAATATACCTGCCATATCTAAAACTAGGGGCATCTGATAACCAACAAATGTAGACTGTTCATATCTAAACCCGTTATAGGATGGGTCTCCTGCTTGAAAAATCCAAGGTTCATCAGTTCCTGCAGCGCTGAAGTATTTAAGCATTAAGTTGTGGTTAGACAGTAAAACAATATGTTTCCATGTTGTATCCCCACCCATAAGTGCTGCCGTATCAAACTGAAAGGTTCCAGATAACCATGTCTTAGAAAAAACTCCTTGAAATGCTTCTTCCTCTGGGCCTAAAGGATTAGTATAAAGGGCTAATCCATCTGCTCCTACTGCTTTCCATCCTGAACCTAGCTGTGTTCCTAAAGTAAATTCAAGAAAAGCTATAGGGGATATCGTTGTAGAAGTTTCTAAAGAAACTGTCACCGGGGATATATCAAACGAGAATGTATGCTTTAAGCTATTATCCTTTGTTAGGGCAGAAGCTCCAGTAAGAAAGTTCCTTTTAAGAGTTAACTTGTAGTTACCCTTTAACTCTACAGCCCCCCATGTTGATCCTAGATCTCGTTGAGTATCTAATTCAGATATAATAGGAGTATATGTAATAGGTGCAAAGTTTCCATCTAATTCAAAACCAGATAAGTTAGGAAAGTAGTAGGCTGACGAAACATTAACAGACTCTTCTTTTATATAGTCGTTTTGAGAGAATAGAGGTGTTAAACCAAAAAACAGTATAGATAGGGTTGATAATAACTTAATCCCTCTCATTTTTAATAATTCCATCTAGGAACCTCCTAAGTATTTGATCTCCACAGGGAACAAAGTTTCTTTGCCCTCTTTTTCTAAACAGAGCGTTAATCTCTGTCTTAGATAAATTCATATCAGCTTTTGATAGGGTCTCTTGAACATCGGTATCTTTCATAGAAAACGCTATTCTAAGTTTTTTAAGTATTTCATTATTATCCATAGAAATATTATATATAAGTTAAAATAAATTGTAAAAGGATTAAATACGTTTTAATATGTAGTCATGTTTAGCTATCAGCTTGATTTTAAAATAAATGAAGGGAATATGAACTCTTTTCTAATTGGGACTAAAACTCTCTTTGAAAAAATATATCAACTCGCAAAAATGTTGGGAAGTGTTATAGATGTGGAAATTTTAATAGAGCATAAGTTAATAGAGATAGAGAGTAGCAAGATCTCTTACCAATTAGATATTGATATTAAGTATCCTATTCAGAATGCCTTAGGCTCTAATATTAATAAACATCAAATAGACGATTGGATATCAAAAGGGTTCCAGATTCTCTTATCTTATAATAGTGTTGATGAATGCATCTCTTCCCTAAATAGTCTAGTTGAAAAGTTAAAACTATATAACTACTTACTATATGTTAAAATACCTGAAAAAAAATTAAAAAGATCCCTTGAAGATATGGAAAAATTGTCTATATTATTATTTAATGACTTAGTTTTTTATGAGATGTGAGGATAAAATTGTATGAGTGATTATGATGATTATGAGTATGATGAAGATGGGAATGTTTCCTTAGATGATGTTAGAGAGGATGAAGATTATTACGATGATGACAGTAATGTTGATTGGAGTGATAACTTGGATGATATGGACTCTGGAGAGTGGGATAACCAATATGGTGGTTCCGAAGATGAAATTGGAGATGACGATATAGACCCGTGGGATCTAAATTAGTCAAAAAGGCCTAAGAAACTCTCTTAGGCCTTTTTTTTAAATTATTTCTTTAAGGAATTCTTTTTCTAGAATTTTAGATAGTTCTTGTTTTGATGGGCCATACTCCCCAAGATCTTTTAAGCCCTTCTCTTTTAATGTTTCACTAAAAGTTTTCCATTTTTGATATGCAGGATGGCTTTCTAAAACATACTGCTCTTTAAAGTAGAGTAGTTGTTGGTTTTTTTGTGACCTATGATTATAGAAATTCATTTGTTGTTTTGCTAAGTCTATTTTAATTCTTGTATGTAACTCTGGTAACAGTTTATTATTAAAATCGTCATAATTATAAAAGGATATTTTAATTGAGTTCTTATGAATTTTAATTATATCTGCATTATTGATATCACCATAGAAAATACCTGCCATACCTATAAAAACTCTAAGTGTTGGGTCTAAGTTTGGAACAGCGCTAGAGTGAATATAAAAGGACTCATCATCGTTAATTCCTGTAGGTGCATCTTTACAGAGTTGAATAATATTTGACTTCTCACCTGTTGAGAAAAGAAGTTTTTTACTAAGAGAAACGGCTTTTAGAAAGTTTCCAAGATAGAGTTTAATATTATCCTGAATCTGCTCTGGTAAATTACTTACAACATTCTCACTTCTAAATCGAGCAAGGGCTAGGTATACTAAAAGATCAGATTTCTCTTTTTCTGTATCACCTCCAGGGAGATCTCTTTGAATACTGTATAGATACTTCTCTCTACTTCCATCATTTTTGAAAATATAAAATAAACCTGGGGCTACTGGAGTTGCAGGAGTACTAAATATGTTTTCTAAAAATTGTTGAATCTCCCGCTGTTTTATTCCTGGAGAACTAATTGTTAATATCTCCTTAGAATCCTTCCATGCCTCTTTTACTTCAACAAAGAGGTTTTGAGGGTCGTTATTATCAATATCCACATTGTAGTGAACTATAGATGCCTTACCACTATCTATTATGTTGTAACCATCTTCTTTTAGTGTTTGAACTAAGTCGCTTTCTTCTTCTTTGTTAAAATCTCTAAAACTTGTACTTTTTACTAATATATTATTTTTAATTAGACTCGTAATAACAGAATTTGTGCTGCTCAGATCATACTCCTTATAATTTTTTGCTGAATTGCCATTCTATCGGAGAGATGCTTTATATTGCAAGAGTAAATGCAATTTTTATCAATGTAAATTTAAATTTAAAAAAATAAAAAAAACAGAAATTCTATTGACAAAAAAGTTATCCACAGGCTTTTAAGAAAGAATTCACACGGTTGTGGATAACTTGGGGAAAAACCCTAAAAGTGCTAAATTTGGTAGTTTCAGGGAATTTATGTAAATTCATATAATAAATTCAAAATTCATTTTTTTCTTCAAAAAGCATATAAAAGTCGGGAGATTTCCCTATAAAATATGATCTAACAGGGAATTTGGAGGGTTATAGCTGAAGAATTTATAGAATTTAATCTTTGCACAACATTTATGTTGCTTGTGGATAACTTATGGATAAACTATTGAAAACTTATGGATTGAGGTATGTCGGAGTAGTTATCCACATATATTATTTCCACAACGAATATTATTTACTTTACTGTTACTGGAGCTGGACTAATTACATTTGGGATAGTAATAATTATTACTGTTCCTTCTCCAGGGTTTGAGTCACAGGATAGTGTTCCATTGTGTTGTCTAGTGAGTAGATTATATGCAATTGCCAAACCGAGGCCGTAGTGTCTCTCTGGTCTTCTAGTTGTATAGAAGGGTTCAAATATATGTTTTATTTGATTTTCAGACATACCACACCCGTTGTCCTCTATAGTTATAGTAAGATCTGTATTTTTAACTTTAGTTGAGAGTTTTACTCTACCATCTTTTTTATCTTTAAATGCGTAGTGAAAAGCGTTCTCTAGTATATTTTTAACAATAATAGATAGTGTAGCTTCTGAGGATTTAACCCACAGATTATCGTGAATATCTAGTTCTAGTTTCCTGATATTTTTTGTCGCTAGAGGAGACTTAACAAGGCATGAGGCATAATCGATAAAATCTTTAAATTCAAATAGGTCCAGTTTTTCGACCTTAGCCCCACCTGAAATTTCTGTAAATTTTTCAACAAGAGAAATCGATTTTTGTAGATTATTTTTTGTCAGTTCAACCATTGGCTTTGCGTCTGGGTTTTCAATTATATCTTCTATATAGGTAAGTGCTGTTAGTGCTACACCAAGGGGTGTGTTTAACTCATGGGCAATACCAGCAACAAGGGAGCTTAGAGAAGAGATCTTTTCATCTAAAATCATATTTTGCTGGTTAGCCCAGAGGGCATCTATATATTCAAGGGCTGAAATTTTACTTTTTAAGAGAGCTTTATTCTCTTCTTTAGAAGTCTTTAATCTGTATCTCTGCTTAAAAATAATAGTTGAAGAGAGACCCAATAGTAGAACAAGTGTAATTATAATTAAAAAAGGGATAGATATTATCATAAAATAATTCTATCCCTAATTTATATATACGTAAACTTAAAATAAGCAAATTTTATTTATTGCCAAAATATGAATTATATAGCTCATCTACATATCCAGAGTCAATAAGAGATTGTAGCGCCCTATTGTATCTATCAACAACACTTGGGTCTAAAACCTTAGAAAATCCTGTACCTATATTTAAACTAAAAATTGGTGCTCCTACTGGTTTTACCTTCCAGTTGTTTAAATTTGCATTGGCAAGTCCAACTCTTTTTACCTCTGGTACAGCGTCTACCTCTCCATTATTAAGTGCTTCCATTGCTACTGTTGTAGTTGGGTACTCAACAATTTGTATATCCTTATAATCCCTTAATAACTGATAGATATGACCCCGCGTTTGTACTCCAATTTTTTTCCCAAATAGGGTTTTTATTGCATCCTCTTTATTATCTGGAATAATTTCGTCACTCTCTTCTGGTAGAAAAATAATATAGCTAAGAACTTCATAGGGTATACTAAAATTTAACATTGCTTTGTAGTCTGGAACAATTGGTCCAGCTAATGCCGAATGAGCTGTTCCATCTTTTATTTTTTGAACAAGAGGTCCTAAATCAGAGTAAGGTATAAATTTATATTTTTGACCCATCTCCTTCATGATCTCTTTTTCAAGATCGACATAAAAACCCTCAAGTTCACCATTATCATTTAAAAACATTCCAGGTGCACCATCGGATCTAACCCAAATTTCTAAGGTATCATCCTTAGTTATTAGTGTTAAAGGTTTAGTCTCTTCTTCTGAAGTTGTGCTCTTATCGATAACCTTTTGCTTCTCTTTTACTGTTGACTCTGAAACTTCTAACTCTGTTGCTTGTTTTGAGCAGCTAAAAATGAAGATAGTCAAAAGTGAGTATATTAAAATTTTTTTCATATAATTTCCTTTAAATAAAAATCTTACCATATAATGAATATTAATATCGAGGTAGTGAGGAGTCAAGAAAAATGTCAGAAACTATAGAGTATCATCTATCAGAACCCCAAAAGATGATCTTGTGGGGGGAACTCTTATACCCTAATAGTAGTTTAAATACCCTATGTGCAACATATAAATTAGCAGAGCAAAATAATATCACGATATTAAAATCAGTTATTCTTGATGTATTAAATGAAAATCCAGGTTTACACCTCCAGATTTGTAATAAAAAAGCATCTGCGACTCAATATATAAATAGGGATATGAATTATGAAATTGAAGTTTTAGAGTTTTTAGATAAAGAGGATGAGCTTTTATGGATTAGATCTAAGGCTACCCATCACTTTGAACTATTTAATAGTAGATTGTACGAGTTCTATATCTATATTAGTTACGATAAAAGTGTCAATTTACTTATTATGTCCCATCATATTATTAGTGATGCCTGGTCTTTTCAGTCATTGGCAACTCAGATCTATGAAAAGTATACTAAAGGATTTAATAAATGTGATGTTCCTTCAAATAGTAGGTATTCATATTTAGAATACTTGAAAACAGAAGAGCAGTTTTTATCATCAAAAAGAATGGAGAGTTGCAGGGAGTTTTGGAGAAAAAAGTTTCATGATATTGAAGAGTTACCACTATTAAAAGATATAAATAGAAAAAACAGTAGAGATAAATCCCTTAGATTTAAGTTATCCCTCTCAGAAGAACTTCAAGAAAAAATTAGAAAAGGGTGTAATAAATATAATATTTCATTTCCCACATTCTTTTTAACATGTCTAGTCATTACTCTGAAAGTTATTAAGCCTAATGATGAAAGATATTTATTAGGAACATTAACATATAATCGGTTGGGCAAACAGGAAAAAGAAACCATTGGTATGTTTGTTAATACAGTTCCGATGATATTTAGAAACAGAGTGAATCAATCCTTTCTTGATCTAAAAACGGAAGTAGATAAAGAACTAATGGGAATAATGAGAAATCAAAGATATCCATTAAGCTATATTGTTAATGATGTGGAACTTAAAAAGTTGGATATCCCTAACCATTTACAAATAATCTACTCCTATCAAAATGTTGTACTCCCCTATGATTATACATATCAATATAATAATAGCAGTAGTTATCCAATTCTATTTAGACCTACTAGGGAGGGACTAGATGGAGCCTTTCATGTAGATATTGATTATCAGGTAGAGTCATTTTCAGAAAATGAAATTAAAAAAATCTCACAGGTTTATGAGAGTGTTATTAATAACCTAGACATTGATAGTTCTGAGGATGAGATGGATACTATAATAAATGGGTATAATAAGAGTATTGAGCAGACATTACATAGAGTCTTTGAAAAGAAAGCTGCTAAATATGCAGAAGATAGAGCAGTATCGTTTAGAGATAGATCCTTAACCTATTATGAGTTAAATAAAAAAGCAAACCATCTTGGGATAGAATTAATGAAAAGGGGAGCGGGGAATGAGACTCCTATTATTTTAATATTAAATAGATCCCTTGAGATGATGATTTCAATTCTAGCGGTTTTAAAAACAGGAAGTTGTTATCTTCCCCTCTCAACAGAACACCCAATAAGTAGAACAAAAAAAATAATAGAACTAAGTGGTGCATCAATTATATTGCATAATATGAATAGATTTGAGGATTATCCTTCTACTATTTATAATATTGATGTTAGAGATATTGTCTATCCACAGGCGGATGTTCCAAATTTAAATATTGATGTAAAACCTAATAATCTTGCTTATATATTATATACGTCAGGTTCAACAGGGGAACCTAAAGGGGTTATGATTGAACATCGGTCCGTAATAAATAGATTATTATGGATGCAAAATAGCTATCCTATAGGGAAAGATGATAGGTTACTTCAAAAAACACCGTATACTTTTGATGTTTCAGTTTGGGAGTTATTTTGGTGGTATTTTAATAACTCATCTGTGCATTTTTTGGTTCCATCTGGGGAAAAAGAGCCAGAAGCTATAGTTAATGATATAAGAGATAACAGTATTACAACAATACACTTTGTTCCTTCTATGTTAAGTCTATTCTTGGAGCATGTAATTCGTGGAAATCTATATAATGATATTAAAACTCTTAAAAGAGTTATATGTAGTGGAGAAGCTCTCTCTTTACATAATGTTAAGGAGTTCTACAAATACATTACAGCAAATAATGGAACAACACTCCATAATCTATATGGACCTACAGAAGCTACTGTTGATGTTACAAGTTACAATTGTAGTGGAGATGAGAAGGAATTTATTCCAATTGGAAAAGGGATAGATAATGTAGATCTCTATATTTTAGATAAAAGTGGAAAGGTTTTACCAAAAGGTGTTGTAGGAGAGCTTTTTATTGGTGGAGTCTGCTTAGCTAGAGGTTATTTTAATAGATCAGAACTAACTGAAGAGAAGTTTAAGTATAACCAATATGTTGGTAAACGGCTTTATAACACAGGGGATCTTGCAGAATTTCTAGAAGATGGAAATATAAAGTATCATGGGAGAGTTGATCATCAGGTTAAAATAAGAGGTAATAGGGTTGAACTAGGGGAGATAGAGTCTCTAATTCTTAAGTATGATGGAGTCTCCGAGGTTGCAGTCATTGCTCCTAAAGATGAAAGAGGAAACGCCTATTTAGGTGCATACTTTGTAGCTTTAAACAGGCTAAGTCATGAAAAAATCAGACACTATATACAAAAAGAGTTACCAACTTACATGGTTCCATCATATTTTGTTCAGATGGATAAATTCCCATTAACTTCAAGTGGGAAGTTAGATAGAAAGTCCCTACCTAAGCCTAATAGGATTGTTTCGGCAAATAGTAGATACCACGCTCCTGTAAATGATAGAGAAGAGGAGATTTGTGAGATATGGGAAGATGTTTTAAAGCTTGAAAACATAAGTAGAGATGACAATTTCTTTGAAATAGGTGGAGACTCCCTCTCTATGATCCAAGTTCTTTTCCCACTCAAAGAGAAGTATGATATCTCTTTGCAGGATCTATTTGAGTTTCCTACAATTGAAACCCTCTCTTTACATATTCATTCAAGGGATATTAAAAAGATTGAGTTTAATGAAAAAGCCTATAGTTCAATAGTAAAAAGGTGGGAGAGCTCAAAAAAGATTAGGGATTATACATTAAGTTTAAGGGATGTTGTTAATGTTAAGGAAGTAAATATAGATAGTGTGTTAATAACTGGTGCAACAGGCTTTATTGGTGCATATATTGTAAAAGAGTATTTAGAAAACTGTTCCTCTATATTATATCTATTGATTCGTGGAAAAAATTTAGGGGAAGCTCAAGGGCGATTTCTAAAAAAAATGAACTTCTATTTTGGTCCTGAATTTATTATAAAATATAAAAGTAGAATAATTGTTGTTTTGGGAGATATAAGAGATAAGAACCTAGGAATGGATGACAAAGTATACCAAAAGTTATCCCAATCAATTGAGTCTGTAATACATGGTGCTGCCAATGTACACCACTATGGGGATAGAGAAGAGATATATCGGGTTAATGTTAATGGTACTAGGAATATCCTAAAGTTTTGCACATCAGGATCTTTAAAAAAAATATTTTTTATATCAACAATTAGTATTGGACTTAATAGTGTAAATGAGACTTGGGGCATACACTTTACAGAGGATGAGATATCGGACACTGATGACATGGGTAACGTCTATCTTGATAGTAAAATTAAAGCTGAGGCTGAAGTCCGGGAGATTCTTCCATTAATTGGAGGTCAAATATTAAGATTAGGTAATGTTGTTAACGACAGTAATAATGGAGTTTTCCAGGAAAACAGGGAAGAAAATGCATTTTATAATTTAATGTTTGAATTCAAAAAACGTAGAGTTATTCCAGATATTGAAGTGCCATTTATGGACCTCTCTTTTGTTAATGAAACAGCACAAGCTATAAGGCTTCTAACTACCTGCAGCCTAAATGGAACATATCATATTTTTAACCCAAATAGAGTCTCCCTACAAGATATTTTTGTCGATCAAAACATTACTATTGTTGACCTAGAAGAGTTTGTATCAAGCCTATCCTACGGAGACTCTATTTTAACCCACGGTTACTATCTAGAGAATATTCATATGTTAAATATTGTTACGTATAATGATAGAACGGAGTTCTTGTTAAGCATTCTAGGTTTTCAATGGAGTCCTCCTGACAGAAATAAAATTAGTTTTCTGTGGGAAGAGGCATTGAAAAGTTACTTGGTTAAGAGTGAAAATTGAGTAATATTAGACCTCTTTGTCTTGTAAAAATACTTTTATTACAGTTATAGTTACTTATTCAATTTAAATATGATGGAGAACTCATTGAAAATACAAAAAAGGTTACTTTTGTCAATTTTACCAGTGGTTATTACTACGGTCTTAGCAGTAACAACAGTAGCTATTATAATTTCTAAAAACGCTTTGGAGAACCAAGTAAAGGAGAATGCTGTTCTTTTAAGTACTAGTTACTCATCACAAGTGGATAACACTATTTTTCAGATTAAAAGGATGGCAGAAGATCTGTCAGCTGCAATTGAAACAGCTATAAATGTTGAGACAGTACTAATAAATACTAGAAAAAGGTACCCTGAAATAAATAGGATTATATACTCTTCTGTTGATGGGGAAGTTCAAGATATGTCCCCTTATAATAAGGTTTTACTACTAAGTGATTTTACTATCTATAAAGAGTGGGATAGGGCCTTAGAGAGCCAAGAAGTAGTTATATCAAATCCTATAAAATATCTTGATGAAGATGTATTTATGGTTTTCTCCCCTGTAACTATAGACTACACGGTTAATAGCCCCCAAGTACTGTAGGTATTGCTGTTGTTATTATTCCTGTTTTTTATGTTTTAGAAAAATTACACAGTGTTGTTTATGGTGAAACTGGATCTCTTTTTATACTAAATAGTGAGGGTACATTTATATATCATAAGGATAGCTCCTTTATTATGGAAAAGAAACTTACTGAAATTAAATCTTCTACGGACCTTACATTAATACAAAATGCAATGGTTGATCTTAATTCAGGTATTGGATCCTACTTTATTAAAAATGAGAAAAATTTAATTAGTTTTTCTCCAATAGAGAATGCGGGATGGTCTTTGGCAATAACTGCATCCTATAAAGAGTTTACAAAAAGAGTAAATTCTGTAATATCCTTTAGCTCCATTATCCTTATTATTGGTTTAGGTCTCGCAATTTGGCTTATATATCTTATTGTTCATGGGGTAACTAAGCCATTAACATATTTAACTGAAGTTTCAGATAAGATAACTAATGGTGATTTTTCCACAAGGTCCAATTTAAAAATTGATAATGAGGTTGGTCACCTCTCTAACTCTTTTAATGTTATGGTAGATAAACTAGATAACTATAATAAAAACCTTGAAGCTGAGGTTTTAGAGAGAACTAGGGAGCTTCTTGTTATGAATGAAGAGTTAGAAGCTACCAATGAAACCCTAGACTCTAATGCCCGGGAAATGGAGATGTTAAACGAGGAGTTACAGGCTACTAATGAGACTTTAGATCAAAATGCTAAAGAGATGGAAGCCATGAACGAGGAGTTAAAAGTTTCAAACGAAAGTATTGAAACAGTCAATGAAGAGCTAATGCAGACTGTTGATGAGCTTGATGTTTCTAATAAACAACTCTCTGCAACAAGGGATGCTCTTTGGAGTGAAATGGAGCTAGCTCAGAAACTTCAAACCGTATTACTTCCAGAAGATCCAAAGATAGATGGTTTTGATATATCAGCCTTTATGACAACTACAAGTAGTGTAGGTGGAGACTACTACGATGTAATTAATATTGAAGGAAGGGATTGGTTTTTAATAGGTGATGTTTCAGGACACGGTGTAACTTCCGGACTTATAATGATGATGGTTCAAACATCCCTCCATGTCGCTCTGTTTCAAAACCCTAATATATCCCCTGTAGAGCTTTTAGATGTTATTAATAAAACCATCCACTCAAATATATTTAAACTTGGTGGAAGTCGGTATATGACTCTAACAGTTTTTGCATGTCTAGACGAAGGTAGGTTTACTTTTGCCGGAGCACATCTTCCATTGATCTTGCATAGAGAGAAAACAGATGAGATAGAGATGATTGAGACCCCTGGAGCTTGGATAGGCCTTATAGATGATATTCAAGGTTTTAATGAAGAGAGAGAGTTTTCTATGGAGAAGGGAGATTCTCTACTACTTTATACTGATGGAATAACAGAAGCTACTAATGAGAAGGGTATCTCCTTTTCTCAGGAAAAACTTGCTAAGTTATTTAAGGAGAATGTTAAGTTAGATGCAAAGGGTATTTGTGAAAGCATAAAAGAGTCTTCTGGAAATTTAAAATTTGATGATGATGTTTCAATAATGGTATTAAAAAAGGTATAAAAAATGAAATATAGAAAAAAGATGAAACCAAAGTGGGATAATATTCACTTTATACAAGAAAAAGTTGGTCAGAAGTTAAAGGGGTATGAAAAAGGATACATTGATAGTGTAAAAATGGTTACAGGAGAGCTATTAGAGAATTCTGTTAAATATTACATGAATAGGGGAATAAAAAGTCGTATTGAGTTTTACTTTTCCAATAATGACGGTATAATGATTTCAATTAAAAATCAAATTATTTATTCTGAAGACGTAGGTCCTTTAGCAGATATAATTGATAAAATTGGTAGTAGCTTAAACCCTTACAATCTATTTATTGAGAGATTACAAGAGATTTTAGACAATCGGATTAAGGGAGAAAGTAAGTTAGGCCTCCTTCGTATAGCTAGTGATGGTGGTTACCAACTAAGTTATGAGTACGAAAAAGGGAAATTATCAATTAATGCTATTAAGAATAGACTGGGAGAAGATATTAGAATGAAAGCTCTAGATTATGAGGACTTAAAAATTGAAGTTACTGAGGCCAATAATATTGTAAATGTTTCTTGGATAGGTAAGTGTAGAACTTTAAACCCAGAACATGTTTTAGATACCTACCTTGCCCAGTTAATTCAGTTTGTTAAGGGAAAAAGTGTTATTGTAACATTTGATAAGCTAGAATCTATGAATTCCTCCACAGTTCCTCCTCTGTTAACTTTTATTAAAACCCTTGAAGAGAATAGAATTGAGAGTCAGTTTTTATATGATGATAAAGAAGACTGGCAGAGAGCTTCATTTAAGCCCCTATCTGTTATTGCAGGTAAATATGAGTTTGTAAAGATAACAGGTTTAAGCCACCAAGAAGTAATGTAAAAAAATAGACTTTAGTAGTATAGTACCCTATGGGCTATAAAATTTATCATTCAAATAACCTACATGAGTTTATACGTAGGTACTCTAGTTTATTTCATTCCAACGATCTTTTTGGTGAAAAGGTTATTACTGTTGTTCAAAATAGAAATATTGCATCTTGGTTGCAGTTAGAGCTAACTAAAACAGATGGGATATCAATGGATTTACAGTTTGAGTATCCTGAAAATGCTGTTAAAAACCTAGTTTTAGGTTACAAAAAGGGGCACTCCCTATTTGGAAATAAGGATAATTTAAAAAGTATTCTATTTATGGATAGTTTAAAAATTGTCCTATATAAGAGTTTAGAAGAACTTCTGATAAATGATAAAACTTATCCAAATTTATTTAACTATGTAAAGGGTTCGTCCCAGAGACTTTTTCAGCTATCCGATAGTATTGCAGGACTTTTTTATCACTATGGAATGAACTGTCCTTTAATGGTCGAGAGTTGGGATAGGGGAGAATTATACAAAAATGATTTAGGGTTTATCCTAAGAGAAGAGGACCAACTATGGCAGATGTCTCTATGGAATACCATCTTTAATGATTCAAATCCATACCTACATATAAGTAGAGTTTTAAATGAAGTGTTAAAAAGTGGAGAGAGTTACGACCCAGCCCTATCCCCTTTTGGTCGATGTAAGATAATTCTATTTGGTTCATCTTTTTTAGGTGAGTCGGCAATTAAATTTTTTAACTATTTAAGTCGGGATATAGAAGTTCTACATTTTATTTTAACCCCATCCTTAATATATCGTGGTGAAGAGTTTGTTAAACCTAAATCTCTCCTAAGCAGGTTTAGTGGGCTAATTAATGGATTTACATCGATTAGTAGAGAATCAAGTTTTAATAAGGAAAGGGAGAGTTTTTTTGTTGATTATACTTCAGGGACACTTTTAGATAACTTAAAAGACGGAATTAAAAATAATAGTTTAGAAGAGTATAAAAGAGAGAGCCCTATAGAGGTAGATAAAGATGATTCCTCTATTAGAATATGTAAAATTACTGGTGGATGGCGAGAAATTGAGGTTTTAAAGGAGAAAATCCTATACCTTCTAGATAGTGATAAAGAGTTAAAGCTTACAGATATTGGTGTTGTTGCCCCAGAGATTAGTGACTATAGCTCTTTTATAGAGGGGGTTTTCCCTGATAGAAATATTGCCCCAGATGGGTCCACTATTTTTGGAAAAAGAGATCTGCCATATAATATTATGGGAGTTAAGGGTGGAGAGGACTCTCCATTTATAAGAGGTCTACTCTCCCTTTTGGATCTTCCTGGCAGCGATTTTAATAGAAAAGATTTAATAAACATTTTAAGCAATCCATGTTTTATGGAGAGGTTTTCTTTAACAAATAGTAGTAGAGAGCTCTTTTTAGAGATAATTGATTCTTTAAACATAAAGTGGGCTATAGATGGGGAGCATAGGATTGAACTTGGTTATACTGGAGAGGATTTTAATACTTGGGAGAGTGGCTTTAAAAGGTTTTTGTTAGGGATAGCACTTGATAGAGAGGATAGTAATCTAGTTCCATTTAATATAACAGATAGCCAAGGCATTGAGAGTATTGGTAATTTAGTAAATATTGTTAGGTCTCTGTATAGTGATTTGTGGAGTATAAATAGTCTAAGTCTGAATATAGATGAGTGGGTGTTATTTATAGAGACAGTTATGGATACATACTTAAAGCCTGTAAAAGATGATCTATTTGATGAAAGGGAGAGGTTATCTGTTAAACATCAGTATAGAAATATATTAAACCTTTTAGATGACTTAAAAGACCTCTCTAATTTCAAAAATAAAGAGATACCATTTGCAGTTTTTAGGTCTTTATTAAAAGAGTTTATTGTTAAGTCTGGTAATAATAAGGGAAGGTATTTAACCCAGGGAGTAACTTTTTCCTCTTTAAAGCCTTTAAGGGCAGTACCATTTAAACATATTTTTGTTTTGGGTCTAAATGAGGACGTTTTTCCTGGAAAAGAAAAAATTCCAAGCTACGACCTCCGTGGTATCTATGATCAAAAAATTGATCTATCTAGGCGTCAAAATGATAAATTTGCATTTTTAGAGTTAATTCTATCTGCCCAAAAGTCCTTAACTCTATTTTATAATGGTAAAAACCTAATAAGCGGGGAAGAGCTACAGCCTTCTGTTGTAATTAATGACTTAATGGAGACTATAGAGCTCAACTTTTCCTCTTGTGTAGAACTCTCTACCCTTATAATAGAAGAGCACCCCTTACACAATTTTGATCCAAAGTACTTTGACTCTAATAATAGGTTTATCTCCTTTGATAAAAGAGCTTTTAATACTGCCTTAGCATATATAGGAGAGAAGGAAGAACCTAAACTTATAGATTTAGATGAGGATAGTTTAAGAACTGATCAGGTGGAACTTACAGTTAATGACCTAATTCAGTTTATAAAGAATCCAGTTAAAACCTTTTTTAATAAAAGTGAGGGAATCTACCTAGATAATGATACATCTATTGAAGAGGATATACATGAAAATAGGGATTTAGACTTTATCTCTAAGTGGAAGTTTACAAATATTGTGATGGAACAGGGGCTAATGGATGATATTCCAATAGATAGAGTATGTGACAGCTTTTTTAGTTTAGCAGAACAGGAGGGGTTTTTTAAAAGTAGCCCACTAACAAATAATGTAAGAGCTGAAGTAGAGGAACTTGTAGAGAGTGTTAATCAATTTTTAAACGAAAACAACTTAAAAGGAACACACTTTAAAAGGGTTAATAGGGACTTAGGTGGTGAATATAAAACTCTAGATTTTAATGTTAATGGCATTTCTATTAAATTAAAGGGTGAGTTAGAAAATTTATGGGTTGATAATGAGGGAGCATGTTTTACAACAGGGATTACCTTAGGAAAAAAGCCTGAGATGAGTGTTAAAGATAAGATTCTCCCATATATATATAGTTTAATAATAAATAGCCATAATGAGATGAGGGAAACACATTTAACAGCCTATAGTATAGGAAGAAATAGTTTAGAGCCAGTCATTTTTCAAGATAAGGGAGACTCATTAGAGGTTTTAAGAGGTATAATAAGCTTATATGTTAAAAACTTAGTAAAACCAATCCCTCTATATCCAGAAATTATGGAATCAGACAATGTTGATGACCTTAAAAGAGAGTGGGATAAAGCTAGTAGCATAACTATGGGCTTCTCTCTTATTAAGGAGTGCCCGTATATCCAAAAAACCTATGAAGGAACAATTCCAGACTTTAATAAAGATGATGTTGACCTTTTATTCAACTCTTTTTATAAGAAAATTGTAAATAGGAAGGCTAAAAAATGATTCAAGAGTTTAGAGTTGAAAAAGATAATAGTATAAATATTAATCTAAGGGAGAACCTGCTCTTAGAAGCATCAGCTGGAACAGGGAAAACATACACCCTAGAGAGAGTGGTTCTAAATCTAATTAAAAATATAGATTATAATCTGACTATAAAAGATATCCTTGTGGTAACTTTTACAAATAAAGCTACTAGGGAGATGAAGGAGCGAATCAGAAAAATTTTAATTTCTGAGTATAAAGTCCAAGAGGACCCACAGGTGAAATATAGAATAGAACAGGCTATAAGTGAGTTTGATGAAGCCTCAATCTATACTATACACGGGTTTTGCCAAAATACGTTGCAAACCTTTCCCTTTGAATCTCTCTCCCTATTTAATCAAGAGATTAATCGGGATTCTGTAATTTTAGAGAACTCAGTTTGGGACTACTTAAGGTCCCTTGAAACTACAGATAATAGTAAGCTTTTAGAGGAGTTTTACTCTTTTAGGGGGAATAAGGAGTTCTCTTTAGTAGTTAAAGAGTTAATGAGCTTATACGATAGGGGCGAGTTTAATGGTGAATTAAATCTATTCCCCGGGACTGAAGATAGCTTAGAGATTTATAACATGAAAGCTGATTTTGAAAGTGGCAATGGAAGATTGATACAGCTTATACAAACTTTCAAAATGTATAACCCAACTCTAATGTTAGAGGCATCAAAGGCAATGTCTGTATCAACAAGGATTACTTCCTTCGAGAAGGTGGTAAAGGGGTTTGAAGGTGTAGATATAAGTGAAGGGTTTTACCCATTTATAGAAAAACTATATACAAAGGGTTTTTGTGATAATTTATTTAAATTATCTTCTAGTTTCCTAGAGGGAAAAAGTAAAAAAGGTTTAACAATAAATGATATTGATGAGACATCAAGGGAGATTATTTTAAATACAGATGAATTATTTGCCCATTTAGAACCTCTATTTGATGGTAAAAACTTTGATAAGAATCCTATAGATAGGTTTTTGTCTGGGGAGTTTATAAAAAAGGCCTTAAAAGAAGTTGATATCTTCTATAAAAAGAGACAGGAGAGCATGGGTGTCCTTTCATATAATGATTTAATAGATAATCTACATAAAAGGGTTATGGATAAGGGTGATGAATCCCTTTTAATAGCTTTAAGAAAAAAGTATAAGGTAGCTTTAATTGATGAGTTTCAAGATACTGATAAGAAGCAGTGGGATATTTTTAATAGGGTTTTTGGTGGTAGTAAAGAGCATAATTTCCTACTTATTGGTGACCCAAAACAGTCTATATACGGGTTTCGTGGTGCAGATTTAGAGATTTATTATAAGGCCAAAGAGAGTGTTTTAGAGAAGAATAGATATTTCCTAGGAACAAATTATAGGTCCGAAGATGGTATAGTAACTGGTGTAAATAAAATATTTAGTAGTGTTTTTGCAATTAAAGGAATGGGTAATACTGCCCAAACTACATTTATAGATGCAAATAGCTCGGGTAAAGATAGTCGGTTTATTGATGAAAGCAATAAAAATATTGAATTTCTACTTTATGATGAGGAGTTAGAGGATGGTAAGACACTAACTGCGAGTATGTGTAAAAGAGGCTACTTTAATCTTATAGTTAATAAGATTGTATACTTATTAAATAATAATAAGGAGCTGCTACCTGGGGAGATATCAATATTAGTAGAGAACCATAAGGACTCTATCTTTTTAAGGGATAAGCTACTAAAAAAGTCAGTACCTGTAGTAATTTCTAAGCAGAAAAATGTATATAAATCCAATGAAGCCCTGGATCTACTAAATCTACTTAAAGCGTTAAATAGACCAGGAGGGAATGGGGAGATAAAGACCCTACTTTTATCAAATATTTTTGCCTACAGCCTTAAAGAGATTCATGAGATGGAGGAGAATGGAGGTTTGGAGATTCTTTCTACTGTGTTGTTAGAGTGGAGCCAAAGAGTTGTTCATTCCGGTTTAATCTCTGTATGGAAGGATGTGGAGGCTAGTTCAAAAAAAGGGCATCTCCAAACAAGGCTATTGTCTACTATAAATGGAGAGAGGTCCTATACAAACTATAAACACTTAATAGAGGATTTAAATATAATTCAAAAGAGTGAGAGGTTAAATAGTCTTGGTTTATATCAAAGGCTTCATAGTTTGATTGAGAGTTCAACAGATGACGAAGAGAACTCTGTAAGATTAGATAGAGACTCCCAAGCAGTTCAAATAATGACAATTCATGCAAGTAAAGGGTTAGAGTTTCCAGTGGTCTTTTTTGCTGGAGGTTTTGATAGTGGAGTAAAAAGAAGTTCAGGTTACGGTGTAAAATATGCAGAAAAAGGTGGAGTTTGGACTCTAGATTTTTTATCAAGGTATAAGAGTTCTCTACTTGCAGAAAGGGATGAGTGGGAAGAGAAAAAAAGGTTATACTATGTTGCTTTAACAAGAGCCGGTTCTAAACTCTATCTTCCTATTTTTAAGAGAAGTGACTTATTAGGTATAAGTAGCCTATACTCCGCCCAAGATTGGGATGAAACTAAACTTCTCTTAGAGGATAGGGCAGGGGATAAACTTGAAATGTGTGAGCAGCCAATACACAGGCAGTTAAAATTTTCTAATAGTAAGATCTCTAAAGAGCTTAAATTGGCTCTTACTCAGAAGATATTTGATGATATATCTAGGGAGTTTTATGTTGATAAAGAGTTTTATCAAAGTGAGGACCCTGGTAGTTACAAGATAAAACAATCAGAGTTAAATCTATCCTTTAATGGAGTTTCCACTGGTTTTAGAGATCGGGTTACATGGTTATCAAGTTACTCTGCCTTAACCAGGAATAGCCACGGGTCAACATCCAAAGAAGATGCGGATAGAAATGATGATGAAGAGGTTATTACTCCAGAGTATAAAAAATCTGATGAGCTAAATAGTTTTAATCTACCAGGGGGTGCTACATTTGGAGACTTTATACATGAGCTCTTTGAGGAAATTGATTTTAGTAAGTATAAACTACCACTAGATGAATTTCTGCTAGATGAGGATGTTGAGAACTTAACAGTTTTAGGTGCAAAAAAGCATTTTGATTTAGACTGGTTAAGGGGAAATGGATTAGTAGTTAAAAAGATTATTTGGAACACTTTAAATAGTAGACTGCCTATGAATGGGGTAGGTGTCCCCCTTGGAGAGTTTGGACCGGAGAGAAGAATACATGAGAGGGAGTTCTATTTTAGAGTGGATAAGAAGAGTCGTTTTTCAACCCATGGATTAGAGCTAAGTGTAGATAAGGGGTATGTAAAAGGGTTTATTGACCTTATTTTAAATAATAACGGTGTTTTATATATTGCTGACTGGAAAAGTACTACAATTAAGGGAGAGGAGAGTTTCTCTACATATAGCAGTTTAAATGTTGAAAAGAGTATGAATGAACATAACTACCATTTGCAGGGATTAATATATACAGTAGCCCTTTATATACATCTAAAAAAAACAAAGGAAAATTTTGATTATTCTAAAGATATTGGTGGTTATTATTACCTCTTTGTAAGGGGTATGAGTCCAGAATCTGACACAGGAATATGTTTTTATAAACCTCTAGAATCTGAAGTTCTTAGTTTTATTAATGATATAAGGGGTGAGTTATGAAAAAAGAGCATGGGTTAGCCCTAAAAGAGTTTTTACGAAACAGGGATTCAAGTGGTGCTTCATCAGATATGTTTAAACTACTTAGAGAGTCAAAAACTTGGGATACATTTCTATTAGAGGCTAGTAATTATGGCTTTAAATGGAGCCAAATATATTTTGTTAAAGAGATATTAGAGCTTTATGATTGTATCAATAATAATAATTTAAAATGGTTTTTGCTCCATTTACAGTATCAGTACGAGGTCGGGAATCTAAGGAGCTCTTTAAAAACCTTGGAAGAGGATGTAAAAGAGTGGTTAGTTTTAGATAAAAGTCCATTTAAACTTAATGAGTTCTTAACAGAGATTCCCAATATTATTTTAAGCGAAAAAAAACTCTTTGGTAGTGAGAATCAACCATTTTTAATAGTTGGAGACTATATATATATAAATAGAATAAAAAAGTATGAAGAGAGGTTTTTAGAACTTTTAGATATTAGGCTTAAAACAGATAGCAAAGTAGGTTACGACTTTAGTGGAGTAAGACAATATCTAGAAAATAACTTAGATTATATAGATGAGAGTCGACTAGATATTGTAAAAAAGGTTTTAAAAAATAGTTTTCAAATTATTTCAGGTGGGCCAGGAACCGGAAAAACAACAACAATTGTTACCATTATTAAGGCCTTAAAATATATAGGTCTTGAGAACATCTCTTTAGCTGCACCAACTGGTAGAGCTGCAAAAAGAATGATAGAGAGTATAAAAGATGATGTGGACATTGAGGCTTATACCCTTCATAAACTTCTTGGAATCATTCCAAATAAAAGTAGGCCTCGGTATAACTCTACTAGGTTGCTACCAGCAGATGTTGTAATAGTTGATGAGGCGTCTATGGTTGATATACATATGATGTATAGGCTTTTTGATGCCCTGAGTCCTAGTTGTAAACTAATTTTAGTAGGGGATAAGGATCAGCTACCATCTGTGGAGGCAGGGGCACTTTTAGGGGATTTTCTTTTTAATTACAAAAGTAGTTCCCACAGGATGAAGGACTCCATATCTGTTTTAGAAAAAACATATAGATCTTCTAAAGGTATAATGAGTGTTGCAAAAGTAGTTATTGATGGAGACTTTGAAAGTGTTTTAGAACTTATAAAAAATAGATCTGATGATGTAACATTAAAGCCTCTTCCAGATATAGACTCTGTTATTTTAGAGATTTATTATAGGTATAAATCTTTAGGCGATAACTCAACATTTAACTGCTCTGTAACAGATTACAAAGATGTTGAAGCTGTAATTGAAGATTACTTTTTATTATATAGCAATTTCACAGTATTAACCCCCTCTAAAAAAGGGTTGTTTGGTACGTATTCAATAAATAGTAGGTTGAAAAGACTTTTTAACCCATATTTTGCTCAGTTTTATCATGGGGAACCAATTATGATAACAAAAAATGATTATATCAATGGACTTTTTAATGGTGATCGAGGGGTCGTTTTTGCTTTTAATAATGGTTTATACGCCTTCTTTAAGGAAAATAGCGGATATAAGGTTGTTTCAATCTCTAAGATTGTAGATTATGAAACATCCTATGCTGGTACAGTACATAAGAGTCAGGGATCCGAATTTACTAATGTCTGTATTATTGTCCCTGAAGGCTCAGAAAAGATGTTAACCCGGGAAATTTTATATACCGCGTTGACTAGGGCAAAGGAGAAGGTTACTCTTTTTGCTATGGATAGTGAGATTATCACTGCTGTAAAGAAAAAAATAAAAAGAGAGTCTGGAATTAGAGACTTTCTTAATAAATAATTTTAAAAAGGAGAAAATAACATGAAGATGTCACTTAACTCTTTTAAAACCTGGAGGTCTATTCGTAAATATATGGATAAACAGGTGTGTGATGACCTAATTAAGGATTTAATTAAAGCTGGAAGGGCCAAGTTTGATGGAATGAGTGAAAAGTTTCTATCATTTACAGTTATTCAAGATAAAGATAAGTTGGAAAAGTTAAACTGTATTACAAAAGTTGATATGGTAAAAAAAAGCACTATCGACATTGTTTCTAGGCTTGGAAAAACCCCAGATTTTGATATGTTTTATGGAGCTCCAACTGTTATTATGATCTCTGTTAAAAATAGAACAAAAATAATTGGGGATTTAATAGCAGATGTTATACAAAAAATTGTTATGGCAGCAAAGGATTTTGGTTTAGTTACTAACTGGAATGGTTTTATTAAATACCACTTTACAGATGGAATAACGACTGACGAAAAGGAGTTATTAGATATCCCAGAGGATTATACCCCATATTATGTGATCTCTGTAGGTTACGCTAGTTAAAAAAAAGGTTTGATTACAGCTATTTAACTTTGTATACTTGTCCAATCAAAAACATATAAAGGAATAATAGTGAAAGTAAAATTAAAAGTAATTTTAACAGTTTTTGTTATTTTGGGGTTTCTTAGTTGTCAAACTAGTGTAGCCCCAAATAACCAAGAGTTAACTCTTAACCCAAAAATCCAAACAGGGGTTTTAGATAATGGGTTAACCTACCTTTTTCAGGAGAATATAAAGCCTGAGAATAGAATAGAGTTGCGACTTGTTGTAAATACTGGTTCTATCCAGGAGAATGAAAACCAAAGAGGTTTAGCCCACTTTGTTGAACATATGGCATTTAATGGGACTCAGAATTTTGAAAAAGATCGACTAGTAAAGTATCTAGAGTCTATAGGAATGGCATTTGGACCAGAGATTAATGCCTATACATCATTTGATGAAACCGTATATAAGTTATCTATACCTTCCGATAAACCAGAAATAATTAAGAACGCCTTTCAAATTTTAGAAGATTGGGCCCATCAGATATCCTTTGAAGATGAAGAGATTGAAAAGGAGAGGGGTGTAATTGTTGAAGAGTGGCGTGGAGGTCGAGGAGTTCAAGGACGTTACCTTGATAAGTTATTTCCTATACTATTTAAAGATTCAAGATACGCTAGCCGGTTAACTATTGGAGAGATGGATGTTGTTAAAAACTGTGACCCCCAGTTATTAAGGGATTACTACAATGAGTGGTATAGGCCAGAATCAATGGCTGTAATCGTTGTAGGGGATTTAACAAATATTGATGTTAAAAAAGAGATAGAAACCCACTTTAGCTTTACTAACCAGTATAAGGGTAGGGAAAAAGTTACCTATAACTCCCCAATTATAAAGAGAACAGCTGTCGAGATAATAACAGACCCTGAGATGACATATAATGATATCTCCATGTTTATTAAAAAGCCAAAAAGAGTTACAGATAGTGCTTCTAGTTATAGAGCTTATATAAATGAACTACTTGGTGTTTTAATGTTTAATACTAGAATGGAAGAGATATATACTCAGCCAGAAGCACCATTTTTATATGCTGGAACAGGTAGTTCTTCCCTTAATAGAGAGCTTGATATGGCGGTATTTTCCGTTCAAGCCCCTGATGAGAATATTTTAGGTGGATTTGAAGCCCTACTATCAGAAATAGAGAAAGTTAATCAACATGGATTTAATATTGATGAATTAGAGAGGGGAAAATCTTTAATTACAATGATATTAAACCAGATGTATAACGAAAGAGAGAATATTGAGTCTCCAACTATTGCCAGCGATTTAGTTACTTACTACTTAGAGGGTGGAGTTATTATGGATATAGAAGATGAGGTAGCCCTACTTAATAGCTTCCTCTCTGATATTACTGTAGATGAAGTAAATGAGGCTGGAATAAACTATTTTAATGGTATTGATAAAACAGTTACACTTCATATGCCAGAGAGTAATAATAATATTCCTACAAAGTCGGAAGTTTTAAACCTATTTAAAAAGGTCTCTTCTACTAGCTTTGAAAAAAATAGTGTGGAAGTAGTGGATAAAGTTCTTTTTGATAAGGATTTAACTCCAGGTAAATTAGAGAGTTTAATCAGTGATAATGAGACTGGAATTTCTACTGTTATCCTAAGTAATGGTATTAAAATTTATTTAAAGCCAACAGACTATATGGCTGATGAAATTCAGTTCTCGGCTATTAGTTATGGTGGACTATCCCTAGTAGAGGACGGCGAGTTTTACTCCGGATCTATGGCATCTAGTTTAGTTCAGATGTCGGGATTAAATGGCTTTGATTCTATTGAACTAGGTAGATATTTAACTGGTAAGAACGTCTCTCTCTCGCCATGGATATCTGATTATACTGAGGGCTTTTCTGGAGGATCTAATGTTGTTGACTTTGAACTTATGTTGCAACTACTACATCTATATTTTACAAACCCAGAGTTTAGCCAAGACTCATATAAAGTGATGCTAAATAATGTTTCTGAGTATATTAAAAATAGAAGTAACTCTCCCCAGACAATTTTTAATGATAGAATCACCGAGATATTAGGTGGTGGTCACTTTAGGTCTAAACCTATGGATCTTTTATCCCTAGATGATATTGATTTTAAAGAGATAGTAGATGTATATAGGGATAGATTTAAGGACCCTTCTGATTTTAGTTATGTCTTTACAGGAAATTTTAATATAGATGAGATCACACCCCTTCTCGAGTTATATTTAGGTTCCCTAGAAACTATTGGTATAGAAGAAGAGGCTAAAGATTTAAAAATTAATCTTCCAGAAGGTGTAGTTGAAGAGGACATCGCTAAGGGAATTGAAGATAAGAGCCAAGTTGAGATTATATATAACGGTAATTTTATAGGTGATGAGTCTGATGAATTTGTTTTATCTCTTCTCTCTTCATACTTAGAAGAGGAGTTACGAGTAAAAATAAGGGAAGAGTTAAGTGGAACCTATGGAGTTTCTGTCTTCTCTAATATTCAACTTTATCCTGTAAAAGAGTATATGTTTGGAGTCTTTTTTGGTTGTGAACCAGGACGGGAGGAGGAGTTATCAACTGCTGTCTATGACACAATAGAGCTTTTAAAATCAGGCTTTATTAATAGTGAGGTATTTGACTCTGTTATTGCTAACTACCTAATGAGTATGGAGCTTAATATTGAAAATAATTCATACTGGTTGAATAGTATAACAAGTGATGTTTTATTAAATAGAGATTTTGATAATATATTAGATACAGATGTTTCTTTTGTAACAGAGGATCTATTTATATCTTTAGCAAATCAATACTTGAAAGATGATCAATTTGTAAAAGTTACACTAAAACCAGAGTAGTGATATTGACAACCACTATACCGTTCGGTATAGTGGTTATATGAATAAACGAGAAGAAATCCTAAAAAATGCACTATCTCTATTTTCAGATCAAGGTTATGAGAGTGTTGGAATACAAAAAATTGTAGAATCGGTTGCCGTAACTAAACCAACACTCTACCACTATTTTGGTAGTAAGCAGGGGTTATTAGAGGCTGTTCTTGACTACTACTATACACCCTTCTTAAACGGGCTTAAGGAAAAGAGCCTTTACAATGGGGATATTGTTTTTACCCTAGAGAGTGTAACAAAGTACTGTTATGAGTTTGCTAAATTAAATAGCTTAGTACATAATTTTATATTGACCCTAATATACTCCCCTAAAAATAGTGATGCAAAACTAATAGCTAATCCATTTATATATAGACAGCAAAAGATTTTAGAAGAGATGTTTTTTAAGGCTGAGTCTGACCATGGAAATATGAAGGGAAGAAGTTTGAACTATTCCATTAGTTTTTTAGGTGTAATAACCTCATATATAACAAGTTATTTTAACGGAAACTGTAGCTTAGATGATAAAGAAGTGTATCAATCATGTAGACAGTTTATGTATGGAATATTTTCATAATTTTTAATTTAACCATACCGAACGGTATGTATAGGAGATAGTAAATGAAAAGAGTTTGGTATAAAGAGTCAGTTTTTTACCACATCTATCCACTGGGGTTTTGTGGTGCTCCAGAAAAAAATGATTATAACTTAGAACCTGTAGAGAGATTGTACAAAATATTAGATTGGATCCCCCATCTAAAGAGTTTAGGGGTAAACGCTCTATATTTAGGGCCACTATTTGAGTCAGAGGCCCACGGTTATGACACTGTTGACTATTTTAAAGTGGATAGAAGATTAGGAACTAACGACACTCTTAAAAATGTTATTAAAAAGCTTCATGAAAATGGTATTAGAGTTGTATTAGATGGGGTTTTTAACCATGTTAGTCGTGATTTTTTTGCCTTTAAGGACCTACAGGATAGGGGAAGGGAGTCTATATATAGCCAGTGGTTTAAAGATGTTAATTTTGATAGTACAAGTCCATTAGGTGATAATTTCTCCTATGGGTGTTGGAGTGGACATTTTAATCTTCCTGGTCTTAATCTTAAAAATGAGTATATCGAGAACCATATTCTTAATGCGATTACCATGTGGGTCGAAGAGTTTGATATAGATGGACTTCGATTAGATGTTGCAGATGTTTTAGATTTTGACTTTATGAAGGATCTGTCGACCTTTAGCAAGACAATTAAAGAGGATTTTTGGTTAATGGGTGAGGTAATACATGGAGATTATACAAATTGGGTTAAACCTGAGATATTAAACTCTACTACTAACTACGAGTGTTATAAAGGGATGTACTCAAGCTTAAATGATGGAAATATGTTTGAAATAGCCCACTCTTTAAAGAGGCTTTTTAATACTGAATCAGGGCTTTATAAGGATCTAACCCTATATAACTTTGTTGATAACCACGATGTTAATAGAATTGCTTCTACACTGTCAGACAGGGCATTTTTATTCCCTCTGCATATTCTACTTTTTTCAATACCTGGTGTTCCGTCAATCTACTATGGAAGTGAATGGGGTGTAGAAGGAGTAAAAGAGGGTCATTCGGATAGCGTTATTAGGCCTAACTTAAACCTGTTAGATCTTAATAAAAGTTATAAGTCAGATTTAAAAGATGTTATTTCTAGACTTAGCAGTATCTGGTTAGGTTGTGATGCCCTAAAGCTAGGAGAGTATAGGGAGATAATGGTAAAGCCGGAACAAATAGCCTTTGAGAGGTCTTTTAATGGGGAGAGAGTTGTGGTTATTATTAACTCAAGTTTTGATAATATTACCCTTGACCTACCAATTAATTACAGTGGTAAAATATATGACATACTAAATAACCAGGAGTTCGATATTACCCATAGTGATTTTGTTGTTCCTGTCTCTGGTATGTGGGGTAGAATTCTTAGGCTAAGTTAGGGTTAATTCCTTTTCAATATTTTCTCTTAAGAGTATATTATACTCTATTAGGAGAAGATAGATATGATCCCAGTTATAGGTTTAACAGCGTTTACCCAACCAACACCCCAAAAAAAGAGGGTTAATGTTAGTTACCACTATATTGAATCTATAGAGATGGCTGGAGGAATTCCTATAGTTATTCCAGAGTGTCGCCACCCTGATATTGCTAAAACATATTTAGATCGAATAGATGGATTAATTATATCCGGGGGAGATGATGTCTCTCCCTATCTATATGGTGAAAACCCTATTAATGAGGTGGAATACTTCTCTGTTGAGAGGGATCAGTTTGAAATTGCCCTTGTTAAGGGTGCTATTAAGAGGGGTATCCCTGTTTTTGGTATCTGTCGAGGGATACAGATAATTAATGTGGCCTTAGGAGGTACTCTATTTCAAGATATAAGGGTTCAAACTGGATCTGAATTTGGTCATAATCCTAAAGCTATGCCAGTTGATAGGCTCTATCACAAGGTTGTTATAGAGGATAATACAACTCTTAGAACTCTATTTAAGGAGAAACTCTTTTTAGTAAACTCTTTTCACCACCAAGCAATTAAGGAGTTCGGTGAGGGGCTTTATGCATCTGCTTACTCCCAGGATGGTATTATTGAAGCTATAGAGATGAGGGGTAATAAGTTTGTTTATGGAGTTCAGTGGCATCCTGAAGATTTAACAAGAGACTATCCTGAGTTTAGAGCTCTATTTCAGCATCTAATGGATCTAGCCCTTGAAAGAAAGGGCCTTCCCCACATGTATTATATTTAATCCTTAGTTCTTACATATATATGAGAGTTTGATGAGCCATCATTAAACTGTTCTAGTTTAATCTCTATATAACTAAGGGATTTTATAAGTGTACTTAATTTGGTAAACCCATAATTTCTAGGATCGAAGGATGGGTTGTTTTTATTTATATAACCACCAACTCCCGCAAGGGTTGCCCAACCATCCTCCTTAGAGACAGCTTCTACAGCGTGTTCAATTATATCCCTATTAACCATATTCTTTTTCTCTTTTATATCCTTTTTTCTTAGGATCTCTGTAAAGACAAATTTATCACAGGCTGATACAAAGGGTTCCGGAGTTTTTTCTTCTCCAAATCCATAAACAGTAAGTCCAGACTCTCTAATTCTTGTAGCTAGCCTCGTAAAATCACTATCTGAGGATACTAAACAAAATCCATCAAGGTTTCCCTCGTGGAGGAGGTCCATTGCATCAATAATTAGGGATGAGTCTGTAGAGTTTTTCCCCTGGGTATAACTAAATTGCTGCACAGGTTGAATTGCATGTTTGTGCAGGTGGGGTTTCCAGCTTTTAAGGTTTGTTGTTGTCCAATCCCCATAGGCTCTTTTAATACTGGAGATTCCAAACTTTGCAATCTCCCCTAATAGCTCTGCACAAATTGATGCTTGAGCATTGTCTGCATCTATTAATACAGCCAATTTAATATTTTCATTTTCTGACATATTATAATAGTAAGTGTATATATCTATATTATCAACACATTTTAACTTCTATTAATACGGCTTAGCCTTTAATCTTACTTTGTGATCATGTTTAGAGTCTCTATAACTCCAATAAACAATAAATGTATTCTTTTAACCCATTTTGTATCTCTAATTATTATGGCTGTGACAAAACAACACACCCTATACCTGAACTAAACTCTTATGGGGAATTTTGACTCTTTGGCCTTAATGAATCAATTCTAGACCTCTTTATATGGGTTTAGAAGTTGGCACACTCTTTGCTTTATAGTTAGTGAAATAGAAATTATTAGGAGGGTCAAAAAGATGACACTAAGATATAGAGATGAAGTAATGGATAATGTATGGAACAACTTTTTTGGTGGGGATAGGGTAATTGAAAAGTTCTCTCCACTTTATGATGTTGTAGAGAGTGATAAGAGTTATACCCTAACCTTTGAAATACCAGGTGTAGAACAGAATAGTGTTAACATCGAAATTAAAGATAGGGAGTTAGTCTTAGAAGTAAAGGAAGAGAAGATTACTAATGAAGAAGAGAGTAAGGATAAGTACCACGTAAGAAATAGACTTTCTAAATCCTTTAAAAAAGTTTTTAGGTTACCAGATGATGTTAATCCTGATGAAGTTTCAGCTAACATGAAAAATGGTCTACTAACACTTGTTGTTAATAAAAAAGAAGAGGTTCAACCTAAAAAAATAGAAGTTAATATAAATTAGGGTGTTTTTAGGGGAGGTAAAACTCCCTTTATTTTAATTATAATTCTTCAAGCTCTTCGCTAAATTCGGACTCAGGTGTTTGATTAGAGATATTCATATACTTAGAGATAATATGTATATATTCAAGGTTAAAATCTAGGGACGATATAAATTGATATGGTAGGCTTTTAACTATTTTCCCAGTTAAATTTATTCCCCGGCCATAGTAGAGAATCGTATATTTGTAAGTTTTATCCATTTCCAAATTAACTTGATTATGCCTTAGATCTAACTCTATATGTCTATTTGATAAGCTTGCAATTCTACCATGGCAGATTAAAACTCCATCTTTAAATATTTGAACTTTGTCTATTGGAATTTTATTGATACTTATTTTCTGATTTTCAGTAAGTTTTGTATTGTACAGTTTCTTATATAAAGAAGAGATATTGGAAAGATATAAAAATATCTCTTTATAGGTTTCGGGTATGTTGGTTAGGGTAAAGTCTAACATATATACATTCTCTCTCATTGCATTGATACTCTCCATTCTGCCCTTAATATAGAATGAGACCGGTGAGCCAAAATATGTAGAATCAAATGCTAAATTTAGAGAGACTAATTTTTTTTCAAACTTCTTAAAAAAATCAATTTCGTTTTTTCCTAGGAATAAAACCAAAGAACAACTCTGCAGAGATATAGAAGCAGGGGAGCAGTGGAGAAGATAATCATCAATTTTTAAACGACTCTCTTCTGGATTATACCCAACCACCTTTAGTAAAAAAGTATCTAATTTAAGTATGTGTCTAGCATACTGTTCTAATAATTTTACCTTTTGATACTCTAACACAATCCCAACCTTATTTTAATTATACTTAAAAGCTTATTGTCCTACAAGATTTATATATTATAAACTAGACTATGATTAAGGAAGTAGATATATCTGTACCAATTGAAAAGTACCTGGAGAAATTAGGTTATAAGGTTAGAAGTGAAGTTAAAGGTTGTGATATTACCGCAATTAAAGATGATAATCTTATTGTCGTTGAGTGTAAAACCTCTGTTTCTTTAAAGTTGATTTATCAGTGTGTAGATAGGCAGGAGTTTTGTGACAGTGTCTACCTTGCAATTCCAATTTTAGATGGTAAAAGAATTCCCAATAGAAAATATCTTTTAAAACTCTTAAAGCGATTGGAGTTAGGTCTAATAACAGTAACTTTTTTAAAAAAAGGTGTCGAGTTGATGTTATTTTAGAACCTAAAGAGTTTTCTAGAAAAAGAAAGCTAAAATATAGAAGTAGTATAATAGGGGAGATCAATGGAAGGAGTGGAAACTATAATCGTGGTGGTTCTGTAGGGGTTAAGCTTATGACTGCCTATAAGGAGTCTTCTATAAAAATCGCTAAACTTTTGATTAAAGAGGGACCTAAAACAAGTTCTCAACTAATTAAACTGGGAACCTCTCCTAAAACCTACTCTATTTTATATAAAAATTATTATGGTTGGTTTGTTAAATCTGAGGCTAGGGGTGTATACGATATCTCTTCAAAAGGGCGATTAACCCTTGAAGAGTATGAGTCATACTTAACTTAAAAGATTTTTTAGTTTGCCCTGGGTCCCTGCATTATGAATGTTTGTATATCCCTCGGACTTTAACACTCTTTTTGCAACAGATGATCTTGCCCCACTTGCACAATATAAAATAATTGGACTGTCTTTGCTAAGCTTAGCTTTTTTTGCACCATTAATAATCTTATCGTGTTGAATATTTATGGCGCCTTTAAAATGTCCACTTTTATACTCTCCAGGGGATCTTACATCTACTATTTTTCCGCCTTCTGATACTATTTTTTTTGCATCAGCACTCTTTAATGATGTTCTTCCAGTTAATAATTTAAATATAAAAAATGTTCCTACTATAACTACAATGATTATTGGATCCATACTACCTCTCTTTTTTACTATATATTAAGTATGCTATATTTATTTGTAATATAAATCAATTAAATAGTTTGTAAAAAAGTAAAAAAAACCTTTAGAGATAATCTTTTTTAGGATAAAGTTATCATATGTTAATATTTGTAATTTCTGCAGTAGTTTATTTTGGTATAGTTACATTCATTGCCCAGGGGATGGCTCCCCAGGAGTATAACAGTAGGTCTAATACTTTAAATGAGTTAGCTTGCCAGTCATACGAAAATAGAAGCACAATGCAGTGGGGCTTTAAAGGTTTAGGTATTATTATTTTTGCCGGTATTATTGTTAATATAAACGATGCAGTTAATGAACCCTACTACTATGTTCCCCTTGGTTTTTTCTCCATCTTTACATATCTCTCAGGTGTCTTTTCTACAAAACCCTTTGAACACTTGGTTTTCTACTCCATTAAGGAGTTCAAATTAAACTCTTTATTCAACCAACTCTCTGGGCTCTCTATATCTCTACTAATTGTTATGAAGTTATTTGTCGAATTAGGAAGTCTAAATAGAGTTATAAATATTATGGTATTAATATTAAACCTATATCTATCAATCCAGGTAGGAAGAAAGAGTATCAATAGGGGAGTTTATCAACGAGCTCTCTATTTTATCAGTTTTTTATGGCTAATTTATGCTAATTCTGTAATGATGAATTAAGGGAGTTTTTATGAAGAGATTACTTATTATACTTATTTTTATTACAACTTTTAATGTCTTTAGCGGGAATAAAGTCTCTATAACAACTAATAGTGATAGAGTTATAGCAAAAATATTTTTAAATAGAGATGAATATATAATTCTAAATGAAAATTTCTTATTTTTAACCATTGAGTCAGATGAATATAATTTTGTTTTTACAGGTTACCCCGATGGAGAGCTACAAGAGAGTGGAGATGTTTATTACTCTAAAGAACTAAGTCTAGAGGGAAGACTGCTTTTAAAGGATGGTGTTGAAGAGGGGGATTACAATATAAACGTAATTCTTGGGTTCCAAACCTGTGATAAAGCGGGTATTTGTAATATCCCGGTGGAAGTTTCTGAGGAAATTTTAGTAAAAAAGGAAGGTAGTAGTTACAATGTTCCAGTAATAATTGGACTTTTACTTACTATTTCAATAATCATAATACTTATTTTAAAAAGAAGAAGGCGTTTTGAATAGAGAAGATGCCATTACTGTCGATTTAACAGCTGTGATTTTAAGGGTTAAGGAGAGTGAACCCCAGGTTATGACTGTACAGTCCCCACTTTCCCTGCCAAGTGGTGCCTTCTCTCCTGGTAAACATAGAACGCTAGAGTTAGGTTTACGGTCATGGGTACAAGAGCAAACAGGGCAAAAATTAGACTATGTAGAACAACTGTATACATATGGTAACTGGAATAGAAATAGTGTTAGTAGGCACGGAAGCAGAAATGTAACAGTTGGTTATTACGCATTAATACCCTATGTTAAAACAGATAAAAATCTTCCTGGTCGTTGGGTAAATCTATACTCTTTTTTCCCATGGGAGGATTTTAGATGTGGAGTTCCTAGGATTGTTACAGATGTAATAAAGCCGAATATTTTAAACTGGGTATCAGAGGGTTTAGATGAGGCTGAGAGGGAACTTCGCCTTGAACGTGTAAGGGTTAATTTTGGCGATTTTGAGACCTGGGATATGAGTAAGGTTCTATTTCGATACGAGGTTTTATATGAGGCTGGCTTAGTTCAAGAGTCCCATAGGGATTGGGATGACTGGGCAAAAAGTGCTGGTTATATTTTACCAATTACATGTAAAAAAATTGAGGATAAGGAGTATAGAAAGTTATCCCAAGCCTTTGGAGTATCTATGGAAGGAGACCATAGAAGAATACTTGCTTCTACAACAGCAAGAGTTCGGGGTAAAATCCCCTATAGACCCATTGTTTTTAAACTTCTTCCTAAGGAGTTTACTCTACTAAAAATACAGAGAGTATATGAGAGTTTAACCGGTGTTCTTATGCATAAACAAAATTTTAGAAGATATATAAAACAGGGGAAATTTGTTATCGAGACTGGGAACGAGGACTCCAGTGGGCCTGGTAGGCCTGCAGCCACCTATAGCTTTCGAAGCGGTGTAGAAGCTGAGAGAATAAATATTGGTTTAAATCTACCCTTCAAGGGTAAGTAGTAGTTCCTTTGCCTTTTTGTTATTCGGGTAAATTCTTAGGGCTAATTTAGCACTATTGATAGCATTGTTTTTACTCTTTTTCTTCTCATATGCATTAGAAAGGGCTATTAATCTATCAAATTCTACCTCTTTAGGCCACTGGTTTGTATCTAGTGATTCAAGAATTGATATGCCTTGGTTTATATCCCCACCAAAGAACTTAGGAGCATTTATTAATCCATTAGCAACTATAATAGAGGAGCGTATATTGTCTTTATCAAGTTCAAGGGATCTTAAAGCCTGGTCATTTATATCCTTTGAGTTTTTTATTATATATGGTATTCCCTTCTGAAGCATAATATAGCTTCCAGCTTCTGATATTACCCTATAGTTATCAGAGCTCTCCTTTTTTTTATTAGCCCTAGTAGCAAAATCTATGGACTTTTCAAAAAACTCTATCGAAGTTTTGGAGTTCTCATCTGCAAGATAGGCTCGACCCATTAATAGATAGTTTAGGCTTAACTCATAATTTGTTAGCCCTTTTTTTTCTTCTTCTATTAAGTAATCAATGACTTCTAAGTTAGTTATTTGATTGTTTAACCAGAGATCTATCTGGCTATTTAGGTTATTCATAAATGTTAACTGGAGTAGTAATAATATAATCATAACTTAAATTATATAATATTTTTTAAGGCTAGTCTTGACTTTTTTACCTTGTAAGAGGAATATGCTCATAAAGAGTATAAATTAATTATGCTCATTATGAGTATTAATAAGGAGTCCTTATGGGTGTTTTACCAGAGTATTCAAAAGAAGTTAAAGAAGCTACAGATCATCTATATGAGCTAGTAAAAGATGTTATCCCAAGAATGGAATGGGAAGTAAAAGCTCCATATATTTATAGAATTAATCAGCTTAAAAAAGAGAAAAACATCCTAATTTTGGCACATAACTATATGACACCGGATATTTTTCACTGTATATCTGACATAAAGGGAGATTCGTTGGGATTAGCTAGAGAGGCTGCAAAAACTGATGCCGATACGATACTTGTTTGTGGTGTTTACTTTATGGCTGAAACAACAAAAGTATTAAGCCCAGATAAAAGAGTTTTAATATCGGATCCAACTGCAGGCTGCTCATTAGCCGACTCTATAACAGGTGCAGATGTAAAAAAACTTAGACAGGAGCACCCTGGTGTTCCTATTGTTACCTACGTAAATACTACAGCAGAGACAAAGGCTGAAGTTGATATTTGTTGTACATCAGGAAATGCTTTAAAAATAATTGAGAGCATAGATAGTGATGAGATTCTATTTGTTCCAGACCGATTTTTATGTAGAAATATGCAGACTCAGACTGATAAAAAATTAATTGAGTGGTCTAAGGGTAGTTGTGAAGTACATGAACTCTTTACTGTGGAGAGTATAAATGAATTTAGGGCAGCCCATGATGGTTTAGTTGTAATTGCTCATCCAGAGTGTCCAAGGGAGATAGTTGAGGCCTCGGATTTTTCTGGTTCCACAGCAGATATGATAAATTTTGTAGAAGATAGAAGGCCTAAAAAGGTTTTAATGGTAACTGAGTGCTCTATGAGTGATAATTTAACAGGAATGTATCCTGATGTTGAGTTTGTTAGGCCTTGTAATCTATGTCCTCATATGAAGAAAATTACCTTGGAAAACGTTTTAGAGACTATGGAAACTATGTCCCCAGAAGTATTTGTTGCACCTGAGGTTATAGATGGTGCTAAGAGATCTGTAGAGAGGATGCTTGAGGTAAAATAGTGGTAGAAAACACCATTTACGATCTTATTATAGTAGGTTCTGGTGCTGCAGGACTAACAGCAGCCCTAGAGTCTGGTAATAAGAGTGTTTTAATAATAACAAAGACTAGTTCTTTTTCCAGTGGAAGTAGCCCTCTTGCCCAGGGAGGTATTGCTGCCTCTGTAGGTAGTGATGACTCTGCATCCCTTCATTATAACGATACAATAAAAGCTGGGGTCTACTCAGGGAGATCAGATCAGATCTCATTTTTAACTAAGATGGGTGTACCAGCTATTGAGAACCTATTAAAAATAAATATGGCGTTTGATAAAACAGGCTCTGGACAACTGGATAGAAATAGAGAGGGTGCCCACTCTAGGAGACGTGTTTTAAAGGCTGGAGGAGATTCTACTGGCAGGATTCTTGTTAAAACCCTATATGAAGAGGCTTTAAAGCGAAAAAATATCTCTTGGAAACATAGTGTTTTTGTATGTGATCTAATAATAGAAAATAATTCAGTTCAAGGTATTACCGTTTATAGTGATAATGATGGTTTTATAACCATAAGATCAAAAAGAGTTCTATTGGCAACAGGTGGACTAGGCCAACTATTTGGACATACTACAAACCCAGTTGAGGCCACAGGGGACTCTATGGCCATAGCCCTTCGGGCAAACCTTAAATTAAAAGAAATTGAAATGGTTCAGTTTCATCCTACTGCTCTAAATGTTAAGAGTGGAGACTCCTTAATGCTATTAACCGAGGCACTAAGAGGGGATGGAGCACTTCTTGTTAGAGGTGATGGAACACCATTTATGGGAAAGTACTCCCCTCTAAAAGAGCTAGCTCCTAGGGATGTTGTTTCTAGGGCAATATGGAATGAGATGAAACTTGGTCATGAAATATTTATAGACCTTAAACCAATTGATGATCTAGGTAATAAATTTCCAACAGTATCTTCATTTTGTTTAAGGGTTGGTTTAAATCCAAATAGAGAGTTGATCCCAATAACACCTGCAGTCCACTATGTTATGGGTGGCGTAGATATAAATAGAGAGCTCCCAAGTGGGTTAGGTGTAGCTGGAGAGGCTTCCTATACAGGAGTTCATGGAGCAAATAGGTTGGCTAGTAACTCTCTATTAGAGTGTCTGGTATACGGTAAATCTGAAGTAGAAAGAGTTTTGAGTGAGGATCATGAGTTAGTAGATATTGACCCAAAATATCCTGATTTAAGCAGAATATTAGATTTAGTTGATATAGATCTCTATCGAAGTAAACTACAGGGTATTATGTATAATAACTGTGGAATAATTAGAAATGAGAGCTCTCTGCTAGAAGGTGAGACTCAATTGATTGAGCTTAAAAAAATGATTATTAACTCCCCTATTTACAGTGGGAATAACTTAACATATAGACATGTTGTTAAGTGGTTAGAGCTAAATAATATGGTTAGCTTAGGGTTAAGTTTAATTGGCTCTGCAATTTATAGGAAAGAGAGTAGGGGTGCCCACTACAGGGAGGATTATCCAAATACTTCCATTAGGTGGGACAGAATAAAAATCGAAGGAGACAGCGTATGAATATTAGGAAAATCCAGTATAAAGAGATTATACAAAAAGCTTTACTAGAGGATTTTAGTAAGGGAGGAGACTTAACAACTGATGCTCTAATCCCTGAAGATGCTACTGGGGAGACTGTTTTAAGAGCTAGGGAAGATGGAGTTATTGCCGGTCTCGAAGCATCTTTATACGCTTTTAAAGCCTTAGATAAAAAAGTTACCTTTGAAATATATAAAAAAGATGGAGAAAGTGTTGTTATAGGGGATAAAATTGTAAAAATTACAGGAAATGTTAGAGCAATGTTATCAGCTGAGCGTACCTGCCTTAACCTTCTTGGAAGGTTATGTGGTATAGCTACATTTACAAATAGACTTGTTAAGGAGATTGAGGGAACTGGAGCTAGAGTTGCAGATACTAGAAAAACAACACCTGGGCTTAGAGCCCTAGAGAAGTATGCTGTAAAAGTAGGTGGTGGAATTAACCATAGGTTTGGTCTAGATGATGCAGTTATGATAAAGGATAACCACTTAGCTTTTAGCGAATCTATTAATGATGCTGTAAATAAGGTTAAAGAGTATGTTGGCCACACTGTTAAAATTGAAGTAGAGGTGGATACTTTAGATCAACTAAGGCAGCTAATGGAGAATCCTGTAGATATTGTTCTTCTTGATAATATGAGTCCTGAAACATTAAAAGAGGCTGTTAAAATTGTAAATGGTAGAATGACAACAGAAGCTTCTGGAAACATCTCCATAGAGACAATAAGAGCTGTAGCTGAGTCTGGAGTCGATATAATTTCAAGCGGTGCTGTTACCCACTCGATTAAAAACTTTGACATAGGGTTAGATCGATATTAGCATTAAAATATGTTAAATGAAAAAAGTTTATTAATAGAGGGATTATTAATTCCTCTAGTATTTATATTAATATTGTTCATTGAACTAAGCTGGAGTAATAGGCAGGTAGTTAAGAGCAATATTTTTGCAAATGTCTTTCATTTTTTAGGAACGTTATTATTTCTGTTAACTGGATATATAAGTAGTATATTTACCCATAACCTATCTCTTATATTTGTAATCCAGGGGTCCTTATTTGTTCTTTTTACAACATTACAACTCTATGATGTTACTCTTAATTATAAAAAAATACTCTTATTTAGCATCATATTTAATACTGTATTGTTTACTCTTTTATCCTTATTTGACTCTGTTGAAATCCGCTACATTCTAGTCTCAATAGGCCTCTCTATCCTCTTTCTTTATGGTATTGCTCTTCTAATTGTAAAGACAATAAATAAGCAACGAAAATTATTATCCCTATTTATCTGGGAATTATTATTTGTTGCAATCTTATCGCTATTTAGATTCACCCTTAATGGGCACACAATTTTTACCTCCCTCTATATTATTTTGTACTCCCTCTTTTTTCTTTTATGGAATTTCTCTGTATTATTAAAAAGAAACTCAATATATCGGTTCACAATTGAGAAAAATAGTGAAGATATCCGTCAAATTCAAGAGGATTTGAATATACTAAATAATGTCTTTTCCGAGAGTTCTATTGATTGTAGCCAAGATGAGCTCTATAAGAATATTTTTGACTTAATAGGTGAAAGGTTTTATACACAGAAGTCTGTTTTATTTGTTTTAGATGATAATGATAAATTGAATATATCTTACTCTGTTGGATTTTCTAAAGAAGATATAGATACTCTTTTAAGTTTTAGTTGTGGTAAGGAATTAATATATAACAGTTTTTCAAATATGGTAATTTCTGAGGTTTTAACAGGGGCTATTGAGGATGGGGACTTTAAGAGTCTACTTTTTAATAATAACCTAATTGGAGGAGCTTGTTTTCCCCTCTATACCGCAAGTAGTAGGGTTGGAGTTTTATTTGTTGGTATAACACCCAGAAGTACAATTATAAATAGTGATAAGGAGATATTTTCTTCTATCTGTAGACAGATTTCTGGAGTTATATCTGGTGTTTTACTTCATAATAAGTTAAAAACAATGGCTTCGATAGACCATCTAACAGGGATATATAACAGGAGAGAGTTTTTTAAGCAGTTTAGAGGAGAGTTTAACTCAACACTAAGACACAAGGATAGTTTTACACTATTTATGGTGGATATTGATGATTTTAAAAGTGTAAATGATAACTATGGTCATGATGTTGGAGATATGGTTTTAATTAAGGTTGCCCAACTAATAAAACACCAATTACGGTCAAATGATCTTTTTGCTAGATATGGAGGAGAGGAGTTTGTTGGGGTTCTATTAAGAAGTGATAAAGATGGGGCTTCAAATAAGTTAAATAGAATTATTAATAAGGTTAGTAGGATTAGAATTGTTAAATACCCAGATATCAAAATAACTATATCTATTGGTTCTTGTTGTTATCATCATCAATATGAAAATATAGAGTCAATTGTAAAAAGAGCCGATATTTCTCTATATAAGGCTAAGAAAGCGGGGAAAAATAGGCTCTGTGCAGAGTAAAGGGGAACTATAGCCCCCTTTTATTACTTTATATCCTTAATCTTATTAACTATATACTCTGGAAGTGTAAACGGAAAGTCTACCTCTGATGATGTAGCAGGATACTCACCGTCGACCTCTTTATAGATTATTAGAGTTTTATCAACTCCAATATCCTTAATTGCTAGGGTTAATAGTTGTTCGTCTCTTTTCAGCTCCTTAAAATTACTAGCACTAATTTCCCCTAGAAATTGTAGCTCTTTAGCTTCATCCCCACTCTTTGTTATAATCTTTTCACCCTTAGTTACTATGACCTCTGTTATATTAGAGGTAGAGAGTACAACCTTGTTTCTTAAGCTCTCCTCATTCCTATCTAGTAGTTGTCTAAAATCACCTCTAATAGAGAATATCCCTTTTACATCGGGGATTTTGACTTATGTATAGTTGCCAGTTGATGATGTTGATCCAATATCTAGCTTAATTACACTTTTTTGATTCTTAAAAACTTCTAACTTAAGTGGAGTTTCTAAACCAAATCTTTTTAAATCATCACTCTCTGAGATCTTATCAATAATTTTAATGTTTGCTACCTCATTTGTAACTCTTTTAAGACTATTTTCATCAACCTTATACCCTGAGGGTAGGTACCAGTTATCCCCATCCTTCTGTATGGAGAGATTATTAAATGTTACCTTGGTTACCTCCCCTTGTTTTACATCTTCTAACTTAGGAGTTTGGTAATTAATATTTTGATCCTTTCGTAAAATTATATATAGTGAAAAAATAGCGATTAATCCTAATAGTATATATATCTCAACTCTATTTTTCATTGTTATCCTCCATAAATAAGTGGTAAATTCTCTTCTTCTTTTGTAACCATAACAGGTAGGAAATTAATCCGGCAACTGCTACTAATATAGGAAGTCCCACAATATTAAAGTACTTTATAAAGTTTCTTTTAAGTATTGTTGTCTCTACCATAGGTCTATTTAAAACACCTTTACTCCTCATTTCAATATAATCCTCTCTTCCTGAGAGATAGTCTAAAATGTTTTGGGTAAATACAATGTTAGAGTTGTAGTTTTTACTTAAAATAGAGTCTGTAACCATGTCAGAGGAGCTTAAAACAACTAACTTTCCACTATTAGATTGGGGGATAACACTCTCTTTTCCTTCAATCCCAACTATCTCATTTACATCTTGGTCTTCACTTTCTTCTTGGGTCTGCTTTGGAGGAACTGGTTTGTCCTTGAAAAAACTTGTAAAATGTCCATCTTTTAATAGTGCTATACTGTATTTATCCTTTTCTGACCCTGGAACTATCCTTGAAGGATTTAGGGATAAACTCTCTTTATCAACTAACCATCCATTATTTGTTGTTGTAAAAATAGTTTCAATTCCCTGTTTTTCTGGTGCCACAGCTGATAATTGTGCCATTCTAAAGGTTATTAACTCATTAACTCCATCTATGATTGGTAGGTCCCTATTCATATTCTCTTTCTGGATTAAAGGCGCAAAATATATTTGTGATTCAATTATGCTGCCACTAGCATCCCTTTGAACCTGTTTAAAGGATTTTTGATCCATTACCATATTGTTATGAACCTCTATACCGTAGTTTTTAAGGAGGTCTAACAACCCATGATCAACTTCTTTATAAGCTTCAATACCATAGTTAGGGTTACTCTTTTCCATATCCATTGTAAGTTGATCCATAGCCAATAATATAGAGTTACCCTTAAGTAGGAACTGATCTAAAAGAAACAGTTCTCTATTAGAGAATTTTGTTGTAGGTCTAGCTATAATTAGGGTTTTTATATCACTATTTATAACTCCCTTACTTAAATCCACTGCAGCCATAGAGTAGTCCTGGGTTATTATAGAACTTAGGTTGTTGATTGTTGGCTCCTGCTGCCCTGTAAAGCTCATCATCTGATTTTGGTTCATAGGGATTGTTCCGTTACTTACAAGGTAACCAATCTTTGTACTACTACCAATCATCTTATTTACACTGCTTTTTATGTTATCTCTAATTTCATCACCATTGGAAATTACAGTTCTACCAAAAATATCCTGATTTATTAGGTCTAAAACTTCAGACTCTTTACCATTTTTTATAATAATTGAGGAAATGGCTCTAGTTACTTCTCCATTTTCATCCTCTAAGTTAAGGGTTGTGACACTGTAATTATCTTTGGTAGAGGTAATATCATTTTCATCTGCCTCTATAAATTCATAATCTAGTCTATTAAAATACTCGCTGTTCATTTCTGATACTAACTCTTTAACTAGATCCTTATATTTAGCTAATTCATCTGTAAGTCTATATAAAATAGGAGAAATATATAATTTAATTTTAATATTATCCTCTAACCCGAGAAGAGATGTGGACTTTTCTGTTAATGTTCTAATCTTATTTGTTAATAACAGTTCTAGATTTTGGTTGTATTGAATAGCTGGGATAGTATCTACAAGATCCCCATGAATAAATGCTATACCAATATAAGCTGAAACAACTTTTACCTCATCCTGTTCTATATTTTGAATATTTACAGGGTAGATATTGTAGGTTTCTGGGGATATATTTCCTCTGTTTTCCTTATCTATCAGGTCTATAGTATAATTAAAATGCTTATTTGCTTTTAACTTGTACTCCATTAATATGTCTCTAATATCCCGCTCTAAAGTGTTATATGGTACAGGTAAGTTTTGGGATAAAAAGACCTTAATAGTTAGTGGCTCTTCTAGATTTTTTACTAACTCCTTACTCGCATCTGATAGTGAGTAGGACCTGTTTTCTGTTAAATCTATTCTAAAAAAGAGCGTAGTTGCAACAATGTTTAATAGTATAATTGCTACTACATATAGTATATATCTTAATTTATTCATTACTTATTAACCCTCCGTCCTGTGGCTAAAATAGATAGAAAGATTAGGGAAGAAAAGTATATTAAATCCCTTGAATCTATTATTCCCTTGGATATATTTTTAAAGTGGTAACCAACAGATAGGTACTGTATAAACCCTGCTACTGTTTTTGGTAGTAGGATTACCATCCCCTCTATTATTGTTAAAACAAAACAGATAACAGCTCCTATTAAGAAGGCTATTATCTGATTTTTTGTTAGAGTGGAAGCGAGGGTTCCAATAGCTGTAAAACTCCCTGATAATAAAAAAGCTCCAATATATCCACTTAGAACCACACCGTTATCTAAATCTCCAAGTGTTGATAAAAATAGTGGGTAGGATAGGGTTGGTAATAACATAACAATAACAAAAGCCCAGGTTGCTAAAACTTTCCCAATTGTTATATCCATAGTTGTAATAGGTTGAGTCCCTAACATCTCATAGGAGCCTGTTTTATACTCCTCGGAGAAACTCTTCATAGTTAATGCTGGAATTATAAATGATAGAATCATAGGCATTAAGGAGAAGAAGTCCCTTAAAGTGACTGATTTTGATAAAAATATAGTAGAGAATAAAAACCATCCAGAGACTACAAGGTACAAACCTATAACTATATATCCTACAGGGGTTACAAAAAAAGATTTAAACTCTTTTTTGGCTATGCTTAAAACTGATTTTCTACTCATCGATCTGCTCCCTAGTTAGTTTTCTAAATATGTTTTCTAAAGATTTTACTTCAAGAGAAAGGGATAAAAGAATCCAGTTCGTATCCTTTATCTTCAGGTATAGAGTCTCTCTTAAGTCCTCTTTTGCAAATATAGATACATCTAAATTGTTGTTATTCTCCATGATTTTATAGGATTCAATTTGAGGAATTTGACTTAGGAGTCTCTCTAAATCCTCAATGTTAGAATTCTTTAGGGTTAGTTCAACCTTAGAGTCCCCCTCCATCATCTGTTTTAACTGGGCAGGGGTTCCATCTGCGGCAACAACTCCACTATTTATAATTACTATACGGTCGCATGTTGCCTCTGCCTCACTAAGTATATGGGTTGAAAAGATTACTGTTTTGGTTTTTCCAATTTCTCTGATTATATTTCTAATCTCAACTATCTGGTTAGGGTCTAAACCAGTTGTTGGCTCGTCTAGAACAAGAATTTCAGGGTCATCCATCATCGCTTGAGCTAGGCCTACCCTCTGCTTATAACCCTTTGATAATGAGTTTATACTCTTATGCATAACACTTCTAATTCCACATAGATCTGCTAACTCCTTTAGTCTAGGCTCTATGTTTTCACTATCTAAACCCCTTAGGTTTGCAATGTAAATTAGATAGTCATAAACAAGCATTTCAGAGTATAAGGGGGCAGACTCTGGTAAGTAGCCTATTAATTTTTTAATCTCTAGTTCGCTCTCCCTTACATCTAAACCTTTTACAAAAATAGTTCCTGAACTAGGTTTTAAATATCCTGTTAAAATCCTTAGTGTAGAACTTTTACCAGCACCATTTGGTCCAAGAAGTCCGAGGATTTCACCTGAATTAATTGATAGGTTAATACCTTTTACAGCCTTTGTTGAACCATAATTTTTCTCAAGATCTTTAATTTCAATCATGATACCTCCATACTTATGTAAAAAAGATATCAAGTAGAAATTAAAGCTTCAATAATTTTTTTATTTTGTAATGAAATTGTAATATTATCCTAAGAATGAGTTCTTAAATTTCTCTAGATCAAAATTCTCTTTGAACGCTTTTATAATTTGGTCACTCTTTTTTGTCTCGTGGGACTGGAGTTTTGTATTTTTTATACATTTATATAGAATCTCATCTGCTGTTGAAGTGTCTTCCCTAACATAGATTGCAGGAACCTTGTAGTTGGTTACTAGTTTTAAACTCTTAGGAAAGCTCTCCTGCTTTTTGGTACATGTAAATATAAAGCCTGCAATTCTATCCTGAGGAGCTTGGCTTTTTGTATAAACAAGTATCTTTTTTAGTCGCCTTAGGGAGTTAGATGATAAGATAATAACACTTCCAGCTTTTACATTCTCCTGTGGGTTTACTTTTTTATAGGATTGGGAAATTATTGTTACCCCTGTTACAGGCCTATTCCATTGGGTTTCATCTGAATCCCCTGCGATTATTGCATTCTGAAAACTCTTTTTTATTAGTCGCATAGAGGGTTTATTTAAGCCTTTAACCTCGGGCATCCAACCTAAAATATGTATTGGAGACCCATCCTTACTAAATCTTTTTGTAATATACTCTTCCGTAATATGTTTTTTCATATCATCAATTTTATTTGGTATAAGTTTGTTAAATATTATACCCTTAACCCTAGCTCCCTTAGAGTGAAAATAGTTTAGATCAACTTCTAACATATCTAGGGTTTTACCTATACCACCTCCGGCTAAATAGATAATATCCGAGTTTAATCTTATACTTACGTCGCTATTAGAAAGGTTTACAATACCTCCCACTCCTGGATGTCCTGTACCTTCAGCAATTATAATTTTTTTATCCTTTAGCTTGGAAATCGCTTCATCAATTGATCTACAGTACTCCTTTGTTAAAAGCTCCTGATCTTGGGACTCAAGGTAAGATTTTGTAACACCCCGTCCTAACCGGACAGGGGAGACTGTGTCTAGATTAAGGGATGGCAAAGCATACTCTTTTATTATAATGGCATCCTTGTCAATTTTTCTTCCATCTGGAAGGGTGAAAAGTTCTTGGCCTACAGGTTTAATATATCCAATCTCATTAGGAGAGTAGACCTCTCTTAGTCTTGAGATTATACCTAGACTTGTAAATGTCTTTCCTGCATGTTGTCTAAAACCAGCTATATAGATTATTTTTTGCATTTTAAATTCCTAAGTGTTTTTTGAATACCTCTATACTAGCTTTTGCTCTGCTCATTGGGTAGGGGATTTTACCTGTTTCTCTAAATTTTTTCCCTAATTTATAATTGAAACACTGGTTTGCAGTTAAAAATTGTCCCCAAAAACCAAGATGCCACTCAAAGTCCCATCTTCTGTTATTTATAGACTCATTCCACTCCTTTGGCATGAGTTTCTGCCAAGAGGGCAGGTCGTTTAACCAGCTACAGGTCCATAAACCTTTAAATCCACTTTTCTCTGCATCTAGAACAGCAATTTTAAGTTTATCGTAAAAATATTTTTCATCAGCCAAAAATGATTTAGGGTATAGTGAGTTTTCCATATGTATTTCTAAATACTCTTCATCTTTATTTAGATCATATCTAACCCAACTTTTACTGTTACCCCCATTAATACTCTGTAAGTCCTTCTCGGCTCTACCGTAGATATACGGTTCTACTATCTTAAAAGCGAGTTCCTCAAATTGGGATGGATTACTACTGTTTTTGTATATATCTTTTAGCTCTTCTTTTAGTTTTGGCCATTCATCTCCAGTGAAGTTTGGAAAGTCATAAAGAGTTTTATTATTAAAAACTGTGTGATTAACAATCGCGGTTCTCTCATCTAATACCTCCACAATATCCTCTTGTGGATGTTTATTTACCCAGTCAGCTACAGCCCATAAACCTAGCTTAGTACACTCTCTTAAGTACTCTTTGTGCTCTTCTAAAGTCTTTTGTTCCATTATTTAAGTCCTCTTTTACGTAAATACTACAATTTTTATTCTAATTTTACAAATAAACTGATATTCTTTTTTTATGAATAATTTTACTTTTTACAATCCAACAAAGATCTTGTTTGGAAAAGAGACAATTTCGAATTTAAGTAGTTTAGTTCCTTCTAATAAAAAAGTTATAATAATTTATGGCGGAGGGTCTATAAAATCTAATGGAGTTTATGAGCAAGTAATTAATAACCTTAAAAATCATGATGTTGTTGAGTTTGCAGGTATAGAGAGTAATCCTACACTCCAAACATGTATGAAGGCTGTGGATGTTATTAAGTCTAATAATGTTAGCTTTATTCTTGCTGTAGGTGGTGGATCTGTTATAGACGCTGTTAAATTTATTGCAGCAGCAGCTGTAAATAATTATGATGACCCATGGCAAAGTATTGTTATAGAGAATAATTTTAATAACGCAATGGAGTATGGTTCAGTATTAACCCTACCTGCTACTGGTTCTGAAATGAACTGTAGTGCTGTTATATCTAATAGTGAGTTAGGTGAAAAAATGGCATTTTCCAACAGTTCTGTATATCCTAAATTCTCTATTTTAGATCCATCAACTACATTCTCACTTCCTTCATCCCAGGTTGCAAACGGTGTAGTCGATGCCTATGTTCATGTTTTAGAACAGTATCTAACCACTGATATAAATACCCCTGTTCAGGATAGATGGGCGGAGGGGCTATTATTAACATTAATAGATCAAGGTCGATATGTTATAGATAATCCTAATGACTATGAGGGTAGAGCCAACTTGATGTGGGCTGCAACCTCCGCTTTAAATGGATATATTGGAGTTGGAGTTGATCAGGATTGGAGTACACATATGATTGGGCATGAGATTACTGCAGCTTATGGTGTGGATCATGCTAGAAGCCTTGCAATAGTATTACCTGGACTACTAAGTATTCAACGTAAACAAAAAGAGAAAAAACTACTCCAATATGCAAAAAGGGTCTGGGGAGTTACCCAGGGGGATAAAAACGTAATAATTGACGAGGTTATTACAAGAACAACTCTTTTTTTTCAATCTGTTGGAATATCTAGTCGATTTGTGGATTACGATATTAACCCTGAAGAAGCGGCGGAAAAAATTGGTAATATCTTTATAGAGAGAGGTCAGCTATTTGGTGAAAATAGGGATATCTCTGGGGAGTTAGTTAAAAAAATACTACTTAATAGGCAGTGTTTATATTAATAACTAATTACAATCTCTTCCCTCTCCTTTGTATGGTTTGGCATAAAGTATAGTAGGTTGGTACTATATTCATAGTAGTAACCTACTCCATATTTTTCAAATAGTTTATCTGCTCGCCATAATCTACCCCTAAAATAGAGCTGTTTGTAAGGCTTTACTCCTGATATTGCTAGAAAGTGAGAGTTGATATTTGAACTGTTATCAATAGGAAATGAAACAGTGATTCTAATACTTTTATCTGTTTTATTAATATCTATTGAGTCTGAAATTGTCCATATTTTTATCCCATTGTCTTGTATATAGTGGGGAATATATGGGTTGTTACTTAAGGCTAAGTATGACTCTTGTGGTGAAATAATTGCTGTTGAATATAGCTTCTCTTTAAAATTATACTCTTTAGAAATCTCACCTTTATTATTACTGTTATTTAGATATGTATCTATAAGTGCTTCTCCTAGAGGTTTAGTATACTCACTTGTTTCGTATTGGGATGACTCTAATAGTAGCTGGCCAATTTTTAGGTTAAGGGATTGGTCGGATATGCTATTGTTAGATATAATATAGGTTCCGCTGCCATCCCAGACTATGTTTTGCAGGATTAAGTCTGTAATCTTTTTTACACTATCAACATTTTTACTATTAGCCGAATCACTCTCTAGAATATTATTTAAATTGTATAGAGCTACTGCTAGCTGTTCTATTGTTAAGCTCTCTATATTTGAGTCAATAATAAGTTTTGATAATCTATCTGTATTTATTTGATTCCCTACAAAATAGTGTTTAGGAATCCATGTTTCTAAAATATTGGGGTCTGATGTAAGAATCTGTTTTGTAATTCTACCTAGTTCCCTCTCTTCCCCGACTAAGCCAAGATTTCCATTTTCTACTATATTACCTAGAAATGGAGTAGATTTATATGTAAATAGGTTAGGATAACGAGATTTTAACGGGGTAATCCTATTAAAATGACTAAGGTATTTACCTTCTAACATCCCCTGGGCTAAGTAGACTATAATACTCTCTTCTGTAAATAGGCTCTCTCTAGGTAAATTCCTCCAACTATTTGTATCAGTTGAATATGTTATTGGATTAAAAATAGAACTTATATAAGTCTCAGCCTTAATTAAAAATAACTCGATATTACTATTTATATCATCCACAAATTTTGTCTTGTTTTGGTTATACCACTGTTCCGCTAGTGGAAGGTCACTGTTACTTAATGGGCTAAAAGTAAGGGTTGTTATCTTATCGTTTGTAGCAATTAAATGGATGTTCTGCTTCTGCTTATCAATATAGTATTTATCATTAAGTTTTAGGTGAAATTCATTTTGGTTATCAAAAATTTTATATGATAGGTCACTCTCTTCTAATTTATATTTAGGATCTAATGAAAAAGGAATAATAACCTCTTTAATTGTTGGAAAAACTTTTGGGATACTACTTCCTATTGATAGTCTTTGACCCCTATTGTCAACTTTTATGTTTAGAGTTACATCATTTATTAGGTTTACCTCTAAACTATTTTCTATAATATTAAAACTACTAATGTATGAATTCCTCTTTATATTATCATCGCTAATAACAGTTAAAGGGCGTTTTGTTGAAAGATTAAAGTTTAAACCCTTATAACTCAACTCTAGGGATTTGATCCTCTTTGGAATAAGTGGGTATTCAAGGGAGGACGTTTCAACTATTTTTAACCCTTCTAGGTCATAGCTATTAACTTCCTTTGAATTAAAGTAAGTATAAAAAAGAGTTATTATTACTCCAATATATATAACCTTATATAATGATGTTATTTTAAATGTTTTCATTTAGAGTTTTCCTTATTAGCCGAAAATTATCTTATGATATCAAGATATGTACCACTGGGTCTACTTTGTATGATTTTTTTTTTAAGTTGTAGCACTGTAGAGATAAAAGAAAAAGATGAATTTTCTAATACTGATTTAAGTTTAGATGAAAAAATAGACAGTTTAGTTTCCGAGTTCATAGATACTCCCGAAATCTTAGTAAGTAAAATTATAGATCTATTGGATGAAGATAATTTTACCTACAACAATCTACTTGCAAGGTTATACATCTCATTAGGCAGATATAATGAAGCTAAAGATATGGTTGTATCTATACCTAACTTAAATTCAAATATTGAAGATTTAAAACTATATATTATAATACAGCAGTTTTTAAAAGAGGATTATAGACACTCCTTAGAAACTCTTATAAGGTTAGATCCATCAAATATATTTGCTATTAATACAAAATCCTACGATCTTATACGTAATAATAGGGTAGATGAAGCAAAAACATTTTTAGAAAGAGCTTATAAAATTGATCCACAAAATAGTCAAACACTAATACTCCTTGGAGATGTAACACTTTTGGAAGTTGAAAACCTTGGTTTATCAACTAAGAGAGTTTTAAGTGGTGTCGAGGAGAGAAAGGTTAATAACCTATATAAAAAGAGCCTGGAGTACTACCTAAGGGTTAAAGATAGTCAGGATCCAACCTACTATGTAAGGCTAAGTAATATATATAAAAAACTAGGGGATAAACTTAACTCTATAAAGTCTCTATCTAGGGCTATTGATTTAGACCCTTTAGATGTTTGGAATTATTATGATAGGGGAAAGTTATATTTTTACGCATCATCTAATAAAAAAGCTTTAGAAGATTTTAATATGGCATATAAAATTGACCCAAATCATTTTTTTACAAATGTTTTTTTAGGAAGAATTCACTTTATTGAGGGGAATTTGGAAGTCTCATTAAAATATTATAATAATGTGATAAAGATAAATCCAGAATATACACCTGCATATAGAGACTTAAGTGTTTTAAGTTATATCCATGGGGATAAACAAAGTGGGTTAAACTACATTATATCCCTTTATAATAGTAAAACCGATAAAGACCCTTTACTTCCGCTATATTTAGTTACATCTTTATTTGAGGTAGGACGGGATGATGATGCCAAAAAAATATTAGTAAATCTTGTCAAATATGAAAAAAAAGGTACAATGAAAGAACTTTACAGCTACTTTTTGGATCCTACCCATGTAGGAGATAGTGTTTTAACCGATGCCCTGAATATCAAGGATCATTATCAAAGAATAAGGTTAACATATTATGTCGCATTAGCTCTAGAAAGGGAGGGGGTTATCTCCCTTTATAAGACCCTTTTAAAAGAAGTAGCAGAAGCAAATTTAAGCTTTGAATCAAAGTTAGCAGAGTATAGATTAGGAGAAAATAATGAATAATACGGTTTTAGTGAAAAAAGAGGGAGATACGGTTACCCGGGTTACAATTGGTGATAAAGAGATCTGCCTTATAGGTACAGCCCATGTCTCTCCTGATAGTGTTAAGGAAGTTCAAGATATTATTTCCAATGAAAAGCCAGACCATGTATGTGTTGAAATTGATGCTGGTCGTTATAAATCTATGAATCAACCCCAATCCTGGAAGGATATGAATATTGTAAAAATAATTAAAGAGCAAAAAAGTTTCCTTCTAATTGCCAACTTAATGTTATCTTCTTTTCAAAAACGTATGGGATCGTCTGTTGGGATGAAACCAGGGGAGGATATGAAGGCCGCTATTGATAGTGCCGAAGGGGAAGGAATAAACTTCTCTTTTATTGATAGAGAGATACAAGTAACCCTTAAACGTGCATGGGCAAAGAGTAATTTTTGGGATAAAAATAAGGTTTTAGCTGTGCTTTTATCCTCTGCCTTCTCCTCAGAAGAGGCTAGTGCCCAGGATATTGAAGAGCTTAAAGATAGAAATGAGCTTGAAGGAATGATGGATGAACTTGCAAAAGAGCTTCCAAAGGTTAAAGAAGTTCTTATTGATGAAAGAGATCAATATTTAGCAGTATCAACTTTTAAAAGACCGGAGAAGAAAATAGTTTCCGTTGTAGGTGCTGGCCATGTTCCCGGGATGATAAAGTGGTTTGAAAGCCTAGAGAGTGGAGAAAAGGATGGAGATTTAAAAGAGATCTCATCTATACCTCCAAAATCTTTACTCTCTAAATCCCTTCCCTTTGTAATCCCAGGGGTAGTTATAACATTAATAGCTTTAGGTTTTATCTTTAACGGAGCTGATGTCGGTTTTGATATGATAAAGAGATGGTTTTTAACTAATGGAGTCTTATCTGGTCTAGGGGCTATAATAGCTTTAGGACATCCGTTAACTATCTTAGCAGCTTTTATTTCTGCTCCTATTACATCCCTTAATCCTCTAATTGGAGTTGGAATTGTTACCGGTGTAGTTGAAACAGCCTTAAGAAAGCCGAGGGTTGAAGATTTTGAAACTTTAACCGAGAGTGTTTCCCACTTTAAATCCTGGTATAAAAACAGGGTATTAAGGATTTTATTAGTTGTTGCACTATCCACTATTGGTAGTGTTGCTGGTACATGGATCGGTGGAGCATTTTTAGCAACTTTCCTAGGTTAATAGACTAGTATCTATAATATCAGCCCAATAGCACTTTTTATATTTCTAACCTCTTTTACATCAAGGGAGGTTTTTTCTACCTTCTCTGGGGATAGGAATATATTAAAGCCCATATCCTCAGCTGTTTTAACTCTTCTCTCTATATGAGGGATAATTCTTATCTCCCCAGCTAGGGATAGTTCTCCAGATGATATAATTCCATCTTTTATTGGTATGTCTGTCCTAGATGAGTAGAGTGCAAGGGCTAGGGGTAGATCTATACCTGTCTCTTTGACCTTAATCCCCCCTGCAATATTTACATATATATCCCTATCTGAGAATTTTATACCACCATGTTTTTCAAGTATTGCAGCAACTCTAGAGACTCTATTAACATCTACCTTGTCACTAAAAATTCTAGATGTTGTACCCTTTGCCGGTACTGTTAGAACCTGAATCTCAATAAGAATAACCCTTGTTCCCTCAAGTGTTGCACCAATTGAAATTCCAGGGGGTAGTCCAGACTCTCTTTTAGTTAAAAATACACCAGAGGGATCCTCTAGCTCTATTAGTCCCTTCTCCTCCATGGAGAATAATCCAACTTCATCAATTGACCCAAAACGATTTTTTACTGAACGTAAAATTCTTATTCTAGAGGCTGAGTGGTCAAAGTATAAAACAGTATCAACCATATGTTCTACCACCTTTGGTCCAGCTATAATACCCTCTTTTGTTACATGTGCTATAAAAAATAGGGTAGCTTCTATATCCTTTGTCTCTTTTATTAGTTGGCTACAACAGTATTTTAACTGGTTTACACTCCCTGGAATATTTCCTGCCTCATCACTTTGTAATGTCTGTATAGAGTCTACAATTATAAGGTTTGGTTTTTCAGTTTTAATTGATTTTATTATAGTTTCAAAGTGAGTATCACAGAGAATATTTATACCAGAACCACTAATATTAAGTCTTTTAGCCCGTAGTTTTATCTGGTTTGCAGACTCTTCTCCGGATATGTATAAAACTTTATGGTTCTTTTTAATTGAATCGGCTATTTGTAAAAGTAGTGTGGATTTCCCTATTCCAGGTTCTCCCCCAATTAATACAGAGGACCCCTTCATAAGTCCCCCACCTAGAACCTGATCAACCTCTTTAATATCTGTTTTATACCTAAAGGAGTCTTCTATAACTATATCATCTAAGCTGATTGATTTTTTATGTTTAACCTCTGTTCCTTTAGATGTTTTAGTTACCTTGTGTTCTGTAAATGAGTTCCACTCTCCACAGCTTGGGCATTTCCCCTGCCACTTACTCTCCTCATTTCCACAATTTGTACAGTAAAAAAGTGTCTTCTCTTTAGCCATCTATATCCCCAATTATATAATAAATAGATCCTGCTCTAAATCGAGCAGTTTTTGTTTTGTTCTTAAGCCACCTGCATAACCTGTTAACTCGCCCTTACTACCTATAACCCTGTGGCAGGGGATAATAATTGCAATGGAGTTGGCACCATTTGCGTTAGCAACAGCTCTAACACTCTTTTTATTGCCTAATAGTTCTGCTTGTTTAAGATATGTTGTTGTCTTTCCAAATGGTATATCTAATAAAACATTCCAAACTCTTTTTTGAAAATCACTACCCACTAAAAGTAATGGAATGGAGAATGTTCTTCTTTTATAATTGAAGTACTCTTCTAACTGTTCTATACATCTGTTTATAACTTCTGATTCACCCAAAACGTAGTGGGCTTTTAAAACTTTTTGTAATCTACTATCTATTAATAACCTTTTTGACCTATATCTCCAGTCGCAAAGGCATAACTCTTCCCTGTATGATCCTAATATCAATTCCCCAAACTTTGTTTTATAATACTTGGTTATAATCTGATACATAGGACTTCCTTTAAAAAAAGCCCTCATAAAAGAGGGCTTTAAAACTATTTTACTGCAACTAACTCTACTTCAAATATTAACCAAGAGTTAGGAGGAATCGCACCAGGATAACCCCTCTCTCCATAAGCTAAGTTTGGTGGTATTACAACTGTTCGCTCTTCACCAACTTGCATCTCTAGAATTGTTTCATCCCAACCTGCAATAACATGACCCATTCCCACAGGGAACTCAATTGGTTCTCCTCTGGATACAGAAGAGTCAAATACTTGGCCATCCATAAATTTACCAGTGTAGTGAACAGAAACAGTAGAACCCTTTGTAGGTCTATCACCACTTCCTTCTTCTAAAATAGTATAGTAAATACCGGAGTCAGAAACCTTAGCATCTGGAAACTCACCTTTTATTTTTTCAATAATAGCTTCATTAGCTTTTTTAAATGCCTCAAGTGCTCGCTCTCCAGCACTCTCTTTTAGTTTATTAAAGCTATCTTGAGTTGCTACAAATTTCTTAGCTTCCTCTCCAACTCTAATTATTTCAACTCTATTAATAACATCATCCTGTTTTATACTATCAACAACATCCTGACCATCTACAACATGACCAAAAACTGTATGTTTCCCATCTAAATGTGGAGTTGGGCCATGGGTAATAAAGAACTGGCTACCATTTGTTCCAGGACCAGCATTAGCCATTGATAAAATACCAGCTTTATCATGTTTTAATGAAGGATCAAACTCATCCTCAAATTTGTACCCTGGGTTTCCAGTTCCAGTTCCTAATGGACAACCTCCTTGAATCATAAAGTTGTCTATTACTCTATGAAATTTAAGACCGTCGTAGTATCTGCCCTCTCTTGTTGCATCTGTCATTGTTCCTTCTGCTAAGGCCACAAAGTTTGTAACTGTCATTGGAGTTTTTTCATACTCTAAAAATATTGTAATATTTCCTTTCTCAGTCTGGATTTGGGCATATAATCCATCTGATAATTCTAAATTGCTCATCTCTTTCTCCTTGTTTTGAGTACAAGATATTGTACCAATAAAAATTAATGTGAATATTAGTACACCCAATATTTTGGCCTTTCTCATACTACCTCCTAGTTTAATATTAATATCTAATTAACATAACATATCTATTTTCTTATGTTAATAACCATACTTAATAGAAATAATAATAGTGCAATACCAATGAAGAACCTGACATAAATCATATAATAGATATATGGTGATGATAAAAAATTAAGATATTGAGCTGGTGTCCCTGGGTAGAGTTCGTAGCCTTTTAAACCTGAAAAATCATCATTGTGATATGGTATAACATAGATAGTCACATCACTTCCAGGTTTTATACCGTAGTAGTGTTTATCTCCATCTATAAATTGGGTATTAAAATCAGCAATAGAGTAGTTTTCTTTTAACTTAATGTCCACTTCTTCTAAAGATAAATTAATAGAAGGAGTATTAATTTTAATTTTTTCCTCTATAACTTCTTTATATGCAACCATGTTTTTAAACTTAACAGCATTGTTTTTACTTATTTGACTGTAAAGCAAAAAGGGTTTTATCTTAAACTCTTGTAACTCTTGTAACTCTTTGTAGCTCCTTACAACCTCAGCCTCTTTCATCTGATGATAAATTTTACTTCTACTAGACCCTATAAGTAGGGTCGTAATAGAAACAACTAAAAATAGTAATGAGAGTATTAAAAGTAGAAATGGTAATTTTTTTATCAATTCTAATTTATATTTATGTAGAAAACAGGTTCTATTGTATAATCTTTACCAGGTAAAAAGTTGTAATTACTCTCCACTGCTAAACCTCCAGACTCAAATCTAATAGTATGAAGACCTGGTTCTAGTTCAAAGTTAAAGCCTTTTAACAGTTTCCCATTATCGTATATTTTTATCTGATTTAAAGAGCTATTATTTGTTTTACTTAATAAATCACTTGGTACAACTACGGATATTTTTGCATTTGGTGGTTTAATAGGTTCCAGGTTGGCATTTATCACAGTATTTCGTGTTAAGTTGATATTGGTTATATAGTCAATAAATCCATTGGCTCTTATTAATATAGAGTGAGTTCCTGCTTGAATTACAACGCTGTTTCCGTTTATTTGATTTCCATCAATAAAGATATTACTTGGAGTTATATTGCTATTTATCGTTATGGTATAACTTGGGATTATAGGTTCTAGAGATGCATTTAACTCAGTGTTTCTATTTAAATTTATATTTGTTATGTAGTCTTTATATCCCTCTGCTTTTATTATTACAGAGTGGTTCCCTGCATTTAATACGATTCGATTTCCACTTATTTGATTGCCATCAATATATGTATTAAATGGTTGAATATTACTATTTATAATTAATGAATACTTTGGGATCTCTGGTTGTAGCGCTGCGTTTATTACAATGTTTTTATTAAGTGATATATTAGTATTGTAATCTAAGTATCCCCTCGACGCGACTCTTATTCTATAGTTCCCTGGCCGTAAAGCGATTCTGTTCCCAGAAATCCTATTACCATCAATATATACATCAAATGGTTTTACATTACTATTAATAGTTACAGTATAGTTTGATACTGCTGGTTTTAATCCTGCATTTATCTCCATATTTCTATTAAGGTTTATTCTGTTGCTATAATCTTCATATCCATCAGATTTAACAACTAGTAGGTGAGAGCCTTCAGGAAGTGTTGTTTTGTTACTCCTTTGTTTTACTCCATCTATAAATACTTCATAGTTTCTAACATTACTGTTAACAGTAAGAGTATATTGTCTCTTGCTGTTTCTTGTTTGAGAAAAACCAAAAACTGCTGTAATAAATATTAAACATATTAAAAAACTTTTTTTTAACATATACTGACTCCTTTTTTTATATTATATGAACAAATATAAATAATTACAATTTATAACTTCTCCCAGTCGACAAAACGGTTAATACTCTCTTCGATCTGTTGAGGGTTGTAGGGTTTAGATAAAAAATCATTCATTCCTACCTTGCTACAGTTCTCTCTGTCTGTAAGTGAGATATTCGCTGTTAATGCAATAATTGGGATATCTTTGTTATGATTCCCTGCCTCTTCATTTCTTATTAAGTTTGAACATTGTAAACCGTTCATTACAGGCATTTGTAGATCCATTAAGATTAAATGATACTTTTTATTTTGAATCTCCTTAATAGCCTCCTCCCCATTTAGTGCTTTACCAATATGAAACCCCATCTTTGTAAGTAGTTTTTCTGCAATTATTAAGTTTACTGTATTATCATCCACAACTAGAATATTTACCTTGGATCTTTGATTCTCTTTAAGGGTGTGGATTGTTGTTAACTCACCATCTTTGTATTCCTTTCCTACTATCATAGAGACTGCTTCAAGAATCATCTTTGGGTTAAATGGTTGAGAAAAATATCCATCAATATTTAATTTACGACAAAGTTCTCCATCTCCCCTTGTTCCTTCATGGGTTAATGTTATTATTTTTAATTCGTTAAAGGTTTTTAACTGTTTAATAAAAGGTTCAAGGTTCACTTTCTCTAAATGGAAGGTGTTTAAATCGAAAATTATAAAGTCAAATCTCTCAAATTTTAGAATATTAAGGGCAAGATCATATGTCTCTACAACTCGGGAGATCTGAGTCTGCTCCTTTAAGAAGTTTTTAATATTAGAGCTTTTAACAACACCATTGTCTACTATAAGACCACGAATTGTTGATAAATCAACACCATTTCTAGGTTTAAGAAGGGGAAGTCCCTTTTCTAGGTCTATGTTGAAGGTGAATTCTGACCCTACACCTAAACTGCTTGTAACAGTTATCTCCCCACCCATTAGTTTTACTAACTTTTGAGATGTTGATAACCCAAGTCCCGTTCCACTAAAACCTCTGCTTAAGGAGGAGTCCCCTTGGTAGAAACTGTTAAAAAGTGTCTCCATTTTCTCCTTAGAGATACCTATCCCTGTATCTGAGACTTTAAACTGCAGAGTTGCATTTTTATCATCTTCTTTAATTATGTTACAGCTAAACTCAATTGTTCCCTTATTGGTAAACTTAACAGCATTGTTATAAAGGTTAGAGAGGATTTGTCTTATTCTTCCAGGATCCCCGCTATAGTAGTTTGGTACCTCATTATCAATACTGTATAAAAAAGTTAAGTCTTTCATCTCTGCAGTTAGGTGATTCATAGAGTAAAACTCTTTTAACAGCTTTCTAAGGTCAAAATGAATATTCTCTAGCGTTAAATCGCCCTTTATCATTTTTGAAAAATCCAGGATGTCATTTATTGTTGTTAGTAGGGACTCTCCACAGTTGCTAATTGTTTTTGAAAACTCCCTCTGTTCCCTATTTAAATCTGACATTAATAGCAGGTTATTCATGCCAAGAATACCGTTGAGAGGGGTTTTTATCTCATGGGATATATTTGATAAAAAATTACTCTTAGTCTCATTTATTTCGGATTCTGTAGTTAAAATTAGGGTTGGGTTTCTTTTTTTGTCTCTTTTTAAGATTATAATAAAAATAGCTATATAAACCAAAGTTATTAATATTGTTGGAACCAAGCTAAGCTTATGTTGGAAAAAAAGTGTGTAGGTTGGTAGACTTGATATTAGTAGTAGAACTATTAAAATTAAATTGCTCATATAACCTCTTACAATAAAGAATGGTATAACAGAAAGTATTTTACAATAGTATCCCTTCTCTAATATACTTAAAATAGATGACAGGAGGTTTTTTTGTCTGATTTTAAAGATGTTATATCAACTCATTGTGTTAGATTATATGGCTTGTGTCTGTTTACTATTAACCCAGATTATAAGAAGTATGTTTTAAATAGACGGTTCCTAGGTCGGCTAAATATGGAGGCCACATGGATGGAGGAGACTCTAGACTCTGTAGGGGCCAGAAATAGTGAGGAATGGTTTCCTTTTAGGGAGGGGGTCTCTGCTATTAAGCTATTCTCCACTGTTACCTACGATGTTTTACATGTAAGTAATAGCTTTGTTAATTATCAATTGATTAAAAGTGATAATAACTTTGAATCGGATATCTTAAGGGTTAAAGAGGACCTATATGATGCTATTGTTAAAGCCTCATCCTACCTTGTAAAAAGGGCTAAGAAGTGTGGAATTCATAGCAAGGGGGTTGAGAGTATAGATCCTCAAGAGTTTTCTGATATAGATTTTATGGTAAAATTAGAGCGTGATCGACGCTTAAGGCATATAGATAATCCAGGGAAAAGTCTTATATATTTAGCAACCGAGTTCCTAAACCTTAAACCGGAGCTCTCACTTTTCCATGATCTATCTAATCTAAAGAAAGCTGATTACAGGAATTTTATACCGGAGAGTGTGAGTGAGGAGAAGTTAAGACTTGTTTTAGTACGGTTTCATAACCTACAGTCTCTATACGATACATATCTATCAGAGTCTGACATAGAGTCAGCAGATTCAAGATTAAAGGTTTTAAGGGGGCATATAAGTTTTATTTTTCATATGCTAAAGTCTGCAACTGATTTTTCTCACTACTATGAGAGACACATTGTTCCAAGAAAGACCTCCATTTTTTTTAGTTCTCTGCTTCCAATTCCTGTAGATCGATTTTTAGAGATAACAATTAGCTTTTTTATGGTCTACTTGATTGAGTATTTTGATGGGGCAGAGAAGCTTTGTCGGGACGTAATAAATAGCTATGCAGAAATTGGTGAAGTTACAGTATCGATCCCTCCATATAGAGGGTTTCACGTTAGACCATCCTCCCTTGTTTCAAAAATTATTAATTATTATGGGGGAGAGGTTCGTATGTTTGTTAACAACGTCGAGTATGACCCTTCTACTCCCTTAGAGCTTTTTCGAGTGAATGAGGAGATAAATGCCCTTAAAAGAAAGAAGCTTTTTGAGTATGTATATAGTAATGGACTAGAGGGACTAGAGCTAAAAAGTCTTATTGAGACACTTGCTAAACAAGACTTAGTTGTAATATATAGTGACGATTTTGAACTAAATGGGATTGGCAATAATGACTCAGCCCAGGATTATTTAAAAAACTCAATCTCATTTTTGTTAGCTTCTGGGAAAATTGATATAAAAATGGATATAAAAGTAAAGTTTATTGGGGATAAAAGATCTTTAAATGATATTCAGCTTTTATCGGAAAATGGGTATGGAGAGGATAAATATGGAAATAACATTCCACTGCCTAAAAAACTATTCTATTTTAGAAGATAAGTATATTACCCGTGTAATAAAATGTAATTTTACAATTCTTACAGAAATAATTTGACAGCTGTAGTGTAACAGTATTAACATAAAAAAAGATTTCATTGAAATTTTAATTTATAGTTATTAAGATTATTATGAATTAATTCAAAAAAGGAGACAAAATGAAAATTCTAACTAAATTGTTATCAATCACAGTTGTATCTGTATTGATGTTTGGTTGCCTATCTACAGGACCTGTAGAACAAAAAGGTGTGGAGCATGAACTTACTATTCTTCATACTAACGACTATCATGGTCATCCTCTTGCATTTTATGACTACCCAGCTGGTGGTCAGGGTGGGTTACCTGCAAGAGCTACCTACGTAAATGGTGTTTTAGCAAAAAATGAGAATGTTCTTATTTTAGATGCAGGGGATATTAATACAGGAAGACCTGAGTCTAACTTTTTTAAGGGTGAGCCAGATATTTTAGGTTATAACTATATTGGTGTTGATGCAATGACAATGGGTAATCATGAGTTTGATTATAGTTGGGATATTATGCAGAAGCAGATTGAAATGTCAGACTTCCCATGGTTAAGTGCAAATATTAAAAAAGATGGAAAGTATCTTGATAATGTACAACCTTATATTATTAAAGAGTATGATGGTTTTAAAGTTGCTATTCTTGGTTTAACAGATTCTAGAACTGTAGATACAGGAAACCCTGAGAATATTAGTGGGTTAGAATTTTTAGATGAAGTTGAAGTAGCTAACGAGTTAGTTCCTATGTTAAAGAAAAAAGCTGATATTGTTATAGCTCTAGTTCATATGGGGTTATATGATTCTAATGAGAAGGGTTCAAGAAGATTAGCTGCAAATGTTCCTGGATTATCAATGATTATTGATGGACATAGCCATACAATGTTAGAAGAGCCTGCAATGGAAAATGGTGTTCCTATTGTTCAAGCTAGACATTGGGGTCTATATGTAGGTAATGCATCTATTAAATTTAAAGATGGTGTTGTAACTTCTTTTGACTGGAACTTGGATCCAATTAATGTTCAATATAGAGAGAAGGATGCTGATGGAAATAGTATCTATAAATATGTTGGAGAAGAGTTAGCACAAGACCAAGGTTTATTAGATATTATTCAGCCTTATGCAGATAAAGTAGATGCTGTATTAAGTGAAGTTATTGGAAATGCTACAGATGTTTTCTTAAACGATGATACTAGAAGAATGGAGACAGCTCTAGGTGATATTGTTACAGATTCTCAGATCTGGTTTCTACAAGAGATGGGACAAGATATTGACTTTGCATTCCAAAACGGTGGTGGAATTAGAGCTACATTAGGTGCAGGAGAGATTCAAAAGCAGACAATTTATGAAGTTCTTCCATTTGATAACTCAATTGCAAAAATCTCTCTTAAGGGTAGTGATGTAATTGCTCTATTTGATAAGGCTGCTCAAAATATTGGTGCAGGTTCAATGGCTCAAGTTTCTAAAGAAGTAAGAGTTGTATTTAACGCTGAGGCTAAAACTGTTGAAAGTTTAACAATTGGTGGTGAAGCTGTAGATCCTAATAGAGTTTATAATATTGCATTAAACTCATACTTGGCATCTGGTGGTGATGGATACTCTGTATTTAAAAATGGTACAGATTATTATGACTCATCTTTAATGCAAAGAGACGCTTTTATTGATTACATTATCGAATTAGGTGGAGATATAACTCCAGCTACAGATGGTAGAATCACTATTAAATAGATTGTAGATATTAATCCCCCTTGGTATAATTAACACTCCAAGGGGGATTAATGGAATTTCGGCCGTGTATTGATATTCATGAAGGCAAGGTTAAGCAGATAGTTGGTAGCACTCTATCAGATTTTAGCTCTGACCTATCTGTAAATTTTGAAAGTAAACAGACATCAGATTTCTATTCTAAACTATATAAAAAAGATAACCTAAAGGGTGGGCATATAATAAAGCTTGGTTCTAATAATGATAAGGCTGCTCTAGATGCTTTAAAAGCTTGGCCTGGGGGATTGCAAGTCGGTGGTGGTATTAACTCTGATAACGCTAAAAAATACCTAGAAGCTGGGGCTAGTCATGTAATTGTCACATCCTTTGTTTTTAAGGATGGAGTTATAAACTTTGAAAATTTAAATAAACTTGTAAATATTGTTGGAAAAGAGCATTTAGTTTTGGATTTAAGTTGTAAAGAGATTAATGGTGAGTATTTTATTGTTACAGATAGATGGCAGAATATTACAGATGTTAAGATAGATAAGGAGAGTTTAAAGCTTCTTGGTGGATATTGTGATGAGTTGTTGATTCATGCAGCTTCTGTAGAAGGGAAAATGATGGGACCAGATTTGAATCTTGTAAAAATTCTTGGAGACTTCTCTCCTGTAAAAGTAACATATGCTGGTGGGATTTCTAATCTTGGAGATTTAAAAAATATTAAGGAGTTAGGACAAAATAGAGTGAATGTTACTGTCGGCTCAGCCCTAGATATCTTTGGTGGAAAACTTCCTTATAAAGATGTTGTGGATTTTTGTAAAAGTTCAATATAATTTTCCTCTAATATTCTCCATGTAAGAGAGTCTAAATTAGGTAGATCAGATTTTTCTGTAAATTGTTTTATTATTCCTTTAGCTAACTCCCCAGCACTGTTTTCATAGAGGTACTCTTTATCAAACCAGCTAGGGTAACTTAGTCTATTGGGAACTACAGGGATGGCTCCATGTTGTACTCCCTCCATAACTGCAAGGCCTTGGAATTCATGGATAGCTGTAGATATTATAACTTCACCCTTTTTTAACCAGTTTAAATACTCCTCCTTTGATTGCTGTCCCCAGCAGAGGATACTGTTTGAAAACTCTGTTTTTATCTTTTTAAATACATCTGGAGAGTTTTTAAACTCTATACCCATCATTATTAGTCTAAAATCTACTTCCTTTTGTTTTAATATTTTTAGTGCTTTATAAAAATCTTCTGGGTTTTTATCATACTCCCATCTATGGTTCCATATAATTGAGTTTTTAATTTTTTTTCCGAACTTAGCCTTATTGCTTATGGGAACAGGGATTATAGAGCTTTTTCTTTCTATTTTATCTACTAAGCTTGTTGGACTATAGTCATTTATGCTTTTAAGAAGCTTTTTAGCTCCTCTTAGAAATGTATCACTGTTATACTGGCTATTGAAAACTACTTTATCCGCTGCTAAGGCACCATATAGGTTAACCATCATAGACTCTACGTTTGAGTTATTCTTATTTTGGGATAGGGGATATTCGAACTGGTTCTCATGAAAGTATAATACCTTGTTTGCATCTCCTAGATTTGGGAAAAGACCAATAAGTGATGCTAAGTCAACCATAGAAGTTGCAAGGATAGTATCATATTTTTTTAATAGTTTTTCAGACTCAATTCCCATCCAACTAAGGGCATTCCCCCTAATTCTCCATGAAAATTTTCTTGGAGGAAGGGTCAAAAAAGTCCAGGAGTATTGGGGAAGTTTATTAATTAGGGTATTACACCAGTAATTATGACTGTGAGTATTGTATGCAGATAGTAGAAGTATATTCATATTATTGATATTATTTCAGATAGTATGAACATATCAAGACTTAAAAAAAGATTGTCTGGAGATCATGACTTTAAGGGTCATACAATCCTTGGATCTATGTGTACAGAACCTCATAAAATGGCAGTAAAAACATATAAGAGGTTTTTATCTACAAATGTAGGTGACCCTGGATTATTCCCTAAATTAATCCAGTTAGAAACAGAGTATATAGCAAGTCTTGGTAGGTTGTTATCCAATGACAGCGCTGTTGGAAGTGTAGTTTCTGGTGGATCTGAGGCAAACATATTAGCCCTATGGAGTGCAAGAAATAGATCAGAAAAGGGGAAAAGAGAGGTTATTATATCTGAAACCTGTCACTTTTCCTTTGATAAGGCTGCAGATCTATTAGGTTTACAGCTAATAAAAATTCCAGTAGGTAATGATTATAAAATACGGGTAGATCTTGTTGAAAAAGCCATAACAGATAAAAGTTTGGCAATAGTTGGGATAGCAGGTACTACAGGTCTTGGTGTATGTGATCCTATAGAAGAACTATCAAAAATTGCAGTTAAAAATAATTTATATCTCCATGTGGATGCTGCATTTGGAGGCTTTGTTTTTCCATTTATTGATAACTCCCCTAAGTTTGATTTCTCCTTAGATGGTGTTATGTCAATTACTGTTGATCCCCATAAGATGGGACGGGCTGTAATACAGTCTGGATGTATAATTTATAGAAATAGAGAGATCGCAGAGTCAATAAACATAGACGTAACTTATTTAAGTGGGGGAAGAGCAAAAAATAGATCAGTATTAGGCACAAGAAGCGGTGCTTCTATTGCCGCATCTTGGATGGTTTACAACTACCTTGGTTACAAGGGGTATAAAAAAAATATTGATAGGAGTATGAAGTTAACCTACTGGTTTATAGATGAGATTAAGAAGATTGATGGTTTAGGAGTAAAAGTTCAGCCGGAGAGTAATATAGTTGGACTCTGTGCCTCTAAAGGTCTAGATATAAAAGAGATTTTGTTTAAAATAAGGGAGAGGGGCTGGGCTGTTTCTGAATGGCCAGATTATATTAGAATAACATTTATGCCCCACGTAACTAAAAGATCCCTTAAAAAGTTTTTAGTTGACCTTAGATCTATTGTTCAGTCTCTTCATGGCAATAGCTAGGGTTAATAGGGTAACTAGGGACATAAGGGATGGAACCATCCAAAAAACTTTAAAATCTATATCTCCATTTTTGGTGAAATTTTCCGCCACATATCCTGCAAAAAAATTCCCACAAAGTCCTGCAAGTCCTACTTGAACCATAGTGAAAATTTGATGAATACCACCCCTAGAGGATATGTCGGATAAGCTGTCTAGGTAGATAGTTGACCCTGTATAAAAGAATGCAAAGATGAATCCATGAATTATTATTCCAAAAACAGTTAGTGGTGTAGGGCCGTTTATATAAAAGATAATATATCTAGTTGCCTGTAGGATTAGAGCTAAGATAAATATGTTTTTAAATCCTAACTTTTTAATAATAAAAACAAGGGTAAATAACATTAATATTTCAGGTGCCTGACCAAGGGATAGTAGTAAAATAATGTTACTCTCCTCGGTACCGTTATAGCTTAAAAACATAGGCATCCCATAGCCTAAAAACTTATCTGCTGTTGAACTAATAAAAACTAATATATAGATAAGTATAACCTCAGGTTTTTTTATTACATCTATGGCTTCTTTAGGGAGAAGTGATACTTTTTTATCCCTATCTAGTTTAAGCTTAGGAAGTTTTAACGTTAATACTACTACTATTAGAGAAAAGACAGCAGAGAGTTGGAGTATAAATGGTTTGTACCCATCAATATTAAATATTTTGATTATAAAACTAACTAACCAGCTTGATGTCACCCATCCAATTGTTCCCCAAACTCTAATGGTTCCAAATGAGTTTCTATCCTCCATATTGTGAAATATTAAAGCGTTAACTAGGGCGTATGTTGGTACAAGTAGAATAGTATAGGTAAAATATGCGATTAGTATTGTTATATAGTTAGTACCAAAAGACATTACTGTTATTAAAGCGGCCGCTCCAATGTGACAAAGGGCTAAAAAACGTCTTGAAGTTATTACTCTATCTACAATCCAGGCACTAAAAAAAGGAACAACGATACTTGGTATGGAAGCCATTGAAAGGATTACTCCAACTTGCATGCCTGAGAAGTTTAAATACTCTTTTAAATACATACTTAAAATAGGAACGTAGGATCCAACAGCACTTAGCTGAAAAAAGATTAATAAAGACAGGTGTAATTTTTTTGATTTCATTAAAGGAATCTACTCCGAACTTATGGTAATTGCAATAGTATTTGTTTATAGTAAGACACTAACTTATAGATTTTAAGGAGTATATCATGAGTAGTTGTCCATGTGGAAGTGGAAAAGAGTTAGATGTTTGTTGTAAACCTTATATCTCAGGTGCTGTTAAAGCACCAACTGCAGAATCTTTAATGAGGGCGCGTTACACAGCCTATACCCAGGTAGAAGTTGATTTTATCATGAAGAGTCATGACTCAAAAACTAGGGATCAAATTTCTAAGGATGAGACAAAGAGTTGGGCAGAGAGTTCTCAGTGGCTTGGATTAGACGTTATAAGAGTCGAAAAAGGTTCTGAAGATGATAAAGAAGGACTTGTAGAATTTAAAGCATATTATAAGCAAAATGGGGTAAAACATACCCACCATGAAGAAGCTTCATTTGTTAAAAAAAGAGGTTCTTGGTATTTTGAAGATAGTAAAATTGTAAATAAACCGATAGTACGAGAGGGTGAAAAAGTTGGACGTAATGATCCTTGTCCTTGTGGAAGTGGAAAAAAATACAAAAAATGCTGTGGATGAAAAATCTAATGTAAAAAGTCACTTTCTAAAGTGGCTTTTTTTTATTAATACCAATATAATCTAATTATGAAACTCTATTTATTACGACATGGAGATGCTGAAATATTTTCAAGCAATGGTGATCGAAGTCGTGTGTTAACAGAAGAGGGAATGGCCCAGTCTAAAGTTGCTGGTCGTTATTTAAAGAATATTCATCCTTCTGTGGTCTTGTTATCCACATATGTAAGGGCAAAAGAGACTCTTACAATTGTTAATAGGGAAGGGGGAAGTTGTGCCCTTCGGGAATTTATTAGCATGGATGTTGCCCCTAATGCTTCTGTTGATGATCTGATGGTTGAAATTAATGAGTATAAAGAGGATTCAGTTCTTGTTGTTGGACACAATCCCCAGCTATCTAATTTAATATACGACCTTACTGGGCAGAATAAGGTTATGGGTAACTGTAGCTTTGCTGAAATTGATTTAGAGAGTAATAAATTATTACAGTTTATTCCGGTGGAAGATATGAGTGTCTGAAGCAAATAATAGGGCTATAAGGCTATCTCAAGAGGGTAGGTTAGATAGTTCTATAGAGTTATTTTTAAATCTTTTAAATCAAAACCCTAATGACCCTATAGTTAATTATAATTTAGCCCTGGTCTATATAAAAAAGGGTTATTATAAAAATGCTATACCTCTACTTATTAAATCTGTAGAGATAGACCCTAATGATGAGAATTTAAACCAACTTGGAAACTGTTATATTAATAGGGGCGAGCTAGACTTAGCGAAAGAGACTCTTTTAAGAGCAACTAAAGAGTTTGGTTCTTCAGATAGCGAAAACAGCCTAGGAGTGTGTTATTTTCTAAGTGGAGATTTTAACAGTGCCAGGGCCCATTTTAAGCTCTCTGTTGAGTTAGATGAAAATAATGATGATGCTTGGTATAATTTAAGCGATACCCTAAAAGAGTTAGGATTAAATAGAGAAGCTAAAAAAGCTTACAAAAAATTTATTGATATTGGAAAAAGAGATGAAGTATAAATGTTTAATTTTAGATCATGATGATACAGCGGTTCATAGTACTGCGGATATTCACTATCCTGCCCATTTGGAGACAATGGAGGTTTTAAGACCGGGACAAAAGGTTATATCCTTAGATGAGTGGTTTTTGAAGAATTTTCACCCAGGTATAATGGAGTATATGAAGGGTGAATTAGGTTTCTCCCAGGAAGAGATAATGGAAGAGTATAAAATCTGGCAGGACTATGTAGAGACTCGACACCCGGAATTCTATCCTGGTTTTTTAGATATTATTAGAGATTTTAAAAAGAAGGGTGGTCGTATTGCTGTTGTTTCCCACTCTAATAAGGATATTATTAAACGGGATTATGAAAGGGCTGGAGCTGGTGATATTCCAGAGATGATCTTTGGATGGGATATTGATGAGAGTAAAAGAAAACCTGCCCCCTTTCCTGTTGAGGAAATTTTAAAAGAGTTTGATCTTAAAAGTGAAGAGTGTCTTATCATCGATGACCTTAAACCTGCGGTAATTATGGGGCAAAGTACAGGTGTTCATGTGGCAGGAGCTGGGTGGGGGCATCAGATTCCAGAAATTGTTGATTACATGAAAGAGAATTGCCACTACTACTTTAAAGAGTTATCCGAATTTAGAAAATTGATTTTAGACTAATCTCTAACTTCATAATTTTTATAAGTTGACAGATTTTAAATTCCGACTGTAATATTACTTAAAACGTTTACAGAAATATTACAGCATAGAAAAAAGTATTTGTCTGTAAAAAAATTAAGGAGAAATAAATGAGATCTATTTTAAAAAGAGCATTGATTTTATCTGTTATGTGTCTATTAACAGTTTCAGTGTTTGCAAATGGAAACAAAGAGGCAGAAGCTAAAAGTGAAAAAGTTGTTCTAAATTGGTGGACATGGACTATTCCTACAGTGGAAGATTTTGCTGTTATTAAGAAAGGCTTTGAGGCTAAATATCCAAATATTGAGTTAATTTCCAGTGTAAATCAGATGGATGACTATAAAACAAAGTTACAAACTGAGTTTGCTTCAGGAGCAGGACCAGATATTTTATGTGTTCAACCTGGTTCATTATTAAATAAATATAACTCTTTTTTAATGGATTTAGAGGAACCGGCAAAGGATACATTAGTTAAGTTAGTTCCTGCAGTTGTCCAAGATGCTAAAAAAAGATCTGGTGGTGATAAAATTTCAATGGCTCCATTAGGTTCAGCTTCTACTATGTTTGTATATTATAATGCAACTTATTTTGAAGAAGCAGGTATTACTGAAGTACCAACAGATTTAGCTAGTTTAAAAAGTGCTATCAGTAAATTAAGAACTACATTTCCAGATAAATTACCTCTAACAATAGGGTTAAAAGATAGCTGGTTTAATGGTGATGTCTTCTCTCTATTTGCAAATATGGTTGAGCCAGGTATTACAGAGTTAGCTGATAATGGTCTGGTAAAATGGAACTCTAGTAAATTTGTAGAAGCAATGGAGCTTTTAAAAATGTTAGTAGATGAGGGTGTTATAGAAAAAGATGCTCTTGGTGTAGCAGTTTATGAAGACTCAATTGGTATGTGGGCAGACGGTAAAGCTGTTATGCATATAAATGGTGGTTGGGCTATTGGTATGTTATCTAACCCATCAAATGTAAATGCAGAGGGTACTCCTTATGCGGATAGACGGGGTGGAAGAGCTACAGATAACGATGTATTTGGAGCATTCCCAGTTCCTAACTTTGCAGGAGGCAACCCTGTAGTTTTAGGTGGTATTGATGTTGGTATTGCTGTAAATAAAAATGTTGAAAAAGATCCTGCTAAATTAGATGCAGCTATGAAACTTTTAGACTATATGTTAGTTGGAGAGGGACGTGAGTATCAAACTGGTAGACCAGGTGCTGGACTTATTCCTACTTTAATGGGTGCATCTTTAAATAAGAGTATTTACCAGGATGAAGCATCATCTAAAGGTGTAGACGCTATTGTTGAAGCTACAAACTACAACATGGCTGCTCCTAGGGGTGTTCAAAACCCTGCTGTATTTACTCAGATGGGTATAGTTGTACAAAATGTTGTTTCAGGAAACGATATTCAACAAGAGTTAGATGCACTTCAATTAGCATCAGAAAAATAGTATTTTTACCGGCATAATTTATGCCGGTTATTTTAAATTTAGTGGAGTTTGTATGGCAGAAATCAGACAGGGATCACTGTTAAAGATGAAGCGGGATGAGATATTGTCAGGATATCTTTTTCTTGTTCCTGTTTTATCTTTGTTAGGATTATTTGTTTTTTACGGTTTATTTTATGTAATTAAACTTAGTTTTTATAAGTGGGATGGGTTTATTCCTGATTCCATGGTTTTTAGGGGTTTAAAGAACTATCAGTTATTGTTTACAGATCCACTTTTTTACAAGGCCCTAGGGAATGTATTTATTTTTATGGTATCTACAGTAACTATTCAGATGTTCCTTGGTTTAACTATAGCTCTTTTATTAAGGGAGAGGTATAAGGGGCACTCAATTTTTAAAGCTATATTTTACATTCCTGTAACACTTTCAACAGTTGTTATTGCAAGAATTTTTATGGGACTATACGAGCCTTATTTTGGAGTTATTAATACGGTTTTAAGGTCTATTGGTTTAGAATCCTTTACTAGGGTTTGGTTAGGTGACCCATCTACAGCTCTTTGGTGTATAATTATTGCGAATATTTTCCAGTGGACAGGTGCCCAGATGGTTTTTTATATTGCCGGTTTAACTACTATTGGTGATGAGATCTTTGAAGCTGCTCAAATAGATGGTGCTGGATTTTGGAAGACTTTTAAATCAATTGTACTTCCAGGTTTATGGTCTACCCATACCACTGTAATTATTCTTGGTGTAGTTGGAGCAATAAAGACATTTGATATTGTCTGGTTATTAACCCAGGGAGGGCCAGGTAACTCAACCCAATTCCCTGCAACACTTCTTTACCAGGCTGTAGCACAAAACTCCCAGGCGGGTTATGGAGCTGCAATTAGTGTATTGATGATTATTATGAGCGTAATATTATCCGCTGTTCAAATTAAATTTAATAAAAAGAGACAGGAGGTATAATATGTTTAAATCTGCAAGTAATAAGCAAAAGGTCATTACCCAAACAATATTGGTTTTAATTTCAATAATGTACATTATCCCAATGGTTTATGTATTAATATCATCCTTTAGAGGTGGTGGAGTTTCAAACTATACCTATCTATTTACATCTGGGTTTCCAATAATAAGAATGATATTTAATAGTGTTCTTGTATCTGTACTACAGGTTACTTTAATAATAGCTGTCTCATCTCCAGCAGCTTTCTCATTTTCTAAAATTAGGTTTCCAGGTAGGGATACAATCTATTTAGTTCTTATGTTAACAATGTCTATCTCTCTTCTATGTTTTATTACACCTCTTTTTCAGACTATGAAGTTTTTAGGTTGGATTAATACCTACGCAGCCCTTGTTCTTCCAGCAGCAACATTTTGGTTACCTGTAGCAATACTAATTCTTAAAAACTACTATGACTCTCTAGGGAACGAACTTATGGAAGCGACTAAAATGGAAGGTGGTGGTTATTTTACTATCTGGTCTAAAGTTTATGCTCCTTTAAGTAAGCCTGCTACAGTAAATGTCCTAGTTTTTGCTTTTATTAACTCTTGGAACGATTATCTTAATCCACTTCTATTCTCTAGGACAGATGAGATGAGAACACTTCCAATGGCTGTAATATCATTAACATCATCTATATACGGGGCAAGACCAGAGATAGTTTTTGCCTGTCTTGTTATTATGGCAGTCCCTTCTATCTTTATATATCTTCTTTTCCAAAACCATTTAGGAGAGGGTATGACTTCTGGTGCAGTTAAGGGGTAATGATCTTTTTTTGTTTTATCTATATTCTAAAATATGTATAATAAAATAATTTTAATCAGGGAGCAGTAATTTGAAAGTTAAACTTGAAGACGTCGCAAAAAAAGCTGGAGTATCAATTGCGACAGTATCTAGGGTTTTAAACAATCATCCTGTAAGTGCAAAAGCAAGGAAAATTGTAGAAGAGACAATTGCTGACCTTGATTATAGGCCAAATCTAACAGCAAGGGGTTTAATTAAAGGGCAATCCTATAGAATTGGTGTTATTGTCTCCAATATGGAAAACCCATACTACTCATCAATAATGAGCTCAATGGAGTTTCGCCTACGGGATGATGGGTATCTATGTAATTTTGCCAGCTCATCCTCAAGGGGGCATGAGGAGACAGATATAATTAGAAGATTTTTAGACTCTGGTGTTGATGGTTTAATTATTGTAGATGTGGGGACAAAGGGTGAACACTCAGGTCTCTATGCAGATATTAATAAACAGATTCCTGTCGTTTTAATAAATGGGAACCCGGATAGATTAGATAGTAATCTTATTATGGTAGACCAGGAGAAAGGGATGGAACAGGTAATGAATTATCTCTTCTCCCTTAATCATAAAAAGATTGGTTTTATCCGTGGTGGAAAAAATGGCTTTGCCTTTGTTTGTAAAGAACAGGTGTATAGAAAAAAGTTAAAGGATTACGGCATAGAGATCGATGAGGCTCTAATTGTTAATATTGATGACTCGGACCACTTTGATTGTATAGATTTTACTGCTGAAAAAGTTAAAAAAATTTTAGATAGAGAAGATAGACCAACGGCTGTTTTTGCATCAAATGAATTAATGGCCCTTGGAGCAGTAAAAGCTGCTAAGGAGCTAGGTCTAGACATTCCTAGGGATATCTCAGTTGTTGCCCATGATAACACAGTCTTTTCAGAGATCTCCCATCCAAAAATGACCACAGTGGATATGACGCCATCCCGTCTTGGAGTTGAGGCCTCTGAAATGATGATACAGCTATTAAATAGTAAAACAAGGACACCTCGAAGATTGATTTTATACCCAGAGCTCGTAATTAGAGAGTCTACTGGGCCTATTTAATTTATACCCTATTAAAGAGGTTTATAACCTGCATCTTTTATAGCTGACTTTATTGTATCAATGCCTTTTATTTCACTATTTTTAAAAGTTATTACTACCTCTTTTTTCTCTAGGTTAACATTTGCATTATCCACATATTCAAAACTCTTTACACAGTTCTCTACATTCATCTTACACTTATTGCAGCTCATACCATTAACTTTTAGTGTAATACTTGCAACATCATCTTTTTTAGCAGACTTCATATTAAAGTTTTTTAAGCTTAAAGAGTTTGTAACTACGGAAACAGAACTAAATGCCATTGCAGCACCTGCAATTATTGGGTTTAAAAAACCTAAAGCCGCAAAAGGAATTCCAATACTGTTGTAGAAAAATGCCCAAAATAGATTTTGTTTAATCTTACCCATGGTTCTTTGTGATAGTAAAATTGCAGCTGCTATCTCCCTTAAATCTCCACGCATTAAGGTTATATCGGAAGACTCCATCGCAATATCAGAACCCTCTCCCATGGCAATTCCAGTATCAGCAACAGCTAGAGCTGGAGCATCATTAACTCCATCCCCTACCATAGCTACTATCTCTCCATTTGCTTGTAGTTTTTTTACTTCACTTGCTTTCCCTTCTGGGAGAATCTCGGAAAGAACATTCTCAATCCCAGCCTTTAATGCTATAGCATCAGCTGTTCTTCTGTTGTCTCCAGTTATCATATAGACTTTAAGGCCCAAGTTTTTTAGTAGATTTACAGCCTCCACAGACTCTTTTTTTATGCTATCCGCAATGGTAATTAAACCTATAGCTTCACTCTTTGTTGATAGAATAACCACAGTATTACCCTTTAACTCAAGTTCCTCTTTTTTCTTTTTATAACTTTGAGATGGAATTTTATTATCATCCATTAGTTTTTGGGTTCCAATTAGAAGAGTCTGGCCATCTAAAATACCTTCGACCCCCATTCCAGGTATAGATTTAAAACTTTCAATGTTTTTTAGTTTTATACTCTCATTCTCTGCGGCCCTTACCACAGCTTGGGCAAGGGGGTGTTCAGAGTTATACTCTAAACTTGCTGCTAACTCTAAAATTTGGTCTCTATTATAGGATGTTCCTATTGGGTAAATAGATTGTATCTCTGGTTTTCCCTGGGTAAGAGTCCCTGTTTTATCTAGAACTATTGCTGTTATTTTTCCTGCTGATTGTAGTATCTCTCCATTTTTAATAAGAATCCCTCTTTGGGCTCCTTTCCCTGTCCCCACCATAATTGCTGTAGGTGTTGCTAAACCTAAAGCACAAGGACATGCTATTACAAGAACAGCTACTGCAGAGATCATTGCTGAGGTTAGTGACCCAATAATTAGCCACCAGATCAGGAAAGTTATTAGAGAAATAACTAGAACTACTGGGACAAATATTGATGCAACTTTATCTGCAAGCTTTTGTATTGGAGCTTTTGAACCCTGGGCTTCCTCAACTATAGCTATTATTCTTGATAATACAGACTCTTTTCCCACATGCTCCGCTTTAAACTCTATGGAGCCGTAACTATTAATAGTTCCACTAACAACCTTATCTAAGATACTCTTTTCAACAGGCATACTCTCTCCTGTTATCATGCTCTCATCAATTGCAGTATTTCCCTTGGTAATAATGCCATCAACAGGAATTCTCTCCCCAGGCCTTATATTAACAATATCCCCAGGGACTACATCACTTATAGGAACTTCTATAACTTCTCCATCCCTAACAACCCTTGCAACCTTTGGTTGTAAACCCATAAGTTTTTTAATTGCTTCTGAAGTTTTACCCTTGGCGTTACTTTCAAGGTATTTCCCAAGTAGAACAAGGGTAATAATTATAGCTGAAGCCTCAAAGTATAAACCATTTGTTTCTACACCAATCCTTTCTGCAAAATAACCGTTAAAAATACTAAAAAAATAGGCTGCAGATGTACCTAAAGCGACTAAAACATCCATTCCTGGACTTCCTGCCTTTATAGATTTCCATCCTGCTATATAAAATCTCCCTCCTATCCAAAACTGAACAGGGGTTGCTAATATTAGCTGTATTGTAGGATTGTGAAGAAACATTAAAGCCTCAATCTTAAATATACCTGCGAACATAGCTAAAACTAATGGTGCACTTAGAGCTGCCGAAATTATACTTTTAACTTTAAGCTTTTTATGTTGTTCCCTTTTTTTTCTATCTTCAATATCTTCACTACCTTTTTCGGGAATAGATGCTATATAACCAGCATCAATAACGCTTTTTATAATCTCATCAACATCTATCATTTGGGGGTCATAACTTACCGTTGCCCTCTCTGTTGCTAGGTTAACAGATGCCATGTCGATCCCAACTCTATTTTTTATACCCTTTTCTACATGGGCTACGCAGGATGCACAGGTCATCCCTTCTATGTTTAGTTGAATAATTTCCATATTCTCTCCTATTTTGCCATTTTGTTAATAGTTTTTAACAACTCATCTATTACTTCTGTCTCCCCAGCCTTAATCTGGTTTACAACGCAGCTTTTCATATGAGCCTCTAATAGTAGGGATTTCACACCTTTAATTGCCGACTCGATGCTCATTATCTGGTGCAAAATATCATCACAATAGATATCCTCATCTATCATCTTGGATACACCTCTAACTTGACCCTCAATTCTTTTTAATCTTTGTATCATCTGCTCTTTTGTTTCATAGGAATGATGTGCCTTCCTTGGTTTAGAATTGTTTCTCATTTAGTATACCCCCCTACCCTATAAGTAGTCTAAATCTATAATGAATAAATAGTCAACACAGAGAAACCTTAGATACTGGGAATTTAACTAATTAACAATGTCTCAAAAAAAGGATTAATATTAATTCTATTGCAATCTTTCTTTTACGAGCTTAAAATGTAGTAATAAATTAAGGAGGAATAGATGGCTAAAAGTATTAAAGGTACTAAAACAGAACAGAATTTATTAAAATCTTTTGCTGGGGAATCACAAGCAAGAAATAGATATACATATTTTGCTAGTGTTGCAAAGAAAGAGGGTTTAGTTCAAATCCAACAAATTTTTGAAGAGACTGCAAATCAAGAGAAAGAGCATGCTAAAAGAATGTTTAAATTTCTTGAGGGTGGAGATTTAGAAATTACAGCAACATACCCTGCAGGTAAAATCTCTACTACATTAGATAACCTAAAAGCAGCAGCAGCTGGTGAAGAGGAAGAGTGGACAGAGTTATACCCTGAATTTGCAAAAGTAGCTAGAGAAGAGGGATTCCCTGCAATTGCCTCAATGTATGATGCAATCTCTATTGCTGAAAAACAACATGGAAAAAGATATAAAGATCTTGCAGATAATTTAGAAGCTGGAAAAGTTTTTAAAAGAAATGGTTCTGTAGTTTGGAGATGTATTAACTGTGGTTATTTACACGAAGGTGAAGATGCCCCTAAAGCGTGTCCAGCATGTTTACACCCACAATCTTACTTTGAGATATTAAACGAAAACTGGTAAGATAGTATGTTTTAGTACAAAAACTCTAGGATTTCCTAGGGTTTTTTATTTTATAATGATTTTAAATTCATTCAAAAGGGACATCGCTTCAGGTAGTGAGAATATTCCCTTCTCTATCTTATTAGAAGATGGATTAATTATATAATTTTTAGCACCTTGAAAGTTTGCTTTTCGAAGGTCTGTATTAAGAAAGTTGGTTTTAATTAGGTCGCACTCCTTAAATGATGATCCCTGTAAGTCGGAGTTGAAAAAATCGCAGTCTGCAACAGTAGATTTAATAAATTTAATTCTTTTTAGGTTCATATCAGAAAAACTACACCCTTGAATTAAACAGCCCTGAAATTCGAAATCAACAACAAATTGATCACTTTTAGTAAAATCTAGGGATAGCAACTTACAATCTTTAAAAACTACGCCTCTAAAACCTGTATGTTGAATATTGGTTATACTAAAGTTACATTCGTAAAATTCACAATCTTCAAAGGTTGTTTCAAATAGGTCTGTTTGGGTAAAGTTACAGCTTTTAAAAGTAGTGTTTGTTATTAACTTGCTTAGTAGTTTTTTCTCTGATAAGTCTATGGACTCTATTTCTTCATTCTCAATAGAGTCTCTGCCAAAAAGTTTTTCCATATATGGACTATAACTTAAAGCTTTAAAAATAAGCAATAAGAGTTTATAATTATTAAATGAAGTATAACTCATCAAAGGACTATACCAAACCCAATCTCTATATTTTAGCTTTTATTATGATTTTCAGCACTCTCTTTGTTGTTTCTACAACAATTGTTGTATTATATACCCAGTCGATTAATGAGTATAAAGAGAGGTTAAATGAGATTGTCTCTATACAGGTAGGTCTGCTGGATTCAAATGCGGAGTATCTGCTTAATACTAAAAACTATAGTTATAATGAACTTGAAAAGAGCTTGTATCTTCACCTTGATGGTTTCTTAAATAATTTAAATGAGTTAGATAATAGGTTTGAGTACTTCTATATAAAAAAAACAAATGATGATATAGAGTTCCTTTTCCCAAAAATAACAGGAGTTAGACGTCTCTTTAAAAAGAATATAATTGATAAAAAGAGTAAGTATGGGGTCTTTAACAGCATCGACTCCAGTGGAAAAAAGATTTTAGCTGCCTATGGATATATGAATCTCTTAGATATAGGTGTTGTTGTTAGTATTCAAATCCATGAGATTAATAGACCTTTTTATAGGGTCTCTATTATTATCTCTCTCTTAACTATATTTTTAGTAACTCTTTCAGTTCTTTTTTATATCAGAATAAGATATCGGTTTTTAAACTCTTTAGGTATTGAAAAGAAGAATTTATTAAAGGCTAATAAAAAACTTAAGTATGAAATTTTAGAGCATCATGAGACAGAGGATGAACTAAAGGAGAGTAGGGCTAAATTAAGAAAACTTATAAAGTTATCTCCTATTCCAATGTTAATATCCAACTCTGATAAGGAGATTGAGTTTTATAATTATAAATTTATAGAGACCTTTGGTTACTCAAAGGAGGACTTCTCTAATGGTATCAAGTTATGGAATGCAATATTTCCTGATAAAGCTTATAGGTTAAAAGCACTTAGGGCTTGGTTAAAGATTGGTAGTGACTCAAACTCTGTAGAAACCTGGAACATTACAGGTAAATTTGGAAATATCCGGGAGTGTGAAGTTTTTGTTGTTATTACAAATAACACAACCTTTATTGTATTTAATGATGTAACTAAAGAGAATAAATTAAAAAGAGATCTTGTTAAAGCTAAAGAACATGCCGAGTTCTTAAGTGAAACAAAGAGTGATTTTCTATCCACAATAAGCCATGAAATTAGAACCCCTATCAATGGAGTTTTAGGAATGGCTGACCTTCTATCTGGTTCTGATATTAATGAGGAGCAGGAGAAGTATATTCACTCAATAAAAGTTAGTGGAAACATTCTATTGGAACTAATTAATGACTTACTAGATATCTCTAAAATCGAAGCAAATATGCTTGTTTTTGAGTCCTTTGATTTTAATTTAAAAACACTATTGGAAAATTTTATTGAGATTCAGAGTTATAAAACTGAGGGAAAAGATTTAGAGCTTAAATTAGACCTACATCCAAATATTCCTCAGTTTTTACACGGAGACCCTGGACGAATAAGACAGGTACTACTAAATTTAGTGGGTAATGCTTTTAAGTTTACTAAGTCAGGAGAAATTATTGTCTCTGTAAAAAAAATAGAAGAGTCTGAAACAGAGGTTAGCCTTGAATTTTCTGTTACTGATACTGGCATAGGAATAGATAGAGGATCAATTGGTAAAATATTTGAGAAGTTTACCCAAGAAGATGCCTCTACCACAAGAAAATATGGGGGAACAGGACTAGGTTTAGCCATATCTAAAAAAATTGTGGAGGCTATGGGGGGTGAGATCCTTGTAGAATCAACTTTGGGAATAGGTTCAAAGTTCTCTGTGTTTTTATCTCTCTTAAAACAGGAAGATGTAAGATATATAGATAAAAAAGCTAATCTACTATTAAATAGTATTGCTACAATTGATATATTGATTTTTTGTGATGATGCTGAGAATTGTAAAAAGTTATCAGAAAAAATGAAGTACTGGAATGTTAATATAAATATTGCCAATAACGAGGAAAAACTTTTAAAAAAACTCTATGAGTGTAAAAAAAGTAAACATCCTATAAAAATCCTTTTTATTGATATTGATAACTCTAAATGGGACAGATTGTGTGGGTCTATTAAAACTGATCCACGAATTAAAGATACAAAAATTGCAATTTTGACAAAGTTTGGTATAAGGGGAGATGTAAAGCACTTATCAGAAATAGGGATCTCCGCATATCTTACTAAACCTGTAAAAAAAGCGGACCTACACGATAGTCTCCTTGCATTAATTAATCAAAAAGAAAAAGAAAATCAGGTAATAACTAAACATAGTATTCGAGAGATGTTATGGGATAATATTGTAATATTAGTTGTAGATGATAATAGAATAAATCAGAAGGTTGCAACAGGAATTTTAGAGAAGAATGGATTTATTGTTGATGTTGTAAATAGTGGAAAAGAAGCCATTGAATATCTTTCTGAGAGGAAATATCATATAGTTTTAATGGATTGTAATATGCCGGTTCTAGATGGTTTTGAAACAACAAAAATTATTAGATCAAAAGAGTCTGGGGTTTTAGATCATAGTGTTCCAATAGTTGCTATGACAGCAAACAGTTCAAAGAGTGATAGGGAAAAATGTTTAAGGTTTGGAATGAGTGGTTTTATATCTAAACCAATTGAACCTGAAGGCCTAATTGAGATTATTAATAGGAATTTAAGTTGAGAATTTTACATACATCAGACTGGCATCTTGGTCGGTCACTATATGGAAAGCAGAGGTTAGAGGAGTTTTCCTCCTTTTTAGATTGGCTTTTAGGAGTAATAATCGACCGAAAAATTGAGTTACTGTTAGTCTCTGGAGATATTTTTGATACTACAACACCAGGTAATAGGGCTCAAGAGTTATATTATCAATTTTTACATAGAGTTAAAGATAGTGATTGTCGAAATATTATAATAACAGCAGGTAATCATGACTCTCCATCTTTTTTAAGTGCACCTAAGGATATATTAAAATTTATGAATATCCATATAGTACCATGTGTTGAAAATATAGAGGATGAGGTAATTGTTTTATACGATAAAGATGGTAGCCAGGAGTTAATTATATGTGCTGTTCCATATCTAAGGGATAGGGATATCCGAAGTGTTGATACAGGTGAGAATTTAGATGATAAAAATAAGAAACTTGTAATGGCAATAAAAGATCACTACTTAGAAGTCTCAAACTACGCCCTTAGTTTAAAAGAGGGAAATACTCCTATTATCGCTATGGGTCACCTGTTTACTGCTGGGGGTAAAACCTTAGATGGGGATGGTGTAAGGGAGTTATATGTCGGCTCTTTATCCCACACAGGAAGTGATATTTTTCCTAGTTTTTTAGACTATGTAGCCCTAGGGCATCTACATGTGCCACAAAAAGTAAACGGTTTAAACCATATTAGATATTGCGGCTCCCCACTTCCAATGGGTTTTGGGGAAGCAACGCAGGATAAGATTTTAATACAGGTGGACCTTAACGGAGAGGGGATTAAAATTGATGAAATTAAAATTCCTAAATTTCAGGAGTTAATTAGGCTAAGTGGTAATAAAGATTTCATCTTAGATAGTATAAAAAAGCTAAAAGATAGGGAGAGCCACGCTTGGTTAGAAATTGAGTATAAGGGGAGCGCCTTTGTTGGGAATCTTCAGGATGAGATTCTTGAGCTAATTAGTGACAGCTTTTTAGAAGTCAGAATAATAAAAAACAGTTCACTAATTAGAAGGGTTCTAGATAGTTCCCAAACCTTAGAAGAGTTAGAGGAGTTAACTACTGAGGATGTTTTTGAGAAGTGTTTAGATGTTTATGAAGTAAGTAAAGATGAAAAACCACTTCTTAGGAAACTGTATAAAAGGGTTTTAGCAGAGGTTTATGAAGAGGATACAAATATATGAAAATCCTAAACCTACGCTTTAAAAACCTTAACTCCCTATACGGAGAGTGGGAGATTGATTTTAATCATGAAGAGTATATTACAAATGGGATTTTTGCCATTACCGGAGAGACTGGAGCTGGTAAATCCACTGTTCTAGATGCAATTTGTCTTGCTCTTTACGGGGCCACTCCAAGGTTAGGACTAATTAGTAAAAGTAGTAACGAGATAATGTCTAGGAAGACGGGGGAGTGTTTTTCTGAAGTTACATTTAAGGTAAATGATGGTATATATACCTGTTTTTGGGGGCAACATCGGGCTAGAAAAAGTCCCAATGGGCGACTAGCAGATGCAAAACATGAGATTTCAGACTTTAATACAAAGGATGTATTAGCTAATAAAAAAAGAGATGTATTAGACCTTGTTATATTAAAAAGTGGAATGGATTTAGAGAGGTTTACTAGGTCTATACTGTTAGCTCAGGGTAGTTTTTCAGCCTTTCTAAAGGCTACAGCAGATGAGAGAGCACCTATTTTAGAGCAGATAACAGGAACTGAGATCTATAGTGATATCTCAGAAAAAGTTCATGAGATAAATAGGCTTGAAGTTGAAAAACACTCTATTTTAGTAGCTGAGAGTGGGGGCATTAGCCTACTTTCAAAGGAAGAGGAAGATTCTCTTATATTAAACCTAGAACAATATGAGGCTAGGCAGTTCCAATTAAAAAAAGAACTAGAGGAGAAAAAATCCTTAATAACGTGGTTAAACAGAATTTTGGAGTTACAAAAGGATCTAGAGGTTATTGAAATAGATTATAAATCTATTCTAAGTAGAAGTGAACTTTTTGAACCTAAAAGAGAGTTTTTACAAAGGGTAAAAAAGGCCGCAGAAATTGAATCATCCTACGCTTTATACTCAAGTCTATTAAACGAGCAAAAAAATAGTAAAGAAACATTAGAGGGTATAAAAAATCAGCTACCTAAAATTGAAGAAGAGTCAAATAGATATAACAGCTTTTTAGAAGAGTTAGAACTAAAAATAAAAGATGCAAAAGAGGTTTTGTCTAAAAAGCTGCCAATATTAAATAACGTACGAAGATTAGACTACGATATAAAACAGCGTAGCGAGTTGTATGCTGATAAAAAGAGGGAGATTGAAACACTAGAGAAGGTTTTAATTCAGCTTGATAAAAAACTCAATGAAAAAATAGAAGAAGAGAGTTCTATTAAGAAAGAGTATCTAGAGGTTGAATCCTATATAAAGCGTTGTGAAAATGATAAGGAGTTAACTAACCAGTTAAACAGGATTGATTCAATCTTAGATCAGTGTAAAAAGTTAGAAGATAAGATCTATTTTAAAAGTATTGAGAGGGATAAGTTTTTATCCAAAAGTGAAGAATTTAAAAATAGTAAATTAAATAAAGATAGAGAGTTAGGTAAACAAAATGATATTTCAAGTAGAATATTTACAGATTTAGAACAGGCTCGGGAGGATTTAGATGGACTCCTAGGGGGTAAACTTTTAAGGGAGTATAGAAGGGATTTAAACAGTCTAATAAGGGAGAAGAGCTTATTAGAAAAGATAACATCACTGGAAGATGAACGGGAAAAACTCTTAGATAATAGCCCCTGTCCTCTTTGTGGTTCTTTAGATCACCCTTATAAAAAAGACTCCTACGGTAGTGTTGATGAGACTGCAAAAGAGATTGAAGGATTAGAGAATTTTATTTTTTCTGTAGAAGATAAAGAGAACACTATAAAAGAGCTAGAAAGTAAGCTTTCTAATAGTAAAGAGTTTGTTAGTAATATTGAGAAAGAGATAATTAAGGTTGTTTCTGATATAGATGAGTCTAATAATAACTATAAAAGAGTAACAAAAGAGATCCTAGAGTTAAATAGTGAACTAGAAAGCAATAAAGAAAGTATTGAAGGTGTATTAAAAGAGTTTGGTTCTAACTCTATTAATAGCCTAAAAGAACGATCTCGGTTGTGGGATGTAAATAATTTAAAATCGCAAAATTTCAGATTATCTATAAAAGAAATAGAAGGTTCTATTTTAAGGACAAGGGAGAGTCTCTCTGAGAATAAGTTGGATTTAGAAAAAAAATTAAACTTATTTAAGGAGTCTCAAACTATTTTAGAGGGTTTGAAGGTTGAAAGGTATGGTCTACTTAAAGATGAAAATCCTGATGAAATGGAAGAAAATCTTCGATCTAACCTAGAAGATTTAGACAAAAAAATAGAATCTTTAAGAGTTCAAAATGAGGATCTTAAAAAAGAGTATGTTCAAGAGAAGACAAAGCTAAAAACGTTAAGTTTAGATATTGAACGTAGAGAACTGAAAATTAGTGAGATATTTTCTAATTTTGAAAAGAGATATAAAGAACTTGGTTTTATAGATGTGGATGACTTTCTAAAATACAGAATTGATAGTAACCAAAGATCCAAGCTTATTGAAATGGAGAGAGAGTTAGATACTGCCCTTACCAATATTCAGTCCAAAAAAGAAGATAGAATTGCCCAGTTAGAGGGAGAGTTAGAAAAAAAACTAACAAATGAGAGCCCTGCTGAAATTAAAGAGAGCATTTCTCTTTTAGACCTAGAGATAAATAGTTTAGGGGAAGATATAGGAGGCATTAAGCAGAAGCTTGATTATAATAGTAGCTCAAAAGAGAGGTTTAAGACCAAGGAAAAAGAGATTAGTGCTCAGAAACTAGAGTGTGAAAATTGGAAAAAAATACACGATTTAATCGGTTCTGCAGATGGAAAAAAGTTTCGAAATTTTGCCCAGGGTTTAACCTTTGAAAGGGTGATAAAGTTTGCAAATAGAGAACTTTTTAAACTAAGTGATAGGTATTTATTAATTAGAGATATGGAAAACCCTTTAGAGCTGAATGTTATAGACAACTATCAGGCAGGGGAGATCCGTTCAACAAAAAATCTATCAGGAGGGGAGAGCTTTATTATTAGTTTAGCCTTAGCCTTAGGTCTTTCTGGAATGGCTAGTAATAAGGTTAGAGTAGACTCTTTATTTTTAGATGAAGGCTTTGGAACTTTAGATGAAAATGCCTTGGATTCTGCCTTAGAAACCCTCTCAAGTCTACACCAAGATGGTAAGGTTATAGGAGTTATATCCCATGTGCCAGCATTAAAACAGAGGATCTTAACCCAGATAAATATAAGGAAAAACAGTGGTGGCCGGGGAACTTTAAGCGGACCGGGTTGCAAACATATTTAAATAATTTATAATACATTTATGAAGATAAAAAAATTGCAATTGTAAAATGTGAAGTAGAAAGTGTTTTAATGTGTGTAAAACACTTTATTGGAAAAGTAGACTTTATATTAATTGGAGATATAAATAAAACCAGGGAGTTAGCTAAATCTTTAGATGTCGATCTAGAGGGTCTTACTCTTGTTAATATATTAGAAGAGAGAAAGGCTAGTGAGTACGCCTCAGAGTTAGCCTCAAAGGGAGAGGTTGACATATTAATGAAGGGTCTTGTTCAAACTGGAACCTTTATGAAGTCTATTTTAAGAAAGGATAGAGACCTTCTATATGAAAATGGAGGAGTTATTAGTCTTATCTCCAGATTTATCTTACCTAAATACCATAAACCCATATATCTAACCGATTGTGGTATAAATATCGAGCCAGATCTTAAACAGAAAGAGAGTATATTAAGAAATGCTATTAGAGTTGTTAAATCCCTAGGTGTTGAAAAGCCAAAGGTCGCCTGTGTATGTCCTATTGAGTTTGTTAACCCGAGAATAAAAAGCACAGTGGATGGGGAAGCTCTAAGCAAGATGGATATTGATGGAGCAATTATTGAGGGGCCAATATCCTTCGATGTCTCCCTATCAAAACATGCTGCAGAAGTAAAAGGATTCAATTCTAGTGTTGCAGGGGACGCAGATATTCTTCTTTTAATAATATAGATTCGGGAAATGTTGTATATAAATCCTTGAGTCTATTTGGTGATGCTTCTATCTGTGGTATTGTCTCTGGGCTAAAAATTCCTGTGATTTTAACTTCTAGGGCCGATGAAACACAGGTTAAAATAGACTCTATACAGCTGGCCCTAGATATGTTTTAAAGGGATGATTCTAAAATATTCATCATCTGGGTCTCGGTAAGGGAAACAGTATTTCCCTTCATCGAGCTTGAGTTTTTAGATAGATCTACAATCTCTTTTAAATCACTCTTTTTTATTCCAAAATGGCTAAGAGTTGGAATCTCTAGCTTTTTGTTTAAATCATATAGAAATTTCGGTAAATCTCTTATTGTTAGGTTTTTATCACTACTAATTAGTTTTGCCAATTGGTTATACTTGTTTATATCCTCTTCTAATCCAAGACTCTCTATGGCCTCTATATTAACTTTTATTGTATTGGGTAGAAGAATTGCACATATAAGGCCATGGGGTATTTCGAACATTCCACCTATAGGGCCTGCAAAACCGTGAACAGCTCCAAGCTTAGCGTTTGCAAGGGCTAAACCTCCCATAAGACTTACATATGCCATCTCCTCCCTAAGTTTTATATCACTAGGTTTCTCTTTTAAACCAACTAAGGCATCTACCGCCCTAGGTATGGCATCTCTGCATAGACTATCTGTAAAAGGGTTAGATAAACTAGATATAAAGGGTTCTATTACCTGGGTTAAAGCGTCCATTCCAGTATAAGTTGTAGTAGTAGATGGAAGAGTTAACATTAGTTTTGGATCAATTAAAACAGTCTTGGGAATCATCTCTGGACTTCGCATACTGACCTTTCTTTTATGTTGTATGGATTTAAGGACAGAGTTTTTTGTAACTTCTGCCCCTGTTCCTGAAGTTGTAGGAACTATAATTGTTGGTATAGAGGGTTCTGTTAATTTTTCCCCCTTTCCAATAACCTCTAGGTAGTCTAAAATCTCTCCAGGGTTTAATAACATAATACCTACAGCCTTAGCTACATCAATTACGCTTCCTCCTCCAATACCTAAAACTAGGTTTGAGAGGTTTGTTTTAGCCAATGTTACAGCTCTGTCTACGTCTTCTATTAATGGCTCGTTTTTAACACAGTAGATCGAGTAGTCTATTCCATTACTTTTTAAAGTCTCAAAAATATAATCAAACCTATTGGAGGCCCCTTTTATTATTATTATATTTTCACTTTTAGGTTTAATAATATTTACTAGTTCATCTATCTTCCCTGAACCAAATATTATCTCCGATGGTGCTTGAAAATTAAAGGTCATAGTTTGTATCCTTGGTAAATATGGAGCTATATTTTATACTACTTCTAGGCTGAGCCATCATAGGTTCAACCTTATCTCTCCATGTTTTGTAATGGTCAGTCTCTTTATGGGCAGCTGGGGCATCCTGGGAGTTGTAAACTTCAACTAACATAAAGTTTTGTGGGTTATCTAACTCTTGAATAATATCAAACCTTATTATACCCTCTTCTAAATTACTTTTTGATGCATTTAATATGGTTGCTTCTATAAAATCCTCTATGTAATTCTCTTTTACAACAACTTTTACATTTACGGTTAACATAATTTTCTCCTTATAGATAAATCATAGTTTAATAGATCAAATTAGAAAAGGAATGATTCGTGGAAGATAAAAAACATTTAATTAAGGGGCATGTCCCTTTATTATGGTTGGGTTATTCTTGTTGCAAAGTCAGGCTCATAATTTATAGTTAAATATTTAGATTAGGTTTGACTTTTATTAGAAGTTGGTTAAAACCAGCCTAGAGTTTCATTTTATATATACAAAAGAAATAAATCTTTATATATCTGACTATATAACATATATGGAGATCTATTTTGAAAATAAAAACTAAGCTTTTTGTATCTATTGGTGGCTCGTTAATAATCTTGTTGGCATTATCCTTTGAGATTTTAATGCTGTTGACCTCAAATACAATTACATTGAAACTAAATGATCAGTTGAAAAACCAGGTTGGAAATGTTACTAACCAGGTTTCCGATTTAATAACTACATCTGCCCGTTCCTACTTAAGAGCTATTGGAGAGAAGTCTAACTCCATATCTAATGAGTATTATTCTCAATTTGAACGAGGAGAAATAAGTTTTGATCAAGCTTATAGTAGGTCTTTGAAATCTGTATCCCAGTTTAAATTTCTTGGATCAGGAATTGTTTTTATTACAGATGAAAAGGGTATAATTATCTCCCACCCAAATCCTAAAAGGGAGGGGACCATCGCTCCAATGCAGGCTTGGATTCAAAGACTAAAACCAGATGAGTCCACATATAAGTTTTATGAGTTCCAAAGTAAAAATAAGTTGGTATTTCGGGTGTATAACCCAAACTTTAAATATAACATCTGTGTAGATGCTAATACTTTGGAATTTCTAGAGGCCGTAGACCTAGAAGAGCTTAATAAAACTATAAATGGAGTTAAAATTGGTTTAACTGGTTACCCTATTATCATGTCTAAAGAAGGGGTGATAATAACAAACCCAAATAAAGAGCTTATTAACACAGTTGCTGATGATAATTTTACTAGAGTTTTAAGTAAAGATAGTGGTTTTTATAAGTTTGTAGGAAGTGATGGTTCGACCAAATTTGTATCTTTTAGGCTAGAAAAAAATTCAAACCTATATATCTGTCTATACGGTTCTGTATCAGAGTTTTATGATACTGTGGATATAATTAAAAGAAGTGTTTATTGGCTAGGGTTAATTGTTTTAATTATATTAGGAGTCTTAATATTTGTTGTTTTATCTACAATAACAATACCTATAAAAACATTTACAAATAATCTAGATGATGTTGTCCATGGTCAGGGGGATCTAACAAAAAGGATCAAACTTACAAGTAGGGATGAGATTGGTCTTATGGTAAAACTATTTAATTCATTTTTAAATACGATACAAGATATTATAATTGAAATTAAAAGTAGTGTTCAGGCATCAATTAATATTAGAAGCCATATTGTTTATAGAATAAATGAGACCTTTGCCGCAGTTAAAAAGATCTTAGTAAATATTGTGAGTATAAAGAACCAGGCTAAACAGTTAGATAGTAAGGTTTTAAGATCAGCAGAGGCAGCTAAAGAGATAAATAGAAGTATTCATGACTTAAATAAGTCAATATTTGATCAAAAGTCTATAATTAATACAGCAACTTCAGGTGTTACTTCTATGATTGAGTCATTTAAGGATATTGAGTTGTTTATTGGAGAATCAAAGGACAACATTTTAAGAATAATATCCCATGTTAGTGATGATAAATCTATAAAATATTTAGAGGAGAGTATTAAACTTTTTGACCGAATAAAAAAGCAGACACATACTCTGAACTCAGAAGGTCAGGATATTATTTTAAAAGTTGAACAGCTTAAGATATCCTCTGATAATATAGCTGAAAAGTCTTATGGAATAAAGAAGGAAGCGGATAGCGTTGAAAATATAATGGATGACTCAAAAAATATTGCTAATTATGTTGTTGAATCAATGGATATTATAACTGGGATGGCTAAAAAGATATCTAACTCAATGGAGAGACTAGAACGAAATACTATAGACCTAGAGGAGAGTGGGGAGAGTTTAAGAAAAAGTGTAAATAGGTTTAAAACATAGGATATTTATTTGCGAATAGATCATTTTTAACTTACCATTATATTATATTAAAAAGTGAGAATATAATGGATTTGAATCAGTTAATAAAGGATGTTCATCATAACTCTATAGTATGGGGGAAGTTTGACTGCCCTAACTGTAAAACTGATGAGCCAAAAATGGATTGTGAACTGTGTCATGGTACTGGAGAGTATTGTGATATAAATAGCAACTTAGAGAACATCTATTCTAAGCTTTTTTCTGTACTAAAATTCTATAAAGAGAGTCGTTTTGCCAGGCTTGAAAATTTAAACTACGATACAGATCTAAATTATATTAATTTTCAAGAGACCTTTAGCCAGAATTTAAATAATACATTTGAATCTGAATTAGTAGAGTTGTTATTTTTATCCTTTGATCTTATTGGATACATTGTTGATACAGATCCCCATATAATTAATTTTATGGAGGATGAAAGTTCAGCCCTCGGAATAGAGGAGGAGTTAACATATTTTGCCATAAGACTAGAAGATATAATTAGGGATAAGATAGACCGAGATACTATTTTTGAAGAGCTACTGTTAACTATAAAAAGAATATTTTATATATGTAAAATTGAGGGTATTGGGATTAAAACATATATAAGACTCTCCCTTTTATATAGTAGCAGAAGTATTGGATGGTAGTATGAGGTTATTTGGGATCATTCTATACTCTTTCCTTGTTTTACTATGTAGCTTTAGCGATCAAGTCGTTAAAGATATTGACTGGGAGAATAATACTGTAAAAATTAATAAGGATTTAGAGTTTTTCTGGGATAGATATCTCTCTGTTGGGGAAGAGCCACCAAAAGTTAGTGCTATTGTTGATATACCCTTTGATTGGAGTAAGAACTCTCTATACTCTGTCTGGGGGAAAGGAACATTTAGAACAAAAATTTATCTAGATAGTGGTATAAATGGTTTAGCAATTAAGATGCCATACAATTTAGACTCATATAAACTCTATATTAATGGGGAGTTATTAATAAGTAACTACTATGGAGGGGATGAGAGAAGATACAGTACTAAGGTTGTAAAAATTCCTAACACACCTATTTTAGATATAATTTTACAGGTAGCTAATACCCATGATAATCATGGTGGTTTAGCCTCTCCCCCTGTTATTGGATTAGAGTCGGTTCTATTAAGGGATCTTAATAGAGGTATAATTTTTGATGCATTTCTATTTGGGGCTCTAATTTTAACAGGCCTTTTATACTGTAGTTTCTATTTTAGTAAAAGGGATGAGAAGTCGTCTCTCTTTTTTGGCCTTTTTGCTATTGTTTTAGGGATTAGAACAACTCTATATGGGGAACATACCCTCTTAATGATTATTCCAAATCTTTCGTTGGAGTTAGAAGCAACCCTTGGCCACTTAACATACTACTTCGCCGTACCTCTATTTATGACTTTTATAGCTGTAAACTTTCCATTTAGAAGGTCAAAGGTGGTCCTTTTTTCTGTATATTTTGTTAGTGGAGTATACTCGATTTTTGCAATAATATTTCCCCATAAAATTTTAATTGAGTTACTTCTCTATTATCAAATATTTACATTAATTTTCGCCGCTATAGCTACCTTTATACTGGTTAGACGAGCTTTACAGGGGAATTTCAAGGCTATAGCCACCCTTTTAGGTTTCTCTGTCTTACTGGTTACAACAATTAACGATATTTTATTAGCCCAGGAAGTTATTAATACGATACATTTAACACCATCGGGAATGATGTTTTTTATAATTACTCAGGGAGTCCTCTTGTCCCAGAATTTAGCAAAAACCCTTCATAGGTCTGAAAGGCTTTCAGAGAAACTTACCGCATTAAATAAATCCTTTAAACGTTTTGTGCCAGAAGAGTTTCTAAATATATTGGATAAACCTGAAGTTATAGATATAAGGTTAGGGGATCATGTTCAGTTAAATATGACAATTATGTTTTTAGATATACGGGATTTTACATCCCTGTCGGAAAGAATGACTCCAAGGGAAAACTTTCTATTTATAAACTCTTTTTTAGAGAGGATAGGCCCGGTTATTAGAACCAACGGTGGCTTTATAGATAAGTATATGGGGGATGGAATAATGTCCCTATTCCCATCCGGTGCTGATACAGCAGTAAAAGCAGCAATGGATATATTTAAAACCTTAGATATTTATAACTCTCATAGAAGTAAATCTGGTTATGAGGGGATAAAATTAGGAATTGGGATAAATACAGGCTCATTAATGCTTGGAACCATTGGGGAGAATGAGAGAATGGATGGAACTGTAATATCTGACGCTGTTAATATCTGTTCAAGGATTGAGTCTATTACAAAGGAGTACGGTTTAAATATTGCAATTAGTGAGGATACTTATTCCAATATATTTATGAAAAAAGGTCTTTTTATTCGTTATATAGGAAAGATTAACCTAAAGGGAAAAAAGAAACCTGTAGCCGTTTATGAACTCTTTAACATGGATAACGATAAAAGTATAAGGTCAAAAATAGAGTTTAGGGAGGAGTTTGAAGAGGGTGTAGAACTATTTCAAAAAGAAAAATATAATGAAGCTAAGGGTATGTTCTCTAAAATATTAGAGAGATGCCCAGATGACTTCCCATGTATAAGTTATCTACATAAGATTGAGGAGAATATATATATTCCTAGAGAAACTATTAAGGATTAATCCTGTATTATTGGCACTCTATCTGGGGCAATGATTTTTGTGGTTCTAGATGTGGCTCTTGGATAACTCTTTATATTTATAGTTATTTACTTTAAAATAACTTAATAGAGAGGATTAAAATGAGAGATGGCTTAACACTACCTTTAGTTGTAGAAAATAGAGATGGGGATATCCTTTTTGCCCTATTAATTAACGAAAAAGGATACAGGAAAAGTATAGAGAACAACGAGCTGTGGATTATAAACCCAGATACAGGCAGACTTCTCCCCTACGATGGAGAGGGTGTATATATCTCAATTGAAGGTCATGGTACTTGGTATAGCGCTGTACTTGATCTAGATAAGAACAGTGATAACAAAGAGAGTCAGGCTGATAAAATAGAAGTAGAATCACCTGAAATTTTAACCCATCTATACAATGTAATACATCAGAGAAAGATAGATATGCCTGAGGGCTCATATACAACCCACCTTTTTGAGAAGGGTTTGGAAAAAATTAAAAAAAAGACAGGGGAAGAGGCTATTGAACTGATATTAGCCGAAGAGCGTGAAGAGATAATTTATGAGTCCGCTGATCTTATATATCATATGATGGTTCTTTTAGAGGAGCATGGAATCAATATAGAAGAGGTTCTAGCTGAACTTAAAAGAAGAGAGGGCTAATGTTAAAAATTAACTACCTAGAAAAGGTTAAAAAAGGGATTACTCTCTTTGATGGAGCTATGGGTACAATGTTGTACGATAAGGGTGTATTTATAAATAGATCCTTTGAAGAAGTTAACATTACTAACCCTAAAATGGTCTCTAAAATATACAAAGAGTATGTAGAGGCTGGAGCCCAGGTTCTAACTACTAATACATATACCGCAAACCGAATAAATCTAGGTGGTTATAACTTAGCAGATAGAGTTGAAGATATAATTAAAAGTGGTGTTCTTTTAGCAAAAGAGGCTGCAGGGGATGAGCTATATGTTGCGGGCTCTATTGGACGAGCCCCTAATGGAACTTCATATAAAGAGGAGATAGAAGCTTTAACTGAACAGGTAAAACTACTAATAGATTGTGGTGTTGATATAATTCTTTTTGAATCCTTTTCAGATATAGACTTACTACTTGAACTTTGTGAAATAACTAAAAAGTATAAAAATATTCCTGTACAGGCACAGTTTACCCTTCCTCCTGTGGCTCCAAGTGAGTATATAAAACTAGGACGTTTATACGCCCAGAGATTAGATAGATCAAAGTTTACTGATGTTATTGGTATAAACTGTACCATGGGTCCAGCAGAGATGTTGGAGATTTTACAGGATACAATTAATTTTATACATAAACCATTTTCGATTATTCCCAATGCAGGTCACCCTAAAGTTGTAGATGGTAGACAGTTATATCTCTCTACACCAGAGTATTTTGCAGAATATGCAAAAAGATTTTTAGATGGAGGAGCATCTGTTACAGGTGGCTGTTGTGGCACTACTCCCCAACATATTAAAAAGATGGCCGATGCAGTATTAAGTTTAGACCGAGGCTATCAGCATATTGAGTTAGCTCAGGTTGAAGATGGAGTAGAGTTTAAAACTCCACTACCCCTAGAAAAAAGGAGCTCTTTAGGGCGAGCTTTAAAAGAGGGAAAATGGATTGAAACTGTAGAGTTAGTTTCCCCAATGGGATCTGATATTAGTGGCTTTATGAGTAGGGTAAAACTCTTAGATCAGGCAGGGGTAAAGTATATTAATATTCCTGATGGTCCTAGAGCTTCATCTAGAATGTCCGCATTTGGGACAGCGCTTCATATTAAACAGAGTTCTAACATTGAACCTATACTCCATGTTTGTGGTAGGGATAAAAATCTTATTGCAATGCAGGCTGATTTCCTTGGGGCTGAGTCATTTGGGTTAAGGGATATGTTATTAGTTACAGGAGATCCACCAAAGGTTGGTAAGTATCCTGATGTAACAGGTGTATTTGATGTAGACTCAATTGGTATGTTGGATATGACAAAGAGATTAAACTCAAATGTTGATATAGGGGGAGCATCCTTAACTTCTGGAACAGCATTTGTAAGTGGTGCAGGTATAAACCCTGTAGCTCCTTTTATTGACAGAGAGATCGAACGAGCCTTCCAAAAGGCTGAAGCTGGAGCAGAGTTTTTTATCTCTCAGCCGGTCTATGATATAGATCTTTTATCAAAATTTATAGATAGAATTAAGGGAACAGGGGTTCCTGTAATTATTGGAGTTTGGCCTCTAGCTTCCTATCGAAATGCTCTCTTTTTACAAAATGAAGTTCCTGGTGTTGAGATCCCTAAAGAGATTATGACTAGAATGGAGAAACATAGTGATAAAGAGTCTGCAAGACGGGATGGAGTTCTAATTGCTAGGGAGATTGTCGCTTCACTAAAGGAAAAAATCCAGGGTGTTCAGGTTAGTCCTCCATTTGGTAATATAAATACAGCATTAGAAGTTTTATCAAAGGATATAAAATATTAGATTATAAATAAAAAAGTAGTATAATTAAAATATGAAGAGGTTATTTGTACTTTTATTATTTTGTATTATTTTTCTTAATTCAATTTTAGCAGTAGATAGCCTAGTAATATCCACAGGATCAAAGGATGTATTAAACTTTAAAATATCTACTGCAATTTTAAAGGAAGCCTACTCTATTTTAGGGTTAGATCTATCTATAACTAATACATCTTTACCTAGATCTATTCAACTATCTAGTTCCGGTAATACAGATGGAGAGTTGTGTAGGGCAACTGTTATAGAGGCTCTTTATCCCACATTAATTCGTGTCGATGTACCACTTCTTGAAGTAAATACAGTTGCATTTTATCTTTTAGATAGTATAAATATTAATAGTTGGGACTCTTTAAAGCCTTATAGAATTGCATATGAGAGGGGTATTAAGGTTACCCAAGAGAGTGTTGTTGGCATGAATGTTGTTGCCACAGATGACCTTGATCTAGCTTTTAAACTATTAAAGTATGGGCGAGTAGATGTGGTAATATCCGGTTATTATAACGGTTTAGACAATTTAAAAGGCTCAGATCTTATGGATAAAATTAAAACTTCTACTCCCCTAAACAAGGTAACCCTATACCACTATCTAAATATTAAACATAAGGATTTAATACCAAAATTAGAGGAAGCTTTAAATAGTATAGATATAGAAGGGATAATAAAAGCTGTTTTGGCTTTAAATTAGGGTTGTAACTAAAAATATAGTATAGATTATTTATATTTTACTATCTAAAATAAAGTGATGAGAACTCTTATTCTTTTAATCCTCTCTGTGTCTAGTATCTCCCTCTTTTCCAATACTCTTTTATCTTTAGATAAGTTTGAATATGAAAAACGTATGGATTTTTTTAATGTACCAAATGTTAGTATAGGTATAATTAAGGATAAGAAGATTTTAAAGTTACAAAGTTATGGCCCGGGAGAAGTAGATGTTTATCAGGTTTCAGGCTTTAGTAAACCTATTGTCTCAGTTGCAGTTTTTAAATTAATAGAAGAGGGGTTACTGGATCTTGATACAGATGTAAATGAGTATTTAGATGACTGGAAAATTAGTGTAGATGCTGTAACAAGATATAGAAAAGTCACCCTTAGGACTCTTCTCTCCCATACTTCGGGAATCCATGAATCACAACCCATGGGTTTTAATAAAGAGTTCCCAACCCTTGATGAGTTATTAAATAAAATACATATTAGATACTACCCTGGCTTAAAAAGGCGATACTCTTGGAGTGGTTTTACAATAATACAAAAAGTTATTGAAGATATCACAGGGGAATCCTTTGTAAACTATATGGAACGTGAAATCCTATCCCCCCTTGGCATGAGTAATAGCTCCTATAAAGTCCCAAATATTAAAGTTTTAGGCCATGATCTCTTTGGAAAAGAGATCGATAGCGGTTATAAATATTACCCTGAACTTGCAGCCCTAGGTCTGTGGTCTACAGCGGAAGATATTTCTAAGTTTATAATTGAAATTGAAAAAATACTAACCAGTGATTATGAGGGCATACTTAGTAAAGCTAGTATTGAGAATATGTTAAGCTACCAAAAAGGTGGTTGGGGATTAGGGATTTCCCTTAAATTTATTGGTGAGGATTTAATCTTTAGGCATACAGGTTTTAGCAGTGGTTATATAAGTTATTTTATTGCCAGACCCTACAGGGGAGATGGTTTAGTTATTCTTACAAACTCTGATAATGCATGGAAGTTAATTATGGAAATTTTACACTCAATAGAGAGTTACAAAAAGTGGGGAATCTAATGAATAATAAAGAGTTTTTTCTTGAAGGGTTACAGGAAGATGGAAGGGTATGGATAACTAAGATAGACAAATACCCATTTATTCTAGGTAGGGGCAAGAGTTCCAATCTTGTTCTCTCAAACTCCTCTGTTAGTAGAAAACATGCAGAAATTATTTTAATAAAAGATGAAATTTTTATTTGTGATAGTCAAAGCACTAATGGAACCCTTTTAAATGGACGGTTAATAAAAGATAAAACCCGGTTACATGATAAAGATGTAATTAATATTTGTAACTTTGAATTTAGGGTAAAAAGCAGGGAAGATATTGATCTAAATGATCAAACTATTATTACTGGACACAACTCCCCCATAAACTCCTTTAGTTCTAAATATAAACTAACCCCTAGGGAAGAGGAGCTTTTATCCTACCTTGTTAAAGGTATATCTACAAAGGAGATAGCCTCAATAATGTTTATTAGCCCTGGAACAGCAAAAAATCATATTTTAAAACTATTAAAAAAGACAGATACCCACTCTAGATTAGAGTTGATCACTAAATATAATAATAATTAGCTTTTTTTCTAAAAAAAATTTGACAAACAATTTGTAACATTCTATGATTTACTTACTAGACCGACCGTCGGTCTAGTAAGTAAGGAGATTGTATGGATAGTGTGGGAACAAAGAGTGGAATAATAAATATTGCTAGAAAGCTCTTTTATTCAAAGGGTTTTAGTAAAACCTCAATTCAAAATATTATTAATGAAGCAGATATCGCAAAGGGAACATTTTATCACTATTTTAAGTCTAAGGATGACCTACTTAATCAGATGACTGAGAGGGATGTAGAGGCCTTATACAATTTAATATATAAAATCCTTGATTTAGATATAGATGCAATAAAAAAATTAAATATGGTTTTTCAAACAGCATCAACATGGAAGAGTGAAAATATACAGATGATGAAGGTTTTAGTAAAAAAGATTTTATCAGACTCTAATTTAGCCCTAAGATACACAATGTTACGCCAGTCTATAAAACAGCTAACTCCTATATACCAAAGAATTATATTACAGGGAAATAATGAGGGCTTATTTAATGTTACTGATACAGATTACACAGCTAACTTTATTTTAGCCAGTTTTATAAATAATGGGGAGGAGATGTATAAGTTTTTAACAGCCCCCAAATTTACAGAGGATATAATATTGGAATTTAAAAAATATATACATAACTACGAAGTTACAATGGAACGACTTTTAGGAGCAGAGGAAGGAACTATACACCTTATAGATAGTGTGGTTCTAGAAAAGTTATTAAAAGGTTTATTGGAGGCCTAAAAATGATAAAGATTAGAAATTTAGTGAAGGATTATCAATCTGGAGAGACCGTTGTTAAGGCACTTAGGGATATCTCTGTTGATATAAATTCTGGAGAGTTTACAGCGATTGCTGGTCCATCTGGTTCTGGTAAAACAACTATGCTTAATATTATCGGTTGTATTGATAGCCTAGATTCTGGAACAGTAACCATTGGGGAACAAGAGGTTTCTACTATGGCAAAGATTGAGAAATCATTTTTTAGAAGGGAAAATCTAGGGTTTATTTTCCAATCCTATAATCTTATTCCTGTTCTAACAGCCTATGAGAATGTAGCCTTTCCCTTAAATTTATTAGGATTACTCGAAAAAGAGATAAAACCTAGGGTGATGAAAATGTTAAAAGAGGTAGGACTTGAGGGAATGGAACATAGAGTCCCATCCCAATTATCTGGAGGACAGCAACAGAGGGTCTCTATTGCAAGGGCTTTAATTAAAAACCCACAACTAGTTTTAGCAGATGAACCAACAGCTAATTTAGACTCTAATACAGGGCGAGATATTTTAGATCTAATGTTAAAGATGAATAAAATACACAAAACAACCTTTATATTTTCAACCCATGATCAGATGGTTATGGATTGTGCCAAGAGATTACTCTATTTACATGACGGAGAAGTGATTAAAGATGAAAGGAGGGAGTAATGTTTTTACTAAAATTATCCTTTAAAAATTTAACAAGGCATAAGAGAAGAACAATAATTACATCCCTTGCTTTAGCCTTTGGTTTAATGATGTTTATATTAATGGATTCTCTTTTAATAGGAGCCTTAGAACAGTCAAATATCGCTTTAATGGATGCGGAAACAGGGCATGGAAAAGTTTTAACCGATGAGGCCTTTAAAGATATGAAGTTTATGCCCCTAAGTAACAGAGTTGAAGATCCAGATGGGGTAATATTAACACTGGAATCCCTAGGGGCTAAAGCTACAAAACGAGTAGTTATAAACGGAGAGATGATCTATACAGATGACTACTTTCCAAAATCTGGTTCAGCCCCAATTATGTTAACAGCGGTGGATTTAGAGACTGATAACAATGTATTTAATATTTTTAAGGATAAGTACCTTGTTGATGGCCGTTTTATGGAAAAAGGTTCAGATGAAGTTGTAATAGGATCATGGCTAGCAGAAGATGTTGGGGCAAAGGTTGGCTCATTTTTTACACTAGCAGTTATGACAGCCTCCGATGGGGATAATAGTGGTTATTATCAGACTATTGATGTGGAAGTTGTTGGAATTATTAAAGTGGAGAGTCCTATGGTAAATAGGCGGGTTGTATATTTCCCCCTAGATATGGCTGATTTTTATCTGGATTTAAAGGGATCTGTTACAGAAGTAGCTCTATTAATGCCCTTTGGAGATAATTTAAAATCCTTTGATAAAAAAGTTGAACCTAAGCTACCTACAGATTTAAGTTTTTATACCTGGAGGGAGATAGGTGCAGATTATCTAGCTTTAACAGAAGCTAAGAGTGGAGGTAGCTCTATAATCATCTTTTTAGTAATAATAATCGCCATGGTTGGTATTACTAATACAATGTTAATGACAATAAATGAGAGGCAAAAAGAGCTAGGGATGATGAGGGCTCTAGGTATGACAGACCGAAATATTAGAAGGTCTTTTATATTTGAAGCTGCAGGAATTGGTTTAATCGGATCTTTTTTAGGTGTTCTTATGGGCTGTTTAGCAAATATTCCAATGGTTAATGTAGGTTTAGACTACTCATCATTTTTAAGGGACACAGATATGGGTTATAGAATAAGTACTTACATCTATGGAGTATGGAATCCTAGTGTTATTTTTATTGCTTTTATTTTAGGCATTATTATACCTGTTGTTGTTGCAATTTATCCAACAAAGAGATCCATTAGAAAGAGTATTCCAGACTGTATAAATGGAAGATAGGAGGATGTATGAAGTTACGAAATATTGCAATTAGAAACTTAAAAAGAAATTCAAAGAGGTCAATACTCTCTATAACCGCAACAGCAATAGCTACCTTTGCCATCTCTTTTATGTTTTCGTTTATTGCTGGTTTAGCCAATGATATGCGTAATGTCTCTTTTAACTATAGTACAGGAGAGATCTTAGTTAGAAATATAGAGTTTGATGAGAAGTCCTTCTCTTTAGACCGGGCAGTTGATAACTACAAAAGTGTATTAGAGGTTCTTAGGAGAAACTATCCATCCTTTGAATTTTCACCAAGAATAAAGTTCCCATCAACTGTTTTTGATAAGGAAGATTATGATAAGAGTTACATAAGCTCAGGTGTTGCTGTTAACTTTGAAACAGAGGAGAAATACCTAGGATTAAAGGATAAAATAATAGAGGGGAAGATGCCCTCTGGTCCTAGGGAGGTTATTATGGGCCATGGCCTAGCCTCTGAATTAAACTTAAAGGTTGGAGATAAATTTACACCTATAACAACAACTAGAAGGGGGGCTTCAACTGGTATTACCTTTATAATTACTGCCCTTGGAAGATTCGCCGATTCCGGCTTTTCTAATAAGACATTTATAGTCTCCCTGGAGGATCTACCAAAGATGTTAAAAATGGAAGGCTCTGTTTCAGATATATTAATAAAGGGGATTGGGGATAAAAACTTAGAGTCTAAGGTGAACGAGATTTCTTCCTTATTAAAAGATAGTGGTTTTAATAGTATAAAGGGCTACTCATGGAAGGATGTGGGAGTTGGGTACTCATTTCTTCAAATGGCGGACTATGCATACACGATAATTGGAATATTTTTCTTCTTTTTAGCTAGTACAGTTATTGCCAATACAATGTTAATGGTTGTATTTGAGAGAAGAAAGGAGATCGGTACAATTACTGCAATGGGTATGACAAGTAGAGAAGTTATTAGACTCTTTTTTATAGAGGCACTATACCTAGGTGTTATAGGAGCAGGAGCAGGTGTTATTTTAAGTATAATTGTTGTTATTCCCCTACACAGGATTGGATTAGATCTATCTGGATTGACTGCAGGAATAGAGATGGGAGCATCATTTAACATATTCCCAGAAGTAACCATAAAATCCACACTTTTAGTATTCTTTTACTCTACATTTGTAGCCGCCTTTGTTTCATTTTTTCCATCCAGGGGGGCTTCTAAAGTCGACCCAGTTGTAGCATTAAGATCAGAATAAGGAGAAGTTATGAGAAAGTTAGTTTTAATTAAAATGCTATTGTTAAGCCTTGGGGTATTTGCCCAAAATGCTGATGATATAGTTAGAAAAGTTGATGAAAATAGTACCTTCGATACATATAAGGCCAAGGGTAAGGTTGTTATTGAGGGAAAATATGGAAAGAGAACTAGTGAGTTTATTGCCTACGCAAAGGGTGCAGATGATAGTTTAATTGAGTTTGTATCTGGAGAGGAAGAGGGCCAGAAGATTTTTAAAACAGCTGACGACCTCTATATTAAGTACCCCTATGCAGAGGAGATTCAGAGACTATCTAGAAGGAAAACCCTTGGTGCTGTCTCCTATGATGAGATGTCTGGGGAGAGAAATACCTTAAAAAACTACAAAGCTAAGCTTTTAGGTGATGAGGTCTTTGAGGGTAATGATGTATATAAAATTGAGTTAATTGCAAAAACTTCTAAGGTTTCCCACTATAAACAGGAGCTCTTTGTAGATAAAGATACATTTTTAGTTTGGAAGGTTTTGTACTACTCTAAATCTGGTAAATTAACAAAGGAGATGGTTACATTAACTGTAAAAGAGGTTGGTGGTAACTTTATTGGAACCCACTTGTTAATTACAGACAGACTTAAAAAGAATAACTCAACTGAAAGTTTTATTAATGAGGTGGAGATAGATATAGATATTAGTGACGATTATTTTAGTTTGGATGAGTTAGCATGGTAAAAAAGGTCTTATTTGTTTTAATTTTTACAACAGTTTTTACTCTATTTAGTGAAGTTGATATAGATGCTTCCCTAAATGGAGTTCTAGGAGTAACTAGAGATAATAGTGGAGATTTTACATCTTCTAGTTTAGCTAGTGGGTCTCTTACAATAAAATCTACTAATAGTAGTGATGTAAAGTCCCAATTAACCCTAGATTTTTTATCTTATAGAAGTGTAGGAACTCTTAGTATTAGTAAGGCGTGGATTAAGTTTCGATTTCCACTTTTTAGGGTAACACTAGGGAAAAATAGAATTACATGGGGTGAAGGTGCTGCATTTAATGCAGGGGATGTCATTTTTGATGACTATATTGATCCAATAAAACAAAACCTAGAAGAGGTAGACTTAACTGCAGATGAGTTAAGAAGTGTTAATAGAACCTTAGCCCAGGTAATCTTTCCCTTAGGTAGATTTACATACACTGAACTGATATATCTTCCCTATGATTTTTTATCTACGGATGATCTATCCGTTATAGCAACTGGCGCTACTCCAGTAGAGAAAGGTTTTGAATCACACTCCTATGGAGGACGATTTGTAACAAGACTTGGTGGGATTAAGCTTGAGACAGGGTATATTTATAATGGGGATAGGGGGGTACATAAACCTTATATTAGTATTAATGGAACCTCTGGAGTGGATTATCACCTCTCTTCTTCAATTAATATCCAGAATGGGAATAGTGATTTTGACCTATGGAAGGAGAGTTTAAAAATATCTTCAGGGGCATTTTATATATTTGATTTTGAAGATGATAAAACCCTAACCCTTAGATTAGAATCCCAAATAAAACCCTTTGGTGACTGGGAGCTTGATGCCCTAGAGTTATATCCTGAGTTATCATTAGTTCCAAATGATGAGATATCTCTATTTTTAAGAGGAATAATCAACCCTTTAGATTTTACTTTAAAGAGCACATTTGGGCTTAATTGGAAAACATACCAGGGATTCTCTATAGGTTCTTTTATATCCTCCAATATTACTAGTAATAATTATATGGATACAAAACTAACAGTTTCAGTTACCCATAAGTTTTAAAAGAATAGACTCTAATTACATAAATAGTTTATATTCTGACCCTAGGAGAAAATAAATGTTAAAAAAAGTATTTATGGTAGTTGGAGTTGTTATAGCTCTTAATTCATGTGTTTCTGGTAGCTTGGTTTTTGAAAGCGAACCTGTCGAGAGTCGTTATTCGGAAATTTTTTCTAATAAAATTATTGGTGTTGAACCCTTTGATGTAGAATTCTCATCAAGTCGTTTTGCTATAGATCTTCGAGATGTCTCTTTGTCTGTTAATGGGCAGAAGGTTGTTTTTCAGAAAAAGTATATAACAAAAGTTGATGTAGATGGTCTTGGAGAAGTTGGTATTTTAGAGATTAATGCTCTAAAAAAAACAGATGCTGATGCAAACCTAATTCAATCCCAGGTAACAAAAGAGTGGATTCTAGGATTGTTAGGAGACTCTAACTATACAGTAGGTTTTTTTAATAAGTTTGGTGAAGGTAATAGTGGTTTTTTAAGTAATAGACCCTTAGAGAGGGATGAAAATTATGAATTTGTTTTTTTACCTACAGATAAACCTACAACATATTTTAAAGAGGTTCGTGATCTAACAAATATAAGTGCTGATGGAGTTGACTATATATTAAGAGGTTATATTGATATTAGTAATGAAGTTGTAGAGCTTTTAACACCAGAAGAGGATGAGTACTCAAACAGAGTATTTGAAGATACATCTACTGTAGGTGGATACTATCTTCTTTGTAATGCATATATAGAGTGGGAGATTGTTGATGTTGTTACAAATGAGGTTGTAGTTAACTACAAAGAGAAGAGTGATGATAGAATAAATACAAGAAACTCAATAAAAATACTACTACCTATTCCTAATGGTGATTCAAATGCATTTGAAAGTTACTTTAATAATAAAGATTTAACTCCTTTTGCATCAAAAGAAGTTTTAGAGCTAATGCCAAGAGCTTATCAGTTTATGGCACCATATTATAAAGTTACATCTAGGTTTATCAAAGACCAAGAGTAGATAATATATACTCCCTAATATTTGATTGTACTTTAAACAAAAAAAGGACAATAATTAGTTATTGGGGAGTGATATATGTTCTTAATAAAGTTAGCATTTAAAAATCTTACAAGGCACAAAAGACGTACCATAATAACCTCTTCTGCATTAGCTGTTGGTCTAATAATGTATCTGTTATTAGATTCACTATTAGTAGGAATGTTTGAAGCTTCAAATAATAACTTAAAGGATGCAGAAACTGCCGATGGTAAGATTTTAACTAGTGAAGCATTTAAAGATATACAGTTTTTACCATTAAACGATAGAATTAAAAATCCTGATCAAATTATTTCTATAGTTGAAGATAGCGGTGGAAGGGCTACTAAACGTGTCTTAATTAATGGGGATATGATCTTTACAGATGAATACTTTCCTCTATCAGGTTCTTCCCCAATACTCTTTACTGCAGTAGATATAAATAGTGATAACAGTGCTTATAATATCTTTAAGGATAGGTTCCTTACAGAGGGACGATTTATGAATCCAGGAGCCGATGAAGTTGTAATTGGTTCATGGTTAGCAGAAGACACAGGCGCAGAAATTGGTGATTGGTTTACTGTCTATGTTCGTACAGCTCCTAATGGAGATGATCCCGGATTTTTCCAAACAATTGATGTGGAAATTGTAGGTTTTGTAAAGGTTGAAAACCCAATGATAAATAGAAGAGTTGTCTATTATCCTTTAGATATGGCAGACTACTATTTAGAACTAAATGGAAGTGTTACAGAAGTTGCACTACGCGTACCCTTTGGTGAATCCCTAGAAGCTTTTAAAAGACGTATAAATCCAAAGCTTCCAAGTGGTCTAGAGTTTTACACATGGAAAGAGATAGCTGCTGATTATGTAAAGCTTCTTGAAGCAGAGACAGGAGGTAGTGCTATTATATTAATTCTAATTGTATTAATTGCCTTAGTAGGTATTACAAATACAATGTTAATGACAATAAACGAAAGACAGAGGGAGCTTGGTATGATGAGAGCTTTAGGTATGTCTGAAAAGGATATTAGAGTTGCATTTTTATATGAGGCTGGTGGTATAGGTATCATCGGTTCTATAATCGGTTTAACCCTAGGTATTTTAATAAATATACCAATGGTAAACTATGGAATAGATTTTTCAACTTTTATGAGAAATACTGATATGGGATATAAAATTAGTGCATATATGAAGGGCTCTTGGAATATCTCTTCCTATGTAATAGCCCTTATTACAGGGATTATTATTCCTATTTTTGTGGCATATTTCCCTACGAAAAAAGCAATACTAAAAAGTATTCCTGATTGCGTTTCTGGCAAATAGGGGGAGATTATGAAATTAGCTAAGATTGCATTTAGAAATATTAAAAGAAATAAAAAAAGATCTATACTATCAATAATTGCTACGGCAATTGCAACATTTTCCATGGTATTTATGTTTGGGTATATCGAGGGAATGAAGGTGGATATGAGGGATATATCATTTAATTATGATTCAGGGGAAGTTCTTATTAGAAATAGAGATTTTGACGATAAGATATCATCCCTTGATAGAGCTGTTGATGGATATAAGAGTGTTATAACCCTAATTGAGAGGAACTATCCTGATTTTCTAATCTCTCCAAGACTGCGTTTTCCATCCCAAATTATAAAGGGAGAGAGAACTTTTATGAGTTTTGGTATCGCTGTTGATTTTGCAAGGGAGGTAGAGTATCTAGACCTTAAGGAGAAGCTAGTAGAGGGCAGAATTCCTATTAAGTCAAGGGAGGTATTAATGGGGGTTGGTTTAGCAGAAGAACTCGAGCTAAGTCTAGGTGATAAATTTACCCCTATTACAATGACTAGAAAGGGGGCAAGCTCGGGTATTACATTTGAACTTGTTGGTAAGGCTAAATTCTCTAGTGGAGCATATACTAATAAATCATTTTTAGCCCCTTTAGATGATGTTCCAATGATTCTAAGAATGGAAGGAGCTGTTTCTGAAATTCTTCTAAAAAATGTAACAGAGGATGATTGGGAGAGTAAGGCTAAGGATATTAATAACCTGTTAGAACAAAATGGTCTAAACACTTTAGAAGCTCTACCCTGGACAGTAGTTGGGTTAGGGTATGCAATGTTAGAGATGGCAGATATCTCTTATTCAATAATGGCAATATTCTTTTTTGCTCTATCAAGTACTGTAATCGCTAATACTATGTTAATGGTTGTCTTTGAGAGAAGAAAAGAGATAGGGACAATAACTGCAATGGGTATGACAGGAGGGGAAGTAATAAGACTTTTTTTCATTGAAGCTCTATATCTTGGGGTTTTAGGAGCCACGCTTGGATCACTTTTAGGGGTTATTTTGATTATTCCACTCTCTATCTATGGTATAGATCTATCGTCCTTTGGCTCAACCGTCGATTTTGGGATTTCATGGATGATCTACCCACAACTTAGGCTTAAAACTCTCTTTTTGGTATTCTTTTACTCTGTTTTTGTTGCCTCGTTTATATCATTTTTCCCTTCAAGATCAGCATCAAAGGTTGACCCAGTAGAGGCATTAAGAGCTGAGTAGCAATAGTGCGGAAATACCACAAAAAGCACCCATTGTATAATTAAAGAATTTTAAATGTTTTGGATTTTTTAAAACGTTTTTTATCAGAGTTCCAAATAGTGCCCAAGTAGATATAGATAATGTCCCAAAAATTAAAAATGTAATAACTATATAGTATATTGATTTTGTAAACATTTCACCTTTTAAAGAGTACACAGTAATTGCTGTTAAACTCATTATTACAGCTTTAGGGTTTAAAGCTTGAAAGAGAATTGCTTGAATAAAATTAAGAGGTTTTTGCATCCCTTTGTGACTCTTGGGTTCTGAAGATCTTGCAATCTTTACGGCTAAAAACAGCATATATATCATCCCTATATACTTTAGAATAATATGAATATTGGGGTAGGCTTCAAATACTCTATTTAGACCTAAAGCGCTAATTATATTCAATATTGCCACTCCAGTAACTACACCTAAAATGTGGGGGATGGTTCTAAGAAAACCATAATTAGCTCCTGAAGTTGTTAACATTATATTATTTGGTCCTGGTGTAATACTCATTGTTATGGCAAACAGGATTACTGGTATTGTAAAATCACTATTCATTATTATTCTCCTGAGTTAATACTAAGATATTTTACATTTAGACTACAGATACAGATTATTGATTTTATTTACATAACAGATTAGGGTTCAGTATGAGTTTTAAATATGAGAAAATTTTTAAAGAGATAGAAAAAGCAATATTAAATGGCGTATTTCTCCCTTCAGAGAAGTTACCATCACTTAGAAAGAGTGCTACAACTTATGATTGTGGTATTTCTGTTGTTATTCAAGCCTATAATAAATTAGAGTCTATAGGTTTAATAGAATCTGTAGAAAAGTCTGGTTATATTGTTCGAGATAGATCGGAAACTCCTATTCCTGCACCTGAGAAAGTAAACCATACACTAGTTCCTAATATTACTAAGACGAATTTAATGACTGCTGAAATGGTGGATATGGCTATGGATAAATCTATCCTACCTTTTGGAGCAGCTATTCCAGATAATTCTATTATTGCCTCTAAAAAGTTAGGTTCTTATATTAGTCGTAAGGCAAAAAACAATCCAGATCTTTTTACTACATATACTCCTGCCTCAGGATCTTTAAATTTAAGAAAAGAGATTGTTAAATATATGTATAAAAAAGGGGTTTTAATAAATAGTGAGGATATTGTTATTACAAATGGTTGTTCAGAAGCTCTTTTTATATCTTTAAGTTTAATAACAACTCCTGGGGATACTATAGCTATTGAGACACCTACATATTTTAGCTTAATAAGTATTTTAGAGGAGCTTAATTTAAGAGTAGTAGAGATTCCAACTAGAGCAGATAGAGGCCTTGATATTAATAATTTATCTAAAATTATTAAACAAAACAGTATAAAGGCCTTAGTCTTTTCTTCCACATTTCAAAATCCACTGTGTTCTGTTATGAGTCCTAGAGACTTAGAATCTCTATATAGAATCTCTCTTGATAACGATTTTACACTTATAGAGGATGATATTTATGGGGACTGTGGATTTGATAAAAGTATCTACAGACCTCTAAAGTCTATGGATAAGTTTAATAGAGTTATATACTGTTCCTCATTTTCTAAAACTCTCAGTTCTGGTTTAAGAGTTGGATGGGCAATTCCAGGGATTCACACCAGTAGTTTTAGAGAGAGAAAACAAATATCCTGCCTTGGAGGCTCAGCACTAATTCAAGAAGCATTGGCTGATTTTTTTAAAGATGGCTCCTATGATAGTCATATTAAATTATTTAGAAAAAAGATTTATGCTCAAACTTATGGGATTAAAAAGCTTTTAGAGAACTCTTTTTCAATTGATGTTAAGGTTACTAGTCCAAAGGGTGGATATTTTTTATGGGTTGAATTTCCAATTGGTTTTGATTCTTGTAAACTATATAGGCTAGCCTATGAAAACAGAATCGGTATTGTTCCTGGGCCTGTTTTTAGTGCTTCTGACAATTACAATAACTGTATTAGAATAAGTTGTGCATCACAAATAACAGAGGCTACAATCGAAGGGTTACAATTATTAGGTGAATTAGCCCTTACATGTTTACCCCAATGTTATAAATAGTCTTACTTCCACAACCAACATATTAGGTAAAAAGTATTTCACTGTTTATTAATAAAATAGTAAAATAACTCTATCAATATTGCGTAATTGATAGAGTTGAACAAAACCGCCTGACGGCGATGACTTTTTTACTTAACTTATAAATATTAAAGAGAACTTTAAGATAATTATTCTTAAGGAGCTTTAATATGCAAAATATAATAACACGTTTTCAGAGGGATTTAAATCTTCGGGGTTATAGTCCTAAAACCTGCCAGGTGTATACTTCACAAATAGTACAATTTCTACAACATACGAATCTTTCGGAAAAAATTCCCAAAGCAGAAGAACTAAAAGATTACCTCTACCACCTGGTATCCGAACATCATTTATCTAACTCAAGTTTAAAACAGACAAGTAGTGCTATAAAATATCTTTATACTCAAACACTAGGGCTATCTTGGGAATCTCTAAATATTCCTAATATCAAAGTAAAAAGAAAACTTCCTGTGTGGTATACGGCAAATGAAGTCCATTCTATTTTAGATAATGCCAAAAACCTTAAACATAAAACTATTTTAACATTAATCTATTCATCTGGGTTACGGCTTAGTGAATCTGTAAACATAAAAATAAGTGATGTGTATAGGAATCAAAAACGTCTACTTGTTAGGCAGGGAAAAGGAGGAAAAGATCGTTATACTATTCTATCAGATAGAGCTTTAAAACTCTTAGAACAATACTGGCTTGCCTACAAACCGACAACATATTTCTTTCAAGGCCGAGATGGTAACCCATATTCCCCGCGTTCATGTCAGCAAGCGTTTTATTTAGCAAAGGAAAGAGCAGGAGTTACAAGAGATGGAGGGATTCATGGACTAAGACATTCTTTTGCAACCCATTATTTAGAAAATGGAGGTGGAATATTTCAACTTCAAAAATTTCTTGGCCATAAAAACCTTACAACAACTTTAGTATATGCCCATGTTTTAGAAGAAAAAAATGAGATTATTAGCCCTTTGGATTATTACTATGAAAACAGTAAATGATATCTTGCGTAAATATGGTAATGATTATCGTAAAGAAAATCCATTTTTAACTATCCACGAAAAGAAAGTAATGAGAGCAATTGAAATATGTAGAACAGAGGAACTTGGGGGCGAATAGAAACTTGTGATAAATGTGGGCATACTAAGAAAGTCTTTCATTCCTGTAGAAATAGACATTGCCCCCAGTGTCAGTTTATGAAAAAAGAGGCATGGATAACAAAAAAGAAGGAAGAAATATTTCCTTATCAATATTTTCATGTTGTTTTTACTCTCCCTTCAGAACTTGATGCAATCGTTCTGCGGAATAAAAAAACTATGTATAATCTTCTTTTTAGTAGTGCTAAACAGGCTTTACTTAGCATGGCAGGAGAATCAAAATATCTAGGAGCAGATATTGGGTTTTTTAGTATTCTTCATACATGGGGACAAAAATTAAATCTTCATCCACATTTACATTGCGTTGTTCCTGGAGGCGGATATTCTAAAGAGAAAAGAAAGTGGATAAAGTGTAGTAAAAATTATCTTATTCCGGTAGAACCTTTAAAGCAAAGGTTTAGATCAATATTCCTTAAAGAATTAAAAATATTATATAAAAATGATGAACTGTTCTTAGGAGGATGTTTGTATGCTGATAGAATAAAATTTCAGAAACTGATAGATCAACTATTTTCTAAAAACTGGGTTGTTTATCTAAAAGAATCATTTAATAATTCATCTACAGTAATAGAGTATCTGGCAAGGTATACCCACAGAATTGCAATTAGTAATTACCGTATTATTAATGTGGATAATGATAATGTCTCTTTTTTATATAAAGATTACAAAGAAGGTAATAAGAAAAAGCTTTATATAATGAATGTTATGGATTTTATATCCTCCTTTATGCTTCATATCGTTCCTTCAAGATTTGTTAGGATTAGATATTATGGACTAATGTCAAACAGAAATAAAAAGTCTAATCTTCAGCTGTGCCGTGAATATTATGATGTAAAAATTAAACCAATGATCCCAAATGATACATGGGATAAAATACTTTTAGATGTAACAGGAATTGATATACATAAATGCCCTAATTGTAATGAAGGTCAGCTTGTTTTGACAAACTTTATCCCATCGATAAGGTATAGACCCCCACCAACAAAGACAGCATAAGGACATTTTCTGGACATATATCTCACTTTATATCTATAACAATTGAGGTTTGTTTAAATAATTTTAAAATTACCTTATAAACTGTATTAAATTATCAGCATGGAAAAAAATAAGTATTTTTGCTTTCTTTTTATATATTTAAAGGATAATATTATAAAACAGTTAGGGAATTTATTTTTTTAAGAAGTTTAGAGTTTTATTGAAACTCCATGAAGGATATTCGCTAAGTAGCAGTTCGGTTTCGTCCAACTTGAAGTCAATATTCCCTCATGCTTCGGGAGAGATTGACTCCTAACCGTTATATCAAATTTATTTAAAAGGAATTATTTTGAAAAAGAATTTTATTGTAACATTATTTTTTTAACTCTTTTGTCTTGCAGCCAAGAAAAAGAAATTGAAGAGGTTATATTTGAGGGTCAGTACGAAGATACCTCTAAACTTAAATATATTTTATCAGAAGATATGAATGACAACATTATTGGTTATGGTATTTTTAATGCAGAATCAAACGATGAATTTTTTGATATAAAAGAGTTAGAGCGTAGAGATTTTAAACCTGATAAAGTTATTTATTACTCTAATGACACAAAAACACTGACAATGTTCTTTACTACGAGGGAGAAATATTAATTTCTTATCAACGATTTGCTTACAAAATGTTTGAAAAAAAGATCAAATATCAATAGATTTTAAATAAACTTGATATAACAGACAATATATGCTCCGCTTTGCTGCGGTCTTCGACAAATCAACCACTGCGTGGTAGACTTCATATATCGTCGGAACGTTAGGTGAAATAGTAACTAATTTAGTTGGATATTAGTATTAAGAAGGAGCTCTTTATGGCATTTAAAACACTTTTTTTAGCACATGCACCTGATGCAGATTATAAAAAACATAAATCCATTATTGATACAGGTAATTATAGACTTACATCTGTCGTTGTAAAAACACAAAACGAAGCAATTAAAGTTGTAAATAGTATCTATGAAAAGGAGAAGATAGATGCCGTTATACTCTGTCCAGGGTTTACACATAGTGATATAGCAGAGATATTTCATGCTCTTGAAGGAAAAGTATCTGTTAACATTGCTAGAGGAGATGGTCCTAGCAGTAAAATTTCTCAAACTGTAAGACAAAGAGAATATTTCAATAAGTAGTATATAATTCACTCGAAAAAATAATGCAATTACTACTTTACCTAACATGGCATAGAAGCATCGCTACGCTCGACCTTCGGCCAATTGTTGTGTCACAGTTCTTGCAAGTAGTGTTAGAATAGCGAGAAGCGGTAGACAAAATCTTCACTAAAGAATATTTTTTATTACAACCAAAATTAACATTGTCCCACATAAGTAATTACAGTGAATGGGAAAGTCATATTCGTATTAATAATACCAATTGGCAACTCAAAAGGAATCAGAATATCTAAAAATATATTACAGCGATTACACATTGAAGATTTTGTTGAATTAGAGGTTCATAAAGATGAGTTGCTAATTAAAACTGTACATAAAACTAGACCTTTTGTTATTATATCTCCTAATGAAATGAATCATTCAATAAAGACTGTTATTTTGACTCCTATAACAACTAAAACTCATAAATACCCTAAATGTTTCGACTTCACCTCAGTCTTCGTCTAATTTTTTGTGAGAGACACAGGACAATATTTAGGTTAATATAATCTAAGAGTTTATATGCACATTAATGGTTCATATTAACCTTTCAAAAACTGCTTTTAGGCTCGAAACGTTAAGTGAAATTAGTTATTTTAAAAATTATAGAAAAAGAAGGAATATTATGTACGAATATAAGTTTGTTGAAGTACCAATCAAAAAGGTTTTTACAAGTAAAAAAACTACCTCTAAAACTATGGATAACATTAAGTCTACAATAACTGATAATGCTAAAGATGGCTGGAGATTTATTCAAGTTTTTACTCAAGTTGGGGAAGGGCTTATTGCTCCAGATCATTATGAAGTTATATTTGAAAAGGAAATTCAAAATAACTAACATCACTTAACAAGGCTTTTACGTTGCGCTTCGCTTAGCCTTTGGCCAATTATTCTAACTAGCAATGTAGATCTGAACAAAGTTAACATTCAACAGGTCCCACTTTTTTATATTTACTATGTTATCTTCTACCTTAATCAAACCATTACTATTTAGTATAGATAATTTAACTGATTCGATATTATATTTTGTCAGCCTTTCTAATACATAAGTGTCTTTGGTTTGTAAAAATCTAGTATAATCATAAATACTGATAAAAAATTTAAATAATTAATAAAGTCCCATAATAGTTTCATTATGGGATCATTTAAATTAAAGATATTGACCTGACATGTATATACCAATGCTTACAAGAACAATTGATGTAGCAATAACTTTATAATCGTAAGAAGCTTCATTTTTACTCCTTAGGCATCTACATAATCCAAAATATCCTAGGGCAAAGAGCATAATCATTGAACTAATAATTGTTAGATCAAAATTATTAAAGTAATCACTCATAGAGTTTCCAATTTTTGATATTGATATAAATAAAGACGAACCAAGAACTAAAACGGCAATACTTACCATAATTTTCTTCTTAATTAGTAAACTGAATATTTGCATCAAGAAGTTAGACAGGATTGTCAAAGAGAGTATGGTTACAAGGGCAAGTATTAATTCCTCATAAGTGGTACGTAAGAAAAGATAGTTTACACTATGAAATATCAAAATCCCTAGGATCATTAATATAATTATTGCATTAATAACTGTTGAGTTCTTGTGTGGAATATATAACATATATTCACTTTCTTTATAGTGTATACCCTTGGGAATATAGATAGATAGTCTTTCAATAAATATTAATGCTAATATTAAAATAACAAATCTAGACATCATTAAAGCACGAAACCCTCCAATTACTTCTTTTTCTAAATTTAGATATCTAAGAGATATTAGAAGTAAAATATAACCAATAAGGGAAAAAACAAAAAATTTATACTCTCTTTTAAATATGTATTGAAATACCTTATGCATGACTAAAAATCTCCTTATATTTACTCTCTATAGAGAGTCCTTCATTTAATCTAACTTCCTCACAGTCATAATCTCCACAAGAGTGTCCATCTTTAATGAAAATAACTCTAGTTAAAATCCGTTCAATAATTGCTACTTCATGGGTGGCAATAATCATTGTTGATTTTTCATGCATTGAATCGACTAAAGTATCAATAACTACCTCAACAGCAATAGGATCGATGCCTGCTAATGGTTCATCAAGAAGATATAACTCAACATCTCTAGCCATACAAAGAGCAATGCGAATTAATTGCCTTATACCTTTTGAAAGCTCTATTAGTTTAGTCTTCATTGATAAGTTAACATTTAGCTTTTGTAAAATTTGAAAAAAATGATCCATATCAAAGTCCATATAGAAATGTCTATAAAACTCAATAGTTTCTTGAACTGTATTTCCATCGGGGAAGAGATTATTATCGGATAAATAGGATATTTTATTTTTTGTTATTAGCGATGGACTCATTTTATCAATTAGTACCTCTCCATCATATTTAAGTATTCCTCCTGCAATTATCTTCATAAATGTACTCTTCCCACTTCCATTTGGGCCATGTAATCCAAGAATTTCACCCTTCTTTAGATTTAACTCAAATCCATTTAGGGCTTTTTGGGGTCCAAAACTTTTAAATAAATCAATAGCTTTTATCATTATTTACCTCTCTTATATGTTTATTTATAATTTTTTGTAATTTTACGTTATCGAATCCTATAAGTGACATTTTCATAATGTAGTCATCAGTAAGCTTATTAGCTATTTCTGTTTTCATCTTTAAGATTAATTTATTATCATCAGTAATAAATGATCCCATACCTCTTTTTGTATGTATTAAACCTTCCATTTCTAACTCTTTATATACCCTCTGAATAGTCGTTGGATTAACCTTAATCAATTTAGAATACTCTCGTACTGAAGGCATCTTTTCTCCTACTTTAAATTCACCTATAATTAACTGCTCTTTTATTTTATTTACTATTTGCAGGTATATAGGGGTGTCGTTTGTAAATACCATCATAACTCCTTTACTGTGTGATTGTAATCATACAGCCATACTTTTTTGGAGTCAAGTGAATAATTTTTTGTGTAGATCTCTTGTTTATAGATTTAGATAAAATACTAAAGGGTCTACACATCAATAAAAATTGCAAAAGTGTTGCCTTGAAAGAATCATATTCGAGAAGAAAATAGTTAATAATACAAAAACCTTGATTTATATGTTCAATTATATAAAATTGTCTTAAGCAAAAAAAATAAAGGAATTAATATGGGGTATAATGGTTCATGTCTATGTGGTGAAGTAAAATTTATAGTTATTGGAGGTATATCTAGCTTTTACCTATGTCATTGTGAATATTGCAGAAAGGATAGCGGAAGCGCTCATGCTTCAAACTTGTTTTTTAATCATGGAATTATTGAATGGAAAAAAGGTAAGAATAAAATAATTAATTATAACTTTAATGGAACCAAACATAATAAGAGCTTTTGTTCTATATGTGGTTCTGCTCTTCCAATTGAAAATAAAGACTACATTGTAGTCCCTGCAGGAAGTTTGGATTGTGATATAGATAAATTACCTGACGGACATATCTTTATGGAGAGTAAGGGGAATTGGGATAATAAACTTGAGACTATAAAAAAGTTTGACAAGTTACCTGTTTAGATAGAGAACTTTTAAATTTTTAATTAGTATGATTATAAAGTATTAAATTATTGGAAAAATAAATTTAAATCCGGGAAGTATAGGAACATGAAAAGTAATAAATATTAAGGGCAAAGCATGAGAAGAGACAAAATAGATTATTAGTTAGATATATCAGGGACTGTTTTAGAATGATGCACATGTCTAAGAAGAAGTTATGGGAGTGTAATAGTAAAAAATGATGATTCCTTGTCATTAAAATCAGGGTATTAAAGATAATAAAGCAGCCAAAGTTTGTAAAATTAGAAAATTAAATGCTCCTCGGCTGATATTGATATACAAATGACTATAACTTCTTATGTTGGTGATATATTGTAAAGTATTATTAAATAAAAGGGGCTGTTGCAAAAGTTGATAATGCTTTCAACAGCCCTACATCTTATTCGGTTTGAAATTTATCTATCTCATTTTTAACATCGACTGTAGCATCAGAAAGTCTAGACGCAATCTCTTCGACTAAATGCATCGCAATTGTTATCTCTTCGGTCCCTGTATTTATTTCTGAAATTCCAGAGTTTACTAAGCTTGAAATTTGTGAGGCCTTTGTTATAGCTTGTGATATTTTATTAGTAACTTCTTTAATATTTAGTGCTTCATCCTTAACATCTTGACTAACTTTAGTTAATTCAGAATTTGCAATTACAATTTGCTCTCCACCTTGATTCAATTCCTGAGTATTATTATTTATCTCTTCGAGGGCTCTTATAGTTTCTTTTATTTCGTTTGAAAGTGCTATAAACTCCTTTTCACTTTCCTGTGATACAGCAAAGGCTATATCAACCTTTTTTAGAATTTCCTTAGTTATAGCTGCAATATTGTTTGAATTATTTTGAGATAACTCAGCTAGCTTTCTAATTTCTTCTGCTACTACAGCAAAACCCTTTCCAGATTCACCAGCATGGGAGGCTTCTATAGCGGCATTCATTGATAATAAATTTGTTTGTTCTGCTATGTCAGATATTACTTTAGACATCTTAGATATCTGGTCTGCAAGACCTACAATATCCTTGTTCGCTTCTGTTGCTCTACTAACAATCTCTCCCCTAATAGTCATGGTTTCACTAAGTGTTTTAGTTACATTTTTCTTATCCTGTACTATTCTCGCTACGTTGTTTAATTGGGCAATCATCTCTTCAATTGCAGCACTAGTTTCTTCTACTGATGAGGCCTGTATATGAGTCGAATTATTAAGAGTTTCTACCGCTTCATTAATTCTAACCATTCCACTCCTAATTTCCATTATTTCATGGTCGAGGCTATTAACTTGAGTATTTATAGAGGATATATTACTACTAATTTGTGTTGTAGCTGAAGCTGTTTCCTCTGAATTAGAAATTAGTTCGTCTCTCTGGTTTCCCAGTAAATTTACATTGTTTTTTATTGAAACAACCATTTTTTTAAGCTTTTCAACAAAAATATTAAAGTTTCTAGATAGTTCCCCAATCTCATCTTTAGAAGTTATTTTTAGGCTCACATTTAAGTTACCTTCACCTTCTGAAATCTCTTTTATCATTTTAGAGGCTGTCTCAATTGGATTAACAATTTTTTTAGATATTAAATAGATAACAAATGAAGAAAAGAGAATTAGTGCAAAGGCAATAATCAAGTTGTTTCTTCGAATAGCAGATAAGAAACTATAAATTTCTGAATCTGGTACCATAAATCCTAAGATGTAACCTGTAGATAGTTCTGTTGTATAGATAACATGCTTTTCATTATTATAAACAACTTTTTGCAGGAAAACTTCTCCTTTTTTTGCTTCAAGTTCTTTAGTCCATTTTAGATTATCTATACTCTTTCCAAGTAGATTGTTATCAGGATGATAAAGTATAGTGTTACTACCATTATCAAGTAGAAATGGGAATGAAGAGTCGGTTATTACAACATTACTTAGCAGATCAGTAATAAAATCAAGTGTCCAATCACAACTAACCATCCCTACAATTTTCCCATTATTATCAGAGATAGTCCTTCCCATGGTTATAAAGGTAACATCTAAAATCTCATCATAAAAAGGATCTGTTATAAAAAAACCATCTCTAGGTTTTTCTCTATCCCATTGTGATGGTAGAGTTTTTGTGTACCATTCACTGCTCTGAAAATCGTACTCAGGATCCTCATAATCATAGGTTAATATTATCTCATTACCATCTCTGTATGCATATGGTCCTACATAAGGATCTTCTTTAAATACCTCTTTGTCAAACCAAAGCCCATAACCTGCGGCACTTTTATCAGTTAAAATATATTGAATCAAGTATTTAGATAGGTACTCTCTATAATTTAGGTTTGGATTATTTTTATATGCTTCATAGACTAAGGTTCCTCCTTGAGCCAATGCATTTCCAGCTACTTCTATATTACTGATTGTTTTCTCCATAGCTTCAGAGAAGTAATTAGTCCTAAAAGAAACAGCTTCTTCTGTTAGGTTTTCAGAATTATTTTTAAAAGTTAAGTCATTAATAAAACTACTTAATGTAAGAGCCGTTATCATTAATAAGCCTGCGTAAATAATAATTTTAAATTTTATTCCAAGTCTTTTCATAGTTTAATTATAGAATATACTAATTATATTTTCTAATTATAATATTTTTTTTGGTTAATATTAAATATATTGGTGGGAAAGTATCCATAAAAAATCAGCCTAGTAATGATTATCCTATGAAGTAGTAGAAATTTAAATAAAAATAGGGTCAGAGAACTAAGGAGAAGTGATAAAAGTAAATTTGTTTCTGTTGGTTGAATCAATTACGAGTAAAGAGTTTCAGGGCCAAGGTTTAAAACGTACAGATGTTATAGGTCAAAAAAACAATATATATACCAAATAAAACACCTAGTGAATATCTCTAATTTTATGTATACTGTCATTAAAGTTTTAGGTACCCTTACAATAGGTATAGATCTAATAGTTTTAAATATAAAGGCAATAAAATGAAAGATATTCAAAAAGAACATGAGGAAAAAGAGAGTAGGCAGCACTTAATAGGTTGGTTACTATTTTATTATTCCACTAATTAGAAAAATTAAAATTAATAATACTGAATTATAGATATTAAAGTCGTATGATTAAATAAGTAGGAACATATGAATATTGTAATTAAAAAATGAACAGACCGTGTATGACTTATAAAACTATATTTCTACTTCTATCTATACTATTAATCCTCGCCTGTGCTCCGAGAAAAGAGAAAGTTTTTCTAAATATTGATACTCCGTATAACTATATCTGGGACTCCATTAAATGGGACTCTATGGCTAAGAACGTTGAGTTTATAGAGATAAAAGACAGGAATAAATATTCTAAGAGAATTAATTACCCTGTAATTAGAATAGGGCAAAGTGGGGAGTATTTAGTTAATAGAGATTTTTTATTACCTGTTATAGATTATAAGGAAAATATTGATAATGTTGAATTAAAGGATATTGGAAAATATAAGTTATTAAAACTACAAGAGATAGAACTCCCATTCAAAGGATTAACAGTGGACAACATGACATTTGATAATGGTAGTTATCCTCTTGTAGAATCAGCCTATCTTAGTATTAATGGGAATTTATCAGACAGAACCAAGAAGTGTGTACTATCAAGTTTCCACCTTAAGACCTTTAAGACAGAGTGGATAGCGGCAACTGGGGACATAATGTTAAATAGGGGTGTAGATAAACTCTTATTTGAAAAGGGTATAGAAAGTGTTTTTACTGATACCCTTGAGTTTATAAATAACAATAGTCTGATGATTGGAAACCTAGAAGGTAGTGTTACTAATAGGGGTACTAAACATAACAAATCCTTTACTTTTAGGTTTGATAACCGGGTTTTAAAATATTTAAAAGAGGCTGGCTTTAACTATCTATCAATATCTAATAACCATACCTATGACTACGGAGAAGTTGGCTTTATAGATACTATAAATAGTCTAAATAGCTCCTTAATTGGATTTTCTGGTGCAGGAAAAACAGTGGAGGCCGCTTCTAAATATTTTGAGAAGGATAATTTTAGGGTTTTATCTGTAGCATCGTTTCCCAATGAAAAAAATGGCTACGATGGATTTAAAGAGTCTATGGTTAATGATAAAAGGCCCGGCATTCTTTTTAATAGTTTAATAACAAATGAGGCTATCAAAAGGATGTGTTCTGACAAAACATTTGATATTTTATATGTCCATGGAGGGGATGAGTGGTCTTCTGAACCATCTAAGGAACAGGTAACACTTTATCAATCCTACATAGATTTAGGTGTCGATCTAGTTTTAGGTAGCCACCCCCATGTACTACAAAAATTTGAGGTTTATAAAAATGGTTTTATTGTCTACTCCCTAGGTAATTTTATATTTCCTTTAATGAAGGGTTGGTATACAGGGGAAGAGAGTATTATATTAAAACTTGGTATTGTAGATAATAAGATAATATATAACCGTGTTATTCCAGTAAATATAGATAATAAGGTAATATCTGTAGATAAAACAGGAAGGATTAGAGATCGGTTTTATAGTTTAGTTCAAAATAGAAAGGATTAGGTATGTTAGATTTAAAAGCAGAAGCTTTAATAAAAAATTGCTTAAAATTAGCCATAAAAAATAGGGAGTTATCTGGAGCAAATATTTTAATTTTGCAAGATGGGAAAGAGGTTTTTTATCATCAAGATGGTTATAGTAATATAGAAAATAGAGAAACTATTAAACGGGATACAATATTTAGACTCTACTCTATGACTAAACCTGTAACAGCTGTTGCTGTTATGATTCTTCTTGAACGTGGACTTATAGATTTGTTTGATCCTGTTAGTAAATTTTATCCAAGTTTTAAGGACCAGAAAGTTATAGAGAATGGACAGTTGGTTACACCAAAGAGAGAGATTTCTATAAAGGATCTACTAAATATGACTTCTGGTTTATTATATCCAGGGGCTTCTACTTCAGGTTTGTCAGTTGAAACTGTTTTTAAAGAGTTAGATAAAAGGCTTTTTTCCGATTCTCCTATGGCAACAGGGGAACTAGTTGATAGATTAGGGCAAAGTATTCTGGATTTCCATCCTGGAGAAAAATGGGCTTATGGAACATCCGCCGATGTTTTAGGTGGAATAGTTGAGGTTGTTTCTAATAAAAAGTTTGGGGAGTTTTTAAGGGAAGAACTCTTTACACCTCTAGGTATGGTAGATACTGATTTTTACGTTCCTTTAGATAAACAAGATAGGCTTGCTACTGTGTATGAGACTACTTTAGATAATAGATTAGAGATATATAGTGGGAATAACCTGGGAATTTCTAATAAAATGGAGATCTATCCTGCCTTTGAAAGTGGAGGGGCAGGGCTTGTTAGTACAATTGATGACTACTCAAACTTTACATCTATGTTAATAAATAGAGGCTTATTTAATGGCAAAACTATACTTAGCCCTAAAAGTGTTGATTTTTTAACTACACAAGTCCTAGATGATAATCAGATGGAAAATTTTAAAGAGTGGTATGCTTTGTCAGGATTTACATATGGAAATCTAATGAGAGTTATGGTAAAACCTGAGCTATCAGGATCTCTTTCATCCCTAGGGGAGTATGGTTGGGACGGTTGGCTTGGTTGTTATATGGCAAATAGTCCTAAGGATAATTTAACCATTTTAGTGATGATGCAGAAAAAAGATGCAGGAACAATACCATTCACCCGTAAACTTAGAAATATAATTTTTAGTAATATTAAGTAAAAATTGATTAATGAATAAATCAAACTATATAATTACATGTAATTTGATATAGGAGAAAAGAGTGGAAAAAGAAAAACAGAGTGTTGTTAATATTACATCAGATAAAATGGGTCGTGGGGATGATGATTTAGGGGGAATTCTTATGCAATCATTTGTAAATACTCTAATTAAGTTAGATCCAATACCATCAAAAATAATATTTTATAATTCTGCAGTAACTTTGTGTATAGAATCATCCCCTGTTGTAGACTCTCTTAAAGAGTTGGAAAATAAGGGTGTTGAACTTCTTATTTGTGGAACATGTGCAGACTTCTTTGATATAAAAGATAAAATTGGTGCTGGGACTATTTCTAATATGTATACTATTTTAGAGACATTAAATAGTGCAGATAGGGTAATTACACCGTAAATTATGAATCTATATTTTGATAACGGTGCAACATCTTTTCCAAAACCTCCTGAAGTTTCTAAAGCGGTAGCTAGGTATTTAGATGTTGATGGAGCACCCTATGGACGTTCATTTTATGAAAAGGCTTTTACCGTCTCTTCTATTGTAGAAGAGTGTAGGGATCAATTAGCTAGTTTTTGTTCTATCCCTAACCCTGAAAGATTAACTTTTACCCCAAATGCCACATTTGGAATTAATAGTGTGTTAAAGAACTTTAATTTTAAACATAAAAAGGTCCTTATCTCCCCTTTAGAACATAACTCAGTTATGCGCCCCTTAGAGTATTTAAGAAAAAGAGATGGGGTCCAGTTTGAATATCTTCCAGCAAAGAAAGATGGTTTAATTGATATTGATAGGATAAAAGTAGATAAGTGTGATCTAGTTATTATTTCCCATATGAGTAATGTAAATGGAGTTATACAACCAATTAAGGAGTTAAAAAAGATAATTGGAGAGACTCCAATTCTTGTGGATGCCGCCCAGTCCTGTGGCCATGTCACTATTGATGTTAATAGTTGGGGTATCGATTTTTTAGTTTTAACAGGTCATAAATCACTTTTAGGTCCAACAGGTACCGGTGCTTTATATAGTTCCGATAAGTATAATCTAGAACCTCTGTTACATGGAGGTACAGGTAGTAATTCGGAATCTATTAGTATGCCACAAGAGTACCCAGATTTTTTTGAAGCAGGTACACCAAATATAGCTGGAATATATGGACTAAATGCTGCTCTTAAAAATAGGCCTGAACCTCTACATGATAGAAGTTCATTCTGTAATCTATTGAAAAAACTATCATCAATAGATAGTATTGAAATCTATTCAGCAGATGATATAGCTAGACAGGGTGAGTTATTCTCTATTAAGCATAAAGAGAAGAGTCCATCAACCTTTGCTTTTGAGCTCTATAATATATATGGAATTCAAACAAGGGTAGGGCTTCACTGCGCTCCTGTAGCTCACAAATATTTAAAAACTTCACCAGAGGGTACTATTCGTTTTGCTCTTTCCCCATACCATTCAGGTAATGATTTAGACTACTTATATAGTTCCATAAAGAGTTGTTCAAATAATGGAAAGTAATGTTTTATATCTCTTTAAAAACACAAGGGCTGTTATTTTAGCTCAGAAGTCTATTATTAAACTTAACTTAAAGTGTTTAATAATCCCAGTACCTAGAACTATAAGTTCAGAGTGTGGGATGTGCATTGAAACAAAAAAAAGTAATGAAGAATTAATTGATAAAACACTAGATGAATTAGGAATCTATTATCACAAAAAGTAGAAAAAATAATTAGAATTTTCAGTAAAAACAACTCCCTTAAAGCTAGTACCTTTTGTACTGGTTTTTTCCAATATTTAGGGACCTGCACTAATTTCTATTTAGATTGAATAATTAAAATCTAATTAAATGGAGGTTAGAAATTATGAAAAAAATTACAACTTTATTACTGTTGTCTTTAGTCTTTGTATCATTTGCTTCTGCAGTTGATGTTGTTCTTGATGGTTGGTTTGAAACAAAAGGTGAACTTTACAAAACCGTTGGAGATAATGACCCAACTACTAAGTTTGGCAGTAACGACTTTTCGGTAAATGTAAAAGTTAATGGAGAAGGTTTTGGAGGAGAAATGGGTGTTGGTGGGTGGTACCCTGGTGAGTTCGTTCCATCATCAAGCGACTTTAAAGTTAAACAAGCCTATCTGTGGACTGATTTTAATAGTAGTGGGATGTTTAAACTTTTTGCTGGTAACGATATGGAAGTTATATCCTACTCCCCTAATGCAATAGAGGGTGAACTTTTTAATGATGCATTTGGTTTAGGTCTTGGTCGATATGATTTTCAAGCTATGGGAAATGGTTATACAGGGGCAAAAGATGGCTTAATAGCAGAAATAAATCTAAATAATTTATCAGCTGCTTTTGTTTATTCTCTTGGAGGAGGATCTGAAATAGTTTTAGAAGATAATCTTAAAAATGCGATAAATATTAATTTTAAATATAACATGGATTCATTTGGTCAAATTTATGCTGGTTATACTCCTCGAGAGGACGATGGATCTTTATGGATTGCAACATCTATAAAAATAATTCCACAACTTTTAGCAGATATTAAGTTTGAATCAACTCTCACTAAAGATGCTAACGTTAAATGGATTAGCGCAAACCTTGGTTATGATATTAAAAACTTTGTTAATCTAGTTTCTGAAACAACATACAAAATAACAGAGACACAAAATGATTACTTTTTTGGACTAAAAGCTACACCCGTAGTTCCTGTAATAGGACTAGATATCGAAGCAAGTGTAAGTGGTAACGATACAAATGATATTCTAGGGATTGGTGCTGCAGGTGTAATTAAAAAGTCTTTTGGTAATTTAAGCACATCATTAGCACTAACACTATCAACATCAACAGCTGATGATGCTGAAGCAACTATAGCTACATCATATAAAATCAATATGTGGTTCTAATTTTTATTTTCCTTTGAGCAGTTACACCTTTGGTGTAACTGCTCCTCTTGTATTATTTTTTTATTCTACTGAGATACTATCTAGTTCGAATGAACCTGAGTTATCTGTACCATATACAACAACTCCTACGACATTACTTAGTATTAAATCCCTATCCCCTGTAGCCCAATCTGGTTGGGCAAAATCTGTGGTGTTAAGATTTAATTTTACTGTGGTAAATTCTGTTGAAGCTGCTAGTGTATGGAAATACTCTTTTCCATCGTTTCCTTCATCGTTTAACCTAATATTTAGATCTGTCCCAGATTTGTAAGCAATAGTAATTGTTTTTACATCTGTAAATGGAATATTTGTATCATCCGTATCTACAGCAGTTACCATTGTTTGGGAATATGGATATTGATTAGTTGAATTAGAAATGTCGTAACTTACTAACAAATTATCACTCTCTACAACAATTGATATTGTTGAACCATCAGCATCTTTGTTCTCTTCCCAATTTGTGAAGTTAGAAATATAGCTACTTATTTTTGTTACATTAGTAACTTCACCTTGGCTTTCATTTAACGTAGAATCATCTTTCTTTGTTGTCTCTGATCCATCTACATCACAACTACTTAACACTAATACAGTAAGTACTGTTGTTAAAACTAAAATTATTTTTTTCATGTTATCTCCTTGAATATTATTATTCAGTCAAAACTTATATACAGACAGAGCCGAATTGTTTCTAAATAAATAGTACAAAAAGTCCTATATTAGTGTATTATTCTTAGTTGTAAACATATTTTAGGAGAAGTGGCTATTTATGGGTGATAACAAAAAAATTGGTGTATTAATAAATAATGTTGATGGAAGATATCAAAGTTTAATTTTAAAAGGCTTTGAAGAGTATTCCAAATTACACCCATTTAAATTTTACTTTTTTATAGGAAGATCAATAAACTCTCCAAATGATGGTGAACAGCTTTATAATTTTATTTATAATCTATCCAAAAGTGATAAAATTGATGGAATAATATCAATTTCTGGTGCAATTGGTAACTATTTAAGTTCTAAAGATCTTAATAACTATTTAAAAAATTTTTACACTAAACCTATGGTGTCCATTGGTGCTATTATTGATGGTATCCCTAGTATTGTTACAGATAACTTTGGTGGAATGTTTTCTGTTGTCGATCATATAATAACTAATCATGATGTAGAGAAAATAGGGTTTGTTTCAGGGCCTGAAACAAATGCTGAAAACCTAGAAAGATTTAAAGGATATAAAGAAGCTATTAAAAAAAACAGTTTTAAACTTGATAACGAGTTAATATTCAAAGGGGATTTTAGTTATAATAGTTTCAACAAATTTTTAAATAAGTTAGTTATAAACGGTAGTCTTACATGTGATGCTCTTATCTGTGCTAATGATGAAATGGCTTTAGGTATTTCCAACGAGTTAAATAAATTAGGCTTTAAATCACCAAAAGATTATCTAATCACAGGTTTTGATAATATATTAGATTCAAACTTTATGACAGCTCCATTAACAACAGTTCATCAGCCATTAATCGAACAGGCATTTAGTGCATGTACTATATTAGAGTTGTTATTTAATAACAAAGATGTACCTATGATAACAAAGGTTGATACTAAATTAATAATAAGGGAGTCTTGTGGTTGCAACGCCTTTATCCCGATTAAAAGCAGAATAAATAAATCTATCGATAGAGTTGACCGTAGTAGGATAATTAATTTAATAATTACTGATTTTAACAATGAAAAAAGCATACAAGATGACTTGAGCAAGTTAGTTCCAACCCTAATTGATAATATTATTTTAGATATAAATAGTTTCCGTAAGGAACCAATTTTCCTATATGCCTTAAGTGATTGGCTAAAATTAACTACTAATTGGAACTATTATTTTGATATTTGGAATAAGATATTAAACCAGTGCCAAAGCACGGTTTTAGATTATTATCCTAACATTAATGAAAAAAATTACATAAATGAACTTTTTAAACGTGGTTATTCTGAACTTGTATTAAAAAATACACATAACTTAGCAGAAAAGTTGAAAAATACAGAGGTACTACTTTATTTATTAAGAGAAACATCTGATAAATTTAACTATTGTAACAGTCTTGAAGATATATATAGAATTATAAATGAGGAATTTGGTAAGTTTGGTATAAAAAATACCTATATAGTTTTACATAATCAAAAGTCTTCTCAAGGGAATAATGCATCTGACTTAATAGATAAATTACCTTACGAGGATAAGAGTTCCGAGGACTATTTTGTTCTACCACTTTTGTATAATGATCAATATTATGGTTATGTAGTTTTTGAGAAAAGTAATTTTGAACCTATAATATATGAAAGTTTAAGTAGGGAAGTTTCAAATACACTACATAATACAAATAAAAATAAGCTGATTGAGGATAAACTATATAATTTGCAGGATAATAAGACTCGTCTAGATAGTATCTTTGAAATGATTCCAATGATGATTATGGATACAGATTTAAATACTGGAATTTTATTTAAAAACAACTTTTTACATAACGAGTTAACTAGAAATGGGCAGAGTGTAAGGTCTTTAAGGTCAGTAATACCTAATGAAGATTTAAAAATTATTGATTCCCTAAAATGGAAGATAAAAAATAAAGACACCTTTCTTAAGTATCCTGGAGTTCGTCTTATCGATGAAATTAATAACAGATATATTCCAGTAGCCCAGATTAGTGGTCTATTTAATAAAAATAATGAAATTATAGGTTTTAGATGGTTTGTTTTTGATGCAATACCATTAATTAAAGATACTGTACTTCCTGATAACTCGTTTTATATTGAAAAAAATATCTCTAAAAGAGAGAAGGATGTTATTGGACTAATATTACAGGGATTATCAATTAGAAGTATTGCAAAAGAGTTGTTTATCTCTGAAAGTACAGTAAAAGGTCATATGTCTAGAATATATTCTAAATTTAAAGTAACTAATAAAATAGAACTTGTACAGGAGATTCAAAACTACCAGGTTGATAAACATGGGTATAGCCATTATCTATTTAGTGTTATGAACTCTTTGTTATCAGTGGAAAAGTAACTAGTACTTTTGGTACCTAAAAAATTAAATATTAAAGTCTCTGTCTCTATCCTTATTATCCTTTGATAATGCTATTAAAAGGAGAGCATAAATGAAAATAAAATTAAGTCTGTTTTATTTGTTTATTTCAATTTTATTTATGGGCTGTAATATTAGCCAGATATCTAATGAAAAAGATATTAGTACCATTGAGTCAGGTAGTCGCTATATTCAAACATGGGACATGTGGGAACCTATGAATTATTACAATACCAGCCAGTTTGAAAAAGCAAATTGGACAAATGACGGAATGTTTAACTGTGGTTGGTTACCTGAAAAAGCAACATTTAGCAACGGTAAGTTAGTATTAAAACTAGACAATACCTATAGTTTTGGTAAAAGTTATTCTAGTGGGGAGTATAGAAGTAAAAATACATTTAGTTTTGGGACTTTTGAAACAAATATGAAGGCTGCAAAAGGTAATGGTATTGTTACATCTTTCTTTTTGTATACTGGATCCCCCTGGGATGAGATAGATGTTGAAATTTTAGGAAAAGATACAACAAAGGTCCAGTTTAATTATTATGTAAATGGTATCGGAGGCCATGAAGCTGTTATTGATCTTGGTTTTGATGCTGCTTATGGGTTTCATAAATATGCAATTGAGTATGGTAATGGTTATATTAATTGGTATGTAGATGGAGTTTGGAAATATGGAGTCAATAATACAGGGTTTAATGCACCTTACGGAGCTTTAATGCCAAGCCATCCTATGCAAATAATGGTAAACCTATGGCCTGGAGTTGGCGTGGATGATTGGCTAAATCACTTTTATTATAGTGGGCCATTATATGCTGAATATGACTATATTTCATATAAAAAATAGATTGGAGAGTTAAATGAAATTTTATAAATATATAATTATAACTACTATAATAGCTGTAATCTCATCTTGTACAACATCAAAAACTACAGATGTACAGGATGATTTAAAGGAAACAAGAGAGAACTGGACACTTGTTTGGAGTGATGAATTTGAGTCTAGTACAATAGATAAAACGAATTGGAATTTTGTAGAAGGTGCTGGAGGTTACGGAAATTCAGAGCTTCAAAATTATACCTCTAGAGAAAAAAATGCCAGAATTGAAAATGGAAAACTTATTCTAGAGGCACATAAGGAAGATTATAACGGTAGTAACTTTACTTCTGCAAAGTTAACTACAGAGGGGAAGGGAGATTGGACCTATGGTAGATACGAGATAAGGGCGAAATTACCAAAAGGCCAGGGAATGTGGCCTGCACTGTGGATGATGCCTACAGACTATGATATTTATGGACCATGGCCCGCGTGTGGAGAGATTGATATAATGGAATCATTAGGTCATGAGACTAATAAAGTCTACGGAACACTGCACTATGGAAATCCCAAAAGCTCTACTGGAACTTTTTATACCTTAGATTCTGGTAATTTTAGTGACTCATTTCATACTTATACATTAGATTGGCTACCAGGTGAGATTAAGTGGTATGTTGATGGTATACTCTATCAAACTCAGAATGACTGGTATTCTAATAATGAGGAATCAGTTGAAAGCTTGACCTTCCCTGCTCCATTTGATAGAGATTTCTACCTGCAGTTTAACTTAGCTGTTGGGGGTACTTGGCCAGGAAATCCTAATGATTCCACAAAATTTCCACAAAAGTTCGAGATAGATTGGGTTAGAGTTTATGAGTTAAATAGTCCATATAAGCTAGTAAACAAACCAGTTGAAGATACTAATGGTTCAGAATTAGTTGGTAGAGCTCCCCAGGATGATGGAAACTATGTATTAAATGATAAGTTTAATGATGGCGATGAGTTTTGGACTTTTATTAACAATGAAGGGGGAGTAGGTTCTGCCTCAATTGAAAATGGTGAAATGTTTATTAACATAAATGCATCTGGAAATCAAACTTGGGCTAACCAGTTATTTCAAACAGATATGAATGTTAGAAAAGGCTATACATATAGAGTTAGTTTTAAAGCTAGGTCTGAAAAAAATAGAAGTTTTATGTTAAAGATTGGTGGTTTGGAAGATAGAGGCTGGACAGCTTACTCTGGTGAGAAACAAATTAATATTTCAAAAGAGATGAAAGAGTATAGCTTCGACTTTAAAATGGAAGAGAAGACAGATGTTAAAGCAAGGTATGAGTTTAATATGGGCCTTGATGATGCTGATATCTGGCTAGATGACATTAAGTTAGAAGTCATCGCTATGCCAGGAGACATTGTTGAAATACCAAATCACTTACCACAAAAATATGGAAATGTTATATATAATGGTACATTTGATCGTGGTAACGACAGAAAAACATTTTGGAACTTGTTAGTTGATAGTAAAAGTGATGCGATGTTTAGTGTGAATCCTGATTTATATAGTAGAGAGGCTAAAATAGTCACAATAGATAGCAGTAACCAAGAGAACTCAATTATGTTATATCAAGAGAATATTGGTCTAACTAAGGATGATCGTTATAAAATTGCTTTTAATGGATACTCTAATGATTTAAGGAAAATTTATTTAGGGCTTTTTGATGAAAAATGGAAATTAATTGGTGAGAAAATAAAAGTTGACTTACTGGAAGTTTCAAAAAAGTACTCCTTTGAGTTCAATGGAATAAATAAAGACTATAATAATGTAAAAGTTGCATTTATTTTAGACGATGAGAATAGTACTGATACTGTTTATATTGATAATGTCTCTTTTAGTAAGCTAATTAAACCTAAAAAAATAATAGGATTAACAAGAATCGAAGCCGAAGACTTTTACAGTAAATCAGAAGTTCCACAAACACAGGAGTGCTCTGAGGGTGGACTTAATATTGGATGGATGACTGATGGCAATTGGCTAAAATATAGGGTTATTGCTCCATCGGCTGGAAGTTACAAAGTTAATTATAGAGTAGCCTCTGCAACAACAGATAATCCTTTAATAACTAGAACAAACTCCGGTACTACAGAACTAACGTATAAGGGGTCTGAGGATTGGCAGAACTGGGAAACAATTTCTGGTGAAATAGTATTACCAGAAGGAGAATCTGAAATTGTTATTTCTGCTGTTGATGTAAATCTTAATTGGTTTGAAATAGAGCAAAATTAGTATAATAATACTCCTAGTCTTAAGCTAGGAGTATGGTCTACGTTTCATGTTAATTAAAAAATAACTAAATCCTGCTAAACTTATAATACTACAAATAATTGCCAATATTTTATTATTCATTTTGAAATATTGATATAGCCCTATGGATATAATAACATCTAGAAGAATAATAAATAGCCACAAAAATATTTCCCCTATACATTAAATTACATATCTTATTAAAATTTATGACACTGTTTTAAATCAATGCTAAAATTGCGTATGCAAAAATTTAAAAATATATTTTTATTCCTACTTCTTATTTCTATTTTTTCATGCTCTACAGTAGATAAACAAATATCTGACTATGGTGTAGGTGACATAGAAGGAGTTGTAATTAATCAAACTTTAGTAGATAACCTTGAAGATAAGTGGGATCTGAAAAAAAGCTCCAAAAATACGAAGACTTACAGCTATAATAACATAACTATTGTTAGTAATGAGTCAGGTTTAATTGATAATATATCCATTAACTACTCAAATTTAAAGGACTATAGCTACACTTTAGAGCCTTTTAAAAATACGAATAGTTTAGATGATGTTATTGATATTTTGGACAGTGCCGGTTTTAACTACGCTATTAGGTTAAAAGAGTGTTATGTCCAAAGCGATTTGGGTTATGTGTTAATTACAATTTTAAATGCCTATCATATAGATTTTCCTAATATCTCCTATTTATTTAGTTTTAATGAGTATTCAACCACTAAAAATAGTGAGTTAGAGCCCTTGTTAAAAAAGATAACTCTAAATTACGGGGATGAAAATAGTTATGAAACATCTCTATTTAATAATACTTATGAAGAAATAACACTTGATGATGAGCTACGTCAGGCCCTAGGGATGTCTTCTCTGTTACACAGTTTGAACTATAATATAGAGGAGAGGATTCAATCTTTTGAAAAGGATGAACTATATAAGTCTGCTCAAATTTTAGATAACTCATGGGGTATTACAGGTCGAGACCAGTTTTTTGAGAAGATAGAGAACCTAAATAAAAATGGATACTCTAGTAGGTTGAAAAGTATTTTGGACCTGTATGTTTCTAGCAAAAACAGGTCAATTTTGGATTTTATTGTAGATAATAATATTGATAGTAGTGATGCTAAAAGATTAGTTTTTATAACTCAATATCCTGATATGATGGAAAATTTAAGGGCTCGATTATTAAAGGCCTGGGACTACGGCCGTGGTATCTCTGTTTGTAGATGGGCTTATGATGCTGGATATATCACCTTAGATGAAAGTATTAAAATGATAAGGGAGTATAGGGATGAAATTCTTCTTCTATACAACTCGTGGGAGGATTTTTCATCAAACTATATATGGGGAAGAATGTTTTGGGCTGCAGGGTTTAAGGATATTAACGAAACGGGAAATAAATCTTTAAATATGTATAGTCAGCTACGTTTAAGAGAGTTTAATATATGGTCTAAACCTTGGCTATTAGATGGGGTTAAGAGAAGTGATAATAATTTTAATACAAAGATTCTAGATATTCTACATACAAATGATAATTTGCAACAAGCTATAACACTCTACTACGATGGTTTAGACCTGTATAATGATACTAAGTATAAAGATGCGGCTTCAAAATTTGCTAAGTCCTATAACTCCTCTCTAAGATTAGATTATCCATTTAAAATGGCTCTACTATTAAATGCCTTTAGTCTAAGAAACGCAGGGGAGTTAGATATATCTAGTGAGCGTTTTAAGCTACATACAGATCGGTTTCCCGATGATATCTATGGCCCTATATACTATATTGAATCCCTAGAAAAAGAGAATAAAATTAATGAAGCTTATACTCAATTAAAATCCCTTGGGGAAAAGTATAACACTCTTGTTGATTATTATAGAGTCTATACAAGGATTCTTCTTAACCTAAATAAGTTAGATGAGGCAGAGGTTGTTATTCAAAAATATAATATAAATATTAAGGATGATAATAAGCCTGAGTATATGCTTTTATTAACTGCAGAACTCTATTTTAGTAGGGCCGATTATAATGCCTCTTTAAAATATCTTGACCAGTGTTACTACTTTTATAGTACAAATATAAGAGTTAACTACTTAACAGGGTATAGTCACTTAAATAAGATAGAGCCTGACTACGAGAGGGCATATTACTTTTTTAATGAGGCAATTAAGGTTGGAGGTAAACTTCCAAAAGATGTACTAGATTTTTTAGAGTTTTATGACGAACAGGAGTCTTTTAAAGCTGTAGAGATAGATTCCTCGAGTATTGGTTAACTTTTTAATTATGAAATTGAAACATAGAGTTAAATATGATAGAAATATTTATGAATAGATCAAAATCACTAAAAAATATTAACATTATTATTATAGCTTATATCGCTTTTATCTCCCTTGGGTTGCCAGACGGTCTTCTTGGTGTTGCTTGGCCAGGGATAAAGGATACGTTTAAAGTTAGTATAGACTCTGTAGGACTTATTTTAATATTTGGAACAGCAGGGTATATGTTATCAAGTTTTTTTAGTGGTTATATTGTAAAAAAACTTGGGATTGGGAAATTACTGGCTTTTAGTTGTTTTCTTACTTCTATTACTATGTTGATCTACTCTATAACTCCCTTCTGGCCACTTTTTTTTATAATACCTGTTATGGGTGGATTTGGAGCTGGTGCAATTGATGCAGGATTAAATACATATATAGCACAGAACCACAACGAGCGAGCTATGCAGTGGTTACATGCAAGTTTTGGTATAGGGATTACAGCTGGACCAATAATTATGACCTATAGTATAGCCTTAACAGGAAGATGGCAGGTAGGGTATCAAGTTGTATTTATTCTACAACTAGTTTTGGCTATTCTGTTTCTTTTAACACAAAAACTGTGGTACTCCAATAATAAAAATATTGAGGATTTAGTAGAAAGCGACCATAGTGTAACCACAATTATTTCGACTATAACCCACATACCATCCCTTCTTAGTATGTTAATGTTCCTACTCTATACAGGGTTTGAATTGGGTCTTGGGTTATGGACTTATACTATTTTAACCAAATCCCGGGGAATTGATCCCCAATTAGCAGGAATTATTGCTGGTAGTTATTGGGGAATGTTTACAATTGGTAGAATAAGTGCAGGTTGGTATACAAAAAAAGTTCCTTTAAGAAGGATTATAACCATATCCCTTATTTCTGCAATAATCGGGGTATTTTTGCTACTAATAGATATAAATCCTATAGTTTCTGTTTTAGGAATTACCCTTGCAGGTCTCTCTATAGCTCCTATATTTCCAGGTTTGGTCTCGGATACTAAGTTTAGGGTTGGGAGGGAGCATGAGGCTAATACAATAGGGATGCAGATCTCTGCTGCTGGATTAGGTGCAGCTGTAGTTCCTTCAATAGCTGGTATTTTAGCAAGGGTTTATGGAATTGAAGCTATCCCACTATTTCTTCTTATTACTATAACTCTACTTTTTTTACTATTTATATTTCTAAAAAGAGGCACTATAAATGATGTATAAATTACTAAAAAGTTTAATTGTTCTAGTTTTATGGGTTTTGACAATATTTTCTCTAGGTGCTGAGAATGTGAAATCTACTTGGAATTTAGGAACAATTGATACTGTATGGAATCATTCAACTAAAATAGATAACGATTCATCAAGTATCGATAAATTTTCTGTATCATTATTAGACTTTCAATTTCAAACTTTAATTAATAACTTGGGTTATCAGATTTCCTTAGTAAATATTAAACATAATTATGATAAGGATGTTGTAACACTATTTCCTATTGAGGTTTATTACGACTTTTTACAAAATAAAATATTTCGCTTCGGTGCCTACTCAAAGGGAGAGTTAGGTCTAAATGAAGTTGGTATTGTGCCTTTCTTTGAATTAGGAATAAAAGTTGGAACCTATTATAAAAATAATCCTAGTAGATTTAGATACTCTTGGAAAAACTCTATATACATAGGTTTTGATAGTAACTTAGAGTTTAATATAGGAACTCAAGTAGATATTGGATCCCTAGGCCTCTTATTACTTTTTGCCACTTCTAATATTGAAGGTTAAATAGAGTAATTCTCTTCCCCCCTATACTTTTATGTAAATTCTCATTCCATCTCTTAGACATCTTGGTATATTAAAAAAAAGTCTTATTTACATTTATGTCTCTTCTACACTCTAAGTAAAAAAAACATGAACTAATATGTAAAAAATAGCTCAATTTTATTGAGATGTTCCCTTTTTCCAAATTTGGCACGGTGCTTGCATTAGTAGTTATATAAACAAATTAAGGTCAGAGAGGGATCAGATTATGAGAAAGATAGCAATTTATGGTAAAGGTGGAATAGGGAAGTCTACTACTACACAAAACACAGTAGCAGGTTTAGCTGAAATGGGAAAAAAAGTAATGGTTATCGGTTGTGACCCAAAAGCTGACTCTACAAGACTTTTACTTGGTGGTTTAGTACAAAAAACAGTACTTGATACTTTAAGAGAAGAGGGTGAAGACATAGAGCTAGATGACGTAATGAAAGATGGTTACGGAGCTACAAGGTGCGTTGAGTCTGGAGGGCCTGAGCCTGGTGTTGGTTGTGCAGGTAGAGGAATTATTACTTCAATTAATATGTTAGAGCAGTTAGGAGCCTATGAGCAGGATTTAGACTACACATTTTACGATGTATTAGGGGATGTTGTTTGTGGTGGTTTTGCCATGCCTATTAGAGAGGGAAAAGCCGAAGAGATATATATAGTTGTTTCTGGAGAGATGATGGCAATGTATGCTGCTAATAATATTTGTAAAGGTATTGTTAAGTATGCTGATGCAGGTGGTGTTAGACTAGGCGGCCTTATTTGTAACTCAAGAAAGGTAGATAATGAGTTTGAAATGATTCAAGAGTTAGCCAATAAACTTGGAACACAGATGATTCACTTTGTACCAAGGGAGAATATGGTTCAGCAGGCTGAGATTCATAGAAAAACTGTTATTGATTTTAAACCTGAACATGCTCAAGCAGATGAGTATAGAACATTAGCTGCAAAAATAGATGAAAATAAAATGAAAGTTATACCTACTCCTTTAGAGATTGAGGATCTTGAAAAGTTATTAATAGACTTTGGTATTGCAAACTAAGAAATATAAGGATTTAGGAGATAAAAGAATGGTAATGATTAGATCAATTGTTAGACCTGAGAAGTCTCAGGATGTTATAGATTCACTTTTTGAAGCAGGTTTTCCAGCGGTGACAAAGATAAATGTTGCTGGGCGTGGACAACAACACGGATTAAAAGTAGGGGAGATCGTATACGATGAACTTGCTAAAGATCTTTTAATGACAGTTGTAAAAAAAGCTGATAAAGAACTTGTAATAAACATGATATTAGAAGCAGCAAAAACCGGGGAGAAGGGAAACTTTGGAGATGGTAAAGTTTTTGTTTCGGCTATTGATGAAATTTATACAATAAGTTCTGGGGAAAAAGCGTAATAGGAGAACCTAATGAAAGAGGTAATGGCAATTATTAGAATTAATAAAATAAACGAGACTAAACGAGCATTAGCCAAAGCGGGTTTTCCTTCTTTAACTGCAACAGGTAGAGTATTTGGTAGAGGAAAGGGGCTTGTGGATTTTAGACTTATTAAAGGAGCAGAAGAGGGTTTTCCAGAGGCTATAGCCCAGTTAGGATCCGATCCTAAAATGGTTCCTAAGAGGTTATTAACCCTAGTTGTTCAGGATGAGAAGGTTGATTTAGCTGTTAAAACCCTAATTAAGAGTAACCAAACAGGGAATTCAGGGGATGGTAAAATTTTTGTACTACCAATAATGGATTCATATAGAGTTCGTACTGCTGAGCGTGGCGATACAACATTAGATTAAGGGAGAGACATATGAGTTATGAAAAAATAGATGAATATATGTTGGATAAGTATCCCAAGAAAGTATACCGGAAAAGGGCTAAAAGTGTCCTACCGAATGATCCAGCAGAACCAGGAGAGATCCAGGCCAATGTAAGAACAATCCCGGGTATTATTACCCAAAGAGGGTGTACTTATGCTGGTTGTAAAGGGGTTATTTTAGGACCTACAAGAGATATTGTAAATATTACACATGGTCCTATTGGTTGTGGTTTTTACTCATGGCTAACAAGAAGAAACCAGACAAGACCAGAGTCAGATAAGGCTGAGAATTTTATACCTTACTGTTTTTCTACGGATATGCAGGATTCAAATATTGTATTTGGTGGTGAGGCTAAACTTAAAGAGGCAATTCAAGAAGCTTACGATATGTTTCACCCAAAGGCAATTGCTGTTTTCTCAACCTGTCCTGTAGGTTTAATTGGGGATGATGTTCATGCTGCATCTAAGGAGATGAAAGCAAAGTTTGGAGATTGTAATGTTTTTGGGTTCTCATGTGAGGGATACAAGGGTGTTTCCCAATCTGCAGGTCACCATATTGCAAATAACCAGATATTTAAACATGTCGTTGGTTTAGATGATACAAGAAGTGATAGTAAGTTTAGAGTTAACTTGTTAGGTGAGTATAATATTGGTGGTGATGGATTTGTAATAGATGAGCTCTTTGAAAGATGTGGTATTGAGATAGTTTCAACTTTTAGTGGGAACTCTACTATTGGTGCATTTGAGAACTCCCACACTGCGGATCTGAACCTTATTATGTGCCATCGTTCAATAAATTATGTTGCAGATATGATGGAGAAAAAATATGGAATACCCTGGTTAAAAGTTAATTTTATCGGTACTGAGGCTACTTCTAAGTCCCTTAGACGTTTAGGTGAGTATTTTGAGGATGAGGAGCTTATAGCTAAGATAGAAGCGGTTATTGTGGAGGAGGAAGTCAAAGTTAAGGCTGAACTAGATCTTATTAAACCTAATACTAAGGGTAAAACAACAATGTTATTTGTTGGAGCCTCTAGGGCTCATCACTATCAGGAACTATTTAACGAGTTAGGAATGGAGACTTTAGCTGCAGGATATGAGTTTGCCCATAGGGATGACTATGAGGGTAGAAGGGTTATTCCAAATATTAAGGTAGATGCTGATAGTAGAAATATAGAAGAACTACACATAGAGAAGGATGAAGCTAAATATTCCCAGAAGTTACAGGATAAGAAAGCAGCTCTTGAAGCAAAAGGTGTCGAATTTAGTGACTACGATGGAATAATGGTAGAGATGGAAAAGGGTTCTTTGGTTATCGATGATATAAGTCATTACGAGATGGAGAAGCTTATTGATATGTATAAACCATCCATCTTCTGTGCAGGGATTAAAGAAAAATTTGCTGTTCAAAAAATGGGTATTCCTTTAAAACAACTTCATAGTTATGACTATGGTGGTCCTTATGCAGGTTATAAGGGTGCTGTTAATTTCTATAAAGATATTGATCGGATGGTTAATACTAAGGTTTGGAGTCTTATTAAGGCCCCATGGGCTACAGGGGCTGCTATGAATGCATCTTTTGTAAAGGTAAGTTAGGAGGGGATATTATGCTATTAAGACATACTATAGATGAAGTAAAAGAGAGAAAAGCGTTAACAATAAATCCTGCAAAGACTTGTCAGCCAGTTGGAGCTATGTATGCATCCTTAGGGTTACACGGTTGTTTGCCCCATAGCCACGGTTCCCAGGGTTGTTGTTCGTATCATAGATCGGCATTAACAAGGCATTATAAAGAGCCTGTAATGTCTGGAACATCATCATTTACAGAGGGGTCTTCTGTATTTGGTGGACAGAGTAACCTTATACAGGCTTTTAATAATATGTTTACTGTATATGATCCAGATATTATTGCTGTACATACAACTTGCCTCTCTGAAACTATTGGAGATGATGTAAGTCAGATTGCCCAAAAAGCAATAGATGATGGTAAAGTCCCAGAGGGAAAGTATATAGTACAGGCTAGTACTCCTAGTTATGTTGGATCCCATGTTACAGGTTTTGCAAATATGTGTACTTCAATTGCTAAAACTTTCCCAGAAGTTAGTGAAGATAAACTTAACTTTGTAAATATTCTACCTGGCTGGGTTGAGCCGTCGGATATGAAGGAATTAAAAAGAATCATGGGTATTATGCATGTACCTTTTGTAATGTTTCCAGATACTTCTGGTGTTATGGATGCTCCTCAAACAGGTAAACATAACTTCTTTCCTAAGGGTGGGACTAAAATTCCAGATTTAAAAAGAGCTGGTTCTGCAGCATATACGTTTGCCCTAGGTAAGTTTTGCTCAGAGGATGCGGGATTAGCATTAAAAAAGAAGTGTGATGTAGAGTTTGAAACATTTGATATTCCTTTAGGTCTTAAAGCTACAGATCGGTTTTTAATGAAGCTAAGTGAGGTAACAGGTTGTCCAGTACCTGAAGAGCTGGAAGATGAACGTGGACAATTAGTGGATATGATAACAGACATGGAGCAGTATCTATATGGTAAAAAGATTGCTATGTATGGCGACCCTGACAACCTTATCCCTTTAACTGAGTTTTTGGTTGATATAGGTATGAAACCTGTTCATATTGTGACTGGAACTCCTGGTAAATATTTTACCGAGAAGATGGCAAGTCTAGTTCCAGATGCTAACTTTAAAAATGGTCCACAAGCTGATATGTATTTAATGCATCAGTGGATCAAAAATGAACCGGTTGATCTATTAATAGGAAATAGTTATGGGAAGTACATTGCTAAAGATGAGAATATCCCCTTTGTAAGAATGGGTTTCCCTATATATGACAGGGTTGGACATAGTTATTTCCCTCTTGTTGGATATAGGGGTGCTTTACGACTAGTAGAGAAGATTCTATCTGTAATTATGGATAAAATTGATGCAGAATCTACAGAAGAGAAGTTTGAATTAGTTATGTAATGTTGCTGCCAATGATACTTGTGGGTCTACGTTCATTGGCAGTTCTTTAAAAGATATTTAGGGAATTGATATGTTAAGTAAAAATGAAACTTTTAAACCTCCTACTAAGAGTGAAGAGTGGGCAAACGCAGAGTTTGCAAATGTTTTAGACTATATGTGTGAGCAGGATGTAAATTTTGATGGTTCAATATTTTTACAATGGCTAGCTGTTCCCTACATCTCAATATGGTTTGCTAGGGTATCAAATAATAATAATGTAAAAGTATGGATTATCCATAATCTAGAGTTCTCTGATCATATTGTTAGTAGTGATATAAAAACTTCCAGAGACGCAATAATACTGTTTTCAACAAAGTGGATTTCCCAGGATGAGTCTAACCTTAGGGTGAGAAATAATAACAGATCAAAACTTAAAAGTTTTGGTTCTATGTTGTTAAATGTTGGCTGCGACGATGAATTATGGAAAGATCATGAATATTGCATTTAGGAGGAGTATCAATTGGTCCTATAATAACTCTTTCTTCTACAAATCCAGCATTTAATGAAGATTCTACATAAAACCTATCATCAGAGAGAAAATGAACTATACCCTGAATAGAAATAAGGTTTATACAATGTATATAGCAGGTTTAAGAATTGGAGAGATCATAAACATAAATATAGATGATATAGATTTTAGTCTGAAAGAGGTCTTTATTAGAGATGGGAAGTACAGCAAAGATAGAGTCGTTCCCCTTGGTTCTATAGCTGAAGAGTATATACATCTGTGGTTAAGAAAGGGAAGGAAGGGTGTAGATATAAACCAGAAATCTCTATTTTTAAACTTCTCCTATCAGAAGCTAACAGCAGATATGGTAAGGAGAAGATTCAAAAAATACTTAGAGTTATCAAACCTTGATGGTTAGGGTTTTACTCCTCACTCTCTCCGTCATAGCTATGCAACACATCTTCTACAAAAAGGTGCAGACATTAGATATGTTCAATAACTTCTAGGACATGACTCTATCCAGACTACAGTTGGTTATACCAAAGATATTGTTAAGGGATTAAAGAAATTGCATAAAACTTATCATCCTAGAGAGAATGAGTTATATCCAGAGGAAGAAGTATAAAAATGGAACTAAGAGCAGTGAATAATAATATAGATAATAAATCACAAATGGGATACAATTTGAGTATGACTGATTTAAAAGGTTATATTCCAGAAATAGTTGAATCTCTAAAGGAGTTAGATCCTTTTAAAATCTATATGTTTGGTTCTGTTGCGAAAGGTACAGATAACCAGGATAGCGATATAGATTTAGCCGTAATCTTAAATATTGATGATGTCCCAAAAACCTATGATGAGAAGCTTAAAAATAAGGTGTCAGTTAGAAATTCTATCCTTGATATAAGTATGGAAGTTCCAATTGATCTACTTGTTTATACAAAAGAAGAGTTCAAGATATTAGATGAATTGAATAAGCCATTTATGACTGAGATAACCGAGAAAGGAACACTTATCTATGAACAAGTTAGTTAACGAGTGGCTCTCTTTTGCATCCAAAGATTTAAAAACAGTAGTTAAACTTATTGATGATCCAGACCTAACAAATGTTGTAGCGTTTCATATACACCAATGCATAGAGAAATGTTTTAAAGCGGTTATCTGTCTTAAAGTAGAAGAAGTTCCTAGAAAACACAACCTTATTAAATTATACGGAACAGTAAGAAATTACTGTAAATTAGATATCAATATGAATACTTTAGAAGAGATTTCAGAGGTATATATAGATACTAGGTATCCGTCTGATATGGGATTAATGCCTTATGGCTCATTATCTATAGAAAGAGCAGAAGACTTTCAGCGAGAAGCTAAATATATCTACAAACAAATTGAGAAGTTTGTAACTACTGAATCTAATTAAATAGTAGTGGTCAGGAGCTTTTATCTCCTGTATATTATTAATAGATAGTTTAAGCGAAGGGGTTTTTTAGAGAGAGCTATGGTGTTTTGTTTTCTTTATTTTAGGGTGAGCCGCTGAGATGGTAACAACTGGTATACATATGTTGGGAATGATCCGATTAACTACATAGATCCGTTGGGGTTATGTTCTGAAAGTACCTTCTTTGATACAACCCAACACTCCGACTTAACAGGTGTAGATAGAATTAAAGCTGAATTAGCTGATATCTTTACTATTGGTTCTAGAACTGGTGGAGGGTTCAAAGCTAAATTAAATGTTGGTATCGTTGATGTCGAAATTGATGTAAATGGTGCTAGTAGATTAGAAGGATGGAGTAAAGGTCAAAAGTATGATTACGTTGAAGCTAAGTTCGGTGGTGATGTTGAACTTGGAATCAATAATATTGTCTCTGTTAATGTTGGAGGGGATCTTTCTGGAAAAAATAAAACACCTGAAGACAACAAAGGTTATGTACAAGCCATTTATGAAAGAAGTAGTACTGAAAATACTAGTGAAGCACATGCTGGAGCTAGTTTAGGACCATTGAATGTAGCTTTCTCAACTGATCAGTTAAAAGAAAAAAAAGGTACAAGTATTACAATAGGAACTTCTTTACAAGCAATTGTAGGTTTTGACATTGAAATAGATGTAACCGAGGCTATAGATTATTATGGCTATGTTTATAAATCCCTATATTCCAAAGCAAAAGAAGTAGGAAGTGGTATACTTCAAAAGTTAAAGGATTAATTATATGAAATCTAATGCAAAGATAATAAATAAAAAAAATACGATATACCTTACTATTCTTGGGTTAATACTTATTTTATATGGTTTCTTGGCTAGAAGATTATTAATAAATTCTTTTTGGGAAAGTTTATATATAGGTATTTTACTACTTTTAATTGCTCTATTTTTTCTTTTTACAAATAATCGCAATAAAACTAAACAAAAGAGGTTTTTAATTGGGCAGATACTTATTATTTTTTTCTGGGTGATTTACTTTCTTGGAAATGTCATAATTTTTAATAGCCAAGCTTATAAGCATGCTAAAGATTTTATAGTTAGTAATGAAAAAATTGTTAAAGAATTAGGGACTATCCAAAGGTTTGGATATATAATCAATGGAAGTGTTACATCTTCCAAAGATTACAGTACATCAGAACTAAAAATAATAACTGTAGGTTCTACAAGAACAACTGAAATAATGATTAACCTAGATAAGAATTTTGACAAACCTTGGGATGTTGTTAATGTATATTTCTTATATTAACTTATTGCTATAATACCATAAGATTAAAATTGGAACTGACCCTACTTTGTAGGGCAACTCAATTATTTTATTATGGTTATTTCAGGTAACAGTTAACTTAATTGGCAATCTGTTTGTTTGGTAGTCTTTTTGAATCTTAAGAAAAATTATATTTGAAACCAAGCAAAAAAGAGATTGAGGAACGAGGTTGTTTTACGACAGTTTGGAAACTAGGCATCGTTTATCCCATTTTTATTAAGCATAATAAAGTGTAGATTAATATTTTTTAATAATAGCAACCCTAATGTTTCTAGCATCGTTATTCTCTTATTTGTATCTAAAATAATGACTCTTTCAACATAATTTTATAGCTACTGTAAAGCAGTCTGTTAGGGGATATCGATTACTAAACAACTCATTTACCTTCTCATAAGTTTTATTACTTATAAATCCATTACATTAATGATAGATAGTAGCTCCTTAAGCACATTATTGTCATTCTAAAAAATATAAATATATACATCAATGTATAAACACTAGTTAAATTGATTCCATAAATGTTAAAAATCACTGTTTTTCCCTAAAAATACCCCACTTCTAAGTTTTGGCACAACCATTGCAATAAAAGAGTCATAAAGGGGTTAAAAATGAGTTCATCATTATTAAATGAGAGAAAAGATCAGGTATGGATCAAATCAGAAAAAGAGGGAACCTTAACATGCGATAAAGAATCTTTGGCAGGAGCAGTTAGCCAAAGAGCGTGTGTTTTTTGTGGATCCCGAGTTGTTTTGTATCCAGTAGCTGATGCTCTCCATATTGTCCACGGACCAATTGGATGTGCATCATTTACCTGGGATATAAGAGGAAGTTTAAGTTCAGGACCAGAGCTACACCGTCTTAGCTTCTCCACGGATTTAAAGGAGAAAGACGTAGTATTTGGTGGAGAAAAAAAACTAGAGAGAGCCTTATTAAAACTTATAGAAGAACACAAACCAAAAGCTACATTTGTATTTGCAACATGCATTACAGGAATAATTGGGGATGATATTGGTGCTGTTTGTAAAAAAGTTGGCCTTAAAGTTGGAATCCCGGTAATCCCTGTTCATTCAGAGGGCTTTAAGGGGACAAAAAAAGATGGATACAAAGCTGCCTGCGATGCCTTAGCAAAAATAGTAGGTACAGGGGATATTTCACAAGTTCCAAAACTAAGCATCAATATTCTTGGGGAGTTTAATCTAGCCGGAGAAGCTTGGATGATACAAAAATATTATGAACAAATGGGAATCGAAGTAGTATCTATATTAACCGGGGACGGTAGAGTTGAAAAAATTAGTAAATCCCATGGAGCAAGTCTAAATGTTGTTCAGTGCTCAGGTTCACTATCCTACCTTGCGAAACAGATGGAAGAGGATTACGGAATCCCCTACAAAAGAGTTTCATACTTTGGGATAGAGGATATGTCAAAAGCCTTATACGATGTTGCAGATTTCTTCTCTGACTATCCTGGAGTTAGGGAAAAAGCAGAAAGTGTCGTTAGAGATGAACTAAGTAGAATAATACCTGAAATAGAAAAATATAAAAGGATATTAGCAGGGAAAAGAGCAGCAGTTTACGTTGGGGGAGCTTTTAAAGCCTTCTCTTTAATAAAAGCTTTAAAACTAATTGGAATGTCAGTTGTTATTGCTGGTTCTCAAACAGGTAATAGAGAGGATTATGAACAACTAAAAATATTATCAGATCCTGGCTGCATAATTGTTGATGATTCTAACCCTTTAGAGCTATCTGATTTTGTAATAGCGAAGAGAGCTGATCTATTTATTGGGGGAGTAAAAGAGAGACCTATAGCCTTTAAACTTGGAATTGGTTTTTGTGATCACAACCATGAGAGAAAAATAGCCTTAGCAGGATATAAGGGGATGATTAACTTTTTTAAAGAGGTTCACGACTCTGTTATGAGTCCGGTGTGGAATTTTTCACCAAGAAAATTTGGACAGTTGGGAGAAATACTATGATAGAAGATGATTATGTATCAACAACAAATCCTTGTAAAGTTTGCTCACCATTAGGAGTAAGTCTGGCGGTAAAGGGGATTGAAGGAGCTATGTCTATAATGCACGGCTCCCAGGGCTGTGCTACTTATATAAGAAGGTATATGATTAGCCATTTTAAGGAACCCTTGGATATTGCCTCCTCTAGTTTTAGTGAGACTTCTGCTATTTTTGGTGGAAAAAGCAATCTTAAATCCGCAATTTTAAATGTAAAACAAAAGTATGACCCTAAACTTATAGCTGTATCTGCAACATGTCTATCAGAAACAATAGGGGATGATGTTGCTGCATATTGTAGGGAGTGTAATAAAGAAGTTGATGGGGAAATCCTTGCAATTACACCTCCTCCCTTTGGTGGTGCCCACTTAAGTGGATATTATGCTGCTGTAACTAGTTTAGTAAAAGAAAAAAAGCGGGAAAAAGAGAAGATTCAAAGTTTAAATATATTCCCATCAATTTATTCTACAGCGGATCTAAGGTATTTAAAGCAGTTAGTTGCCTCCTATTTTGATAACTTTATGGTTATGCCCGACTACTCAGAGACCTTAGATGGTGGGATATGGGGGGAGTATCTGCCTATAGCCCCTGGAGGAACCCCACTTAAAAAAATAGGCGCTAGTTATCTTGCCGACTTCTCAATTGGGTTTAGCCCATTTTTAGAGGATGGGATCAATCCTGGTAAAACTCTAGAAAGTGAAAATGGAGTAGAATATTTTCCTTTAAGACCTCCTATAGGTGTTAGAGGGTGCGATGATCTTACTCAACTGTTATGTAAAAAAAGTGGAAATAGAACTAATCAATACTACTTAAAAGAGAGGGCACGATTAATAGATGCCTATGCAGATAGTCATAAATATACATTTGGAAAAAGAGCTGTTGTTTATGGTGATGCGGACTTTGTTGCAGGCATAGCATCTTTCTTGGATGAGGTAGGAATTACTCCAGTTATTTGTGCCTGTGGAACTCCATTTAAAGAGTTTGAGAAATATATTAAAAGCTGTTTAGAGTTTACAGCCCCTGAAGTAATTAAGGCAGATGTTGATTTTAAAACATTGGATGACTTATTAGAGGGAGTTGAAATTGACCTGATAATTGGTAATAGCAAGGGGTATAAGATTGCAAGGGATAGAGATATCCCCTTTGTTCGGTGTGGTTTCCCAATTCATGACAGAATTGGAGGGCCAAGATTTCTACATATAGGGTATAAAGGAGCCATGAATCTTTTAGATCATGTAACTAATACTCTTTTAACTGCAAAACAGGATGCATCTCCAGTTGGATATGCTTATCAATAAAAGTTTAGGGGAAATATTATGAGTAAAATAAATAGTAAAGGTTTAGATACAGCAAAACATCCGTGTTTTAACAAAGAAGCTGCAAAAACTTATGGAAGAGTTCATCTTCCTGTAGCTCCAGCATGTAATGTTCAGTGTAATTTTTGCAATAGAGATTATGACTGTGTAAATGAATCAAGACCAGGGGTTACTAGTTCAATTCTATCACCAGGACAAGCCTCATGGTTCTTTGATGAAATATCAAAGGAGATACCAATATCCGTTGCAGGTATAGCAGGTCCAGGAGATCCCTTTGCTAACTCGGAGCAGACCATAAATACTATGAGACTTATACGAAGAGAACATCCAGATGCTATTTTGTGTGTCTCTACAAACGGTCTAAATGTTCTACCATCTATAAATGACTTAGCTGAGATTGGGGTAAGCCATGTAACTATAACTGTTAATGCTATAAAAGCCGAAATAGGAGCTTTAATATATGACTGGATCAAGGTAGGAAAACGAATATTTAGGGGAATTGAGGGAGCAACTCTTCTTCTTGAAAATCAATTAGCTGCCATAGCATCTTTAAAGGATCATGGGATTACAGTAAAGGTGAACTCTATAGTAATCCCTGGGATTAATGACCACCACATTGTTGATATTGCAAAGGAGATGACTAAAAGAGGAGTGGATATTTTTAACTGTATTCCAATGATTCCTGTCGAAGGAGCAACTTTTGGCTCCCTTGAAGAACCAGACCATGACATGATGTTTGATATAAAAAATAGAGCAGGAAAGTACCTTCCCCAGATGAAACATTGCCAAAGGTGTAGGGCCGATGCAGTTGGAAAACTAACAGATAAAGATAGCTCTAAATGGGCTGGATTAATGCAACACGCATCTAAAATGTCTATTTTTCCTAATGAAAATAGGCCATATATAGCAGTTGCATCTAGGGAGGGGTATTTAATTAATCAGCACCTAGGTGAGGCAAGTAGTTTAGCAGTATATGAACAGGTAGATGGAAAAGTTTTATTAAAAGAGAGGCGAATTACCACAAAACCAGGAGGTGGTCAATCAAGGTGGGAGAGCTTAGCAGATGGTTTTACAGACTGCAAAGCCATTATTTTAAACGGTATTGGAGAAAGACCTAAGAGGGTTTTAGAGTCCAAAGGGATAAAGGTCTACCAAATTGAAGGACTCTTAGACGATGCGGTAAATAAGGCATTTAATGGCCAATCTTTAAGTCCAATGGCTTGTAGAAGTAAAGAGTGCGGTGTTGCATGTAGTGGCTCCGGTGGTGGTTGTAGTTAAAAATTAATATAGGAGAATTATATGGAGAAACCAAGAAAACACATTTTTTTATGTGCTAGTTTTAGAGCAAATGGAACCCCCAGGGAATCTGTGATAAGAGTGGTGGAGTAGCTCTAATTCAATACCTACAGGAAGAGTTAGACGAGCGAGGTTTAACAGATATTATGTTGTCCCTAACTAGTTGTCTAAAGGTCTGTGATAGGGGGCCTGCTATGGTTATCTACCCTGATAATACCTGGTATGGAGGAATCAATAGCGAAGATGATATTGATGCAATATTAGACAGTTTAGAAGAGGATGAAATTAATGTTGATTACGTAATTGCTTAAAAAAGGAACATTTAGGTATTAAGAATAGATAAATTTCTAACAAAAATGTAACTATTTGAGTTGAATATCCAATTCTATTAAGTAATATTCTTGGCACTAATATTGCTTTTAGTAAGTATGGATGTTGAAATTGTTGATACAACCCTAAGGGATGGAGAACAAGCTCCGGGTATAAGCTTTTCTACTAAAGAGAAGTGGGACATTGTAGAGTCATTAACGGATATTGGTATAGATGAGATCGAAGCTGGTATTCCTAGAATGGGCTCTAAAGAGTTTGATTTTGTTAAATCCCTAGGTAGAGAGAGTTTACATACAAGGGTCTCAGCGTGGTCAAGATTCAATCTTGATGATGTAAAACAGGTGTATAAAACTGGTGTTAATACAATTCATATATCCATTCCTGTTTCATATTATCACACTCCCTATCAATTAGGTTCATGGCAGAAAGTTATTGGTAGGGTTGATTCTATCTTGGATTACTCTTTAGAACATTTTGAGAATGTCTCTATTGGAATCCAGGATAGTTTTAGATCTCCAGAAGAGAGAGTGTTAGAACTTTGTTCAATAGCACAGGATAAAAAGCTTTATAGAATACGGTTTTCCGATACAGTTGGATCATCTATGCCTCTAGATGTATATAATCTTATATTAAAGTATAGAACTCTTTTTATGGGCAAAATTGATTTCCATGGACATAATGACCTAGGGCTGGCTCTGGGAAATTCTATTATGGCTTTAGAAGCTGGTGCAAACTCTGTAAATGTTACCATTAATGGAATTGGGGAGAGGGCAGGGAATACACCCTTAGAGCAGTTGGCTTTTACCTTAGATATGCATAAAAATCTAAAATCAAAAATCAAAATTAATAGGATAAAGCCCCTGTGTTCCTTAGTTTCTAAATATACAGGAAGGGTTATTCCCCTAGATCAACCTATTGTTGGAAAAAACGCTTTTACCCATGAATCTGGTATACACGGGCATACACTTTTAAAAAACCCTTTGGCATACCAACCATTTATTCCTGAGGAAAAGGGGTTATCTAAGTATAGGTTAGTTGTTGGTTCACACTCAGGGAAGTCCAATGTACTAAATATTCTAAATAGTTTTGGAGTTAACACTAATATAAAAAACTTGGAGAAGTTTATGTATAAATTTAAGTATGAAGCTCGGAAAAAGCACAATTTTTTAACAAGGGATGAGGTTTTAAAGATTTATAATTCGGAATATTTAGGAGATCTTATATGAGTGAGTGTAAAAAAGATGAATGTAAAGAGCGTCATAGTAAAAACCTATCATTGTTACTCAAAATAGCCTCAAAAATGACTCCAGGAGAAGATTTGAAGGATCTTTTACCCAAATTAATGAATTTTATGGGGGAAGATCTTGGAATTATACGGGGAATGGTCTCAATATTTAATAGGAAGAATTCAAGTATTATAGTCTCTTCTTCCTTTGGGATGACAGATGAGGAGAAGTCTAAGGGTATATATCAGCTAGGTGAGGGAATAACTGGGAAAGTTGTAGAGAGTGGAGAGGCTATTGTCATTCCAGATATTACAAGTGATGAGAGGTTTTTAAATAGAACCGGTAGCTCTGGAATGGATAAAAAAATTGCATTTATATGTGTTCCTGTAAAAACAACCTCGGAAGTAATAGGCTCACTTAGTATCGATAAACCCTATGATGAGAGAAGGTTTATAGATGATGATTTAAAAATCTTAAAAATAATTACTACCATGATCTCTAAATCTGTACAGTTACATCGGGCCATACACGAGGAACAGACACTATCCATGGAGAATAATAGGTTACAAGATAGTTTAAAACAGAAATACAATCCTAAAAATATAATTGGAAACTCTAGCATTATGCAGAATATGTATGAACTTATAGAGAAAATATCAAAAACAAGTTCTACTGCAATTATATTTGGAGAGAGTGGATCTGGTAAAGAGTTAGTTGCCCAGGCTATACACTACTCCAGTGATAGAGCAACAAAACCTTTTGTTACTTTTAACTGTGCTGCATTACCAGAGTCCTTAATCGAGAGTGAACTTTTTGGTCATGGTAAAGGTGCTTTTACCGGTGCCATAACAGAGAAAGAGGGGAAGTTCCAAGCAGCAGATGGAGGGTCGATATTCTTAGATGAGGTAGGGGAGTTATCCCTTACAGCCCAGTCAAAACTACTCCGTGTATTACAGGAGAGGGAGATTGAGAAAGTAGGAACAAATGAGCAGGTTAAAATTGATGTTAGAGTTATAGCCGCAACCCATAGAGATCTGCTTCAGTTAGTTGAAGATGGAGAGTTTAGACTCGACCTCTATTATAGGCTAAATGTTTTTCCAATAATGGTGCCTCCTCTTAGGGACAGAAAAACGGATATTCCCTTATTAGTGGATATGTTTATTAAAAAATATTCGGAAATTACAAATAATTTGGTTACTCGAATATCTACCCCAGCTATAGATATGTTAATGTCATACCATTGGCCTGGAAATGTTAGAGAACTGGAAAACTGTATAGAGCGAGCTGTAATTTTAGCTGAGGATGAAGTTATACATGGTTACAACCTTCCTCCATCACTACAGACAATTGGAAATGTTATACCTGAAGATAGTGGGAAGTTACAACGTCATTTAGACCTTGTAGAGTATGAGTTTGTAATTGAAGAGCTTAAAAGAACCCGTGGTAAAATTAGGGCTGCAGCAACTAACCTTGGAATAACATATAGACAGTTTGGTTTAAGGGTTGAGAAGTATGGAATCGATATTGATAAGTTCAAATGAATTTATAGTCCGTTTAGCAGATCTAAAGAATCCAGAGGATATATTTTCCATTATAAAAGTCCTGGATAATTATAAAAAAGATTCCATGGGAAGCTCTCCTCCTTATACTATAAAAGAGAGGGAGATTTTAGCTAATAAATTCAGGGATCATCCCAATCTTTTAGTTTTCCTCATATTCTCAAAAAAAGAGTTAGTGGGGGGTGCTGTATGTTTTACTACTTTTAGCACCTTTTTGGTAGGTGATGTTATAAATATCCACGATATATGTATTCTAAAAAAGTTTAGAGGCCTAGGCTTTGGCAGACTATTAATGGAGTTTATAATAAATAAGGCTAGGGAGTTAACCTGTGCTAAGGTAACCCTTGAAGTAAGGGAGGATAACAGTGTAGCAAGAAACTTATACTCCTCCCTTGGTTTTAAAGAGTCTACTCCAGTTATGAACTTTTGGAGCAAGAAGATAAGTTACAATTCTGGACCTTATTGGAAGTAAACTCTTTTATAATAAACTCTGAATTATTTTTTGATTTTCCAATAGTTTTAAAACCGTATTTAAAAATAACTTCATCACCATGGAACTCAATCTTAAGAGGTTTTATTATAAATATCTCATCATCACATCTACTTGGTTGAACATCTGGAGTAAAAATGTTTTCCATACCTTTATTATCTACTACTATTACCTCAGAACTTATAGTTGAAATTGTTATTACATCTCCTTCCTCGTTAAATGAGAGGGAGTTTTTCTCCCCATTTATCCCTATGGGATCTGGGTCATATGCTAACAAGTTCCCAATTGGTGTCTCAATACTAATCTGTGAATCTGGTTCAAAGGACTTAACTCTACCGGATTTATAAAAGGATATACCTGTTTTTATTTTAATTTCCCCATATCTGGTATTAATTAATACTCTCTCCTTTGGCCAGAAAGTAATACTCTTTAACTCTCCTGTTTCGTAGAAATGTACGTATATAGGTTTTACGGATATAGTTCCAACCATGGTCTTTATACTTATTATCTTTGCCAGATTGTACTCATTATCCTCTGACCAGTAACCAGATAGTTTTCCATTTAAAGGAAAAACCCTTCTTATATTTCCGCTAGGATAAAAAGTAATAAACTCAGTAGGTATCTCTCCTACTGTTGTATTAACCTGTGTGACATCTTGTAACTGTAAGGATTTTACTCTACCTAGTGGATCTACCTTTACAGGGGTCAACTTTTTTCGTCCATGGTCTTCAACTCTATATATTGGTATAAGAGTTCCAACCTTTGTGGATATAGCTACTTTGTCTAAGGGTTGTATGCTTTCTAATACTCCATGAATATTGGAATAAGATATATTGGGAACTTGGTTAAACATATTAATCTCCTATCTACATACTTTTAATGCAAATTTGATGCCATCGTTCTAGTACTCCTAATATGGCATTAAAGGAGATTTAAAATTACATTTAAGTGAAACTTGAGCTATTTTCTCCCCTTAAATGTATTTATAAAGTAGAGAGTTAATAATATATCTATCTTAATTATTTCATCGGTAGAAGTTTCTAAAAACTCTTCTGCCTGGGTTACAAACCACCACCAAAGACCAATTTTCTCATCTAAGGGAAATAACTCCTCTAGGTAACGCTCTTTTTTGAGTTCATGATTAGAGTGTAGGATTGTTTTAACAATAGTTTTTACACATATATCCAATAGAGCAAAGGATTCTGAAAGCCTATGTTCAGAGAACAATCCCTCTACCTTTTTAAGTCTTATTAGTAGTTTCTTTTTAGAGTCCGATGAGAGTCTATATGGGCTGCAAGAGGCAATTAACCTGTCTGAGTTTTTAATTACATCTGTAAAAAGACTTTTAATATGGGAGGATCTATTACTGTTTTTCCCTGTAATAAACTTGTAAAACTCCCCTGGTTTTCCTAATAGGTTTCCAACAGCAATAGCCAGCTGACTAGCTAAAACCGGGTTTTGTGATGTATGCATTTTTGGTATTATATCCCATGCCGCCTCTAAAACTCCAAGTTGAGATATGGCAACAGCACCATTTGCTGTAAGTTTTTCTGAGTCTGTTCTAAATAGCTTTAATAGGTTTTTAATAGATTCATCACTTCCTAACATTCCAAGTGCTTTAACCGATGCATTTTGTACATCTTCCGAGTCTGAATCAAGGGCGTTAAATAGGGATGGAAGGGCGTTTGTATCTCCAATTTTTCCAAGGGATAAAGCGGCCTGACTTCTAATTGTTGAGTTTTCATCATCTAGTTCTTTTATTAAAGGCTCTACAGCCTCTATACTTTTAATCCTTCCTAAAGCCCTTGCGGCCTCTTCCCTAACATCAGAGTCTGGGTCGTACAGTCTGGCAATTATATCGTCTAGGGCAATATCATTAGAGTCTCCATCAATAGCCCTTAATGTCTTCTCTATTCTATTTGAGTTAGTTGTACCACTTAGTGTTCCCATATTTGAAAAAGTTCTAAATACTCCTGGGCGAACAACTCTACTAACAACAAATTTTAGGGGTTTACTCTTATTCTCACTAACTGTTGAGATTATAATTAATCCTATGATAACTAAAACAATAGATAGTAGTAAAATAATATGAATGTTAATTATATGAAAGTTACTCCATACAACAAGATCAATTCCTTCTGTTTTATCCTTTAATACCCCTCCAATATAGGCCCCCCAGCAGAGACTAAACCTACTATGGTCATATTCCAAGCTACAAAGGCAGTCCTATTTTTATCTGGTGTAAGGGATAACATCATCTGGTTAATTCCATCCCAAAGAGCAGGAGCTAATAGACCACTTGATAGTGCAATTACAGGAAGAATAAATGTGTAGTTAGTTGGTGACAAAATAAAATAGAATAGGTTTGCAAAGGTAGAAAGGCAGCCTATCATCAAAACTGGTTTTCTTCCAAACTTATCCATAATTAATCCCCAGGATGGAGATACTAAAATCCATGTTAACTGGGAAATTACAAACATAATACCAAGCCAGGTATTTGGTGCTCCAATGGTATCTTTAGCTGTTATATATGGGGATGTAAATGGTGCAAATACATTTACTGCAAAAACAGAGACACCTACACCAATTGAGAATATAATAAAGTTTCTATCTTTAAGTGGTTCTAAAAAGTGCTCTAATGTTAACTTCTCCCTCTCTTTTTGTTCCGGTTCAACTATAAATGCAATCATTATTATATCTGCTAAACCACCAATAGAGGCTATGGAGAATATAACACCATATACTATAAATACGTTAACACTAGTCCATGTATCTAATAAAACAGATACTCCCATAAACCATATAATATTAACAATATTCATAACTGAGGATCTTTGTCCAAAAAAAGTTGCCCTAATATTGTCTGGAATTAGATCCGCCATCCAGCTCCACCAACCAGCACCACTAGAGCTAGCTAATATCCAACTTATTGCAGATCCAACAAAAATGAGTTTTATTACACCTCTATTATCCCCTGTTCTGGCCATGTAAAAACTGGAGACTGCTAACAAAACTCCTAATAATCTATGTATTAAATGGCAAGTAACAAGATATGCTTTTCTTGTTTTAATTTTCCCGTAAATAAGAATACTTAGTAAATTAAATAGTGTGGCAAGTTGAACAATTCCAATTAATATACCTAACTGGCTGGATGTTGCACCAAGGTAGTTAGTAAAAAAAACATTAAAGATTGGTTGAGGAGAAGCTACTGAAAACCAAATTGTAAATGAGCTTCCTCCAAGTAGTGTTAGCTTAAGAGCTCGATTGAACTCTTTCTGAGATATCTTCTTGTTGTTCATACCCCATTGTTCAACAGAATATTACTCTAGGTCAACAACAAATAGAGTTTTTATTCTATCTTGTTTATCATTTAATATCGATTTAGAGAGTTGAACTGGAGATAAAACCCTCTTCAATATAAAGTTCCTTAACCAAGATCTCTAATTTTAGAAGTTTTTCCTCTTTTAGGACTTGAGAAAGCTGTTTAGAAACAGAACTTATTTTTACGTGTATACTGTTTTTATCATTGTATTTAGGAATATATATCTTATTAATAGTATTAGGTTGGGCAAAGGATTTAGCCCCCTCTTCGTTTAGTAGTTTTAATTGGTTCTTAAAAAGAGTTGAGTTCATAATACCACAAATATAGTGGGCCTCATCCTCTACATCCGTAGAGATATAACAGTTCATGGCTTGGTTTGGTATAACATCTGCTGTAACAGATACTACAAGCTCTTTAGCACCTAATCCCCGCCATACTACCTTATAGGGTTTACATGTATACTCCCCGATTCCAAAGAGGGCGTACCAGCACTTATTTACAAATCGGGACTTCCTATTTGTTAGTTTCTCCCTATAGCCTAGTAGGTAGTTATACTCCCTGGGGTATTTTTGTTGTAAAGTCTCCTCATCTATTGGTTTCCCATTAATGTAGGGAAATAGTATTTTATAACTAGGTTTATAGTGAAATGGGTCTATATCTGAACTTTTTAATAGGGGTTTTATTAGCTGTGATTCAAAGGGAGGCTCTTTCTTAAAAATAAATATACCGTTAGCACCAAGGGTATTAACCCCCTGTCGTGCAATATAGTTTGATTTTTTTAATATAGAAGTTCCCTCTTCAACTAGGTCGTCAGAAATTTTAATTAGCCTTATATTCCTGGCTTTAGTTTTATATATAATAGGGAAAGTTGTAACTGACCCTTTTTCCCCTAATATGTAGAAGCAGTTTCTATTAGTATTATCAAACGGGTTATCATCACTAATATCCACAAGCTTATTAACTTTTAAATTGGAAAACTCCCTAAAACCTGCTGAGGCTGAGTTCCCCTTTATTAGAGAGTTTGGAAGAATTACACCAACTTCTCCTTTATCTACTAAGTATTTATCAACTGTTAAGGCAAAAATAAGCTGGGCTATATCCCCTCTACTATCTCCTAGTAACATTTTAAAACCCTTAGAGTGGGGGAAATAGTTAAGCCATATAGGTTTTATCTTCTCTCTATACTCTTTATCAAGATCAGAAAAGTTAATAAATGGAGGGTTTCCAATATATAGATCACATTTAGGAATAGGAAAACTATCTAGAATTATATCTCCTAAAAAGTAGTGTAGATTAGGTATGGTAGATACTAACTTATCTACTTCATTGTAAATTTCAACATTCTTTTCAACCCCATAAAAGTTAATATCCCTATATTGTTTTGCTAATCCTATTAAAAAATTACAAGATCCTGCAGCAGAATCCACAACATTCTTAATATTAGAGAAGTCAAAGTTATTTACAATATTATTAACAATACAGTGCTTAGTAAAAAAAATACCCTGTTTTAACCTATCACTACGACCTATTAGATTCTCAATATCCATCTAGTTATTATCAATTTTAAATGAGGATATTTCAGTTAGTAGATTTTTAACATGGTCCTGGTTCTCCTGACTTAGACCCTTTGTTGTAATACTGCTGTTAGTAATATTGGTTGCGTTCTGGGCAACCTGGTTAACATTAACATTAACTTCACTAGTTATTTTATTTAAGTTTTCCATCTCATTAATTACACCATTACTGTTATCCATAATCTCTAGGGAGTAGTTTCTAACATTTTCTGTAATCTCAGATATCTCTATCATGGCCTTTAATACTTCAGATCCCCCGGTATTTTGTTCGTCCATTGCACGTCTAATAACATCTTCCTGGTCACTTACTACTGTCGAAAGGTTATAGATCTCCTCAAACTGTGTTTGAGTAGAAGCTGAGAAATTAGCTACTGTCGCGATTGAGTCTTTAAACTTCTTTAATATTTTTGATATAGATTCAACTTGTTGGTTTGAATCTTCTGCTAACTTTCTAATCTCATCGGCTACTACTGCAAATCCCTTACCAGCATCACCTGCGTGGGCGGCTTCGATGGCTGCATTCATTGCAAGTAGGTTTGTTTGGCTTGCTATATTTTGAATAATTGTTGTGGCTTCCAATAGACTGTCGGATTCACTACTAATCTCATTTATATTATCTGCAACCTCAGCCATTCCAACTTTTCCAAGTTCCGAGGCTTTTTTTAAGTCTCCAACAGATACTGAGTTTTTATTTAATATTGTATTAACAGATCCAATATTTGCTACCATCTCCTCAACTGCAGAACTAGACTCTGTTACACTTGCGGATTGATTCTCTATCTGGTTATTTAGGGCATGTATACTATTTACAATCTCATTTACTGCTAATTGTGCCTCTTGAACTCCAGACATCTGCCTACTCATTTTATCATTTATATGGGTAATATTTTCAGAAATCTCCTCTATTGAACTAACAGTTTCATCCATATTCTCATATAGATTTGTTCCAATATTAGAAATGGTTCCAGATGTGTCCTGAACCCCTCCAATCATTACACTTATATTACCATTCATTGTATTTAAATGACTCGCTATAGATCCAAGCTCATCCTTATTTAAACCTGTAATTTGATTCCTTAAGTCACCGTCAGCATAAAGCTCTAGGCTTCTTAAAACCTTTTTCATTGATGCTGATATATTTCTTCTAACCATTAAACCTATTAAAAATATAATTATTATAAAAACAATTGGAACAGCAAGCATAAATAGTCTGTTTTGGGCCAAAACTCCCATAGTATCCCTTTTAATCTCATCGCTTTGTTCCGTTGCTAACTTAACAGCCTTATTTATAAAGATTCTATGTTCATGGTATAGGGGGGTTAGAATAGAGTTTAAAATAATATTTGCAGTTACAATATCTCCTTCCTCTAGTGCTGGTAATAGATCATTATTAACAGTCCTGAAAAACCTGTGGGCAGGATTATAGGCAAGAACTGTAACCATAGTTTTAAGATCCCCTTCCTCTAAGTTATCACTCCAATATTTATACTGAGTATAATATACTTCCTCTAACTCTTTAAGTTTTCTAATCTCCTGTTTTACATCGAGGCTATCATAAAAAGTTATAATTTGACTAACTGTTAAATAAGCTTCTATTAGGTAAAATGGAGGAGGTAGAATATCTGCAATAAGATCCTTGTTCTGCTCAATCTTATTATATAAGCTCCCTGTTATTTTTACTTTATTAACAGTATTTAGAGAGTAAATAGTAATTGCTAACATACATAACATGGCTAAAATGGTAATCATAGTTACCTTTGTGGTTATTTTCAGGTTTTTCATAAAGTTATTTTATTGAATTCTCTATTAAAAATCAATTTTTAGGAGCATAATAAATTATGATTGAATACGTATACGAGAATAATATTGATATTAGGGCCATAAAAAAAGCATGTCACGTTCTAGATAGTGGTGGTTTAGTTGCATTCCCAACTGAATCTAGTTGGTCAATTGGATGTAGTATTGACTCAAAAGAGGGACTTCAAAAGTTAAAAACACTAAAAGGAGGGAAAAAAATAAACTCTATTAGTGTCTTATGTTGTGATATTAAACAAATTCAAGAGATGGCAACCCTTTCTAACAGTCATTTTAAATTGATTAAAAAGTATACACCGGGACCCTATGTTTTTATTCTCCCTGCTAAGTCTAAAATAGAAAAAGTTATTAATATGAAGAGGGCTGAAGTCGGAGTAAGAATACCTGGAAATAATATCCCATTTGAATTAATAAAACAGTACGGCAATCCTCTATTTGTAATAACTGCAGCAAGGGAGATGACAGAGGGAGAGACTTGGGACTATACATTTACTAGGGAGAATTTATATACCTACGGGTGGGAAGTAGAGGACATTCCTGGATTAGACCTAGTTTTAGATACAGGGGAGGAACTTCCTATAAACCTCTCTACGGTTATTAGATTAACTGAAAATGAACCCGAATTGATTCGTCAAGGAGCTGGACTTATAGATGGTTAATTCTCTAATATGAAAGGCAATTTAAAATTAAAGATATTAAAATTCTTGGATCTAATAAATATCTCCTTATGGCTAATAATTGGGTTAATAACTATAGGAAGCATTTTCCTCTCTAGTATTGGTTATGTTATAAATTTGGTAGTTGGAAGTATTTTTATCTCTATAGCTATTTTTTTTAACTACAAGAGAAAGTATCTATTTGAATTGCTTAAAAAAACTTGTATTGATGGAGAAGATATACTTACAGATAAAGTTATTAATGGAGAGATTGTTGGTATTATTTCTGCATTAATATTGGGGATTATTATATTTACAGCAGTATATTCCAGGGTTTTTATAGAAGGTTTTCCAGTTTTTGGCTAGGCTATAATAGTTTAAACAACACCTGACTTTCGTGTCAGGTGTTGTATTTGTTAACCAATAAGTTTTTTCTTTGCCACACCTTTTAATGGTTCTATAACAGCGTAAATAAAAACAGTTGCATAAAAAGGACAGATAGCTAAAACACCAATATTCCTACCAATTATTGAGGGTTCCGTCATTTCTGATAGATAACCCATAATTCCAATAAACCCTATAAATGTCCCAAGTACAGCACCTAGGATTACAAGTCTTTTAAATAGTTCAAAGAACGCTATAGCTTGTTCTAAAACAACCTTGTTATTTGCCTCAGAATTGCTAAATACTTCCCTATTAATCTCCCCTTGTTTAGAGAATGGGTAGATAAAAGATAATACGATGTAAGGAGCTATCGGTGTTATAATTAAAGATGGTGTATCAAGGTAGAGTAGGAATGGGTTTCCTCCAAAGGCTATACCCCATGAAATTATTAGTAATAAAAATAGTAATTGAAAAATAAATCTTTTTTTTGTCATTTTCGACTCCTTTTATTGTTAAAATACAGGTCCGCCTGGTAGACTACCCGGGATAAATTGTCTACTAAGTCTGTCCCTGCATCTTCTGAGATAACCAAGCTTCTAATTTGTGACTCATAGGAACTTGGTAGATATACAATAACCAGGGAAGCTACAGCTAAAGCTGTTAATAGAATATTCTCCCAGGGTTTAATTGTCTTTTTTTTCTTAAAAGATGGGAAAGGAGGAGGAGTAACTTTAGAAACTTCAGATTCAAAATAGTTTTTAATATTATTTTTCATAACTTCCACTCCTTAACATCATACTTTTTATTTTTTGTTTGGAACAGGACATCCTATATTTTAGTGTTCCTATAGGCACCTCTGTTATTTCATTTATCTCTCTATAATTTAACTCTTCGTAAAAATAGAGGTATATTAACTCCCTCTCTTCTGGGGTTAACTTTGATATTATATTTTTAACTTCTTCCTGGTCTAAATCCTTAAAAAAAATATCCTCAGGTGTTTCATCGGTAGATATGGTATCCTCTAGAAGTTCAACACTTTTAAATGTTATTTTTCGTATCTCATCTATCTGACTATTTCTAGCAATTCTGTATATCCAGGTAGATAGAGCAAATTTAGAATCATACCTGTCTATTTGGTCAAAAACCTTCAGTAAAATTTCACTTACTCTATCTTCAATCTCCCTGGTATTTGGGAATAACTGTTTTAGATAGACCTGTAGTTTTGGGTGATATGTTTTCCAAATATCCTCCATCAACTTCTCTCTTTTTTTCATACACTTATATTATGCGTATTTATTAGTAAATGGTTGGCTTTTTTTTCAATTATTTTTTATTATATATAAATCTGAATATACCATGGAGAATTATTATGGCTAGTGTTGTAATGTATACAAAAAAAATATGCCCATTCTGTGTTAGAGCAAAGGGTCTACTAAAATCTAAAGGGGCCGATATTACAGAAATATCCATAGAAGGAAGTAATGACCTTAGGGAAGAGATGCTAAATAAATCTAATGGATCTATGACTGTTCCTCAAATTTTTATTGGAGATTTACATGTAGGCGGTTGCGATGACCTCTTTGCCCTAGATGCAAGAGGCGAGTTAGATACCTTACTAAAATGATTAAAGTCTTAAAACTTACATTTGTTTTTCTATTTTTATCAAGTTGTGCTACAACATTAAAAGAGTTTTCTGTAGATGATGTAGTCTCAACAGATGAAGGGTATATAGCAGGAACTTTTTGGGATAGTTCTGTCTATTTTATGGGTTTTTTATATAAAAACTCACCGTATTCTATCATTATAGAAAATTCAGAAACTGGAAAGAAGTATGTTTTTAACTTTAAAAAGAAAGATCTGGTTTCGGTTTATCCTATACCTGTTGGGTATTATCATATGATTTCTATTTCTAAAACTACTACAGAAATTGATAATAATAATAATTCTACTACTAGGACTGTTAACCTCTCTGTACCAGAAGAGTTATTGTTTGATTTTGAGGTAAAACCTGCTATGACTACTTATATCGGCTTTAATAAAATAACTAGACCTTGGTTTAGCTATATTATTCCTTTTGGTAGTTTGTATATAGATGTCGAGTTCAATTATGACGTAGAAGTTGGGAAGTCTAGGATAGAAAAAGAGTTTCCTAATATTTTAACTAAGGATATCATTTCATATTAATTCTCTTTTCTTAAATAGGTTTAGTAAAAACCTAGAAAAGAGTTTTCTACTGGTTAACCAGCTTATAGATGCTCCATTCTTATTGTTTTGGAGCATTTTTTTTACTAGGAATTTTGCTACAGTTTCTGGTTTATCAGCAAGAATATTGTATAGCTTTACTGTTTTATCCCTCTCTTCCTTCTCTGTTGTTATTCCTGATAATAGAAGGTCTGTTATAACCATTCCAGGGCTTAAAGTCCCTATTTTTACCCCGCTATTTTTTACTTCCTTTGAAGCAGACTTTGTGTAATATGTAAGGGCTCTTTTTGTTGTTCCGTAGATGGTCATATAGTTTGTCATCATATTGTTACTACCGTAACCCTCCATATTATATATATACCCACCACTCTTTAACATATTTTTTGTAGCAACCATTGTTCCATAGATCACACCTTTAATATTTAAATCCACGACCTGGTCTATATTGGACTTTTCTAAGTTGTAGAAGTACTCCATCTCTTGGGTCATACCTGCATTATTAATCCATATATCTACAGAACCAAAATACCTATTTGCCTCCCAGTACATTCTATCTACAGAGTTGTAACAAGTTACATCGCAGGCGTATATATGAATAAGGTTATCTGGATACTTTCCATGAAGATGCCTATATATTTCGGCACACTTCATCCTATCCCTACCGTTTATCATTACATTGTGTCCAAATTGCAAAAACTCTTCTGCTAGTGCATAACCTATACCCCTAGTACTTCCTGTAATAACAACATTCATATTAAACTCCCATATTAATAATAGGAGTATTTTTGTTATATGTAAAACAATTTAACTTTGTATAATTATCTTAACTTTATATTTGGGCATAAAAAAACCGCCATAAATATGACGGTTTATATATTGGTTAAATGATTTTAAAGAGCTCTAGATACTACAACTCCATCTAAGTTATTTACTTTATCTAATACTGGAGTAGCATCGGATTCTGTATTTACAATAACATAGGTTAAGTTCCCTCGGGATTCACTAACCATATCTCCATGTCCAATCCCAGCTGCCTTTAAAGCTTCTGTTACACCAAAAAGAAGTTCTGTATTATTCTTGGCACAAGCTGTTATTCTATTTCCCTTAACCGGTAAGCTTATGTTAGGAAAGTTTACAGCGTTTAATACGTTACCTGTTTCTAGATATAGAGATACCTGGGTAACAACCATTTTTGCACAGTTTTCCTCTGACTCTGGGGTAGATGCACCTAAATGAGGAATGGGTATAATGTTCTCAATGTTTAAAAGTGAAGCATTAGGAAAATCTGTTATATATTTAGCCACTTTACCACTTTTAACAGCAGTTACCATATCTGCATCGTTAATTAGACCACCCCTTGCAAAGTTTACAATCCTAATACCATCCTTACATTTAGCAAAAAGTTCAGCGTTAAACATTCCTTTTGTATCATTGTTAACAGGTAAGTGTAGGGATAAATAATCAACTTCTGCAAAAATATCATCTAAAGAGTGTTTAATTGTTACACCATCTGTTAAGTTTTCTTTAGCAGCATCAGAAATAAATGGGTCATAACCTATAACTTCCATTCCTAATGCATCACATGCATTGGCAACTAACCCACCAATTGCTCCAAGACCAATAACACCAATTTTTTTACCAAGAATCTCAGGTCCACCAAAGTTTGATTTACCTTTTTCAACTTGTGCAGCAACGTCACTCTCTCCGTCTTTTAAAGTTTGAGCCCAAGATATAGACTCAACAACTTTTCTCGATGACATAAATAGAGCCGTTATTACAAGCTCTTTTACAGCATTAGCATTAGCTCCAGGTGCATTAAAAACTACTATTCCTTCATCAGTACATCTATCTGTTGGAACATTGTTTGTACCAGCACCTGCTCTACCAATTGCTTTCATTGTTGCTGGAAACTTAGTATCGTGAAGTTTATAGCTTCTTAAAATAATACCCTCTGCATCTGTGTGGTCTTCACTTATATCATATTTAGCTTTATCAAAAAGTGATAAACCCTTGTCTGAAATTTTATTATATGTCTGTATTTTGAACATTATTAATCCTTTTTAGCTATTTGCCTTTTCAAATTCTTTCATAAAATTAACTAACTTCTCTACACCTTCATATGGCATAGCGTTGTAAATTGATGCTCTCATTCCACCTACAGATCTATGACCTTTAAGGGTTGTAAGATCCTGAGCTGTAGCTTCTTTAATAAATTTAGCATCTAGGTCCGCATCTCCAGTAACAAAAGGAACATTCATTAAAGATCTATCCTCTTTTTTTGCAGTTCCTTTGAACATTTTAGATTCATCTAAGAAGTTATATAAAAGGTTTGCTTTTTTTAGGTTGTTTTCATATACACCCTGGATACCACCCTTAGATTTAATCCAGTTTAGAACTTTTCCTAAAACATAAATTGCATAAGTTGGGGGAGTATTAAACATTGAGGATGCATCTACATGAGTTTTGTATTGTAACATTGTAGGTGTACCATCTATATGATTACCAACTAAGTCCTCTCTAACAATTACTAATGTTACTCCAGCAGGACCTAAGTTTTTTTGAGCACCAGCAAAAATAAGACCAAAATCTGAAACATTAACAGGTTCTGACATAATATTTGATGACATATCAGCAACTAATGGAACATTTCCAGTTTTTGGGAAATTTACATATCTTGTACCATAAATAGTGTTATTAGAAGCAAGATATACATAGTCTGCATCACCAGATAATTTAACATCTTTAGGAATGTATGTAAAAGTATCATCTTCCGATGAAGCTACAACATTAGCGTTCCCAAAAAATCCAATCTCTTTAACTGCTTTTTTAGTCCATGCTCCAGTATTTATTACATCAACCTTTCCACCTTTTTTCATAAGGTTTGCAGGAATCATAGCAAATTGTGTTGAAGCACCACCCTGTAAAAACAGAACTTTGTAGTTATCTGGAACATTCATTACTTCTCTTACAAGTTTTTCTGCATTTTCATATATAGCAACAAACTCTTTGGATCTGTGACTCATTTCCATTACCGACATACCAGAGCCCTGGTAGTCTAGCATTTCTGATGCTGCTTCTTTTAATACTTCTTCTGGAAGCATTGCAGGTCCTGCGGAAAAATTAAAAACTCTTTTCATATTGTACTCTCCTTGGTCGTTTGGTAGAAATGTTTTAACAATTCTACCAAGCTAAAGTTTGTTTGTTTCATATTGTGATATTAATGCTGATAAAATATTAAATTCACCTGCAATAAAAATATTTCTAATAAATACATCTTCCCGGTTTATTTCAATTAAAACAGGGGAGAAATTAATAATACCCTTAATTCCACACTCTATTAAGTCATTTGCAACTTTTCTAGCACTTTTTTGAGGGACTGTAATAATTCCAATTTTTATTTTTTCCCTATCAATTATCTCTTTAAGTTTATCCATAGGGTAGATTTCCATATCTGGCCTTGTTTTTAGCTTTTTAGGGTTATTATCAAAGCCTGCTACTACAGCGTATTGATTGGAATAAAAGCCGTTTTTTGTGGTTATTACAGTTCCTAGTCTCCCCATTCCAACAATACACGCTTTTTTGTATTTATTAAATCCAAGATATTCGGCAATTATATTTTTAAGATTTGAAATTTCATAGCCGTTACCTGTTCCAGCCTGACGCAAAAAACTAATATCTTTTCTTATTGTATGGGAGGGAACACCTAAAAGTTTACCTATTTCGGCGGAGAAAATCTTTGTTTGTCCCTCTTTTTCTAGGTTTTCTAAAAGGACAAAGAGAGTTGATAACCTTACTATTGCAGGTTTAGGAATGATTATCTTGTCAACTTCCTTTTCCATATCAACTCCAGTGAATAATTTCACGATAGGTAATAATATAAAAATATATCGAATTCTGTCAATGATGATTATAAAATATTGATTTTAATTAAGGGATTTCAGTAACGCCATAAATATTTACACTTAAAAACAACTGGTTATGATCCTTTAGGGGGGGCTCTGTGTCCAGAGAGAGGCTTTTTTCGGGCTACGCTTCACTCCGAGGGGATCTTCCCTAGTCGTAAACTGAAGTTAACTGCTTGAGCATGCGAACAGGCTAAAGTTAGTTTGGCTAACAGATGTATGCATATTGCCCTACATATCCATAACACAATGTTAAAGCTTCGCTTTTCTAGCTAGTATGCCCACTTACTATTTTGTAGATAGTATTTATATTACAGGTATAATTCTGCCAACACTGTCTGCAGTATTGTATTACTCGGCCAGTTATTAGAATTGGAATAAAAACTTGATTCTTACTAAAATCTTTAGTAATACGTAAACTATATAATTGTAACTATTGAGTCTTTATATGGTTACGTCAGGTACTTACACTGAGTTAATAGTAAAACAGTGTATGAATATATCTAAAAACTAATTATTAAGTATAAAACTAGTTATATAATATGTTATACAGACTCTAAACGCTCTCTTATAGTAATGACAGTTATCATAATGTGTGTTACAATTACTATAAGGGGTAAACTAAATGAAATTTTACGCTAGAGAAAAGGAATTACAGTTTCTTGAAAAACAATACACAACATTAGGTTCATCATCAAAAATGACTGTTCTTACTGGACGTCGTAGAATAGGGAAGACTTCATTAGCTACAAAATTTGCTAATAATAAGAAATCACTTTATTTATTTATATCAAAGAAATCAGAGAAGCTTCTTTGTAAAGAATTCGTTGCAACAATACAAGATAAACTAGATTATCCAGTGATTGGAGAAATATCTAACTTTAAAGATATATTCAAACTTTTATTAGAAATAGCTAAGAAAGAAGAAATTGTAATAATAATTGATGAGTTTCAAGAGTTCTATAACATTAATCCATCTGTATATTCTGATTTACAAAATTTATGGGACAGTTATAAGTTTGAATCAAAAATGCAAGTGATATTTATAGGATCAATATATTCATTAATGCATAAGATATTTCAAAATAGTAAAGAACCATTATTTGGTAGAGCTGATATGGTAGTATACTTAAAACCTTTTTCTCCAAAAACAATAAAACAAATATTGTTAGATAATAATAGCTTTACTACTGAAAATCTGTTCATAATATTTTTAATTACTGGTGGAATACCAAGATATATAGAAATACTAGTTAATGATAAAAAATGGTCTGAGAAATTAATAATTGATTATTATATTAGTGAAGATTCTCCATTTATTAATGAGGGTAAAACAATATTAATAGAAGAATTTGGAAAAGAATATGGAACTTATTTCTCTATACTAGAATTAATGTCGGAGGGTAGAACATCTCGTTCTGAAATAGAATCTATACTAGAAAAAAATATTGGTGGATATTTAGAAAAACTAGAAATAGATTATGACTTAATAAATAAAAATAAACCTGTAGGAGCGAAACCAACTGGAAAAGTTCAAAAGTATCACATAAAAGATAATTTTTTAAAATTTTGGTTTAGGTTTATACAAATAAATAGAACTGCAATAGAAAATTATAATTTTGAATATATAAAAAAATATTATGAAAAATATATACAGGTTTATAAAGGCCCATTATTAGAAAAGATGTATCAAGAGATCTTCAAAGAGAAATCTGAATTTAATATTATTGGAAATTATTGGGAACGTGGTAATCTTAATGAAATAGATTTAGTTGCTGTTAATGATCTTGATAAAAAAATTATAATTGGCGAAATAAAAATGAACCTTGATAAAGCTAAAATGAATGATCTAAAAAATAAATCTGTAAAATTATTAAAAAAATATAAAGACTATAGTGTAGAATATTTATTACTTGGAATGCAGAATTTAGATAAATATATATAGAGGGGCTGTATAACAAACACTTGGAGAAGAACGTTTCTTTGTCATCCTACTTGCTGTTCCACTTCGTGGGCAAGTAGGTTGCCAATCCTTCCGCTTCGCTCCAGGCTCGAAGCCGTCATCTCAAGTGGACGTTATCTGCCGCCAAAGGCGGTAGGGAAAATATTAAAAAATAAAAAGTAATATAAATAAAGTTGTGTTTATGTTTGTGTTTTACAAATAAATACTTTTATATGTGGAGTATAACAATAAATTCTTCACTTGCATAAAAAAAAAGGAAAGGAAATTGTTTTTATATAATACTTCTTTTCCTTATTAATTGTTTATTAAAATTAGAATAGTTTCACTGATAAATATAACCTATGGTTTTCCAATTAATTGTGCCTTTAAAATTAGGGAGTTACAATAAAGAATTTAAACCTACGGTTACCCCAAGTAATGGTGTCTATTAAAGTAAATAGTTCTAATAAAGAAATTAAACCTACGGTTACCCAAGTATTAGTGTCTATTAAATAGTTCTAATAAAGAATTTAAACCTACGGTTTCCCAAATTGATAGGGTCTATTAAATAGTTCTAATAAGGAATTTAAACCTACGGTTTCCCAAATTGATAGGGTCTATTAAATAGTTCTAATAAGGAATTTAAACCTACGGTTTCCCAAATTGATAGTGTCTATTAAATAGTTCTAATAAGGAATTTAAACCTACGGTTTCCCAAATTGATAGTGTCTTTAAAAATAAAATAGTTACAGAAACGAATTGAATCTACTGTTCTTAATAAATATAAATTTCAAAAAAATTTCATCAAGATTGTATTGTATATACAAAACGTATATAATTAATTATGAAGTTTGAATGGGATGAAAATAAAAATCAATCTAATTATGAGAAACATGGTATTTATTTTGATGAAGCCGTAGAGGTTTTTAAGAGTGATTGTTTAACTTGGATTGATGATAGAAAAAATTATGGAGAAACCAGAGAAATAACAATTGGAGAAGTAAGTAAAAATATTGTTTTAGTACTTGTTCACACTGACAGGTTTGGAAATATAAGAATTATTTCAGCTAGGAAAGCTAATGAAAGAGAGAGGAGTAAATATTATGACTATCGATAAAAAAAGATTACATGAAATAAAATCAATAAAAGATAAAGATATTGATTATTCAGATATACCTGAATTAGATAAAACATTCTGGGCTAATGTAAAACCTGTGTACCCAAAGCAAAAGAAAGCAATAAGCATAAGATTAGATCAAGATATAATAGATTATTTCAAATCGGATGGTAGAGGGTATCAATCTAAAATAAATAATATTTTAAGAAGTTATGTTGAAGCACATCATGCATGAAGTATCAATAAATAACTGATGTTCCCAGATAACAAAGTTTTGAACCAGTCCGGATTTTTGTCACATATTTTGCCCGCTTCGCTCTAATGCAAAATAAGCGCCAATCCCTTCGGGCACAATCCGGCAGGTTAAAACGACGTTATGTAGGCACTTTTGCGACTCAATGTTAAGTTGGGGTATAATCAGATTCTAACTAGTAAAAAATTGAGATTTTAAAACATATTAAAAAATAAAAAAAGGAAAAATAGGGGACTGTAAGTCTAAACTTTTACCTTTGGTTATTTTTATAATTACATGATATGATCCGGTCAGCCAGGGTTCAGCCTAAAGGCTTCAACAAAGTTTTACTCCGTCAGAAATCTTCTGAAATAGGGTCTATAGACCCCTTATTTCAAAACTGGGGGCGCTACATAACAAACATTTGAACCAGTCCGATTCTTTGTCATGATTTTTGCTTTCAGCCATTCCAGGACTAATCGTCCCTCCATTCAAAAATCACGCCAACACTCCGTGACGAATCGGCAGGTTAAATGGACGTTATCTGCCGCCAAAAGGCGGTTAATAAAATATTGATATTAATCTTAAAATATAAAATAATGATATAAAATACTCAAATTAGTTAAATAATATTTACAAATAATGCCGATATAGATAATTTATTTTATACGATAATTATCAAAATAAGCCCCCTACTTTTATCAAATATCTTTTTAATTAATTTCTAATAGTACAATTATAGATGAAAATAAATTTCTTTCGTAATGGGTTTAGTATTATAATTTTATTCTTAACAAGATCACTATTTATTAAGAACTAAGTTTCACTAAATGGGCTTAGTAATATAATTTTACTCTTAATAAGATTACTATTAATTAAAGCAAAGTTTATCTAAATGAATTTAATTCTTAATTACTGAACACACTTTTTCTGGATTAAAACGATGGATCACTTAATTTATTTAATGCGGGAGGATAAATACTTTTATATCCTTTATCATTGTTAGTACAAAAACTAAAATGACTGAGAAACTGCCTAATTATATTATGGGTGAATCGGGATGATTGCTCAGTAAATATGAACTAAAATGAAAAATGATAATATATAGACTCTTTTTTCTTAAATCACTGCATTTTTCAGATAACAAACTGTAGGAGTAGAAAAGTTTTTTGTCACAGTCTGTGCAAGAAAAATGCAAAGACTGCGCCAATCCTGCGGAACAAACTTTCTACTCAACAGGACGTTATACATATTTCAGGTGAAAGTTTAATTAGGTTATTTACAGGGAATATCGTAATAAAATATTTATGAGGTTTGAATAAAAAATGTTGATATTTTACATTAGATAAGATATTTTAAATAATATTAATAGTGTGGAAGGTAAAAATTGAACGAACAAAGTGAAAAAAAAATAATAGATTTTTTTAAAATTGATGCTAAGTTAATAGCTTTTTCAATAATAGTAACGATTCTAAATTTTTTCTCTAATAAAATGCAAGGAAATATTATAAAAACAGTATGGAGAGAAATATTATATATAATTATTATTTTTATTTTTTGTTATGTACTATTTCTTTTATTAGTAAAGATTAAAAAATTATTATTCAAAGTTAAATTAAATACTAAAAATAATTATATTGTCACAGTTTTCAAATGGTTAATTTTTTCTATTGTAGTTATAATCTCACTAAGTATTTTCGCAGTACTATCACATCCTATTTATAGTTTTACAGCAAATGTAGGTAAAATAAAGATAAAACAATATATAATTAATAGAGATAGTAAATATGATAAAAATATAAATAATGTTAGAGGTTCTTATCCTGAAAATTCAATAGATTATTATCCAGATTATACTTATAGTAGTTTTGGTATAGGTGTGTCTTATTCATTTAAGAAGAACTTTTCAGAATTATTAGAAAATACAGACATATTTGAATATTTTGAATGGAATATTGTTGAAAATGATTGGTCTAATAATATTGTTAGATTTTCAGGAAAATATAACAATAATAAATATTTTGATAAATCTAAAATTCTTAAAAATAATATTGCATATATTGAATATCAATCACTAAAAAGAATCTTTTCAGAAAATGAATCTAGAATTATTAATGGTAATACTAACTCACTTAAATGGTTATTTAATAGAATTGAAAATCCTGAATATATTCAAAATTTTAATAGAAATGGCTTAGAATATGATATGGACAATTTTTTAACGCTAATTAATGATTATTACACAAAATATTATACAAATCCTGATTATGTTATGACTAATAGCGAGTATTTAATACTTGATTCTGTTTATGAAAAAGTAAAGAAATCTAATTCGGATTTATTGTATTTATTTGAGTTGCTTCATGAAAAAAATGTACCGGACTTTATGGATCAATTTACTGAATTGTTATACGACTCATTTTATATTCCAGATTATAAAACATCAGAGGCATACATTGATATTGAATTCGAAATATCAGATAATAAAAACTGTATTATTAAGAGTATTACAATCAGTGAAAAAAATAAATTCAGATTAAAATCTGATGAGACTATTTATATTGAAACAAACATTCCTACTAGTGAAATTACTGGTGAATCTTTATTTAATGAATATTATTTAAATATTTAGAGAATTGATATATTAAGGAAATGTATAACAAACGATTGGAATGGAAAAGCTTTTTGTCATGAAATCTGCAAGAAAAATGCAGATTTCACGCCAATCCTACGGAACAAACTTTCCACTCAATCGGACGTTAAATGCACTTTTAGGTGAGTATTAATTTTAATGATTATGAGTTTGTGTTAAACGAAATAAATAACATATTAACCTTCGGAAAACAAACAAAATAGTGAAAATCAGGAGAATTGAACGATAGTTTTAGGGTAAGACTTTGATTGTTATTAGAAATTGTATCAACTATAACAATTGAATTATAATATTATTTTAATTTACATTTATATTTTTTAAGAATATATTAACTTATTAAAAAAATTTATTTATGGAGTATATTTTGAAAAAAATTCTATTTATCTTATTTCCCTTACTATTTTTTGGTTGTGACAATTCTACAAATCCGACTTCCCTTACTGTTGATGAAACTGTAAATATATCTACAAGCACTAAGGGACATGAAGTCTCGTATAATAATGGGAATACCCAATCGACATTTGTAATTGATTGTCAAAAAATAGATCAAGTTACGAATTACACAAATATTGGATTCTATTATTCATCATCGGATATGATTCCAAAGAATGGAACATATAATATTGTTTCTTCCTATAGTATGTCTACAGAATCTGAAGCTTCTTTTAGTGGATGGAATGTAGGCGATAATAGCTATAGTGCTAGTACCGGAACCTTAACTATAAGCAATGCGAATACAACAACAAATTCATATGATATTGAAATAAATGCAACTGGATACAAATTAGAACAAAATGAAAATAATGTTTTTGTTCAGATAAAGAATTATTCAGTAGCTTTTGAAGGGAAAGCTTCAATAACATATTACAATCCATAAAAGAATTACTAAAGAGAATGACTCCAGATTTATAAGATATACTAACCTTCGACAAACCAAGGAGTTTTTATGTTAATCAGAAATTGTTTCAAACAGGATAATTGACAAAGTAACTTACGGTATAAATACATAAAGTTACTATGTTTATTAGAAATTGTATTAACCAATAGAATTATTAAATTAACCTACGGTTACGAAACTAATAATTTTTATAAGTTATCAAAAGTGGCAAACAGAATTGAAGATAATGAATTAACCTACGGTTACAGAACTAATAATTTTTATCAGTTATTAATAGTGTCAAACAGAATTGAAGATAAAGAATTAACCTACGGTTGCGGAACTTATAATTTTTATCCGTTATTAATAGTGGCAACAAGATTAAAAGATAAATAATTAACCTACGGTTATGGAACCAATAATTTTTATCAGTTATTAATAGTGTCAAACAGAATTGAAGATAAAGAATTAAATATTTATCTGATTATGAGATTTATAATTTATTTAGATATCCAAAAATAATAATAAATTCAATATTGGGCATTTAACAAAGACTAGGAGAAGAAAAGTTTTTTGTCACTGTTCTCGCAAATAAAATGCAAGAACAGCGCCAACCCTGCGGGACAAACTTTCATCTCAAGTCGACGTTATGTAGGCACTTTTGCGACTCGATGTTAAATTGGGTATAATCAGATTCTAACTGGTAAAAAATTGAGATTTTAAAACATATTAAAAAAATAAAAAAAGGAAAAATAGGGGACTGTAAGTCAAAACTTTTACCTTTGGTTATTTTAATAATTACATGATATGATCCGGTCAGCCAGGGTTCAGCCTAACGGCTTCAACAAAGTTTTACTTCGTCAGAATTCTTCTGAAATAGGGTTTATAGACCCCTTATTTCAGAACTGGGGGCGCTACATAACAAACATTTGAACCAGTCCGATTCTTTGTCATGATTTTTGCTTTCAGCCATTCCAGGACTAATCGTCCCTCCATTCAAAAATCACGCCAACACTCCGTGACGAATCGGCAGGTTAAATGGACGTTATGTAGGCACTTTTGCGACTCAATGTTAAATTGGGCTATAATCAGATTCTAACTGGTAAAAAATTGAGATTTTAAAACATATTAAAAAAAAGGAAAAATAGGGGACTGTAAGTCAAAACTTTTACCTTTGGTTATTTTAATAATTACATGATATGATCCGGTCAGGCAGGGTTCAGCCTAACGGCTTCAACAAAGTTTTACTTCGTCAGAAATCTTCTGAAATAGGGTTTATAGACCCCTTATTTCAAAACTGGGGGCGCTACATAACAAACATTTGAACCAGTCCGATTCTTTGTCATGATTTTTGCTTTCAGCCATTCCAGGACTAATCGTCCCTCCATTCAAAAATCACGCCAACACTCCGTGACGAATCTGCAGGTTAAATGGACGTTATGTAGGCACTTTTGCGACTCAATGTTAAGTTGGGGTATAATCAGATTCTAACTAGTAAAAAATTGAGATTTTAAAACATATTAAAAAATAAAAAAAGGAAAAATAGGGGACTGTAAGTCTAAACTTTTACCTTTGGTTATTTTTATAATTACATGATATGATCCGGTCAGCCAGGGTTCAGCCTAAAGGCTTCAACAAAGTTTTACTCCGTCAGAAATCTTCTGAAATAGGGTCTATAGACCCCTTATTTCAAAACTGGGGGCGCTACATAACAAACATTTGAACCAGTCCGATTCTTTGTCATGATTTTTGCTTTCAGCCATTCCAGGACTAATCGTCCCTCCATTCAAAAATCACGCCAACACTCCGTGACGAATCGGCAGGTTAAATGGACGTTATATAGAATAAAAATTTATACAATTAGATTACAAATTGTGATATATTTAAATTATAATATTTAAGAATTAATATATTTAACTAAACTAGGAGTGCTTATGGGTACAGGAATGAAGATATTAACTACTGTAATCAAAGAAGTAGATAGAGCTAATAAAGCTGCTGAAAGAGATCGAATCAGAAGAGAAAAAGAACGTATTCGTAGAGCAAATGAACTAGAAAGAGAAAGAATTAAAGCAGAAAAAGATAATATAAGATTACAAAAACAATTAAATAGAGAAGAAATAAAAGCAGAAAAGGAAAGAATTAAACAGGCTATAGAAAATGAAAAAAAGGTATTTGAGGATCGTATCAATGAACGGAGAGATCTTAGACTTAAGTATTTAAACAAGAAACATTAGGAGATACAATGTCAATTTTGGAAAACATAAACTTATATATAACATTAACCATTTTATTACTTATATTGTAACCGTCAAATCTAAAGGCAGTAACAACTGATATTTAAATATTTAATATTTTAAAAAGGGAATAGCTCTCTAAGAAGGTAACATAATTTTATTAACTTCTATTGGATCACATTTCCATGGAGCTAATTCTTCTAATGAGGAGCCTTCTGGTAATAATGGAGCCTTATCATATAACCATTTTAAATATGCGTATGGATTTAAATCATTTAATTTTGCCGTTTCAATTAAAGAGTAGAAAAAACATAATGCATCCGCACCTTCAGGACTACCCGAAAATAAAAAATTTTTACGACCCATAACAAGTGGTTTTACCACTCTCTCCGCAGCGTTATTATCTGGAGTAAGCTCTGCACAATCAAGGTAATTTATCATTTTATCCCATTGGCCTAATGTATATTTTACAGCTTTCCCCAATTTACTTTCTGGTCTAATATTTATAGCCTTTTTATCAAGCCAGTCTTTTAGGTTATCAAGTAATGGTGTCGCTAACTTCTTTCTTTCTGCTACAAATTCTTCCGGTTTGAGGTTCTTATCTCTAAGTTGTTTTTCTACAACATATATCTTTTGAATTTTATTAATTACAACATTAGACTTATTTAGTTGCTTAGAAGCTTTATAGGCATCGTAAAGCTCTCTCCGACAATGTGCTAAACATGTTACATGTGTTATTTTGTCACTATTTTTAAAAACGGCATTGTAACCTGGGAAACCATCTGACTGACAAAACCCAGAAAAGCCTTCAGTAAAATCTTTAATATATTTTGAACTTCGAGATCTATTATATTCATAGAGAGCTATACTTGAGTCTTTAGGCCCACCACAGGTGACCCATATGTAAGAGTTACTAGAATCTAATTTACCAACTTCCCCATGAACTTTGAGGACTGTTTCATCCATTTGAAGATATGTACCAGTCTTTATGTGATCTTTCATAATATCATTAAGACCTTTTAATTTTCTATAAGCTTTTATAGTCCAGTTTGACATATTCTGTCTGCTTATCGGAATCCCATACCTCTCAAATCTTTTCTCTTGCCGATAAAATGGCAGGTAATCACAAAATTTATTTGTATGGATGTAAGCAAGAAGACCACCAGTCACTATACTTCCTGAAATCAATGATGGTGGTGCAGGAGCAACTCTAAAAGTTGGTTTATCTTCATCTCCTGAACCTTCACAATTCCTGCAGGCATATTTTGGTCTTATATGTTGTTCTACATAAGACTTTTCAGGAATAATCTGTACCCTTTCTGTTACTACTTCATCAATTTTAACCATCTGACATCCACAAGCACACTGTTTATCATCTTCTGATATATCGTGAATGATTTGTTTTCTAGGTAGGGATGGATCTATAGGTTTTCGACCTTTCTTTTTTCTATTATATGCTGGAATAGATATAACTTCAGGTTCATCCTCTTCTTCTATATCCAAGGCGGTTTGCTCAAACTCATCAAATAATTCAGATTGTAAAGGTGTAACCTTTTCACTAGATTTTCCAAATCTCTTTACTCTTTCGAGACGCAACTCTTCTTCTAGTATTTTAACCCTATTTTCAAGAGATTTATTTGAGTTTTCAAGAGACTCAATATATGTAGATATTTCTTCAGGGATTACCTGTTTTTTTATTCCGCCCATCGAGTAAATACTACAATTTTATAAAAGATTATAAAACCCTTTTAATTCATCTCTTTAAAATATATTTCTTTATGGGCTTTCCAAAAATCTATACCAGACAATAGAAGTTTTAATTGTTCTAAAGTTATCTCTTCTGCATCATCTGCCGTTTGTGGCCATGGGAACTTATCTTTCTCGAGTTTCTTTTGCCACATTGCAAAACCATTTTTATCCCAGTATATACATTTCAAGTTTTTTCTGTTTTTGCTACAAAACAAAAATAAACTTCCAGAACCAGAATCTAATTTCATTTCACTTTCAGCTAAAACTGATAACCCATTAATCTGAGATCTCATATCTGTTGATCCAGGGCGAACGAAGATTGATATTTTAGTTAGGTCTAAAAACATCAGTTAACTTCCATTAGTACAGCGATTATTTTACTAATTTTATCTGAATTTATAACTCCACAGATCTCAATCTTTGTATCATTAACAATAATTTTAATATCATGAGTTTTCTTAGAATTACTCGTTTTAGGTTTTATCTTAACCAAATTTGATTTTTCAGTATTTATAGAGAACATTTTAACCCAATAAATAAAAGTTGATGCTTTTAGGTTATTTTCTCTACTAAAAGCTGCAACTGACTGGCCTGATTTATTGAACTCTGATACTAATAATTTCCACTCTTCGTGGCTCTTTCGACTTTTCATATTATCCCTCGGACTTAAGGGTGTAATATTTTATTTATTTTTTTAAGGGCATACTAAATTGACGGTTACGAATATTTTTACATTTGAGAAGAATAATAACTTTTACGATATATCTATTCATCTCCAAAATTATAGAGCAATTTTACGCGATCTATTTTACTTGAAAAGCCGCCATAAATTATTAAAGAAAGAATTTGATAGATATCATAAAGAACTATTTAATTATCATGAATCATTAATTAAAACACATGCAGGAATTACTATAAAAAAAGATATTAAATTAACTTCAGTAGAAGACCCAAACATGAATGATATAAAACAAAAAATACATTATATAGAAGCTAAAATCCTTGTTTTAGATAATGATTTTTTATCTGGTTATCATATTCAAAATGATAAAAAAAATATGATTAATACATTTATTATTGAAATCGATGAGAGTATTCCTGTTGCGTTAGCTGGACAAAGTAATTTACAACACAAGAATAAAAAAGGAAGGAAATCATCATTCCCAGTTTATCTTTCAATATTTCCGAGTTCAAATAAAACAGTTTTCATTTACTCTCTAAAAAATAGATATAAAAATAAAATGGACGAGTTGATGTTATCAGTTAATCATCCATTAAAATATTTATCATTTATAGAATCATGGTTAATTTATGGATCTGATACATGGTTTATTAACGAATCATATTTAAACTCATTCTCAAAAATAAAAAAGAATAAAATTTTGAGTGATCTATATGACTTAAATAAATACCCAACTGATTGCTTAGAATATAGTTTATTTGATGAATTAAGGGTAAAACTTTTAAAATCAGAAAAAAATATAGATTCTAAATTATTTAAAATTGAAAATAGAAAGCTGAGCTACTTTACAGATTAAAATATAACCCTAAGGATTGATTCGACTATAAAGGCCAAACATCAGGTGATCTTCAGTTAAAAGAGACTCTTCTATGGTCTTTATCGTCGATTTCAATCCAATGTTCCTGTAAGCCAACGAAAGAGTATTCCATATAGGGTATTGATAAATAATCGCTACATTCTAAAGAGGATTTTATAACATAAAATACTCGAGATTATTTTTATACTCAACTTTAAGAACCCAAGAGAGAACGATTTCACATCAGAAAATCCATCTTTTTTGTTATTTCCCCAATTATTTAACTCCGTAAAAACATTAAAATATACCTCACTTGTGAAACATGGATAGTTCCTATTTTTGGAGATGTAATTTTTATATATTTTCATCCAGATGACCCCCTAATTCTTATATTATTTGGAAGTATAGAAAACATAAATTTCATCTCTTTACCACATGCTGAACAGGATATAAAAACCTTCTGAATAATGGGTTTTACGGGTTTATTAAGTACTGCAACTAAGCCATCGATAATTAATCTAATGTCCTTATACTCCATATTAAATGATGTATGCATAAAACCAAAATATCGAATTTTCATGAAACCTGAAGGTAATACATGAAGTAGATACCTTTTAATAAAATCTAAGACTTCCAAAGAAGTAGTAACAACTTGCCCAGTTTTTTTACTTCTAAACTTAAAATAGACTCTTCTATTTTGGACTTTAAGAATCCTGTAATCAGAAATAGCTACTTTAAAAACATATCTTGATAGGTATTTTATGGTGTTCCTTCCAGATCCAACAGATTGGATATTAACATTCCAACCACGTTCCCACACTACATGAGGTATTTGATGAAGTAATCCTTTATTCTTCATAAGAGTTTTAAATCTATCCTTACATAACTTTGATAACTGAAATATAGGTAGAAAAAAGTCCTTTGATGAACTTATCCAACTCTGTTTTTTTATATTCAAAGCACCACCTGGGACAACGTAATGGATATGAGGGTGATATTGGATCTGTCTCCCCCAAGTATGAAGTACACCAAAAAATCCTGTAGTAGCTCCACTCATTGTTCTACTTTTCTGTGTTGATTCCTTTATTGAATCAGATGATGCTTTAAAAAGTGCAGAGTAAGCCTCTTTCTGATTCTGAAGGAAAAAATCTCTTATTTCTTCAGGAACAGTGAAGGTTATCATGAAATAGTTCGTAGCTAGTTCTTTTGAAAGTTGTTTTGCATTCCATAGTTTTGTTTTATGATCCTGACAGGTAGGACAGTGTCTATTTCCACAGGATCTAAAACTGGTATGAATTTCTCCACAGCCTTCACATTTGTAAAAAGTAATACCATAAACATCAGTTCTACAATTGATTATGGCATCTATAACTTTCTTATGGTTAGTTGGAACCTTACCCTCATTTATCATAAGGTATTCCCAAGCATAAAGTGTAAAAATCTCTTTTATCGTAGCTCCCATATCAGAACCTATCCATTAAGTTATCAATAATTCCATAGGCATCACTGTTTCCTGCAGCTGTTAGATGAAGATACACCAGTGTTGAAAGAATAGTTGAGTGACCTAGATAAATTTGAATGTACCTTAGATTTACTCCAGAATCTAAAAGGTGTGTAGCGTAACAATGTCGCAGAGTATGGACTGAAACTCCTTTTTTATTGATATTGGCTTTTTTAACAGCATTTCTCATGGCATTTTGAGCACATCCTTTATTAACTGTATCATCAGCTAAATCATTTACAGGTGCACCCCTTTTATTAGTTTGGGTTCTAGGAAATATAAACCTAGGATGCCTATGTGTTTTCCAATACCTTTCTAAAAGTTTTAGTGTTGAATGTGGAAGAGGAACAAGTCTATCTTTTGCACCCTTTCCTCTATGGATATGAATTATCATTCTTCCACGATCAATATCGGAAACTTCAAGATTTAGAGCTTCACTCAAACGAAGACCGCAACTATAAACTAAAACTAAGTAGACATAATTATTAAAGGGTCTAGCACACCTTAGAATCCTGTCAACTTCTTCTTTTGTTAGAACTGTGGGTAGCTTATTTTCAGCAGCAAACTTCGCAATCCTAAATAGCTCCCAATTAACATTTAACATCATTTGATAGTAATACCTAATACCACAAAGAGCTGTATTTAGAGTTGCAGGAGCCCATTTTGAAGTGTTTTTTCTGTATAATAGGTATTCTTGAACTTCAAGTTCTGTTATTTTTTTAGGGTTTCTATCATAATGATCCTGAAGCTGTTTCACAGCTCTAGAGTAGACATCTACCGTTCTTGGACGTAAACCTGTTAACTCTAGTTTGTCAGTAAACTGCTTATACCATTTGTTATTTTTTTCCATTCTTATCTTCTTGGATTTAGGTAAGAAGGTTGATATACCAACTAACCTTTTTTTTGTGATAAGGAAATTTTAATACTTGGAGATTTGAATGGAGTTAATTTATTTTATACATATGTAGTTTTATGTTGAGAGCTGCCTGCAAGGCTTACTTGAACAAACTATTGGAACAGATTTTACTGTTTTCACACTATTTGCAGTAAAAGCAAATAATGCGCCAACACCTGCACTTCGTTCCGGCCGTAAAACAGGTTAAATGGGCGTTAAATATACGTTAAAAGTTGGCTATGATAAAATTAATACCTTATGATATAATTAAAATAAACTCATTTTATAGGAAAACTTTTGGAAAGACCTGATTTACAGAATAAACTTAATAAATTACAGGCAGAATTAGATAAAATAAATATAAAAAGAGATATATTACTACAAGAAATAAAAAATATTCAAAAGCAATTAAATATAACTAGAACATCTTTATCTACAATGGAAAAAGTAAAGCTTTTTCAATCACTATTCAGAGGAAGAACAGATGTTTACCCTAGAAGATTTGAAACCCAGCATGGTAAATCTGGTTATTCTCCCGTATGTACGAATCAATGGAAAAGTGGGTTATGCAATAAACCTAAAATAAAGTGTACCGAGTGTAATAATAGAAATTTTGAAATTTTCAGTGAAGAAACAATATACTATCATTTAAAAGGCCATAAGGCAGGAGAATCCCAGGATAAGGAATTTGTAGCTGGTATCTATCCCATATTACAAGATGATACATGCTATTTCCTAGCAATAGATTTTGATAAAAAAGAATGGGAAAATGATATAAAAGCAACAGTCCAAACATGTAGAGAAATTGGAATAGATTATGCACTTGAGAGGTCAAGATCAGGAAACGGTGCACACCTATGGATTTTTTTTGATGAGCCAATTCCTTGCGATGTAAGTAGAAAACTGGGAACACTAATTTTAACTAAAACAATGGAGAAATATCCAGAATTAGGTTTTAATTCATATGATAGGATGTTTCCCAATCAAGATAAACTTCCAAAGGGAGGTTTTGGGAATTTAATAGCATTACCTTTACAAAAGAAAGCAAGAAATCAAAATAATTCTTTATTTATTGATGACGATCTCAATCCATATAACGATCCTTGGGATTTTCTTCTAGCATGTAAAAAATATACAAAAACATATATTGAGAATGTACTTTCAAACTATCCTAATAATGTTATAAGTCTCCCATTGCCCATATTAGGTGAATTAGATGACTCTCCTTGGGAAAAGAATTTCGATCTTAAACAGCCTAAAATTAATATAAAAACACCAGGTATAATAGTTAAGATTACATTAAGAAATCAGTTGTTCATATCTAAAAAAGAGTTAATACCTCAATTGCAAAATCAAATTATTAGACTTGCATCTTTTCAAAATCCAGAATTTTACAAGAAACAAGCTATGAGACTATCTACATGGAATATTCCGAGAATAATAACATGTGCAGAAAATCATAAAGATTTCATAAGTATACCAAGAGGTTGTAGTGAAGATTTACTAAAACTACTTAATGATAATAATATTAATTATGATTTAGAAGATAAACTTCTTTCATATAAACCTATTGATATAATTTTTTTAGGAAAATTATACCCAAAACAGAAAAAAGCAGTAAAAGAAATCTTAAAATATGATTCAGGCATACTATCCGCCACTACTGCATTTGGAAAAACAATAGTAGCCCTTTATATTTTAGCTTCAAGAAAACAAAAGACTTTGATACTTGTACATAGAAAGCAGTTACAAGATCAATGGAAACAAAGAATTCATGATTTCCTAGGGACAGATGTTAATGTAGGTACAATAGGAGGTGGAAATAACAAACCTACTGGTATTATAGATATTGCATTACTACAAAGCCTAAATAAAAAAGGGAAAGTCGATCCATTAATCAAAAATTATGGACAATTAATTGTTGATGAGTGTCATCATATATCAGCCCCAAGTTTTGAAAGGATTGCAAAAAGCTTTACAGGAAAATATACTTTAGGGTTAACAGCAACTCTTAATAGAAAAGATGGGCAACAACCTATAATTACGATGAATTTAGGACCTGTTCGCTTCAAGGTAGATTCTAAGTCTGAAATATCAAAAAGTTCTTACATTCATAATGTTATTACTAGATATACTAATTTTAATCTTCCTGATTCTATTGAAAATAATGAAATGCTTAAATTTAACCAAATATGTAAAGAGTTAGTTTCAAATAACAAAAGAAATGAAATTATAATAAATGATGCCGTACATTTAATTAAAAATGGAGCTACACCCATAATTTTAACAGAAAGAAGAGAACATGTACTAATTTTACATGATTTGGCAATAAAAAATATCGGTAATGTTATAACACTCTTTGGAGGAATGGGTAAAAAGAAGCAAAAAAAGGCTTTAGATCAAATAAATAGTGAGGACAATAATTCACGATTGATAATTGCTACAGGTAAATATATTGGAGAAGGTTTTGATGATCCTAAATTAGATACATTATTATTAGCAATGCCAATCTCCTGGAAAGGAACTCTAACGCAGTATGCGGGGAGACTTCATAGGTCTCATCACAATAAGAAAGAAGTTCAAATTTATGACTATGTTGATCAAAATATACCAATGCTGAATAGAATGTACAATAAAAGAAAAGCTGGATATAAGCTGATTGGATATAATTTTAAAGATGTTAATTATGAAAATGATTTATTGAAGTAAATTTATATTATAGATTGTTGCGTTATTATTCATATATGGGTATATTTGTATTAGAGGTTAACTATGGGTATTCAAGAACTTACAGAAAAAATTAAAGAATCTTCTAAAAAAAGAACTCATACAGAGTGTGTTACACTTTTAAAAAATGCTCATATAATTGATTCTGAAGGCTATTACTCCTCAAGCTTTTTTTCTTCAGAAACTGTTGAGAAAGATAGAAAATTAAAGCATTCAATTAATGTATAATACTAAACCATCTTTTATATATGGATTTCATGGTATAGATAAAGATGTCGCTTTTGAAATACTTAATCAAAAAACAGAATTTAAACTGAGCTCAAATAAATATGATTGGTTAGGTAATGGTACATACTTTTGGGAAAATAATTATCCTAGAGCTAAACAGTATGCCATTGAAGATAGTAAAAGAAAAGATTCTAAAATAAAAGAACCATTTGTATTAGGTGCTCTTATTGATTTAGGAAACTGTTTAGATTTATTAGATCAGCAGTACCTAGATTTTATAAAGATGGCTTTCAATGATTTGAAGGATACACTTGTTATAGAAGGTAAAGAGTTACCTAAAAATTCTGGTTTCGGTAAAAATGACTTCGATTTTAAGAAAAGAGAGTTAGACTGTGCTGTTATAAGATGGGCTCATGAACTTGCAAAAAATGAAGGCGTATTTTTTGATACTGTTAGAGCTGCATTTTGGGAGGGAGAAGAACTTTACCCAAATGCTGGTTTTAAAAGTCAAAATCATATTCAGATCGCGGTTCTAAACCCAAACTGTATAAAAGGAATATTTTTACCACGAGATAAAGTTGAATTCCCAACCTCATAAATCTTAACTAATTTCATTAAGAACGATATTTAACCCTAAGGATTGATTCGACTATAAAGGCCAAACATCAGGTGATCTTCAGTTAAAAGAGACTCTTCTATGGTCTTTATCGTCGATTTCAATCCAATGTTCCTGTAAGCCAACGAAAGAGTATTCCATATAGGGTATTGATAAATAATCGCTACATTCTAAAGAGGATTTTATAACATAAAATACTCGAGATTATTTTTATACTCAACTTTAAGAACCCAAGAGAGAACGATTTCACATCAGAAAATCCATCTTTTTTGTTATTTCCCCAATTATTTAACTCCGTAAAAACATTAAAATATACCTCACTTGTGAAACATGGATAGTTCCTATTTTTGGAGATGTAATTTTTATATATTTTCATCCAGATGACCCCCTAATTCTTATATTATTTGGAAGTATAGAAAACATAAATTTCATCTCTTTACCACATGCTGAACAGGATATAAAAACCTTCTGAATAATGGGTTTTACGGGTTTATTAAGTACTGCAACTAAGCCATCGATAATTAATCTAATGTCCTTATACTCCATATTAAATGATGTATGCATAAAACCAAAATATCGAATTTTCATGAAACCTGAAGGTAATACATGAAGTAGATACCTTTTAATAAAATCTAAGACTTCCAAAGAAGTAGTAACAACTTGCCCAGTTTTTTTACTTCTAAACTTAAAATAGACTCTTCTATTTTGGACTTTAAGAATCCTGTAATCAGAAATAGCTACTTTAAAAACATATCTTGATAGGTATTTTATGGTGTTCCTTCCAGATCCAACAGATTGGATATTAACATTCCAACCACGTTCCCACACTACATGAGGTATTTGATGAAGTAATCCTTTATTCTTCATAAGAGTTTTAAATCTATCCTTACATAACTTTGATAACTGAAATATAGGTAGAAAAAAGTCCTTTGATGAACTTATCCAACTCTGTTTTTTTATATTCAAAGCACCACCTGGGACAAAGAAATGGTGCTAAAGGTTATTAATTATCTCAATTCAGGATTTAATCTCAGGTTCGGATAATAAATTTTATATTATTCAATTTATGAAGGTAATTCTAATTGATAAATAGTATTCTTAATAGTACTATTAAGTAGAGGTGTAAAAATGTTGAATAGTATCACAGCTAATGATCTTAAGGTTAAAGGTGTATCTATCTTAGATCAAATAACTTCAGAACAAAATGAAGCAGTTATAACCGTTAGAGGTAAAAGTAAATATGTTGTTTTACCCATGGATGAATATAATCATTTAAGAGAATGTGAATTGGAAGCAGCATTAATTGAATCACAGAATGATATCAAAAATAATAATTTTAAAACTGGTACAATAGATGAACATTTAAGAAGAATTGAAAATGCCTAAACTAATATTTACCAATAGTTACGAAAAGAGGGCAAAGAAATTCTTAAAAAAACATCCAGAAATGAAATCTCAATATAAGAAAACTTTACAGATATTAGAAATAAATCCTAGTCATCCATCTCTAAAACTTCATCAGCTACAAGGGAATCTATCTGATTTACATAGTGTTTCAATAAATATAAGTTATAGAATTACTCTTGAACTGTTAATAACAGATGATGCAATAACGCTAGTCAACGTAGGAACACATAACGAGGTATATGGTAAATAATGAAGAACTTGGAAATAAAAAATGATAAGACTATTGTCTGCTACTGTAATAATATAAACAAAGGAAAATTAATAAAGGGAATATCAGTCTAGAACAAATACGTATCGGTATATGTCAACATAGTTGAAGGGTTATCTTTAATTTTCTTAAACTGCAACCTTAATTTTTTTATTCATAGTAATCCTAGTATCAGCTGTAGGATTTAAATATACCACATGTCTAATTGGTAATTGCTTTACATTATTACTCCATCTGCTTGGGTTTTTATCCTTGGCTTGTAACATTACGTTGTTTCTATTTTTTGCTATGCTTATATATTTTCCACTTCTCATTTCATGTGGTGTTATAAAATTTATTCCTGAATGTCTATGAGACGTATTGTAGCCATCTACAAAATTTACCCTTCCTTTATAAGAGAAAACTTTCAAATAAACCCATCTACCTAAAGTAAATTAATCTTTTGGCTAGAATAGAGTAACCAAAAGAATCTAGAAAAAAATAGGATGATTTAATATAAAAAAATAAATAGGAGAAAGTTATGTTAAAAAATGTATTATTATTATTTGTAAGTTTTATTTTTATTTTTTCGTGCGAAATAGGTGATAATCCTGTGGAGGATAATAGTTTATCCACAACCACTGAAAACGATACCCAAACTGAAAACGGGGAATCAGATGAAGAGAACCAAGAGAGTACAACAACATTGCCTACAATAACAAAAGTAGGAACTATAACCTCAGATGAAACATGGGAAGAAGGTAATATCTATATTATTTCACGTGACCTAGATGTAGAAGCAATTCTAACCATCGAACCAGGTGTAATCATTAAAATTGGTAGGGATGTTACATTTAGAACTTCAGAAACGGGTAAAATTATAGCAGATGGAACTTCAGATAAACGGATAACATTTACTTCTACATATAGTGATTTAGGTGGGGATACAGATGGTCACTCATATGATCAATACAAGGGAGTTTGGGAAGACATAAGTATCGATACAACGGATAACCTATTTAATTACTGTACATTTGAATATGCAGATGAAGCTATAAAGCAATCATCCAATAGTGATCCTTATAAGATAACAATTACTAACTCTATTTTTAGAGAAAATAACACAGGGATCTCGATAAAATATAATACTTCAACGGAATCAGTAGTAGACAATAATAGGCTATATAGTAATACATACCCTATGATGTTAGATGGAACATTTGATATAGGGAATACAAATACATTTACAAAAGAAGATGGTATTACCACAAATCAATACCAGCGAATATCACTCTACTCATTTGGTACTATTACAATAGACAGAAGTGTAAGCTTCTCCGAAACCGAAGTGCCATATTACACAATAGCTCCTACAGAAATTAACAATAATGCAATATTAACAATAGCTAATGGAGCTAAATTTGTTGTTGGGTCAGGCACTACTATATATATAGAGACGGGATCTGATCTAATAATAACAGATGGTGGAGCTATTACGATAAGTATGGATACAAATTATGATGGGACCTCTGTAATAGACTCTTCTTACTATTGGAAAGGGATTAAAAATGGTACAAGCTCATCATCTCCTTACCGAGAAAATGTAACGGGTGCATACTACTCAGAAAACTCATCTATATAGTTTTTTATCGGTATCTTCAGGGATATAAAAAAACCAGCATCAACAGTACTATTAAATACAATAGTACTGTTACTGTTTTTTGCTCTCTGCTTCATATTATTCATTCCGGTTCCAGGAGTTATAGATTTACAACCGATACCATTATCAATTATGTTGAAAAGATAAAAATCATCCAACTTTGTTAATATAATAGTTATTTCATCAGCTTTTGAATACTTTAAAATATTGGTAAAAGCCTCCCTCAATATTTTATATAAAAGTTGATATAATTGGTTACTATTATATTGTTCCATATGTTTAGTAACCTTTAAACCGTGATCTTCAATCTCCCAAAGTAATTTCTGAAACTCTTTTTTCCAGCTATTTTTGATATTTACAATTAAAGATTTTTTTAGTTTTCGAACTCCCTCATCTGATAGAGATAATATCTGTTGCATATGTTTTTTATATTTTTCACCACTTAGATTCTTAATACGAGCAATCTCTAAAAGTGAAATAATAGAACTAACAGAGTATCCTAAAATATCATGTATTTCTCCAGAGAGCCTTAATCGTTCTTTAAAAATTAATCCCTTTAGTTTCTCTTCTCTCTCTTTCTCTATCACTTCTAAGGCTAACTTTTTTTTAGAAATAATAGAGTGTAACTCATTCTGTTTGTTAATAATGTCCTCAATTGAGACAACTCTTTTTATAATGATATCTTCTTTTTCTAATCTATATTTTTTTACAATGGACAATTTGTTTTCGGCAATATCATCCCGACCATACTTACAATTATTTAACTCGATACTTCCTGGTAGAGAGTTTAATGACTTTGCTAAAGCTTGGGGTATAAAATCAAAAAAATCATGTTTGAAGGCAGCAAATCCCAGAATAATTAGTGATATATTATATGCTATAGGGGTTATATCATACATGGGATTATACACGTCTAATATATAATTCATATTAACTATAAGAGGTATAGATGCTCCAATAATTAACGAAATAGACTTCTTAAACTCTTTTCTTTCCCTTATTCCAACTACAAATAAGTTAATAATTCCAATTAATGAAAATATATAGGTGATGATAAAATGAATATAAAACAACGAACCAAACCTATCTGTTGCAAATGTATATTTTTTATAGAATTGATAGTGTATAGGGTTTGTAACTAATACTATAAAAAATAAGATTGCAGGGATATAAAACAGATACCATTTTTTTATTCCACGACCTAATATTGATCGGGAAAAAATAAAAAGAGATGCTCCTAAAGGTAATATTCCAATATAGTAAAATACATTACTCCACCATCTCAAAGGTAGTGTGGGGGCCACTGTTTTAGATATTTTACCAATTAACCAGATAATAATTAAAGAATGAAAGAGTATAAAACTCCTCTTAATATCCCCATCTTTAGCTCTAATAAGAACTAAAACTAAAAAAGCTATAGCTAATAGTAGAGAGAGTAGATGTACAGGAATTAATGCAAATATAAATAGACGTTCATAGGGAGGTAGATCTAACAATTTAAAAGACCATTTTTAACAGCATAAATAACAATCTGTGTCCTATCGTTTAGGTTTGTCTTGGATAAAATTGATCCCACCCTATTTTTAATTGTAGCTAATGAAAGACCTAATTCATCTGCTATCTCTAAGTTTTTTAGACCTTGACATATTAGTTTAATAACTTCTATTTCGCTATTAGAAAAATCTTCTACAACAATATCATTATCACCTTTTAAAGGAGAAACTAGGTTTAATAGTGGGGTTAATGCTCCATATTTAAATATAGTTATACCAAAACTAATCGTTTTTAGAGCAGAGATCAGAGCTTCTGGTTCTATATCCTTTAGTAGGTATCCGTTAGCACCAACCTCAATAGCCTCTAAAATATCAGTTTCAGATTCATACAGTGTTAATATTAGAATTTTAATATGTGGATAGAGTTTTTTTATCTGTTTAGTAGCCTCGATTCCATTTAGTTTTGGCATTTTAACATCCATAATTATTATATCGATATCTAATCTATCGCATATTTCAATTGCTTGCTCACCATTTGAAACTGTCCCAATAACACTAAAATCTTTATTTCCCTCTAGATATACTTTTAAACTATCCCTCAATAGTGTTTGGTCTTCTGCTATAACAATATTCATTATTCCTCTCCCCTAAATAATCTCCAATTTTTAACAATTTCACGTATTTCTGATAAAAGAGATCTACTACTTCTTAAAATCCCTTCATAACTAACTGGTGGTACATTTGATATTTGTAATAGATCAGAGTGTAGATTGTTAAGACCTCTATTAATAAGATCTTCAATATATCCATATACTTGCTCTTTCTCTTTAGTAAGTCCCGATCTTTCCCTCTCTTTTGATAACTCCTCCAACCTTATACTCAAATCTTCAAGCTCTTTAATATTATTATTTAACTCATCCCTTAGTTTAATTTCCTTAGATACATTAATCCCAGTTAGTATAATAGAGTTTTTATTAAAACTACTGTTTATCTGATAGTGATCACGACCATTAAAGATTACAAGATCAATAGTTTTTTTATATTTTAATAGGTCCAAAATTTCTTTGGAATTATTAAATATTTTCTCACTAATATCTGAAAGATTTAGAGTTTTCAGACCAAATATATCCTTCATTTTGTTGTTTATTAGAATAACACTATCTTTAGTAGATATAAGGACTCCCTCATCTAAACTATTTAAAATTCTCTGTGCACCTAACTCTGATACAATAACAGCTCTATCACTTTTTAGATTCAGGTAGATCAAAACTAATGGCAATATTAAAGAGTATATTGTTCCATAATGATGAAAAAACGAGAGGGAAAAAGGTAGTATATATGAGATAAAAATCAATCTCTTTTTTTTCCATATATTTAACAGTAAGGATATTATTAATAATAACTTAAAAATTATAATAGTATAGCTATTAATAATGTTCGAGTTGGATACTTCAATAATAACAAGGGTAAAAAGTTGCATAACAGAAGGAACACATATTAATAAAAAATCTCTTTTATTATCTGAAAAGTAAAAGTTAAAACTACAAAAAAAACTTAATAAAACTAGTAGTGTTGTTAAAAACATTACGGAGAAATACTGATAAAACGTAAGATGAGGCATTAAGTCTGGGATCACATCTCTTTATAATATTTTATAATATATTTTACCACTATTTTAATTATGGCGGGAAGCGTAGAATGCTCTATCTTTATAGAATATATTAGAACCTGTTCACTTATTGAATCCTATACCCACTCTAAAGAAATTAATTCGATAACTCAAATAACTGGAATTATGAGGATATTAAATTTAAACATATTCTCCTTCCTGTTTGGATAAGTATTAACTTGTAAAAATATTTTTCTTGACAATTAAATAGTTTTTTAGATAATATGAGCTTAATTTTCAGGGTAGGGTGAGCGAAAGCAATTCCCAACTGGTGGTTATAGTCCACGACTCCGTTTGTTTACATTCGGACTGACTTGGTGAAATTCCAAGACCAACGGTATAGTCCGGATGGAAGAAAATAGCTAAAAACTAAATTTATCTTTTTTTTGTCACGCCCTTATAATTTAGGAGATCCTATTTGGATAAATATTTTATGAAAAGGGCGTTAGATATCGCCCTAGGTGGAAAAGGTAGGGTAGCGCCAAACCCTCTTGTTGGTGCACTTATTGTAAAAAATAAAAAAATTATTAGTCAGGGGTACCATGAAAAACATGGTGGAAAACACGCCGAGATTAATGCAATTGACTCCTGTTCTGTACCCCTTAATGGTGCAACTCTTTATTGTAATCTAGAACCATGCTCTTCTCTTTATTTAGGAAAAAAAAATCCCCCATGTTGCGACAGAATAATTTCCAGTGGGATATCTAGGGTTGTTATAGGTCAGATCGATCCAAACCCCATGGTTTCAGGAAAGGGGGTAGCTCGGCTTAAAGAAGCAGGGATAGATGTTATTGTTGGAGTTCTGGAAAAAGAGGCCTTAGAGATTAATATGGGGTATAACTCTTTAATGGAGAAGGGAAGGCCCTATGTCCACCTTAAATGGGCCCAAACATTAGATGGGAAAATTGCAGCAAATAGTGGTAAGTCTAAGTGGATAAGTAGCCAGACTTGTAGGGCTAATACCCATTATCTAAGATCTAAATACGATGGAATCCTGGTTGGAAGAACTACATACGAGTTGGATAATCCAGTTTTAAATACCCGGTATGGTTATACTCCATCTCCTAGGCCTATAGTTATAGACCCTCTTCTTAAATTATCTCCTAAGTTAAATGTATTTAAAAGGAATCCAGTAATATTTTGTTCCCAGGATACTTTAGAAGTGGATAGGAAAGATAGAAAAGGAGAGTATATTCTTCTTCCTGGAAGGAAGTTCCAACTAAATCAGATTCTTACTTCTTTAAAAGAGTTAGGTATAAACTCTCTTTTTGTTGAGGGAGGGAGGGAGCTTTTAACCCAATTTATTAGAGATGAGATCTGGGACAGGATTACTATTTATATTGCTCCTAAAATATTAGGGGATGGGATGTCACCTATTGGTGATCTAAATATTGAAACCCCTTCAAAGGCTATTAATTTTAAACATATAGATATGGATATTATTGAGAATCACACTGTTTTTAATGGGTATAGGGAGGAGTTAGTCCTATGTTTACCGGAATAATTGAGGAGATTGGTTTAGTTAAAAGTATTAAACATGGTTATAGAAGTAGGGTAGTTGTTATTGAGTGTCAAACAGTATTAGAGAACACTGTTTTAGGTGATTCAATTGCAATAAATGGTGTTTGCCAAACAGTAACATCATTAAATAAATCTAGTTTTATAGTTGATGTTCTTGAGCAAACTCTTCTTAAAACAAATCTTAATCTATTAAAAAAAGGGGATAGTGTTAACCTAGAGAGGGCTATAACCCTTAATAGGCCATTTGGTGGTCATTTTGTTCAAGGACATATTCAGGGAGTCGGTACTATTTCATCAATAAAAAAACAAAAAGATAATATGTACTTAAGGATAAAACTCCCTAAAGATATTAGAGATAACATAATAAAAGAGGGTTCTATAACTGTCGATGGGTTAAGCCTTACTGTGGCAGATATTATTAAAGATGAGATAGTAATTAATATTATACCCCACACAAAAACAGAGTCTACTGTGGGAAGTTTTAGGGTTGGACGAGTTGTTAATATTGAGCCGGATATGCTTGTTAAGTCTGTAATTAAAAATGAGGTTCAAGGTTTAACAAAAGAGAAGTTAATAAGTTGGGGGTTTTAAAGTGGATAGGTTTAAAGAAGTTATAGAAATCTTAGAAGATTTTAAAAAAGGTAATATGATTATTGTTACAGACAACGAAGACAGGGAGAATGAGGGTGACCTGGTTATGGCTGGGGAGTTAATCACTCCGGATGATATAACCTTTATGGCTACTAAGGCTAGAGGGTTAATATGTGCTCCTATAAGTTTGGAATACTCTAAACGCCTTGGTCTTAAAAGAATGAGTAATCAAGAGGATAAACAGGGTACTGCATTTACTGTCTCTTGCGATGTTAAAGAGGGAACAACAACTGGAATCTCCTCAAGTGATAGGGCAAAAACCATTAAAGCTTTAAGTAACCCTGAATCAAAAAAAGAAGATTTTCATCATCCTGGGCATATATTCCCATTAATAGCCAAAAAGCAGGGAGTTTTAGAGCGGGAAGGGCATACAGAGGCAGCAATTGATCTTTGTCTTCTCTCTGGATTAAAACCCTGTGGCGTAATATGTGAAATTATAAATGATGACGGAACTATGGCAAGGGGAAATGATCTTGATGAGTTTGAGCTAAAATATAATTTAAAGAGATTAACAATTAAAGAATTAAAAGAGTATAAGAGGTTTCTCTATGAAAAAAAGCCTATTCTTATCCCTACTAAGTATGGCTCCTTCTATTTAGAGAGTTTAGATAATAAAAAAAATGAATCTATGCCCCACCTATTAATCTATCAAGATAAGATGGAAAACCCACTAAACCTTAGAATCCACTCCGAGTGTTTAACAGGGGATCTTTTAGGTTCTAAAAGGTGTGATTGTGGAGATCAGTTAGATCTCTCTTTAAAGTATATTGGAGAGAGAGGGGGAGCTATTATTTACCTACGACAAGAGGGGCGAGGGATTGGTCTTATAAATAAATTAAGGGCCTATAACCTACAGGATAAAGGGTTAGATACCTTAGATGCCAACTTAGTACTTGGTTTTAAGGAGGATGAGAGGGAGTACTCTATGGTCTCATCACTTTTAAAAGAGAGAGGTATTTTAGAGGTTAATCTACTGACAAATAACCCTCTAAAGGTAACAGGTTTAGAAGATACAGGAATCAATGTTGTTAGTAGAATCCCTATAGAGGGAGAGACCTGTATTAGTAATAAAAGATATTTAGAAACAAAAAAAGATAGAATGGGACACCTTCTATCAAATAGGGGATAACAGTGAGAGAGATAAGAGGCGATTTAAGTGCAAAAGAGTTAAAAATAGGAGTTGTTGTAGCAAGGTTTAACAGTTTTATTACCGAGAGGTTATTAGAGGGGGCAGTAGACTGTATTACTCGCCATGGAGGAAGTAAAGATAATATTGATGTTGTTAGAGTCCCCGGAGCCTTTGAAATTCCATTAATTACACAAAAAATGGCCAAAACTAAAAAGTATGATGGGATTATATGTTTAGGAGCGGTTATTAGAGGGGATACCTCCCATTATGACTATGTTTGTAATGAGGCTGTAAAAGGGATATCCCATGTTAGCCTAAATAGTGATATCCCTGTTATGTTTGGAATATTAACTACAGATAGTATTGAACAAGCTATAGAGAGGGCAGGGACAAAGGGTGGGAATAAGGGATTTGATTCTGCCCTAGGTGTTATTGAGATGATAAACTTAATAAAAAATCTTTAAACTAAATAAAAAAAGGGGCTGTTGCAAAAGTAATATTTTGTAACAGTCTTTTTTGTTTATAAACATAAAGAATATAAATTATGATAAAAATTGTATAAAAACGGAAGAAAATCCTCTTCTAACAGCTTTTTAATTTAAAGTTAGATTGTAATACCAAATAAAATGAGACGACTTATAATAGTTATCAACTCTAAAGTCTAAGCGGAATTTTCAAGGGTATGGTAAAATGGGATACCAAGTTCATTTCTTGCTAGTCTATAACCCAAGTGAATAATATTCATAGACATACACATCAGATTCCAATCTGTATGTATACCTTTAATCCCTTTTCTTAAGAACCTTTTAAATGACCAGTTATTTTTTATCTGTGCAAAAGCTCCTTCAGCTTGAATACTTCTGTTAACCCTTATCTCTTTACCTAAGGGACTAGAAATCCTTTCAGTAGATTTTCTCTGAAACTCTGCAAGAGTATGATTTATCTGTACCTGTTTATATTTTGCTTTACTTTTTTTCATACAGGCAGATTTTACAAGGCAACTTTTACACCCTCGTTTACATCTGTATACATGCGTAACTTGCTCATTACCATACTTATCCTTCTTAACTTTCAGATGTTTTAGAACTAACTTTTTACCTCTAGAACAGATGAAACAATCATTGTCCTTATCATAGGTCATATTATCCTTTAGCCCAATGTCTGATTTTACTTTCCTCTTTTTTGAGTGTTCATATTTCATTGGCTTTATATATGACTCAATGTCCCTTTTTTCCAATGCCTCATGGTTGTGCTGACAATCATACCCACTATCAGCACAATATTTTTTATACTTCCAATCTATTCTTTCATGCATGTGGTCGATAGCTGGAATCATTGTTGCATAATCAGTTCTGTCTGAACTAGCGTAGTTTCCAACAATATAACCTCCATCAACTAGAACCTGAAGATTATATGCAGGTTTCAATTGTCCATTCCGCATATGGTCCTCTTTCATCCTCATAAAAGTAGCATCGGGATCAGTTTTACTCATACTATTTCGCTCGGGCATAGCATCTAGTTGACTCTTATAATCCTCTAATTTCTTTAAATATATGTTAGTATCTCTAAATATTCTCTGTTCCGCTGTAATCCGATGACCACGTCCTGTTTTATTTGGCTTCAGGTTATCAGTAGTTCCCATTAAATACTCTATTATACTTTTTAGAGCATCTTCGGGAGAACTATTCTCTAATTCTATTGGATATAAGTTTACAGATTCATGTATTATTTCTTCTATATGATTTATTAGTTTAGGAAGGTTCTTTTTAATAGATTTTTTCCAAATAAATGTATATCTGTTAGCTTTGGACTCAATTTTGGTTCCATCTTGGAAAACTATATTTTTTGTTAATTCTCCCAAAGATCCGAGACGATTAATTTGCTGATAAAAAAGGTTGTCTATTGCATCTGAGTGCTGTTGTATGAATCTATCTATGGTTGAATGGTCAGGAGCTTTTTTACCATCAAGAACTTTTAATAGAAAGAGATCTCTCTTGCATAACTTCTCGGTATCACGAGAGCTATACTTTCCCTGTGTTCGAGCATATAGAAGTATCAGCATCATTGTATAACTATCCACAGCAGGAGGTCGTCCAGACTTTTTCTTAGGTTTTTCAAATTTACTATAATCTAGACCCTGTAACATAAGCATTAGTGCCGCTTCATGATCTGTTACTTTTAATGGAATAGAAATATTTAAGTCTAAATATGATTGTTTATGATTGGAAAAGTCTGTAATATACATTTACGTGCTCCTTTTTGATGTCAACAACCAAATTTTAGCACGTTGGGACTACTTTGTGGTCCCTTTTATTTTGAAAACTACTGAAAATCACGTTTATAAATAAAAAAAGGCTGTTGAAAGTCATAATGACTTTTGCAACAGCCCCTTTTTTATTTAATCTTCCTTTGGAAGAATTATTTTAAGTGATAACTCTTCTATCTGTTCTGGTTCAACTTCCGCAGGGGAGTTGTCCATAGGAGACATTGCCATGGCATTTTTAGGAAATGGAATCACCTCTCTAATAGAGTCCTCTCCAGCCATAATCATTACTAGACGGTCTAAACCAGGGGCAATACCACCATGGGGAGGAGCACCAAATTTAAATGACTCTAATAGGAAGCCAAATTTTTCCATAGCCTCTTCCTCTTTTATACCAACAATAGAGAAAATTCTCTTTTGTATTTCAGGATCATGAACCCTAATAGAACCCGAAGCTAACTCGTAACCATTTAATACAAGGTCGTAAAGGTCTCCTTTTACTTCCCCTGGATTCTCTTCCATTGAATCTAAATATTGGTCCTGAGGCATACTAAATAGGTGGTGACAAGCTTCCCATTCCCCAGCCTCATTCTTTTCAAAAAGTGGAAAGTCTACAATCCAACAGAAGTGGAATGATTTAGGATCAAAAAGGTTTAAGTCATCTCCTAACTTCTTTCTAACCGCACCTAATGAAGTTACTGAAGTTTTCCAGTCAGCTCCCATAAGCAGGATAAGGTCATTTTCCTTGGCTCCTAAACCTTCAGTGATCTCCTTATATTGATTGTTGTAAAATTTAGAAACACCTCCATCAAAAGAGTCTGTCTTAACCTTCATCCAGGCAAGACCTTTAGCTCCGTACTGCTTTGCAATCTCTTCTAACTCTGTAATTTTTTTTCTAGAATAATCAGGTGCAACACCCTCAACAACAATAGCTCTTACTGCTCCGTCACTCTCTAATACAGATTTAAATACTCCAAAATCAGATCCAGGAACAAATTGTGAGAAGTCTTGGAGCTTCATATCAAAACGTAGTTCAGGTTTATCACTACCGTAGGTATTCATTGCATCCATATAACTTAATCTTTGGAATGTTTCAGGGAGTGTAATATCCATAGTTTTTTTGAATATATGGGACATTAATCCCTCAGTCATCTTAAATATATCATCAGCAGATACAAAACTTTGCTCAATATCAATCTGAGTAAATTCAAGTTGTCTATCCCCCCTTGCATCCTCATCCCTATAACATCTTGCTACTTGGAAGTATTTATCAAAGTTCGATACCATTAATATCTGCTTATATAGTTGTGGTGATTGTGGTAGGGCAAAAAACTTTCCTGGGTGAACCCTGGAAGGTACTAAAAAGTCTCTAGCTCCCTCGGGAGTTGCTTTAATAAGTGTTGGGGTCTCAATTTCCATAAACCCTTGGCCATTTAAAAACTCTCTAGTTGCATAGGCTACATCACTTCTTAATTTTATTCTGTTTTGCATTCCTGTAGATCTTAAATCCAGGTATCTATATTTTAAACGTAGTGTTTCATTTGCTTTAGATTCATCTTCTATCATAAAAGGTAGGGTTTCACACTTGTTTAAAATGCTAATCTCTTTTGCAGAAACTTCAATTTCTCCAGTTTTCATATCTGGATTAACCATAGATTCTGGTCTTTTTCTAACAGTTCCTCTTATGGCAACACAGTATTCAAACTTAAGATCCGACGCAATATCTATAAGGTCTTGAGTTGCATCCTCATCAATAACAACCTGAGTAATACCATATTTATCCCTAAGATTTATAAAGTGTACTCCACCATGGTTTCTATTTTTATGAACCCATCCGTTTAATATAATCTCTTTTCCATCATACTCTTTTCTAAGTTCACCGCATGTTACGGTTCTCTGCATATCTTTCATAAGTAGAGAATATCATTTTTATTTCACTTTGTTAACTATTTAAAATATAAGGTAGTTGCCCAATGCTCTTTTTATTATTATTATTAAAATATAGAAAATTAAATAGGACTAAATTAGTCCGAATTAGATATGTAAGGAGTAGATATGGAGAGAATTTATCTCGATAATAATGCTACAACAATGATAGATCCAGAAGTTTTCAAGGTTATGGAGCCATTTTTAAAGGATAAATTTGGAAACCCTAACTCCCTCCACTCTTTTGGAACAGAGGTTCACAAAGATATGATAAAGGCTCTAGATCAGTTATATGCCGGTATTAATGCATCTGATGAGTCCGATATAATAATAAATTCCTGCGCTACAGAGGGTAATAATACTGTTTTAAAGGGTATTTATTTTGACTTTATCCAAAATAGCGATAAAAAACATATAATTACATCCCAAATAGAACACCCTGCAGTGTCCCATACAATAAACTTTTTAGAATCTTTAGGGACAAAGGTAACTAGACTTCCAGTATCCCCTGAAGGTTTAATTACACCAGACTCTTTAAAAGAAGCTATAATTAAGGATGAGACAGCTTTAGTCTCTATAATGTGGGCAAATAATGAAACAGGCCTTATTAACCCTGTTAAAGAGTTGGCTAAAATCGCCCATGAGAATGGTGCTCTTTTCCATACCGACGCTGTGCAAGCTATTGGGAAGGTAAAGGTAGATGTTCAAGATACAGAAGTCGACTTTTTAACTTTTAGTGCCCATAAATTCCATGGACCTAAGGGTGTTGGAGGCTTATATATAAGAGAAAACCTAGAGCTTACACCTCTATTCCATGGTGGGGAGCAAATGGCAGGTAAACGTGCTGGAACTGTTAATGTTCCAGGAATGGTTGCAATGGGATATGCTATGGAGTTAGCTACTTCAACAGAAGCACTAGAGTATGAAAACAAATTTGTTAGAAGTTTAAGAGATAGATTAGAAGATGTTATAAATTCCCTAGACGATACAATTGTTATAGGTGATAGAAATTATAGAACTCCAAATACAATCCTTGCTAGTTTTAAAGGTATTGAAGGAGAGTCCTTTTTGTGGGATCTAAACCAAAATGGAATTGCCGCTTCTACTGGCAGTGCCTGCTCCAGTGAGGATTTAGAAGCTGACCCTACATTTGTTGCAATGAGTATAGATGCAGATTTAGCCCATACCGGAGTAAGATTTAGTCTATCTAGATTTAATACAGAGGACGAGATCGACCGAGTTATCGAGGTTGTTAAAAAAAGTGTTAAGAGATTAAGGGAGATTTCATCTACCTACGTAAAAGGAGAATAATATGGCAAAAAATAGTTTAGTAGGTGGTTCACTTTGGGACAACTACTCAGATATTGTTTCTGATAGGATGAATAATCCAAAGCATATGGGATCGTTAACAGAAGAAGATGCTAAGCAGATGGGTGGAAAACTTATTGTTGCGGATTTTGGTGCAGAGTCTTGTGGTGATGCTGTTAGGTTGTTTTGGATTGTAAATGAAGATACAGATGTTATTATCTCGTCTAAATTTAAGAGTTTTGGTTGCGGAACTGCAATAGCTTCCAGCGATACAATGGCGGAATTATGCCTAGGAAAAACCGTTGATGAGGCTCTAAAAATAACTAATATAGATGTTGAGTTTGCCATGAGGGATAACCCTGATATTCCTGCAGTTCCTCCACAAAAAATGCACTGTAGTGTTATGGCATACGATGTAATTAAACAGGCTGCTGCTAACTATAAGGGTGTGGAGTTTGCTACTCTTGAAGACCAAGAGATTGTATGTGAGTGTGCTAGGGTAAGTATGAGTACAATAAAAGATGCAATTAGAATTAATAATTTAACTACAGTAGAGGAGATTACCCAATATACAAAGGCAGGAGCATTTTGTAAATCTTGTATCAAACCTGGTGGACATGAGAAAAAAGAACACTATCTTGTTGATATTTTAAGGGATACTTTAGCAGAGATGGCTAAGGAGAAGGGTGGAGAAGAGAGCTACGCTTCTATGAGTAATTATAAAAAAACACTAGCCTTAGAGAAGGTTTTTGATGGTGAAATTAGACCTCTTTTAGTTAGAGATGGTGGAAATGTAGAGATTGATGATATCTATTTTGATCCTGATTATACATTGGTTTCTATAAAATATCAGGGAGCATGTGCCGGATGTGCATCTTCAGGTACTGGAACCCTCCAGTTTATTCAGTCAGCTTTAAGAGAGTTAGATGAAGACATAACAGTAAGAATGGTTTAAAAAAAAGCACCCAATTAAGGGTGCTTTCTATTTTATAATGTTCCCTTTGTATCAAGGGTTTCTTTTTTAAGAAGTTCAGATCTCTTATTTTTAAGAGTATCTAAAAGGTCATCTAATTTAATATTTCTATTTTCATTACCACACCTAGTTTTAAACTCTACCTCACTGTTTTCCAGTGTTTTATCCCCTACAATTACTCGTAAAGGGATCCCAATAAGGTCTGCATCTTTAAATTTAACACCAGCTCTCTCTTTTTTCCTGTCATCAAATAGAACTTCAAAACCGTTATCCATAAACTCTTTATAAAGCTCCTCGGCTTTTGGAGAACTTTTACTTAAGTTGATCAGGTGTATATGGTAAGGCGCAACAGCCATTGGCCAAATTATTCCATCATCATCGTGGTGCTCTTCTACTATACTTGCTAAAAGTCTACCAACTCCAATCCCGTAGGAACCCATAATTACTGGTTTTTCTTTTCCATCAATATCGTTAAATGTTGCACCAATTGACTCAGAGTATTTAGTTCCTAACTTAAATATATTACCAACCTCTACACCTCTAGAGAAGTTTAGCTGTTTTCCACATGATGAACATAAAACACCCTCTTCTGCATTAGATATATCCCCAATAAAATTAGGTGTAAAATCTCTACCTAGTCTAACACCACTTACATGGAAATTCTCTCTATTTGCCCCAGCAATATAGTTTCTATTTTTTTGAATTGTTTCATCAACTACAACAACCGCATTTTTAATTCCAATAGATGATCCATAACCAGGAACTGATCCAGCCTCTAATATTTCATCATCAGCTGCTGGTCTTAATGCCTTAGCTTTTATTGTGTTTTGTATTTTTGTCTCATTAACTAGTAGGTCCCCCCTAATTAGGGCTATTACAAATTTGTCAACTTCAGACTCTCCGTCTTGGAATGTTCCAACATAAAATACAGCCTTTGCTGTATCCTTTGTCTCAACACTTAAGAATGAACACAAATCCTCAATACTTTTAGTTCCTGGGGTTTCAATCTCTTTTAGTTCAACCTCTTCCTGTTTAGGGAAGAACTCCTTCTTAAAAATTGCAACCTCTCTATTTGCTGTATATCCACAATCACAGGTTACTAAACTATCCTCTCCCATAGGAGTTAGGTACATATACTCATGGGCCATTTTACCACCCATCATTCCCATATCTGATTGAACCGTAATTACAGGAAGTCCACATCTATTAAACATTTTAAAATAAGCATGAAAGTGTTCTTGGTACTGGTCATCTAGTTGCTCCCAGTTAGCAGCAGCACTATAACTATCCTTCATGGTGAACTCTCTTACTCTAATAAGTCCAGCCCTTGGTCTAGCGTCATCCCTCCACTTTGTCTGGATCTGATAAATGGTTTGTGGGAGTTGTTTATATGATATAATTTCACTTTTAATTAATGATGTTGCAATCTCTTCATGGGTCATGGCTAATACCATATCTCTACCCCATCGATCGCTGAATTTAGTTAACTCTTTATCTATTTCATAGAATCTGTTTGTCTCTTTCCAGTGGTCTGCAGGATGTACAACAGGCATCGTAATCTCTTGACCACCAATTCTATCCATCTCTTCCCGTATAATATTCTCAATCTTATTAATTGTTCGTTGAGCAATAGGTAGATAACTATAAATCCCCGCTGCAAGTTGTCGTATAAAACCTGCTCGAATTAAATATTCGGCACTTGCTGTCTCATCTTTTCCTGTAGGTCTTAAAGTCCTAGAAAATAGCTGACTCATTCTCATTATATAATTACCTCTCTTCTTTTGTGCCACAATACTTCCGTAAGTTTATAGTGACATACTTCATTAAAGTACCATTATAGAGAGGCTTTCGTCAATTTTTATTACTTTATTTATCTCTTTTTATTAATCCTTTTTCACAAAAATAAGGGATGAAATACAGTTACTTTCTACTTTTTCTATAGACCAATGCCCCTCCTCTGTCTCAATAGAGGTGCCTGGGCTAGGAAAGTTGCCTAAAAGTTCTGTTAAATATCCATTTATGGTCTGTGTTCCAAGATCATGGGGTATTGATAAACCAATAATGTCTTCAATGTCATAAAATGATGAGTCACCAGCAACCTTCCATGTCTTATTGTTTAGTTTTATAATTGGAGCCTCTTCAAATGTTTCATTTTCATCATACATCTCCCCAAAGATCTCTTCTAAAATGTCTTCCCTTGTAACAATTCCGTCTAGACCTCCATACTCATCTAGAACAATTGCAATATTTAGTTTCTCTATCTTAAATTTAATAAAAAGCTCATTAACTTTATTGCTTCCAGGAACAAATATAGGCTTGTGAGAGAAATCCTTAATAGGTCTACATCTCTCCTCTCCAGTTAGTTTTACAATATCTTTAAATAGAATTATTCCAATTATGTTTTCATCACTATCTTCGTAGACTGGGATTCTAGAGAGACCTTCTTCTAATAAAACAGGGAAGATCTCATCTGTTGTTAAGTTTCCATCAAATCTAACAACATCCTTTCGATGGGTCATTATTCCATGAATGGGAGTATCATTAATTCTAAAAACATCTTTAACCATTTGGGACTCGTAGTCTTCCACAACTCCCATTTTACTTCCTGCTTCGACTAGGTTTAATAATCCCTCTTCTGTAATCTCTTTATGGGAGGATTTAACAAAAAAACCAGATATAAAGTTACTTATAATTGTAATAAAAAATATTAGAGGTCTAAATATTATTGATATGACTAATATATAGTTAACAGTGTGGTAGCAGATAAACTCATTTTTACCCATTGCTATCTGTTTAGGAGTTACTTCTCCAAAAATCAGAATAAATAGGACTAATATTCCACTGGCGAATCCAATATAGAAATTTCCAAATCTATTTATAACTATTGTTGTTGTTAGTGTTGTAGCACCAATGTTTACAATGTTGTTTCCAATTAGGATAGTAGTTAATAAAATTTGTGGATGGTTAACTAGCCTCTCTATTTTATGTCCACGTTTTTTATTTCTTTTAATTATGCTATGTATTGATGATAGGGATAGGGACGTAAAAGCTGTCTCTGTTCCTGAAAAAAATCCGGATAGAATTAGTAGAACAACTAGGGCTATTATGTCCATTGTAGCTCTCCTATTTTATGTAGGGTACTCGATAAGGGGTCAGGGTCATCATTTATTTTAATTTTATTCATAACAGGAATTATAGATTATCTTTTAACTAGGTTCAATTAGAATAAAACTATAATATCCTAGAAGTTATTAAAGTTACGTCATCTGCGAACTCTTTATCCCCAAGAAGGGTTTTAAATGCCTCTTTTATTTTTAGTGCAGGAGAAGAGGTTAGGTCTAGGGTCAGAAGCATACTTCTAATTCGATCCTTATCTATTACAGTTTTAGTAGATTCTGATTCAATTAAACCATCAGTAAACATTATAATTAAATCTCCCGTTTCTAAATCAACAGTTGTATCCTTATACTCAATATCATGAACAAAACCCATAGCAACTTCATCACTATCTAATAAAATTAACTTGTCACTTCTTAAAATATAGATTGGTAGCTGACCTGCCCCTGAAAAGGTTAATTTTTTATTTTTATGATCAATTAAAATAATTGTTAGTGTTGCAAGAATATCATTTATATCTCCTAGTGATTTATATAATCCTTGGTTAAAATATGAAACAATCTCCCCTGGACTGATATCTTTACTATTTAGTTTTGGTCTATACATTGAGCAAAGAACTTTTAGCATTGCCGTTACAAAAGCAGGTCTTACCCCATGTCCTGTAACATCACCCATTAGTATTAATTGTCTATTATCTTCCACATTACAGAAGTCGTAATAATCCCCACCACACTGAAGTTTGTTTACAGGTTCGTAGACCATATCTAAGTCCATGATTCCTTTTATAGACTCAATTTTTGGTAATAATTTTCTTTGGAACTCGCCAGCAAGTTTTATATTTAGGGCTAATTCTTCCCTTAGTTTTCTGTTTTGTTCCTCTGTTTTGTAAGATTTAAAAGCCTCATCTACATCATTTTCAAGGGAGACAGAATCCCAAGGTTTTAATAATAATCTATTTATAGAGGATTTTATTGCTGACTGTATTGCAGGTATTTCAGAGTATGCTGTTAATAAAAAAAGTTTTATTTCAGGATATAGACTATTTATGTTTTGAAGGAAGTCTGTCCCACTTAGGGTTGGCATTCTTAGGTCTGAAATAACCAAAAAAACAGTTTTACTATTTTCTTTTAAATATTTTAAAGCGTCATAACCTGAATTAAAGGTTATAATTTCTACTCTGTTCTCTTTAGACCAAGGAGTAAGCTCCCTAACTAGCGATTTTAATAATAACTCTTCATCATCAACTAAAATTAACTTATAAAGGTAGTTCGGCATAAATCCTCCATTAACCTTAAAAGTTTAATATAGAAACTATTTTATTTCAAACACTAAAAAAATATAGTATAAATTATATCATGGATTACAATATTTATAAACTGTTAACACCTATAACTGTCGGGTTTTTATTTTTATCACTCTCAATTTCAATCCAATATTTAAATGAAAAAATTTCTAAACTTATATTTTTATATCAACTATCTGTTTTATTTTACCTTATCATTAACTATTTAGAATTTATTTCAAACGATGTTTTATATATAATTTTCTTTGCAAAATTAGGTCATCTTTTTTTGGAGTTATTAGCCTATTTCTGGTTTGTTTTTGCTTTAAATTATACAGGTTATGACCACTTAATTAAAATTAAAATAAGGGTGACTCTTTTTCTCCTAATAGCTCTAAATATGATAATTATACAGACTACGGATATTCATCATCTATTTTACCTTGAATATAACTTTAGTTCCAAAAGTGGATATACGGTTCTAAATGCGGATTACGGTCCTCTTTTTTGGGTAGTTGTCTCCTATAGTTATGTTTTACTTATAGCTGGTGTAGTTTTTATAGTAACTTCCTACATTAGAGGTAGGTCCTTTCTACAAGTGCAAGCCCTACTTATCTTAATAGGTTTTCTTCTACCATTAGTAACTAATATCATATATGTATTTAGATTGATTCCAACTTTTAATAAGGACCTATCTCCTGTTGCTTTTGGTATTACAGGGTTATTCATATTTATTAGTATTTACAGGTTTAGGTTGTTGCATTTTACACCACTAGCAAGAAATATAGTGTTACATGATCTACAAAATTCTATAATAACCCTAAGCCCAAATTTTAAGATAATTGATTTTAACGAGAGGGCTTCTAGTCTATTTCATCTTTCAGACAAAAACCTAGGGGATAATATAGGTAAAACAGAGGTTGGAATGTTTATCGGGAATATTAAAAACTATGTTAACGATAATAATGGGTCTAAAATTATTAAAGAGTTAGAAGGTCTAAAATATGAAATAAGTGTTAAACTACTTTCTAAAGATGATAAAACCTGTAAAGCGATCATTATTAATATCTTTGATGTAACTGATAAGATTGAACTTATTGAGAGGTTGGGGGATAGTAACGCTAGGTTAAAAGAGATGCAGGAGCAGCTTGTTCATAAAGAGAAGATGGCTGCCCTTGGTGAGATTTCTGCTGGAATAGCCCATGAGATAAATAATCCCTTAAGCTTTATAAAAAGTAACCTAAAACTACTTAATAAATATCTTAATAATATACAAGATGGCATAGCAGATATTGACTCTAGAAAATACAATTTTAAAGAGGTTCTAGAATTAGTAGATGAGTCTAACGAGGGAGTACTTCGGATAGGTGAGGTTGTCTATAATCTACTGAATTTTTCAAGGGATAATCAGTATGAGAAAACTTTTCAATATAACATTAATAATGGAATAGAGAGCACATTAGTTCTTGCTAGAAATCAATACAAATATAAGGCGATAATAAAATTAGAGCTTGGGGATATTAAAACTTTTATGACCTCGGGAAACGAGATTAACCAGGTATTACTAAATTTATTAACAAATGCAGCCCAGGCAATTCCTGATGGAGTTAACAATGGCCTAATTACTATAAAAACTTTTAATGAAGCTGGTAATGTTGTATGCGAAATTAGCGATAATGGTGAACCTATTTCTGCTGATGATATTGAGGATATTTTTAGTCCTTTTTATACAACAAAGGATAAGGATGTTGGTACGGGAATTGGTTTAAGTATATCTAGGGGTATTATAGAAAAGGAGTTTGGAGGTAAACTCTTTGTAAAAGAGTCTAAAATTAAAACATTTAGAATAGAGATACCCTATAAAGATAACTCTTTATAGGGTAAAAATTACTACATACTCTTAAAATAACTGTAGAACTTATCCTCAATCTCAGAAAGTGGAGGCATTGGATAGAACTTATGTTCATCCTTAGAAGTAAATAGAAAACCATGTCTAATTAGTCTAGATGGGAACTCATGGAAGGATGAGTATAACTTGATGCCTTTAGATATTTTATCCGGGTTTGTTTTTATCTCCTCTATCGCCTTATCTAAAATAGCTGGGTGTACTCCAGGTATTGGAGAAGGCATTAATGGGTGATCTTTAAAATCCTTTTGAAATTCATTTGCGTCAAACTCAATTTGAGTATAAAAACATTTTGGAGCACCCTTTGTTTTACTTTGGGTTATATTACTTCCATATTGGATAAAAGACTCTGTGGACATTGCCAAAATCTTAAGGGGAGTAATCCCTGCAAAAATTTTAAATGCAGATGGATTTTTATATGATTCAAATGGTCTCTCTTCTAACTCCATTACCGCTCCAGTGGAGCTTGCCAGGTATAGATTCTTTATAACTTTAAAGTCCATGTTTTCTAATACTCTATATGCGGAAATAAATTTTGTCGCTTTAGGCCGTCCATCTTGGTGGGGAACCAACTCTCCTAAAGCCCACTCAATTTCAAAGTATGGATTTCTGTACTCTAAGTCTATCTCTGCAAATATTAATTTACCATTAAAATATTGATTACTTCCTGTTAGGTAGTGCTTTCCTAATTCATCCGGTGTAAGGCTTGATGCTATTAAAAAGTTACTTGGATGCAGGATCATGTATATGTGTTTTTCACTCATCTTTTACCCCCAAAAGTTATTTAACATAGGTGCTATTACCAATGAAATAACAGCCATAAGTTTTATTAAAATATTTAACGATGGACCCGCTGTATCTTTAAATGGATCCCCTACAGTATCCCCTACAACCGATGCTTTATAAGTCTCCTCTCCCTTATTAATTTTCTCATCAGCCTCAATCATTTTTTTAGCATTGTCCCATGCTCCACCAGAGTTGGACATAAAAGTTGCCATTAACACTCCAGATGATGTAACACCCACTAGTAATCCAGCTAACATTGCAGGACCACCTGTAAAACCAATAATTATTGGAGTTACAATTGCTATAATACCTGGGGGCATCATTTTACTAAGTGCAGATTTAGTACTTATATCTATACACCTTTTGTAATCTGGAGTCTCAGTACCCTCAATAATACCCTTCTTCTCTTTAAATTGTCGTCTAACCTCTTCAATCATGTCAAATGCAGCTTTTCCAACAGCATCAATTGCCAAGGCAGAGAACAAGAATGGAATCATCGCTCCTAGGAATACACCGGATAAAACCTTAGTATCTACAAGATTTATAACACCAACACCACTAACCTCTTGAAATGAAGCAAAAAGGATTATAGAGGTTAAAGCTGCTGAACCTATGGCAAAGCCCTTACCTATAGCAGCTGTAGTATTACCTACAGCATCAAGCTCATCGGTTCTCTCTCTAACTTGTTTAGGAAACTCTGCCATTACTGCTAGTCCCCCCGCATTGTCGGCAATTGGCCCATAGGCATCTACAGCCAGTTGAATACTTAGCGTTAATAACATTCCTAGTGCACTAATACCTACACCGTAGAAACCTGCTAACTCATTTGCAATTAGAATTGCTGCTACTAAAATTATAATTGGGGCCACAGTAGATAACATTCCAACCCCTAAACCACTTATAATATTTGTAGCCGAACCAGTTTTACAAGCTTTAACAATCTTTTTTACAGGACCTGTGCCAGTTCCAGTATATAACTGGGTACTAATTCCAATACCAACTCCAGCGGCTAAACCTGCTACAGTAGCAATAAATATATCTAAATAGTCTGAGCCATTATTAAAAACCTCACCCTTAAACATAAAGTATGATACAGGAAGGACAAGAGCTGTTGTTAAAATTGAAGCGCCAAATGTACCCATATTTAGTGCAAACTGGGCGGAAATTCCATCTTTAATTCTAACAAAATACATCCCTATAATTGAGCATATAGCTCCTACTCCAACAATTATAATAGGGAAGAAGGCTAGTTTTATCTGCATTTCATCTGTAGCTATGGCACTTATTCCTAGAATCATAGCACCAACAATAGAACCAACAAATGATTCAAAAAGGTCTGCTCCCATACCGGCTACGTCCCCTACATTATCCCCTACATTATCAGCTATAGTTGCAGGGTTTCTAGGATCATCCTCTGGGATTCCAGCTTCTACCTTACCTACTAAATCAGCTCCAACATCAGCAGCTTTTGTATATATTCCACCACCAACTCGGGCAAAAAGTGCAACAGAGGAAGCCCCTAGGGAGTACCCTGTAAGGATTGGGAAAATAACCTCTTTAAGTGCTGTATTCTCAAGTCCAAACATTAATGACCCAATAAACAGTACAAGAAAAAGACCTAATAGAGCTAAACCTGTAACAGTAAGCCCCATTACAGAACCACCTCTAAATGCTACCTTTAAAGCGCTGTTTAAGCTATTCTCTGCTGCAGTTGTAGTTCTCGAGTTACTTGCTGTGGCAACTTTCATCCCTATATAACCTGCTAATGCAGAGCATATTGCTCCTAAAATAAAGCTAATAAACTGAAGCTTTATGTACCCCTTGTTTCCAATTCCCAGGAAGAGGGAAACTATAATAATAAATGGAATTAATATAGTGTACTCCCTTTTCAAGAATGCCATTGCTCCATCAGATATGTGTCCGGCAATTTCAACTAATTTGCCTTCCTTTATAGGTTGCTTGTAAATCCACTTTGTTCTAAGTAGTGCAAACCCTAAAGTTATAATCGATGTAGCAAGGGCAATGTAAATAACCCAATTCATGTTTTTCTCCTTTTACATTAAATATGCTAATACATGGAATAAGGTTATATTATAAAAATTGAATCGGCTACAAAAAATTATTTTTGATCCAATATTTGCCTATTGAAAGAAATATTAGTATCTTTTAGAAAAATCAAAATAGAGAGGAATGCAAAGGATGTCACATCAGCAGTTTAAAACAGAAGTAAATGATCTGTTACAACTTATTACTCACTCACTATATTCCCATAGTGAAATTTTCTTAAGAGAGTTGGTTTCTAACTCTTCTGACGCTCTTGATAAGCTTAAGTACCTTACATTAACCGATGAAAAACTAAAAGAGTTAGAATTTACACCACAAATTGATATAGAACTTGATGAAGAGAATCATAAAATCTTTACAGTTAGAGATAACGGTATTGGTATGAATAAAGAGGATCTAGTTAGCTCTTTAGGTACAATTGCCAGATCAGGTACTAAAAACTTTATTAAAAACCTTTCAGAAGAGGCTAAAAAAGATTCTAATCTAATTGGTCAGTTTGGTGTTGGTTTCTATTCAGTATTTATGATAGCTGATAAAGCTGAGGTTATTTCTAAAAAAGCTGGAGAAGATAAGGCTTGGAAGTGGACTAGTGATGGTAAAACAGGTTTTGATATTACAGAGGCAGAGAGAGATACCCATGGTACAACTATAATCTTACACTTAAATGAGAATGGTAAAGAGTATGATAATAGATGGCAGGTTGAGCAAATTACTAAAAAATATTCAAACCATATAGCTTTCCCAATATACCTACACTATGAAAAAACTGAGTATGGTAAAGAGGGTGAAGAACCTACTAAAACACCAACTGTAGAGCAGATAAACTCAGCTTCAGCCCTTTGGAGAAGATCTAAAAACGATTTAAAACCAGAGGACTACAATGAGTTTTACAAAACAATAAGTAACGATTTCCAAGAACCAATGCACTATATTCATACAAGGGCAGAGGGGCAACTTGAGTATAATACTCTTTTCTATTTTCCAACTAAGGCACCAATGGATATGTTCCAGGCTGACTACCAACCAGGTGTTAAACTATATGTTAAAAGGGTTTTTATTACAGATGATGACAAAGAGTTACTACCTACATATTTAAGATTTGTTAAGGGTATTATTGATTCAGAGGATCTACCTTTAAATGTAAGCCGTGAGTTATTACAAAAAAACAAAGTTTTAGCTAATATTAAAAAAGCTTCAACAAAAAAAATCTTAAGTGAGATTAAAAAACTTCAAAACAATAGTGAAAAATACACATCGTTTATCGAAGAGTATAACCGTCCTTTAAAAGAGGGTTTATATTCAGATTTTGAAAATAAAGAGTCTTTAATGGAGCTTGTACGGTTTAAATCAACAGCTGTTGAAGGTTGGACAAGTTTTAAAGAGTATAAAGAGAGAATGGGTGAAGATCAAAAATCTATCTATTTTATCACAGGTGATAACGAAGGATTTTTAAGAAACTCTCCTCTATTAGAGGTTTACAAATCTAAAAACATTGAAGTTTTAATAATGGCAGATGAGATTGATGAAGTTGTTATTCCAATGTTAGGAAAGTACGATGATGTTGAGCTTAAAGCTATAAACAAGGCAGGATCTGCTGACGAGATTAAATCTGATGATGATAAAAAATCTGAAGATAGTATTAAACCATTAATTGAGAAGATTAAAGAGATTTTAGGGGAAAGTGTTAAAGATGTTGTTGCGTCAACTAGACTAACAGACTCTCCATCCTGTGTTGTTGCAGATGAAAATGACCCAACTTCCCAAATGGCACAGATGATGAAGGCTATGGGGCAACCTGTGCCGGATGTAGTTCCTGTTCTAGAGATTAACCCTAAACATGAGATAGTTTCTAAATTAACAGTTGATACAAATATTGATACTTTAACTGATGTTAGTTTTCTGCTATTAGAGCAAGCATTACTTGTTGAAGGAACTCCATTAAAAGATCCTTCTGCATTTAGTAAAAGGTTAAATAGAGTTCTAAAACTAGCTCTATAATTCTATAACATTTGTAAGTAATAAAGCCTCTGAAAAATCAGAGGCTTTTTAAATTTTAAATTTATACCCTCTACCCCTTACAGTTTGAATATGCTTAGGTAGTTCCGACTCTCCTAATTTTGCTCTAAGTTTTGCAATATGTACATCCACAGTTCTTGAGTTTGTCTCAGTCTCATACCCCCAAACATCATCTAATAACTGATCCCTAGAAATAATAGCGTTACAATTTTTTGTTAGGTATAAAAGAAGCCTATACTCCAATGTATTTAATGGTATTAACTCATTGGAACAAAAAAGTTCCCCTAACTCCTGGTCTAGAACAAAATCTCCAAAAAATATCTTTGATTCAACATTCTTTGCCCCCTTATTTATTGTAGAACGTCTAAGTAGAGCTTCTATACGGGCTATTAGTATGGACATAACAAAGGGTTTTGCTAAGTAGTCATCGGCCCCCTGTCTTAGGCCTAGTACAGTATCTAAGTCTGTATTTCTTGCTGTAAGCATTAAAATTGGAACCTGGATTTTTGCCTTTCTAATATTTTCACAAATTGCAAATCCATCTCGGTTAGGGAGCATAATATCTAGTAGAATAATATCGTACTTACCAGTTTTTGCTTCATTTTCTCCCTCTATTCCATCCCCTTTAATAGTTACATTGTAACCTTCGGCAACTAATCTATCTTCAAGGGTTATTTGAACACCTACTTCATCTTCAATAATAAGTATTTTTTTCATTTTGTTACCTCGTTTTATTAAAGTATACCTACTTTAATCTAAATATAAACATCTGTTTTACACTGTTTACAATTCTTTTACAAAGAGATAACCAACAAAAATTATTTATATGAATAATAGTATTAAAGAGCATTTAAAAAATATATATAGTTACCTGGAGTTTCCTCCCTCCAGGTTTTTAATAAAATGAGGAGTATTAGATAATTCATATACCGTGATGTGCTAACCTGGATAGGGGATATAATTAATTAAAAATATAGAGCTATTACAATTTATATGAAACTATGCTATATTTCTTAAGTTTATAAATTATATATGGAGGTTCTATGAACTTAGCAAACAAACTGACATTGAGTCGGATATTTATGATTCCATTATTTGTATTTTTTTTATTAAGTGGTTCTGATGTTACAACTTTAATTGCTGGAGGAATATTTATCCTAGCGTCTATAACTGACTTTTTTGATGGTTATATCGCAAGATCAAGAAATTTAGTTACAAAGTTTGGGAAATTCATGGACCCTCTAGCTGATAAGTTATTAGTACTATCTGCATTTATATGTTTAGTAGAGCTACAAATCATTCCAGGATGGGCAGTTATTATTATTATATCTAGAGAGTTAATTGTTAGTATCTTTAGAGCTATAGCAGCCTCCGATGGGATTGTTATCGCAGCAGGATCTCTAGGGAAATATAAAACAGCAACTCAGATGGTTGCTGTCATAATTTTTTGTTTTAACCCTCTAATAACAAGGGTAACTAGCTTTCCTATAGCAATGATCTTATTTTATATATGTACTATTTTAACTCTATTATCAGGATTTGATTACATCTATAGAAATAGAGCAGTTCTAAGCGAACCTAAGTAGTAAATCTCTTAATAATATTCACAAACACATCAGGTTCAAAGGGTTTAACAATCCAACCACTTGCACCTGCTGCTTTCCCCTCCATCTTTTTTGACTCCTGGGATTCAGTTGTTAAAAATAGTATGGGGGTAAACTTATGATTGTTAAGCTTTCTCACTTCCTTTATAAGAGTTATTCCATCCATGTTAGGCATATTCACATCAAAAAGAAAAACATCTATATCGCCACTATATTTACTAATTTTATTTAATGCATCAACACCATCTACTGCTAACTCTACGTTGAACCCCTCTCTTTTTAGAGTGTACTGTATAGAAGCCCTTGCTGTTGCCGAATCATCTACTGCAAATATTGTTTTCATAATCTCTCCTATTATTGTATATCTTTAAAAAAGAGTTATAGAAGAACCTGTTGTCTCTTCTATGTCCAATTCTGGAAATTCTTCCAAAATTGTAACTCTCTCTTCATCCACTGTTAAACTATCTAAAACCCTCTGTATAACTGTACCTCTAAATACATTATTATTAAGATCTCCTAATATATCCTTATCCTCTGTAATATTAATAATTATGTTTTTTAAGCTTGAGAAGATATTTATCTTTTCATACAAATTATTATCTAATTCCCGTAATTTTGCAAAAAGTTCTCTATAATTTATAATTTCACTGCTTAACTCATTAGTAAGCCTATGATACTCTTCATAGTCTTGATAAAATACTTTTTCTGTTTTTTTAAGATCGTCTCCAGAGGAGTTTAGACCCACTCTATTCTTTTGAATATTAACCTCTTGGGAGTTAAAAATATTGACTACTGTAACAATTTTTTTTGTAAGATCTTGTTGAGAACTACCAGTTTTCTCTATAACTTCCTCTAACTCAGTAAATGTAGACTCATTAAATACACTATTGCTACTATCTAGGTCTATCCTTAATTGGTTTCGTTTCTGTTCTACATTAGCTAAAAAGAGTAGGTTTTTAATCATCTCCATTTGAGGGGCAAACTTCTTTGAAAGCTGGGTCTGTTTAAGCATCAGATCCTCAATCTCTTTAAGCTTAAAAACAATATTATTTTGTTTAATCTGGTTTGTTTCTACTCTTTTAGAGACTTTCTGAATAGTATCCAAGGGTTTAGAGAAGATCTTAGAAACTAAAGATTTGTAGTTCTTATCTAAAAGACCCCGATCCTTAATAACAATATTTACTGTTTCTTCAATATTTTTTATAGGGTCTTCTAACCTACCAATCATTTTTAGAAGGTCTGTTTTTGTACGTTTTAGTTGTTTCTCGATAGTAATAAATAGAAAGTTTAGTAGTGCGATTATGTCTACATACTCTTTCGAATCTTTATCTGGCGAATTTAGTAATAAACTGTTTTGAGTTAAAACCTCTATAGACTCTTCTATATTTTTAATAATGTGATCAATTTGTTGGTGTATTATATCCTGCCCTTGAAGCATAGACATAATATTATTAATAGGCTTTTTTAGATTATTTAGATGGGAGGTACAACTATCTAATGATGTGTAAAGTTCCTTGATATCTTTTTCTAGATTATTTTGAATAGTTTTATACTTATCAGTTATATACTTGTTGTTCTCTATGCTATGTTGATTATAATCTTCTAAAATTTTTAATAATGATGATGATTGTTCTTCTAGATCTTTTCCTACACCTTTAATTGTTTTTGTACTTTTAGCTAGATCTTCAGATAACTTAACAAATTCTTCAGAGATAAATTGATAACCTCTTCCTCTCTCTCCATTTTGTTGGGCATAAACAATTGAATTTATAGCAAAAACTTTTAGTTTTTCTGATATCTCATCAACATTGATAATTCTCTTAATAGTAGTGTTTAGTTGTTCAATTGTCTCTTTAAGTTCTTTAAAAGCTTCAAGCTCTATACTCTTATTGTCATCTAAGGTTTTTATTGTCTTATTTAAGTTTTGATTAAAGTGTAGAAAAGCATCAGATTCATGACCTATAGTACATGAGTCACTAATCATCTCTTGCAACTTTGTTACAGAGTTGATGTTCTTATTAATTTTATCTTCAATCTTTGGCAGTCTATCTGCAATTTGTAAATTTACAGACTCATAACTTGTTTTATACCCAATTATATTCTGGGATAACTTTTGAAGTTGGTCTATAACGTTTTCACTATCAATTTTAACTATCTTTTTATTCATAATTTTTATCTATGTTTTAAAGTTAATTAAATAATAGTGTTTATTAGAGTTATAAACCAACTTTTTTATTTTTTTTAACTAAATAAGAAGCTTTTTATTCCTGTAAATATCATTTGGGCTGCCAGTGCTGCTAAAATTAGTCCTGTTAACTTACTAATAATAATAATTCCCCGCTTTTTAATAGCTCTCTCAATATAAGATGAAACAACTAGAATTAAACCTACAGAGATTGTTGCAGCCCCTACTGCTAGAGAACCCATTAATTTTGCATCAAAAGTTGTAAACTCTGAACCCATAACCATAATTGCACCTATTGTTGCAGGCCCTACTATAGTTGGTATTGCTAGGGGTACAACAGTAAAATCATCATCAGGATTTACATCCTTGGTTTTTTTACCCTGAATAAGGGAGACTGCAGATAAAAATAGTAACGAACCAGCTCCGATCCTAAATGCGTCTACAGTAATACCAAAAACTCTAAAGATTTGGTTCCCAAAAAATAGTAAAACCAAACTTATTAATAAAACAGAGAGAGTCGTCTTAGCTGCTAGGGCGATCCTCTCCTTCTCTTCCGCATGGTCTGTCATTGCTAAAAACATAGACAGAGCAAAAAACGGTGTGTAGAGAAAAAACATCTTAATCAATATAGTAATAAAATTCATAACAGATGTATAACATTCTTAGGGTCTTCTAGCTAGTCTTTTTAACTCTTTTAAAACGTTTTCTTTAGTTATTATTAGTATTATTACGTAAACACTAAAATAAAGTAGGGTTGTTATTATTAGCGGTATACCAAAATCAATAATTCTGTTTCCAGTATTTAATATATTAAAGATTCTATCTTTGTATCTTAAAAGTGGAATCGCCGCCAATAGGGAGAATATTGTTATCCTGATAAATGCAGGAATTGAACTCTTCATAATTGATTTAAAATTTATATCCTCTTTTTTCCCAAGAAATATAAAGTAGAGTATAGTTAATAGAGTAGATGATAAAATTGTTGCAACAGCTATACCCTGTCCCTTAAATATTGGAGCAAGGGTGAACATGAGTATTATTCCAAACACTACAGATATCACGCCTAAAATAGCCGGGGTTTTAGAGTCTTCAAGGGAGAAAAATGCTGGAGCTATAACTCTAGATAGTGCAATAAAATACAATCCTGATATATGTATTCTAAACACTTGGGATGTCATTAATACTCCCTTTTCTCCAAAGGCTCCACTTTTATATACTAGGGTTACAATCTCTGTTGAGTGAATATATGCAAATACAGTAATTGGGATAGTTAAAAATGCTATAACATTTACACTAAGTTGTAAACTTGAAGTAAAATTTCCCCAATTTTTATCTTTAGCATCCCTGGATAGAGTTGATATAAGTATAGTTCCAATGGAGACAGCAAAAATACCTAGGACTAACTCTTGTAATCTTAGAGAGTACCCTAGGGCTGAGCTAATTCCAACTCCTGTATTTAGTGCTAACATCTGCGCTACAGCTGTACTTAGCTGATAGGCTCCCATACTTGCAAGGGTAGGGGTTATAAGTCTACCTACTTTTTTTGTCCCTTTATTATTAAAAGCTTTTTTTAAGCTCGTTAGTTTAAAGCCAAAACCATTTTTTAAAATATAGGGTAGTTGAAAAGCCATCTGTGAAACACCTCCAAGGGTAATTCCAATAGCCATAGCTCTAGCTGGGTTTGCTGTAACCTTTAATTTTGTAAATAATATAGTAATAATTATGGTTATTATATTAAAAAGTATTGGGACAAAACCACCTGGTCCAAAAATATTTAGACTGTTTAGAACACCTTGGCAAAGTGCCGCTAAAGAGATAAATGCTAAGTATGGGAACATAACCCTTGTTAATAGAATTAGTTCTGGTATATCTGTGTTTTGAGCCTTAAATACCTTTACAATTATTGGAGTGAATATGATACCTAATACAACTGTAATTGTGACAATAAATGTCAGGGCTGTAAATGTGGCATTAATAAAGTCTTTAGTCTCTTTTTTATTATCATTTTTAAGATAACCTTTAAATGTAGGAATAAATGCAACAGTCATAGATGACTCAGCAAAGAGTCTTCGCAGTAGGTTTGGTATAGTAAAAGCTGCGTTAAAAGCATCATTTAATATTGCAGAACCTAGGTATTTTGCTTTTACCATCTCTCTTACTAAACCTAGGACCCTAGATCCAAGAGTAAAAATCATTAGTGTGAAAATTGATGACTTCTTCACCTTTTTTTCTATGCTCATATAATCTCCAAGGGTTTAGTATATCAGTTTTGTAGATTAAACTACAATCATGAACGATTTTGATGATCTAACACCAGATAAAATATTACGATGCGCCGAAGAGAGTTTAAATAAGAACTTCTCTGGCTATCTTCACCCTCTACCTAGTTATATAAATAGGGTGTATGAGATAGAGAGCTCCGATGGTGATAGATATATTATTAAATTTTATAGACCTGGCCGATGGAGCTTAGATGCTCTAATAGATGAGCATGACTTTATTTTAGACTGTTTAGAGGATGAAATCCCAGTCGTTCCCCCCTTAGAGTTAAATGGGGGAGGAACCATAAGCAAAGAGGGAGAAATATATTATGCTATATTTAATAAAAAATCAGGGCGTTTAATTGAGTTAAATAGTGATGATGATTGGGTTAGGCTTGGGGCAATTGTTGGCAGAATGCATAGGGTCGGAGCTTTATATGATGCTGATAATAGAGTTGTTATTCACCCTAGTCAAACTACTAAGAATGATATCGATTTTTTAATTGATAATGATTTTATACCTGACCCATATAAAACAGATTTTATTCGTTTAACAGATGTTTTATTAGATATAATTACTCCTCTTTTTGATAATGTACCTCTTCAAAGAATCCATGGAGATTGCCATGCTGGAAATATTTTAGAGAGACCAGGAGAGGGATTAATGTTAATAGATTTTGATGATATGGCTACAGGTCCTATTGTTAACGATTTGTGGTTACTACTCCCTGGATACTATCTAGACTGTCCTAAGGAGATGGAATTATTGATTGAGGGGTATAATCAATTTTCCCATTTTAATCCTAAATTTCTAAAATTAATTGAGCCATTACGGGCTATGAGAATGATATATTTTACATCCTGGTGTGCATCCCAAATAGATGATTATAAGTTCAGGCACAATTTCCCAGATTGGGGAAACCCCGGTTTCTGGGAAAAAGAGATTAACGATTTAGAGGTTCAGCTATCAATTATTCTTGAAGAACAAAAGAGTTAACTAGGGTATATAGAGGAGAGTTCCAGTATATGGTTATCTCATTTGTAGAGTAACTTGGTTCTGCATCTATATAACACTTTTGGGGAGCACTTCCGCTAAGTTTACTTTTTGCAAGGGGATCTTGAAGATTTTTATTTGGACCTCCTGATAACATCCCTGGTATAGCCTTACCCACAGTAGTAGAAGGTCTATGGTGGGGGTTCTCCATGGTTTTTGTTCCAAAACCTGAAACGTAACACTGGCTTAGTGAGTTTGAACCTAAAAGATAGTGCAGATGTCTTTGGGCCTGATCCATGTACATTTTATTTCCTGTTAGTTTTGATGCAATAACTAGTCTTAATGCGTTATCTGCTACTAACTCATTGCTCCCCCATACGTAGTTATTCTCAAGGGAGATACCAAACCCATCTTTATTACTGTTTTCACTAATAGTTTCCACTGTTTGTAAAAACTCACTTTTTAAAAGTTTGTTAAAACTCTCATCTTTATCAATTGAATCAGAGAGTATATAGGAGAGAGTCCCGTAGGTTCCCATATTTGCCCAATCTAAACCATCCCACTTATTCTTTGTAAAACTTTCAATTGCATATTTATGGTAATCTTGGTTAGATGTTGATAGAAATAACTCTATTGCCGCCCAATATCTCTCATCTCCATCCTGTTCATCCCCATACTCCCCTGTTGTAATCCCCTTAGGATTGGTAAACCCCTTAACCTTTGGATTTTTTTCTAACCATAACCAGGACTTCTCTGCAGCAAGGAGTAGTTTATTTGCATAATTAGGATCTATATCTTTAAAAACCCTGTTTGCCATAGCCATTACTCCAATAAAGTCCCCGGTTGCTGTTGAAGAAATAGGAGAGATTATTAATCCTGTAGTGTTTTTATCCGGCATAACATTTCCAATAAATGCTGGTGTAGTAACCTTGTGGTATACTCCACCACTCTCTTTATCCTGCATTTTAAGCATCCAGTCAAGTTCATATCTAATCTCTTCCAATAGGGTAGGAGTAAAATTCCCTGAGAGGATTAAGTCTGCTATAGCTTTAGCCCCTGGACCTACATATCGACCGTAGTCCCCTGCATCATGCCAGCCTCCAGAGATATCTAACTTTTTATCCGTACCATAAATTGTTGCTAGATCTGTGTGGCATGGACCATGGGCCCAATCTCCAGCTAATTCTGTAGTTAAATCTGTTCCACACCTTTGGTAATAAAACATTTTTAATAGGCTGTTGCTTAGTTCCGAATATATATTAGGTTTTATTTCAAATGGATAGGAATCCCCTAAACCATCAACTTCTATAATATATTTTCCTGTAATTATAAAATCCGAGAAGTCTCCAATATATACTTTTTCCCCAGATGCGTTATCATCTATTGTTTTTTTAAAACTCCCTCTATATAGGGTTTCTTTCTTCTTTGAATCCATAATCTTAAAGGTTGATGCCTCTTTTACAACCCTTACCTCTTTTACTCCGTTAGGGACATACCCAACTTGATTTAATGCAATAATACTCATTTCCTCTCCATTTTTATCTGTTGTAAGTGTTGTTTTATCTACTAAAATAGATAGATTATCTATAAATACAGAGTGTTGTTCTTTTGGGTTTTCTTGGAAAGATCCAATGTTAAAACATAACTTTGCAAACTCATCACTCTCCTCTTCCATGGTAAATTCATACTCAAAATTCTGGGGTTTTGTAGTTAATTGTATATCTTCTTCTAAATATGCAGTGTACGGATCGCTATCTAGCTGTATTCTTATTTGTGCCTTTCTATCAATTGTAGAATACATATTAACTCTTAATTTATATCTTCCACCCTTAATAAAGGTTAGACCTGCATAGTGCCCCTGAATATGCCACTTATCACTTCCAGCCTTATAAATTTTATACTCAACCTGTTTATTATTCTCGCTAAAAACTCCCTTGCCTGGAGGGTTAACATATAAACCCCATCTATCTAAACCATTATCTACCTGACCATTTATAATTAACTCTTGAAATTTAGGATCGATATTACTCTTTCTATTTGTAGTACAACTAAATAAAAGATTTATTAGTATAAGTACAAGAATTCCAATTTTATTCATATATAGTCCTTTTAATAGTTTTTGATAGAAACTTATTTGAATTAGTATCCTTTAGACCCCTAGATATGTCAAGAAATAAATTTATATAGCTTGATTTAATGTTGAGAAATATTCCTATAACTATTATCTTGAATGTATGGAATTATTATCACCAGCAGGTAACCCTGAAAGTTTTAAAGCAGCTTTGGATTCTGGAGCAAATGCAGTTTATCTAGGACTTCCTTGGTTTAATGCGAGAAAACCAGCAATGAATTTTACACCAGAAACATTAAAAGATAGCCTAATAGAGGCTCATGACAGGGGTGTTAAAGTATATGTAACACTAAATACCGATATTAAACCTTCGGAAATTGAGGATGCAGCAAAGGTTTTAGCCCTATTAGAATCCTTAAAGGTTGATGCAGTAATAATTAAGGATTTAGGACTCTATTATTTAGCTAAAACATGTTATCCATCCCTTGAGTTACACCTTAGTACTCAGTTTGGTATTTCAAACTCATATGCAGCAGAACAAGCAAAGAAGATAGGGGCCTCTAGGGTAATACCCGCTAGGGAGTTAAGTTTTGATGAGCTTAATAGGCTACAGTCCAGTGGATTGGATATTCCTGAAATAGAGGCCTTTGTTCAAGGTTCTATGTGTTTCTCCTTTTCCGGTAAGTGTCTATTATCAAGTTGGGTTGGTGGAAAATCCGCTAATAGAGGGGTCTGCCAAGCACCCTGTCGACTAAAATATGATTGTTGTGGTTCAGAGTTCCCATTTTTCTCTATGAAGGACTTAAATTTAGCATCAAAATTAGGTGATTTAAAACAAGCAAATATTACGTCACTAAAAATTGAAGGGCGTTTAAAGAGTCCTGGCTGGGTAGGGAGTATAACATCAATATATAATTCCGCCCTAAATGGTGAGTTAGATGAAAGTGGAGCTACAAATTCACTTTTAAGGTACTCCGGAAGGGAGATGGGTGAAGGGTTTACCACAGGGCTTAATAATTTAACAGCAATCCATAGAGCAAAATTTGGTAGTTACTTAGGGCGGGTTTTAGATGTCTATGAAGATGGGGACGACCACTATGCTGTTCTAGATATAGAGAAAAAAAGTGATGAGACATCCCTAAGGTTTGTAACTGAATCAGATGAGTTTTTAACAATAATACATCCTGATCATCTTGAATTAAATATTGATGACTCAGGAAAAAATATTATAAAGTCCAATGGGAAAATAGTTAAAGACTCCCTTGTTTATGAGGTTATTCCTGCAAGAAAAAGCCTCTCTGGCATAGGGAATATGAGGTATGATCTTGAGTTAGAGGTTTTAGATAGTGATATTGAAGTATCTGTTGTAACAGATATTGGGACTTTTAAGGATTTAGATCCATACAAAAGAGTGGTAAAAGAGAAGAGGGGAGTCTATCCCGACTCAGTATATGATAAGTTAGAAAAAAAAGTTGTTAATGGTTGGCGTCTTAACAAACTCTACTGTGAAGATATACTCTTATCTAAGACCCAGGTTAACTCTATTGTTAAAATTGTCTCTTATATTTTAGCTGTAACAATTCAAGAGAGTAACCCATTAAACAAAATTGAGTTAAGTGAAGATGTTAAGGAGTTTATTAGACCATTAGAACCTTCAACGGATAACCATAAAATTGAAGAGGTAAGGGTTAATTTTAATAACTTAAGCAGTTGTAAAAGTAAAAATATCATAATCGATGAAGTTGTGTATAATAAAAAACTATTAGATAAGGTTATTGATTTATCTAATAAAAAGAGTATAACTATATCCATATTCCCTATTAGCTTTGAAAAAGATATGGTTGAGCTTAAAGATATTGTCTCTTACCTAGAGAGGAGTCCTAATATTAATTATGAAATAAATGATATAGGGCATTATAACTTACTTCATAACTACCTAAGTATTCCTAGTTCCAGGTTAGTTGCAGGCCAAGGGTTGGCTTGTTATAATCATCTATCCTTAAAATTTCTATCTAAAGAGTTTGGTATAAACAGTCTCTCAATTCCTATGGAGTTAGATTCTAGGGGAATTACACAGCTGGTTGAAGATAATAATAGAAGTGTTAATTTAAGATTTACAACCTTATCAACTGTACCGGTTATGTACTCTAGGGTCCAATCAGAAAACTTTTCCGAGGGAGCTAGTTTTGTTGATAACATAGGGACTGAGTTTTATGTTCATAAGTATAGGGATATAAACATTTTTGTGGCAAGGGACTTTTACTCAGCAGAGGGGTGTAGAGATTTAGAAGGTCTCGAGTTTAATCAGGTTATTAGTGAGCAGGAGTGTTTAAATAAACCTGAAAATGTTAGAAGAAAATTTAACTTAGAGAGACGACTATATTAAACTATTTATGATATGGCTCATTCTTTAAAATTCTAAAACTTCGATATATCTGTTCTATAAGTATCAGTTTCATCATTTGGTGGGGGAACGTCATTTTAGAGAAACATAATTTAAAGTGACTTCTCTTCCTTACATCAGAATGAAGCCCTAAAGAACCACCAATAATAAATGTGATATGACTATATCCACCAACAGTGATCTCCTCTATCTTATTTGCTAAACCCTCAGATGTTAACTGTTTCCCTTCAAGTTCTAGAGTTATAATATAGGATGAGGGGTGTATCTTTGATAAAATCCTCGCACCCTCTCTCTTTTTTACAATTTCCATATCAGCTGGACTTAAATTTTCAGGACACTTCTCATCACTAACTTCAATGATTTCAAGTTTAGTATAAGTTGTTAACCGTTTTACAAACTCTGCAATGCCATCTTTAAGGTATCTCTCTTTTAATTTTCCAGGACCTATTATAGTTATTTTCACCTATTTAGTTCCAAAGCTTTATTGATTCCCTCTAAAACAAGGTCTGGATAAACATAATCAAATATTTTTTCATCTTTAAACAGACTACTAAAACCACCTGTTCCAATAATTATCGGTTTTTCCCCTTGAAAACTCTCAGTAGTAAACCTAGAAATAAGCTCTTTTAGTTGGCCTATTGCTCCATAATAAAGACCCGACTGTATGTTTTCTACAGTTGATCTTCCACAAACTGTTAATGGTCTTATTATCTCAACCTTAGGTAGTTTTGCTGTTCTTTGTTCTAGGGAGTCCATTGATATTCTAAGTCCTGGGAAAATTGCGCCACCTAGGTGTTCTCTGTTTTTATTAATTATATCAAATGTGGTTGCAGTACCCATATCAATTATAATGATATTCTTACCTGGATGCCTTTTAATAGAACCTATACTAGTTGCAATTCTGTCTGCCCCTAGCTCTAATGGGTTTTTATACTTAATTTTAAGCCCGGACTTTATACCAGCTCTAAGAAAAAAAGGCCTTAACTTAAAATATTTTTCACATGCACTTGCTAATGAGTGATTTTCATCTGGTACGACAGAACATATTGCTATTTGTTCTACATCTTTTGGGTCTAGTTCATTTGCAATTAATACATTTTTAAGAAAGATACCTATCTCGTCAGAAGATGAACCCTCCCTTGTTCTTTTCCTAAATCTTAATATTATCTTTTCTCCAGAGTATATTCCTCCAAATAGTTGTGTATTTCCTGCATCAATACAAAGTATCATTTAAATCTCCCTAAAAATATTAACTAGGCTTATGGCAAGCTCTTGTTTGTTTGTACAACTCTTATATACTCCATCCCTAGTATAAATTGCTGAGTAGTGACTGTTTTTATCTATAGAGGTTAAGTCATTTTGTACCACAAAATCAACCTCTCCACTTTTGAATAGTGACTCAACCTTACTCTTTATAACTTTATCTGTTGCATTTTTTGTTAGTTTGAAGCCAACTAGAGTTATTGGTCTTGTAGAGTACTTTTTCACTCTCTCAATTATTTTATAGTTAGGTTTTAATACTATGCTTAACCCTTTATTAGAGTCTAACTTAAGGTTGGGCTGGGGGAGAATTTTTACTCCATCAATTAATAGGTAGTCTACACTGTAGTCACTTACTGCTGCTAAGTGAATTACCCCATTAATGTTACCTTTACCAAGGATTTTTTCTAAGTTTCTATCTAAATCTTCAAATGTTTTATACTCTACTATTTCTACCGGACTTTTAGGTTTAACCCCTCTATAAGATGTTAATAGAGTAACTTTAAAACCATTTTCATAAAATATATCAGCTAATGTTGCCCCTGTTCTTCCTGTTGAAAAGTTAGTTATTGTTCTAACTCCATCTATAGGCTCTTCAGTCCCTCCTGCAGTAATTAGGATTTCCAAACAAGCTCCTTAATCTTTAAAAATACTGTTCCAGGATCAATAACTCTTCCCTTCCCAACATCACCACAGGCTAATAGGCCCTCTTCTGTATCAAATATGTAACAGCCATACTCTTCTAATTCTTTTATTGATTTTTGTACCCTAGGGTGGTTTAACATTTCCACATTCATTCCTGGTGCCAAAAGGTAGGGTTTCTTAAAGTTATTTGCTAGATATGTTGCGCCTATTAGGTCGTCAGATAGGCCACAATTTAACCTATTTAAGGTATTTGCACTTACAGGGTAAGTTATAAACAGGTCTGCCCATTTTGCTAGATTTATATGGTCCATCATCTCCCCTTTGGTAAAGGTTGAAACTTTTACAGGTCTACCTGATATTCCTTCTAAAGTGGCCTCCCCTATAAATCTTAGTCCTGCTTCACTTGCAACACACTGTACACTGTATCCACTTTTTACCAGGGTAGAGAGTAGGGTTCCAGCTTTAAATGCTGCGATTGAGCCTGTTATTTGTAAAACTATATTACCTTTTGACATTGTCTATTAACCTCACATTTCCTAGTGAGGCTGCAACTAGGAGTCTTCCTTCCATCTCTTCCAAATAGTCTACAACAAAACCAAGGGATTCCAACTCTCTCTTCATACTCTCTAGGCTTTTATTAGATGATATAATTCTATATAAATTAGGAGCTTTTAATCTATTTTCTGGAGTCAATAGCTTATTTCTACTTGAAAATGCAAGACCATCTAACTCCCTAACTAAAGTACATGGAACAATATTACAATCTAAAAATAGAGCCCTCACCATACCTTTAATTAGATAGTACTGTTGCCAATCCTTCTCCCCAAAATAGGCGTTATCACACTTTATAATATTTAGTAGTTTTAATACTACAGTTAATACTCCATCAAAGTGTCCCTCTCTGTGGGCTCCGCAAAATTTTCTACTTAACTCGCTCTCTGTTAGCTTATATTTGTAGTCGTCTGGGTATATCATCTCCCTAGAAGGAAGGAAAACATAGTCACAACCTGCACTCTGTAACATTTGTAAATCTGAATCCAGGGTAATTGGGTAGTTTTTAAGGTCATTGGCGTCATTAAACTGGGTATGATTTATAAAAATTGAGCATACAGTAACATCATTTTCAGATACTGACCTCTTAATTAAACTTATATGACCCTTATGTAGGGCACCCATAGTTGGAACAAATCCTATACTTTTTTTACCCTTTAAGTTCTCCTTATAAAGATTATTCCAATCCTCTATACTTTCAACTACTTTAGCCACCGTAACTCTCTCCTTCTCCTGGGAACTCCCCAGACTTTACACATGAGTCATACTCATTTAATGCAGACTTTACTAAATTAGCTCCATCAATAAATTTTCTAACAAACTTTGGAGTATAACCAGTATTAAATCCAAGCATATCTTGGAGTACTAAAACCTGTCCATCAGTATTCCCCCCAGCCCCAATTCCTATTGTGGGAATGTTTAAGGCCTGGGAAACCCTCCTGCCTGCAGAGTCAGGGATACACTCTAACACTATGGAGAAACAACCTAACTCTTCTAGCTTCTTTCCATCTTCTATTAACTTTAGTACAGCTTCTTCTGTTTTGCTCTGCAGCTTAAAACCTCCAAAACTATTAAATGATTGGGGGGTTAAACCTAGGTGTCCCATAACTGGAATCCCTGACTCAACAAGATACTTTATAGTCATCTCATGTCCAGTAACACCCTCAATTTTAATTGCATTAGCTCCAGCTTTCATTAAACGACCAGCTGATTCTAATACAGAGTTTATACTTTTTCTGTGGGATAAAAATGGCATATCTGCAATTATGAATTTTGTAGGAGCTCCCTTTCTTACTGCAGCTGTATGAAGTGCCATTAATTCGATATCTGCTGGTAGTGTAGAGTTAAAACCGTGTACAACCATAGCAAGGCTATCTCCAACAAGTATAGCGTCAATATCTGACTGTTCAATTATAGTTGCAGTCCAATAGTCATAACAAGTAACTACTGATATGCTCTTTTCTGCTTTTTTATATTTATCAAAATCTTTTATATTCATCTTTTTCTCCCTTTGTATATAGAGTTAAACATCTTATATACCCTCTTCCATGATCTATCTTTTAATGCGGAGATATTCTTTTTAATTGTTAATTTATCCCCTCTTTTTATAGGGCCTGTTAATGCGTTAACATGATCTGTCATAATATTTGTGCAAACCTGGTTTAGGTAGGGGTTTAACACCTTTTTAGGTAGTTTTAAATCATCGGTAAATCCATCTATTACTTTTTGCCATAATATTGTGGTGAAATTACCTCCTATAACACACAGGGCGTGGTATAACTCTTTTTGTGACTTATCTATTGTGTAATAACAATTTTTTAACTCTGGGAAAATCTCTCTAAATTTCTCAATAGTTTCACAACCAATAAATGGGATTTCTCTATAACTCTCTAAGGAGTATAAGTCTTCCCCAAAGGTCATTAGTGGATGAAATCCATAGGTTCCATCAACAGTTATAGATCCTGAAAAATGAACTAGAGTTTTCTCTTTTAATTTTGGGTTTTGACTGATGAAATTTTCAATATTAGAGTCCTTAATAACTATTAGAACTATCCTACACTCTTTAAGAATCTCCCAAGGATTTTCTTGGTTCTCCTTCCTGCTCCAGTGTAGATATTCTATGCCTTCAAGGTCTAGAAATTTTTTTAAGTGGTTTGCAAGTAGGCCGTTTCCTACTAAACCATAGCGGGTTGTTTTCATGGTACCTGTCCTTTAGAATCAAGTCCTTCTATTATAAATTAAAGCTTATGTCACCTTTCAAATAGAATAGATGCAATTTTATTCTATTAATAGATAGAATAAATGTCAATCAAGATTGAATGATTGGTTAGTTGACCATATAATATAAGTATGAAAGTTTTTCTAATTGTTTTATTCTCTGTTTTAATTACCTCTTGTAGTAATATATCCTTAGAGACAGATCCAATTATTGTAAAAACAATTAGAAATGGAGAGGTTCTTTCTGAAGGGGATACTTTTGATATTACCTTTTTAAAGAGTAGTGACTCTGTACTGGTTAATCCCACATCTGCAAAAATAGAGATTTCATACAATAACTCAAGAAGCCTAGGTGATAATGAGTTTCAAGATGTCGATCCAATAAATTTTGATCTAGATTTTATTCAAAACGAAGAGGTTTCTCCGACATTTAAAATTTCTTCAGACTTCAAAAATGGATTATACTCTCTATTTGTTAATATTTATGAAGACGATGAAATTATAAGTAGTTTTAACTCCCAATTTATAGTCTATTCTGGTGAGTTAAGAGGGGATGTTGTTGGTATATTCCCCAATAAAAATCTCTACTCTAAATCAGTTGCCATATTAGAAAGTAAAATCCATCATGATATAAGTATAGATCCATATTTAGTATGGAAATTAGACGGAACTATAATAAAAGAGGGGTACCTATCCCAAGGGGTTAATAAACTTTTATGGGATACAGAGGAGCTTTATGGTTTTATAGATATCTCATTAGATCTATTACCATATAAATTAGATGATGTTACTCACCCCTCAAGAAACAGTGTTAATTTTTCTTTTATTGTTAATCCACTATATAAATCCCTCTATAGTGAAGCAGATTTAAGCCCCTATTATAAGTCTCTATTCTTTAATGGAAATTATTATGATGAACTTAATAAAGATCTTTATATCGAGAATTATGGAGAAAAACTTCCTAACTATGTTGATCGTTTTTATGGTATGACAACAGGACCATCTAGGGGGTTTAAGAGTAATGATTCTATATTTCCAGTAGACAAAGTTAGTGGGGACCTTCTTAATTTCTCAGTTATTTTAGATTTTATGCCTCTTTTACCAGATGATGGTAACATTTTTACAACTCAATATAAAAACTTAATTAACAGATTATATATAGAGAATGGTTCTATTTTACACTCCTTTGGTTATACAGATGATATTAGTAGTGAAATCCTTGGGATTGTTGATATAAATGATCCTCAACACCTTGTTATAAGCTTTATAAGGAGTCCTAATGGATATAAGGTTCTCTACTACTTAGATGGGGAGTTAATTAGGGAGAGTTTTTGGGAATTCTCTTTAACTGAGCTTAATGATGGAGTGTTTGACTCTTTTATTTTTGGTGGGGATATGGATTTTTCTGGAGCATCCACGTTAGTTGATACTTTTAATGTCTATTATTTAGATGAACAGGCTAATAATAATATATATCCTGATAATTATAGTGATTCAATTCCAGAAAAAGAGTCCTATATAGTTTTAGAAGGGTTTAACTCTGTAACTCTTCCGCAGAACTTTAGTGGAAATGGTTCTATAGATGGGGAGATCCTTTCTATGGCTGCAGGCTCCATTCTTAGTTTCTCGGAGATCCTATTTGATGATATTGATAGTAAAATAAACATAAAAGTATTAGGAGATAGTAGGTATACTCTTGCACTCTATAATGATGATGTTGTGGTTTATGAAGGTGAGTTAGTTGGAGAGAGTACACTCTCTCTTATAGGAAGAAGTTTGTATATAGACTCTACTCTAGTTACTGAAGTTACTAGTAACTACAACCGTTTTGATGTTAAAGCTATAGATAGTTGTAGTATAGATTCTCTCTTTTTAGAGTCCATAGGTAACACAGTTGAGTAATAAGTGTAAACTAAGTGTTCTGTTTATAACACTGTTATTCATTGTCTCATGTAAAAGTAATAAGATGCCATTATGGGTAACGAACCCTCCTTTAGATGATGAACTAAATATATATATTGTAGGTTCTGGTAATGACGAAGAGATAAATTTATCAGTTATTAACCAACTATATGAGCGTTTTGAGATTAAGGATAATCCATATTTTACAAATCTACTTTTATCATATTTAAATGAACCAGATGAAGATAATGTCTCGATACTAGATCGATGGAAAAGTGATGTTATGGAGTATGTTTTAGTTAGGATTAAAAGGAGCTTTTTCTCACCTATCTTAGAGTTATACACGGTTCGATATGATGAAATGGTTAATTACCGTAGTGAGTATGAAGTTTTAGCTGATGAGTACTTTGAAGCTGGGGATTATTTTTCAGCATTTAATCTATATAAAAAGTCTCTAGAAAAAATGCTTCTAGAAGATGATGAGTTTTTTACACCGTCAATCTTAAAAAATATTGATAAGATTAAAAATATTTTAAATGTTCTAACATATTCCAATATCCAACTCTTTAAAGAGCTAATTATAGATAAGCCCATAGATACACAGCAGTTCTCCTTTGATGTGGGGGGTGAAGAATCAATAAATTTAGATGGGTTTATCTATACTGTAGAGTTTATGGAGGGGTGGAATAATAGGGTTAGTAGAGCCCGAATACCTATTAGGGGAAATAGCTTGTTATTTATTCCTCCTATTCCTAAAAAAAGTGGTATTTCCACACTTACTTCTAAAATCCTTTTAGATGAACTTATAGAAATATTAAGTATTAACCCATCAAATAACTCTTTAGTTAATTCTCTTTTAGAATTTAAAGAGTATATTAATGGTATCGTATCGACATCAACTATAACCTTTGATTTTCAAGTTAGATCTGATTTAAACTTTTTCCCTAAGTTAATTGCCTTTGAAAATGAGTTTGTTCAAGAGGGTGTTTTGCGTTTTTTACTAAATGTAGGAGATCAACCTATAGAGTCTCCTCTACTAAAAAAAGATATGGAATTTATAACTTATGTTAGAGATGTTAACTCAATTACAAACAATGAGTATCAATATTTAATTTTCTCAGAGGATCTTATGAGAGAAACTATACCATTTGATGATGATGGTATAGTTATTAAAATGAGTACAACCTTCTCTTTAGTTGACTTGCAAAGTAGTTTTATAATTGAAACCCAGAGTGTTAGTAGCGAGTTTATAGGGCGTATAGGAGAAGAGGATTTAGCCTATTTAGACCTTGGTCTTAAAATTGGGGAAGTTATAAATAAAATAAAGTTTTAACAACTTGTTATCTTTGAATCTTTAAACAGTTAAATATTTGTTATATTCTGTCGGTTATGAAGAACTTTAATTATGATACAGAGGATCTTGTTGTTGCGTTAGCCACACCCTGGGCGGAGAGTGCCCTAGCAATTATTAGGACTAGTGGCCCAGGCTCAATAGAGGCAACAGCAAAAATCTTTTCAGATAGAGATATATTAGTAAAATCAGAACACAATAAGATGAACTATGGATTTATTATAGACCCTACTTCGAGTAGTAAAATTGATGAAGTTATGGTTGCTGTTTTTAGAGCTCCCAACGGTTTTACAGGTCAAGACAGTACAGAGGTTTACTGCCACGGAAGTCTTCCTGGGATTAAAAAGATTTTAGATGCTTTTAAGCAGGTTGGGTTTAGAGATGCTTCCCCAGGGGAGTTTACTTTTAGAGCTTTTGCCAGTGGTAAAATGGATTTAACAAGAGCCGAAGCTGTTCAGGACATTGTTTCAGCAAAATCTACAGAGGCTCAGTCCATGGCACTTAATAGACTTTCTGGTGGGATAGAAACTAAAATAAATGAAATTAAAGGTTTGATTTTAAGAACCGTTTCTGCAATTGAGATACAACTTGATTATCCAGAGGATGAGGGTGGTTTAGCCCATGTCCCTATAAATGATGTTTTGTTAGCAGAAGATATGATAAAAAAATTATTAGCTACCTATAGCGCTGGTAGAGTCTATAAAGAGGGGGTGAAAGTTGTACTTGCAGGTAAGACCAATGCTGGAAAATCATCTCTTTTTAACCTTTTTTTAAGGGAGGACAGATCCATTGTTTCAGAAGTTCATGGAACAACTAGGGACTATTTAGAGTCATGGATCTCCTTAGGGGGGATCCCTATAAAGATATTTGATACAGCCGGAATTAGAGAGGCTGTAGATAGTGTTGAAATTGAAGGTATAAAACGAACTCAAAATATTATAGAAAATGCAGATATTATTATATATCTTGTTGATGGTTCAAAGGGACTAAGTGAAGATGAAGTTGAAAGCTTTAATATGCTAAAAAGCAGAAGTAACTTTATACCTCTATGGAGTAAAATAGATCTGGAGGGGATTGTTCCTCCAAAAGATTTTTTTGGTATTAGCACCGTTAACCACGAAGGATTCTCCCAATTAGAGGATATAATAAAAGATAAGGTTTTTAAGGGAAATTATATACAGGGAAATGATGCTGTTTTAGACTCAGAACGTCAAAAAATACTACTTGAAAAGTGTTTAGAAGAGCTTCAATTATTTCGAAATGGGATGGAGTCTGGGATCGCCCTTGATCTGGTTGCCCAGGATATAAAGGAAGCTTTGGATTGTCTTGGTGAAATAACCGGAGAAATTACAACAACTGATATACTGGAAAATATGTTCTCCCAGTTTTGTGTAGGAAAGTAAAATATGGATTATGATGCAATAGTAATAGGTGCAGGGCACGCAGGGATTGAGGCTTCTTTAGCCCTTTCAAGAATGGGTTTTAAAACTATGGTAATAACCCAAAATTTGGATCAAATAGGTAAATTATCCTGTAATCCTGCTGTTGGTGGTTTAGCCAAGGGAAATATGGTTCGGGAAATTGATGCATTAGGTGGGCAGATGGCTAAACTTATAGATGCATCTATGATCCAATTTAGAATCCTAAATCAGAGTAGAGGCCCAGCAGTTCAAGCTCCTAGGGCTCAAGCTGATAGATTTTTATATCAAACCCTGGCAAAAAAGAGTTTAGAGAGCCAAAAAGGGTTAGCCATTTTCCAGGATACTGTTACAGAATTAATACTCTCTGAAGATAAAAAAAGCTGCCAAGGTGTAAAAACAGAGAGGGGGAATATAATTACAGCTAGAACTGTAATTATATCAGCTGGGACATTTATGGATGGAAAGATTTTTATTGGAAAATATACAGCCCAGGAAGGTCGTTTAGGAGAGTTAGCTGCAATAGGATTAGGGGACTTCTTAAGAAAGCACGGGTTTGCAATGGGACGTATGAAGACTGGAACCCCTGCTAGAATTAGAAGATCAACAATCGACTTTAGTAAAATGGAAGAGCAGGGTGGGGATAATACAATGTACCCATTTTCATTTGATTATGATGAGATTAAAGATAGACCCTATGCACCATGCTTTATTACATATACTAATGAAAAAACCCATAAGATAATTGATAAAAATATGCACTTATCCCCTCTGTATGGAGGAGACATTGTTGGTAAAGGTCCAAGATACTGCCCATCTATAGAGGATAAAGTTACCAGATTTCCAGATAGAGAGAGGCATCAAATATTTATAGAGCCTGAGGGGTTAAATACAGAAGAGATGTATATGAATGGAATATCATCATCTTTGCCAGAAAAAGTTCAAGAAGAGTTTATTAGAACTTTACCAGGACTGGAAAATGTAGAAATTATGCGTCCTGGTTATGCTGTTGAGTATGACTATATTGACCCAACAACTCTATATCCTACTATGGAGTCTAAACACGTATCAGGTTTATATTTTGCAGGTCAGACAAATGGGACTTCAGGTTACGAAGAAGCTGGTGTTCAAGGTTTAATGGCTGGTATAAATGCTGGGTTAAAGATGAATGGGGAGGAACCATTGATCTTAAACCGTTCAGAAGCCTATGCAGGTGTTCTTATTGATGACATAGTAACACTAGGTACAGATGAACCCTACCGAATGTTCACTTCTAGGGCGGAATATCGTCTAAATTTAAGACACGATGCTGCGGATATAAGACTTTTTGAAAAGGGTGAGAAGGCTGGGCTAAGGTCTAAAGAGGATGTTGAGAAATTTAGAGAGAAGGTTAAGAATATTGATGCTATAAAAGACCTTCTTAGGGAGAGTCGGATTAAAAAAGAGCTGTTAACTGATGTTATTAAGGAGAACGCCCTAGGGAAAACTCTATATGATGTTGTAAAAGACCCAGCGATAACTATAACAGAATTAAAGAAGGTTGTACCATCTTTAAATAACTACTCTACACCACTACTTAATCATGTCGAGTTAGATATTAAGTATGAGGGATATATAGTTAAACAAAACCAGCAGGTTAATAAGTTTATGAAGATGGAGAGTGTTAAAATACCTGTAGATTTTGATTTTAGCTCTATTGAAGGACTATCCAATGAATCAAGGGAGAAGCTTATTAAAATTAAACCTTTAAGTGTAGGGCAAGCGTCTAGAATCTCAGGTGTTAGAACCTCGGATATTGCTGTATTGTTATTGGTGTTAGGAAAGGGTGGTAAAAAGTAGTGTCAGTTTTAATTGATGGTTTAAAAAGCTTAAATATTGATTACTCTAATGAGCAGCTAGAGTTGATAAATGATTATATTGATGAAGTTATGCTCTTTAATCCAAAATATGGTCTAGTTAATGCTAGTGGGGATACCTTTGTAATTAAACACATTTTAGACTCCCTTTCTGGGGTTCTTTCTATAAAAGAGTTTGGTCCTAAAAAAATAGCAGATGTTGGTTCCGGTGGAGGTTTCCCAGGAATCCCTTTAGCTATTTTTTTCCCTGAAGTGGAATTTCACCTAATAGAGAGATCGGGGAAACGGTGTAACTTTCTTAGAAATGCAGTTTTAACCCTAGGTCTTAAGAATGTAATAATTAGAGAGTCCGCTGTAGAAGATATAACAGAGCGCTTTGATTTAGTTACATTTAGAGCGTTTACTCCCATGGAAGTACCTATAACAGAGTGTCTATTATCTTTGTTAAATAATAACGGTCAGATATTTGCCTATAAGGGGCGTAAAGAGACAATAGTAGAGGAGCTTAATGTTATTGCAAGTCTTATATCATTTAGTGATATTATTCCGGTTAAGGTTCCATTTTTAGTGGACGAGAGACATTTTCTTATCTTAAAGTAGATACGATTTGCCTCTCTTCCTTAAATATAATGTTTATTTAGCTATCTATTTTATTTAGATATTTTAGGAGTTTAGGCTTATCTATTAAGTCGATAAGTCTAGCTTCTACAAAACTCTGTGCACCCTCTGTATAGTTTCCTATGGTGAAACAGAAACCTCTACCAGCTCTAGTGTCCTTTAGTCTTGCATATAACTCTCTTATAATTAATTCCCCTACATCTCGTTCAGATCTCATAAATTTAAAAAGGATAATATCCTCCCACTTTCTATTCTTTACTTCGGCTACAATCTCGATAAAGTCTGAACTTCCCTGGACTATATCGGTTATCTTAATTGAAGATTTGGAAAATGTGGCAGAGACTATGTTTTTACAAAGGTTAATAAACTCAGGAGTTTGTGCATTTAAATAAGTACCTAAATTTTTATTTAGGGATAACTCTTTAAATCTATTAAGTAAAATAGGTACATCTTTATAGTTCGGAGCTAGAGTATTTACCTTACGTAGATTATTTATTGAATCTTCATGTTGACCTGTCTTAGCAAATACTAGGGCTAATCGATAATACATCTCAATTTTAACATCAGATGAGATATTCTTGTGTCTTAAACCAACTTCAAAGTCTACAATTGCGTCATCGTAATTACGTAGTGTAGTATTAATAGTTCCAGCAAATAGTGCTGCATTAGGACCCCATATCGCGTCCTGTCTAAGACCAGTAAAGAGTTTTAAAGCTCTATCTGTTTGATTTACCTTATGACAACATTTAGCAAAGTTGAAAATAGTCTCTTTATCGCTATAGTCCGCCTCAACAGCTTTTGCAAGGTGGGGATAAGCTAGCTTGTAATCCTTTAATTTAAAAAAACTAAGTCCAAGATATTTTCTGTTTTCAATATCACTAGGTCTAGAGTCAACACACTGTTTTAACAAACCTGCTGCCTTATCGTATTTTTTTAATTTATACTCAATCTTACCTAATGTAGAGTTTAATGTGTAGTTCTCTTTATCTAAACTCCAGGAGAATAGGAGTGACTTATATGCGGTTTCCATAGAGTTTAAATTATATGCACACATCCCATATCTAAAGTTAATTAAACCTTGATCCAATTGGGAATTTGTTGCACAAAGATCTAGAAGTATCCTATATGTTTGTAATGCTTTATCAAAGTTGTTTTCATTATAATATATATCTGCTAAAATCAATAAAGCTGATGGATCTCTAGGGTTATGTGCTAGCTTCCTAGTAGCCTCTTTTAAAAGTGTTTTTCTATCTTTTTTAGTTTCTACTTTATGTCCGGCACTGTTTTTAAAATAAAACACTATACCTACAGATGCAGTTAGAACTAAGATTATTATTATAAGCGCTATAAAGTTTGTTGTCATAGAGTTATTATGGTATTAGTAAACTTTAAATGTCAAGAAAGTAAATTAAATAGGGATATAAAGGTATATATTTGTTGTTAAATAAATTAGATGTAAGAAAAACTATATTAGGTTTTTCTGTTATGTTAATGATATTACTTACTCACTCCTGCTCATTTAATCGAGTATATGGTCTAAAAAAAGAAGAATTTTTAAATAAGGTTGCAAACAAGGATTATAATTTTATATTAGAGGTGGATTACTTAAAAAATAGTATTAAAGAGATTAATCGCCTAGGGAAAGGGGCTTCATATTATATGTCCTTTGTTTATAAGAATAATAATATGCTTCTTTTTAGTAACAAATTATTATATCAAGAGATTCAAAATAGAGACTCCTACTATGGTCCAAAGGCTGCAAACCAGCTATTAAAGCAGCTATTAGCAGAGAGGGATTATGTAAAAGCTGAAGCCCACGCTATAGATTTTTTAGATACGTATAAGGGTGACTTCCCATGGATAACTAAACAGTTAATCGAAGCCCTCTATTGGCAAAAGAAGGACTCTCAGGTTATTCCTTATATTGAAAACTTAGATAGGTCAAATTATACTGATTATGCTAATTATGAACTAGATATGCTTAAAACAGTTTCAAGTGCTAGATTAGGTATTCCTACATGGGAGAATGAGTATCGTTCTCTATTTCTAAATCAACCACTATCCCCACTTTTAAAAAGAGCTTACTCCTTTATTGATGTCTATCCAAAATATGGAGAAGGTTTCTCCCGGAATGAAAAGGATTATTTTAAAGCATTGGCCCTTGCTAGTGGGGGGGAAAACACTGAGGCACAGGAGATTATACGAAATCTACTCTATACAGAGGATTGGATATTCTCAACAGAGCAATCTATTAGAAATGTATCAAAGATTATAAAGGATTCAAGATATATATCATCAAATCTATCTGCTTTTAAATATGCTGTAGGAGTTTCTCCTGAGGAGAGTTATCATAACGGTTTAGTCTCTTACGCCTCTCTGTTTTTCAATATCGAGAGCTATTCAAATGTTATAAATTTATTAGAAACTGAGATTCAATATATTAAAATGGGTAAAACAAAGGATGATGCAATTTGGCTCTATCTTTTAAGTCTATCCCATATTGGTAGGGATCGTGTTGTGTCAAATTTAAACTTTTATGTGGATAAACTAAGTGGTGAGAACTACGCCTCAGATATAATTGATCATATTATTACCGCCCTTGTACAAAATAAGGAGTGGGAGTCTATGTTGGAGATACAACCTATTGTTGAAAAATATGGAGACTTAAGTGATAAATCAAGAGTCTCTTGGATTATCTCCAGAATGTACTTTTATAATTATATCGATAGTGAAAATAAGAATAAATCTATAATAGATGAATTAGACAAAATTGTTACCAGTGATAGTTATACTTATTATTCATATATAGCAAATGCACTACTTAAAAGGGAGTCTAATTTAATACTAGAAGATCCTTTAGAGCCGGTAGAGCTAAATAGTAATGATAAGTGGATTGGTGGATTTTTAGACTTTGGATTAGAAGATGAGGCTTTAAACTTTTCTAAGCAAGTTAAAGATCTTAATTACTCTGTTTCGATTAAAGTTGCAACTCTTCTTACAAATGAGGGAAAACATTTAGAAACTCTTAGGTTTATGGCAAGTGCAGGTGTTCCCCTTAACAAGGAGAGCTTTCCTCTATATTATCCCCTACCTTACAAAAATAAAATTGTTGAAATAGCACAATTATATAATTTCCCACCAACTCTATTTTCTGGTTTAATTAGAACTGAGAGTGGTTTTGATATGGATGTAGTATCATCAGCTGGAGCTGTTGGGTTATCCCAATTGATGCCTGAAACAGCAGTTGAGCAAGCTAACGATATTGGGATGGGTATTCCCGATCTAAATGATCCAGATATAAATATTCTACTAGGTGGTACATATATAGATTGGTTAGTTGATAGGTTTTATACATATCCTATATCTCTTATGGCTTATAACGCAGGGCCTGGAAATGTTTGGAGTTGGCAAAGATTGTGGGGTGACCTACCTGATGAGCTGTTTATTGAGGCTGCTCCTTTTAAGGAGACTAGGAATTATGTTCCTAAAATAATTAAAGCCGCAATCTATTATGGTCATGAAGAGTATGATGTCCAGCCCTATGAAATTATTAAGCAAATATATAGCGATATAGAGTAATATCCATTTTTAGACTCAATTTAAGGTTAAAAATAGTTTAATTATTCCGATACATTTTAATAAGGAGAATTGAATTGTTAAAAAAACAAGACAAGGCTGCAGCTTATAGTTTATTAGTTGCAGGTACTTTACAGCTAATATTATTATTAATCCTGTTTTTAGGCTTTACTGGAGATCCCTTTTCTAGGTTTTTATATAATGCATTTTTTGTTTCATCACTGTTTTTACCAGCATTATTATTTTTAGGAGCCTATTTAATAATTAAGAAACCCCTAAATAAGCGACTATTTTATTATTCAATTGCATCAATAGTTATATTCTTCCCTGTTTCTACAATGATAAAAATAATGTTCACAGATAATCTAGATCCAGTTATAAGTTTTTTACATAAGTACTTTGATACTCCAGGTAGGGAGTGGGGATCTATTTTAATTCTGTTAGGTTTTATATTAATTTTAATTTTATCTAGTAGAATTGTTGTAAAGAGATTAACAGATAGTAGTGAAAATGAAGTTTCTGATGCTACTAGTAATGTTAAAAATCCCTTTGGAGTTATCGATGAACTTGAAGAGCAACTTCCTGTCCATATTGTTGCTGAAGAGGAAGAAATTGAACTTGATGTTGCAGATGAACTTGATGTTGCAGATGAACTTGATGTTGCAGATGAACTTGATGTTGCAGATGAACTTGATGTTGAAGATGAACTTGATGTTGAAGATGAACTTGATGTTGAAGATGAAGATGAAGATCAGGCAGAAGATTTAAGTTTTCAGATTTCTCAAATAAAAAATGAAATTAAAGAGTATTATATTGAGGAAGAGGATGATGAGAAGGGTCGTTCTATTCCATTTGAGGAACCAACTTTTCCTGAGACTACCGAGGAAGTTGATATTGATGCTTATGATGAAACTAATAAAAACTTTAGTGATATTATTAATACAGAGCTAACAAAGGATGAATACGCATTTATAAATAGTTTTGATGATATAGAGACATTTAGTGCTGACTCAAACATTGTTTTTGAAGAGGATCCAGCTATAGAGTTTCTGTCTAGGGATTATGAAGATGATTATTCTGAAGATGATTCTTCTGAGGATAGTGATGTTAAGACAGAGAGAAAGACTCGAATATTAATGCCCGAAGAAGACTCCTATGATGATATAAATAGAAGTGAAGATTATATAGTTCCTGTAGGTGGAATATTAAACGTTTCAGAGGACAACTCATATCAAGAAATTGATGATGCAACTAAAAGATCGGCTGCAATATTAGAACAAACATTGGAAGAGTTTAATATAAAAGGAAAAGTTACTGGAATAAAGAAGGGGCCAGTTATTACAATGTTTGAACTTCTTCCTGCACCTGGGGTTAAGTTGTCAAAAATTGTAAATTTATCGGATAATATAGCCCTAGGATTAGCAGCTTCTAGCGTTAGAATAGTAGCCCCTATTCCAGGAAAACACGCTGTTGGTATAGAGGTTCCTAATAAAAAAAGATCTATAGTAACATTTAGTGAACTTATTGATGCAGATGAAAAAAGCTTCGATGAAGATGCTGTTCCAATTGTACTTGGGAAAAGTATCAATGGTGATAATAAAATTATAGACTTGGCAAAAACACCCCATCTTCTAATTGCTGGAGCAACAGGAGCAGGTAAGTCGGTGTGTGTAAACTCATTAATATGTTCAATACTATGTAAAAGATCCCATAACGATGTAAAATTAATTATGGTTGACCCTAAAATTGTAGAGTTAAAACTTTACAATGGGATTCCCCACTTATTAACTCCAGTAATAACAGACCCTAAAAGAGCATTCCAGGCTATACAGTGGTGCCTATATGAAATGGAAAGAAGATATGCTCTATTAGATTCTATGGGTGTAAGGGATATTAAATCTTATAATAAAAGAATTAAAGAGCAGAAAATTGCAACTACAAAATTACCATATCTTGTATTAATAGTAGATGAGTTTGCAGACCTTATGGCTACATCTGGTAAGGAGTTAGAAGCGATATTGGCCCGTCTTGCTGCAATGAGTCGTGCGGTAGGTATACATCTTGTATTAGCAACTCAAAGACCATCTATCGATGTTATTACAGGTTTAATAAAGGCTAACTTCCCATCTAGAATTGCTTTTATGGTTTCCAGTAAGACAGACTCACGGATAATTTTAGATGGAATGGGTGCAGAGAAGCTTCTAGGTCGTGGGGATATGTTATTTACATCCTCTTGGGATCCATTCCCTGTGCGAATTCAAGGATCCTTCTTATCAGATGAAGAGGTAGAAAGTGTTGTTGATTATGTTAAAGGTTTAGGTGAGCCAGAATATATAGATGATGAAATTTTTATGGATGAAGATGATGAAGGGGATGACGATTCAGATAACTCCTTTTTTGGTGATGATCCTCTTTTTAATAGAGCTTTGGAAATTGTTATTACAGCTGGTAAAGCATCCGCTTCATTTCTACAAAGAAGATTGAAAATTGGATATAATAGGGCTGCTAGGCTAGTAGAAGAGATGGAGGAGAGGGGTATAATCGGTCCACAAAATGGTAGTAAGCCTAGGGAGATATTAAGAGTCCCAGATAGCCATAAGGAGGTAAATGAGTTTGTATAAGGATTATAAGTTTTTTGATAAAAAAATTAAAGTAATCGCCCATCGTGGTGATTCTAAGTACTATCCTGAAAACTCAAGTTTAGCCTTCCAAAGTGCTGTTGATTTAGGTGTAGATATTATTGAAACGGATGTTCATATTAGTGTTGATGGAGTTATCTTTGTCTGGCACGATGAGGATACCTGGCAACTTGATGGTAATAAATCCAAGGTCTCAACAAGGAGATGGTCAGACTTATGTGAACTTGACCTTGGGTTTTTATATATTGATAAGAGTGGTAAAAGACCTTTCTCTAGTAAAAATATTAAACTTATGACCTTTGAAGATGTTCTTATTAACTTTCCAGATACTAGATTTAATGTTGATTTAAAGGATAAGGACAGTAAACTTGTAAAAGGGATGTATAATCTATTAGAAAAATATGATGCTTTTGATAGGGTTGTAGTCGCTTCTTTCCATAGTGAAAATCTTAAGAGTATTAGAAAAATATCAAATAGAGTTGCAACATCCTATGGGCGTAGTGAAGTTAGGTTAAGAGTTGTTTTAACAAAGCTAAAACTGTTTAGGTCTATCTCTAGATTTTTAATAAAACCCCCTGTAATGCAAGTACCTGTAACCTCCAATGGAACTCTAGTTGTAACTAGGTATTTTATAAAGGTTCTTCATAAAAGAGGTATAAAGATACAGGTTTGGACAATAAACAGTGAGTATGAAATGAGGAGATTGTTCAAACTAGGTGTAGATGGGGTTATGACAGATGATCCAAGGCTTTTGATTAAAGTTGTTAATGAACTTAAATCTGATTCACTCTAAAAAATAGTTTAAAAGGTAGCTATGCTGGTGTAGTTCAGCCCTATTTTTTTTATAGTTTTTGTCAAATCTATTAACTATTTTCCAAAAATTGACTGAGTGATTCATCTCGACTAGGTGAGAAACTTCATGGATTACTAGATATTTTATTAGATGTTCTGGTGTTAAAATTATTTTCCAGTTGTAATTTAGATTTTTCTTACCACTACAGCTTCCCCATCTTGTTTTTGTGGATTTTATATAAATATTATTAAATGTAACACCTAATTCACTGCAATAGTATTTTGAGAGAGAGGTTAATTTCTTCCTTGCATAACTTCTATACCACTTTATTAGTTCCCTCTCTATATCTAATTTTTTATAACCTATATATATCTTATCTCTAATTAGAGCAGTTTTTGTTATATTGTTTTTTTTGCATAGTTCTCTATTTACACCCTCTAGGGGTATAGACTCTCCAATTATAAACTTATGTCTATTAGAGTTTATATTATGTTCGTTGAGCTTTCTTTCAATCCATAGTTTGTGTTTATCAATAAAACTCATAATATCGATATTTGTTATAAAGTTAGGAGCTTTAACTAAAACTTCTCCATTGGATGTTATATTTAGCACAATGCTCTTTCTTTTACTTTTTTTTATCCCTATTGGAATCTGTTTTTTATCATAATTGTAGAACAACTTACTTGTCATAAAAAAAACTCTATATGTAAATCCTATATATAACAAGGTGGAGGATCAGTTGATATTTATAATAAGAATATATGATAAGGGATATTATAATATCTCTATATAGTTCTTACCCTTTTTCTTTGCTATTTTTAAAGCTTTTTCGGCTCTCTCTATAATAACAACCTCATCATCACTCTCTTTAGATAATGTTAGGCCAAAGGATGTTGTAATAGATCCAACTCTAACAAAGTTATACTCCTCAATTTCATTTTTTAATTTTTCAGTATGGTTCTTTAAATCATCTAATTCTATATCGGAGTATATAATTAAAAACTTGTCTCCCCACCATCTACCAAAAAGATCTACGCTCCTAATCTTAGATTTAATAAGTGTTGCTATCTCTTTTAATAAATAATCACCAATACTATGGGAGAGTTTCTCGTTAACTTCTTTTAAATTATCTATACCTATTAAACTAATACCTATAGTTTTTTTGGATCTTCTACTCCGAGCAAACTCCATCTGCAACTCTATATCTAACCTATTTCTATTTAGTATATCAGTTAAGGGGTCAATATTTTCCACCTTAATCAACTCTTCATTTTTATCCTTTAATTCCTGTTCTAGTCTGCTTTTATCAAGAGAAAGCCTGTTTATCTTTCTGTTTTGTAAAAAAAGGTCATGGTATAATATTATAGCTATTACAATAATAATTGTGAATTCAATCAAATATAACCCCTTTAAAAATTAACTAATATTAATACTATGAAGTAAGCTGTAAGGAGTCAATATTTTTTTATAACTGTATCATTACCACATTAAGTTGATTTTTTATTTGTTATACGGATTCAGAATATAAAAAAAGAAAAGACATTATAATAGAAATTGATGATAATAGAATAAAAAATAATTAAACGAAATAACCTTTCGCAATGATTTGTAATAATAAGAAAATAAATGAATGGTATCGCCTGGAAAAGGAGTTAAGTTATGGAGCAGCTATCTGACTTGAAAGCAATATTACACTCAAAACGAGCAAATATCTATTATATAGAAAAGTGTAGAGTCATGTAAAAAGGGGCATTGTGGTTTATATGCATAGAAACCTTTTGATCATTCTTCCATCTATTGAAGAGTCTTCCAAATTGTGATGTCCTCAATCCATCTGGATACTCTGCAATATACTCCTCTCATAATAGCTGTAAAGTTACTCCCTTTTTTTTTAAGTTCTATAGCATATTGTGGGAACTTAGCAATGAGCATTTCAGCTTTATGTGATACAACTTTCTTTTCATAAAATTCTAATGATAAGTCCGAATCACTCATCTCCTTTATCTGGTCATACTCTAATCCTGACTCACTAAAGGATTTACAAATTTTAGCTATAGTTGGTCTGGATAGATTCACAACATTACTGATAGCCCTATCGCTTAAATTACATACATAATTAAGTCTAATAATTTCTCTGGTCTGTTTCATACCTGTCCTCTTTCTAGGCAATACTTACTCCTTTTAAATTATTCTAAAGTAGTAAGTATGCCTCATTTATTGAGGTTAATTGATATGCTAAATTGAAAACCCATTAATACCTAAATTATGGTAAACTTTGGAGGGGTTTGAGTGGCAACTTTCAGTGGGTTTTTCCAATCTTTATTAACATTGTTATTTGATTATATATTAATTGTTATTTTAGGTTGAATGTGCTTTTTAGTAATTTTTTTCCTTCTGAGTTTACTGAAATAGTTTACAATAAAAAAATGCTTGCTTTATTTTTTTATTTTAAATATGCTGATTCTACATTTGGTACCAATGTAAAAAAAATTATATAAAAAGGAAAATATAAATAATAAAAAAAATTATAACAATCTTGTTTTTATTAGTTGCTTTTAGCAGTATTTCTTCAGCGCAATCTAGTCAGCCTCTTGAAGAAAATTTATTCTCGGAAATTAATGGTATACAATTAAGTGATTCAGAAATTGTAATTATAACTGGAGGGATGTATCCTGGAGATTACGGTTATTCTAAAGCAGGTTTAAAGAAGGCTAGAGAGAATAATCAAGTGAATATCATAAAGCAGTAGATAGATCTAACACTAATACAGTTAGTTCATCTACAAGTACGACTAATTCTCATGGAACATCAGGTGGAGTAGATGCTGGAGTACATGCTCGTATGAAAGCCAATCGTTCAAAAACTTATAATTCTAGTTATACAGTAACAATAGGTAACTCTGCAGCTGCAGCAGAAGCTAAAAAATTATATTCGGATTTAAATGCTGCAAAAGCAAGACAAAACTCACTTGATGATCTAAAAAGAACAAGAAGGAGATAATATTAGGTTCCAAGTTGAGACTTGGAACCTATAAAAATATGGAATTACTATTTAATACTGGATTCATTTCTTATATATGTATAATTACTTTATTTTCTGGAAGCATATATTGTTTAAACGGAAATAGTATAACTAAACAAAAAAAGTTTAGATTTAAGATCTTACTTTCAATTTCAATAGTTTATTTGACAAATAGGGAATTAGCCTTTTCTAGAGGAATATCTGTGGATATTCTATATTGTTTTTTTTGGAATGACCTTGATATTTTATCAAACTTGAGAAGTCATATAGTAGAAGTTTCATTATATGTATTATTAGGCTGTCTAGCTGTTATACTCCCAATAATATTAAATAAAAAATTTAGAAAATCTATTTTTAATTTTAAGTTTGAATCGGATAGATTGTTTGTTATAATAGTTATTGTAATCACTTTGAACATTATTATTTCTTATTTAATAGGAATTAAAGACTCTATAATAAGTGCAAAACTTTTTCATTATAGTATTAATACAACTGGTCTCCTAAGAGGAGTAATTTATGAGATTCTCAAGTATACATTTTTTGGTCTTTTAGAAGAGTTTTTTTTTATTTTTTCATTTGCATTTTTCATAGAATATATTTTAAGAGAGAGTGAATACTCAGAGAATAAAAAAAGTTTTATAACTGTATTAGCTATATCAATACCCTTTTTGTTGTCCCATGAATATTCATTTATCATTAGTAACGGTTCAGGGATACTCTTTGTTTACTCATTATTTACTAGGTTGTATCAGGTATTTATATCAGTTTATATTAGAAAAAAAACTAATAATATACTTTTAACAACTTTAATTCATATGTTATGGAATGTTTCTGTGAGTTTACCAGCATATTTAGATAATATTTAGGAGTTTTAGTCATGAAAATTGTAAGCAATTTTAATTTTTTGGTTCTATTTTTAAGTTTTATATTATTAATCATTCAAATTTTTGAGTTTTTTATATGATACTGATAATTGCAACACTACTTAGCTTAGTAACTCCTAAAGAAACGATGAGATTTAGTTATATAAATGAACAAAATTTTGATAATTCTTGTGGTTATTCAGTTGTATCATCTTTATTAGATATTTACTGGAATATTCCTACAACAGAAGAGGATGTTTTCAATAATTACTTGAATATTGATAAAGATAAGAATGAAATCAAATCAAATATGTTTTTTATGTGTGAATATATTGAAAAAAAAGGGATTAAAACAAAGGTCTTTAAGATGAATATAATTCAGTTGAATGAAGCAATAAAAAAAATATCCCCCATTATTGTTCATTATGATAAACCATATGAACAATAACTGAGTTTACTAAACAGAAAAATATTAAACAAACAACCTTTCAGAATTGGCTTAGGAGATTAAAGGAAACAGAGTCCGAAAAGCTTGTGAAAGTTAAATTGAAATCAGAGAAACCTTTAGAGCCAACGCTGCTAATGAATAATTGTATTAAACTGGGGATCCCTGCTGGGTAGCTTAGAAATCTGTTTGTAAAAGCAATAACTATTCTTTCCAGTTCACTACCGCATAGGTAGTTTAGAAATCTCATTTATCCTTGAAAACTATCGCATTTAAGTTCACTATCGTATACTGTACAAGTCTATAAAAAGATTGCCAAGGTAACAAAGAAGATTGAAATATTATCCCTAAAAACAGTAAGGGAGAAGCTAGCCTATCTGTTGTTATATAACAGTTCTAGTTTAAATGAGAATAAAATCTCTCTATTAGTAAATAAGATTTCAGTCTCCAGGGAGGCTGTCTCTAGGGAGATCTCTAAGATGCAAATAGATGGAGTTATACGTAAAAAGGATAACTACATAGAGATTCTAGACAAAGAGGGCCTAGAGTCCTATTTAGGATAACTAAATTAAACCTAGAGTAATAATTACAACAACCCCCAACACTATTCTATAAAATCCAAAAGCTTTAAAGTCATGTTTCTTAATATAAGACATAAGGAATTTTATTGTTAGTACAGAGACTATAAATGCTGTTATCATCCCAATAATAAGTATAAAAACTTCATTCTGTGTAAATACAAATCCAAACTTTAATATTTTTAAAAGACTGGCACCAAACATTACCGGTATTGCAAGGAAGAATGTAAACTCAGCAGCTATAGTTCTCGATGTTCCTATTAACATTGCACCAATAATTGTAGCTCCCGACCTAGATGTTCCTGGTATAAGAGCTAAAACCTGAAATATCCCTATATAAAGAGCTGATCTATAAGGTAGTTCACTAAGTTTGTTAACTGTAAAAGTTCTGTTTTTACTTCGATTTTCAACTAATATAAAAATAATACCATAAAGGATTAGGGTAATTGAAACTGTTATGTAATTATAAAATAGTTCATCTATCTTATCATCTAAAAGTACTCCTATAACTCCTGCTGGTATACAGGCTATTAGTATCTTATACCATAGAACCATAGTAGGTTTATGAATTCTAATTCCATTATTATTTGTTAGTGGTATTAATTTTTTGAAGAATATTACAACAACTGCCATTATTGCACCTAACTGTATAACAACAAAAAACATCTCTTTAAATGCATCGGTTGCATCTATACTCATAAATTGATCCACAAGGATCATGTGGCCTGTAGAACTTACGGGTAACCACTCTGTTATACCTTCGACTATTCCTAGAATAATTACTTTTATTACTTCAAAAAATTCCATTATAATGTTCCTATTTTTCCTATTAATATTCCAAATTAAATTTATATCAGTTATTTAAACTTTTTATAAATATAAAAGGGGCTGTTGCAAAAGTCATTATGACTTTCAACAGCCTTTTTTTATTTATAAACGTGATTTTCAGTAGTTTTCAAAATAAAAGGGACCACAAAGTAGTCCCAACGTGCTAAAATTTGGTTGTTGACATCAAAAAGGAGCACGTAAATGTATATTACAGACTTTTGCAATCATAAACAATCATATTTAGACTTAAATATTTCTATTCCATTAAAAGTAACAGACCATGAAGCGGCACTAATGCTTATGTTACAGGGTCTAGATTATAGTAAATTTGAAAAACCTAAGAAGAAGTCTGGACGACCTCCTGCTGTGGATAGTTATACAATGATGCTGATACTTCTATATGCTCGAACACAGGGAAAGTATAGCTCTCGTGATACCGAGAAGTTATGCAAGAGAGATCTCTTTCTATTAAAAGTTCTTGATGGTAAAAAAGCTCCTGACCATTCAACCATAGATAGATTCATACAACAGCACTCAGATGCAATAGACAACCTTTTTTATCAGCAAATTAATCGTCTCGGATCTTTGGGAGAATTAACAAAAAATATAGTTTTCCAAGATGGAACCAAAATTGAGTCCAAAGCTAACAGATATACATTTATTTGGAAAAAATCTATTAAAAAGAACCTTCCTAAACTAATAAATCATATAGAAGAAATAATACATGAATCTGTAAACTTATATCCAATAGAATTAGAGAATAGTTCTCCCGAAGATGCTCTAAAAAGTATAATAGAGTATTTAATGGGAACTACTGATAACCTGAAGCCAAATAAAACAGGACGTGGTCATCGGATTACAGCGGAACAGAGAATATTTAGAGATACTAACATATATTTAAAGAAATTAGAGGATTACAAGAATCAACTAGATGCTATGCCCGAGCGAAATAGTATGAGTAAAACTGATCCCGATGCTACTTTTATGAGGATGAAAGAGGACCATATGCGGAATGGACAATTGAAACCTGCATATAATCTTCAGGTTCTAGTTGATGGAGGTTATATTGTTGGAAACTACGCTAGTTCAGACAGAACTGATTACGCAACAATGATTCCAGCTATCGACCACATGCATGAAAGAATAGATTGGAAGTATAAAAAATATTGTGCTGATAGTGGGTATGATTGTCAGCACAACCATGAGGCATTGGAAAAAAGGGACATTGAGTCATATATAAAGCCAATGAAATATGAACACTCAAAAAAGAGGAAAGTAAAATCAGACATTGGGCTAAAGGATAATATGACCTATGATAAGGACAATGATTGTTTCATCTGTTCTAGAGGTAAAAAGTTAGTTCTAAAACATCTGAAAGTTAAGAAGGATAAGTATGGTAATGAGCAAGTTACGCATGTATACAGATGTAAACGAGGGTGTAAAAGTTGCCTTGTAAAATCTGCCTGTATGAAAAAAAGTAAAGCAAAATATAAACAGGTACAGATAAATCATACTCTTGCAGAGTTTCAGAGAAAATCTACTGAAAGGATTTCTAGTCCCTTAGGTAAAGAGATAAGGGTTAACAGAAGTATTCAAGCTGAAGGAGCTTTTGCACAGATAAAAAATAACTGGTCATTTAAAAGGTTCTTAAGAAAAGGGATTAAAGGTATACATACAGATTGGAATCTGATGTGTATGTCTATGAATATTATTCACTTGGGTTATAGACTAGCAAGAAATGAACTTGGTATCCCATTTTACCATACCCTTGAAAATTCCGCTTAGACTTTAGAGTTGATAACTATTATAAGTCGTCTCATTTTATTTGGTATTACAATCTAACTTTAAATTAAAAAGCTGTTAGAAGAGGATTTTCTTCCGTTTTTATACAATTTTTATCATAATTTATATTCTTTATGTTTATAAACAAAAAAGACTGTTACAAAATATTACTTTTGCAACAGCCCCTTTTAATATATTAAAAATTATTTCGCAACAATATTAACTAGTTTCCCTGGCACAGCAATAACTTTTACAATAGTTTTTCCATCAGTATGGGTTTTTATATTGTCATCTTCAAAAGCTGCCTTTTCCATATCCTCTTTAGATATATCAGCTGGCATTTGAAGTTTTGCTCTTAACTTTCCATTGACTTGAATAACAATTGTTACTTCATCATCCTTTGTTAGCTCTTCATCAAACTCTGGCCATGTCTCATTTGCTATAATTGTATCATGCCCTAGAATTTGCCATATCTCTTCTGCAATATGTGGTGTATATGGAGCAAGTAATTTAATAAATGGTTCAAATATTGCCCTATTTACCTTTTCATCCTTGTAGTTCTCGTTAACAAATATCATCATCTGGGCAATACCTGTATTAAACTCTAATCTACTAGTATCATGGGTTAACTTTTTTATAGTTTTATGAAGACTCTTTAACTGTTCCTTAGTTGGAGCCTCTTCTGAAACCTCTCGGTTTGCCATGTTCCAAACTCTGTTTAAGAAACGGTAAACACCGGAAATCCCACTTGTATCCCATGGCTTTGTTACCTCTAAAGGTCCCATAAACATCTCGTAAAGTCTCATAGAGTCTGCGCCATACTCTTTAATAACATCATCTGGATTAATAACATTACCAAGGGATTTAGACATTTTAATTCCACCCTCTCCAAGGATCATTCCTTGATTTATTAATCTTTGGAATGGTTCTCTTGTTGATACAAGGCCTAAATCGTGTAAAACATGGTGCCAGAAACGTGCATATAATAGGTGGAGTACTGCGTGTTCAGCTCCTCCCACATATAAGCCTACAGGCATCCAATACTCTTCCTTCTCTTTAGAGCAGAAAGCTTCTGTATTTTTTGGGTCAATATATCTTAGGTAGTACCAGCATGAACCAGCCCACTGTGGCATAGTGTTTGTCTCTCTCTTTGCAGCTTCACCACATTTAGGGCAGCTACAATTAACCCACTCATCAATGTTTGCAAGGGGAGATTCCCCAGTTCCTGATGGTTCATAGCTAGTAACATTTGGTAACTCTAAAGGTAGTTCATTCTCAGGAACAGGTACAGTACCACATGTTGGACAGTGAATTAGAGGTATTGGTTCTCCCCAGTATCTCTGTCTACTAAATACCCAGTCTCTTAGTTTATAGTTAACAGATTTAAACCCAATTTTCTCCTCTTCTAACCATGAAATTATAGCCTTTATTGCATCCTGGGTTTTCATACCATCAAATTTTCCAGAGTTAACTGCAATTCCATCCTTAGCAGGGTAAACTTCGGTAAGTTCTGTAATATTTCCATCTCTAGAAACAACTTGTTTTATAGGTAGATTAAAAGTTTTAGCAAATTCCCAGTCTCTCTCATCGTGGGCAGGAACAGCCATAATAGCACCGGTTCCATAGGAAATTAAAATATAATCAGATATCCAAACAGGGATTTTGTCTCCATTTACAGGGTTTATAGCGTATGCTCCAGTAAAAACCCCAGTTTTACCCTTAGCTAGGTCAGTTCTCTCTAAATCTGATTTTAAGGCTGCCTGGTTTTTATAATCTTCAACAGCATCCTTATACTCATTAGTTGTTATCTCTTCTACTAGTTTGTGTTCTGGGGATAAAACCATATATGTTGCCCCAAAAAGAGTGTCTGGTCTAGTTGTATAAACCTCGATTTCACCTTCACCTTTCTCTAGCTTAAATACAACATTAGCCCCTTCCGACCTACCTATCCAGTTATTCTGCATAGCTTTTACAGATTCGGTCCAGCTAATATTATTTAGCCCTTCTAGTAGACTGTCACCATACTTTGTTATTTCAAACATCCACTGTCTTAGATTTTTTCTTGAAACCTTAGTTCCACATCTATCACAGCCTCCGTCTTTTACTTCTTCATTTGCTAGTCCAGTTTTACACTCAGGACACCAATTTATTGGAGTCTCTGCTTCGTATGCGAGACCTTTCTTGTATAGTTGTAAAAATATCCACTGGGTCCACTTGTAATACTCGGATGTATGTGTTGAAACTTCCCTGTCCCAGTCATAACAAAATCCTAGGGACTTTATCTGTCTTCTAAAATTATCAATGTTAGCCACTGTTGTTGCTTCAGGATGTGTTCCTGTTTTTATTGCGTAGTTTTCGGCTGGGAGACCAAATGAGTCAAAACCCATAGGATGGAGGACATTGTATCCGTTCATTCTTAGGTATCTACAGTACATATCTGTTGCTGTATAACCTTCAGGGTGACCTACATGGAGACCTGCTCCTGAGGGATATGGAAACATATCCAAAACGTACATTCTTTTCTCTTTAGGAAAACTAGGATCTTCAGTTACCTTAAATGTCTTATTCTCTTCCCAGTAATTCTGCCATTTTTTTTCTATCTCTGTAAAATTATAACTACTCATGGAAACGATAATATCAGAAGTAGATAAGTTGGTCTAGAAAGATTATCTTTTTCCCCTACATCTGTAGCATCCTAAAACGTGAACATGGTTTTTACCGGGTTTTTCAAACAATCTGGCAATTACAAACTCTTTTGATTGAAGTTCTTTTTTACATGATGGGCATATACGTTGGGATTTCTCTTTATATTTAGTTTTTGGATGCTCTTTGTAACAGTAGGGACAGCCATATATATGCATAATTGTATCACCCTTGGATCTATATATTATTGAGTGTACTCTTTCGTTTTTCTGAAGGGGCCACTGGCATATCGGGCATGGTTTTCCTGTTGGAAGTTGTTCCGTTGCTACCTGTTTTATCTCCTTATAACTTCCTTTAGTATAAAAAAGTAAAATAATTATTAGAAATAGTATTGAAAAAACTAAAATATAAGGAAACATAGCTCATAATATTTTTTATAACTTTAAAAAGCAAGTTGTCTTTTTAAATTTAATAAGAATGTGCTATTATTAGATTATGAGTGATTTAGATGATATTCTTGGACTACCTTCAAAGGGGTCTAATAATAATGATTCTCCTGTTGATCTTAATATAAATCCATCTTTTAATGATCTTTTTGAAGATGAAATAGTTGATGGAAATGAGGTAGTAGATAGGGAAGAGTTTGAAGAAATAACTGTTTTTAAAACTAAACCAGTTAAAAATTTATATGATGAAAAGTACTATAAAAGAGCGTTACAAGGTGAGGGAGAGATAGCTCAGAAACTCCACTCTTCCCTGGCTAAATTTTTAAAAGCCAAGGATCCCCAGGATAAAACTATGTTTAGAAATAGGCTTCAACCTGTATATTGGGACTTTATAGAGGCTCTATCCCAAAAAGTAGGGAACGCTCTGTCCTTGGAAAAGAAATTTTTACTAAGATATGCTTTACTACTTCCTACCTTGGTAAATAGGGATCAGTTGGAAAACCTCTCTGTTATTATACAGGATAATATCCATGGAGAACCTGTACACTATTTTGACGAGTGGTTAGAGATGGTTACATTAGGTGATGTAAACCCCTTAGGTTCAGATGAGGAACCTATTAAAAATAAAAAAAGCAGAGGTACTTCTGGCCTAAGAATGCAGAAGGATAAATTCTCAGGAGCTCTAGATAGTAGACTAGGGTCTTTAAAGATTCTACAAAAAAAACGTTCATCTGCTGAAAAGTCTATAATTGATAATGTTAGAGAGCTTGCAAATCATACTCAACATCCTGTATTTCCTTCTATAGAGATGGGTTACACAGTTTTACAAAAAACAGCATTAACAGATCTAATAAACTCTACTAAAGAGCTTCAAAGGTTAGACCGTGAGTATACATTAGGTATACAAGAGGCAAAGTTAGCCCAATCAAAACTGGATAAAGTTGTAGAGAGAATGAATGATGAACCTACAGAGGTTGTTAACCCCGCGATAATTAAAAAAGAGGTTAATAATTTAAGGCAGATTCATAAAATGTGTGTAGGAAGACAGGGAAATCATTTTCCTATACTTCACGGGTCTTATATAACTTCTAATTTTAATGATATTGCAACAAGAGAACAGATCTTGAAGGTTATGAAATATGTGGAGGATATTGATCCTGGTGTTTTTAGAAGAACTCATAGAAGGGAGACCCATAGAATTGTTCCCCATATTATAATTATTCCCTGTTATGGAGATAAAGGTATATGTTGGGAGCCCTTTGAGAAGTATAATAGAGCTTCAAGTAGGGGACGAGTAGCAGTACCTCTATATCCTAAGGATATAAAACTTGCGGTTATTACCGCATTAGCAGATCTTAGGTGGGAAGTTGCTAAGGCAAAGGCCCAATACTACTGGATGGAAGAGGGGATAACTGGAAAGTATTTTCAATGGTTTGAAGAGAGAAAACTAAAGGGTGATGTTAAGCTTAGGTTTATTGAGGACTATATTCTTTGGATAACAAAGGAGAGTGTTGGTACTCAAAAACTTGAAAAAGATGTTAGAGGGATATTTTGGAGGAATATACCATTTCCAAAAGAGCTTAGAGAGCATCTACGGAATCGTGGTTTTGTTTATAGCGAACTTTATAAAAAAGATACAAATAGAGAGTTAAGTGACGGATACTAAAAAAAGAAGGTAGTTAAACTACCTTCTTCTCTGTTTAAAAATTGGTTCTAAATATTTTTCTAAGTCATATTTCTTTTGGATATACTTTGTAATTTTTGAGTATGTAATAAATGCTAAAACCATACCACCAAAAATAGCACCAATTAGAAATGGAATATATATTGAACTTCCAGGTTCATAACCTAAGCCACGTAAAAGAGCTGAAGTTCCAGCAAGTAGTCCAAAGATAAATATAAACATTAATAATATATTTAAAATTGTCCCAGCTATAATGAAAAGTAGCGTACTTAATTTTTTATTCATATTATATTCCTCCTCCTATCTTTAAGAATAATGAATATTATCATAATTATTCCACAGATGACTACCATTAAGTCTGCAATATTAACTAATGGTAATGTAAAGATAGTTTTTACTTGAAAAAACCTCCCATTATTTATCATGTTTCCAATAACCCCACCACAAATAATCCATAATAAATAGTTCTCAAGGGGAGTTGTATTTTTTAAATTATATATACCCACAATTAGAAGTGAAATAATAATAATTGGAAGAGCATACTCTGTTATTGATAAATCCGAACCCTCTAAACTACTGATATTTATAGATAAGTATTTACTCTTAATAATAACAAACTCTCTGCTTTTAAGAAGATATTTACTTAACTGGTCAAGGGTTAATAGGAAAAATGTAGTAATTATAGGGCCCCTATTCAATTTAAGCCCCTGTGGGAATATCAATAAATATAGTCTCTAGATTAAACTCAGTTTTTAACCAGTTTCCTACTAGCTGTACACCAAAAACCTCAGTGGCATAGTGCCCTGCTGATATCATATTTATCCCTTCTTCAAGGCAAGTGTGATATACCTCGTGACTTCTATCCCCTGTAATAAAAAGATCAATACCTTGATCTATTGCTTCTAAAACAGAGAAGGGGGAGCCTCCTGAAACAATAGCTACTGAAGAAACTGAGTTTTTACCTCCTGGGACTATAAAAGCTGGCTCATTATCTCCTAATAGTAACTTTTTAATTTCGTCTATACTGTTTTTTTCAGGGAGTCTGCCTTTAATTCCAATGTTGTTTGACTTGTATTTACCAAAGGGTTCTAAATCTACTAACCCTAACTTATCTGCAATACCAGCGTTATTTCCTAGTATTGGATGCGCATCTAAGGGGAGGTGGCATGCAATTAGAGATATGTTATTTTTTATTAGGAACTCTACTCTTTTATAGTGGGAACCTGTAATGGCTAATGGCCGACCCCAAAAAAGTCCATGATGTACAAATATAACATCTGCACCCTGTTTTTTTGCCTGCTTAAAGCCCTCTAAAGAAGCGTCTACTAAAAGTGCTACTTTTGAAACATCCTGATTTAAGTCTCCTACTTGAACTCCATTTAAAGATGAGTCTGATGGGGCAAACTGTTGCAAATTAAGCTTGTCAAATATCAATTTATTCAATTCGTGTAATTTCATAAAATAATTTTAGCTATAAATTTATCCTGGGGCAAGTAAATATAAAAGTTTGTTGTTCTTTTATTCTCTATTATGTTATAATTGTAATATGATATCAGAGGCTCAGAAGGAAAAAATATTTTCCGCATTAACAAAATCAATACCTATAACAATAACTACTCATAAAGTATCTAGAGATACTGAGTTAAGAATAGAGGCTATATTAGAGTTAATATTAAGTGAGTTTGGCTTAATTGAAGTTCATGACAAGATATCCTACTGTCTTAAAGAGATTATCACTAATGCAAAAAAAGCTAACACTAAACGAATCTATTTTGAAAAAAATGGTCTAAGAATGGACTCTCCAGAGGATTATAAAAGAGGTATGACATCTTTTAAAGAGGATACCCTGTCTAATATTGATTATTATCTTAAACTGCAAGAAGAGGCGGGGTTATATGTAAAGATATCCTTTCATGCCCAGGGTAGTGTTTTAATGTTAACTGTTAGAAATAATTCTGAGATATCACAAAAAGAGCTTTCTAGGGTCTATGATAGAATGGCTAGAGCTAGAACTTATCACTCTATGGAAGAAGCTTTTTCTGAAATTCTAGATGACTCTGAGGGTGCTGGTCTTGGTATAGTAATTATGGTTTTAATGTTAAAAAAGATTGGTTTAACAGAAGAGGCTTTTGAGATATCAGTAAATGATGGTGTTACATCCGCAGCGTTGACCCTAAAAATGGCAGATGTTAGAGCTGAAGGTATTGAATTATTAATAGATGAAATAGTTAATGGAATTGATAGTATACCTCAATTCCCTGAGAATATTAGAAGGATTCAGGATTTAATTAATGATAAAGACTCTTCTATGACTGATATTGCTAAACAGATTAGTATCGACCCTGCTATGACAGCAGACGTATTAAAAATTGTAAATTCCTCCCAATTTATGCTTCCAAATAAGGTTGAGAATTTATTAAGTGCTGTCTCTTTAATTGGTATGAAGGGGTTAAGAGACTTAATATTAAGATATGGAGCACAAAAAACACTTAAATTTGAGGGTAGTCGTAAACTTTGGGAACACTCCCACTTTGTAGCTTTCTCTGCCTACTCATTAGCTAGAGCTAGAAGGTTATCTAAAGATATTGCAGAAGATGCATTTATGGGTGGTATTTTACACGATATAGGTAAAGCTGTTTTTGCAAATATAAGTGCAGGTTTAATGACACGTTTTGAAAAAATTGCTAAAAGTAAATCCCTACCTACTAAAATAATTGAGGACCTGTTCGCAGGCTATAATCATGCTGAGATTGGAGCTAGAATTGCAGAGAAATGGAATTTCCCTGACTCTCTAGTTAGCTGTATTCGTTATCACCATGACCCACTAAAGTGTAAGAAAGGGGATAAAGGGTATGTTTTTGCTGTATATTTAGCAAATATTTTTGCAGGTTATCTTTCAGGTGATATTATTTTTGAGCAGATAGACCCTACAGTTTTAACGTTTTTTCATATTAATGATGAGGATGAACTTAAGGTTATTATTTCTGAACTTGAAGGTAAATTTGAAAGAGAGAAATCAACCTTTTAATAGTTTTTCACTCCATCTATGTAGAAGTATTGCTGTTGCATTTGCTACATTTAATGAGCTTTTTCCTCCATGTAGAGGGATTGTTACTCGTCCTAAACTACTATCTGCAAGCTTTAGAGCTTCTGGCGATACACCTAGCTCTTCACTACCTATAAAAACAGTTGCATTATCTGGGAAGTCAAACTCATCAATAGGTGTTCCTCCAAGTTCCAGTGCAAAAAACGGCCCTTTTATAGAGTCTAAGTCAGTAATTTCCCAATCTATCCTATCTATACAGCCCATTGCTGTTCGTTTTGCTCTGTTATGATTAGGTTTTGTAGAGTCCTGGGAAATAAGTATCTTTGATACTCCAAAACACTCACTAGTTCTAAAAATAGATCCTAAGTTAAATGGAGATCTTATATCATCTAGATATAAGTTAATTCCTAATTTTATTTTTTTTGAAATAAAGTTATCTACAGGTGCTGTAAAATCCCACTCACTAGGCTCAATATTTAAGTTAGCCATTATTAAATGTTTTAAACTATTTATACTTCGTTGATTAATTTGTCCAAATGCTAGCTCTTTTGCCCTTTGTGATAGATTAACTTCATTGCCTATCTCTAATAGAATACTATTATAATAACTATCACTTAATTTTGATCCTCTCTTTAGAATATTTTCAATTTCTTCGAGGATTATTAAATATTTTCTTAGTCTTGTGCTCTCTTTTAGGCTTCGTAATTTTCTTAATGTAATCAAAATGCTCTTTCTACAACTTCCATAGTCTTGCTATTATCACTATTTATTTCTGAAAACTGTTTTAAAGTGTAGCCTAGGTCCGCTAACCTATTGGATAACCCATTTGAGTGTAATAGTTCCATTATTTTAATAGATAGTTCTTCTTCATTATTTATTTCCAGAAGTCTAGGAAGTAGTTTTGTTCCAATTATATGGGGGGAACATTTAAATCTAGATCCAACTAACCATGTATATTCTGTAATGTTTAATTCTGATAAAGTTGATGCTCCGTGATAAAGTGCAACAGTTAAACCGTATCTTAAAAGGTTATTTGAATTAATATTTTTATTATCTACATCATCTAATAATCTTAGAAATAGGTTCCTACTCTCATATTTTGCAATAGGATTATTCTCTTTATTTGTAAAAAGCTCTGCTAGGACTAATAACATAGATATTGAGTTTAGAGTCGAGTCAATATCATCCTCTTGACGTAAAAAGTCATTTGCAATTTCTATACTATTAATTCTATCGTAGGATAAGTTAATTGATTGGGATTTAGTTCCAATCCTGTTTGCAAATATTGCTTGGGGTATTAATAGGTAAGGATTATTATATGTTGTTGGGAGTTCAAAATAGTATAGAGATAGTGTCTGAGCTAAATATCTACCGCTCATTCTCTCATTTATATCTCCAATAGAGATAATTGATGATACATTAAAATTTTCAGCCCGAATTTGAAGCTCTTTCAATTCATCATGACTAATAAAATTACTCTTTTGATCATACTGGATAAATGTTAGATTAATACTCTTTAAGCTTTTTTTTAAAGTTTCAATTGAATGTTTATCTTTAACATTGGTAGAACAGATAAGGAGAATCCTTCCACCAATATCTTTTAATTTATTGCCTAATTCTAAAGGAGTATTTGAATTTATATATAATTCCGGGCTACTCTTAGAAAGTGTAAACATCTCTGTTATAAGCCAAAATCTTCCATGATTTTATCAGCAACACTATTAATTACTTTATCATTTATATAGTTTGGATCTTCTAATTTAGCTTTAACTTCAGCTACCCTATTAGCTCTAATATCCGGTGCATTTTTAGCAATTGTAGAAGCCTTTATAAGTTCTGACTTGCTCATAGCAGATTTTGATACCTTAATGGAGTCTGGACTACTCTTTTGTTGTGTTTCTTGAACCTTGTTTTTTTTGTTTATGTTATTTACTGGATCTGAAGGTCCAATTTTGTTTATTGTCATAACTTCTCCTTAGGTCTTTTTATAATCGACAATACCTTATATAAACTTTATTCTTTTCCTGCAACAAGAATTGCAAACTCACCTTTAATTGTAGTCCTTGTTGACATATTTTCCAATACTTCGGCACTAGTTCCTTGAATAAATTCCTCAAAATTTTTGGTTATCTCTCTTCCAAGTAGTAGATGTCTTTCAGAATTAATTTCGGCAAGTTCCCCTAAAAGCTTAACTATCCTATATGGAGATTCGTAAATTATAAATGACTCTTCCCTAGATAGTAGTTCATCTAATCTTTTTTTACGTTTACCTGATTTTTGAGGAAGAAATCCTTCAAATGTTACAGTCTTTCCAACAAAACCGGATACACTTACTAGGGCTCCAAATGCATTAGGACCAGGAATTGGTGTAATGTTGTGTTCAGATTTTCTAACAGCCTGTATAAGTATAGAGCCTGGATCACTTAACACCGGTGTTCCTGCATCAGAAATATATGCAATATCCTTTCCCTCATCTAAAAGTTTTACTACTCCTGGAGCTGAATTTTTCTCGTTTCTTGCTCTAACACTTATTAAGTGCTTTTTTATACCATAATGGTTAAGGAGTTTCATTGATTGTCTAGTATCTTCACACGCAATAATATCCACGTTTTTTAATACTTCTACTGCTCTATAAGTTATATCTTCTAAATTTCCAATTGGTGTTGCTACCATATATAATGTTGACATATATATAGTTAAAACTATTTGCCTCTAATTGTATAGCTATTTATCATAATAACTTGTATTCACCTGTAAATACTTTTATATTTTTATCTAGAGGTACAAATGAATTTCAAAATATATGTAGAACAAGGATTAGAGGAGAGTATAACATCTATAGCCGATTATAATTATACTTCTATGTCTACTAGGCACTATATCCCCTTAATAGAAAACCATATAGCTAGCAAGATATCACAAAACTTTTTATTCTTTGTAACACCATATATGGTGGAACGTTTACATATTTTTATGTCTAAACATGGTGAATCAAAATATCAGTTTGTTCTTTTAGGCTCTCTTTCTGAATTAGAAGGTGACGATATCCCATTAAGTAATATTTTAGGGGTTAAAAAAAAGAGTATTACTAAGGATGATTTAAAATGGTTTTTACTTAAGTTTGATAATTGTTTAAAAGTGGCTAAAAACCTATCTAGATTTTCTACTCTAGAAGAGAAGGATTTCCTCTCGGATCAACAGGAGTTAATATCTATTGGTCAAATGTTAGCAGTTGAGAGGAATAGAGATAAACTTATAAAAAAAATTTTACTAACTTCTTTAAAAATTACAGGGGCCGATGCAGGAAGTGTCTTTTTAGTAGTCGATATGGATGATGGAAATAGGGGGTTATTATTTAAATACTCCTATACTTATAGCCGGCATATTGATTTTAAAGAGTTTGTTATGCCATTAAACGAGAGATCAATATCTGGTTTCTGTGCTATAAATGATGAAGTTGTTAATATTCCTGATGTTTATAATATCGATAAAAACGCTACATTTTCCTTTAATAGAAGTATTGATGAAAAATATGACTACATTTCCCGGAGTATGTTAGTAATACCTATGAAAAATCATTTAGGTGAAATGTTAGGTGTAATACAATTAATAAATAGTAAGGAAAACTTTGAGAATGTTAATTTATTTGATGAAACAGAGAGCCACAAGATTCTCTTAGAAACCAAGGAGGATTTTTATACTAAGATTTTCCCATTTGCAGAGAGATATGAAGATGTAATGCTCTCGGTTGCAGGGCAGGCATCTGTAGCCCTAGACAATATAAAAATGATAAAGCAGCTAGAGGATCAGTTTGAAGGGTTAGTCCGTGCCTCTGTTGATGCTATTGATTCTAAGGATCCTGTTACAAGGGGTCACTCTGATAGGGTGGCAAAAATGAGTGTTGAGTTTTTAAATATTATAAATGATGTGGATTATGGGGTATATAAGGATCACTATTTTAATAAATATGAGATAAAACAGATAGAATACGCTGCACTACTCCACGATTATGGAAAGGTCTATATTAATAATGATATCTTCTTAAAGGCTAAAAAACTATTTCCCAAGGATTTTAAGATTTTAATGTTACGATTAGATTTAATTATTCAATCATTAGATAGTTTAGACTTTGAGAATATAAAGAAAGTTAAGGATATTAGGACATTAGTTAAAAACTTAAATGAACCTAGAGTGTTTAATGAAAATCCTATGGAGATAATTGAGGGTATATTAAAATATCAGAATGAAATTAAGGTTTATGATGGTGATAATAACATAATTCCTATTTTAACAGATGAAGAGGTTGTTAATCTTGAAATTGTTAGAGGGACTCTTAATAGTGAGGAGAGAAGGGAGATTGAATCCCATGTAACCTATTCCTACAACTTTCTACAGTCAATCCCTTGGCCTAAGGAGCTGAGTCGAATCCCTGAAATTGCTGGAGGACACCATGAAATGCTTGATGGGTCAGGCTATCCTATGGGGTTAAAGGATAATGAGTTATCTATAGAGTCTAGAATCCTTGCTATACTAGATATCTTTGATGCCCTATCTGCTTCTGATAGACCATACAAAAAAGCAGTCCCCTTTGATAAGGTTAAATCAATAATAATTGAAGAGGCAGAAAAGGGAAGGCTTGATAGTAATTTAGTAGAGCTATTTTTTAAGTATAAAATATATGATGACCTATACTATTTAGATGTAGACTCGTTAAAAGTGTAGGTGATACAATCCCTAACTATAACGGTTTTATTTCCGTTTTGGTTTACTTTAAAATCAAACTCTTTTTTACAGTTTGTTGGACATCCATCCATCTGAGCCTTAAAACAGGTCCTACTAATAAAGATTGGGGGATACTCTAAAATATTATCCTCTTCTACCCATTTTGTAACCCATTTAAGGTTGGGAATAAGGGTAGAGAGGTACTTCCTACTATATCTGTTTATTGCAAATAGTCCATAATCACAATAATAGGAGAGTTTTGGGTTTAGCTGATTAATAAAGTTTATATGTCCAATATTATTAAGACCAATTATAAATTTTTTATTCCTATGCTCCTCTAAAAACTCTTTTAGTTCTAAAAGATATCTCTCTGAATCAAATATTACTGGAGCTAGTGGAAGAAGGTAGTTTCCATCCTCTTTTAATTGGGTATTTAATTCTACATCCTTGAACCTTGTAATAAATGGAAGTTTATTACTGTTTTTTAGATAACTACGTATAACAACATTTTCTTCTATTTCAAGGTTTGTTATATTTTGTATACTCTTTAAAAAATCTTCCTGAAATTTATTTCTAATCTCCTTTAGTTTAGAGATTGGAATAAAAGGTTGTTCAAAGTTGCTTTTTACAATAGATGAAAAGTAGTAGTTTGTCTCACCTCCTGGATAAAAGACCTTTTTAAAGAGTTGGTTTAGATCTGTAGGGTTTTTAGCTCTCTCTAACTCTATAGGGTAGGTGAACTTACTACCAGCTGCTATGATGATTATAGACTCCTTTTTAACTGTTATCTGTAACTCTATATCTTTTTTCCAAGGTTTAAATTTTGTGGACTTCTCCTCTTTTAGGTGTTTATCATGATTTGATATTTTGTATAAAGTTTTCTGTGAGTTCTTAGGAAGAGGTGTTTTTAGTATATATTTTCCCTTCGTTTTTTCTAGAATATTAGCAGAAAATTTGTATGGTTCCTCTCCCCTAATGTTACTAAGTATCATTAAACCATCTCGGTTTTCAATATTTTCGTCTGTTTCTACACTTATTGTGTTATTTTTACTCTCTCTAATCTCCCCAATAACTCGACCTAAATGTCCAGGATATTGTACGTTTATTCGGCCTGACCTCTCTCTATTTGTTAGGTAGATATCCTGGCCACTTCTATTAAAATCAATTTCTGTTCTTTTTAAGACTTCATTGTATTTTTTATTATTAAGTATTTTGTAATAGAGCTCGGATGTGGAGGCTGCATAGTTAGGCCCTTTCATTCGTCCCTCTATTTTTAGGGACTCTACACCAATTTCCTTTAATTTAATTATATTCTCTTTCAAGGATAGATCATTCATAGAGAAGCAATACTCTTTTTTTCCACTGTTATTAAACCAGGTTCTACAGATTTGCCCACACTCCCCTCTGTTTGCGGACCTTCCTATTAATTTTGAAGAGGCAAGACAAAGACCTGAAAATCCATAACATAGTGCCCCATGGATAAAAACTTCTAACTCCATCTCTGGTATCGTTTTTTTAATTTTATCAATCTCATTTAAGGAGAGTTCTCTACTAAGAACAACTCTAGAGAAACCCATATTTTTTAGAGCTATAACTCCGTCAATATTATGGGCTGCAAGTTGTGTTGATCCGTGTAAAACAAGATTTGTATTCTCTTTTATTATATAAGCTAATCCTAGGTCTTGTACTATAACAGCATCTACTTCAATCTCTTCTAACTGCTTTAATAATGGGTAGATATTCTCTATCTCATCATCTTTTAGAAGGGTGTTTAAGGCTACATATATTTTTTTATTATTTTCAAAACAAAATGTTTTTAATCTTCTTAAGTCATCTAATGTAAAATTTTTTGCCCTTTTTCTTGCAGAGTAGGATTGCAAGCCTAGGTATACTGCATCTGCCCCACTTTCAAAAGCGTGTAATGCACTGTTAAAGTCCCCTCCAGGAGCCAGAATTTCAGGGTTTTTATTATTCATACCACTATAATAATATATTAAGGCGTAATATTATAGATCTATGTTGATTTATAGCCAACCAGAAGACGCAAAAGATGTGGACTGCCCATATATAGAAGGGGAGAGATTTACCCAGAGGTACGCCTTTTTAAGTGACCTAGAACCAGATGAATTCGATATGATGCTGTTTAATGGCTGGAGACATTTTGGTAACTTTTTTTTTACACCTAATTGTAAATCATGTACAAGTTGCACTCCTATTAGAACAAAAATTATGGATTTTAAGTTTAGCAAGAGTCAAAAAAGGAATTATAAGAAAAACAGTGCTATTGTCAATGTTAAATTTACCTCTTTAGAGTATAGTGATGATATTTATGAAGTATATAAAAATCACTCTAAAATAAAGTTTAATCAAAAGACCTCTGTAAAAGAGTTCAAGGAGAGTTTTTTTGTTGATGCCCTAAAGGGCAGTAGTAAACTATCCCTGTTCTATATTGAAAAGAAATTAGTTGGTGTTGGTTTCTTGGATGTTTCTCAAAGTGGTATAAGCTCTATATATTTTTGTTATGATCCAGACTACTCCTCCTATGGATTAGGAGTCTATAGTGTTTTAAAAGAGATAGAGTATGGGAAAGAGCTTAATAAGGACTATTATTACCTTGGGTTTTATATAAAAGGAAATAAATCTATGGAGTATAAAAATAGATATACTCCTAATCAAATCCTATCATGGGAGCATGGAGAGTGGGTGCCATTTGTAGATTAACTCTATTTCTGTTAATATACCCTAATTTTTTAAACTAATTTGTAAGGAATAATATATGGAAAATCTACAAAACTGCCCAAAGTGTAATTCGGACTTAACATATTTTGATGGTTTTAATCTTGTATGCCCTGAGTGTGGCCACGAGTGGAAAGAGGAAGCTGAAGAGTTAGAGAGTAAACTTGTATGGAAGGACTCTAATGGTAATGAGTTAGCAGATGGCGATACTATAACAGTAAATAAGGATCTGAAAGTTAAGGGTTCTTCCTTAGTTGTTAAAAGGGGTACTAAAGTTAAAAACATTCGTCTAATAGAGGGGGATCACGATATTGATTGTAAGATTCCAGGTATTGGAGCTATGCAATTAAAGTCGGAGTTTGTAAAAAAAGCTAACAAGTAGTAACAGTTTCTTATTTTGATATCTCTCATATCTTTTGCACTTGGTTACATAGTGTCCTACTATTTAATTAAGGAGTTAGATATTAATCTTGTTTACCCCTGGGGTATGACATGGATTGATGACTCTTCAATGTTAATAACCCAAAAAAATGGCCAATTATTTCTTGTTAATACAGAAGATGAGACACAAATAGAAGTTGAGCATGAAATACCATCTATTCAAGCTGGACAGGGTGGGTTATTAGATATAACTAGTGAAAATGATACTGTTTGGATTACCTGTTCTATAACTAAAAACAACAAATATACTACTGCAGTTTATAGGGCTAAGTTAGAAAAGAATAGGTTAACTAATTTAGAACTTATATTTGAGGCATTACCCTATTTAAATAGCACTATACACTTTGGATCTCGAATAGAGATTAAGGGAGATTATATATTTGTTACTATTGGTGAACGTGGTGGAGGTATGATTGCCCAGGATACTTCCAATGTTATTGGATCAATAATCCGTATAAATAAAGATGGTTCAATTCCCAAAGATAACCCTTATATCAATAATAAAGAGTGGATTCCCCAGCTATATCAAATTGGTGTTAGGAATCCCCAGGGAATAAGTCTAGATCCGGTAACTGGGGATATCTTTATTTCGAACCATGGGCCAAAGGGGGGAGATTTTATTGGTCCCGTAGTAAAAGGGTCTAACTATGGTTGGAAGCAGGTTGCATGGGGTGGTGTAAACTATAGTGGAACAGTTGTTGGAGATGGAAATATCTGGGAACCTGGATTTTTAAAGCCAGACTATATTTGGGTGCCATCAATAGGTATTGGAGGGATAAAATTTTACAGTGGAAAGAGTTTTCCAAAATGGAATAATCATCTACTTGTAGCTTCTTTAAAGTTTAAATATCTATCAGTTTTGTTTAGAGATGGGGGAGACTTCATTAAAGAAGAGATCGTTTTTAAGGACAAAATAGGTCGAATTAGAGATATTGAAGTTAATCAGGATGGGGAAATTTTCCTAATTGCTGATGAGAAGGATTCAAAACTGTATAGACTTTTACCTTAATTCTTAAAAGAATAAATAGATTGGTGTAAAACTATAATAGATCTTGGAGCAGTCATTTTATAAGTTAATGAGTTGCAGAGTTTTTTAATATTATTATTGCAGAAAAATAACTGTTATTTTGTTTTCATCGTGTAGATTGCATCCCAGTGTTCTTCAGGGTTATCTAAATATTTTATACATCGCTCTATATATAATAAGGAGAGTTTATCATCTTTTAATCTCTCAAACTCAAAAATAGCTCTAGTAAACTCCTTCTTTCTGTAAAGTTTTAGACCTCTCTCAAATAGTTCTTTTTTTTCTGTAACCACTCTTTTTTCATCACTATTTTCAAAGGGCATAACTTCGTAAATTTTTACTACACTGGATTTTCCCTTTACTCTAACATTATCTACTTCTCTGCAAATAAAATTTTTTTCAATATCTATTTCTAATAGCTCACTATATGTCGAATCGGAAATAAGTAGGGGACAGTAATAGTGTCGTGTTAATCCTTCTATACGAGATGATAAATTTACATTATCTCCAATAATTGTATAGTCTAGTCTTTTATCCGAACCTATATTTCCAGCAATTACATTCCCTGTATGAATCCCAATACCTATTTGAATTGGTTGTTTTATATTTTGGTATTTTATATTAAATTCTTTCAAAGCTTTATTCATCAGTATCCCAGTATTTACAGCTCTTAATGAATCATCTTTTCCCTCAATTGGAGCTCCAAATATTGTCATTATTCCATCACCTATGAATTTATCAAGAGTTCCCTTTTGTGAGAAAATTATATCTGTCATTAAGGATAGGTACTCATTTAGAAAACTTACCGTTTCTGCAGCTGACATAGATTCGGAGATAGTGGTGAATGACCTTATATCAGAAAATAGAATTGTTACCTTTTGATTTTTTCCCCCTGGTTCCAAGCTAACATTTTCTTTATATAACTCTCCTATCAGTTGTGGTGGTAGATACCTTTCCATCATCATTTTTTTAGATGTTATAGAGTAACCTATTAGCAGTATAACTACCTGAGCAAAAAGCAGAGGTATTATTTCAACAATTGGAACTTTAAAATAGAGACTTACTCCTACAAAAATAATTATTGATAAAAAGCCTGAATATATGGTACTAGCTTTAGAATATCGAAGTAAATTGATTAAATAGAAAACGATTGTTCCCATAAGAGCATACCATGCTATAGTTTTAGGTTCGCTGGTAATTGAAGGATCAAATAAGAAATTGGAAATTACATAAATATAGTCAAAAAATATTACTACAAACTTTAAATACTTAGAGATGCAAGGAAAAAACGAATATAGGCTACCCTTTTTTCATTAATTATCTCCCTCTCTCTTAATATATTATCAAAAGTTGAACTCCCCATAAATCTCCCCTAATACTTAGTTTAATTTAGATAAAACCTTAATCAATATTCTATTATAGAACCAGTTTTATATATTGGTAATAGTATAGTCGTTTTTAAGTTATCTTTATTTAGAATTGACTTTTTTATAGAGCTGTAAAAATGATAAGATAGTTAAAAATAATTAAAAATGAGAGTGTAATGTGACTAGTTTTTTAAAGAAAAACCTTACTCTATTTGATACCTTTTCAAGTAAGGTTGCAGTTATATATAAGAAAGAAGAACTATATTATCATGAATTATTGTATAGAATACGTCAGGTTGGAACATTTCTTAATAGATATAAAAACAAACACATAATATATTTAGGTGGAAAGAGTATTGATCTTATATCAATTAGTTATGGTATTTTATTGTCAGGCAATATCTATATCCCATTAAACCGTAAGGATAGTGAAATAAGAGTACTATCCATAATTGATTCGATTAAAAATCCAATAGTTATTATTGATCGAGATGATGATATTTCAAGGAAAATCAGTAATACAATTATTTTTACTGATGAATTATTCAACGAGGTACCAATTAAAATAGACCGCTTTATCTCTTCTGAGGAAAAAGATGTAGCATATACAATTTTCACTTCAGGTTCTACAGGCTCCCCTAAAGGAGCTATTATAACTTATCAGGCACTATCAGAGTTACTTCTTTGGTATACATCATATCTAAAGCTAACAGAAGAAACAGTTTCTGGTTTAATTGCACCAACACATTTTGATTTATCTATACCTGATATATTTGCACTACTTATATATTGTGGTGTATTACATATAATCCCAGATGAAATAATATTATTCCCAAAATCATTTGTAACATATATTGAACATGGCTTGATAAATCATTTAGCCATGGTTCCCAGTTTCTTCTCCCGGATAGAACCTCATATTTGTGGGACTAAATCATCTTTAAAAGATTTAGTTCTGATTGGAGAAGTTTTTCCAAGGAATTCGGCATTAAGTTTGCTTAAAAAGCATAAAAACTTATCAATATATAATATGTATGGACCTACAGAAGCTTGTTTTTGTGTCTCTTCCTTTAAATTTACTTTAGATTGTCCATATATAAATACTCCAATAGGTAATCCTAGAAATATGAATTTATTTAAAATTGTAGATGATGAATTAATTATTGGAGGGAATTGTGTCTCTCTTGGATATTTAAATAGCTCTAATGACTGCTTTTATACAGAAGACAGTATACGATGGTATAAAACTGGTGATATAGTAAGTTTTAAAGATGGAAATTATTTCTTTATTGGAAGAAGGGATCGTCAGATTAAACTAAATGGATATAGAATAGAATTAGAGGAGATTGAGACTGTATTAAGTCATGTGTTAAATACTGAAGTCATAATTATTTTTGAAAAAAAATTAGTGGGATTTATTAAAAATTCAGGTAGAGATAATCTAATTAATTATGCTAAAGAAAAGCAGAAAAAGTTGTTACCCCAATATATGCGAGTATCAAGTTTTGTATTAATTGAAACATTCCCAATAACATCATCTGGGAAAATTGATTACAATAAATTATTAAAAATGAAGGAGTATAATTGAATACTATAAAAAGTATAGAAGATATTATTATTAGTCAGAAGGGTTGTCTACCTAAAAATGGTGAATTAATAACCTGGGGAGAGATGGACTCCCTAGACTTTGAAGAGTTACTTGCCTCTATTGAAAAGCATTTTGAAATTGTTATTCCTGATAATGAGTTTATATTAGACAATTTTTTCTCTATAGAATCCCTGTCTAAAATGGTTAAACGTTCATTTTTATTAGATCTTGCGGAATAAACTTATCATTATATATCACCCTAGATTTATTCTTAAATAGTAACTCTTTATATGAAGGGTTATTTTGATCTTCTCGCCATATTTCATTAAATCTAAAATATACATTGTCAATTTTCTTAAAGTATTGGTTCTTTTCAACTACCTTGTATTCTGTTGTAACAGGTGTATCACTTGATATGCTACCTTCTAAATATTTAGGCCCAACTGATATCTTGATAATTATATTCTCACTGCTAGGATTATAGAGTTCTAAATCCATATAGTTATACATAATTGCTGCTCCTGTCCCAAATGGAATCTTTCTGTTATTATCAGGGAAAAAATCTAAACTATGATGGAATCTTTCAACTACTTGTAATTTGCTATGTAATGCCATCCAATGAATCAAATTAGCCATTTGACAAACTCCTCCACCAATAGATGAGGAAACTTCAGTACCTTTTAATGTTAGAGCCTCTTTGTAGCCATTTTTTCTATTATTTTTTCCAGTTAACTTCCATATACTAAAATATTGACCAGGTTTTATTACTACACTATCTATAAGTGGTGCCATTAATTTTAGATTAACAACCTTATTTTGTTGTAAACTCATATCTACAGAACCTAACCTACGAAGGTGTAGTAGTTTATGATCTTTTACTTTATATGAGAACAGGAATATATCTGCTTTTTCATATGCATATTTTTTTGTTGAAAAATACCATTGTATATAACGACTAAATTGATTTTTTTTACTGCAATAAAATATAGTATAGGGTGGTACTGACTCAGTCTCTTTTTCATTAAACAAATCTATATATTATTATACTATATATCAACTAATTGAAGTATTAATACCACAAAATTATAGATAATATAATGATTGCAACAGAACACTAAAACTAATTTAATAATTACAAATAAAAAAAAACTTGAACTATCTTTTAAATTTAAATATTATTTTTACGTTAAGGTATATTCTCCAATCCAATATAAAGTAGGTTTTTGATTATGTTATACTTAAAAAAGATATTCTCCGTCATTATTACTTTAATACTTTTTTCATGCTCCAAATCTTCAAATATGGATAAAATTATTGTGGATTCTCAATTTTATGAACCAGTAGGAGAAGTAAAAAACGTTGCTATCATATTTCTTGGTGGTTCTGGTGGAAATATGCCTATATATAACTATGATAATTTTACTTCTAATGGATATTCTTCCCTTTCTTTAGGTTATTTTGGCACAAAAAATACCCCAGATAAGTTAGAGATGATTCCTTTAGAGTATTTTAGAAAAGCTATAGATGAATTTAAAGAGAATCCATATGTCAAAGGGAAAAAAATTGTACTTATTGGAACATCCAAGGGTGGAGAGTTAGCACTATTATTAGGTTCAACATTTAATGATATTAGTGGGGTTGTTGCAAATGTTCCATCTTCTGTGGTATTTCAGGGAATTAACTATGACAGCTTTTTCCCAAAATCAAGTTGGTCTTATAAAGGCAAACCAATACCCTTTGTCCCTTATGCAAAAGTTGATGTTTCAAAGATAATAAATAACCACTATTTAGATCTATTTAATTTATCTTTAGAAAATAAAGAAGCTGTGATTAAGGCTACTATAAAGGTTGAAGAGATTAATGGGCCTATTTTATTGTTATCTGGAGATGATGATATTATGTGGCCATCATCAAAAATGTGTGAAGATATAATGAATAGACTTAAAAATAATAACTTTAAATATAAGTATGATCACTACTTATATAAAAATGCTGGGCATTTATTCTACTATGGTAACCCTAAATATTATGGGGGAACAATTTATGGTAATTTTAAAGCCAACGAGGATGCAAATATTATAGTTATGGATTTTCTAGAAGATTTATCAAATAATTAATGGTTAATTAAATTATTCCAACTTTTAACTACGTAGTTAATAGGCATATGATTTCTTACACCTCTTATCTGAAAGGGTAGGTAGGATTGTCTATAATTTGTATATGTTTTTGTATAAATACTATCTGTTAAATCATAGAGCTCGCCAAATTCTCCAAAAAATATTAGATATCCTAAATTACCATAGTTTAAACTACCAAAACTTTTAGGTAGAGTTATTACAATATCTTGATTATTTTCTACTCTCCACATTGGTCTACAATTGGTTAATTGTAAAAACTCCTTATCTCCAATCCTTGGGGCACCAAAGGTATATAGTCCTGTGGCATTTTCAAAGTCTGTAAAAAATAGACCTGCTAATGCCCCACCAAAACTGTGGCCAGTAATCCAAATAGCTCTCTTTTCTTGATCTTTAGTTAACTCTTCTATAAATGTCTTTAACCCATCATCCCCGCTTTTTATAGATTTATAAGCTTCAAAAAATCCTTTATGCACCTTCCCGCCAAGGGGGAAGTTAGTTTGAATTGTTCGTATATCTGCAAGTACATCATTGAATTCCGAAGTACCTCTAAATGAAATTATAATGGACTTTTTATTCCAAACTACCATACACTCTGTCATCGATTGTTTAAAAAATTTATAATTATTAAAGCCAGCTTTTTCATATTGAATTTTTGCAAATTCAGGGGGAGTGTAAGCTAGAAAAGCACATTCTGCTAACCACCAACAATTAATATAGGAAAAATTAGTATTGGTAGGTTGGAAGGGGTATGTGTTAGCATTCTCAAAATATTTATAATTCATATCTGGTGGCATTAAAACATGTAAAACATCAGAAGTTAAATATTTATGTCTAGAATCAATAGTATTAACGTCATATCCATATCTACCTGCAATTTCAATAGCCTTAGGAATGCTCTCTTTATTAAAATAGTTTTTCCATTTTAAAAGTGCACCTGCCTTTAATAACTCTTCAAAGGTTTCTAGGTTGTTATATCTCTGAGCTACTGTTATAGGAGTATTGTTATTAATGTCTTTAATGTTTAGGTCTGTTGTATTATCTATTATTTCTAAAATCTCTTCTCTGGTTCCTACAGCTGCAGAAAAATGAATTAATTCCCAGCCTAATAGATTTTCATCCCTGTTAAATTCTATATACCTATCTTCTAGGTCTCCAGTTATTCTAATTAAAGAGATATTACTAACACACCCTGAAAATAGGACCACTATTAAGAGTGATAAAATATATTTAAGTTTAAAGATCATATTTTAATCCTATTTATATAAGGTCGTACTGTTTTAGGTTGTAATAGATGTACATTAGAATGAAAAGAAATCCATATATCCTATAAACTTTTTTAGCTTGGGCTATTATCATAAAAAGTAGAGCTGACATAATAAGCATAGGAAGAGTAAAAATTATTATACTTTGAGGAATAATAAGGGTGGTTATCATTGCAGGTATACCCATAACAGCTAATATATTAAATAGGTTAGATCCTAATACATTTCCTACAGCCATCTCATTTTGTCCCTTTCTTCCAGCTTGAATTGTTACCATAAGTTCAGGTAGGGATGTCCCAAGGGCCACAGCGGTAGATGCTACAATTTCATTTCCTACTCCAATTATAGCTGCAATCTCTTTAATGGATGTGATTAAAAATTTTGAACTAATAAAAATCAATAGAGGAGTTAAAAGTATAAAAATCCAATCTTTTATTGTTGGTTTATGAGCTTTCTCTTCAATTAAAGTTTCTATTGCCCCATCTTTTAAAGAACGGTATAGATAGAGAAGTAACATAATGAGGCAGATAATACCTTCCCCAAAAGAGAACCTAAGATCCATTACTGCAATTGAGATATAACCTGTAGCCAACATTAAAAAGGGTAGATCCGTTTTCATTATATCGTGCTTAATCTCAAAACTTTTGGAAAAAAGAGTTGCTGCTCCAAAAACTAAAAACATATTGGCAATATTGGAACCAAATACATTTCCTACAACTATCTCTGAGCTTGATTCAGCTACAGCCACAAGGGATGTAACAAGTTCTGGTAGGGATGTCCCAATACCAACAAGTAGAACACCAATAATAAATGAGGGTAGTTTCATGAACTTCCCAATACTGTCTGCGGCATCTATAAACTTATCTGATGCCCAAACAAGAACTGCTACTGCAATTATAAATATTCCAATCTGTAATAATAAATCTGTCATATATAGAGTATACAAAAAAAAAGCTGCAACATAAAGTTACAGCTCTATAATAATTATTTATTATTACATTAATGCTGGGATTAGGGCTAATAGTATACCTGCCGCTACAGCTGAACCTACAACTCCAGCAACGTTTGGACCCATTGCATGCATTAAAAGGTAGTTCGACGAGTCTTCTTCTAGACCTACCTTATTTGCAACCCTTGCTGCCATTGGTACTGCAGAAACTCCCGCAGCTCCAATAAGCGGATTAATTGGAGTTTTTAGAAATTTATTCATTATTTTTGCCATAATAACTCCAAATGATGTTCCAATACTAAATGCAACTAGACCTAGTGCTAAAATACCTAGGGTTTTAGGATCTAGGAACTTTTCTGCTTCCATTTTTGATCCAACAGAGAGACCTAAAAATATAGTAACTATATTTATTAGTTCATTTTGCATAGTGCTTGCAAGTCTATCAACCTTACCACACTCTCTTGCTAAGTTTCCAAACATTAGGGCTCCAATAAGAGGAGTTGCACTTGGAAGAAGTATTGTACAGAGGATTAATACAACTATAGGAAATATTATTTTCTCTCTTTTAGAAACATGTCTAAGTTGTACCATCTTAATTTTTCGCTCTTCCTTAGTTGTTAGTAGCCTCATAATTGGTGGCTGTATTATTGGAACTAGCGCCATATAGGAGTAAGCAGCAACAGCTATGGCTCCTAGAAGGTTGGGAGCTAGTTTAGATGCTAAAAATATAGCGGTAGGACCATCGGCTCCACCTATAATACCAATTGCTCCAGCTTCAGGTAGTGTAAAATCTAAGATCCCCAGTTGGCTTAAACCTAATGCACCTAAAAGCGTGGCAAAAATTCCAAACTGAGCCGCTCCACCTAATAGTGCTGTTTTAGGGTTTGCAAGAAGTGGTCCAAAATCAGTCATAGCACCAACACCCATAAAAATAATTAATGGGAATAGGCCACTTTCAACTCCAAAACCGTATAACTGTCCTACTAGTCCTCCAAAGGCTGTAAAATGTCCCTCAGCAATTCCTATAAATTCACTTACCTTACTTCCTGTAATTCCTAACTCTACTGCCTTCCCTGCAACGGTTGAACCATAATGTGACAATGTTTCAGGGTTTATAGACTTAATAAAATGTACCGTTGGATCAGCGATCCCTGCAGTTGGGATATTTGCAAATATTGCTCCCATACCAATAGGAACTAATAATAGAGGTTCAAAATCTTTTTTTATTGCTAAGAAAAGAAGGATAAGGCCTACGCAAATCATTATAATCTGCCCAAGGGTAAAGTTTACAATCCCTGTGGACTTCCAAACTTCCCTTAGGGCGTCTGGTATATTTATTTGAAGTAGTAAATTCATATTCTATCCTTGTATTGTAAACAGCTCTTGTCCTGCTGTTACCTGATCGCCTTGGCTAACGCTAATTCTAGCGACAATTCCTGTCTTTTTAGCTGTTATTGGGGACTCCATCTTCATGGCTTCTAATACCATAATCTCATCACCCTCCTCAACTGTTGCACCAGCTTCAACACTGACTCTTAAAACTAATCCTGGTAGTGGAGCTGTTGTTGTATCTCCATCTCCAGAGATTGTAGGAGCAGTCTGATTCTTATCGATTCCATTCTCTACATCAACACTGTACTCTTTTCCGTTAACAACAGCTTTTCCACTCTTCATCTCTATGGCATATTTTTTACCATTAACCGAAACAGTATACTCTCCGTTAGCGTCAGCTGTTGATGAGCTTTTATCAATTTTTCTAATATTTGTAGTAGCTTTTCCCTCAAGGAATAGAATTCCCTTCTCTCTACATGCTGCTGCAATAAAGATATTCTCATCTGTTATAGGTAGGTTTGCATCTTCTAACATTGTTTTTGCAGCTTTAATACCTAAAGAAGAGTCTCTACCGTTTATATCAACAACCTTCTCTGTTGTTGGGTCTAAACCTAGTTGCTCCTGGGCTATTTCTACCAGTTTTGGATCTGGTGCACATGGAGTCTCTCCAAAGTAACCTAAAACCATTTTCCCGTAACCATCGGCAATTTTTTTCCAAGGTCCAAACATAACATTGTTAAATGCCTGTTGGAAATAGAATTGGGATACAGGGGTAACAGAGGTTCCAAAACCACCTCTTTCAACTACCTCTCCCATAGCCTTTGTTATCTCTCCATACTTATCCATAAGGTTGTTATCTCTAAGCATCTGAGTATTTGCGGTTAACGCACCTCCAGGTAGAGGAGAGAATGGAATTAATGGGTTTACAGCCTTTGCCTCTGGAGGCATATAGTAATCTTTAAGACAATCTTTTAATGTCTCTTCTACTTCAATTATTTTATATGGGTCAATTCCTAAATCGAACCTTGAGCCTTTAAGTGCGTGCCACATAGTCATAACATCTGGTTGGCAAGTTCCTCCAGATACAGGGTCTAAAGAAAGGTCAATTTGGGAAGCTCCTGCCTCCAGGGCTGCCTTGTATTGCATAACACAGATTCCCGCTGTTTCATGGGAGTGAAATGCTATATTCATATCATCACCTAAAAGATTTCTAGCCTCTTTTATTGTGTCGTAAACTTTAGCTGGAGTACTTGTTCCAGAAGCGTCTTTAAAGCATATTGAATCAAATTTTATATTTGCATCAAGAATTTTTCTTAAAACTCCTGCATAGAATTCAGGTGTATGAGCACCTTCACACCCTGGGGGTAACTCCATCATGGTTATACAAACCTCATGCTTTAATCCTGCATTTACAATACACTCTCCAGAGTATATAAGATTGTTAACATCATTTAAGGCATCAAAGTTTCTTATAGTAGTCATTCCATGTTTTTTAAATAAGTCTGCATGTAGTTTAATAATATCTCTAGGTTGTGATGCAAGACCAACAACATTTACACCCCTAGAAAGGGTTTGAAGATTAGCATCAGGTCCTGTTGCCTTTCTAAAATCGTCCATAACGTCAAAACCATTTTCATTACAGTAGAAAAATGGAGCCTGAAATCTTGCTCCTCCTCCAGCTTCAAAATGTCTAATTCCCGCATTTGATGCTGCTTCTACAGCAGGTAGAAAGTCTTTTGAGAGTACCCTGGCTCCATAAACAGATTGAAAACCGTCTCTGAAAGCGGTAACCATAAAATTAATACGTTTTTTCATTAGTGACTCTCCTTGGAAGATAAGCTTTTGATGGCCGCAATAGCTATTGCAATTTCAAGTTCTTGGGTCGGTTTTGCTTTTACCGGAACCACAACCTCTTTTTCTGGTAATACCTTCTGAATGATTGTTGACATAATACTCATTGAGAAAACGAGTAAAATAAGAAAAACAAAAACTCCAAGCATTCCTACTAGTGTTATAATTAAACCTACATCGAACATGCGTCCAACTCCTGAATTAAGATTGATAAATATATAAATAGTATGCCATAAATAGCTAGTATTCAATAGGGAAATAATTGTTTGTTGTTAAAATCAACAAACAATTACTGAATTTATTTTGAAGTTAGGTTGAATACACCATCCCAATCTTGCTCTGGTTCTTTAATAATAAATTTATCACATAATTGAATGTATCTAATCGATGGTTTATCCTCTGGGGCAATTTTAAGTACATCTTTAAAAAGATTTTTGGCTTCCTTCCAATTTCGCTCTTCAAAACTTGTTAGTGCTATTTCAAATTTCTCTACAAGAGTAATCTCACTCTCTGTAGCTTCTGTTTTTACAGCAATTGGGTTATAAAGTCTTATAGGTTTATTAATACCAACAACCCTAACTCTATCTAGTCTTCTAGATAAAAATATATCTTCAGCCTTATCCATTGTTCTTTCACTTGCTAATATCCATGTCCCATACTGTTTATTCACTCCCTCGAGTCTTGCTGCTATATTTACATCGCTTCCCATCATGGTATAATCCATTTTTTTAGGAGTCCCCATATTTCCTACAACACATGGGCCTGAGTTAATTCCTATTCTGGTATTTACCGGGGATGGAGTCATTCCCCTCTCTTTAAATGATACATTTAGCTTTTTTTCTACTTGCTTCATTCGTATTGCTGCTAAAACAGCCTTAGTAGCGTGGTCGGGGAGGGGAGCTGGAGCTCCAAAGAACCCAATAATTGCATCCCCCTCATACTTATCTATTGTTCCCTTATGTTCTAGGGCTATATCACTCATAGCTGTTAGGTACTCATTTAATAGGGAAACTAACTCATCTGGGGTTAACTTTTCAGAGATAGTTGAAAACCCTTTTACATCTGTAAAAAAAGCTGTAATCTCCTTCTCTTCTCCTCCAAGTTTTAGTTTAGAAGGATCATTTATTATATCTTTAATAACATCCTCAGAGAGATATTGTCCAAATGCATTTTTTATAAAAGCTTTATCCTTAGATGTAGACAATAATTTCCCTGAAATCTTCTGTATAAAGACTAGAATAAAACTAAGAGCTGGTATTAAAACCTGTATATAGATTCCTGTAGCTATAAAAAGTCCTAAATAGAGGGATATAATAATTAAAAATAGTAAAAGACCTAGAATTATTGCGGTTTTTGCTTCATTTCTCTTAATTATTACAGTAGCTAAAAGAGCAAAGATAAAAGCCATGATTATTGATAACCATATAGGCGTAAGGGTTATAAATTTTCTTGATAGAAGGTTGTTAAAAATTGTTGGGTATATTCCCATATTAGAGTACTCTTTTTCAAAGGGGTTTGATCCAATATCAAATGTGGATGTTGCGGTATAACCAAATGTTACAACACTATCCTTCATCTTATTTTTAAACTTCTCTCTAAAATCAATTAAATTATCCAGGTTCTCTTTAGCAGTGTTATAGATATTATCAATGTCATCAGCATTTTTTAAAAGAGAACCTTTTTCATCATCTGTGACGTCGTATTGATCTAGAAAGAGGGTAAGCTGTCTTCTGTACTCTTTATTCAGACTTGGTTTTTCTGCTGTTCCCTTTATTAAATCCGATGATATTTCTACTATCTGTTCCCTATAATCCCTATAGTCATCAATACTAGACTTATCTCCAGATGTTTTTATATCTTCCGATAGTTCAAACAGTGTATATACGTTGTTATAGTCCCTTCCTGCAAGTTTTGAGAGGGTAGGGTCGGTAAGTATTTTAGTTATAAAATTATTTAGGGCTAACATTAAAGTATCATGATGGTAAAGTTCATAAAAATTAATGTGATTAAATGTATTTTTATACTCTTTCCCAGCCCAATCTATTACCATAGACCCATCAAAGGCTAGGGGAATAGTTAGGTCAAAGGGTTCTTTATCTCCATCTTTTACACCTTTTAAAACCATTTTGTTTTTATACACATTGATTTCTGGGTTACCAACCCTATCTAAGTAACTGATAAATGAGAGGTGTGGATAGTATTTGTCCCCTTTTTTTAGGATAATATGGGATCGTCTAGTTTTCCCATCTCCATCTAGCAGTGTCTCTACAAAACCAGAGCCTTTAGCACTCTCCATTACCATCTGTATTGCTGGGTTTGTTCCAAATCTCTTCTCAAATGGATCAGAGTGTATAACAATATTTTTTAAGGCTTGGGTCTCTTCTATATAAGTCTCGAACTCTTTAGGAATGGATTTCCCCAGTTCAAAATCGTTGGTAACATAAACATTATCCATTAGCTTGAAAATGTTTGAAATATATTCATCATAATCTAGAGCAACCTGTTTAGTACTCTCTTTTAAATCATCAAAAAGATCATCATATTCCCACTCGAGCTCTTCTATATACTCATCGGCAACTTCTAAGGAGTCATCCTCTCCTCCAAGAGACCCACTGGCAAAAGCTTTAATTAGTTGGGTCGAAATACTTAGTGAGTTATTTTTGACCTGATCAAATAGATCTGGGAGTTCATTAAATTTTGTACTGTTTAAACCTGGGGTACTAGGATCTACTAGCTGGGTATCAAGAAGTACTGATTCTGCACCAAACTCTTTTAAAATTAACATTCCATCGGCTAGGGTAGATCTCTTTAATGGATACATTTTTAATAACTCTAAAGCTTTATCATCTACTTGTATGTCTAAGAATTTACCAGAAATCTTTGATAAAGGCTTTATATTAAGGGCGGTATCATAGAGTTTATTATCTATATCCTTAACTGTTGAAGTATATACACCTAATAGACTTATAAGTGAAACAATAAAAAATGGGATCAAAAAACTTATTAAATTCTTTTTTTTCATAAATAAACCTTTAATTCTTGTAAATAGTTAGATTCTACATTAATTTTAGGTTATAATTAAGTTAAATAGCAATAGGAGTTAATATTGTATGAAAAAGCTGTTCTTATCTCTATATATTCTTTTGATTATTAATCTTGGATTTGGAATGAACATAGACTATGGGGCTTCTATTGATTCCTTTTTAGGGTTTCATATTTCAGATAGTTCTTATATGTTTGGCTATCAAAAGGTTTCTATATATAGCTCTTTAGATATTACTAACAGTGTAAGTTTTGCTGTAGATGGTTTTTATAAGCTTTCATATAGTAGTGAGTCTAGTTCTACAGTTAAAAATGTCTTTGATTTATCAACTCTATTAATATCATTTCCTGTAAAAAACATGAGTCTAAATATAGGAAGGGATTACATCTCTGATTATAGCGGGGATATTTTAAACCATGTTCTTGATGGAATATCTTTAAGTCTAGCCCTAGGTCCAGGAGTTTTAAATACCCACATACTCCTTAGCAGCTTAATTAATGATAATGAAGTAAGCCTTTTTACAACCTCTAATGACGATGGTGGTGTTAGCAGAGTTATAGAAGGTGTTGACTATATTAAGGAGTTTGACTCCATGACTATATGGGCTTCCCTATACTCTTCCCAGGATGTAAATAGTTTTGTTAACTTAGCGCTGTATTTAGGTGGAGGAGTAAGTGGAACAATAAAGGATGATATTTTCTACTCTTTTAGAAGTAATCTATTAACAGGACAGTTTTTCTATCTAGATAATATTACCACTGAGGATAAGGGTGCGCCTTTATTAGCCGGAATGGGAGTTATATCAACCACATGGTTTATGAACTTTGATAATGAGATAATTAGAAGATTATCACCTTTTATCAGAGTTGACTTTGGAATAAGTTCAGGGGATTCAAAACTAAATACCCAAACCTTAGGAGCAAATCAGGGGGATATATCCATATCCGATGGGGTACATCTCTACTCTCCATTAACTACAGGTGGACCAGGAACTATTTACTCCATTAATAATCAAAATCTTACATATTTTAAAATACAGAATTCAGTATCTCCAATGGAGAATCTTCAGGCCCAATTAGGTTCTACAATCTTTTTTAGAACTGTTGATGGAGTTATATCTGATGAGGATTTAAAATCCAATGTCAGTGGGAATTATCTTGGTCTAGAAGTTAGTTTAGTTGGAAATTATCGTCCATTTTCAGATTTAGGGGTTTCAGTTTCAGGAGGGGTCTTTTTCCCTAATAAGGCTGTCTTAGACAGTAGTGTAAGTGGAATGTTGGCAGCATATCTGTCCTTAAGTATTTAGGAGTGTTTATATGAAGAGAGTATTATTTTTAAGTATACTTATTTTTATTAGTTTCTCATCAATCTTTGCAGAAGTGACTGTAGTTGATTTTTTTGGAAAGGTTAAAGTAAGAAAATCCGGAGAGAGTTCATGGAGTAAAATAGAGAAGGGGATGGTTATTCATGCTGATTCTACCCTATCCACTGGGTTTAATTCCCAAATAACTTTAGATCTAGGAAATGCAACACTGGATGTTTTACCATTAACACGAATGACTCTAAGTGAGATTACAGAGACTCAAGATAGTATAAACACCTCTCTTTTTTTACAAGGTGGAAAGATAAAGGCTGATGTAAAAAAGATTGCGGGAAAGGTTAATGACTTTAAAATTAAAAGCCCTGTAGCTACGGCGTCTGTTCGTGGTACAGCTTTTGAGTTCTCTGGAAATAAACTAAAGGTTATTAGAGGGGTTGTTGCCTTTAAACCAAGTAGTGAACCAAAAGCAGGAGAGAAGGCAGATGTTCCTGATAATAATGAGACAGTTGGTGTAGCTGTAAGAGCTGGTGGCTCTACACAGATGATTTCCCCAGACTCGGCACCAGTTAAACCTAGGGTGATGGTTGAAAAAGAGAGGTCTACAACAGCTTCTACCAAGCCTCCGGTTATTAAAAAGTCTAGACAAAATAGTTTAGATGGTCAGTCTAATTCTGGTGTTCCAGTTCCAAGTGTTGTTGAATCAGCTATTTTAGGAACTACTCGTGTAACAATAACTATAAATCCAATAGAAGAGTAGTGAAGAGGTCTATTTGTGAAGAGAGTATTGATAATATTAATTTTAATTCAATTTTGTGGAGGGGTATTTGCCCAGTCCAATGAAATTTTAGATGAGTTATATAAAAATGATGATGCAAAGACTAACTATGTATCCCTTATTGTTTTGCAAGCTGCCGGGATTTTAGATGATCAGGCTACAGTGGATGACGCAACTACATATTTAGAGAGTTATAAGTGGGGTGAGACCGTTTTAAATGATGGGGAGTTTATTACAACAGGGAGCTTTTCTCTTCTTGTTATGGAAGCATTTAATCTGCCCCACGGTCTGATATATAACATTTTTCCTAACAGAAGGTACGCTCTAAAGGAGATGGTATACAGAGAGTTTATCCTTGGTAGTCCATATCCTAACGATATTATTTCAAGTTTTAATGTTGTTTATGCCCTATCATCACTACCAGTAAATGAGAGTATAAATAAGGATTATATTGATACATCGGATCAAGTAAGTGATGTTTTAAAAGATGTTAAAGAGGCTCCAACAACGGTAACCAATGATGATGTTATTGATGATGTTTTAGATGATACAGCTTTGCCAATAAAAGAAGATGTTACAGTTGATGTTGTAGATGATACAGCTTTGCCAATAAAAGAAGATGTTACAGTTGATGTTGTAGATGATGCAACAGAACCAATAAAAGAAGATGTTACAGTTGATGTTGAAGTAGATAAAACCCCGATAGATGGAGATGTTATTTCTGATTCTGTAGTGGCTTCCCCAGGTGATAAAATTTCTGAACCTTAGTAGTCATATATAATAATTATCTCAATAGTAATATAAAGGCCTAATGAACTATCATTTAGGTCTTTTTTTATTTATAATAAACCTATGAATCCTAATGAATATGATTATCAGAAATTTGATAATGACCCCTATGGGGTTAGAATATACACTTTGAGAAATGGCTTAAAAGTTTATCTCTCTAGAGACCTTGATGAACCTAGGATTAAAACTAGGATTGCAGTTAAGGCAGGGGCAACTTCTGACCCCTCTGATGCTACTGGACTAGCCCACTATGTTGAACACATGATGTTTAAGGGAACAGACCTAATAGGAGCCCTTGATAGGGAAAAGGAAGCATCAATAATATCTAAAATTAAAGGGCATTACGAAGATTTAGCACAAACAGAGTCCCCAGAAGAGATTATAAGAATAAATAGTGAAATTGATAAACTCTCATCAGCAGCTAGTTTAGAAGCAATCCCAGGAGAGCTGGATAAACTATACTCAATTATGGGGTGTCGAAATACAAACGCAAGAACAGGATTTGAAGAGACTGTATACGAAAATGATATTCCAAAAGTTGAGTTAGAGAGATGGATTAGTCTAGAGAAGGAGAGGTTTACAAGCCCTGTATTAAGACTATTTCCCCCAGAGTTAGAAGTTGTATACGAAGAGTTTAACCAGGCTCAAGATGATGATGTTTCTAGGGCCTATGATACATTTTTGAATTGTCTATTCCCTAAACATCCCTATGGTAGGGCAGGAATCCTAGGGAAGGGAGAGCACCTTAAAAAACCTTCTATGGAAAAAATAGAAGCGTTTCTAAACAAGTGGTATGTCCCATGTAACATGGCTATTATTTTAACTGGAGATTTAGAATTTGATGAGACTATATCTATTATTGATAAGTACTGGGGGAGTATCGATAAGGGGAATCCTCCTGTAAAAAACGCAGTAATTGAGGAGCCTATTACCGGTATTACAAACAAAACTATCTATGGTGTAGACTCTACATTTGTATTATTAGGTTATAGATTTGATGGTTTTGGAAGTGAAGATGAACTATATTTAACCCTAATTGATATGATCATGAGTAATAATCAGGCGGGTATTCTAGATCTTAATCTTGTGCAGAAACAGCTTGTTTTAGAAGCAGAGTCATCCTATGAAGTATATAGGGACTATAGTTGGTTCTCCCTTTATGGAGTGCCAGGTGTACATCAATCCTTAAAAAAAGTTACTAGTCTGCTTTTAAAAGAGATTGATAGGTTAAGGGATGGTAACTTTGAATCATGGTATAATGATGCAGTTATTACATGTTTTGAGATAGATAAACTTAATGAGTTAGAAGGATCTAACAAGGTTGAGAGTTTTGTTGATGCCTTTGTTACCGGTTTAAGCTGGGATAACTATCTAAAACGGATTGATAGGCTGAAAAAAATTACATTTAACGATTTAGTCGATTTTATTAATAGAAAGTTTAATGATAACTATATTGTTGTATATAAAAAAAAGGGTAAGGCTAAAAACTTAATGTATATTAAGAAACCAAATCTAACTCCTGTGGTTTTAAATAGAGAGATTGAGTCTAAGTTTTGTAGTGATTTCAAGAAAATAACCGTACAAAGAAATCCTCCTGTATTTGCCGATTTAGAAGAGTTAACTCCAATACCCTTAGGATTAAATAGATCCTTATACTATGAAAAAAATAGTAGTAATGAACTTTTTGAACTACTCTTAACTGCGGATATGGGGAGGTTAGATGATCTTAGGATTCATTATGGTGTTGAGTATAGTGACTATATTGGGGCCGGGGAGTTTACTGCTAAAGAGTTTCAGCAAGAGCTTTTTAAATTAGGATTAGACCTTGTTATTTCCAGCAAAGATAATAAAACTGTTATATCCTTAAGTGGCCGAGAAAAGGATTTTGATTTTGGACTACACCTGGTAGAGAAATTTATCAAAAGTGGTAAGTCTGATAAAAAAAGATATAAAAAGTTTTTAAAAAGAGTCGGTCTTATGAGGGAGAATGCCAAGAGTAGTAAAAGGGTTATCCTTTGGGGGGGGCTGTATAATTATCTACATTTTGGCAAAGATAACCCTTTTAGGTACTACTTAACTTTAAGAGAGCTTAAAAGAGTCGGTAGTGAGAAATTAATAGATATTATCCACACAACATTTTCTTCAAATTTTGAAATATTCTATTATGGCCCAAGTAAAAAAGACTCCTTAATCGAGAAGTTGAATGATTTTTCAAATAAACTGGAAAACAGTGAAAATACCAAGGAAACAAAAATCTTCACACCAAAAAAACATGGTAAGGCTTTAGGATATTTTACAAATTACAATATGGTTCAAAGTGAGATCCTTCTAACATCCCAAGGAGTTAAATTTAATAAGGATCTTCTACCTATAGTATTTCTATTTAATGAGTACTTTGGTGGTGGTATGGACTCTGTAGTTTTCCAGGAAGTAAGGGAGAGAAGAGGTTTGGCCTATTCTGCCTATGCTAGTTACTCCTTGCCAAGAAATACGGATGAAAATTTTATATTTAATTTCTACGTTGGGACCCAAGCGGATAAGGTTCCTGAAACATTAAGGTGTATTTTAGGTTTATTAGATTTTTTCCCTAAGGTTAATAGCTATTTCGATGCAGTAAAATCATCTCTATTAAAAAATATTGAGAGTGAATCTATACTTAAAAGAGACTATTATTTTGTAAAAAAAGAGTCTGAACGATATGGATTGAATATAGATATGAGAAAATTAATATATAATGGGGTTAAAAATCTTACTGTTGATGATTTAGAGCTCTTTTTTAATGATTATATAAAAAATTTGGTAAAAAACATATTAATAATTGGGGATGAAAAGATTATGGATCTTGGCGAGATAGAGACAATAATTGGAATTGACCTTGAAAAGTTATCATTAAAAAAAATATTTGGATATTAGAGGATAGTTATGGAAAGTGATTATAAGTATGGAAAGAGAGTTACCCTGGTTGGAACTGTTGTAAATATTCTGCTTAGTTTTGTTAAATTACTAGTGGGATTTTTTTCAGGAAGTTTAGCCCTAGTTGCCGATGGATTCCACTCACTATCAGACTTAGCAAGTGATTTAGTTGTATATGTGGGTTTAAGTTTTGCAGAAAAACCAGATGATAGTAGCCATCATTTTGGTCATGGGAAATTTGAGACATTTTCAGCCTTCCTGGTTGGTGTTTTGTTGGCCCTTGCTGGTATTGTTATAGGTAAAGACTCATTTGTAATGTTTAGAGCTGTATTTAATGGGGAGATTTTACACCCACCTAAAATATGGGCGCTTTATATAACTATCTTATCTGTAGTCGTAAAAGAGATCTTGTATAGATATACAAAGAATGCCGGAAAAAAAATTAATAGTCCTAGTGTAATTGCCAACGCATGGCACCATAGATCTGACTCCTTTTCATCAATTGGAGCATCCTTGGGTATAGCTGGAGCTATATTCTTGGGAGGGAAATGGGTTATTCTGGATCCATTAGCTGGTATTATAGTAGGTTTGATACTGTTGAAAGAGGCTCTTTCTATAATTAGAACTAATGTCGCTGGTTTATTAGATGTATCCCTTGGTAGTGAAAGCACTTCCCTTATTAAAAAGATAGTAGAGTCTACTGCAAACTGCAGTGAACCCCACAATATAAGAACTAGAAGTGTTGGTAAGAGAGTTGTTCTCTCTCTTCATATAAGAGTTAATGATAATTTTACAATAAAGAAAGGACATAGTATCGCCCATGATGTGGAAGATAGGTTAAAAGAGCATTTTGGAGAGGATGCAATTGTTACTGTTCATGTGGAACCTAAGAGTCTATGTTCAGATGCTTTACAAAAATAGATATAAATAGTACTATTAGCTGTGAATATTTTCACAGCACTAAACAAAGGAGTTAATATGGCGGGAATTGAAACAACTTTAGGTCTTGTTGAAAAGACTTATAATAAGACAAGAGAGAATTTATCTGTTGTTAGAGATAGGTTAAATAAACCTTTAACTTTGGCTGAAAAAATAATGTATGGACATCTTGATGATCCAAAAAATCAGGATCTTAAGCAAGGTGAAAGTTTCCTACTTCTTAATCCTGATAGGGTAGCTATGCAGGATGCCACAGCACAGATGGCAATATTACAATTTATGCTATCTGGAAGGGATGAGTCTGCCGTTCCTGCAACTGTTCATTGTGATCACTTAATTAGAGCATATAAAGGGGAAGATAGTGACTTAGCTGTTGCGATGGATGAAAACAGAGAGGTTTATGACTTCCTAGCTTCCGCCTCTAGCCGATATAATTTAGGTTTTTGGAAACCTGGAGCAGGAATTATCCACCAAGTAATACTTGAGAATTATGCATTCCCTGGTGGGCTGATGATAGGAACAGATTCCCATACACCTAATGCTGGTGGTTTAGGAATGTGTGCCTCCGGTGTTGGTGGTGCTGATGCGTCAGATGTAATGGCTGGATTAAACTGGGAAGTTAAAAACCCTACAGTTGTAGGTGTAAAATTAATTGGAAAGCTTAATGGCTGGACTTCTGCTAAAGATGTAATTATTAAATTAATTGGAATGTTAACTGTAAAGGGTGGAACCAATAGAATTATAGAGTATTTTGGTGATGGGTGTGAATCCATAAGTTGCACTGGGAAAGCTACTATTACTAATATGGGAGCTGAATTAGGGGCTACATGCTCTGTATTCCAGTACGATAGTAGAATGAAGGACTATTTAGAGGCTACAAATAGAGCTGATATAGCAAAATTAGCTATGGAAAATATTGATATATTAACCCCAGACTCTGAAGTAGTAGCAAACCCAGATTTATACTATGAAAAAGTTATAGAGATAGACCTATCAACTTTAGAGCCACATATAACAGGACCACATACCCCTGATGCTTTCCATCCACTTTCTAAAGTAAAGGAAGATGGAGCAAAAGAGGGATGGGAATTAAACCTATCCTCAGGACTAATTGGGTCATGTACAAATTCATCCTACGAAGATATGGGGCGATCTGCATCGATTTGTAAGCAGGCAAAAAAACTTGGTATTAAAATGAAGTCTACATACTTTGTTTCCCCTGGTTCTACCCAGGTTAGAAAGACTATTGATAGGGATGGATTTACCCAGGATTTTGAAGATGTTGGTGGTGTTATGCTAGCCAATGCCTGTGGTCCATGTATAGGTCAGTGGTCTAGGGATGATTTTAAAAAGGGTGAAAGAAATACAATAATAAACAGTTTTAATAGAAACTTTAGAGCAAGAAATGATGCAAACCCAGAGACTTTAGGTTTTATAGGGTCTCCAGAGATTGTAACAGCTATGGCTCTTGCAGGAAGATTAGACTTTAATCCAATTACAGATACAATCTCTACTCCTAATGGAGATATAAAATTAGAGGCACCTGTTGGTGATGAGCTACCTAAAAATGGTTTTGTTACAGACTTAGATGGATACCAAAAACCGGAAGGTAGAGGGGTTCAAGTTATAGTTGCAGATGATTCTAAACGACTACAGCTGTTAACTCCATTTGCTCCATGGGATGGAGAAGATATTACCGATTCTCTCCTACTGTGTAAGGCTAAGGGTAAGTGTACTACAGATCATATCTCTCCAGCTGGACCTTGGTTACAGTATAGGGGACATTTGGATAATATATCTGATAACATGTTAACTGGTGCTGTAAATGCATTTTCTGGCGAAACTGGGGAAGCTACTAGTATTTTGTCAGGAGAAAAACATAGTTTTAGTAAGGTTGCTAGAGAGTATAAGGCTGCTGGAAAGAGTTGGTTTATTATTGGTGATGAGAATTATGGTGAGGGATCTAGTCGTGAACATGCGGCTATGAGTCCTAGACTTTTAGGTTGCAAGGCTGTAATTACTAGAAGTTTTGCAAGGATTCACGAGACAAATCTTAAAAAGCAGGGTGTTTTAGCTTTAACTTTTAAAAATCCTGAAGACTACGATAGAGTTGACAGAACAGATATCTTGGCAATTAAGGGGGTAAAAGAGTTTGCTCCAGGTGTTGAACTTACACTAGAGATTAAAAAGGATGATGGAGAGATTGTAAATATCCCTCTAGTTCATACTTTTAACAATCTACAGATTGAGTGGTTTAAAGCTGGATCTGCCCTTAATGTATTAAGAAACAGTTAATTTAAATATTCGATATAGATAACCTCCATGGTTTACCATGGGGTTATCATATTATATCAATCTAAAGAAGTTCTGAACCATAGGCTTCTATTTGGGCTAATGCAGGGAATTCTGAGGGATCATTTGCCTTTTTTAACTCTTTTAATTCAACAAAATTTGTTTCTATTTGATCAAAAGTTATAGTTTGTCCCAAATGAGTTTTCTCTAGTTTAAATGTAATTTCTTCCCCATTAGAAAATTTTAATGTAATATTTTCCCACCAATTATCATGGGGGAAATCAGCCCTAATATATAATTTTATTTTATTCAAAATTAGGGTTCTACCAAACTCTATTTTTATCTTTGCATCTGGATTTCTATTAATTCCCCATGATTCAAATGGCCAATTCCCGTGAGACTTATTTGCACGATTACAATTTATTGCATTTTTTGCTGCAAATACAGATTCATCCCTTGTTTCTACATTTGCAGATGCATGGGGGAAAAAACTATTATTTCCATGGTAATCATATTTGTTCGACGTTAGATTCCTATAATTATATATCTCTTCTTTTTCAGCTACTCTTGCTGACATTAAGTGTTTTGTTCCACTAAAGGATTTTTCTGAATAACACAGTTTTTTTTCATCAAATGGTATTTTAAATTCAATCTTACCCTCTTTTAAGTATACTAATGACTCTCCAATAGCATCATCCAGCTGTAAGTGTACAAAAATATTATTTTGTGTACTTTCAAGCTCAATATAATCACCTTTTTGATACTCTTTGTTATAAAAAATATATATATCATCTCCGCTGGTTTCAGTTAAAGTCTTATTATTTTTATCTAGTACTCTTAGCGTTAACATTGTTCCTCCATAAAATTTATAATGTTTCCATTTTTATATATTAATAAGTTATTATTTCTATCTAATTTTGGTAGATCCCTAGAGCTTATTTTAGAATTGGTATCGGAATAAAATGTCCCAATAATATTTACTCCCTTTGTTAGATTCCCCTGGATAATAGGTATTTTTACTCTATTCCATAATACATTTAAATTTGGAATAGGTTCTAAAACCCTTTGATTGTATTTTCCTATCATCTGTATTATGTTAGATCTCTCTCCAGTTTCCGATTCAAGAGTTATTTCTGAACTTGTTATTGTTTCCTTAACTTTTGATGTCTCGTTATTTATGGAAAATCCACCTTCAACAAAAACAAGAGGTCGATTACTTTCAATTAAATGTATTCGTATATGACCATTTAAGTGGGGTATTAAGAAGGTTTTAACTATTACATCTTTCCATGGAGACCATTTTGTGTAAATATACTGTTTAGTTGTTTTTGCTTCTAAAATTTCCCTTTTAACTCTCCAGTAGTATCCATCTTCAGACAGGCAAAGGTTATTATCACATCCGATTTTTTCCAACATATAACCTTCGTTACATACACAAAAACCAGAAATAGTTGAGTAGGCGAATTTACTATATTTGGCTGCTTGCTGGTTTACTTCATAACCTAAATTATACTGTCCTGAAGTTAATAAAACCCGATTATTACCATCTGAAGGATATATAATCATATTTTTATTTGACATTACGATGTTTTCTTTAAGTTTAGGAAGAATAACTTCTTCTGCCTTCCAAAAAGGATGATCATCCTTAGAGTTGAGTAACAAAAAAGTTTTAAAAGCCCAGTAGGGGGATGTTGGAGAGTTATATTGTTCAGACATAAATAAATTGGGATATCTATAACCGATTGAGAGGAGTCCATCACCATTAAATATTGGGTTTTTAAACCAATATCTTAGGTTACCCAAAAGAATAGCTTTTATCTCTCCCCAGGGAAGTAATTCCATATCGGCATAGATACAAGCTGAAAAAAAGGAGACTGTAGCAAATCTATAGGTTAAACTTCTTCCAAAAGGAATCTCCCTTCCGTCTTGGCAAAAAAAATGTTTATATGATTTTGCAAACTCATTAGCTCTTTCTTGGAATATAATCGACCACTTAGTATCAAAATTCTTGGCTAGTTTTGAATATAATAATCCGTAATAGTGAAAAGCGAACCCATTATAATAATCAATCTTTTCACTATCTAGGTACCACCCACTTTTTATATACATAGAGTCAATTTTTTCCAAACTATGGTCTATCTCTCCTTGATTATATTTACAACCTAGAAGTCTAAGGCAAGTATTAACAATTACTTTAAAGAACTCCCAATTGTTATTTGGAATTTCTTTCCCGTTTAGACTATAAAGCCAATTTCCTATTGAAGTTTTATTTCTAGGTGATAAGGTATCCCAAATTATATCCTTCGTCTCAACTAAAAAGAAAGCTATGGCTGGCATTTCCACAATTCTTTGATCGAATGCAATAGGAAAGCCCCAGAAGGATTTATCACCTTCATTACATCCATCTATTATCATACCGGTTATTTTATCAATCCAATTCTTAAACTCGCCAGTTTTTATTCCAGAACCTAAAGCCCATAGTATTCTACTAAACCCTTCAAGGGCTACAACTTCATTAGAGTAACATGTTCCGGTAGACCCAGAGAATTCCCATTCCTCAACAGGTTTTAAGAAATATTTTAATGCTTCTAATAAATCCTTTTTTGTTTTTAATGGGTTTAGATCTAATGATGAATAGAATTTATTATCTACCAATATGATACCCTATCCATTGACATATTAAGTAAATTTTCTAAGTAGAAGTAGTCTCCCCAAAGTGTCGACTCATCAACCCCTTGGCCGTGGGGCTTGCTATAAACTGAATGCATAAGAAGTCCATGTTGCTCTGGGTACTCTTTCGTTGTGTAGTTTTTTATTAAAGAGTTTGTAATTTTTTTAGCATAATCGTTATATTCTTCCCCTAATACTTTACTTAAAAGTAATAATCCTCCAACAGAAATTGCTGCTGATGATGAGTCCCTCTCTTCTTCTCCTTTTTTAAAAGATAAGTCCCAGTATGGGATAAGGTCCTCTGGCAAATTATTTATGTAATAATTAAATATATCCTTGGATTTTTCCAAGAATATTTCTTTTGGGTAGTGCTCATAAGCTAAAGCAAAGCCGTATACTCCCCAGGCTTGTCCCCTTGCCCAACAAGAATTATCTCCTGCTCCCTGGGCTGTTGAGCCGTGTAAGGGTTCCCCTGTCTTAACATCAAAATGGTAACAATGATAAGTCGTGTTATCATCTCTAATTAAATATTTCACTGATTGATCTAGATGGTTTTGTGCCGGTATTAGGTATTTCTCATCTTGAGTTTCTTCATAAGCCCAAAAAAGTAAAGGAACGTTCATTGTACAATCGATAATCATACGTCCCCTTTGTGTGGGATCATCTAAATCTCCCCACGCTTGTATAATTCCAGCTTTTTTATGATATCTTTTTAATAATACATCAGCGGCGAGTAGTGCTGTCTCTTTGGCATAGGAGTTTTTAGTTAATTTCCATGCGGCAACACAGGAAGGAATATACAAAAAACCCATGTCATGATGATCAATAACAACTCTTTTTTCTAGGCGCTCCCTGTATATCTCAATATGAGACTCCGCTTCTTGTCGGTATTTATTATCCCCAGTCCATTCATAGGCGAGCCATAACATCCCTGTCCAGAATCCCCCTGTCCAACAATTATTTGAAGTTACTTTATATTTACCATCCTCGGTAGAGGCCATGGGGAATTTATCCCCATGAAATGTATTTAGATTTTTGTTTATTCTCTCTATGCAATAAGAAATAGCTTCTTTTGTATCCATCTCTACACCTTTTCCCAATCCCAAGAATATGCCTTAATAGTTCTTTTTAAATACCCATCTCTCTCTGTATATATCTTAACACTTTGCTCCTTATTTGTTGAGTTAACTAGGGCGAGCATGGATGTCTCTGGATAAAAAGCAACATCTACATAGGGGTTATCTGACAGATATGGAGTTAATTTAGAATCACTTTTATTTAACCATAATATAAGATTTTCTAAAAAGCGTGAATTTTCTAATGTGAATGGAAGATTAGAAATATATGATGAACGACCTGTTCCATAACTATTCACACATAAGTTTATCTGTTGACCATTTGATTTTAATATGGATATTTTCTCATCTATAGGGTATACATCTTGATCTTTCCCAAAATCTTCTAGCCCAGTTAGTGATTGATATAGAATATGGGATTCATCTATCTTTAATGGCATAGCAACCCTACCCATAGTTAAGCCTGTTTCCTTTTCTAAACCTAGGATATCTCCAAGTTGAAAAAATCTCCCATCCTTAAGATATGATGATGGCTCTCCTATTCCTAAGAAACCTCCTCCATTTGAAACAAACTCTCGTAAAGTGCTAATTACCTCTGGATTTCCCCACTGTTCATGACCTGTCCATGAAGTCATTGAGTCTCCCATATTGATTATAACCCCAATATCACTATTAATTCCATTTGATAATATATCGTCAAAACTTATAAACTCAATATCAAAGGGAAGGCCAGATAGACACTCCATTGGATTACTTCCTACAAACTCCATAATGTCTGGTCTAGAAGGTATATGAAAACGTTGATCCTTTACTGCATTTTGAAGCCATGACCTTAAACTTCCCCAGGAATTAAGAATTGCAACTTTTCGTCCAACTGTTTTAGACTTTGTTCCTTTTGTATTTTCTAAATATAAATTGAACTGACTACTTAAATCTGAAACATGTTCAATAAAGTTGGGGAATTTATTAGCAAGGGAGAGGTATCCTCCATAACCAATTCTATGGATATTTGATCTAAGAAGTGCTCTTCTTATTTTGACCCAGTTATCCATTGATCCTCCCTCTGGATTATTTCCTTCTTTAAAAACATCGGGGAAAAAATATGGATAAAAACGTGCTTCTCTTATCATTTCTCCTGGGGAGTCAGACAATCTTCTTAGTGCTACACCATCCTCCACAGCCCCAATGTTTATATCAATACCAATTTGTTCATACTTTTTACTAAAAGGTTCTGTTCCAATCCAGTGATCACCTTGGAACATCGCTGCTCTTTTACCTGCTTTATGGGCTATCTCTACCAATTCACTACTAAATCCAACTACAAAATCCCTTATAAAATCCATCCAGTCTAAGTATTTTTTACTTGGATTTTTATATGTAGCATTGTAATATCCATTATCTACAAAATCCTCTGGGGTCATTTTGTATCCATACTTTTTCTCAAAATCTATTAGTGCTTCTGGACTAACTGTTTCCCCATACCCTAGCCAATCTCGATATATATCTTGGTTGTTTTCTCCTGAATCGATTACAAAATTAAATGCAAATGTTGTAAAACGTACAACAGTTGTTTTGGGATGTTCTATAATCCATTTTTTAAACCAAGAGACTAAGTACTCCCTACACTCTTTGTGGTATGGGTCAAGGCTTTTGATTTTACGCCCAGTCCATCCATTAGTTAAGTGATTATACATTGAAACTGAGTCCCAAACTTGTCTAGCTAAAAATGAAACGGTATACTCATTGTAGGGAATTGCATTATTAATTATTGCGACTCCTTTTTCAGTATCAATTTCCCAATTTGCGATATTAACAATCGAAGAATTTGTTCTATTTCTTACTTCGAACCATAATTTTGGATCACTATTTGTATCAACTTCGTATTTATCTTTACTGTAGCCATCTAAAAGATTAATTGTTAACTTCTTCTCCGTTGCTGTTTTAGGGTGAGACATTAGATACTTTCGGTGAAGGTACTCAGGGTGCGCATCAGCAAAATCTTGCTGTGCTCTCACAACACAGATAGTAGAATAGACTTCACTACCTAGATTTTCTAGCTCTCTGGACATTGTTGTCCCATCGGAATCCCTTAGTGCATCTGCATTCCACTTCTTATACAGATCTAAAACAAGCTCTTCGTGTCCTGACTCTACAGGGAGTGTCATATAGCCTTTTTTATCATTATTAAACATTTTTACCCCTTAATTCCTGCTGACATTGTTCCTTGAACAAAATGCTTCTGTGCAGCTAGAAAAACTATTAAAACTGGTATTATTGAAATAACTGCAGCAGCCATCTGTGGACCAACGTAGGTATAATACTCATTGGCAAAGTCAGCCATTCCTAAAGGAAGAGTTTTCAATGAAGGTGATGATAGGTAGATTAGTGGACCGAAGAAATCGTTCCAAAAGAACCTAAATGAAAAAATAATTAATGTTGCAATTACTGTTTTTGATAAAGGCAACATAATTTTTCTAAAAATTAGGAACTCACTAGCTCCATCAATTCTAGCTGATTCAACTAAACTTTCAGGTATTGTTACAAAAAATTGTTTAACAAGAAATGTTCCAAATGCTGTAAATGCTGATACTAAAATAAGCCCTGTATGACTATTATAAAGCCCTAAATTCTGTACTATTAAAAATTGTGGTATAATTACAGCCTGTCCTGGAATCATTATTGAGGCAATATATAGGATAAAGACAAAATCTCTTCCTCTCCATTTTAATTTAGAAAAACAATAACCAGCTGTTGTTGCTGTAATAATCTGGAGAAAAACAATAATTCCAGTAACTTTAAATGAATTGAAGATATATATTGGGAACTTATCTAACAACGCATGAAAGTTTTCAAGTGTAGGATTTGTTGGAATTAAATTGAATGGTACAGCATATATGTCAGCTTCAAATTTAAACGCATTAGAAAAAGCGATTATAATTGGGGCTAAAATAATAACTGTAACTACTAGTAATAATAAATAAGACAGTGATTTTCTTAATGTATTCTTATCTTTTAACTTCATTTTTCTAAGCATCATATGTTACCCACTTTTTTTGTTGTCTATATTGCCACAAAGTAATACCTAAGATAATTATTAGTAAAATAACAGATTGAGCTGAGGCATATCCAAATCTAAATCTCTGGAATGCGTTCTGGTAAATTTCTAATACTACAACTTTAGTTGACCCAGCAGGCCCTCCACCTTCTGATCCTCCAGTCATTACATAGATTAAGTCAAAGACCTTAAATCCACCAATTATTGACATAGTGAATGAAAAAAATAGAACAGGACTAAGTCCAGGAATTGTTATAGATATTAGTTTTCTTAAAGCTCCAGCGCCATCTATTTCAGCCGCCTCATACAAGCATGGGTTTATCTGTTGTAATCCCCCTAATAAAATGATCATATAATAACCGAAATTCTGCCAAACAGAGACCGCTATTATTGTTCCAAGTGCAGATTTTGGATCTGCTAACCATCTAGAAGAAGGTAGTCCAAAAAAGTTTAGAAGTTGATTTAACATTCCATTATTTGGCTCTAATATAACCATGAATGATAAACCAATAGCTACAGAAGCAATAATATTAGGAAGAAATATTACACCTCTAAAAAAACTGTTAAGTAAAAGTTTCTCATTTAAAATAATCGCAAACAACAATGCAAATAATATTTGAAACCCAACGGCAAAGATGACATATTTTAATGTTATCCATAAGCTACGTGTAAATATTGGACTTGTAAAAGCTATTATGTAGTTTTTTAACCCTGTAAAGCTAAAATTCGGACCACCTGTGTAATTGGTTAAGGAAAGGCCAAACGTCATTATTATTGGGATTATTATAAATAACATAAAACCCAAAAAGCTAGGTAGTAAAAAAATAGAACTGTAGTCAAAGGCGTTTTTTCTATCTTATTCATGTACAGATTCTCCTTATAGCCTGGCTAAGCCAGGCTAAAAAATATTAGTTTGATTCTTTTATAGATTGTTCCAGTAACTCTGTTAATCTAGGAATAAGCTGATCATCAGTTAATTCTCCTAATAGATACTCCTCTGCAACGACACCTAGTGACTCTTCAAATGAATATTTTGTAATTGGTCCTGGCATAGCTGTTTTATCTTCAAAGAAATATATTAAAGACTCTTCATCTGGGATATTGGTTGAAAACTCTTCTTTTGCAACTTCAGTAGCTACTGCAGGCATTGCTCCAGCTTTAGCAACAACATCTTGTCCTTCCTCACTTCCTAACCAACTAACAAATTTAAATGCGTTCTCTTTGTTATTACTTCTAGAGGCAACATTAACCATTGTTGGAACACCCCATGTTCGGTAGTCAGAGTAGTTATTTGGAACCCTTGCGATACCCCAATCATCCCAACCAAAGTCTATAAAGCTACCTTTGTCATAACCATCTTTTAGCATTCCCGGGAACCACTCTCCCATAATAACCATTCCAAGATTTCCTTTGAAAAACGCTTGACTGTAATGCAATCTACTAACTTTCATATCAATAAGTGAGTCCATTGATTTTTCAGCTTCCATCTGTTTTCTAAGCTTTAAAAAAGTAAAAGTTTCTGGCCCTATATCAATCTTACCGTCCCTTGTTACAATATTTTTTCCTGCCTGAACGCTAGTATGGTATTGTTGTGGTGTCCATGTATGAACCAGTCCACCAAAAACATTACCATCACCAGATGCAACTTCTTTTGATACTTCTGCAAATTTATCCCAAGTCCATTCATCTCTTTCAATATAATATGTAGGATCTTTTACACCCTTTTCCTTAAATAATTTCTTGTTGTAATATGTATAATATGCACCTCCTCTCCACGGAACACCTATTATTTTACCATCTTGAATTGCTACTTGATCATATGCATCTACAGCTTTCATATCTGCACCAGTTTTTTCAAACCACTCATTTAATGGCTCAATAAATCCATTTTCATTTTGAGTTAATGTGTCGTTTGCAACCATTCCAAACCAGACATCCATATCTGCATTAGCAGCTAATAAAATAGCTAGTTTTGATCTATACTCAGAAGCAGGTATTAACTGTTTATCTAGTACAATTTCAGGATGTGCTTTCTCGTAGGCTTCTACAATTGATACTAATACTGGGTCATCCCATAAATAGATAATTAGTGGCTTATTATCTAAAGACTCTTTTTGACCGTTAGCGAATACAGAACTAAAGGCAAATAATGCCATTAGGAGTAAAGTTGAAACTCTTTTTGTCTTTTCCATTTTGTTCCTCCGTTTTTTAAGGTAAATCTTTTTTACCAAATCATGGTTAAATTACAACATGGGTTTGGTAATCGAGGTACTTTGAAAAATAAATAAAACTTTGATTATAGAGAATTTATACTTTGAAATTTAATTATTTATTTAAAAATTGAAGATTACTGTGATATTCTAAAATCTCCAGGAGTCTTTCCTGTAATTTTTTTGAAATATGTAAAAAAATATGAGTAGTTCATAAAACCAGATGCTTCTGCTATATCTTTAATAGGTTTATTAGTTTTTAATAATAAATCCTTCGCAAATTCAATTCTTTTACTTCCTATATAATTAGAAAGTGAATCTCCTTCTATACTTCTAAATGTATCTCTAACATAACCTGATGATCTTCCTACCTCTTCTGATATTAGGTCTGGACCTAAATTCAAGTTACATAAGTTATCTTCTACAAACTCCTTAACCTTTTTATGTATTTCCACTTTTTTTAAATCTGTACGTCCGGTTTTAATGGATTGTAATCTATTGCAATATTTCTCAAATAACTCCCTAGCCTCAGGTATTGTTTCAATATCTGTGATAGCATCATTTAAATTATTTATTCCTTCAATTACAATTGTCTCTGGATTGAGTATGGAGTTTTGAAATAATCTGTATCTAATAATATTTATTACATAATGAAATGCTTCTTCTGAGCCATCTTTATCACAAAGATCTAATAATTCTGTTATAATTTTCCAGGCTTCTTTTGCGTTTTCTAAACGTATTGCAGAGTCCAGATGATTAATTTCATTTTCATTTATTTCAAAACTACTACTTAACTTCTCATTTTGATCTAATAGTGGTATCTGGGAATTCCTTTCAAATTTAAACTTTCTAGAGAAACTTGAGTTTAAAAGTGTATACTGAGACATGAATGAGTCTGTATTTGTAGTAAATGATGATATACAGAATGAAAAGGATAACCCATTGTTTTTAATAGATTCACTTGATTGTTTCTCTTGTAGATATTCTACCATTTTTTTAGTAGATAGAAGGGATATTAAACAAAATTTATTAGTATTACATCTAATAAAATAGATTGTATTTAGTCCAGAATCAAAGGATATGTCTTTTGAAGTATTCTTTTCTAAACCTATTAGGGCAATTGTCCACTTACTGTTTTTTTTATCTAAAGCTGACATTACTAAAAAATCATCTTCTAAATCGTGGTCAGGGTAGTAATCTATAACTCTTTTTATAGACTCTTCGATATTTCTAGTAAAAGTAATTTTATTATATGCAAGTATAAAAAGAATTATAAAGACTATACTTCCTCCTAATGATAAAAGAATTAGAATTTTTCTTAATTGAATTATTTCATGATATAAATCATTTTTAGGGGAGTATAATATGAACCTCCAGGGTAATTCATTGTGATCTAGCCACCAAACTACACTTTTCCCACCATTGATAATAGTTTCTATTGAGCCCTCTTCCGCCTTCATTTGACTAATATTATAAAAATCGCTAGTTGAATCTAAAGAGTTACCAAACATAGTTTTATCAGGATGTAATAGGATTTTGTTGTTTCTGTCTATAATAACTAAATCAGAGGTTATATTCATATCCATTGGTGCAATTATTTCAGATATTTTACTAACTGATAGATTTATAATTATACAAGAAGTAGTTTTATTATTATCTACTCTTTTCCCTAGTATCATGGAGTAAATATTTGTATTTTCTTTATTATTAAAAAAATTAACTTGCCTAGGTCTAAATACGTGTGTTGCTTCATCTATATTATTATTTACAAGTTTATCAATAGTATTGTCTGATAACTCGCCTCTCTCCCAACCTGAAAGAGTTGATATAATTCCATTTGTTTCGCTATAAATGTAAACAGAGTGTAAAAAATCATTTTCTAAAATAATTTTGTCGATCTCTTCTAAGGCTCTAAGAGCAACTATATTTGAAGGTTCTTTGCTATATATAAATTCTAAAATAGGCTTATTTTTCTCTAAGCTGATAAATTTAGGCATGCTCCAAAGATGGATATGGGAGAACATTTTTGATGAAGTTTCTAGACTGTCAAAGGTCCTTCCATTTATAATTCGGCTTGTTGTATTTGTAAAAGGTATAAATAGGAAGAAACTTATACTTAGTATTGTAAATATTCCGGCTACAATCATTAAACCGTTTTTTTTAAATATTTTTGTGTAGTTTGCTAGTCTCAAAATTTACTCCCCAATAAAAATTATATGTAAAATGTGAAAGTGGAACTTTATGCTATATTTCAGAAGAATTAAGTTACCGATAAAAGTTGTATCATAACATATTATATATCATTTTTTTTGAAAACATAGATTAAATATATTTATGAATTTTAGAAAAATAAGAAATTTCATAAAATTTGATAATTATAAATTGACAATATGAAATTCTATGGTATCTTGGAATGGTACCGTTACCGGAAACGATACCGAGAACGGTACCAAAATTGGTTTTTTTTGTAATTTATACTAAGGAGTCTGTTATTAAAACTGTAAATATTAAGGATGTAGCTAAGGAAGCAGGTGTTGCCGTTAGCACAGTCTCAAGGGTTTTAAATAATCACTCCGATGTAAAAAAAGAGACTAAAGAACATGTATTAGAGGTTATTAAAAGACTTAATTATGTTCCTAATAATAGTGCTCGAAACCTTAAAAGAAATAACTCTAATGCAATAGGTATTTTTGTATTAGGGGAGTATAATCCATTTTTTGGGGATATTGTAGAGTCCTTAGAGAGTGAGATTTCAAGTAAGGGATACTCTGTTATGATTCACTTCCACCATGCGGAAAGGGATGCTCTAGAGAGTGCAGCTCAATTTATTATTGAAAAGAAACTACTTGGCTTAATATATTTAGGTGGTGCTGTTTCAAAGGATAAAGAGGGATATTTTGAGGGTTTAGAGGCCCCTGTTGTATTTACTTCTACTATTATAGAAGAGGGGGTTAATAGAGACCTCTTTTCCAGCGTGAGTATAAATGAAGAAGATGGGGTTAAAGAAGTTACTAACTATCTAATTGGTTTAGGGCATACAAAGATAGGTATAATTATTGCTGAAAGAATGGGGTTATGTGTTTCCCCCAAAGATTTGCTGCTTTTAAAGATGTTTTAATGGGAAACGGCTTAGATTTCAGTGAAGAGTTCTTAGTAAGTGGTGATTATTCAATAAAGTCAGGCTTTGACTCTATGAATGAGTTATTAGATAGGAATCTAGGGATTACAGCTGTTTTTGCTGTAAATGATATGATGGCAATAGGAGCAGCTAAGGCTGTTCTAACTAAAGGGTTAGATGTCCCTGGTGATATTTCAATTGTTGGTTATGATGGTTTAGATTATGGTAAATATTTTAACCCTTCCTTAACAACAGTAAAGCAGCCAAATGCTGATTTTGTAAGAAGTAGCTGTGATATTTTATTAGGTATTATTGAGAGGAATTCTAAAACTAGACACATAGTTCTAGAGACTAGGTTTATAGAAAGAGAGTCTTGCAAAAGAGTAAATTAGAATAAATTACACTGTATAGTGTATTTATATATACAAAAAATGGAGAGACAAATGAAAAGATTATCAACATTATTGATTTTCATGTTAGCGCTTGCACACGGTGTATTTGCTAACTCAAACACAGAAGCTACAGAATCTAACAAAGCTGTAGAAGTTAACATTTTTCAATTTAAAGTAGAGATTGCAGATGAGTTACAAAAAGCTGCTAGACTTTATGAGTCAAAAAACCCTGGTGTTAAAATTGTTATTGAAACAGTTGGTGGTGGTGACGATTATGGTGCTGCATTAAGAGCTAAAAATGCATCTGGAAATATGCCTGATATATATAATATTGGTGGACCACAGGATGCAAAAGACTGGAACTCAATGTTAGAAGATCTTTCTGACCAACCATGGGCTAACAATGTTGTAGGAACTGAAAACGTAACTATGGATGGACAACTTTTAGGTCTACCATTTGCTGTTGAGGGTTATGGTTTAGCTTACAATAAAAGAATTTTCAAAGCTGCTGGTATTGATGCAAGTAAAATTGTTGATTTTAAATCTTTAGAAGCTGCTGCAGTAGCTTTAGACTTAAAAATTAAAAATGGTGATTTAGCCGATGAGTTCCCTCTTCTAGAAGCTGTTTTTGAATACGCTGCAAAAGAGACTTGGGTTACAGGTTTACATACTTCAAATATTGCCTTAGCTCAAGAGTTAGGTAGTGGATTAACAGCTTCTGAAGCTAAAACTATCGATTTTAAATACGCTGATGGTCTTAAAAAAATAATCGATCTTCAAGGAAAATTTAGTTCTAGTTCTGAGAATACTGGTCTATTAAACGCTGTTGATTATTCAACTCAGGTAGATACAGGTTTAGGAATTGAAAGAGTAGCTATCATTCAGCAAGGTAACTGGATTTATGGTGGTGTTAAAGCTGTTGATCCAGCTGTAGCTGATAGTTTAGGATTCTTACCAATGCCAATGGTTGGTGCTAAAGAAGATTCAATTGCTGTAGGTGTTCCAATGTACTGGTCTGTAAACAGTGAGACTACAGATGCTGAAAAATCTGCATCAAAAGAGTTCTTAAACTGGTTATATACATCAGAGGAAGGAAAAGATATTGTTGTTAATAAGTTCTTCTTTATACCTCCTATGAAGTCTGGTTATGAGAACTATCCTGTAGCAGATCCATTAGGTAGAAGTATTACAGAGTTTATCTCTGCTGGAAAAACTATTCCTTGGGTATTTATGGGTTATCCTTCTGGTTGGGGTATGGATGTTCTAGGTGTTAAGATTCAAGCTTATTATGCTGGAGAGTTAACATGGGACGAAGCCGTTTCTCAAGCAAAAGCTGAGTGGGCTAACGCGAGATAATATTTTTCATTAGATGGGCAAGCGTTTGCCCATCTGATTTTTTACGGATTAACTATATAGAGGTATAAATGAAAACTTCAAAATTGTCCTTTGGGCTATTTGTTGCACCTTGCTTAATTGCATTTTTATTAGTGGTTATAATTCCAACTTTTAGTGGAATTCTAATGTCATTTACGGATTGGAATGGAATAGATGCTAATCCAAACTTTGTAGGCCTTACAAACTATGTTAAAGCCTTTACAGATGATATGGTTACTACAAAATTCTTAACAGTAGAATTTCAAATGCCTCGTTTTATAAACGTATTTTTATTTACAGCTGAGTTTGCTATTGTATCTGTTATTTTAATTAACGCTATTGGTTTTGGCCTAGCTCTTTTAGTAACTAGAGGTTTAAAGGGTAGTAATATTTTAAGAAGCGTATTTTTTATACCTAACCTTATTGGTGGGTTAATCTTAGGTTTCTTATGGCAGTTTATTTTTACAAAGGTATTTAACCATATTGGTGACACCTATGGTATTGAATTTTTAAAAGGGTGGTTATCCACAACTGGAACAGGTTTCTGGGGTCTTGTAATTGTTCTATCTTGGCAGATGTCAGGTTATATGATGATTATTTATATTGCCGCAATACAGAATATTCCATCTTCTTTATTTGAAGCAGCGGATTTAGATGGGGCAAATTTTATTCTTAAATTGAAAAACATTATTGTGCCTTTAGTTGCACAAGCATCAACAGTTGGTCTTTTTTTAACACTTTCTAACGCATTTAAACTTTTTGACCAAAACTTAGCCTTAACAAATGGTGGGCCATATCTATCTACTCAGATGTTGGCATTAAATATATATAGAACTGCTTTTGTAATGCAGGACTTTGGACAGGGACAGGCGAAGGCTGTTATATTCTTAATTGCTGTTTCTGCTATAACTTTAACTCAAATGTCTATAAGTAAGAAAAAAGAGGTGGAATTTTAATGGAGTCTAAAAAAAATAAGATAATATTAAGTATTGTAGGAGTACTTTTAGCCCTACTGTTTTTATCTCCCTTTTATTTAGTTGTTGTAAACTCTTTTAAAACTATGAAGGGTATATTCATAAATACAAATGCACTACCCTTTGGAGAGTACTTTGTTCTTAGTAACTATCCTATAGCCTTTGAGAGACTTGATTTTTTAATGGCAATTAAGAACTCCCTTACAATAACAATAGTGAGTACAGTGTTTATTGTTCTATTTTCATCAATGGCGGCTTGGGTTCTAGTTAGAACTAAGACCTGGTATAGTAACTTTATTTTTATGTTATTTGCTGCAGCAATGTTAATACCATTCCAATCTGTAATGTTACCTCTTGTAAGCTTAATGGGTAAATTAAACTTCTTAAATCCTCCAGGTTTAATATTTATGTATGTTGGTTTTGGTTCCAGTCTATCTATTATCCTATACCACGGTTTTATTAAAAGTGTACCTTTAGAGTTAGAAGAGGCTGCAGTTATAGATGGGTGTAATCAGTTTCAGATATACTCAATAGTTGTATTTCCACTACTTAAACCAATAACAGTTACAGTTACAATTTTAAATGTAATGTGGATCTGGAACGACTTCTTACTACCACAACTAACAATTAATAAGCCGGAGTGGGCAACAATTCCATTAAAGATGTTCTTCTTCTTTGGTCAATACTCCAAGCAGTGGCATTTCGCTTTAGCTGGATTATTAATTACAATGTTACCTGTAATTATCTTCTACTTCTTTGCTCAAAAGCAGATTGTAAAAGGTGTTATGGCAGGTTCTATAAAGTAGATTTTTAGGAGTTATAATTGAAGAAATTAAGTATAGGTAGTCCCTTTAATACAGGGGCTATTATTGATACCAGTGATATAATTGATATTAAGGATCTTTCTCTCTATCCACTTTTAAAGTTAGAGATTAAGGATGAAGAGTTTAAATTAACCTTTCAAATGGGAAAGAGGGATATAGTTTATGGCTTAGGTGAGAATGTTGGTGGAATAAATAAAAGAGGTTCTTTATACGAATCTTTCTGTTCCGATGATTTTGACCATACACCTGATAAAAGTTCCTTATATGCTGCCCATAACTTTATTCTTATTGATGGGGATAAACAGATCGGTCTGTTTTTCGATTATCCAGGAAAGATCGCCTTTGATATAGGTTATACACATAAGGATATCCTTTCTATAACCAGTGAGAAAAGTAATATAGACATCTATATAATAGAAGGTGATAATCTTTTACATATAGTACAGAAATTTCGAAACGCTATAGGTCAATCTTACGTCCCTCCTAAATGGGCTTTTGGTTTTCAGCAGAGTAGGTGGAGTTACCCTAATGACAAATCGATAACTGAGGTAGCAGATAACTTTAGGAGGAATAAAATCCCATGTGATGCAATATATATGGATATTGACTATATGGAGGATTATAAGAATTTTACCATTGATAAAACAAAATTCCCTAACTTTCCTAATTTTGTAAAAGAGATGAAGAATAAAGGATTTAGATTAGTTCCAATTATAGACGCAGGTTGTAAAAAAGAAGATGGTTATGATATTTGTGAAGAGGGTTTAGAGAATAACTACTACTGTGTAGATAAGAATGGAAAACCCTTTGTTGGTGCAGTGTGGCCGGGAAAGGTTCACTTCCCTGACTTCTTAAACCCAGATACAAGAGAGTGGTTTGGTGATAAGTATAGTGGTTTAATTGAACAGGGGATCGAAGGTTTCTGGAATGATATGAATGAACCCGCTATCTTTTATTCAGAAGATGGTCTACAAAAAGCCTTTGATAAAATTGAGGATATTAAGGGACAGAACCTGGATATTTACTCATTTTTTGATCTAAAGAGTACCATGTTATCTATATCTAATAGTATGGATGATTATAAGAGTTTCTATCATAACGTTGATGGAGAGATGGTGAATCACTACGATGTACACAATCTGTATGGATATAATATGACCAGGGCTGCAAGTGATAGTTTTAGTTCTAACTACCCAGATAAAAGATTTTTACTCTTCTCTAGAGCATCCTATGTAGGTATGCATCGATATGGTGGAATTTGGACTGGAGATAATAAGTCCTGGTGGGAGCATTTAGAGCTAAGCATTAAGATGATGCCATCCCTTAATATGGTTGGTTTTTTATACTCTGGTGCAGATGTTGGAGGATTTGGATGTAATTCAAACTCTGAATTAGTTACAAGATGGACCCAGTTTGGAATATTTACTCCACTATTAAGGAATCATGCTGCACTAGGAACAAGGCTTCAAGAGCCATTCTCTTTTGATTCTGAAACTACAGATATTCTAAGGAATACACTAAACTTTAGGTATGCGTTAATACCTTATATATATTCAGAATTTATGAAGTCTTCCAAAACTGGAGATATGTATATTAAACCCCTCTCCTTTGAGTATCGAGATGAGATTTCTAGAAGGGTTGAAGATCAGCTCCTAGTAGGGGACTCTCTTATGGTAGCCCCAATATATAAGGCTAATACATTTGGCAGAAACGTGTGGTTACCTGAAGATATGCTTTTATGGAAGGTAAATAAATATAATAACATAGAAGGATTAAAAATTGCTCCTAGTGGATTTAACTATATCGATGTAGATATTGATGAGATTCCACTTTTTATTAAAAGAGATCGGATCTTAATTCTTGGAGAGCATGGAGAGAATGTAGCGGCTATTAACAGTGATGAAATAACACTAATTGCCTTTGTGGATAACTGTGCAACCTATAAATTATATGATGATGATGGTGAAACAAACCAGTATAAAGCAGGGATTTTTAGTGAACTAATTATTACTATCTCAAAAAGGGATGATGAACTTTTTAATATTGAGACTAAAACAAATGGTTTATCAAAGATAAAGAAGATAAATTATAATATTGTAACTAATAAAGGCAGAGTTCTGTCTGGCATTAAAACAATATAAAAAACCTCCTTCCTATACGTTCTACACAAATTGTAGAACGTATAGGTTTTTCTTAAGGAAGTACATTTCCTGCCGATCTGTATAATTCGTACCACTCCTCCCTTGTTAGGGTAAAATCAGCAGCCTTACTCATATCTTCAACTCTTTTAGGGTTAGTAGTTCCTATTATAGTTTGTATTCTTGCTGGATGTCGAAGTATCCATGATACAGCTATAGCTGAGTTTGTAACTGAGTATTTTTCTGCTAATCTATCAATAACACTGTTAAGTTCTGGGAACTTCTGGTTATTTAGGAAAACACCTTCAAAAAAGCCATACTGGAATGGAGACCACGCCTGTATTGTGATATTATTTAGTCTACAGTAGTCTAAAACATAACCATCATGGTTTACAGATGAATCAACCTTCATATTTACATTTAAACCTGCATCAATCATTCCTGTTCTTTTTAAACTCAGTTGTAGCTGATTAAATAGTAGGTCTTGATTAACATAGCGTTTTAAAAGTTCAATCTGCATAGGGTTTTGGTTACTTACACCAAAGTACTTTACTTTGCCGCTCTTTTCTAAGGAGTCAAATGCATCTGCAACCTCGGCTGGTTCCATTAATGTATCTGGTCTATGTAAAAGAAAGCAGTCTAGATAATCCGTATTTAAACGTTTTAGTATTTTGTCCACAGAGTTAATAATATGCTCTTTTGAAAAGTCAAAAAAACCATCCCTTATCCCCGCCTTAGACTGTATCATAATATCTTCTCTTTTTACCTTTAATTCCTTTATAGTTTTTCCAAATATTTCCTCAGATTTTCCACCACCATAGATATCTGCATGATCAAAGAAGTTAATACCGTTATCTAATGATGTTGTAATAAGCTTATTTAAATCATTCTGGGTCATATCCGATATTCTCATGCAACCAAGTGCTATTTCAGGAACCTTAAGTGTACTGTTTTTAACATTAATAATATTCATAAACATCTCCTAGGTAAAATATAGATCATCTTTCCCTCTCTTTAAACAGTTATTATATATTAATTGTAAATATTAGAAGGAAGACTTATAATTATATTGTTATGGTAAAGAGTATTATGACTATTCTACTTCTAACAATATCCCCTATTATTTCCTACTCCTACAATGTTGTAATGGGTGTTGACTACTCAATTCCACCCTATGTTATTAAAGACGAGGATAGGGGAGTCGAAGTTGACCTGTTAGTAGAATCTTTCAAGTCTGTTGGGATAACTGTAGAACTCCAATATTTGCCCCTATTAAGGGAGTTTAAAGCCTTAGCCGAGGGTTCCATAGATGGAATGATAAATGTTAGAGAGAACCTTGTAGAAGATATATACCTAAGTGATGTTGTTATTACATTTAATAATGTCTTAGTTAGTTTAAAAGAGAGTAACTATCCAGAGACTTTTCCCATAAGTTTTATAAAAGATAAGTATATAATAGCCTTTCAGAGAGCTCCTGAAATTATTGGAGAAGGATTGGAAATTGTAACAAAAAACAGTTCTAAATATAGTGAAACAGCTAATCAAATAAATCAAATTTACAGATTGTATACTAACCGTGGTGCGGATTTAATAATTATAGATGAAAACATATTTAAGTATTTTAAAGTAATTGCTGAAGATCGATTAGGGAGTTTAAAAGATAAGGAAGTAGTTATACATAGAATTTTTAAACCAACAGTCTATCGTTTTGGATTTAGGACTAAAAAAATTAGAGATGATTTTAACGTTGGTCTATCTAATATTAAAAAAAGTGGACTATACCTGGAGATTTTTAGAAGGTATGGAATTGAGCCTATAAAGTAAATAATAGCCCTCTAAATTAGAGGACTATTGACAGATTACTTAGAATCTCTGTTGTTTACAGCTTTTTTTAGTTTAATAAGCTTTTTTCTTTGCAAAGATTTGTTTCTTTCATGCTTTAACGCTGAAGGTTTAACAAAGTATTGTCTTTTTTTTGTTTCAAGGATAATACCTTCTTTCGCAACCATTTTTTTGAATTGGCTTATAGCCTTTTCAATGCTCTCATCTGAGTTTAACTGTAATTGTACCATATTTTCCCTAATTATAAGGTTTGAAGGTTGAGAGATAACTAAGGGTTACCCTTAAGTAACTTACTCTACCTACACCTTATACTATATTAAGATATAAGCAGACATTGTTAGCAAGTAGGGTCCTTTGTCTGCAAATTAGATAGATAAATTAAGTATCTAAACGGATTAATTGTCAATATGCAAAGTAATTATAATACATAATTATGTAAGCTTTATTTTTTTCTCTTTACAATGTAATATATATTTGACATAATGTAATATAAATATTACATTATGTATATTGAAATTACGTAAGGAGGGACTATTGAATTTAAATAAAATTAAACTTACACGTATGGAAAAAGGTTTAACTCAGCAGGAATTGGGACGGATTTGTTCTGTTACTAGACAAACCATAGGGCTTATTGAGGCGGGTAATTACAACCCTACAATATCACTATGTATAAGTATTTGTAAGGCTTTGGGAAAAAGCCTAGATGAACTATTTTGGGAGGAGAATTAAGATGAATAAAATGAGTTTGAAGAAAAGAGTAACATTAATAGGTATTGTAAATGTTTTAGTAGTACTAGTACTAGTACTGTTTTTTAATCAAATTACTGGTTTTAAATCGGAATATATTAGGGGGATGGGAGTTGGATGTTTAGTGGTGATACTTCCTTTTTTAATTTTTTTGATAGTAGTATATAAAAATAGAGAGTACAAAGAAGATTACGATATTAGCAGAAGTGATGAAAGAATCATTAGAAATTATGAAAGAGCTGGAGCCCTTTCATTTAGAATCCAGTCAATGTTAATAATTGCTGTAGCTATAATTTCCTTTGTTTTAGATGTAGACCTCTACTTTTTGGTTTTAGGAGTAGTTTTTGTCACAGTAATTTTTGGGAAAATTTATGGTAAAAAATTAAATAGTTTTACTAATTAGTATTTCTATTGACTACTACTTCTTCTTTACCTATCATTTGCTTATGAAAAATATATTTTTAATATTAAAGGGTATGACAATTGGGATTGCCAATGTCATACCTGGTGTTTCCGGTGGAACCTTTGCATTTATATTTGGTATTTACGATAAGCTAACAGAGGCAGTTGGTAATTTTTTTACTGAGCCAAAGAAGAGAAAAGAGTACTTCTTTTTTATCTTAAAAGTCTTTGTTGGTGCTGTTCTTGGAATACTCCTTTTTTCTAGGCTTTTAAGCTATTTATTAGAGTATAGCCAGGTCTCTAGGGAGATAACGTATGCTTTTTTTATTGGCTTAATAGGTGGGTCTATACCATTTATAATAAAATCCCATTCAGATATGAAACCAAATATTATTCGTATATTACTACTTTTTGTAGGTATTGCTCTTATTCTACTTACAATTATATTTAATCAAGAAAGTAGCAGCTCCGTAGAGGACCATAACTCTCCATTGAGACTTATATGGCTTTATATTTGTGGACTTTTCTCTGGTGGTTCTATGATCGTTCCTGGATTTTCAGGGTCAGCACTTTTAGTCTCCCTTGGGGAGTATGAAACTGTCGTTACCACATATTTAGGTAGTATTAAAACTTATATTCTCCCTATACTTGTTTTTAGTCTAGGAGCAGCAAGTGGTATTGTTCTATTTGCAAAAATTGTAGAAGTCTGTTTTAAAAAGTTTAAAAGTGGAACTCTATACTTTATTTTAGGTCTAATTGCCGCATCTTTAATACAAATTGTTAGTAAAACAAAGGATGGTTTTGATACAAGTTTTATTGCCCTACTGGGTGTGACTATAGCTCTTATCTCTGGTTTCTTTTTAGCATATCTGACTAGTAGAATAAAAAAGAGCTAATGTATAAGGATTTAAATAATTCAATTAAGAAGTTCAACCCAGATAAACAGGAGTTAGATTTAATCCTATCTAAATTCAGTTCCCATGTTTTTTCCCATAGGGGGGATAATCTTTTTGGAGAGAAGTACGAAGTTTGGGTATATGAGTATTTAAAATCCTGGGCACTTCAGTGTGATGATGTTACTTCCTTTGTAGTAAAAGATAAAAGTGAGGAGCTAAAGGGTTCTAATCAACTCTGTTATGATAAAAATGGACAGATTGTATATATTGAACAGGGAGTAAAAAAAGCTGAGTATGATGGGCTTTTTATATATAAAAATAAAATTGTTTTTGTAGAATCATCCGTAAGCGAGTTAAGAAAGTATTTTAGAAATCTTGAAGATAGGTTAAAGATTAAAAGAGATCTTCTAGTAGACTACTTTAAAACTGAAGAAGTTTATGTCTTAGTGGTCACAAGACCTAAAAAAAGATCCCTAGTTTATAGATCTCTTCCATATTTAGTTCTTTATAAACTAAAAAACCCGGATTTTGATAATATACAGATATCAGACCGGGTTTTTGAAACAATAGATAATGGATCAAAATTAGTTGACCTTAACTCTATTTCTTCTTTTTTTTCTTCTTCTTTTTAGCATCCTTAGGATCAATAGTTCCTAATTTTTTAAATGTCCATGCCGAAAACTTAAGTCTTATAATTGTAAAAGGATTCTTTGTATGTTTTCTCATGATTTCAAGGTTTTTAAGGTTCATCTTTAAAACTACACCCTGAACAATTTTAGGAAGAGCATTATACTCTTTAGAACCAGGAGTTTTCCCAGATTGTAGGAAATCAGCTAATATTTTTTTATCCTTCCCAGAAAGTCTTTTTATTAACTGTTTTATCATCTGTTCCTGAACTTTTTGCAGTTCATTCATCATTAACTGCTTTTTAGCTGACAATGGTTTCTCTTTTTTGGCCATGAAATTATCCTTGTTTGATTGAGTTTAGGATCTAAGAATATCATTCTTACTTAATTAGTGGAATAGAAGAAATTGAATCTTTTGAAACTATAATATATTATCCTATTAAATAGAATAATTAGTTAATTAGTCTTGGAGGAAGAATATGAATTCAGTTGTGACTGTAGTCGGAGAAGATAGGGTTGGAATTATTTCAACGGTCAGTAATGTAATGGCAGAGAATGAGATAAATATCTTAGATATCAGCCAAACTATCATGAAAGGCTTTTTTACTATGATAATGGTTGTGGATATTACAAAATCTACAAAAGAGATTAAAGAGTTAAGAGAGATTTTAAACCAATTTGGGGAAGAACTTGGTGTAAGTATAACTATGCAACATGAGCAAGTTTTTCAAGCTATGCACAGAATTTAGGAGACGATATGTTATTTACACCCCATGAAGTTGCTGAAACAGTAAATATGTTTAAAGATCAGCATTTAGATATTAGAACAATAACAATGGGAATTTCTCTATTAGACTGTGTAAGTCATGATGGAAAAATAGCCAGAGAGAGAATATATAATAAAATTATGGATAAGGCGGGAAGGCTTGTTGAAGTTGCAGAACAGATAGAAGCTGAATACGGTGTTCCTATAATTAACAAAAGAATTTCTGTAACTCCAATAGCACTAATAGCTGGAGCTACAGATGATAAAGATTATGTTGAGTTTGCAAAAACCTTGGATAAGGCTGCCAAAGATACCGGTGTCGATTTTATTGGTGGATTTTCCGCCCTTGTGGATAAAGGTTTTACTAAGGGGGATAGAATCTTAATAGACTCTATTCCTGAGGCTCTTGCATCTACTGATAGGGTTTGTGGTTCAATAAACCTTGGATCTACAAAATACGGTATTAATATGGATGCTGTTAAGGATATGGGACATGTTATTAAGAAGACTGCGGAGTTAACTAAGGATGCAGATGGTATTGGTTGTGCAAAATTAGTTGTATTTTGTAATGCCCCAGGGGACAATCCGTTTATGGCTGGAGCATTCCATGGTGTTAATGAGGGTGATGCTGTAATTAGTGTTGGTGTTAGTGGTCCTGGTGTTGTTAAGTGTGCTTTAGAGGGATCCTTAGATGATACTTTTGATGTAATGGCTGATAAAATAAAAAAGACAGCTTTTAAAATAACACGATTAGGACACATGGTTGCTACTGTAGCTTCCGAGAGATTAAACGTTCCCTTTGGAATATTAGATCTATCCTTAGCTCCAACTCCAGCTGTAGGGGATAGTATTGCCAGAATTTTCCAAGAGATGGGATTAGAGCAAGCTGGGACCCACGGTACAACGGCAGCCCTTTGTATGTTAAATGACGCTGTTAAAAAAGGTGGAATTATGGCTTCTACCCACGTTGGAGGTCTATCAGGTGCTTTTATTCCTCTAACTGAAGATGAAGGGATGGTTGAAGCTTTAAATAAAGGTGCGATATCCATAGAGAAAATGGAAGCGATGACTTCTGTGTGCTCTGTAGGTTTAGATATGGTTCCGGTTCCTGGAGATACACCAGCTGAAACTTTATCTGGGATGATCGCAGATGAGGCTGCCATTGGTATGGCAAATAATAAAACAACTGCTGTTAGGGTTATTCCTGTTCCAGGGAAAAAAGTTGGAGAGTGGGCAGAGTTTGGTGGACTTCTTGGAGGATCTCCAATAATGGGTGTTAATAAGTATTCATCTGTTAACTTTGTAAATAGAGGCGGAAGAATTCCTGCTCCAGTACATAGTTTTAAAAATTAGAGGTTTAACAATTATCCCCTGGTCTATCTAGGGGATGTTAAAAAATACTACTTTAATGGCAACTTTATCCAAGGTGTTCACGAATTATACTCTTAGATTCTAAGATATAAATTTATAAGTTGGCTTCAACACTCTCATAGTACTCGATTTTCCAATCTATTCTTTCTAGTGCTTCTTTTAATACTTCCATCTCATTTAAAATACTCAATTTTTGATTTGTAAGAATTTCCTTTCTTTGGGAAGTTGTTTTATCCCCAAGATTCATAAGCTCTTTATACTTTTTAATGTTTTTTAGAGGCATCCCTGTAGATCTTAGACATAAAATAAACTTAAGCCACTCTAGATCGTGGTTAGAATATCTTCTGTGGCCATTTGGTAGCCTAAGAATGTCTGATAATAAGCCATCTTTTTCATAGTACCGTAGGGTATCACTAGTAAGACCAGTCTCTTTAATTATTTCTTTCATTGAATAATGGGTCATAAATGAATAATAAATATTATATAACATATTTTCAAGTAATAAGCTTGACCTAGAGCAAACTCCAGGTGTTAGCATGTATTAAATAAAAGGAGAAAAGATGAATAATTTTGTATTTGAAAATAAAACTAGAGTTATCTTTGGCAAGGATAGTGAAAAGAGTGTTGGTTCAGAGACTTTAAAATACTCTAACAAAGTTCTACTCCATTATGGTGGTGGTAGTATAAAAAAAACCGGTCTATACGATAGAGTTGTAAAATCATTAAAAGAGGAAAATATTGAGATATTTGAACTAGGAGGAGTACTACCAAACCCAAGAGTTGATCTAGTTAGAGAGGGTATAGAGTTATGCCGTAAAGAGGATATAGGTTTTATTTTAGCTGTGGGTGGAGGAAGTGTTATTGATTCGGCTAAGGCGATTGGAATTGGATACTTTTATGATGGAGATGTATGGGATATTTATGACTATAAGGTTAGCGTAGATAAAATGCTGCCTCTAGGTGTTGTTTTAACAATACCTGCAGCTGGTAGTGAGACTAGTCCTGGAAGTGTTATAACAAATGTAGATAAAGAGCTAAAAAGAGGTTTTGGTGCATTATGTATGAGACCTGTTTTTTCTATTTTAAACCCAGAATTAACCTTTACTCTACCAGACTATCAAACAGCCTGCGGTATATCGGATATGTTTGCCCATGTTATGGAGAGATACTTTGTTCCAACTAAAAATGTTGATTTAACTGATAGGTTATGCGAAGCGACAATGAAGACAATAATAAACCAAGCTTATAACATACTAAAAAATCCTATGGATTATAATGCTAGGGCAGAGATTATGTATTGTGGCACAGTGGCACACAATGACTCCCTTGACCCAGGACGAGGTGGTGATTGGGCATCCCATGAGATGGAACATGAGGTTAGTGCTGTTACAGATGTAGCCCATGGTGCGGGTTTAAGTATTATTTTCCCAGCATGGATTAAGTATGTATATAAAGAGAATATGGATAAATTTATTCAGTTTTTTACCCGGGTTTTTAATATAGAACAGGATTTTGAAAATCCTGAAAATACTGTATTAAGGGGAATTTCAACACTAGAGTCTTTTTATAAGGATTTAAAACTACCAATAAGACTGTCAGAAATTGATTTTGATAGTAGTAGGGTAGATGAGCTTGCTAAAAAGGCATCTTTTGATAGTAGTAGAACTTTAGGGGCGTTTAAAGTTTTAAATAAAGATGATATTAAGGAAATTTACAAGTTAGCATTATAGGGGAAAGATGTGGAAGATATAAAAGATAAATGGGCATTAGTTACAGGTGCAAGTAGAGGTATTGGTTTAAGGGTTGCAAGGGCACTAGGAGATAAAGGTTGTCGTGTGATTCTACACTCAAGAAAACTCGAAGGAACTAAGCATATTCTTGATGAACTAACTTTAAAGGGTGTAAAAGCTTACTCTATTGCTGCGGAATTAGACTCAATAGAGCAGGTTGAACTATTAATTAAAGAGGTAGGAAATTTAACAAATGACAATTTAGATATTTTATATAATAACGCAGCAATAATGACTCCATATAGGGAAACATTTGAACCTACCTTTGAGGATTATTTAAGTAGCTTTTTAGTTAATAGTATTGTTCCTGCTAAGTTGTGTGATGCATTTATACCAGGAATGTTACAGAGAGATTGGGGAAGGATTGTTAATGTAACCTCTGGAATAGAGAACGAACCTCAATTAATGGCATACAGTTGTTCAAAAGCTGCAATTGATAGGTATGTAAGGGATATGGTCCCAACACTTAAGGGGACAAATGTTTTACTAAACTTAATGGATCCAGGTTGGTTAAGAACTGACCTTGGAGGAGAGAGTGCTCCTAATAGCCCTGACTCAGTTCTTCCAGGGGCTCTAGTTCCTGTTCTTTTAAATAAAGTAGAGGGCTCAGGTAAACTTTACCAGGCCCAAAATTATAGTTAATTAATAATAAGAGGCTATTATTTAATTATAATAGTCTCTTTATTATCTGTAACTTCACCTACAATAAAAGCGTCAATATTATTTGATTCCATCTCTTCTAGGATTTGATCTACAAACTCCGGTTTAATTGTAAAGAGTAGTCCACCTGAAGTTTGTGGGTCGAATAATGTGTATTTTATATTATCTGAAAGAGTCTCTAAATTCTCTACAAAAGATCCTCTAAATTCTAGGTTTTTTCTAGTACCACCAGGGATCGCACCCTTTTCTATAGAGTCATTAACTCCAGGAAGTAGTTTTAATGATTTAAAATCTATTGTAAGTCCAACCTCTGAGTCTAGGATCATCTCACATGAGTGGCCTACTAGACCAAATCCCGTTACATCGGTACAACATTTTACAGGGTAGCTTTGTATAATCTCAGAAGCGTACTTATTTAGTTTTACCATAGACTCCATTGAGGCGTTTATAGACTCTTGACTTGCCCATCCTTTTTTTAAAGCCGTATTTATTGTCCCTGTTCCTATAGGTTTAGTTAATATTACAACTTCTCCTAACTCTGGTTTATTGTTTACCAAGACCTTATCAGGGTGTACTAGTCCTGAAACTGATACACCAAATTTTAGTTCAGAATCCTGTATACTGTGACCTCCAACTAAGGGAACATTAGCCTCTTTTAGCTTATCTAGACACCCTTCAGTAATCTTTCTTAGAACCGAGATGTCAGCCTTATCTAGAGGAAAACCTACAATACTCATAGCTGTAATTGGAGTTGCTCCCATTGCATAAACATCAGACAGGGCATTTGCAGTGGCAATTTGACCAAAAGCGTAGGGGTCATCAACTATTGGTGGGAAGAAGTCTAGGGTATTTACAAGGGCTTGTTCATCATTAATCTTGTAAACTCCGGCATCATCACTTGTTGTAAAATCTACCATTAGGTTTGGAAATATTGGTTGTGTTAATCCACAAAGAGCCTTATCTAGTAGTCCTGGTCCAAGCTTTGCTCCACATCCTGAAAATTTAGTCAGTGTTGTTAATTTTATATCATCCATTGGTTATCTCCTTAATTTTAATTGCACTCTCTTTTGGGTCATCTTTATTTAGCTTTAAAATAGTACATAGCTCCTTATCCCTTCTATCTATACCCTTGGTATAGGACTTATCATAATAGGGTAAAATAAGTATTGCAGCCTCTTTATATAATCCATCTTTTACATACTCTACAATTTTAGGGTATCTTTCAGACAATCTCTTTTGTATAATTTTTAACGAGTCTAAAATTGTCTCATTCCCATAGGCTGTATAATCCTTAGCTAGTCGCTCTGCTCTTATATCCCTAGGTACTTCTATTACAACTCTATGGGATGTTTCCATCTTTTTAAAAATGGCAGGAGGAACTAGAACCTTTCCTACATTACGACTCTCATCCTCTACCCATATCGGTTTCGAAAGATCAAAATCCTTCATCTTATTAAATATACTGTTTTCATACTTCTCTGTGGAAGTCTCTGGGTTTTTCCCAATACCACCAAAAGCTGAACCTCTATGGTCTGCAAAGCCCTCAAGATCTACAACTTGAAGTCCAAGCTTTTCCATCTCTAATAAAATGTCTGTTTTACCACTACCAGTCATACCAGATAGTACTAAGAGATTATAATCCTTATCAAAAAAATCTAATACATGGTTTCTAAAAGCTTTATAACCCTTCTCGAGTCTTAAAACCTTTTTAAAACCTGATGTTTCAAGAAGCCAAACAAAGCTGGAACTTCTCATTCCTCCCCTAGCACAATAGACCTTAATCTCTAGGCTTGGACTAATTTTTTTTGCTTCTCTAGTAAAGCTTGCTAATTTTGGACCTACTATCTCTAATCCAAGTTCAACCGCTAGGTCATGTCCCTCTTGCTTATAACATGTTCCAACCTTTGCCCTCTCTTCATTGTTAAAAAGTGGTATATTTATTGCACCTGGAATGTGTCCTTTTTCATACTCCAAAGGAGATCTTACATCTATTATTGGTATATCTTTATTTGTGTATAAGAACTCTTCTATTGATATTAACTTACTCATTTTATCACCATTTTGTAATCATAACATAATTGTTGTATTATAAGGTATATGAGAAATAGCATTAACAAAACATCTATTAGTGAATTTAGTTTAAATATTAAGAAAGTATATAAAGATTTTGATAATATAGCTTTTGAAAGATCCATATTGAGGGATTTAAATGGGGATACCGGACTTTTTGAGAGGTTGGAACTTGTAACAAGGGAGTTAAAACCCAGGTTGCCAGAGGATTTTCCTAAAAGCTTGGAGATACTTAAGCAATCAATTTCAGATGGTAGAGGTTTTATCATTTTATCAATATCCAACTATATAAGTTGTTATGGTTTAGAATATTTTGATCTATTTATGGTCTCTTTAAAGGAGTTAACAAAAATTTTTACATCGGAGTTTGCAATTAGAGGGTTTTTAATAGAGGATCCCGAAAGGTGTTTTAAATTCCTTGATAAGTGGGTTTTAAGTGATAATGTAGATGTTAGAAGATTAGTTTCCGAGGGACTAAGACCTAGACTGCCCTGGGGTATTAGGCTTCAGGATTTTGTAAAAGATCCAACACCAATAATTAAGTATTTAACAATTTTAAAGGATGATAAGGAGTTATACGTAAGGAGGTCTGTGGCTAACAATCTAAATGATATAGCAAAGGATCATCCAGGCTTAGTTGTAGCAACACTTAAAAGTTGGAAGGAGGAGAACTCTTCTAAAGAGTTAGATTGGATAATTAGGCACTCATTAAGAACCCTTATAAAACAGGGGGATCAAGGAACCCTAGAGCTTTTAGGTTACACAATAAATCCTAAATACACTTTAGATAGTGTTAGCTTTACTAAGAGATTAAAACTTGGAGAGTCCCTCTCTTTTAGTTTTGATCTAAAATCTGAAACGGATAAAAATCAGAAACTAGTTGTGGATTATGTTATCTATCATAAAAAAGCAAATGGTAAAAAGAGTCCTAAAGTTTTTAAATTAAAAAATATGGAACTACTAGGCCTAAAAACTGCTAAAATAAGTAGAAATCACCCAAATAGACCTATTAGTACCCGAAAATATTATAGTGGAGAGCATACCCTGTATATTAAAATAAACGGAGAGGAGATATTGATTGGAAACTTTGATCTACAGGTTTGAGAGAATTAACTATGCCAATGTCCTAGAGATAGAGTCTTGGAGATACTCTGGCTTTGAAACAGCCCTATATATGGATCGATACCATGAGAGTAAGGATAGGGGAGATAACCCTCTTAAAGGTCCAAGAGGTTGTTTTGGATTTGTTGCATATAATAGGGATAGTGAACTTTTTGGTCTAATGGAGTATTACTTTGAAGATGATGGAATTTTCCTGGGTTTAGGAATAAATCCGAAGTTTATAGGTAGAGGTTTAGCTCAAGAGTATATCCTTGATGGAATAGAATTTTTTAAACAGCACTTTAAACGGAATGACAAACTAAAAATTGAAGTACATAGAAAAAACATTGCTGCAATTAAAGCCTATGAGAAGTGTGGATTTAAATTTTCTAAAAGAGATGGGGACATTCTACTTTATCTTCAAAATTAGAGATAAATAGTATAGTATACTTATATGGCTAAAAAAGATGCAATATTAGAGAGATCTTCCCAGATTTTTTTTAAGTTTGGACTTAGTAAAATATCAATGGATGAGTTAGCAGACCAAATTGGGATCTCAAAAAAGACAATTTATAATAATTTTGGTTCAAAAGAGAACCTTATGGAAGAGATAATATACTCTAGTATGGAGGGGATTTTAACAGATATATCCAATATTTTTACCAGTAGGAATAAAACAATTATAGAGAAGATACACCTTGCTATAAGGCATCTATATAAACACTATACTAACTTTGAGAATCCTACAAAGGTTGACCCTAACGCAGCTAGGATAATATTTTCTCCTAAATGTCTCTTTTTAAATGGGCAAATTCAGCAAGTTATTGAAGATTTGGCAACAGCTGCCCAGAAAAGTGGAATTATAAAACAGAGTATACATGTGGGGATGATTCCTTACGTTTTTTTAAACAGTATTAGAGGTTTAGCCACATGGGAGAGACCAGAGATTGTTGGGTTTTCTAAGATAGAACTTTTAAAATACTCAATTGATATAATCCTCGATGGAATATTAACTCCAGAAGCGATGGAAGAGTACTTAAAATCAAATTAATAATTTCTTAACATTTTAAATATTGACTATAGGTTGGTTGAGGGGATAATATTTATTAATAGTTACACTATTTACACTGTATTAGTGTAAATTAAAGGATAATAATTATGAAAAGATTGTTTAAGTATCCTAAAACTATAGTAGGTATAATAACACTTATTACATTGTTTTTTGGCTACAACCTAAAGAAAGTTGAAATTGATAATAATACTTTCAATTTTTTACCTGTAGAAAATCCTCAGAGGGTAGCAATAGATAGAGCTAAGGACATATTTGGCCCAGTATTAATGATGTCTGTGGGTATGGAGATGGAGAATGGTTCAATATTTAGTGTTGAATCGTTAAGAGTTATAGATAAGTTAACTAAAGAGTTTGAGAAGCTTGAAGGAGTGGATCGGGTTCAATCATTAACTAATAGCGACTATATAGATGGTGTTGATGGTTCTCTAATTGTTACCTCCCTTGTGGATGATTTTACTGGAACTCGTGAGGATGTTCAAACACTTAAGGATAGGATATTATCCTGGGATATTTACCAAGATGTATTTATTTCAGGTGATTATAGTGCTTCCCAAATTATGGTTACACTAAAACCGGATTTAGGTCCGGATGGTGAGAGGGATATCTATTTTGGTTTAAAAAAGTTAACAGAAAGTATTGATAATAATGGTATAAACTTCTATATAGCAGGACTTCCATCTATGACTGTTTTGTTAACTGAGAATATGATGGGAGATTTAACCCTACTTATTCCTATTGTTATTTTAGTTCTTCTTTTTGCCTTATTTCTATCCTTTAGAAGATTAAGTGGGATTTTACTTCCAATGATAACAGTATTAATTAGTACTATATGGACAATAGGTTTAATGGGACTATTGCATGTTCCCCTATCTATTTTAGGTATAATTATCCCAGTGTTAATGATGGCTGTGGGAAGTGCCTATGGAATACATGTTATTAGTCACTACTACGATGATGTAAAGGCATATAATGGAGAACTATCCAGGGAAAAACATAATGAAATTATATTAAACTCCCTTATGTATGTTAAAAAACCGATATTTTTAGCTGGTTTAACAACTGTTGCTGGTTTTGCATCCCTTGGTTTTAGTCTTATTAGTCCAATGCGTAACTTTGGTATATTTACATCTATAGGTATTGTTTTTGCAGTTATTGTAGCTTTAACTCTAATTCCTGCCCTACTAGTTTTTAATTATAAAAGTGCCTCTAAAAAAAAGAGTATAAAAAATTACTCTAAGAGGGGGTTATTGGAAAGGGGCCTAAGTCTATATTATGACTCCTTAGGTAGAAGAAAGTACCTTATACTCTTTTTCTCTTTAATAGTTTTAGTTCTTTCAGGTATAGGAACCAAAAGTTTAATTATTGATAATGCTGTTATTGAGTATTTTAAGGAGACAACTCATATTAGGGTTTCAGATAGGTTTTTAAGGGATAAGTTTACTGGAACTAACTCATTTGACATAGTAATAAATGGGGAAGGTGCTGGGGTAGATCCACTTCTATTAAAGGCTATGGATGATTTAAGTGACTATTTAATAACAAATTACAAAGAGATCCCTAAGGTTTTATCATTTACAGATACTGTTAAACGAATGAACCAGGTAATGCATGTTGATGGAGATGATGGTCTAGGAGATATTGATTCAGTAGTAAATAGTGATGATAGTTTCTATGAAGATGATAGTTTCTATGAAGATGATAGTTTCTATGAAGATGATAGTTTCTATGAAGATGATAGTTTTTATGAAGACGATAGTTTTTATGAAGACGATAGTTTTTATGAAGACGATAGTTCTGCAGAACTAGTAGTTCCAGTTAACAATAATAGAAATAAAGATATAGATACTACAGGTTTAATGAATCTTTTAACTAGTGCATATGCAAGGGCTGATAACCCTAATATTTCAGCAGTAGAACTTCTTGATCTACTAAAGAGAGAGACAAATTATAAAGGTTATGACTTCTTTGAAATACCAACTGATCCTGCTAAATATGGTCATGATGAAATGTTAGACTTATCCAATCTACTAAGCCAATATTATGCCATGACTGGAAAACTTGAAGGTTTTGTAGGTAAAAATGATGACCCTCTCTCTCCAGAGAATATTAAGATGACAGTTATGATGAATAATGATGGGAATATGTTCACAAGGGAGTTAATTCCAGTAATTAATAACTATATAGAAGAGTACTTCCCTAAAGGATACAATGTATCACTAGCCGGAACAGCCTTAGCAGAGGATAGTATTACAAGATTAATTACGACATCAGCTATGAATAGTGTTTTAATATCTTTATTGATGGTTTTTATTATTCTCTCCATAGCATATAAATCCCTCTTTGCTGGACTGTTTGGGATGGTCCCTCTAGGTTTTACAGTTCTATTTAACTACGGTTTAATGGGCTTTTTAGGAATTAAACTGGATATGAGTACAGCAATGGTTGGAAGTATAGCTATAGGTATAGGAATCGATTATACCATTCATTTTCTAGCCTCATATCATAAATATTCCCAGAAGTTAGATGATGTTAATGAGGTAACAAGAGAGTCCTTAATGTCTTCTGGTAAGGCTATTATTTTTAATGCCGTCTCTGTTGCTGCAGGATTCTCTGTATTATTAAAGTCAAACTTTTATCCACTAATGTATTTAGGTCTGCTTATTGCAATAACAATGTTAATTGCATCTATAGCTTCTATGACCATAATGCCTGGATTATTAAATATTTTTAAACCAAAATTTATTAGAAAATAGGAGAGATTATGAAAAAATTATTAGTAATAGGATTATTATTATCAACTAGCTTAATTTATTCCGTTACAGGATTAGATGTAATGGAGATGATGGAGACGAAGAAGAGTCCAGACTCAACCCACATGTTAGTAGAGCTTATTATTACAGAAGCAAATGGAAGTGAAAAGAGTAGAGTAGTTGAGATGTGGGGAAACTCAGACTCAAATGAACTTTCGAATCAGATAATGGTTTTCCGGGCTCCAGCTTCTGTTAAAGATACTCGGTTCTTAATAAAAGAGAATGAGAGTGGGGATGATAAGTGGATCTTTATGCCAGCTTTAGGAAAGGTTCGTAGAATTGCAGCTTCCGATGGGGATTCAGCATTTATGGGTACGGAATTTACTTATGATGATATGTCAGGAGGAGATATAGATGACGATAACCATAAACTATTAAAAGAAGAGAGTTTAGATGGTTATGAATGTTATGTTGTAGAGTCTATTCCAAAGGATTTATCAGATAGTCAGTATGGTAGACGGGTTCAGTGGATTATAAAGGATAGTGATATTTTAATACCTATTAAGGTTGAACTCTATAATAAAGATGGTGAGTTAAATAAGGTTCTTACCATTAGAGATTTAGAGAAGATTGATGGGTTTTGGATTCCTGGTAGTACAAAAATGGCGAACTTATTAAATGATAGATCCTCTGTAATTATTAATAAGAAGGTAGAAGTTAATAAAAGAATAAATCCCGCTCTATTTGAAAAGAGGTTTTTAACAACTGGAAGGGTTAAATAGTATGAAAAAAGTTAATTTTTTAATTCTGTTATTTAGTATCTCTTTTATACTTATTGCCCAGGAGGACTCATTCTTTTTTGAAGATGATTTTAATATGGATGAGGAAGAGACTTCACTTATTATGGTGAACTCTGGTGGTTTAGCTGGTTTTAATACTCAATATATAGATGGTGAGTGGAGGGGTGCTGCATACCTGGATATAGATATAACAGGGGAGAGTTCATCCTTTGATATAATTGGTAACTTTGATGTTAAGCTAGAAAATTTTAATGACTTTTGTGATTTCCCCCTACAAAATAGTCCCTATAGAGCTTTTACATTTATAGATACCCTCTATATTCGATATTATAACTCTATGTTTGATCTAGAGGTAGGATTATTAAAACCAATTTGGGGTAACGCTGATGGGATACACGCTGTAGACCTTTTAAATCCCTTAGACTACTCCGATCCCTTTGGGACAAGTTATTTAGATAGTAAAATCTCCCAACAGATGGTAAAGGTAAATGTTCCAATAGGAGTTAATTCTCTTTTAGAAGTGTCCTATCTTCCTAGCTTTCAAGGGGATAATATTCCTTTAAGTGGAACTTGGACCCCAGCATATATAAAAAATATGGAAGAGACTATTTATCTTATGGCTTATCCAAGTATTTTAGAACAAGTTACAGCATCTTTACCAAATAACACTCCACAAAGTATTATTGAATCTAGTGCAGATCAACAGTCTAAAAATGCTGCATCTACGATAGTTTCTACTATTAACTTTGATGAAGCAGAGTATTTTATTGATAGCCAAGTTGCAGCAAGATTTACAACAAGTCTAAACTACATGGATTTAGGTTTTACCTACTACTACGGGTTCTTAAAGCAACCTACCTTAGACCCAGCAGATGTTCTTGAAAATTTAAGGCTTAATCTTATTTATAATAGGGTTCAAACAATAGGGTTTGATATAGCAGCTCAAATAGGCTCTTTTAATACAAAGGGAGAATTAGCATATAATCTAACAAATGACTTAGATGGAAGTGACCCTGCAGTAAATAACAACTCTGTAAAGTATATTCTAGGATTTGATATAAACCTTCCAATAAACAATATGAACATACTTCTTCAAGGTGTGGGAGATGTTATTTTAAGTAGTTCTAATATTGGAGTACTAGATCCACAATATAGTACTTCGGATGAGTATTGGACTTTATCAATTATGGGTAGAGTTTCAGATTCATATCTAAATGAAAAGCTCTCTCTAGAAATTACAGGTTCATACAGTATTGTTGATAGGGATTTTATGGCAAAACCAAAGGCTACTTATAGTATAAATGACAATAGTAAAATCTATGCTCAGTACCTACTATTAGAGGGTGGGGCTACAACTACATTTGGCCAGTATGACAATAATGATACCCTTACTATTGGCTTGGATTTTATATTCTAAAAAGGGGCTGTTGCAAAAGTCGATTAGACTTTCAACAGCCATTTTTAAACTTTTAACACTGTCATAAAAAAATGCTTGCAAACAAATAAAACATTATCTAATATTATCTAAATTACAAAAAGGAAATATTATGAAAAAAGTTATGTGTTGTTATGTGTTGTTAAGTGTTGTTATAATAATGTCTTGTCAACAAGAAACTAGTCTGTCTAATTTAGAATCATCAATTGGCCAACAATTAGACCCTGTCTCTATTGCAGTTAAATCTGGATCTATAGAGGATATTAAAAGCTTTTCAGCTGATGTCACTGTCTATTCAGGAAATAACAGGGAAATTGGTGGAATCACAGAGGAACAAAGGTACCGTTTATCAGTTAAAGAGATCGATGGAATTATTCATTCTCGAATAGATTACCCCACAGATATGTTCTCAGATGGTATTGCTCGAAGTTGTATTACAAATGAAAGAGATCTATTTATTTTCCAGTCAACTAGCAATAAATTAGAACAAAGGTATGAATTAAATTTATTAGAACCTGAAATGGGTTTTGAGGTTTTTGACAGTATGAATAAAATGTTCATTCAGGCTAGAATACCCAATTTTATAAACTTTAAGACTCAATTATATGACTTAACAAAAGATATAACTGTAGATGAAGAGAGCAATACTCTGCTAGTAAATATACCATCAAATAATCTAAAGCTTACTTTTGATTTAATTGATGAACTATTGATTGGATCAGAATCAGAGGAAATTTTAGAAGATGGAACAAATTTAACTACCACGACAGAATATGTATACCAGGAAGTAGATGGTGAAATGTTAAAAATTGGAGAAATAACTGAATCAAAATATGACCTAAATAAAAGTATCGACGCATCAGACTATGGTTTACCAATTATAGAATCTGAAGAAAATATTGAGGAAATGTCCCTTGAAGAGATTGATGATTTAGAAAATGAAGGTGGATTAGCATATGAAGTCATTCCAGTTATTGGAGATCCATCAGATCTAGATTATATAGAAACAGAAATTCAATTATATAGCGAAATCGATATCAACTCAGTTGATGAATCCTTATTAAGAATAGAGTGGTAGGTGATAATATGAAAAAAATAATTTTTATAATTAGTATAATTGTTTTATCTTCGCAGTTATTTTCAGAAGAGATAATATTTTTCCAAGGGATTATGAGTAAGCTAGGTGAACCTGATACTGTAACAGGAGAAATACCTAGAACTGATGAGACATCCATAGAAAGCCAAGTTGAATATGTTCATAATAAATATTTAAATAAAGACACAGTTGTTATAGCCCACAGCCAAGGGGGAGTGAGAGCACTAGGGTATGCTTATAAAGCCCAAAAAAATGTAAAAGCTCTAATAACTATAGGTTCTCCGGTTAAAGGGTATTCTCCATTAGTTGTAGGAGAGAATGTTCTAATGAGCAGAATTGATAAAGTAGTAGGGGACTTATCTGGTGGTTTAAGTGCATTATTATTAGGACCATATTCTATACCTCCTGTAAGATTAAACTCTAATAATGCCTTTGGTATAATGGATGCTTTTGGTTTTGAAGACCCTTTGTTAAATAATATAAAAACGGGTGAAATTTTTAATAAAGAAGGGATAAAAGATTTAAACCCTAATTCTGACTATTTTAAAAATTATGTTAACCCTAAACTCGCTCAAAAAAGTTTTAAAAAGCTAGTTAAATATAAAAAAAAGCTTGTTAGAAAAGTAAAGTATGTAAAAGTTGGATGGTTTCGAGTACCAAAAGTGTCATTTAGTTGGACCTATGGGTATAAATATGTAACAAAAAATTATGTAGTACCTCAAAATAGAATCGATAGTAGTATTCCTATTGGGTTTATTGTTGGGACTCAAAACGATCCTATTGAGTTCTTAGATAGTAAGGGACAACAAACAGCTAGAAAAGTCTCTTCGGGGTTAAGTATAGCTTTTGATGTAGGTAATGTTTTTCATACAGCTTATGGTGTTCTAACAAAACCTATATTTTGGACAAATACCAGTAGGAATTATTTTAGAAATGCAAAAGCTTGTAGAACAGCTAAAAGATTAGTAGCAAATCCTGAGAAGATTTTAGGTGATATATTCGGTTCAACAGCAAATGACTCTTTTATTTTAGAGTCTGATCAGAAACGTTCATTAACTGGATTAGGGGGAACCCCTATTGGGAAAAATGGAGAGTTTTATGTTAGAAAGAATGTAAACCATTTACAAGAGATGTCTGATGATGAGATTTGGGGTATTGGAGATAACTACAGTCTTTCGAAAGGAGCCTTTGATAAAGGTTCACAGATTGAAAAGTGGCTGTCTTATCAAAATATATATAAAACTAGTGGAACTGTTGTGAAATGATTAAAACTATTAAAATGTCAGGTAGAGTTATTCTACCTGTATTACTACTAATATTATTAAGCTCTTGTTCTCTCATATTAGATAAAATATTTAAAAAAGATGAAGAAATTAAGAATATCTCTATACCATTAAAATGGACATTGGATGTACGAACTACCAGTTCAAATAAAATCTTGGTGGTTGACAATATAGGGTATAGGAGAAACCCAAGGGAAGGCCTTATAGCTTTTTCTATGGAGAGCGGGGAACTTCTTTGGGATAAAACTGATAATATAGATATGTATAATAGCCCACTCTATGTTGGGGGACATATTATTGCTATTGATGGTTCATTACCAGAGCTTTTACTCTTAAATCCAACAACAGGAGAAGTAGAAAAGAGGATATTTTTAACATTAGATGGTGTAAACAGATACCCAGATAACGAGAAGAATCAGTTTATGCATTCTGGTTATTATATATTTTCAGTAGGAACTACACTTTATTGGGGTACGCGATATTGTGAAACCTCAGATGGTATTCCATTAGGATTAGTCTCTATTGATATTGTAGATGATGTAAAACTCAATAGTAGTAATGAAAATATAGGGACAATAACAGTACTACATGAAAACGACTTGAGTTATAAAGAGTCGATAGAAGGTTCTATATATATAGAAGATGATACAGCCTATTTTGGAAGTAATGCTTCTGATTTTAATAATGAATGGAGACCCAAATACTACGCTTTGGATCTAATAAAAGGTGATATTTTATGGGAAACTGAGGTCGACAAGTTATTTGGTGGTGGTGCACAGTATAACTTCTATAACCGTGGTGATAATCTATTTTTAAGTGATATAAGGGGGTTTGGATTAATAGATAAATCAACAGGAGAATTATTATATGAGGTTAGCCCTGGTTCTGGGGATGATTCAGGTGGTTTTGTTGTAGACAACCTATTTTACTCAACTAATGGTTCATTTTCGTATTCTGCGATACAGAGAGATAATGTTCAATGTGTCAACATGGATACAGGAGAGCAAGTATGGGGGGATTTGTCTATAGATTTCACTCTTGGTGCTAGACCAGTAGTATATGGTGGCTATCTATTTGTTGGTAGCCAAAAGAACTTTTATATTTTTGATGCTAAAGATGGTACTTTAGTTGCCAAAAGTTCTGATGTATATGGAGGATCTAACCAGTTTAATCACAACTTCATATATCAAGATAAGTATATGATATTAGATGGAGAAAGCAAAATATTTTGTATTGATCTAGAAGAGACCGTTAAGAGGATTAAATGAAAAAGCTTTTAACTCTATTTCTTGTCATATTACTTAGCTGCGATTTAGATGATAAAATCGATGAACCAACATTAAAGATTCGATCAGTTTTAGAAGTATCTACTACATCTGAAATTAAAGCAAAAGTATATTTAGAAGGGGTTAATGGGCAGGCTATAAATGGTGCTTTAGTGTACATATTAACCCCATATAATCAGATGAACCTATTGGATTTTGATTATGATATTGGGTGTTATACTGCATTTTTAGGTAGCCCTATTACAGGTACCTATAGTATAGCTGTAGAAAGTAGAGCTTATAAGGATTTAACAAGAGAAATAGATTTTGTAAATCTTGGAGAAGACTTAGATTTTATTTTAATCCAGGATGATTCAGGACATGATGCTCTCTATGGCCAGGATATTTCTTTGAATGGAAAATTGTCTATTACCTGGGATATTCTGAATAATATCTCTCTTTATCAAGTAAAAGTAACAAAACCAGATGGTACTGTGTATGAAGTATCTACCATAGAGAACTCTGTACTCTTAGACAATTCTGTTCTTGATGTAAAAGGGAACTATTCTATACAGTTATTAGCTCAATATATATATGGAGATCCTCTTTTTCAGAGTTTTGATTACTATGCTGTAAATGAATTATATAGTAGTAGGTTTTACTTTGAGGTTAATTAAACTTGAGTATATTGTTATATTGTTACTTTCTATTCTATCATGTAATTTAGATAAGGGTGCAACAGTAGAACCTATAGGAGAGATCATATTTCCATCTAATGAAGCTAGTTATAATAATGGCCAATTTATTAGCTTTAAAGCTTCATCCAATTCAAGTAATATCTCTTGGTATGATAAAAATGGTGAAATTTTATCTACAGAAAAAGCTTTTATTGTTGAAGCTTCAGAAGTTTTATCTGATGTTGAAATTAGAATGGGGACTCTTGTTTTAGACCGTATAAAGTTGAATATAGAAGATGGATCATTAGCTAATACATACATTATTACCAATAAAAAGATGGATATTCCTTTGGGTAGTATGGAGTTAGGATATTTTATATCTTTAGGTCCAGAAATTATGAATTTTGATCTGTCTCTTTCGTTGAATAATAAATCTACAAATAATAGAAGTTTTAGAGATATTAGAAGTATTGGAAATACATTTATAAAAGATGTAAATCTTACATTTAACAGAAGTGCAAAGATTATTAATAAAAGAAATTCTAATTTAAGTAGAAGTATAAATAACAAAACATATTTAATAGGTGACAAAAAGATTTCTTTGTAGCAGATATTAGTGGTTCTAACAATGGAGTCGCATACAATAAAGAATTTTCATTGCTATATAACGATTCTAATATATTGTGTTGGTGGGATAATGAGAACGATATGTCCTCTGATGTTATTACCGGATTAATTGAACAAGTTAGTTCTATATATTATAAAAAGGTTCTTACTATTTGGGGAAATGTATTAGATGTCGATTCAGATGATAAAATTAATATCTTATTCTCTAAGAATCTTAACGAGAGTAACATTGCAATTGGTTTTTTTAACCCAAATGATCTATATTTAAGAGATAAAAATATATCATCTAACTCATATAACCCATATTCTAATGAAGGGGAAGTTCTGTATTTAGGTGTCCCGGAAAATGATAACTTTTCATTTTCGATAAATTCCCTCTTAGCTACCTTTGTTCATGAATTTTGTCATTTAATTAATTTTGAGAAAAAGACATATTCTCAGTACCTACGAGGTAATTTGAATCCTCCAGTTATGGAGCTATTCTTAGATGAAGGTTTAGCACATTTAACAGAATCACTATGTGGATTGGGTGTTAGTGGTGGAAATATTGGTTTCTATGCAAAATATTTATCTGACCCTGCAGCAATCTCTTTGGTTCATAGTAATCATTTAGGTCAGTCAGATTCAGCAGGTAAAAGAGGAGCAGTTTCTGGTTTTTTGAGTTGGTTGTTTTGGGAGAAGGGAGGTTTATTTTTTAATGATTCTAATGAGATTGTTGATAATGGAGGTATTGCTTTTTTAGTAGATCTAGTAGTAAATCAACGGAATTCATGGGAGTCTATAGGAGCTACATATGGTATAGATTCAAATGTACTATTTGAGCAGTGGGTAAGTGACTTAGTAAAGAACGATCCATTTAACGGGATCTATGATCCATCTACTAGCGAGCCACTTAATTTAGATCCATGGATGGGTAGTTATAATATTAGCGAAACCATTAGTATCAATGTTGCTGGGGTTAATAAAAATAATCTATCATCTGATAATATAGAAATACTACCGTTCTCTTTTAAACCATGGAGGGTAGAAAATAGTGGCTTTCTTCTACTACAGGATATTTCTGGTGATTCATTTGTCAGATTATCAATTTATTAATAAAAGGTAAATTCGATTTATTTTTGAAGATTTTGAACTACCTCAATCTATTCTAGAAAAAAGTGAAAAAGGAGTGGGAGGATATACCGCATAATATAAACAGGTATACTTACAGAGAGGAAGTTAATGTCTATGAATATTATATATCTAGGTTATAGACTGGCAAGAAATGAAGTTGGAATCCCATTTTATCATACTCTAAGAAATACCGCTTAGGATTTAAAGTAGAAAACTATTTTAAATATTCTCATTTTATCTAGCACTACAATCTACTTTTGCAACAGTCCCTTTAGTTATTAAATGTATATTTTCTACTCCACTCTAGGGTCTTACCTGGCTCTATAGAGAAGGAGTGGAATACCTCCGGGGATACTACGTGGCTTTTACCCCATAAAGCAAACTTAGATGCTGGAAAGTTCTCATTACAGAGAATGGATTTATCTCCATTTGTTACGTTCCAAACAAAATTATCCGGTCTGTTTTTAAGTTTACTCTTTAGATATATTAGGTCATTATTCTCGTTAATATTTATCTTTTTATTCCCCTGAAGGGATAGGGGGCCTATAAGTTTTTTAGGGTATATTTTATTGTTTATATTTATCTCTGTATCTAATGATATCTTTCTATCCTGTAATTTTAAGAAGTTATGGTTATACTCTTCTGTTTTAATTGTGGAATGTCCATTGTTTTCTAAACTATAAAAAATTGTTAATACATTATCTTCTATAACTATGGTTTTTATATAATTGTAACTATAAGAGCCTACACTACAGTCTGTTTGTGAAAATGTAACTCTATCTTGGTAGCTCTTTATTTTTGTCTCAAATGGCCTAATATCATAATCTTTAAAAAAATTATACGGCTTTAAGGAGTTTCTTGTTAATGCTCCAACACCTATTTTCATAAACTCTTTCCCTGGTAGAGTCCTCCAGTATGATAGGGGAGTTGATATCCCAAACTCACTAATTAAACCCAGGCCTTCTGTCCCATGTTCGATCCCATTAGACTCTTTTCCTAAAAAAGTTGTATCTCCAATTGTTACCTGCTCTATAATTCCGGTCCAATCAAACCTTGCTTTTTTATATGTTGTGCCTGGTTTTAGTAAACTTAACTCCATAACACTATTTTTTAATATAATATTTTCCATAATTCTTATTCTACAGTATTTAATTAGTTATTGAAAATGAAATTTCATAAACTAGAATGATATATTCTTCTTAGGTTGTGACAAGGGAATCCTCTTTATAATGTATTACTCTATTTCGCCCACTATTTTTTGCTTGGTAAAGGGCTTTATCTGTCATAAGAAGAAGGTCTGAAAAAGAGTTATACGTCTCATTTATCGTTGAAATACCCATACTTATAGTAATATAATTACTTATTTTAGATGAGTTATGCTCAATTTTAGCTACGTCAATTGCAGCTTTTATTTTATTTGCTACAAACTCTGCCCCATATACATCTGTGAAACCTAAAATAATAAGAAATTCTTCACCACCATATCTAAATGCGTAGTCTGTATCTCTTGTTATTTGTTCCTGCAAAATACTACTAATTATTTTTAAGCAGTTATCTCCTTTTATATGGCCATAATAGTCATTATAATCCTTAAAGTAGTCTATATCTAACATTATAAGGGAGTAGGTCTGAACACCACGTTTCCATATATTGTGTACAGATTTTAACTTTTGTTCCATATAGTTTCTATTATATAGTCCGGTTAAATGGTCTATTCTCGTTAACTTTGTTAGCTTATCTTCCCTCTCTTGGGTATTTAATTTCTCTATCTCATAGGCCCTCTCTATAGTTATAAGTAGCAGAGCTAGAAAGAGGAAAACTAGGGGAAATAAGATTATCCATGGAGTTGTTGTTTGAATTTTATCATGGAAAATTAGCAATAGGGACTCTAATAGAGTTATTCCTAATATGTTTAGTGTAATCCTCTCCTTTCCAACTGTTAAATAGTTTAATAACATAAATATTAGTATTGTATATGTTATGTTTAGTGGAAAATACTCTACCTCTCTAAGCCATAAAACAGGTAGTATTAAGAAGATTAAGACATATATTCCTAACCTATGAATAATTGGTATAGAAACTTTTTTGTAACTTAAATAGGTTAGTGTGGTAAAATACGCTATTGCTATAATAAATAGGACATTACTTCTTATATCATTTTTATTTGTTAGTAAACTTATTATGGAAATAAGTGTACAAAAGGGCATAAACATTAAAAATATTTGCTCTCTTATAGAGTATGACTCCTCTTTTCTATCCACTTATGCTCCTAGTTATTAAAAGTATTAAGGTCTAATTATTTTTTAATTATTAGTTAGACCTCTTATACTTATCGTAAATTAGTGTCATATAATAAAGGGGTGAACCATTTATTTATAACATAAGTTTAAAATTTTAATAAATAAAGATGTTGTCAATAAATATTGCACCACCTTGAATCCCACTATGGATTACCAACCCAATACTATTTAATGATGTAGTATCAATCCCTGATGAAATATCTAACACAACTGTGTTCCACATGTTTGGAGTTAAGCTTGATGTAGTGTCAAATGTAAAATCTTTCATTGTTTCGTTTGCATCCATAACTCTAAATGTAAATGATTCAATACTACTTGTAGGATAAACATCTATTGAAATAATTTTATTGGTTGTGCTTGAAACATTAGTTGTTGCAAAAGTAATAGCATAAGACTCTTGTGGTGTTCCTGAAAATCCTGTTTTAGATACCATGTTTCCTAATACATACTCTTGACTATATCGAGCTGCACCCCACCACCAGGTTCCATACATAGATACATTGTTAACACTATTTCCACTGGATAAAGTAGAGGCATCACTAAATATCTTGTAGTAGGTCGTAGACGGTGGTATTGGGTTTGTAGCTTCTATTGTTGGATTTTCTGCTAGGGCGTTTCTATTCCATCCTCCAGTTGGGAGAATATTAACTATGTTATTTGAAGAGTCTAAATATTTTATATCCTTAAAGTGTATTGTTTCATTCTTTAAAATAGTATTAATACCTTTCATAGCAAATATTGTGGCTGTTTTATCTAATGGAGCGTTGGAAAATGGTGCTAAAGTTAGGTCTATTGTTACATCAACCCATCCTGCTGCCATATTTGTACCATTTGTCATATAATTATCTATAGTACTTCCTTCAATATCTCCACCTGCTTGCAACATAAACAACAGTTCAGATGCCTTAACGCTATCCGATTTAATTTTAAAAGATATATGATCAACACCAGATAAATCAAAAAAGTTAGTAGGATTCCAGTTGTAATAGTCTTGAGGTCTCATCCCGAGGGCAAATCCACCCATGTAATCTCCCCAATCATTAATATTTCCAGCTTTTGCTTCAAAGGCAAAGCCTTCAGAACCAAAGTCAATTACCCCTATATAAAATGTCTCCTCCCATCCAATGGCTAGAACATCCTTTGGTTCTATATTTTTGGCTGGAATTGTGAAATCAATACTCATATTAGGGTTAAATATTTTACTAAATAACTCTGAATAATCAGTGTTTGAATCTTCTCCGTTTGGTTCATCAATTATTGGATTGTCTGTATTCTCATTGAAATACTTATCCAATTGATCACATGAGTTTGATATTAATATCATTGTTGTTAATAAACTTACTCCTAATAGTCTTAAAAATGTAAACCTATTGTTGCTGTTCTCTTTTTGCATTTTAAACTCCTAAATTGTCAATTTTACTCTATTTTTGTGTAGTGTCTTATCCAGTCTATTTTCATATATTGGGGGAACACAGTTGAATCGTCAGGTGAATCCGTTAAATTACCCCCTATTGCAATATTAAATATTACATAAAAATTATTCCTAAATTCATTAAAAATAGGGTCTGATATATCTTTTCTAAAGTACTGAGTTCCATCAACCTTCCAAATTATCTCGGTTGCGTTCCACTCTATTTCAAAAATGTGGAAATCATCTGCAAATTTACCACTATTTAATGATATATGATCTGTATCATAAGCCCATGAAGTTGCTTTATTATCCACAGAGGTATCATAGTGGAGCGCACCTCCTAAAGTAGCATTTCCCCAATAACCATCCTTATTCCCTGCAAATCCTGTTTCTAGAATGTCTATCTCACCACAACTAGGCCATGGAGTAGTGCCTCCTGTTTCGTTTATGTTATCTCCGAGCATCCAAAATGCAGGCCAGATACCCTTACCATAGGGGAGTTGAATTTTTGCAGCGATCTTTCCATATTTAAAAACTTTACCATCAGACCCTGAGTTACCATTTTGACCACCAGGATTTGATATAACCCTTGCAGATGTATAGTTTCCAGGTGAATTTGGGAGACCTGTTTTTTTTTCTGCCTTAAGAATCATACATCCATCCTGCTCATAAGCTGTATTTGGGTCACCAGTGTACTGTTCCCACTCATTGTTAGGTGGATTTAGCCATATTTGTCTATGCCAAATGTTAGTATCAAAATTATTATCATCAAACTCATCTGACCACTGTAGCTCCCATTTATTAGGATCAATATAGAAATTATTAATGGTTAGGTTTGGTTCTTCTAAAACAATTTCTTCATTTGTATTACTTATTAGGTTTCCGTAATCGCAACTTATAAAAAAAATAGAAGATAAAAGTATTAATGTTGACGCAAACATCCCTTCTTTTGTAAAAATTAACAAAGGTCATTCCTCCTTGGAAGTTGTAAGACCTATTCTTATATAGAATTTCTAATCCGTCAAGAAATAGTTTGGTGAATACGTAAACAAACTAAAAAACAGCCATTGTAAAGTGTAATTGTTAATAATTCTTCTAAAATGAATATATGTTTTTATGGTTATTTTCTATGGGAAACTAATTGTATGGTTGTATTATATATTGAATTGTATGTTAAATTGTGTACCTTTATCTTTGTGATCTTTTATTGATATCTTTCCACCTTGTTTTAAAACACTGTTGTATATAATGTTTAGCCCTAAACCTGTATTTCCTTGATTTCTTTTTGTTGTATAGAAGGGTTCAAAAACTTTTTTGTGAAGCTTTTTAGGTATTCCAACTCCGTTGTCCGAATAGTTTACATCGATTTTTCCGCTTATAATCCTTCCTGATATTTTAATTAGTGGTTTAGGTATATTAATAAATCCATGAACTATGGAGTTGTTTATTAAATTTGTTAGGATTTGATAGAAACTTTTAGGATTCCCTATGAAATTAATGTTTTTATCTATATCTGTTTCAACTTTAATACCATTTAGTTTTGTTGAGTATTTTATTGATAGTAAAACATTTTCTACTAACTCTGATAAATTTAGCTCCTCATTATTAGTTGATTCTTGGTCAACTGAGAGTTGCTTAAATATGTTAACTAATTCTCCTGCTCTTTTTAATGAGCTTACACAAAGAGTACTACTATATAAACTATCATTAACAAAGATGTCTAAATCCTTCTTTTTTAGTCTACCTCCATCTATTTTTTCCATTAAATCTTTGGTGGTTTCCTCAATGTGGGACACTCCTGTAAGTGCAACACCTATTGGAGTGTTAATTTCATGGGCTACACCGGAAATTAAACTTCCTATAGATGCTAATTTTTCAGCTTCAATTAAATTATCCTGCGTCTCTTTTAACTCCTGAATAGTTTTATTTAGCTTTACCGTCTTTTTTTCTACTTCACTTTTAAGATGATTTTCTAATCTAAGGTTAAAGAGAAACTCTCCTGTCATTCTTGCTAACTCTCCAAGAATTTCCTTTTTCCATATAGGAAGTGGTTTCTTGGAGATTGAGTTGTCGCAACTTATCCATCCAACGGGCTTTTGTCCAGCGTAAAAAATCGATTTAGTATTCCAGCCCCTTCCAATAATTTCTCCATCATCGTAAAGATAGGTATCATGATTATATACTGCATAATTTTTAAAATCTAAACTCTCTTTATATGAGTCCTTCTCTGCCAAATACCCCTCGTAGCTACTTTGGTCAACAACCTCTCCCCATCTATTCGTTCCCCAAGTTCCCTTAATTTTACCGTTTTGTGAATCGAATAATAATATTCCAATTCTATCAATATTTAAAATCTTACGGGCCTTAATTATTAATGTTTTATATAGATCTTTTTCACTATTTATTGATATTAAATCTAAAAATAGCACATGTAGTAGGCGTTGACACTTTACAAATTCATCCCATTGACACTCTAAACTATCCTTTATCTCTATTAACCAGTGGTTTGTATTCTTGAATAGAGTTAAATTAATGGGGTAGGAGATTTTTGTGTTTTTTTTTATACAATTTTGACTCTCCATATCCTTATCTAAGTAAATATCTGGGAATAACTCCCTTATATCATCAAGTAGATCCAGGTTGAAAACCTTGTTGGCCTCTTTATTGAATATGCAGTTATTTCCCTCTATATCCATGATAATTGAAGGTTTTTTATTCAAAAAAAATATATCTGAAAGGGTGTTTATATAGTCGTCCAAATTAGCCTCATAAGGAATATATTAAATCTACACTCTGTTTAAATCAATCAAAAAAGAATTCTAAGAGAATATTTGACCTTTATCTAAGTACAATCTATTATTTAATTTAGTATAGGAGTTTTAATGAAATCACTAAATAGAATTAAAGAAGTATATAAGGATAAGGGTATTGTTACGCAACAGAAGGCACAAACTCTTTTTATTATCAATTTTTCCTTGTCTGTAGGTTTTGTGTTATTTGCACTAATTAGGTTTATTCAAGTTGACTTTATTGTTGGTGGAGTAGAGCTTTTTGTTGCAGCTGTATTAGCGGTAAATTCAATTTTAGTTGTAAGAAAAAGGTATTATTTAACAAGTAAGATAAGTGTAGTTTTTTTTACAGCCTGTGCTTGGGGTTTATATGCCTTGCAAGATAAAAAAGAGTTCAATGACATATATATGTACTCAACTTATATAACTGTTGTCTTAGTAATGGCCCCATTTTTATGTTATAGTAAGGTTCAGTTTAAAGGTATGATAATAAGTGCTTTATTAGGCCAATTACTCTTTTATATTTTATCTATTCCTATGTTAAAGGCTAGTGGTGAAGGTCTACAGATAGGGGCGTTTCTAATTTCATTTGTATTTTTAGCTTTAGGAGCTAACTTTGCCTACTTGATATTTAGAATGCAACAAAAAAACATGGATTTAATAAATAGTCAAAAGGAGAAGAGTGATAAGAGTTTATTATCAATTACCGACCTTTTTGACTCTACAAAGTCTGCTTTTAATATGGGAGAGGTTTTATTAGAGGCTGCTAAAAAAGCATCTACTAATAGTAATGATATTGCTACAGATATCTCTTCCCTTGAGGAGACAGTTTCTACTCTAATGAAGCATACGGAGATTGGACGAAACTCAAATGAAGAGCTAGATAGGACAAAAAGAGTTGTAGAGGAGAAGATCAATGCTCAAACTGCTGCAATTAAGGCTTCGTATAGTGCAACAAAAGAGATAACTACCCAAATTGAATATATGACATCAGATGCTCAAAGGAAGGGTGAAATATTAAATAAACTTTCAGAGTCTTCTAGTATGGGTACTAAGAAACTAGAGGAGACCCTTAATTCATTAAAAGCTCTATCCCAATCCACCGAAGAAATTTTATCCGTTGTAAATGTTATTCAAGGCATATCTAGTCGAACAAATCTTCTTGCTATGAATGCTGCCATTGAAGCAGCCCATGCTGGTGAAGCAGGTAAGGGCTTTGCTGTTGTAGCCGATGAAATAAGAAAGTTAGCAGAAGAGACAAGTCGAAACTCTAAAATAATTAAAGAGAGTATGACAGAGAATACTGCCCAGTTTAAAGTTTCTAATGATACAGCGGTAGAGTTGCATAAGGTATTTAATATTATAACCCAGCAGATTGATACTGTTTATGAGTCTTTTAGAGAGATTATTTCTGGTATGGGAACAATGTCTACCGAGACAAATAGGATTTTTTCTACAGTTAATAATGTACAGGAAGGAAATAAAGATGTTACTGATGCCTTAACAATTATGGATAGAGCAATTGACTCTATTGTTTCAATTATTCAAGGTATATATGAGTCGTCAAAAGAGGCAGATATTAGTGTCTCCCACCTTAAGGAGCTAAGTTCTTCAATAGTAAATGACTCTATTGAGTTAAAAGATATTGGCGAAGTTAACATGAATAACTTTCATAAGCTTGAAAAGGGATTTCAGAAGCTGTAGTATAGCTTTATGAATAAAATTTTATTGACTCTATTATTAAGCCTTGTGGTTGTCGTTTTTGGTGAAACATCTTTTGTTTCAGGTTTTTTAAATGATAACTACACAGGTTCTATGGAGAATGGAGTTAATGGTAGGTATATTGGTGCTGATGATTTTCTTACATTCTCTCTATTTGCAAAAAGTAAAAAAGATAAATTACAAATATCAGAGTATTATCAAGTAGTAACCTCAAGAAAATTTAATTATAGGTATGACTTAGTAGATACAATTGTTTCCTACGATTTTATGGTTAATGATTATATATTCTCTCCTTCAATATCTATTATATATAAGGCTAATTTAGGAGGGGAGTTGATTCAGAACGAAATTCATGACTATAGAGGCCTGCCTGCACTTTACGAAAGTTATGTAAAAGAAGAAGCTGCTAGCTCTATTGGTTTTAACTTATATTATAATATTGAATCAGTGGCCTTTGAAAACGATACTTTAAGAGGCCTATGGGATATGGAAGTTCCTACAGGAATAAAGCCTATATCAGGCAGTCTCTCCCTAGAGTATCTATTGGATTTTAAATATTTTCAAATTGATATTACCGGGGGGTATAAGCAGTATTTTAACATGGTTGACCAGTACTCTGATTTTATTAGGTCTGGATTCATTTTTGGTGGGCAGGGCGTTATTAAATTAATAAAGGATTTTACCATAAATATGGGCCTTTTCTTTTTTCCTGCACGTAATTTATCTAATGATCCATACTATTTTAGCCGGGAACACATTTACTCACCCCAGTTTTGGGTAAGTATAGGTATAAATGGAAACCATTATGGTGTTTCAGACATTGTTAATTATTAATAAAATTAAAAAGATCAATTCCTGAAGGGTAGTACTCCTTCCTATCTTCCCAAAATTTGGATGGTGAGAAGAGCTTTTCCAAGAAGCAGCATGCAGCTCCATGGGCAACAGCGAAGTCTCTTTTTTCTGAAAACTGTATTTGACAATCTACCTGATTATCATAGTTCCAGTTCCTCTGGATTTCGTCCCTTAAAATTGGTTTAAGCATAAATTGATAATCAGTAATATTTCCTTCAAAATATACTAAGGAGATATTTAGTGTGTTAACTAGGAGTGATATATTTCTAGATAGTTCCCTTAGAACCTTTTTTAATAAAACTTCATCATCTTGAATATTTTGAATCTCTTCAGGTTTTAAATCAAATTGGGATGGGTTCTCCTCGCTTTTATAGAGACTTTGAAACTCTCCTGCAGAAAAGTCCTCACCGTGTAAAATGCTCTCCTTAATCATTATACCAATACCAATAGCAATACCACTTTCATTTTTAGAGAGCCTTGTAGCCTTTCGGAACTCCCCTAAAATACAAATAAAATTTCGTGTTCGGTTATTCTCTGAGGGTATTTGTTGAGTATAACAACAACAGTTTGCATCATTCTCTACAAGTATAGGGAATGGGTACTTATCTAGTTTTTGGTATATTTTTACAGGCGTATCAATGCCCAATGGGTTTGACCTGTAAATAATACCTTCGTAGGGATTTATCACACCTGAAACACCTAGAGTTGCTCCAATAATATTGTATTGACGTCTTTTACAAATAGAAACTGAAGAATCTATTACAAACTCTATTAGTTCTTGGAAACTTTCAAGAGAGTCATTATTCTGAAACTTGTTAGTAACTAAAATGTTCCCCTTTAAGTCTGTTATGCAGATTGCTGAAAACGATGTATGGATCTCAATCCCAATAACAACTCCAAACTTTTCGTTTATAGATAGAACTTCGGCTTTTCGGCCGCCCTGTTGCCCACTAGCTTGTTTTTCAACTGCTACAATTATATTGTTCTCAATCATTGGTGTTAATAGTTTAGTAATAGTCGATTTGTTTAGACCTAGCTCTTTAGAGATTAACGTTCTACTTGTTGAATCATGCTGCCAGACTGTTTGTAACACCCTAGAAGCATTATATGAGTATTGAGTTTGCATTTTTAAATCCTATTCCATAAACCTTTACGAGTCAATGGTTGGTTTCTTTTAGCAACAAACCATATAAGTAAAATATGTGTTTTTATACTAAGCAAACTATTTATTCCCTAATTTGCTATTTAAAGCTTGACGATAATCTATTTTCAGATTTAGTATGTTTGAGTAAGAAAGAAACTAACTATGGATTAAGTCTATTTTTTTTAGGCCCTATATATAATTTTAAAGGAAGAGATATGTTAAAAAAGATTATGTTGGCGCAAACAATACTTTTGTTTGTAGTTGTTAGCGGGTTTAGTTTGACCACTACAGAAAAAAAGCCTGTACCATCTCCATGGAATGAGAGTATGGCTGAAGCTTCTGCTAATAGAATAAAACCGCCAGTTGGTGAAGTGACTCCTGTTTATTGGGTTGATGAAATACCTGTTATCGATGGGATTTTTGGGGAGTGGGAAGGTTTTGATGGACCAACAACAAGGGTTGTTGTATTAGGTTCTAGTCATGATCCAAAAGATGGTGAGGCTCGGTTTGTTTTAAAAACTGATGGTTCTACACTTTTTATCTATTCTAGAGTAACTGATGACATAGTAAATGAGAATAAACTTTCTGGAAGTATGGCCTGGAGGGGAGACTCTGTCGAGATGTTTATTGGTATAGATACCTCATCCCATAAGAAATATAAGATGACAGATAACCAGATAAGATTAGTTCCTGTAAGTAAAGACGATCCCTTTGCTTTTGAAGTTTCAATAAATGATGTTACAAAAACATCCCAAGTTTCTGCTGCTTTTTCTTATAACGAAGATGGATATGAGGTAGAAGCTGCAATTCCCCTTTCAATACTAATGATAAAAGAGTTAAAGCCTGGTCAGAAGATTAAGTGTGAGTTTCAGTTAAATGATGCTGATGACACAGAGAGGGATAGATTAGTTCACTGGATGAGTGAAAAGGATGACCCATGGAATGATGCCTCTGTATGGGGTAAGGGTCAAGTTGTTAAAAAAGGTGAGGAGTAAAGATGAGAACAATAAATAGAGTAATATTACTACTTCTACTTGCCTTAATTGGTTTTCAGACTGTTGCACAGGTGAATAAAGTAGAGATAAAACAGGATGACAACGGTTTTAGGCTGTTTGTAGATAAAAAGCCATTTGAAGTCAAGGGTGTAGTATGGGCATTTACTCCAATAGGAGAGAAATATACCTATGATTTATGGTCCCAGTCTGATGAGTTTATTAAAAGAATGATAGATACAGATGCGGAGCTAATGAAGCAGATTGGTGTCAATTCGATTCGTGTTTTTAGTGAAGTTCCTGCTAGATGGATAGAGTATCTATATTTTCAACATGGTATCTACACAATAGTAAACTACACATTTGGTAGATATGGGGTAACAGTTAATGGAAAGTGGCATGCTAGAACAGATTATTCAGATTTTTATACTCGAGAAGCCATTAAAGAAGAGGCATTTAGAGTAATTAAAGATTATAGAAATACTCCCGGGGTCTTAATGTTTATGTTTGGTAACGAAAATAACTACGGGCTAGAGTGGGAGAGTGATAATATTGAAAACCTTCCTACGGGACAACGTATGGAGGCTCGAGCGGGATATCTTTATAGCCTTTATGAAGAGGTTTTGGAAGTTGCTAGAAGACTTGACCATAATCACCCATCTGGAATAGTAAATGGGGATATTCAGTACTTAAATATAATCGAAGCATTAGTTCCAAGTATGAAAATTATGGGTGTTAATACCTATAGGGGTAGTGAAGCCTCTGACCTATTTTACAAGAGTATTCAAGGATTGAATGTTCCTGTTGTTTTTACCGAGTTTGGGGCTGATGCATACAATACAAAAACAGATACAGAAGACCAATATCACCAAGCTCAATATATTAGAGATCAGTGGAAAGAGATCTATTCTCAAAGTTATGGTAAGGGTAAGTATCAAAATGCTGTAGGTGGATTTGTCTTTGAATGGATTGATGAGTGGTGGAAAAATGGTTTAGATAGCCACTTAGATGTGCATGCTACAGTTGGTTCCTGGACAAATGGTGGTTATAGATTTGATGCCGAGACAGGAACTCCAAATATGAACGAAGAGTGGTTTGGTATTGTTGCCCAGAGCCAATTAAAAAAAGCCGGTATTAATAGAAGAATCCCTAGAGCTGCATTTTATACCTTAGGTGATATATGGTCACTTTCAATGTACGACAGTACTCCCGAAGAGGTAGAAGAGCATTTTGCTAAAATTGATCCTATAAAATTTGTATCTTTAGGTGAAGCAAATGTTACCAAAAATGAACAGAAATTAGACTTTGTTTCTATTGATGGTATTAAGTTAGACCTTAATTTCTCTGAATCATTTTCCAACCTTGAAGTTCAAGCAGCTAAAGATAGCAATCCAGCTCTATATCAACTTCCAGAGTTAACAGAGAGAAGGTCTGAGGAGTTAACATTAACATTTGGGTTTAAGCCTGTGGAAAATTTAACAGGAGATGTAAGTGTTAAGTTTCGTGGTTCTACATATGACCCCCTATTTACTGATCCTAATGTAAATCAAGAACCTGTTCAGCTATATAGTGGTTCATTTGAGTATACAAATCCACTTTTTGACATTAACGGTTATTTTCATACAGGGCTTGCTGATTGGTATCTTGAAGGTGACTATTTTAATATGATGCCTGAATCATTTGATATGGATGGTATGGATTTAAATGGTTCGTTAGCTCCCTACGGTCTAATGTTTACAGGTAATGGTTCATTAGATGGTCTTAAAATATATGCTGGTCCTGAAATATATTATGGAGCAAGACCCCAAGCAATTGCTAAGTATACAAAGGATATGAATAGCGGAACAGCTCAGTATGGTTTTGCAGCTTTAATACAGCAGGATTTTGATGTCAAAGAGATTGAAGTTGGGGAGAACACCACTCAATCTGCAAGCTTGTCCGGTCATTTTGAAATGTATCCATATGTTGATGTTATTGCAGGTGGTTATTTTGCTGGGTCTGACAAAGTAGGAGAGACATATTCTACTGATGGTGGTTTAAGCAGTAAAGAGATAACTTTGTTAGATTCATTATCAGGGAAAGTAGACTTATCTACAAAGATTTTTAGATATACAGAGCTTTATGGTAGATATGTCTATTCAGGTCTTGTTGCTGATACAAATGCAATGATGGCAAGGGGTGGTTTATTTAAAGCAGATAGTGGTCTTGGTAATAGGCAGGAAATTAATATCGGAGCGAAGATTGTTTATTCCGATTTAACATTTGATATTGTGGGAAGAAGTATCTCTCCTTTAGTTGGCCCAGATACTTCAGGTAATAGAAACCCATTAACAGCTCCATTTTATGTGTATCACAACCGTGAAACTCTAGAAGGTGAAATGGTTATTACCTTTGACCCAACAGGAGCAACTTGGTTTCATGACTGGAATGCATTTGATATAGAAGAAGCAAAATTCGCTGGATCTATATCCCTTCTATATATCTTGTCCACAGGAGTCTCTGATATAGGGAAGTTTAAGGCTAACTCTACAACAGAGTATGCATTTTCCTCTCCAATGGAAGCATGTGAAAACCTTTGGTCTGTAAAGTTAAAAACAATAAGTAATCCTCTACCCCAGTTTAAAATCGGTTTTGACTACTTCATTGGTGTACAACAGAGTTTTGGTACTGATTTAGTTCCTTTAGATGATGGTTCTAACAGATTAACTCGTTCAATGGGAGCTGATCTAAAAGTTAAATATAACAAACTAGCTCTAGAGGGGAATATATTGCTAAATGGTTGGGGTTTTGAGAACTCTAATGAGTGGCAAAGAGATTGGAATATTACATACCCATTACAGTGGAAAGTCGATTTAGCATACTTTTTTGATAAACCTAAATTCTCAGTTTCAACATCAAAAATTGGAATTTTTGCTAGGCAAAAAACATATAGTGAATACTCAGATATAGCCGACGCTACTCGAGAGTATGATATGGAAATAGGTATTTACAGTAGCATGAGCTACTAAAATAATATAAAAAAATTAGGAGATTTTGATGAAAAAAAAGAACTTTTTTATTGTGTTTTTAGTATTGTTTTCACTACTAATTACTTCATGTGATCTGTTGTTCCCAGCTGATGATGGAGTAACTGTTGATAAAAGCATATTAGTAGCAGCTATAGGAAATGCTAACACATTATTAGAAGGAACTACTGTTGGTTCTGATGTTGGAAATGTGCCTGCTGATGCTGCTTCGGCTTACGATGATGCTATAACTGTAGCTGAGGGCGTTAATGAAGATTCAGGAGTAACACAAACTGATGTAAACGCTGCTGTAACCACTCTAGCTACTGCAACCGTAGCATTTAATGATGCAATTATTACTCAGCAGAGTTTAGAAGATTCAGAGTTGGCAAGTGCTAAAGCTGATCTAACAGCAGCTTTAGCAACTGCGGATGTTTTAGGTGGAAGTGTTGGGACAGCTTTTGTTGTAGGTGGCATATCTATAGCCGATTCTGCTAACTTCTCTATAGCGAGGGGCGTTGTGGTTGCTCTACTTGCTGATGATCGGCCAACAGCTCCTACTTTACAGGAATTAAATGATGCAATAGTGGCTCTAGCTACAGCAACTGAGGTTTTTGAAGCTGCTAGATATACGCAGTTTGACATCGATTTATTCAACTTTGAAGCTGATCTAACTTTAGCTCAAGCATTACATGATGCTGCTGTAGAGGGTACAGCTAGTGGTGAGTATGGTGTTGGTTCAAAAGAAACTTTCCAAACAGCTCTAGATGCTGTAATTGTTTCAAAAGATGCAGCTATAACTATTGCAGATATAGATGCTGCAAAAGTAGCTTTAAACACTGCAATAGCTGACTTTAAAGCTACTATTTCTTATGTTTTTACTACTATATATAACTTTGATGAAGATCCAGCTCCAGAGGTTGTTGCAGATTCTGGTTCAATAACTTCAATTGATGTTGATCCATTAGATAATACAAATAACGTACTTAAAGTAATTAAACCAGTAGATGCGGCAGCATGGGCTTTAGCAATAATAGATACTAGAGCGTTTAATGTAGGTTCTACTGCAGTATTTGAGTTAAAACTATACTCACCAGCTGTAGGACAGAAGTTTACATTTAAAATTGAGGGTGCAGCTGCAGGTTATCAGGAAGTTGTTGCTTATACCACTACTTCAAGCGAATGGGAAACTTTAAGTTTTGATTTTGGTACTTTAAATGAAGGCCAAAATAAACTTGTTTTAATTCCTAACCATGACGGTGTTATGACAGAAGAAGAAACTTATTATATTGATGATATTACTTATTCAGAAACACAAGTACATAAATTATTCCAGCCAATTGCTGATGCTGAAGTATCACTTACTTCTCATCCATTTGGTACAGAGCCAGGTAATACAGAAGTAGAATCTGATTACACTGCATATGCAGAAGCAATAACTGCAGCACAGGCTGTAATGGATAATCCTGCTTCAACTGACGCTGAAATAGAAGCTGCTGTAACAACTCTTGCTGATGCAACAACTGCTTTTAATGCTGCAAGTCGAATACCTAATGCTTTTATCTTTGATCAATATGTATGGGCGTCAACAGAAACAGAAAATTTTGCAGGTACAACTGATTTATGGAACTCGGGTTCTACTCATTCAGATGCCACAGATCAAGTATATAATCCAGCATTAATGGTTGTTTCTGGTACTGGTTGGGGTGATGTTGCAGTTGCTGCATTTGTAGGATATACAGCAGGTGATTTTACAGATAAAACTGCTATATCTTTTAAAATGAAAACAACTGATTATTCTGAAGTTGTTGTTAAAATGGATCTTGCTACTAATGCAGAGTTAACTTTTGTAATTGCTGATTACGGAACAGATCTTGGTAATGGTTGGACTCAAGTAGAAATTCCACTAAGCGTTTTTGGCGATATGTCAGCGACAAACCAGTTTGGTATTTTTTGCTGGGGTGCAGGTACTTTCTATTTAACTGATGTTGCATTTTCAGTTAACTAAAACTTTTTAAGCAAAGCATATTTTATTTTCCTTTCTGGGTCTTCGGACCCAGATTTTTCTATTGCAGGAGGCATAGATGAAATTACATAAAAAACTAATAATTAGTTTCACATTTTTATTTACACTATTATTTACTGGGTGTGATTTTTTAGGAGAAAATGTTCCTGGTAATGGAACAATACCAACTACTTCTATAGTAGATGCACTACCAAGTGAAACAGTTACAACATTAAGAGCTCTACCAGATGATTTTACAACTAGAAAAGCAATTAGTTATTCTGGTTATAGGGAAGGACAATCCCCTGATACTAAGATATATCCTACAACTGACCAGATTTTAGAAGATTTACAAATGTTAGAATCAATGGGGTTAACTTTAATAAGGTTATATGACACTTCTACCCACGCAGAGAGGGTTCTTGAAGTAATTAAAACAAACAATTTAGATATGAAAGTAATGCTTGGTGTTTGGATTGCAGGAGCAACTGAAGCCGAAGATTTAATAAATATAGAGAACTTAGATAAGGCTGTAACATTGGCTAATGGGGAATACTCAGATACTGTTTTAGCTATTAGTGTAGGAAATGAGTGTATGGTCGACTGGAATACTTTTGGTCACGCAGTACCAGCTGCCCATGTAGCAGGTTATGCAACATATATTCGAAGTAAGGTTACTCAACCCATTACAGTAGATGATAACTGGGAACCATGGTCTATGAAGGATGAATCAAATACTGTAGGACCATATGCCGATGTTGAACTTGTAATTAAGGCAGTAGACTTTTTAGCTATACATACATATCCAATATTCGATGCTGAACACGGCTTATGGGATCATGTTTTAGAAGATACTCCAGAAGCTGAAAGAGCAGATGCTATGATGAATGCAGCAATTGATTATGCAGAAAAAAACTATGATGCGGTTAAAAATAATATTGTCTCCCTTGGATTTGATAAACCAATAGTTATTGGGGAATCAGGTTGGCAGGATAGTGGAGATGCTGAAAATATTGGCCACCAGGTTAACCAAGCTATGTATTATGAGAAAATGAATCAATGGTTAGAAACAGATATTGATAGTCCGGTGACTTGTTTCTTCTTTGAAGCCTTTGATGAGCCATGGAAATCCTCCGATGACCATTGGGGTTTCTTTAATGTAAATAGGGAGGCTAAATACATTGTTTCAAGTAATGCTACATGGTCAACACTAGAGTTTACAACAGATGCCAACTCATATACAGATTCCGATGCTGTTTATGTAATTCCTGTTGATCTAGACCCTATATATACGGTTACAGACTCTATTTTTATAGTAATGGGAGAGGATCTATCTGTTGGGTACAATGGCCAGCTAGCTGGAGAAGAAAACAACCTACAATGGGAATCCTGGGAGAACAATAGTACTGCAGGATTTGATGATTATTTAGCAGGAGATGGCCAGGAAACCGGGGGTGATAATGACTTTATTGCCCCAATTCAGCCAACACCAGAATCATGGGGATGGGGTATGATGGCTTTAATGAAAAAGCAGGGTATGGATCTATCAGCATTTTCAAATGGGCATCTAACTTTTAGTATAAAAACAACTTATAGTGGAAATATAGAGATAGGTTGCCAAACAGGCTATGGTGCTGATGGTGATAGTTGGGATCTAATAAAAACAGTAGACCCAACTAACAACAGTTATGGTTATTTAAACGATGGGCAATGGCATGAGGTCTCAATTCCTATATCTGATCTTGTAGCAATTGGTTCACACAGTTTTGGAAATACTGGCGGAACAATTAACTTAGGGAAAGTATATATTCCTTTTGTTATAGGAGACAGGGATGGTAACCCTGATACGGCAGTCGTTAATGTAGATAAAATTAGATGGACACAGAACTAGTAATTTTATAGATATTTTTAATAGGTAAGGGGATGGAATATCCCTTTACTTTTTTATAAGTTTGAAAGAGGTAAAAAATGTCGAGTAAAGGTTACAAATATATGTCCCTCGCAGGTCGGGACTTTAGAGAAAAAACAGAAAATCAGATAACTGATGAATTCACGTCTATATTAAAAGATGGTGTTCATGGCATGTGTTTTAGTCCATATTTAGAACATCAAAAACCTGGTGATAAAATTTCAGATAAACAGATTATAGATAAAATTAAGATAATTAAACCATATACAAAGTGGATAAGAATATTCTCAACAACAGATGGGAATGAGAGAATTGCAAAAATAGCCCATGATTTTGGTCTTAAAACATTGGTCGGAGCTTGGATCGGTAAGGATCATGATAAAAATTTAGATGAGATTAGATCTGTAGTAGATATTGCTAAAGCTGGATATGCAGATATAGTTGCAGTAGGTAACGAGGTTATGTTAAGAGAGGATGTTTCCGAAGAGTTATTAATAAACTATATAGATATGGTTAAAAGCCAAATATCTGGAGTACCTGTAGGATATGTGGATGCCTATTATGAGTTTGGAGATAGACCTAAAATATCTGAAGTTTGCGATGTTATATTGGCAAACTGCTACCCTTTTTGGGAAGGTTGTTCCTTGGAACACTCTCTGCTCTATATGAAAGATATGTTTAGAAGGGCTACTAAAGCTGCAAATGGTAAAAAAGTAATAATAAGCGAAACTGGTTGGCCAAATATTGGAACAAAGTTCTGGGGTGCAGTACCTTCTAGAGAAAATGCTGTAAAATACTTTATAAATACATATAATTGGGCTAAAGAAGATAATATCGAAATCTTTTATTTCTCTACATTTGATGAGGCTTGGAAAGTAGAAGATGAGGGAGATGTAGGAGCATATTGGGGATTGTGGGATAAAAACGGTAATCATAAATATGCCCTAGAAAGTATGATAAGTGAGGTAAATAGTGACACTAGAGAGTAAATTTAATATAGCATATAAAAATTCAATATGTTATTCAGGTTATAGAAAAGGGCAAGCTCCTGGAGCTCTATCCCCATCTTATGATGAGATAAAAGAGGATCTACTCATTTTAAAAGATAATTGGGGTTATTTAAGGCTTTACGACTGCACACCCCATGCCTCAACAGTATTAGAAGTAATCGAGAAAGAGAGCTTTGATTTTAAAGTTATGCTTGGGACATATATTACAGCTGAAGTTAGCAATCCAAACTGTCCATGGGGAGCCATTTATAGCAAGGAAAAACTTGAGTCTAATAAAATAAAAAATAGAAAAGAGATCGAGAGGGCTATCGAACTTGGGAATCTCTATCCGGAAATAATTTTTTCCATATCTGTGGGGAATGAAGCAACTGTTGATTGGTCTGACCATTTAGTACCTGTAGAGAGTGTAATTGAATATGCAAAGATGGTAAAAAAAGGGACAAAACAACCTGTAACATTTTGTGAGAACTATGTTCCATGGATGGATAAACTAGAACCATTAGTTAGAGTTTTAGACTTTATCTCTATACATACATATCCAGTTTGGGAGTATAAGAGTATAGACCAAGCGATGGATTATACAAAGGAGAACTATTATGGAGTTGCAAATAGATATCCAGATACTCCTGTAATAATTACAGAGGCGGGTTGGGCCACTAACTCAAATGGGCGAGGTATTGAACCTGAAAATGTTAATCAAGAGTTACAGGCTAGATATTGTAGAGAACTAGTTACATGGTCAAAACAAAATAAAATCTTAACTTTTTTATTTGAGGCTTTTGATGAAGAGTGGAAGGGTTCTTCTGAGCCCCTAGAGCCAGAGAAGCACTGGGGATTATATTCCATAGAAAGAAAACCGAAATTAGTTATTAATGAGCTGTTTTAAAACTTGCGTTATTGTAAATTGTAAGTTAATATGTTTGCGTAAACATAAGATAAAATAAGTTAAATGGAGATTGTAATGAGAGATAACAACGTGTATTTAGGGGATCAATATCTAATTGATAACTCTGGAGAAGTTAAAGAAAAATTTGTAGATATGGATGGCGATAAGTTTTATCAGATAGAAAACTATACACAGATGCCTCCCTTTTTTATGACTATAACAAGTAGTTCTAATCATTGGATGTTTATCTCCAGTACTGGAGGGTTAACAGCAGGTAGAGTCGATTCTGATTCTGCATTATTCCCATATTATACTGATGACCGGATTACTGAGAATTCAGTAAATACAGGTCCAAAAACCATTATCCTTGTTACTAAAGGGGATAAGACATTTCTATGGAAACCATTTACAAATGAGAGTATAGATATTTATGATATTAAAAGTGTTTTATCTAAAAATGTTATGGGAAATATCCTAAAGTTTGAGGAGATAAATAATACATTAGGTCTAAGCTTTTCATACTACTGGATGAATAGTAAAAAACACGGTTTAGTAAGAAGATCAATAATTAAAAATATAAGTGAGAATAATGTTAATATAAATATTGTAGATGGATTTCAAAACCTAATGCCTTCAGGTGTAGAAACAAAGGTTCAAAGCGAGTTTAGCTGTCTATTAAATGGGTATAAAAGAACACAGCTAGATGAAAGTGGTTTAGGGCTAATAACCCTAAGTGCTACCCTAACAGATCTTGCAGAACCTAGTGAGGCTTTAAGAGCTAATACAGTTTGGCAGAGTGGGCTGGATGTAGAGAACTATCTTTTAGATGTTAAACAACTAGATAAATTCTGTCATGGAAAATCTATAAAAACTGAAACCGATGAGAAGGGTGAAAGGGGTTGTTATTTTGTTCAATCTAAGTTCTCTTTAGGATCAAAAAAAGAGAGAGAGTGGATTTTTGTAGCCGATGTAGATAAGGACCTTACAGAGGTTAATGAGATTAAACATTTCATACTAAATACAAAAAATAGAGAAGAAGTAGTTTTAGCTGATGTAAAGAATGGAACAAATGAGCTTAAAGAGATTCTTAACCAGAATGATGGACTTCAGATAACTGAAGTAGAGATGAATAGTGTTCACCATCAAGCAAATGTTCTTTTTAACATTATGAGGGGAGGGTTTTTCTATAAATCTTATATCATAGGAACAGAAGACCTAAAAGATTTTATTAAGAAAACAAATATTAATGTATTTAATAAAAACAGATCTGTCCTAGAGCAGTTAGAACCTGAAATGAACTATAATGATCTTTTAAAATTTATTTTAGATCAAAAAGATAGTGGTCTTGAAAGGTTATGGTATGAGTACCTTCCACTAACATTTAGTAGAAGACATGGAGACCCAAGTAGACCTTGGAATAGATTTTCTATTCAGACAACTAAAGCTGATGGTTCTGCTAAGTTAGATTATCAGGGGAACTGGAGAGACATATTCCAGAACTGGGAGGCTCTATGTTTCTCTTATCCTCAATATATTAAACATGTTATTGGGAAGTTTTTAAACGCATCAACTAAGGATGGTTACAACCCATATCGAGTTTCTAAAGATGGTATCGATTGGGAGTGCCCTGAACCTGGTAATCCATGGGCAAATATTGGATATTGGAGTGATCATCAAATTATCTACCTTCTAAAACTTCTTGAAATGTATAAACAACACAACCCTGAAAGTATTCGAGTTGAGTTAAATAATAAGAACTATACATACGCAAATGTACCATACCAAATAAGGACATATAAAGAGATCTTAAATGATCCTTATGAGACAATTATTTTTAATGAAGAGAAGAATAAAAATGTAAAAGCGTTTGCTAAAGAGATCGGTTCTGAAGGTAAAATGCTCCATGATAAAAATGGAAACATAGTATTAGGATCTCTATCAGAAAAACTTATGATTCACCTATTAACCAAGTTAGGAAACTTTATCCCAGAGGGTGGTATTTGGATGAATACCCAAAGACCTGAGTGGAATGACGCTAATAATGCACTAGTTGGAAAGGGGATCTCTGTTGTAACCCTAGCCTATATTAGAAGATATATCTCTTTTATGATCGATCTATATAGTGATTCATCGGATAGTTCTATAAAAATGGGTGAAGATACAATAAAGTGGTTAAACTCTCTATCATCAATCTTTAAAAGTTACGAGGGCAACTTAGGTAAAAGTCTATTAAATAGTGAGAGGTTTAAAATTGTTAAAGAGCTAGGTGAAGCATCAGAAGAGTATAGATCCGTATATTACAATCAGGAAAATGTAAAAGAGGGTGAAATCTCTGTAGGTGGGATTTTAGAATTCCTAAAAAGCGCTATTAAATGTGTTGATGACTCATTATATAAAAACAGAAGGGAAGACAATCTTTACCACTCCTATAATACTCTAGAAATTAAAGATGAACAGATGATAATTCACAACCTATATGAGATGTTAGAAGGGCAGGTTGCTATTTTAACTTCTGGTCTGTTAACTCCCCAGGAAGCTGATAAAACATTTGAAGCACTTAGAAATAGTTCCATGTATAGGGAAGATCAAAATAGTTATATGTTGTACCCAAATAGGGAGCTTAAAGGTTTTACCGAAAAGAATATTGTTCCAAATAGTGTTGTTGAGGGTAATACTATCTTAAAAGAGTTAATTGCCAAGGGTAACAAGGATTTAATTACAAAGGATATTTACAATCAGTACCATTTTAACGGTTCATTTAATAACTCTAAACAAGTAAAAGAGTGTTTGGATAGACTTAATATTAAAGATGATAAAAATGAGATAGTTTCAATTTTTGATACTGTTTTTGATCACCAATCCTTTACTGGAAGGTCTGGAACCTTCTTTGCATATGAAGGATTAGGGTCAATATACTGGCATATGGTAAGTAAGTTACTACTTGCAGCCCAGGAGAATCTTTTTGCAGCTGTGGAGAAAGGGGCTTCTAAAGAGCTTATAGAGTCACTAAAGAAGCACTATTACGATATTAGAAACGGTATAGGGTATAATAAAACAGCTGATGTTTATGGGGCTTTTCCATTTGACCCATACTCCCATACTCCCTATGCTAAGGGTGCTAAGCAGCCAGGTATGACCGGTCAGGTAAAAGAAGAGGTTATTACTAGATTAGCTGAGATGGGAATTACTATAGAGTCTGGAAAAATGGTTTTTAACTCTCTATTAGTAGATGATAGAGAATTCTTAACTAAGGCTACAACTTGGTCTGTATTAAACAATTCGGGAAGTGAAGTTGTAATCGAATTACCTGCTAAATCATTTGCAGGAACCCATTGTCAAACTCCATACATTATTAAAAAAGGGAGTAGTTCTAATATAACAGTTAATTTTAAAGACGGATCTACTAAAAATATACCTGGAAATGTACTGCCTAAAGAGTATAGTTTAATGATTTTTAATAAGGATAAGGCTATTAGTTATTTAGAAGTTGAATTAGAAAAATAGAAAGGATTTTTAATGAAGAAGTATAGTTTATTTATTGGATTTATCTGTGTTACAGGGCTCTTTTTAGGCTGTGTTTCAGATAGTAAAAGTGTTGTTATTGATAGATCAGAGTTTGATTGGCAACTAGTTTGGAGTGATGAGTTTAATTCTAAAACAATTGATGGATCAAAATGGAACTTTATACTAGGTGGTGGTGGTTATGGAAATAATGAGCTGCAATACTACTCTGATAGTGAAGATAATGCCCGAATAGAGAAAGGGAAATTAGTTATCGAGGCTCACAAAGAGGACTATGAAGGTAATAGCTATACTTCGGCTAAATTAACAACTCAAAATAAGGGGGATTGGACATATGGCCGATATGAGATTAGGGCTAAACTTCCAGAAGGACAGGGGATTTGGCCCGCATTTTGGATGATGCCAACAGACTACTCCATATATGGTCCTTGGCCAGCCTGTGGAGAGATCGATATTATGGAGGTTTTAGGCCATGAGCCAAATAAGACCCATGGAACCCTTCATTATGGAAATCCCCACAAATATACAGGAGACTCTTATACATTAGAAAAGGGTTCGTTTAGTGATTCATATCATATTTTTGCTCTAGAGTGGTTACCTGGAGAGATAAGATGGTACGTTGATGGTAAGCTATTTCAGGTCCAAAATGATTGGTATAGTACCCAAGACTCTTTAAATGGGGAGTTAACATTCCCTGCACCCTTTGATCGGGATTTTTATCTACAGTTAAATCTTGCAGTAGGGGGTAACTGGCCTGGAAGTCCTGATGAAACAACCAAGTTTCCACAAAAAATGCTGATTGATTGGATTAGAGTCTATCAACCCTCTAAACCTTACCCTAGAATGAAACCTAAAAAGGATAGACCTACCCAAGCTGAAGTACCAGGAAGAGACCCTGATAAAGAGGGAAATTTTACATTAAATAGTGGTTTTGATGATGGTTTAGATCATTGGGAATTTGGTAATTTTGAGAGTGGTTCTGGCTCTGTAGCAGTAGAAAATGGTGAAGTCCATGTAAAGATTAAATCAGCTGGTGGGCAGAAATGGGCAAATCAGTTAACCCAGGGTGGAATGAATTTAAAACAGGGTATTGAGTATAACATCTCATTTAAAGCTAGAGCTGCAAAATCCAGAAAAATAATGTTAAAAATTGGTGGTTTAGAAGCTAGAGGTTGGGCTGCCTATTCAAAAGAGATAGATGTTGATCTCTTTGAAGAGATGAGAGAGTACAATTATAACTTTATAATGAAGGAGAAGAGCGACCCTAAGGCTAGATATGAGTTTAATATGGGGTTAAGTGATATTGATATATGGATTGACGATGTTAAACTTACCCAAATTGGTGGTGAGTTGGCTTCAACTACAAAGAGAGAAAAACCATCAAGAACACCATTATTTAATGGGAACTTAATATATAATGGAACTTTTGATAGAGGAGATAACAGGCAGGCTTTCTGGAAGCTAGATCTAGATAGCAGTAGTGATGTTATGATAAACATAAGCCCTGATATTTATCAAAGAGAGGCAAAGATAGTAACTCTTGACACTAGTGGGACATCAAATGGAATCATTTTTTATCAAGATAATATAGACCTTATAGGAAACGAGACCTATGAGATGAAATTCCAATCCTATAGTTTAAGTAATAGACAATTAGCTGTAGCACTACTATCTAATAGTGGAGATATAATTTATGGCCCTAATTTTGTTGACCTATCAAAGGATAAAAAAGAGTTTTCTGTACTGTTTAATATAATAGAAGATCATAATAGGGTTAGAGTCGCCTTTATTCCATCCCTTGGAGATTCATCTGCAAATGTTATGTTAGATGATGTCTCTTTTATTAAACTTAAAAAACCAGTTGTTGTTTCTAAATATAGTAAAATAGAAGCTGAAGACTTTTTTAGTAAAAGTGATACCCCTCAAACCCAAGATTGTTCTGAAGGAACTCTTAATATTGGATGGATGACAGATGGGGATTGGTTAAAATATCGCTTAGATGTTGAGAAAGCTGGACTATATAAAATTAGATATAGAGTAGCTTCAGAGAAGTCTAATATACCTTTAAAAGCAGAAACAGTTTTAGGTTTTGATAAACAGGATTTTAAAGGGTCAGGGGATTGGCAGAGTTGGAAGACCATAGAGGGAGAGATAACTCTTCCTAAGGGGATATCTGATTTAAAACTCTCTGGTGTAGATATTAATATTAATTGGATAGAGTTAGAAATAGTTAACTAATATTTTTTACACTTCCGCCATATTGTAAATCAACTGGGAATATAAGGTGTTTATTAGTTGTGTTACTATCTTCAATTTGGTTTATAAGCATTTTAGCAGCCTCTTCCCCCATATCTTCAAGGGGCTGTCTAATTGTTGTTAATGGTGGTTTTGTATATTTACATAGCTCGTGTCCATCGAAACCAATAATTGACATCTTATCAGGAACACTCTCTCCTGTTGCATGTAACTCTTCATAGACTCCAAAAGCCATTATGTCTGTAGAGCTAACTAATGCTGTAGGTTTATCTTCCAGTGTAGACAAATATTTATAACATCTTCTCCCTGAAGCTATTGTATAGTCTCCCTCAAATATCCACTCATCCTTTATTGGGTAGTTAAACTTCCTCATTGCAGCCTTATACCCCTTAAGTCTTTCAGTGACATTTTGAGTCAAAATATTACCCTTTATAAAGGCAATTTTTTTATGACCATTCTCAATTAAATGTTTAGTTGCACTGTACATCCCTGTAAAGTTATCTGTATCTACATAGTTTATCTTGTAACTTGGATCTCTATCCCCAATTATCACACAGGGGATACTATCCTTAGTTATTTTTTTTAACTGTTCCTCTGTTGGTTTTGATCCTAATATTATAATTCCATCAGCCTTTCTGCTATAGTATGGACTAAGGGTGTCAAAATCAGATATTTTACCCCGTTGGGAAGATAATAGAATATCATAACCTAATTTTATACAGTGTTTTTCAATACCAGATAATAGCCTTGTATAGTATGAGTTGGCTTCAACTGTTTCGCTTGATGGAAGTGGGGCCTCAATAGCTATAGTCATTACCCTATTACGGTTTAAACCCTGGGCTATACTGTTAGGGTAGTAATTTAACTCCTTAATAGCTGCTTCAACTTTTTTCTTAGTCTCGGGTTTTACATTTCCCATATTATTAATTACTCGAGATACCGTTATAAATGATACATTAGCCAATTTAGCTACATCTTTTTGAGTTGCCATACTAATATATAATATCTGGTGGTTGGTTTAATGTCTAGTTAGATCTTTTACCGATAAACCTGGATGTAGTGTAACCGGGAAAATTAGGTGTTGTGGTTCATTATAGTTCTTTTCAATTTGATTAATTAAAAGTTTTGCTGCTTCCATCCCCATATCCTCAAGGGGTTGATACATTGTTGCAAGTTGGGGATTTGTATATGAGCAGATTTCATGACCATCAAAACCAATTATTGATATATCATCAGGAATATTTATTCCCATAGTTACGCACTCTTCATAAAAACCTATAGCCATTAAATCCGTACTTGAGATAACAGCTGTTGGAGGCTCTTTTAATTTTATAAAGTACTTTAATGCCTCACCCCCTGATTCTTTAGTATAATCACCATCAAAAATTAGGGTGGGATCAATTTTTATCTTCTCAACTCTCATAGCCTCTAAAAACCCGGAAAATCTATCAACTGCATTTTGATTCTCCTGATTTCCTTTTATATATCCAATTCTTCTATGACCTCTAGATATAAGATATTCAGCTGCGTTACACATACCTTGGAAATTTTCGGTATCAATGTAGTTTAGCTTAATACTTGGATGTCTATCCCCAACAATTACACAGGGAATATTATCCTTTGAGATACTCTCTAACTGTTTTGTATTGGGTCGAGATGCAATAATTGCTATACCATCAGCTTTTCTTTCGTAAAAAGGCTTTAAAAAGTCTAACTCTCCTTTACCAGCTCTCTGGGATGATAAAAGAAGGTCGTAGCCGTGGAGAATACAGTATTTTTCTATACCAATTAATATTCGCCTATAATAAGATGTCCCTTCAATTGAAGATTCAACTGGTAGTGGTGTCTGGATGGCTAAAGTTTTTATTTTGTTACTATTAAGCCCCTGGGCAATGGTATTAGGGTAGTAATTTAACTCTTTAATTGCTTTTTCTACTCGTAGCCTCGTCTCTTTTTTTACATTTCCCATGTTATTTATTACTCTAGAAACTGTAATAAAAGATACGTTTGCCAACTTTGCAACATCTTTTTGAGTGGCCAATATTACTTCTCCTAAATAAAGGGGCAGATATTGCCCCTTTAAACTATTTTATATTAAATAAATCCTATTTTACTGGAACACCTAATTTCTCACAGTTTGCTTCATACATTGGTTGTTGGTAGTCATACATAGCTTGAAGGTTAATATCTTCCTTCTTTTGTTGCCACTCAGCCCAGATATCTTCGAACTCTTTATCTGACTCGGCAATTATTAATAATGGTATGTATTTTCCTTCCATTGTTTGTTGCTTTGTTCCAATTACAGATTCTGGTTCATAACCAGGAATAGTTAAGTTTGAAAATTGTGCAAAACTTGCTGTATATGGTTTAGTCCAGTTAATTAACTCTTTCATTGGAGTTACAGGTTGTGGAGCCCATTTTTTACCTTCAAACATAGGGTTATCCATTAACATCCAGTAAGTCTGTTGTCCACCATACTCTTTATCGTAGGCAGATCTATCGTTAATCATTAAGTCCATAGCCTCTTTAGTTAGTTGATCTTGACCGTCTACTGTTTCCCACTGACCAGGAGCACCTAATGTAAAGTCGTGTTGACCCTCTTCTGACATCCAGTAACTTAAGAATCTAATAGCTCTTGCTGGATCTTCACAGTTTTTAGAAATTAATGTAACTGTCCAACCTGAAATACCACCACCTTCTAATACAGGATCGTCCATTTTAGCGTTAGCTGGTCCATCTACAGCAATATAGATACTGTTTGGATCTCTTTGGTATAATGACATCTGCTGGTTAGCCATATCTGTGTGTTGGTATAACATTGAGAAGTATCTACCCTGCTCTTGTTTCTCTTCGATTTGTGGTCTCTGATCAATAAAAATATCTGGTGATAAAAGACCCATTTCATTTGCTTCTCTAAATGTTTTTAACCATCTTTTATACTCAGGGTGAGAAGTTCTATCATATAATTTCCCATCAATTTGTTGAGGAATATTTAGGAAGTTTTGTAGGTATTTCTCAAAAGAGTTATTACCTTGCTCATTAAACGGTTCACCAGCAAAAGGAATTAGAGGGTTACCATTAACTTCAGGGAACATCTCTTTAGCTCTTTTTAAAGTATCTAAGAATCCTTCTGGAGTTCTCATAGAAGGGCTACCTAACGCTTCATACATATCTTTTCTTACTATAAATACAGAGTTTGATGGAATTTCAAACTTATCGTAGTCACTTGGAGTATAAGATGCATTTGGATAACCATAAATGTGACCATCCTCTTTAGTGTACCAACCTAAACGTGCTGGGTTTGCAACTTTAAAAAAGTATGGATCATATTTTTCTGCTAATTCGTCAAGAGGATAAACCATCTCACCATCGATCATATCAGTAATCTGCGCTTCCCACCAACCTAAAGTTATAATATCTGGTAGTTGGTCTCCGGCAATTAAAGTATTTAATTTCTCTGCTTCAGAACCTGCAGGTACTACAAAGTTAATATCAACACCTGTTTTTTCTGTAATATATCTAGATGTTGGGTCATCTCCCCATTGATTTGGGAACCATGAGAAGTGTAAATACCAGTCAAAAGTAATTGGACTAGTATCCACCTGCCAACCAGCTTGGTCTGCAGTTAGATTCGTTGCAGCAGTTGATGATTTTTCACCATTACCATTTGCAAACATTGATGTAGCTAACATTAGGAACATCAAAACAGAAGTTAATCTTAAAAATAGTTGTTTCATAAAAATCTCCTTTTTATATATATAAATCCTTACGGAATTATTAACCTTTTACTGACCCTACAGTCATTCCTTGAACAAAGTACTTTTGTAAAAATGGGTAAACACAAACAATTGGAAAGGTAACAACAATCATAGTAGCCAACCTTAAAGATGTACTATTTACAGCATTTGACCTTACAGCTGCTGGAGTTGCACTCATCTGAGTATTTACACTTCCACTAGTAATTATTCTATAAAGATATGTCTGAATAGGCTCTAAGTCCCTATTGTTTACATAAATTACACCCATGAAAAAGTCGTTCCAGTGCCATACACCATGGAATAGTGATATTGTTGCTAAAACTGGACCTGATAGAGGTAAAATTATTCGAGTAAATATTATTCCCTCATGGGCTCCGTCTATATATGCTGACTCCTCTAGACTCTCTGGTATAGATCTAAAAAATGAGGTAAAGATAATCAAGTTGAAGAAGTTAAACATTGTAGGAATGATATATACCCAAAACGTATCCAGAAGACCTAGGTTTTTAAGGTTAATAAAACCTGGGATTAAACCACCGTTAAAGAACATTGTAAATGTACCTAGAGCTAGGTATATGTTTCTTCCAATTAGATGTTTTTTAGACCATGCATATGCTGTCATCGCTGTAAACAGTATTGCTGTAACAGTACCTATAACTGTTCTTAAAACAGATATTGTAAAGGCTTGGATTATAACATCTTCCTCAAAAACCTTTTGGAAACTCTCTAAGCTAAACTCCCTGGGCCACCAGTAAATTCCACCTAGGGCCGCATCTGATGCATCGTTAAATGCTAATACAATGGTATACCAAATAGGGTACAGAGTAATAAATGCAAGAAATACCATTAAAACTGTATTAACTATAGGAAAAGCTTCTATTTTCTTTTTATATTTATTCATTTTTCTTCCCTTAATATAGTGAATGACCACTGGTTTTTTGTGTAATTTTATTTGCTCCACCTAGTAGAATTAGAGCAACCACAGATTTAAATAGACCAATAGCTTGGGCGTAGGAGTATCTTCCAGCTATCATACCTGTTCTATATACAAACACATCTATAACATCACTTGCAGATTGGTTTAAAGAATTTCTTAATACAAGAATCTGTTCAAAGTTAGTATTAAGCATTCCACTAATAGCTAAGATTAGGAAAATTGATATTGTTGGTGCAATTGAAGGAAGTGTTATATGGATCATTTTATGAAATCTATTACATCCATCAACAGTCGCAGCTTCATATAGTGATGGATTAATACCAGCAATAGCTGCTAGATAAATTATCGCACCCCAACCAAGCTCTTTCCATATATCTGAGAATACAGCAATTCCCCAGAACATATCTGGTTCAGCTAAATAAAATACTGGTTCGCTTATAAAACCCATATTCATTAACAGCTCGTTAATAAAACCTACATCTGATAACCAGTTAACCATTATTCCACCTAATACTGCCCATGATAGAAAGTGGGGAAGGTATGAAACAGTTTGTATAAACCTCTTAAAGCTTATACTCTTTATCTCATTTAGGAATATTGCGAAAATAATAGGTAGTGGGAACCCAATAAATAGACGTAGAAAACTAATACCAAGTGTATTTTTCATAACGTTGCCAAAGTCACCACTAGTAAATAACTCTACAAAGTGTTCAAAGCCAACAAAGGGCTGTCCTATAATAGGTTTTATTATTCTATAGTTTTGGAATGCAATTATTACACCATACATAGGTATGTAGTTAAATATTATCATCCAAACTACTGCAGGAAGAGCCATTAGTAGTAGAAAACGCTGATGATATATTCTCTTGTTAAGAGCTAATTTAGTTTCCATTTCATCTCCTTTTTTTGTTTGCGTAAACATAAGTTAACACGGCTTTATGTTTCCGTAAACATTTATTTTTGAAAAATTGCAAAAAAGATTACTTTATTGACTAATATTAGTGACGCTACTATTATTTAAAAGTGAATAGTCAAGTTTTAGGTCTAATTGAATCTAGTAAGAAGTTATTCATCTCTGATATTGACGCGGCTGAAAAAAGTGCATTAAAAGCTGTTAAGCTATCTAGATCTTTAAACTTAAAACTAGAACTTGCAGAGAGTCTTACTGTTTTAGCCCGAGTTTTAGCAGATAAAGGGTGCATTGATCAGGTTACTAATACTCTTTTTGAGGCCCATGAACTTTTAGAAGAGAGTAGAGATAAATCCCCTTTAATACAGGTATATAGTACACTAGGAAGTTTTTATCTAGGTACTGGAGAGTTGGAATTATCCCTTGAATCATATATGTCCTCGCTAAATTTATCCATAGAATTAAATGAGAAAATTAAAAAACCAAACACTTTAATGGGGATTGGAACAGTATTGGCTTATAAAGGCTCTAATAGTGATGCTTTAGAGTATTATCAAGATGCAAAAGAGGCCGCAGAAGAGAACGGTAATGTTGAGGTAGTTCTAAAATCTTTAAATAATATTGGTTGGGTCTATAACTCTCTAGATATGTTAGAGGAGGCTGAGGGTTATTTAAATCTCTGTATAAAAAAAGCCAAAAATGAGGGTTTAAGAAATATTCTAATGCCAGCTTTAGATGAGTTAGGAATTATCTATAGGAAAAAGAAGTTATATAATAAGGCTATTGAGTGCTGGAAAGAAGCTATTAAAATAGATCAGGAAAGGGGGGTGTCTTATAATAGTACTGCTCCAAATATAAACCTTGCAGACTATTATATCTCTGTTGAAAATTGGTCTGAGGCTCGTAGCTACCTGGATGCAGCCCATGTTATGTGTAATAGAACTAGATCAAGGATTGATCTTATAGAGATCTATAGGTTGGAATCAAAAATATCTGAATCCCAGGGGAATTTCTTTGAGGCATTAAATAATTATAAAAAGTACACAGAGCTAGATAGGGAGATTAGAACTCAGGAGTCTATTAGGGAGTTAAATAGAGTTAAGGTTGATACTTTAACAAAGGGTAGGGATCGGCTAGTTATTTTAGGAAAAATAGGAAGGGAAATAACAGAGAGTCTCGATCTTAGTACTATGTTATCTAGGATTAAAACAAATGCAGCTAAGTTATTTGATTTTTCAATTATTGGAATAGCTAAATACGACTCTAAAACAGGGGATATTTCCTATGAGCTTTTTTTAGAAGATGGGAATATTCTTCCTAATGTATACACAAATAGGAGTGATACAAATAGTGTTGCAGCCTGGGTCGTAAGAAATGAGAAGCCTGTTATAATTTCTAATTATAAAGAAGAGTATCATAAGTATGTAGAGACTGAAAATATTTTAAGTAGTGCTCATTGGAAAATTAATAATAAAACACCTCAATCCGTTCTATATAATCCCCTTAAAATTGAAGATAAAATTATAGGGCTTATAACTGTACAGAGCTATAAGGTAGCAGCCTATCCTGTAGAAGCTGTAGAAGCATTTAATATTTTGTCCTCCTATGCGGCTATTGGATTAAATAACGCACTTCAATCAAATAAAATTACCGAGCAAAATAGAAGGTTATCTATATTAGCCACTTCCGATAGCTTAACAGGAATTAAGAATAGGCGAGCATTTTTTGAATCTATAGAGAAAAGTAGAGCCTGGTCCTTAAGAAATAAAATTCCATTCTCTCTAATATTGCTAGATCTTGATTATTTTAAGAAAATAAATGACTCATATGGTCACCCAGCTGGAGATTTCTGTTTAATTGAGGTTTCAAAAGTATTAAAAGAGTCTATCTATAGAGCTAACGATGATGTGGGTAGAATAGGTGGAGAAGAGTTTGGTGTATTGTTAAATAATACAGATTCAAATGGAGCTTTAATAGTTGCTAATAGGATCCGAGAGAGTATAGCTGCATTAGATTTGAAGTTTAAAGGAATAAATTTTTCTATTACTTCTAGTCTAGGGGTTATTACCGTATATCCAGAAGATGATAAGCTATTATCTGTTAAGCAGATAGTTTCTAATGTGGATAAGGCTCTATATGTAGCTAAAAATAGTGGTCGTAATAGAGTCGAAGAGTACAAATAATAATTTACTGAATTTAAAGTCAAAAAACCTTTATGGAGTTTCTATAAAGAACTTATAAAGGAATACATTTTGAAATATGTTATATATTTTTTGATCTTGCTAGGATTTGGGTGTCAAATAGATCATTCAATAGAGACTAAAAAGAGTGATACCTCTAAGCATTTAGTACTTATCTATATGGATGCAGATAATGATTTAGAAAAAGCTGCAATAGAAGATATAAACGAACTAGAATCCATTGACCTTACAGATAGTGGATTTAAGATAGTTGTTCTACTAGATAGAATAGGTGGTTACGATAAATCAAATGGAGATTGGACAGATACCCGTCTTTTTGAAATTACTTATGACAAAAATGGATTAGATAATAGGATAGTATCAAAGAGACTCTATGGAATGGGGCTTAAGGAAGGTCAAAATGTAGAGCTTAATATGGGAGATCCTAATACTATTAAAACCTTTATCACATTTGTAAAGAGTAGTTATGATTTTAAATACAGCTCCCTTATAATTTGGAATCATGGAGGTGGCTGGCGATCTTTAAGTGTGGATCAAGAGAAGATTTTTAAAAGTATATGTTGGGACTATAGTGATAACTTCGATAACCTTCTGATGGCTGAGTTATCCCAGGGACTTAAAGGAGAGTCTTTTGATCTAATCGGCTTTGATGCCTGTTATATGGGGATGATAGAGGTGGGATATCAACTTAAAGATATAACAGGAATTATTATAGGGTCAGAGGATGAGGAACCAGAAGATGGGTGGGATTATAGAGATATTTTTACCTCGGCTATACTCTTAAATAGTGATCCCCTAAACTTTGCCAATGTAATTGTAGATTCCTATAGAGAAAACTCTTCTCCATATAACTATACATTATCAGCATTTTATACAAAGGATTTTGAGGCTCTTGTCTCAAAGCTAGATAGTTTTATTGCATATTTGCAACATATAGATACCTTTCAAATTCTAGATGCTAGAGGTTTTACTGTTGATTTTAACAATGATACAAATATCGATCTAAGAGATTTTGCATGCCAGTTTACTTCAAGCAGTGAGGCCATTACTTTAATAAATAAGATTGATAGTATTGTTTTTAACAATTGGAGTAACCAGTTTTACAAAAAGTGCGGAGGTCTTGCGATATATTTCCCAGCACCTAATAACTGGGGGGAGCTGTATTATTATAACGATGAAAATATAGACTTTACAAAGGATACAAAATGGGATGAATTTATAAAAAATATCTTACAATAATGTATTATTACTTAAAAATAGATACTTTTTTGTAGCTACAATTATGTTATTCTACTATTTTAGAATTTTTATTTCTGTTGTAAATATTTTTATCTCTTTATCTAGTAATATTTTATACGTTTTTAACAAAGCATTCATAAATGTTGGCATATCTATTGCATTAAATAGTTATACTTACAATGGAGTAATTTATGGAATTTTTTAAAAATAAGAGAGTTGTGTTTTCACTTATCTTAGGGGGGCTTATTATATCTCCTGCAGCAGCTGATACAAATCAGGTTGTTGAAATTGCAATGGGTTTAGATACTGTATGGGTTTTATTAGGAGCATTTTTAGTATTCTTTATGCAGGCTGGTTTTGGTATGGTAGAGGCTGGGTTTATTCGGGCAAAAAACTCTACTAACATTTTGACTAAAAACTTTTTAGACTTTTGTATGGCTTCTATTGGTTTTTTTGTTTTTGGTTATGCCATTATGTTTGGTAAGGGTAACGGCTTTTTAGGTTGGTCTGGTTTTGCTATGGTTGGTGCAGAAAGTGGAGCTGATGTTCCCCTATTTGCATTCTGGTTATTTCAGGCTGCATTTTGTGGAGCTGCTGCAACAATTGTTGCAGGTGGAATGGCTGAGCGAATGAAATTTAAAGCATATTTAGTCTACTCCTTCTTAATTTCAGCTTTTATATATCCAATAGTTGGTCACTGGGTATGGGGTGGCGGTTGGCTATCAGCCCTAAATTTTACAGATTTTGCAGGGTCGGCGGTTGTTCATACTACTGGTGGAGTTGCAGCACTAATTGGTACAATTATATTAAAACCTAGAACAGGGAAATATAGGCCAGATGGTTCTGTTAAAATGATTGCTGGACACAATATTCCATTGGCATCTCTAGGTGTATTTATATTGTGGTTTGGTTGGTTTGGTTTTAATGCAGGATCAACTTTAAGTGTTGGAGATGGTTCTTTAATCTCTTTAGTAGCAATAAATACAAACCTTGCCGCAGCAGCTGGTGGGATTTTAGCAATGATAGTTGTATGGGGTACCACAGGTAAACCTGACTTATCAATGGCTCTAAATGGTGCTTTAGCTGGTTTAGTTGCTGTAACAGCCCCATGCGCATTTATTAGTCCCCTGTCAGCAATAATAATAGGTTCTGTAGGCGGAATCTTAGTAGTATTGGTATCCCTATTATTAGACCGATTAAAAATTGATGATCCTGTAGGAGCCTTCCCTGTTCACGGAGTAAATGGTATTTGGGGAACTTTAGCACTAGGATTATTTGGTCGACAATCATTAGGACTAACATCCGAGGGATTATTTTTTGGTGGAGGCTTCTCCCAATTAGGAGTTCAGGCTTTAGGTGTATTTACAATAGCAACATTTGTAATTGTAGCAATGGGAATAATCTTTTTAATTATTGATAAAACTATTGGTTTAAGAGCATCGGTTGATGAAGAGAACATAGGTCTAGATATTGGTGAGCACGGCTTGGAATCATATTCTGGATTCCAGATAATAGAGTAGGGGGTAGTATGTATTTAATAACAGCAATGATTAAGCCACAGAGGTTTGAAGAAGTAAAGAAGGCACTATTTGATGCAAATATACACAAAATGACAGTCTCTTCTGTTAAAGGTTGTGGGCAACAAAAAGGTTATGAAGAGTCCTTTAGAGGTGTAGTTTCTGAAGTTAATCTACTAAATAAAATGAGGCTAGACATCGCCGTAAATGAGAAGTATAAAGATGCAACTATTGAAGCAATAATCAAAGGTGCTAGGACCGAGACAATTGGGGATGGTAAAATTTTTGTTACAGAACTAAAAGAGTGTATAAGAATAAGAACAGGAGAAGAGGGTGCTGAAGCTATAGGCTGATTCTAAACTTTTTAACTTTAAATAACTCCATTTTTATCTGTTAAGTTATAAATGGAGTTATAATATATCTAAAATCTCCGATACTTAACCTATGTTTAAGTTGTATAACAAACCAAATAGTAAAAAAAAGTACTTTAATATAACAGGTTATACTAAGCTTATTAAATAAACATTAATTACTATATTTAGTTGTAAAAAAATACTGGATTACATTTTTGGATCATATAACTAATGTGGAAATAGTAGATAGATGTGGGGTATAATGGTGTTGAATAGGATAATAATATTACTCTTTATTTCTTTAGCTATCAATTTAAATAGCGTAGATATTGTTAATTATGACTTTCCTAAATTTTCTATATATACAGAGGATTGGAAACCCTATCAGTATATTGATTATGATGGGATTCGTGGAATCTCTGTAGATGTTATGGAACTTATGCTTAAGTATCTAGGAAGTAGTCAAGATAGATATGACTTTGAGTTTTTACCATGGACTAGAGCGTATAATCTAACTATAAATAATAGTGATTCTATACTTTTTTTAATGACACAGACAAGGGAGAGAAAGGATCTATTTAAGTGGGTTGGTCCCTTAAAAACTTATAATAACTACCTCTATGCAAGGAAGGATAGAAATATAGTTATAAACAATAAAAATGATTTATATAAGTATAAGTTTGGTTCTGTTAAGGATGACGCAAGTGAACTCTTTTTATTAAAACTAGGTATCTCCTTGGATAGTATGATTAGGGCTAATGTTGGCTCCGATGTTGTTAAAGTTTTACATAAGGGGCGTATTGATATGTTATTAAGTGAAACATCCTCCTTCTTAAGTGATGTTGAAACTCTTAATCTTAATCATAAAGATTTTGAACCAGTATATTTGGCAAGTACTTCCCAACTATTCTTCGCTTTTAATAAAGATACTCCAGATGAAATAATTAATAGATTCCAAGATGCATATAATACTCTAGAGAGTAGTGGTAAAATTGATCAAATATTTAAATTATATGGGGAGTCTCGATAGGGTAAAGTAGGCAAATCCCCTTTTAAGGTCCTTATAGATATTGTTATCTACATATTCCTTCTCTAATTCAAAGTTTTGATTAAATATTTTTTTAATATCAGACCTATTAAATACCCACTCATCTAGATAAAGGTATGGAAAGTATGATGGTTTAATGGAAAATTCTATCTCTTTAGGTCTCCACCATGCTGCAATTATTAATTTTGTTCCCTCTTTGCTTAACTTTAAAACTGTATTAATATAACTCTCTCTTAAATTAGGGGGGATACTATGAAAACATCCTGAGTCTATAATTATATCAAACTTATCACTAATATGATTAACATCCTGGGTTATATCTAAATGCAAGAACTTTTTATCCCTATTATATGTTTTAATACAGTATTTAATAGCTTCAAATGAGAAATCAATACCCGTATAAGTAATGTGTAACTCATTTAACCTCTCTACAATTTCTGAATTTCTTCCATTCCCACAACCAATATCTAAAACCTTTATTCTGCTGTTTATAGGATAAGAATTTTTAATTATTCTAACAATATTGTGATCCAAACCTGGTATAGCCCATCCTGGGGAGAATTTCTCTTTTTGATATATTTCATCCCAAATAATTTTATCATTAACATCAATCTTCATATCTAATCCTTAACTCATCCTCAATTGTTGGTAGGGGTATAAAATTATCCCCATCTAAAATAGCATAGCTATATTTTAACGCCCACAACTGTAACTCTGTGTTATTAAATTTATCATTATTTATCAAAAGCTTAATCTTTTCTGGGCTTATGAGAGTTTGAATATTTAAATTTGCAACTCCTCTTGTATCTAATAAAATCGTTTCACCATCACCCTTTCTACATATATGTAGTCTTGGCCTATTAAAACTGCGAAACCAACAATTATTCCAGTTATTAATATTCTCTAATAATATTTTAATCTCATTATCATCCTCTTTTGTTTCATAATCATAGTCACAGCTAAAAATTATCCCTATTTTTTTTCTGTCTACCCATTCAGGAAAGACTTTATTGTATGAATCTAAGGGTCTAATATTATAAATACCGTATTGGTTAGGATCTTTAAAATATGGACTAAATTTTAATAGAGTCATATGGAACATCCCAATTGGTGGAATTAGATGGGAAATCAAAGGGATTAATCTATTAATCTCTTTATAATGTGTAATTTTCTCCCCTGGGATACCCCATACAATGTTCCAGTAGAGGTTTATATCGATATCAGTAACATCTCTTAAAAATTTTATGTTCTGTTTAAGATCTGTACCCTTAGACATCTTTTTTAATATTTCAGAGGATAAACTCTCAATACCAGGCTGAATCTCTGTGATCCCTGCCTTTTTTAAAAGTTTTAAATCATTATAACTTAGGCTTACTTTTTGTTCGTAATATATTTTCCAGGCATCATTCCTATTAATTATTTTATCTAGAAGCCCATTTTTATATCTTTGTGGCATAATTAAATCAGCCATGTGTATATAATTAACACCCCACTTTTTCATAGATGTTAACTCTTTTAATACTCGCTCTTCACTCTTTACTCTGTAACAAATTCTCTCAGATGTTCCACAGAATTTACACTGATTTTTCTCCCCCCACCAACACCCTCTACTTGTTTCCATTACTAAATTAATGTTTGATCTACTTTTATTTGGAAGGAATTTGTCTAATGCATCAAAATAGTCTGAATAATCTAAATTGGGTATAAGATCCAGGTCTTCTAGGGGTTTTCCATAAATAATTCTATTACTGTAATACCCATCAACTCTAATTTTATTTAGGAAACTAATAAATGTTAGTTCACTCTCTCCACTAAAAATATAGTTTATAAATTTGTTCCCGGGATCAAGGCTTTTTATTCCATCTGCCCCATCCCCTTCACAATTAAACCCTCCAAAAATAGTTATAACATTAGGCTGTTTTTGTTTTACTTTTTTTAGTATTGATACAGCTGCATTTGTCTGTTCAAAGCTAGATGTAACACCAACTATATCATAGTGGGACTCAAGGAAATTTTCTACAAAACTATCTATCCAATTATAAGCTATCTTTTCATACTCTATTAATCTTGATATTTTAACCTCATCTGTTTTAGGGAAAAACCTAACTGGGTTTTCATCTCTATTGTAAACTGTCGTATAATTATATATCTCTTGGTTTAATAGACTATCTACACTACAACCCCAGGCAGATCTTGCAAAAATTCTCTCTCCTAGAAGAAAGTAGTTCATATTACACAGGGAGTTATACTTTTCACCAATCTGGGAGGCAAAATGAATATTAGCATAAAGTATATCAACTTCAAAACCATTTAACCTACCTAAGGCTTGTAGATTGTGTAGCCCAAGGGATTGAAACTCAATAGGTCCAAAGGGTGGGACTATTAATAGTATCTTCACGGTATTAAATCCAATACTTTTTTACAGTATAGTTCTCTTGTATCTCCAGTATTGTGGTAATCATCAGATGGTCTAAGTTTCCCACTATTCCTGCATATCTTTATATATTTACATGTCTTACAGCTTATGCTTTCTTCCCTAGTTCCTTCTAAATAAGTTTTTGAACTTAAGGTCTCTTTTAGTTTTCCTTTATTATACTTCCCCAAGTATACGTTGGATGAGTGGTTAAATGTAATATTTCCATTTTGAAGAATAACAACTTTTCCTTCTCTGGAAATATCAGGAGATTTAGGAAACCATTTAAGTTTTAACTTCTTAGCCACAACAGTAGCAAGGGAGTTCTCAAGAATCTCTACCTTGTATACTGCAAGGGATAAAAATGCCACCATATTAACAAATTCTATAAACCTAGTCTCTGTTATTTTTAATCCATCGACCTTGTAGTAGTCATTATCTACTCCCCTAAGTTGAATAAATAGTAGGGTTTTAATACCCTTTAGCTCTCTAAAAATATTCTGGGTGAAGTAGGGGAGGCTTTCTAGGTTTTTAGATGTTATTACGGTATAGATATATATATTTAATCCAAACTTAAGGCCTGTTTTTACTCCATTTATTACTTTGTTATAAGATCCAGAACCACGGGTATTATCATGCTCCTTTTTATCCCCATTTATTGTACAGCTTATATGTAGTTTGTCCCCATATTTTTTTAGTCTTTTACATATATCCTGAGTAAATAGATGGCCATTAGAATTTACTAAAATATATTTATAACCTATTTTAAAGGCATAATCTAACAGGTCAAATAGTCTAAGCCATAATAGAGGTTCTCCTCCTGTTATACTCAGTTTAGAATATCCCAGCTCTTTACCCTCATTAAGTGCATCTTCTGCTAATTTGTAACTTATATCAGAGAACTCCCCTCCCTCATGGGCAAAGCAGTTTAAACAGCGTAAATTACACCTTGTTGTAACTTCTAAAGATAACATAGATAAAATATTAGTATACAAATTGTAAGATGTCGATTAAAGAATCTTAATTTTAAAGTTAAGTCATTAGTGTGGTAATTGATTAACAATACCTGTTAGAACTACTTTTCCTTGATTTTAGCTGGATAAATGCACAGTAATGGGAATTTAATTATTCAATAATATTTGACACCAAGAGCCACTAATAATAAGATATTAAATATATACATTTAAAAAGAGGTAACAGTTATGAAAAATTTTATTGATTTTGTTGTAGACTCAGCAAAAGAGAGTACGTTAGCAGAAGAGTTAAAAACTCATATTGAAGGTTCTGATCATAAAACAATATCATCTTGGTTAAGTAGTAAGGGGTATGATGTTCATGAGGACGATGTTAAGAAGATGGTTGATAATAAAGAAGAAATTAAAAACTCTAATTTAGGACTCTTATACTAATAAACATTAAGGAAAGACTTATATGAAAATTAAATTGTCATTTATCTATATCTTGTTATTCATTTCATTTAATTTACAATCACAAGAATTTAAAAAAAATAATATTGATGTAGTATCTTTTAATAACAAAGAAGAGGGAGTAAATCTGAGCCGAAACTGGCTTTTTATTCCAGATGACAATTTAATGTATAAAGATAAAATTAATAATATTAATGATTGGTATAATTGTAATATAGTTGGAGCGTGGTACTTGCAAGTACCAGAAGCTAAAAACTACACAGGGACAGGTTGGTTTAAGTTATATATGGATATTGATCCATCTGTAGCATCGGAGCATCTTGGTCTCTTTTTACCCTTTAGTTATGGAGGATATTCTGTATATTTAAATGGGCAGTTTTTATATGAATCGGAGAATAAGTTTGGTACTAAAGCCGTTTCGGTAGATATTCCTAAAGAGTTGATTAAAGCTGGTGTTAATGATATATCAGTTAGGGTGAAATCCTTTAGTGGTTGGGGTGGTTTTAGTGGAATGCCCCATTTAGGAACCTATAACTTTGTTTATAAGTTCTTTATCTCATTTATTATAAGGAATGTAGGAATCTCCTTTATATCTCTATTTTTATCCCTATTTTTTATATTTCATTATCTTTTTAGAAGGCAAGACACCTTTAATCTGGTTTTTGCAGGGTTATGTTTCTCTGTTGCATTATTTATAATGGGGTTTAACGGCTTATGGTTCTATATATTTAACTATCCATGGGCATATTGGGTATTAACTTTTATTGGTGGTATACTTATGTATCTGCTTCCTATACTTTTCTTCCACGCTTTTTATAATATGAAAATTAGATTAGTAGGAAAAATATTTACTGTTTTTTATCTTTTTTTAGCAGCTTTTGTTTTAATTGAGTTCTTTATTACTGGTCAACTATTTATATTTAATAGATCTCTATATATGTTGTTCCAGTTAAGTTATATTTTAGTGGTAATCTATCTATTTGCCATATCAATAGGAACCTTAAGAAAAAGACTTATGTATTCTAAATTACTATTTCTAAGTATTTTTCTATTAGGACTAACGTTTATATATAGTATGTTGTGTTTTTCTACAATTATATATAAAGATCCTTTAATTGGAGAAGGCTTTTTCTTAATGGCTGCTGTATTCTCTATTGTACTAGCTAAAAGGTTTGCGAATACCCATGAGAATTTAGAGGTTGAGTACGAAAAAAATCTAGATCTTAATCGAACATTGGAAGATCGGGTTTTTGTTAGAACACTAGAGCTTAAAGAGAAAAACAGAATGGTTATGGATAGTATAGAGTATGCGTCAAAAATCCAAAACTCTATGTTACCTAATAAATACACTATGGCTGAGTATCTATCAGATTTTTATACAATATGGAAACCAAAAAATGTTGTAGGAGGGGACTCCTACTGGTTTTATAAGCATGATAAAGGTTTTTTAATTGCAGTTATTGATTGTACTGGTCATGGAGTTCCAGGTGCAATATTGTCAACAACTGCTAATAATGTATTAGAAAGAATTGTTAGCCATATTAATAACTCTGATCCCGCAACAATATTGTATGAACTAAATAGAATTTTAAAAAGAATCTTAAGTCAGGATAACCCTTTTGATATTGCAGATGATGGTTTAGATATTGGGTTATGTTATTATGATATTAATAGTAGTAAGTTAACATTTGCAGGCTCTAAGATACGTTTACATACAGTAGATGCTAATGGAGAGTTGACTGAGTATAAGGGTGATCGACAGGGGATAGGTTACAAAAGATCAAAAATTGATTATAATTATACAAATCATGAGATTAATGTTGATCCATCAACTTCATTTTATATGACTACAGATGGATATTTAGATCAAAATGGTGGCGATCAAGATTTTGGTTTAGGTTGGACAAGATACTTAAACTTAATTAAATCAGGATATAAACTGGATATGGACAAGCAGAAAATTAACTTAGATACATTTTTTGATGATTATCGTGGTTTAGCTGAGCAAAGAGATGATATTACCTTGATTGGATTTAAGATAAAAGAGAAGGCAGAGGTCGATAAGAATGATTGATATTCCATTGGGAAAATCTACTCCAAGAGTTTTATTGGATGATAAAAATAAAAAGTTTATAATAGAAGGGCAGTCATATCCTGAGAATTCCAGTGCTTTTTATGAACCAATTATTAGATGGTTTAACGCTTATTTACAAGAAGATAACCGTGCCCTGGAGTTAATTGTAAAACTATTATACCTTAATACAAGTAGTACAAAAGCAATGTTTTATATCTTTGATTTATTAGATGAAGCTTATAAAAAGGGTCATGATATTAAAATACAGTGGTTATATGATAAGGAAAATGAAATGGCTAGGGATACAGGGGAGGAGCTATTAGAAGATTTAGTACTACCTTACTCTATTGTTGTTTCAGAGTAATAATACTCTGTTTTTATAGAGAAAAATAGTTCTCCAGATGGGGTCTTATCAAAGTGATACTCCATATTATCGGATTTTCTACATAATTCTATTAAGCCTAGACTTGCTCCCTTACTTAAAAAGTTATCATTTTCACTTTTTAACTGTTCCTTAAATAGTTTTTTTAGTTCGCTTTTTGGGTATTTATTTATAGATTCAAGTTTACTTTTTAATATTTTCTCATGGCTAGGGTCTATTGGGTTTCCACTAATAATAAATATTGTACCATCTTTAACCCCTGTTAATATAAAGCCATGACTTAACTGGGTTCCACTCTCACCTGTTATTCTATCTGCAGAGTAGTGGAGTATGTTTTGTGCTTGTTCTATAAAAAGACTAAGAAATTTAGCATTTAGTTTAAGATCTGAATAGTTAGAAATCTTCTCATTCATAACTGAACTAATCTCCTCTATCATCTCTTGTATAAAAGGTCCTTGATAGCTTAGAACTATTCCATCATCATCAAAAATTCTGTAGTACTTGGAAATATCAGATATCTTCATATAAACTCACTCTATTTCTTCCATTAGATTTACTTACATATAGAGCTTCATCTGCACTATGAATGCTCTGTTCTATATATAAGTTGTTGTTGTATAAGCAACCGCCAAGGGAGACAGTAACTTTTATTTTATAATTATTATAGTTAATCTCAATCTTTTCAATGTTTTTTCTAATCTTCTCGGCAACTAGGTATCCACTATCTAAGGTTGTCTCTGGTAGGATAATTAAAAACTCTTCCCCACCCCATCTTGCAATACAGTCGTGGGATCTAAGAGTTGATTTTAATATTGCCGATAACCTTTTTAGAACTCGATCTCCTGTTGCATGGCCATATTTGTCGTTAACAATTTTAAAGTGGTCTATATCCATTAAGAAAATTGTAAATGGTAAATTTTCATTCTGACTTCTTTTTACACAATTTTCTAAACACCTACTAATACCCCTCCTATTTTTAAGACCAGTTAGGGAGTCGGTTGTAGCTAATTTTTTTAGATTCTTTTCTGCAACTAATAGTTGATGAATCTTATCCTCTACCAAGTTATTAGATTCTTTTAGTCTTTTTTGAGTATTGTCAGCCAAATTAATTAATTTTTTAGTCTGTTTTAATATCTTTGCATAACTTTTTGCCAGGTGTTTATACTCTTCAAGGAGGGTTTCATGTTCTATTTCAGATAAATTAATTATCTCTTGGGTGTGGTTTACAATCTCTGTCTCTGTTGAAAATATCCCTGTATCAATGGTCATACAAATATTTTAAGCTCTATTGCCAACTTCGTAAATAAATTTATATATATAAACAATATTTATTTATATATTTAGTAGTGATATACTAAAATTATGGAACTAAAATATAAAAGGGTTATTGAATATCTACTAAATTTGTTTAATACAAACTCCTACGTCTCTGGAAAACAGTTACCCACTGAGTTCGAAATAATGGATGCACTAGGTGTTAGTCGAAATACCGTACGAAAAGCAATTTTGGAAATGGAGAAGAATGATCTAGTAGAGAGAAGACACGGAAGTGGTACTTTTTATACTGGCTTGGATATTAATAAAAAGAGCGGAGGACTTATTGGTTTAGTAAATTTCTCTGATATGGGTTATATCTTTCCTCAAATTATAAAGGGAGTCGAAGATACTTTATACGATTTTGGTTACTCCCTGGTTTTAGCTGGAAGTTGTTATGATATAGAAAGAGAGATCTCATCCTTAAAACTTCTAATAGATCAAAAAGTTGAAGGTCTTATTATTGATCTTTCTAAATATTATACCCTAGGAGAGCAGGCAAGAGTTATGGACTTGGTTAAGTCTTTTAACATTCCTGTTGTTACAACCCATTGGAAGGGCTCTTTAAATAACTTCTCATCTATATCCATTAATGATGAAAAGGGTGGTTTTGACGCAACGAATTACCTTATTAGTAAAGGTCATAAAAATATTGGAATGGTTTATAAAAGTAATACTCAAGCTGGATTATATAGGTTTAGCGGCTATAAAAAGGCTTTAAAAGAAGCGGGAATAGAGTTTAATGAGGATTATGTTGTAAGTTATGACGACTTTGATGACTCTATGGATACATTACACGCCTATAACTGTACAAAGGATCTAATTTCAAAAACTGGGGGAAAGTTAACAGGAATTTTTTATTATACTGATAAGTGCGCAATGGAAGGGTATAAGGCTATCGAGAGCGAAAACCTAACTGTTCCTGATGATATCTCCGTTATTGGTTTTGATAACTACCACTCGTCAGCATTAGTAACCCCTCCATTAACCACTTTTGAACATCCTAAGGCAGAACTAGGTAAGTGGGCTGCCAATGTTCTAATTGATGAAATATCTAAAATTGGTTTACATCAGCCAAAGAGTCTAGTTTTTGAGCCCCTGTTAGTTGAACGAAAAAGTGTTATAAATTTAAAAAAGGATAGATAATTTATATCTATCCTTTCTATTTAACCCTTAACACTTCCCATAGTAATTCCTCTAATTATGTATTTAGATAATAGAAGATATACTATCATTAATGGGACAATTGCAATAAATATAAGCATATAGACCTTTCCTAGGTCAAACTTCATGTAGTCTGCACTTCTTAATTGGGCTATTAAGATTGGAATTGTCTTATTACCCTTAGAATTAATAATAAGTGCAGGCATAAAGTAGTTGTTCCAGGATCCTACAAAACCAAAAATTGCCTGTACAGCTATAGCTGGTTTTAAAATTGGTAGAACTATAGTATTAAAAGTTCTTATCTCTCCAGACCCATCAATTCTCGCTGCCTCTACAATTTCAAAAGGTAGGGAGGATTTCATATATTGTAATATGAAAAAGAATACAATTGGAGCTGCTATTGTAGGAATAATTAGAGGTATAAAGTTATCTAACAGGTTCATCTTCATAATCAGTCTTAAAAAACCAAGAGCTGAAACCTGGGGAGGAACCATCATAACAAGCATTATAAATCTAAAAGCTACTTCCTTACCTTTAAAGCTATACATATGAATCCCGTAGGCTGTTACAGCTGAAAAGTAGACAGAAAGAGAGGCAGTTAAGGTTGAAATTAATACACTATTCCATAGAGCTCTTAAAATTGGAATATTCTTATCTGAAAATAAGTTAATCCAGTTTTGTAAAAAATATTTACTAGGTAAAATTGAGAATCCTTTACTAATATCACTGTGTAATCTTGTGGAGTTTACAATTAGAATAATAAATGGAAATAGTGATAAACAAGTCATAAAAATTAAGACTATATAGGCTATTGTTCGCTCTAATTTTAGCATTTTTTGTTCATTATACATCTCTTGAAACCTCACTTATCAGCATAATAACTCTTCATTGAAAAGTTATAGACTATAAAACTTAGAACTGCAGTAATAAGAAAAATCATTACAGAAACCGCACCTGCTAAACCAAAATTTCGACTAAATAGGTGTTTGTTTAAATACATTATTAAGGTCATTGTTGTTCTATTTGGAAGACCATCACCCTTTGTTAAAATTTGTGGTACATCGAACATCTGTATTCCACCTATTAAACTAGTAATCATAACAAATACTAAAATAGGTATTAAAAGAGGTATAATTATCTTAGAGAATATCTGTCCCGATGTAGCTCCGTCCATTCTTGCAGCTTCGAAAAGACTCTCATCTATTCCTAGAATTCCAGCCATTAATAAAATAGTTGTATTTCCATACCACATTAAAAAGTTCATTAAGGCTATTAATCCTCTAGATGTATTTGTCATAGATAGATATCTAATAGGTTCGTTTATCAATCCAGCGCTAGTTAATATACTATTAATTGGACCTGCATCTGAAAAGAGAGTAAAGAATAACATAGAGAATGCAGCAGCCATTATAAGGTTTGGTAGGTATATAACCGTTTTGAAAAATGATTGACCTTTAATTTTTAAAGCACTACTTGCAAACCAAACTGAAAGTAGTAGAGATACCACTATTTGAGGAACAAAGCCAAGTAACCACATTATTAAAGTATTCATGGCATATTTTGGAACACCTGCATTTGTTAATATCTCTTTATAGTTGTCTAAACCAATAAATGTTGGTCCTACCTGGGTAAGTCCAACCCTATAGTTTTCGAAAAAACTGTTGTAGAAGGTAGAAAGAAGTGGTATTAGAGCAAAAATTGTATAGATTATAAAGAAGGGTGCAAGAAAAAGATAACCCCACTTAGAATAGCTAATAAATTTTTTTTTCCTCAAAGTTTTATTGAGCATAAATTTCCCTCGCAAATTATAAAGGGGGGATTATTCCACCCCCCTGGATTTATTAATAGTTAATCTATTTTGATAAGTTAGGGTAAAGTTCTAATACTGCTGTATAGAAGTTATCCCATGCTTGCTCTTTTGTTACAGTTCCATTGAAATAGTCACTAAAAGAGTTCATTAGTTTTTCAGTCATACCTTGGTCATATGCACTCATACTGCTTCTATCAATACTTTTTGCAGATTCTAGGAATTCTGCCATATGGTTTTGTCCACCTAAGAAACTATTTTGATAATCAGAAGCAGCTAATCTAGCCATTGAAGCTTCGTTATTAGTAAAGTCACCTTTGTCTTGAGCTATTGCAACTAAAACATCTTCATCTACTGTTAAAGTATACATAATATCTTTAATAAGGTCTAAGTTGTCACTTCCTGCAGCTCCACAGATCCATGTTCCACCCCAGCTAAATCCCTGTGGTCCTTTTACTAATCCCCAGTCTCCATAAGATCCGTTTCCAATAGTTTTTTCTGCATCTGGATCATCTAATGTTGCAGGTCCTAAACAGAAATCTACAAACCAACCTGGTCCAAAGTAACCAAATACTCTACCGTCAACTGCAGCTCCACCCCAGCTTTCAGCTGACCAAAGGTTTGCTTTATTATTGTAACCTAAATCCGTATACTCTTTTGTCATATCAATCCATCTTTCAATTGAAGGATCAATGTTAATTTTATTTCCTTTAACCCATTTACTACTCATGTTGTCAGAGAAAACTCTAAATGCGTCATCGTAACCACTTAACATAAAGTAGTCTTTAGCCTTTGCTTCAGCTGCGACACTGTCAAACTTATCCCATGAATCTAAAGCTGCTTGAACATCTTTAGGGTCTGATGATCCAATAACATCCTCTGCAATAGATCTTCTGTAGATAAATCCTCCTGGACATGCTTGCCAAGAAACACCTTTTAAAACACCCTTAGAATCAGTCATTATATCTTTAGTATACTGGTACTGATTAGCTAAATCTGAATCTGTTAAACCAATAGTTTTATTAACGTCTAATGTATATGGAGTATCAACATATTTTAATGCGTAGTCTGCTTCTACTAAAAATATATCAATTTTTTCATCATTTGAAACACTATCTTGTGCTAGTAAAGCTTCATCAAGTTTGTTTTGGTAAGCGTTATCTGCATTTGGAGTAATTATCCAATTTACAGTTACATCAGCAGGTAATTTTGCTGCATAATAATCGTTGAATCTTGTTTGAAACTCATCATTCCATGCATAGATATTTAATACCTTGCCTTGGTCCATTGATTTTGAATCCTCTTTGTTTCCATTAGCAAATACTGATGGTACAAACAAACTAGCAATAGCTAGAGCAAAAAAGAATCTTGTTAATTTTGTCATGTGCTTTTCTCCTATTTTTTGTTTTTCTATAAAAGTTTCTATTAGAAACTTTTATCTAACTTTTAAATAGTAGGGGTTGGAAACTAATTTGTCAAAGTATTTTTTTAAAAAAATATATAAAAAGTTTTTTTTGGAAACTATTTAGGTGAATATATTATGTTTTTGGCCTAATTGAAATGTGCTTATATGTCTTTTAACGGTTTTATACAAAATAAAATAAGCTATATATATGAATATAGCTTATTTTATTTTTTTATTAGTTGTTCGAGTTTAATAGTTTTTTAATGTTGTTTAATCTTGTACAAAATCTGAAATGGGTATTATTTTTCCATCATCAGTGAAATCCAATTTTGCATATTTTACTGATCGTTTGTGGTTTACTCCTCCAGATAAGGAGCAATCGTGGTAAAACAGATACCAGTCACCATTCTGTTCAACTATGCTGTGGTGAGTTGTCCAGCCTATTACAGGTTCTAGTATTGTTCCCTGATAAATAAATGGACCATAAGGTGAATCTGATATAGCATAAACAATTTTATGAGTAGTTCCTGTAGAGTAAGAGAAGTAGTATTTCCCTCTGTACTTAAACATCCAAGGACCTTCGAAGTATCTTGCATCCTCGTTTCCTGCAAGGAGCAAGTTTCCCTTTTTATCTAAAATTTCTATCTCCCTTGGGTTCTCTTCAAACTCTTCCATAGATGAATCAAGTTTGGCAATTCTAGGTAGTAGTGCTAGATCATCCGGTTTAGGTTCTGTTCCGTCTTTATCAAATTTATCTGTTTTCCAATTCTGTAATTGACCTCCCCACAGTCCTCCGAAATAGATATAATAGGAGCCATCATCATCTCTGAAAACTGCAGGATCTATACTAAAACTGCCTTTTATATAGCTTTTATTAGCTTTAAAAGGACCATAGGGTCTGTTGGATTTTGCAACACCAATTCTAAATATTCCTTTGTGATCCCTTGCAGGAAAGTACAAATAATACTCTCCATCTTTTTCAGCTGCATCAGGAGCCCACATCTGTTTAGATGCCCAATCTACACTGTTTATATGTAGAACTTCTCCATGATCTGTAACTTGAGCGCCTGGTTTCTCCATGGAGTAGACATGGTAATCAGTCATACAGTACTGATCTCCATTATCGTTACTTTCCATCTCTATATCTAAGTCATGGGATGGATAGAGGTATATTTTATCTTCAAATAGATGGGCTGAAGGGTCCGCTGTATAATTGTCTGTTATTATTACTGTCTTTTCCATAGTTAACCCTTTACAGCTCCTACTGTTAAACCACTAATCAACTGTTTTGAAAAAGTTATTACTACAATTATAATTGGAGTTACTGATATTGCTATTCCTAGATAGATCGCTCCAAAATTTGCTTCGTATAATCCTCTAATATTAGAAACAACTATAGGCATTGGAAATTTATTTGCAGAGTTTAATAATACTAGAGGGTTGATTAGGTCATTCCACTTGTTTATAAAAGTAAAAATTGACATTGTGGCTATAGAAGGCATTGCCAAAGGTATTATTATTTTATTAAAAATAAAAAATTCTCCAGCACCATCTATTAACCCTGCTTCTATTAGGGAATCTGGAATACTTGATTCGATATAAGATTTAATAAAAAATACCATGGCTGCATTTGCTATATTGGGTAGAATTAGTGGTAGATAGCTGTCTATAAGTCTAAAATTTACCATTAAATCATAAAAACCAATAAGTCCAAGTTGTTGTGGAATCATCATAGTTCCTAATATTAACCAAAATAGTACATTCCTACCTTTGAACCTAAATTTAGCAAAACCGTAGGCTGTTAATGTACTAAAAAAGGCTGATAGCAATACTGCAGGAACTGCAATGATTACACTATTTGCAAATCCAAGCCATATATTTACCTTACCTTGAATTATTTCATAGTTTTTTAGAAGCTGGTCCCCAGGGGTTAACCATATCCCTTGAGATATTTCTACATTACTATGGGTTGAGTTTATAACCATCATATAAAAAGGTACTATGCAGATAAAAGCAATAAATATAAGAAACGTATATAATAAAACTCTTTTTAAAGGGTTCTTCTTTTCTAAAACCATAATTTACTCCTTTTCTCCTAAAAACTTGAAAATAAACGCAGATAAAATTAAAATAATAATAAAAAGTGCGTATGCTAATGCTGCGGCATAACCTAGGTTGAAGTTTTTAAATGCTTGATTATATAGATATAACACCATTGTTAATATTGAGTTGTCCGGTGCTCCCCGACCATTTGTTAATACCTTAGGAATATCAAAAATTTGCAGTCCTCCAATTAGTGAGGTTATCATTACGTATAGCAGTGTAGGTTTTAGTAGGGGTAGTGTTATTTTAAAAAATGCCTGTATTCTAGAAGCGCCATCTATGTGGGCAGCTTCGTAGAGCTCGCTTGATATAGCGTTTAATCCAGCCATCATAATTATCATAGTGTAGCCAAACCACTGCCACCACTGAATAAATGAAACAGAACCTTGGACAATTATACCTTTAGATAGATAGTTAATTGGTTCTGAAATAATATGTAACTTCATTAATGCATGGTTTAATGTTCCAAACCTCCAGTCTAGTAAAACGGCGAATAATACACCAATGGATGAAGCAGTAACCAGATTTGGTAAAAAATAGACCGTTCTTAGAATTTCCCTTCCTTTAATTTTTGTACTTGTTAAGATTACACCTAACAGGAGTGCAAAAACAATTTGTGGAATATAATTCATAATCCATATATAAAAGGTATTTCCAATTGCTTTGTAGAAAAGCTCGTTTGTAAATACTCTGTTAAAGTTTGCAAACCCTACAAACTCACTCTTAACTATATTTATGGGCTTATACATACTTAAAATAAATGTATAAATTATAGGGTATACTTGAAATGTTAGCATTGCTATAAAATATGGCAATATAAATAGATAACCCTTGTTATCACGATTTTTGAAAAAATTCTTAAACACAATAAACTCCTTCTTTTTTGGATTATTCTATCTATGTGTTATAAAACGGGTATCATTCTGATACCCGTTAAAATAATATTTAATAATGTATTACTCTACATCTAAATCAGGAAGAATTTCTGATACTGCTTTTTTAAAGTCTGCGACAGCTTCATCAAAGGTTTTACTACCAGTTACATAAAGTTCAACCTGGTCACCCCATGCGTTTTCGATTTGAAAATCCCATGGACCCCTCATGCTAACATCGATTTTTTTAGCTTCTTTAGCAAAGTACTCATAGTGATTTTGTCCACCAAGGAAAGGCTCGGAAAAAGTTGGTTTTACTTTTTCAATTACTTTAGTATTAGAAACAAAGTCTCCAGTCTTCTTAGCCCACTTTTCAAGGAAATCAGCATTGGAGCCGATGAACTTAACAAATTGATATGCAAGCATTTTTTGATTACTCATACTATTTACACCTATCCATGTTCCACCCCAACTGTAAGATGCTGGTGGAACAGCTAGACCCCAATCTCCTGAAAACTCTTTTTCCCCTTTATCTGCTTCTGGCTCAGCATTTGGCTTAAGAACATAGTGTAGACCCCATGTTGGAAGTATGTAACACATAACAGATGCGTCTGCCATAGATGAAAACCAAGGTGGTTGCCATGTAGTAGTTCCACTCTCTATATTGTTATCCCTCATCTCTTTAGATAACTTCATGTAGTCATAAAACCCTTGAGGAATATTTAACTTATTATTAACAACATATGGTTCATCTCTTAGGTTGTAGATAAATTGTGACATATCGCTATAACCAGCTAATAAAAACTTCTCACCATTATATTTATCATTAATCATTGATCCTAACTCATAGAATTTACTAAGGTCACTTGTGTATTTTGAAACAGTAGCTGGATCATCTGTTCCTAATACCTCTTTTGCTATACTACGTCTGTAAAATAGAGCCCCTGGAGTAGCCTGCCATGATAAGGCAGTTACTTTGCCATTAGCGTCCTTAGTTGATCCTGGAACATATGGAACTAGGTCTCCTAAAAGTTCATCTGCATTGTAAGGTGCATCTGAAATTGGTTCCCAAAATCCCGCGTCTATAAATTGTTTGTAATATGCCGATTCACCTGTAAATACATCTGGACCACCAGCACCTGATCTTAAAGTAGTATTAATCTTGTTAAGGTATACTTCATCTGCGTTTGGTATAACTACAGATTCAACTTCAATATTTGGGTATACTTCATTAAAATATGGAATCATACCCTGTACTTCGTCTGTAAATGACCATAGGACAATTTTACCCTTAAAGTCAGCAGGCGCCATTGTGTCCCAATTATCCTGGGAAGTTGTAGATTTTTCGGTGTTCGAATTTGCCAATAAAAACCCTGCGGATAACAGGACTAAACTAGCCAACATCAAAATTTTTTTCATTTGTCTTTCTCCTTTTTCAAAATTGATTCCTAATTGATTCTTTTAAAGGTATCTTTTAGGATTGTTTAAATTTATGATATGAGTGAATTTTTCATATGTCAAACGAATTTATCAATATTATCTAATATTTATGGTATCTTTTATGCTAAAAATAAGACTTTATATGAATATGATAGGTATGTATTAGGAACCTTTTTGTTTTTAATGTTTGTCAACTTCCCCCTCGACAACATATTTCAAAAAATAGATAATTACTTAAAAGGGGTATAAATGGATCTTAAATATAAACAAGTTATTGATTACCTTTTAAGGTATTTTTCTGTAGAAAGATATAAGGAAGGAGATAAATTACCAACAGAGTCCTCCCTTATGAAGGAATTATGTGTTGGGCGTAATACTATTAGAAAAGCAATCACTGAAATGGAAGTCGATGGAATTGTTATAAGAAAACAGGGTAGTGGAACTTTTTATATTGGACATAAAGAAGAGGGTGTATCGAAGGGAGGATTAGTTGGATTAGCTAATTTTTCTGGTTTGGGTTATATTTATCCTCAAATAATAAGAGGGATAGAGGATGCTCTTTATGAAGAGGGGTTCTCTTTGGTTGTGGCTACTAATAATATGGATTCATTAAGAAATATATCTTCATTAAAGATGGTCTTAGACCAGGGGGTCAAGGGCCTTATTATGGATCTCTCTAGAAATATTGATGGGGAAATTGAAACTCCCGCAATGGAATTAGTACGATCAGTTGGTATTCCTGTTACTACTACTCATTGGTCAGGTTACTCTGAAAATTTTTCCACAGTGGCTTTAGATGATGAACATGGCGGGTACAAAGCTGTTAAATTCCTAATTGATAATGGACACAGAAATATCGGTATAATTTACAAATCCGGTGTCCAGGCAGGAATACTTAGATATGAAGGTTATGTTAGGGCATTAAAGGAGGCAGGAATCCCATTAAATGAGGAATTTATATCAACATTTAATGAAGATATAGACGGTTTAGATATTGAAGAGTATGGAGTCTTTTGTACAAATGAACTTTTAGAAAGAACAGGTAATAAATTAACAGCAATATTTTATTTTAATGACCTAATCGCCATTGAGGGATACAAGGCTATAAACCAATACGGTTTAAATATTCCTGATGATATATCAGTAATAGGCTTTGATAATTATATTACAGGGGCATCCATTTCTCCTCCTTTAACCACTTTAGATCATCCAAAAGAAGATTTGGGATATTGGGCTGCAAAGTTTTTAGTAAATGAGATAAGAGGCCAAAATAGTACCCACCCCAAAAAGCTTATTTTTGAACCTAGCTTGATTATTAGAGAAAGTGTAAAGAAGATTTAGATTATTATTATTAAAAGAGGGGAGTTTTTCCTCCCCCCCCAATTCTATTTATTATGCTTATTTACTAATAAATTCTAGAATTTCTTTAGTAGCAGCTTCCGCAACAAAACCAAAGTGTTTTGAAACATCTTTATAACTTCCAGACATTCCAAAAGTTGTAATATCCCTTACTAGAATATTATCTCTATAAAATGCTTTATTACCCCTATGGGATGCAGCTTCCATTAGATATATTGGTCCATTTCCAAGAATATTGTTAACATATTCAGAACCTTGCTCTTCAAATTTTTCTAAGCAAGGTATTGAGACTAGTCTAACACTTTTACCCTTAGACTCTAGCATCTCTTTACTCTCTAATAGGGTACTTACCTCTGACCCTGAGCCTACAAGGGTAATATCTGGAGTAGTCTGAGTATCAAGTAGAACATAACCACCCTTTTTAAATCCTTCATAGGCTTTAGCTCTATCTAGTTCTAAACCAAATAGCTTCTGATTTAAGACCTGTCTTGTTCCTAGTATTACAGCTGGCCCCTCATTCTCCATAAATTCAAGATAAGAAAAAGCCATTTCCATATCATTTGCAGGTCTATATGTATATAGTCCTGGAATTAGTCTTGTTGCCCCTAGATGTTCAATAGGCTCATGGGTTGGACCATCTTCCCCTACATATATTGAGTCATGGGTAAAAACAAATAGGTGGTTTAATTTCATAATTGAAGCTAGTCTTACTGCTGGCTTCATATAGTCTATAAATGTAAAAAATGTTGATGTAAAGGGGATAAAATCTCTACTTAGAGCTAAACCGTTACCAATACCACCCATTGCAGCTTCCCTAATACCAAACGCTATGTTTCTACCAGAAAAATCATCCCTTGTTATATAGTCTGCCCCTTTTACAGTGGCTTTAGTTGAAGCTACTAAATCTGCGCAGCCTCCAATTATTTTTTGTGTATGTTTCGCAACAATTTGTAGTACATCTGCCGATGTGTTTCTAGTTGCATCAGCTTTAGCACTATAGTTTAATAGTTCGGATCTTAACTCTTGTGTTAAACCTGTAGATCTGTACTCTAGTAATTCTGCATACTCTTTAGGGAACTTTGTTTTATAATCATTAAACATAGTTTCCCAACTTGTATAGTACGACTCTCTTTTCTCTAAAACATCACCAAGAGCATCTTTAAAATTAGAAATATTAAAGAAGTCTCCAGTTAGAAGTTGTTTTTCTAATAACTCTTGGGCTTCAACTTGATCACTAGTTCCAGCAACAGATTTTAAATCGGAGTTTTCAACTAAGTAGGCAATCTCTTTTGCTCCAACTGGCGCACCATGAGCTTTGTGACTACCAAGTAGACTATTAAGCCCCTGACCAATTTTTGTTTTAACAATTAAAAGTTTAGGTTTACCTGATTTTGAATCCCTAAGAGTAGCTAATTTATTATTAACATCCTCAATATCGGTTCCTAGGGGTGCCTCTAAAACTTCCCAACCTAAAGCTTGGTATCTACCTTTAACATCCTCTCTAAAAAGATCCATTGATGACTCGTCAATCGTTACACTATTATCATCATATATTGCTATTAAGTTATCTAGACCAAGTGAGCCTGCGATAGATGCTGCCTCATTGGTCATTCCTTCCATTGTACATCCGTCACCCATTAATACATAGGTTTTATAGTCGAATAGATTATAGTCTGGTTTATTAAATCTAGCCGCCATCATTTTTGACTCTATTGCAGTTCCTACAGCGTTGGCAAAACCCTGTCCTAGAGGTCCTGTTGTAGTCTCTATTCCTAGCTCTAATTCATACTCAGGGTGACCAGCTGTTTTTGAGTGTAACTGTCTAAAGTTTGCAAGATCACTTACTGAAAAGTCATAACCAAAAATGTAATTTAATGAGTATACTAGCATCGAACCATGGCCTGCGGACAAAATAAACCTATCTCTATTCATCCAGTCTGGTTTCGCCGATGTAGCCTTCATTAAATTCCCATAAAGAGAGATCCCAATATCAGCACAACCAAGTGGAAGACCAGGGTGCCCTGAATTTGCCCTCTGGATTCCCATAGTTGAAAGATATCTTACATAATCTCCTAATTGTTTTACCTTATTTACTTCTATATTCACAATCATCTCCTAAATTATTTAAAAACGACACTTAGAGTTTCTAAGTACTTAATATAATTTTTATACACTTCATTATACTTTGCCACATCGATTCCGGGTTTGTACCGTAATTCATTTTTACTAGTTAAGTAATCCTTTACTAGCTTTTGGATATCCTTTTCTCCACCCTCTTTATGATTCAGAGCCCAAAGTGCTTGTATTGCAGCTCCTAGAGCTCCAGCTTCAGAGTTATCTGTTACAACAATTGTTGTATTCATAATATCCGCAGCTATTTGTCTCCATACTAAGCTTTTAGATCCTCCACCTGTTAAGATAATCTCTTTAGGTTTAAAGCCTAGTTTTTTAAAGCTATCTAGGCCATATCTCATTCCTAAAATTGCAGCTTCCATTGATGACCTTAAAATATTTGATGGAGTTACATTCTCCATATCCATACCTACTAATGTTCCTTTACCGTTGGGTAGATTTGGTGTCCTCTCTCCATTAAAGAAGGGGAGTGTTATTAGGCCTCCACTACCAGCCTCACTTTGGCTTGCAATATCATCAATTTCAGAAACCTCAATGCTTAATAATTTTCTCATTATTTCAGTGGAGACTGTACAGTTCATTGTACACAGTAGTGGCAGGTATCCCCCTGTAGATGAGCAAAATGCTGCAATATTCCCATCTTTATCAATAACTGGTTTATCAGAGTAACCGTATAGAGTTCCAGAAGTTCCAAGACTCATGGTCATTACACCATCGGATACAACTCCAGTTCCTATTGCTGCAATCATATTATCCCCACCCCCTGAGGATACTAAAATGCCCTGGGGAATTCCAAAGAGTTTAGATGCTTCTTTTGTTACATAACCAGCTGGCTCATGGGCCTCAACTAGTTTTGGTAGAGCTTCCATTAAATCTCTATCACTATCAAGGGCTTCTACTACCTCTTTACTCCAAACTCTTTTTCTAACATCTAATAACGCAGTACCTGAAGCATCACCATACTCCATTACCAGATTGCCAGTTAAAACATAATTAAGGTAGTCGTGGGGTAGAAGTATTGTTGCCATTTTTTTATATATGTCTGGATGGTTCTCTTTAAGCCATAAAATCTTTGATGCTGTATAACCGGCATATACTGGGTTTCCTGCCTTAGATATAATCTCATCAATTCCACCAACCCTACTATTTATAGTATTACATTGTTCTCCGGTGGAAGTATCACACCATAGTTTTACTGGACTTAATACCTTTCCATCTTTATCAAGGGGAACAAAACCGTGTTGCTGACCTGAAACTCCTACAGCTATGGCACTTTTTTTTATTTTATCATCAATTTGATTAAAGGCCTTTACTGCAGCATCTATCCACCAAGAAGCTTCCTGTTCCCTTGATCCATCCTCTCTACTTATCAGTTTATGTGGAGCTGATGCAGTAGCTACTATCTCTTTTTTTTCTACGTCAAAGAACAGAACTTTTGTACTCTGTGTCCCATTATCAATTCCAATTAATGTTTTCATGTAATAAATTATTGGGTCAAAAATAGACTTAAACAATGGACATAAATGACAAAACATATATATTATTGACATTATGATCATAAAAGATGCTTTTTTTGTTTACCAGTTAAGTTACACAACTGATGTGGAGTGGCATAACAGGCTCCACTCACACCCTGAAAATGAGTATGAATTACACTATTTTCTCCAGGGGGAAGGGACTTTTAAAACTGGGCAGACAGTTTACAATATTTCTAGAGGGTCTCTATTTTTAACTCAGCCCCATGAGATACACTCAATAAAAAGTACAAATATTTCTAGACCATTAACTTACTATGCAATACTTATTAAGACTGAAGATAGTGATGAAGAGATTAAAAAGCTACTGGATAGTGATTTAAAAAATAGTAACTATTATAAGATAGGAACAAATTACCGTTTCTTTTTTGAAGAGTTAAAGGATCATGGACTCTCTAATAGTCGAAACCTGCAAAGGGCAGCCAATTATCAACTTTTATCATTTTTATATAAGTTAAATGAGAGTCCCTATGAGGTCAATCTAGGAGAGAATGAGAGTATTCATATTGAAAAAGCGCTTATGATTATGCAGAATAGTGTTTTTCAGGAATTGACACTAGGGGAGCTAGCTGAAAAACTAAACCTAACTGACTCCTATTTTATTAGGTTATTTAAAAAGAAGATGAAAACAACACCAATGAAGTATTATACTAAGCTTAAAATTGAAGCTGCTTCTTCGATGTTGGTTTCATCTACAGAATTGATATATGAAATTTCTACAAAGCTACGTTTTTATTCAGAATTCCATTTTAGTAAGGTTTTTAAAGCCCACACTGGTTTCTCCCCAAGACAGTATAGAAAAGAGTATCGAGAGTTAGTTTAACTACGCCTCGTCTAACCATAATATCGATGTAACTCCTCTAGGGTAGTATAGACTTCCATGGGCAACTCCTGACTTCATCTGGTCACTCCATGCATATGGTAGATTCTCCTTTTTTAACAACCACATCATATGGGCATTATCAGCGTCAACTCCTGTGGCAGGAGTCTTAATGTCTAAAATTTCCCTAGCAACATACTGACAAAGATAAATTTTTGATAACCAGGAGTTATCTGCTGAGCTAGATAGTTTCCATCCATTATCATTGTATAAACATATTCCCTTTTTTAAAACGTTATTAAAATGCTCTTTTAAAACCTTTATTAGAGAACCATATTGCCCTGTTTCTGAGACACTCTCAAACATTCCTAGATAGTATGGGAAAACTAATCCCTCAATAGCTGGAATAATTTTAGAGTCACAGCTCTCTCCCATAATAGCTGGAATATAACCTTCATTATTAAAATGAGACTCTATAGTAATTGCAGCTTTAACAGCCTGTTCCTTACATGTTACTGATCTTAATCCATCAAGTAACGTTTCCATTGATATATATGCAGCCCATGACTTTACAGCCATATATAGATTGTTTCTAGACTGTCCAAGGGACTCGTCTAAACTATCATATGTTGTAATTTCAGCCCCATTAAGTGTTCTTGAACTATCTAGAGACATTATTCCATTTCTCTTTTTGGGGTCAGGATTATCTCTTTGTAACATTGAATCAAGGCAGGCTTCGAAAATTACCTTATTATCTTTAAGCCAATTAATATCCCCCGTTTTTTTTATATAGAGGGCCCCACATAATACCCAGTTTATTAGTTGTTCATGGGTCATATGGGAGAAGCAACCCTTAAGTCCAAACTGCTCATAAGTCGAGTACTCAGGCCTTGATATATGATTTTCTCTACCCATATCGTGGGTAAAGCTAATGCCTCCATCATAAATATTCTCTTCCCCTGGGAAGTGTAGCTTATCTACATAACTATATCTTTTTACAAACATATCCAGTTCGTTTTTAACCGTCCATGGATTTTGTTTTAATTCAAAAAATATTTGATCCACTGTTAAATCGAAGGTATTCATCATTCTATATTCACCCTCATTTACAACCCAGAATGGACTATTATCCCAATCTAGCAGTTGGGTTGAACCAAAGTAACTTCTTATAGAGTGGGCTAACTGGAATCTTTGGGCACTATTTAGTTTTGGGGAGTCAAAATCTTTATCAATATCTGCTGTTAGCTGTTTGTACTTATTAAAATTATTAAGTGCGTAAATACCAACACTACTGATTGTTTTGAAAAATCTGCTATACCAGTAGGATGTCTCTTCTCCAGAAGTAACAATCCCATCCCTAAAAAAAGTTATAGCTATTTTAAATGATTTCTTGCTTTTTGGAGGAACCTTAAACTGTAACAATCCTGTTGTTCCTAGTCCAAAGTTGTAGTTTTCTCTAATCTCTTCTTTTATAATATCTTCTGCAGAGAATCCAGAAGCGGGGATTGCATCTTTATCGTTTGTAAAAATCCCTGTACTCCTTCCCTTTGCAAGTCCCTTATATCCTAATGGAAGGTCATGAATAATATTTAGAGAGTCGGTACTATTTCTTGGGGTGTAACCAAAAACGGCCTTTCTCTCCTTGGAGCATTCCCTATTATCAATAATTAATTCAACCAAAACTCCTGGACAGTATGTAAACATCTGTTCCTCGACACTACTGGTCGTAGGATCTACAGCAGTTACAGGTGCGGATAAGATTTTAAATGTTAGATCTTCTGCTGACCATGTATCGCTTCCTGTTTTAAAATCCCGAGATATGGAGCTGTCCTTAAAAACAGAGATGAATGATTCATTTTTTTTATCTTCATCATTAAGAGTAGAATCATGATCATATCTATAGCTCTCACTCTCTTCATATTCAAAAAATGGAAGTAGCTTAAATTTTTCATTATCCCTATTTTCTAAACCTATATATACATTTTCACAGGCGGGGGTTCCCATTTCTAGACCTAATCCTCCAGACCTACCTTTGCACCCTAGGGTAAAACTCGAATGGGCTCCTAATGGGGCATGAAAGGCATTGAAAAAAATACTCATAATTAAATCTCCTTTTTTTCAAAATAACACTGAATCACCTCCTTTAAAATAGATGAAATAATATATAATATGGACAAAATGATCTATTTTACAGGACACTATAACCGACAGATTAAACTTCTCCCTGAGGTTTCAGATTTTGGATTTATCATAAACAAAACTGAGACAGTGTATCAGACATTTAACTCATGTAATTTCTCTTTTATTTTAAGGGGAGATGGATGGTATGTTTCTAAAGGGCAAAAAATAAGGGTTACCGCTCCAGCTATATTAATACAGTGGCCTGGGGAAGCAAATAATTATGGACCAGATGATACCTGGGATGAGTACTTTATTATGTATAAGGCAGGTTATTATGACCTTCTAACTAATAGTGGGATTTTTAATATTAATAAACCAGTTCTTAAGTTAAATAGTTTTCAGAAGTGTTCAAAGTTGTTATATGAAATTGAACATCTACTTAAGGCAAAAAATACTATTTTCCCTGCTGATAGGTTAGATCTACTATGTTGGAGGTGTATAAATGAGTCTTTCCTATACATACCAACTGATAAAACTTCATCTAAGGAGAAATTTATTAATAAAATAGCTGAAAATATTAAGGCTGATCCATTAGGTCATTTTGATTTTAACTTGATAGCCAGTAGTAACGGAATGGCTCTACCTACATTTAGAAGGTACTGGTTAAAGTATATTGGTGTTGCTCCAAATAGATTTATTGGGGACTTAAAACTATCTCTAGCATGTGATTTACTAATAAATAGTGATCTTCTGGTTTCAGAAATAGCTAGAGAGTTGAAATTTCAAGATCCTCTATATTTTTCCCGTTTTTTTAAAAAGAAAAGTGGATTTACACCCAGGGAGTACAGGGAGACCTACAAGTTTATTTAAGATAATAACTTTTTGATCACCCCACTTAATTCCGCTATTTTATACGGTTTTTTTATAATAAAATTCAGTCCATGACTCTTCATAAAGTTAACAGCCTCAGAGTCTGAATACCCAGTAGAGAGTATGACCCTAACATTTGTATTAATGTCCATTAGATTGATAAATGTTTCCTTCCCATTCATTCGAGGCATCATATAGTCTAAAATTACTAAGTCAATATTCTCCATTTTATCTTTATAGATATTTATTGCGTCGAACCCATCATTAGCCAAAATGACACTATAACCAAGGGACTCTAATATATCTTTAGCTAGAATCCTATTTATCTCCTCATCATCAACAAAAAGAATTCTCCCCTTTCCTCTCTCTACGGTACTGCTACTTGTCTCTTCCCTCTCTTCAACTATTTGGGATGTTGGAATATATATTTTAAAGGATGTACCATAACCATAATCGCTTTCGACTTCAATTAAACCTTTATGGGTTTGTATTGTATTATAAACAGCAGCTAGACCAAGACCTGTTCCTTCCCCCAGACCCTTAGTTGTATAAAAAGGTTCAAATATTCTTTCTTGAACTTCCCTCTTCATACCTATCCCATTATCTTCAATTTTAATAAGAATAAATTTACCAGGCTTTAGATCAAAATCAATTCTATTACAATCTTCCACATCTAAGCGTATATTTTCAGTTTTGATTAATAATCTTCCTCCTCCCTTCATTGCATGATTAGCATTAATACAGAGATTAAGTAAGCTGCTATGGAGACTAGACTCATTCCCAAAAACATTGTAATCCTCAGCTTCTAATTTTGTTATTAGAGTTATGGATTTGTCCATTGTCTCTTGCAATATAGCCTCTGTCTCTTTAATCATTTTGTGGATATCTACACTTTTTTCTGCTTCCTTGGTATTTTTACTAAATGATAGAAGTTTTGATACTAGGGATTCTGCATGGGTTGAAGCTTTTAAAATCATTTCTACATATTTTAACCCCTTATTATCTAAGTACTTCTGAGTCATTTTAATTAGTTGGGCAGAGTTAATTATACCACTTAAAACGTTATTGAAGTCATGGGATATACCTCCTGCTAACTGACCTACAGCATCCATTTTACTCTTATGTAGTAGTTGCTTTTGTAGACTGATGTTTTCCTCTTCCTGTTTTATTGATGTTGTTATATTTGTTGCTGTTCCAATAACAACTGGAGAATTAAATATCTCTTCATCTAATGGTGTTAGAATTACCTGTAACCACTGTTCATTATTATCATAATCTGAAAAATTTACCTTTGTTGTATGTTTTATTTGAAAATAGTCCTTAGAGTTCAGCTTGCTAAAGAAAATTTCATCTAAATCGATATCCCTCATAAAACTTAGGATTTTATATGAGCTACCAATTATAGGAGTTTTTTTTACATCTACAATCTTCATATCGACATTATTTCTATGAATAATTTTATTGTTTATATCAATTACAAAAATAAAAGAGGAAACACTATTTATAATATTTTCTAGTTTTTTTTCACTTAATAGTAGTTCATGAGTCCTTTTTCTAATTTGTACCTTAAGGGATCTAAGCCAAATTATTACAAGTATAACTACTAGAGTTAGTGGACCTAATAGATATATTAAAACCCTTTTTATTGGTTGTAGATTTAAGGAACTTGTAGTTTCTAGCTCTCCAAACCACTTTGTATAAATCTCTCTATACTCACCTGTTGATTTTAAAATGGATAACCCTTCATTTATTGATAGTAGAAGTTTATTATTATAATCCATTGTTCCATAATTAAGCTCAGGGGATAATACCGCATTATGTCCAACTATAATGTTTTTTATCCCATTTTTTTTAACCCAGTAGTTAGCTGGGATTTGTGCTAACAAGGCACAATCTCCAACACCATTTGATAGTAGTTCTAAAGCGTGGGAATAGTTTTTTGCCAATATTATATTGTTATTTATATTTTGGTCATTAAGATACCCCTCCATAATATCACCCTTCATTACAACTATATTTAGGTTTTCAAGGTTATCCTTTGTTAAATTTTTATACTCATCCTCCCTATGGACAATAACATGTTTTATTACAGTATGGGGGGATGAAAATGCTAGGGTTTTAGCCCTTTTTTTAGAGTAGAATAGTCCCTGAACAACATCAATTTCGCCATTGTTTAGTTTGTTATAGATATCACTCCACTGGCCTAGTTGTATATATACTTCTAAATTCATCTCTCTGGCGATAGCCCTAGTTAAATCTACATTATAACCGGCAGGTTGACCATTTTTATCAATATACTCATATGGAGGATAGTTATTATCACCTCCAAAAATTAACAATCTTCCCGAGTCTCTTAGCTTATAATTTGCTAAAAACCACTTGCTTTGAAGTTTTTCAAATGTACCATTTGCTATTACTATTGATAACCCTTCATTTAGTATACTTAACAGCTTTGTATTTCCCTTTGTTACAGCAAAAGTAAAAGTTTGTTTAAAATCTTCAACTAGATTATCAGAGATTATTAAGTTCTCTAATTTCAGCTGACTTACTAATTGATGTGCTAAATATCTTTGTATAAGAACAGCATCAACTTCCCCCTTAGATAACATTATTAGTGCTTCTTCAAAGGTCTCTGTTAATATTGTAGAAAAGCCCAAATCCTTATGACTATCAAGATACTCTTGGGCATTATCACTTTCCATTACTGCAATGCTTTTATCCTCTAGCTGCTCTAGCCTCTTTGGTACCATGCTACCTTCTTTTACAACAAATGAACCATGCATTGTTAGATATGGAATTGTAAATTCAAATATACTTTCCCTTTCAGGTGTTATCCCTACTACAGGTAGTACATCGATGCCCCCATTTTTTAATTTTTGGAATACTTCACTCCATGGTGCTATTTGGTATTTGTAGCCATAACCCATAACTTCTAATGCTGCATTTAGTAGTTCTACTGAAAAACCTTGAGGATTATTATTGTTGTCAACAAAGGAGTAGGGAGGGTATGAAATTTCACACCCTGCGACAACTGATTGTGAGTACAACTGTGGAGTTATAAAAATTAAATATAAAATAAATGTTGTGTAAAAAAACTTTTGCCTCATATTCAAAAGTATATGAAGCCTTTTCCTTTTTACAACTATTATTTCTTTTTTTAAAGATTCTCTCCGTTACTCTCTATAACTTTTTTATACCAATAACCAGAATCTTTTATTGTTCTCTTTTGGGTATTAAAATCTACATGGATTAAACCAAATCTCTCTTTATATCCAAAGGCCCACTCAAAGTTATCCATTATTGACCAGTGAAAATATCCTTCTATTTCTACTCCATCTTCAGCCGCTTTTTTATACTCCCTAAGGTATCTGTGGGTAAAGTCTATCCTCTGTGGATCGTGAACTTTTCCATCAATACTTACCCAATCTTTATTCGATAATCCATTCTCTGTAATAATTAAAGGACTAGAGTATCTCTCATAAAGGAATTTCGGTCCCCAATAGAGTCCTTCAGGGGTTACTCTCCAGTTAAATCCTGTTAATGCTTCTCCTATTTCAGGTCTTTGATGTTCTGGATTACCCTTCTCATCTGCCTTAATATAGGACCCCTGATAGTGGTTGTTACCTAGAAAATCAACTTTCTGACTAATAGTTTTTAGGTCTTCCTTCCATGTAGGGGGTAGGTATTTCTCTGCTTCCAATAGCCCATCTTTAGGGTATTCTCCAAAATAGACAGGGTCTAACCACCAGGTGTTTGACCAACCTGAGAAGTGCTCTCCATTGTTATTACTAAACATAGCTTCCCTTGCAGCAACTATACTCCTGGGGTTATTATCTGCTGGTATAAATACATTACACACTGGGGCCATCCCAACTTTTGCTTCTAATTTAGAGAACTCTCGAATCATCTTTACACTTTTCCCATGAGCTAGTAAAACATTGTGGATTATTGTTATTATATCTCTCTTTTGAAGTTTTAAGCCTGGGGCATGCTCTCCTGTTATATGACCAAGTCCTACAAATACTTGGGGCTCATTAAGAGTGAACCAGTGATTAACTCTATCTGATAATCTCTCTACTACAGCCTTAGTATACTCTGCAAACCAATTAGAGCTCTCTCTATTTAACCAGCCTCCTTTTAAATAGAGTTCGTAGGGGAAGTCCCAATGGAATAGTGTTGGGAATGGTATTATATCGTTAGCTAATAACTCATCAACTAGATCACTATAAAAATCCAATCCAGCTTGGTTTATTTTTCCTATTCCATCTGGGAGAATCCTTGGCCAGGATATTGAGAACCGATAGGATTTTAGTCCCATCTCTTTCATTAATGCTATATCTTCTTTATACCTGTGGTAGTGGTCGCATGCTACTTTGCCGGTGTGTCCCTGATATATCGCACCAGGCTTTTCTGTTAAGTGGTCCCAGGTAGACATCCCTTTCCCATCCTTATCCCATGCTCCCTCTATCTGATATGAAGCTGACGCAGCACCCCATAAAAAATCTTTTTTAAAACCCATAATTTTTTCCTTTTATTTTAAAATAGCCAATGAATGTTTAGGTAAACATTATAAACTAGATATTAAAGAGTTAAAAGATGAATAGAGGGAGTATATACACCCCCTTAGTATAAACTATCTTAACTGATCTAGGCTTAATGTTTTATTTTTTAAACCAGATAGATCTATAATTTTCCCACTATTATACTGAATACTCCACTCTGATGTATCTCCTTCTGCTTTAATAATAAAACTATCCCCACTTCTACTGATTGTTACTTCTAATGAAACTGAGTAGTCACTCTCATTTATTACAGTTTTTACACTCTCACCATCTTTAAAGTTAAAAGCTTTTAAGATTACACCCTTAGAGTAGGTATACTCTGTAGTTTTATCTCCACTATTCATGGGGATAACAGAGCCATTTCTTACCATTAGAGGGATAGACATATAGTCGTAGTTTTCACTGTACCACTTACTTCCTTCTCTTATTGACCCATCTATTAGAGATGTCCACTCTCCTTTAGGAAGATAGTAGGAAACATCTCCCTTATCATTAAATATAGGGGCTACTAAAAGATTGTCTCCTAACATATATTGCGTATCTAAATACTTACATGCTGGATCTTCTGGATATTCTAAAACCATTGCTCTCATCATTGGAACCCCAGTATTAGATGTGTAAATTGCACTGTTATATAGGTATGGCATTAAGCTGTTTTTTAGTTTAGTAAAGAATCTTACAACATCTACAGCCTCTTCATCAAAATTCCACGGAACTCTGTATGACTCTGAACCGTGAAGTCTACTATGGGTTGATAGTAGTCCAAAAGCTGCCCATCTTTTATATAGATCCGCCTCTGCTGTCTGTTCAAACCCCCCAATATCGTGGCTCCAGAAACCAAACCCGGATAGACATAGGGATAATCCTCCCCTTAGGGATTCAGCCATTGAGGTGTATGTCGCAGAACAATCTCCACCCCAGTGAACAGGGAATTTTTGTCCACCAACTGTAGCAGATCTAGCAAATAGCATCGCCTCTTTTTCACCCTTAGCTCCCAATAAAACTTCATATACAGCCTTATTGTATAGGTAAGTATAGTAGTTATGCATTTTAACAGGATCAGAACCATCAAAATAGACTACATCAGTTGGAATCCTCTCGCCAAAATCAGTTTTAAAAGAGTCTACACCCTGATTTATTAGCTCTTTTAATTTTTCTTGATACCACTTTGTTGCATCTGGATTTGTAAAGTCTACAAGCCCCATTCCTGCCTGCCACAGGTCAGTTTGCCATACTGATCCATCTGGGTTTTTAACAAGATAACCGTTTTGTGCTCCCTCATCAAACATATATGATTTCTGAGCAATATATGAGTTAATCCATAAGCAGTTTTTAAGACCTTTATCCTTTAATCTTTTTAACATCCCTTCTGGATCTGGGAAAACTTCTGAATCCCATTTAAAGTCGCACCATTGAAACTCTTTCATCCAGAAACAATCAAAGTGAAAAACTTGCAGTGGTATGTCCCTATCTGACATACCATCAATAAATGAGTTTACAGTATCTTCATCGTAACTAGTCGTAAAAGATGTTGTTAACCATAGGCCAAAAGACCATGCTGGAGGTAGTCCTGGTTTACCAGTTAAGCTAGTATAATTTTTAACAACATCTTTTAGAGTCTCCCCTCCGATAATAAAGTACTCTATAGATTCCCCGGGAACAGAGAACTGCACTCTAGATACAATTTCTGACCCTACTTCAAAAGATACTTTTTCACTATGGTTTACTAATATTCCATAACCCTTATTAGATAGATAAAATGGAATGCTTTTATATGATTGCTCGCTGCATGTTCCTCCATCTTCATTCCATGTGTCAACTACTTGTCCATTTTTAACAAAGGGAGTAAACCTCTCTCCAAGACCATATATCGTTTCGTTTACATCTAAGTTTAATTGCTCTTTAAAATAGTTAGAACCATCATCTTTTTTTACAAAACCTGCACCTTTTAACTGGCTTCCTGTAATAACTTTATCACTATATTTAATCTGTGTTTCCCATTTTTTGTTATCTTTGATAGAGAATTCTAAGTTTCCTGATTTAAAAGAGACAGAGTCTTGTTTGTTTTGTATTATAGGCTTTACACTTTTTTCGTTTAGTTCAAATTTAGGGCTATTATCTATTCCACCTTTATGATGATACATTTTAACCTTAATAATATCTTCCATAGGGGATGTTAGCTCAACAGTAAGTTGTGGTCTGTTTAGGGTATCACCCCTACCTGTAATTTTAGCTGAGGGAGCAAAAAGGGTTAATTTATTATTATCTTCTACACCATCCCGAACTTCCATTGGACTAAATACTGTTACATCATCTTGAAGTAACCAAAAACCGTTTGTGAATTTCACAGGTTGTCTCCTTTATTAACTTTATATAATAATACTATAATGCTTAGAATGATTTATATGTCCTCTTATCTTGCCAAAAAATAATACTATATTGCTTTAATGTGCTAATCCAGAAAGTAGGGCGTTTATAGTTCTTTGATCAGAAATCTGAGTTTTATTTCTATAAAATATACCTGTACTATTATCTCCAGTTCCTCCATTATCCCAGTAAAATGGTATAAGCCCCAATTCTGTAGCTTTATTAACAATATTTCTATGATAATCATCCCTAGATTTAAGATGTAGTTCTAAACTCTCACCACTTAATCTTGTTCGTCGTATTGCCCCAAATTCTCCAATGATAACAGGTATACCTTCATCCACAAACTTTGTCTTCATAGATTTGAAAAGTTGGTCTATGGTTGATTCTTCTCCCCAAGTAGGGTTATGAATAGTATCCGTTGATGAGTGGTTACCACTACCCCAATAGTAGAACATATCACCCCAATCTTCATCCTTTTCCATTCCACAAAAATTCCATGGTGTGTAATAATGAATTTCAACCATTAACCTATCTGGTGTTTTATCTGTAGGAATTACATTCATTAGATTCAGAGTTTTCTCTATATCTGTAGATGGTCCTTGGATAATTAAAACTCTATAGGCATTTCTACCACCTGTTTGACGTACCGTGTCAATAAATGTCTGGTGATACGAGTTCAAAACAGCCATCTCTTCTTCATTATCTACATTTGGTTCATTAGCACTAGCAAATAATAACTTTTCATTAAAATCTCTAAGATATGTTGCGATCTGAGACCATATTGCTTGTTGTTTTTCATTATTTATTTCTTGTTTGTCTATTGTACAGTTGTTTTCTAACCAGCCTCCATCCCAGTGAACATTTAATAATACGTATAGATCCTCATCTATACAGTATTTAACAACATCTTTTACCCTTTCTAGCCAATCTTCATCAATCTCATAAGTTTCTTCATTAATAATGTATTGATCCCATGCACAAGGAAGTCTAATAGAGTTAAAACCATTTTGTTTAGCTAATTGAATTAACTCCCTTGTCACTTTAGGGTTTCCCCAAGCAGTCTCCCCCCGATTGCCTCTAAACTGTTACCAACGTTCCATCCTAAACTCATTTTTGACCCAAGTTGTGTGGCAGAACTTTCCATTCCTGTAATGTTAGGTGTTTTCTCATCAAAGTTCGTATTCCCTGTGTTACACCCGCTAAGCATTATTAAAATTAGGACGACTATTATAGGTTTTTTCTTTGTATTCATTAATTCCAACTTTCATAAAAAGAGGGAAATACCATTAGGCATTCCCTATCTATATAATTCCATTACATAGTTATTCTAAACATTGTAGAGATTAGTCCTAAATCAACTACATCATCTGTAAATTTATTTAATATATCTGTTCTTTCATAGGATATATCAATGTCAAAATTATCCGTAATTAGTAGTCTTAGTCCTATTTTGGAGTTAAATGTTTTTATCTCTTTAGAATATGTTTTATTTTCAACATCTCCTGGAATATATTTTTCGAAGATATATACAGTCGCCTTATCATTAATTAGATGCTCAACTTGACCTACTCCTGCCCACAAAAAGTCTTGGTTATTTATCTCTGTTATATTCATTAACTCAATCTGGAAAAAACCACCAGTTTTAGGAATAAAAGATAAATTGGGGTCTTCATTAAATGTAATAATACTATTAACTTGGTTATCTTGATTTATATTGGCCGCAATAAAAAGTCCCACATCCCCAGAGCCTCCTAAGACTTCATAGTAGTAGGAATTGTTAGAACCATGTTGATATATTTTTAATCCTCCACCAACTTCCCATTCTAAGTTATTCTGCTCTTGGTTATAAAATATATCAGTTCCAATTACTGGTTTTAATATACTTTTTTCACCAATTTTCACTCTCCTTTCATAATTTAGTCCAACAGCAATAGGATTTTTACTTATAACAGTCAAATTATTATCTTCATCAATTATATTCTCATAATTAAATGCAGCTAGACTGCTAAATTCTAAAGTTGAGTCTAGTGTAGGCTTCCAGTTGAAATTTAATCCAAAAACCCATGCGTTTTCATTATTATCAACTCCATTTGTCCATGATCCTGCTGAAACATCTATTTGAAAATCTTCACCATCATAACCACTACTTAGAAGACCTCCAACTGGAACCTGTCTGTTTTTAGGTACATTAACAGCTCCTAGTAAGTCCCGGCCAATTACTGACATAATTCCATCAACATACCAATTCCCTTGGCTAAATAATGGGAGAGGCATTGGGTTTTTATCACTGGCTGTAGTATTTGCCATAATTGAGTCAAAAACAGAGAAAATTGATGCTTGTGAAACAGATATTTCTGGAGATAAACCTGTTGTTTTTAACCAAAAATCTCCATACATTAACTCTGCAGATATGTTATCGAACCAAATACTATCTGCTTGATCAGAAGTTACATCATCCGGGGTAAATGAAACATATTCTCCAGACTCTAAAGTATATCCTCTCCATGCATATAACGCAGAGTTTGTTAAAGTTAAAGACACACTTAATTCATCTTTTAATGGTAATATCCCTCTATCAGAGTAACCCATAAACTCAAACCATAATCCTATACTCATAGCTGTCTCTAAACCTGTTGAGCCATCATTTAAATCACCGGAAAAAATAGTTGATGTTTCTATGTTAAAGTTGTTGCCTCCTAGATAATCAGTTGTCATCTGAGCCATTAGTATTGTAGGAATCAGCATAAGTAGTATATAAAATATCTTTTTATCCATTTCTTTCTCCTAAAGGCTTATATTAAATTCAAAACTAATTAATCCGTTACTATTTGTTGTGTGTGTATCTTCTCTTTCATACTTAATATCAAGAGTTAGATTTTTTAATGGCGTTGCTTTTAATCCCACTACAGTGTTGTAAAGAGTATTCCCAGAATTTGGAGTTATTGTTTCCCTTAAATATGGAAGATATTTATCTTTAATCAGGAACTCTCCTTGGGTCGCAACTGCCCATATTAAATTTGATACTTCAAGTATATTTGTAGCTTCAAACTCGATAAAGCCTCCTAAATTTCCAAAAAGTGAACCTTTAGAAGTGTCTTCAAAACAAGAAAATACTAAATTTGACTTCTTATTGTTATCGTAATTTACAGAAATTGATAAACCTTGGGTAATAACTTCATCCATATCTATTGATCTATGGGAAGTGAATTTCTCTATATCCGAGAAGTATAAAAATAACCCTCCTCCAAATTCCCAGTTAAATTCTGATGAATCTGTTTCATAAACTGCATCAAAACCTAAAAATGGAAGAGCTTTTATATTACTTTCTGGGTTCACTAAGTATTTTGCTCCAAGGCCAACTGCTATTGGGTTTTGGTAAGCCTTAGGAGTTATTGTTTTATCTAAGCCAAGGTTTAAACCTAGTAATATATCTGTGGAAATTTCTAAATTATCAGTAGGATTTATTTCTGTGTCTATACTAAAAACCCAAGCATTATTATTGTTATCAACTCCATTGCCTAGTGAACCTATAAGAGTATCTAGATTAAAGTTCTCTTTCTCAATTCCAAAGCCTAGTTGTCCTGTAACTTCGTCTGAAAAATCGAGACTTACAAGATCCCTTTTAAGTTCATCACCTAAAAGAGGAAGATTTAACTTATTGTATCTATCACTATAATATAGTGCTTTTTTTCTACTTATATACCATCTGTTCTTTGATGCATCCATAACATCATCAAAAATTGTTTTTAAAGATGATGAGTTTAGAACCATTTCTGGTTTAGAACCTGCTACTCTAAAGTAATAATCTTTCCAAATTACATCAGTAGTTAAACTTTCAAATGTGAGTACAAGGGGTTGTGATGTCCAAGAATTAAAATCATCCTGTTCAAGGTTTCCCCCCACAGTTTTATACTTATTCCACCAATTAAATGATGAATCAATTAATTCAATTCTAACAGCGGGTGTACTACTATCTTCAGGAGCTAGACCCCGATCCTCTTTGGGGAATAGATTAAAAATCGCCTCAATACCAGCCTTCGTCTCTAATCCTGTTGATCCATCATTTAAGTCTGCACTGAAAGTAGTTGAAGTTTCTATTCCTAAAGTTCCTGTATCTCCTGTTTTTAATGTCTCACCAAATAGTAGTGACGAAGATATTAAAGCCAAGATAATAATTCCTGATTTTTTCATTTTGTATCCTTTGTAATTCTGTTTTATGACAAAACCCATTAAAGAAAGTCTTTGTAATGGGTTTTATTTAGAAATGATATTAGTTAAATGCTACTTCACTTATGTTAGCAGTATCAAAGTCTGGTGATAAATAATTTTCCGCTGTTACAGTTGAGTAGAACTCAATTTTAGTAACTTTTTTTGTTGTATTTGCCCATGGAGTTCCTGCCCAGTCTTGACTCGGTTGATCTGCTAAAGTATAAGAGTGTTCATATAATTCAGCCTGTGCTCCGTGCCAGTCTGTAATCATTGTATTTAAATCATCTAATGTTGTATCACTATTTTCTGTGTTGATACTAATAAAAGAGTAATCGAAAGACATTAGCGTTTTAAAGGAAATTGTTGTTGCAGTACTTAGATCTAATGCCGGATCAAAAATAATTTCACATCTAATCTCATATCCATCATCTATAGCAGCTGATGACACTTTAATGACATCTGAACCATCTAATGTTGTTAATTCAGCTCCACTACTTTTTTCACTAATAATCTCTGTTGTCAAAGTTGCATTCGTAATCTCTGTCCCAGCTAATGATACTAATACTGGATCAGTTTTTTGATCATCTTTTACGCTGGTATCCGCGGGATTTCCACATGCAACTATAGCTACTAAAGAAAAAAGTACTACAATAATTTTTACAAATAATTTTTTTGTCATTTTTGACTCCTTCTATTTTTTCCCCTCTATGAGGGGTTTTAATAAATTATTTAAGATCTCTATATTGAATCCCTCGACCATTTGTTCCAATATAAACTCTTCCATAAACTCTTTGGTCCCCAGTAATTGTAGAGTTTGCTGCTCCAAATTGATGTTCATCATCATTAATCCTTGTCCAGCTTAATCCCATATCCTCTGATCGATAGAAACCCCATTGGCCATCTATTTTTGAGTTTGTATAAAGAGTTTGATAATTTGCATTTGGTGCTTCTTTCCCTAAACCAATTATTGGACACTCATCAATGTATTGAATTGCATCCCAGGTAACACCTCCATCTGTAGAGTGAAAGAGTCCTTGTTTCCCTCCTGCATACCATAAATCGCCCTCGTGGTTTACAACTGAAGTTAGGTCAGAAGCTGTTTTTAAGTCACTGTTTTCTGTTACAAAAGTAGTGTCATTTATTATTTCAAATGTTCTTGCCCCATCATTACTAGAATAAAAAATACTGTCTGAAATAGCGTAAAACTTATTAGGATTAACCCGATCTGAAACAATTTTCACATTGCTTGGTATTCCTTGGCTTTTAATCCATGTTTTTCCAGTATCTGGAGAGTAGTGGACATCCTTTCCCTGTGAGGGAGCCCATAAAATTGTCGATGCATCTGAAGATACTGCTATCTGTCCACTCCATCCACTTTCTATCCCTGGTATAATGGACTCGGAGTTTCTCCATGTTCTACCTGCATCTTCAGATATTCCAAGTTTCCCATCACCCATTCTTACAACAAAGGTTGGTTTTTGTTCGGCATAATCAATACTGTTAATAGCACTAACTTGTGGATTTACTATCATATTGGGAGACTTATTTAAATCCCAATGAACAAATCCACCTATGTCCCCCATCCCACTGTAGAGAATAGGTCCATCTTCTAAAGGAGAAGCTACAAGATCTAATATTGCAGTCTCTTCAATCCCTAGTCCCATAACTTCTATTTTTATCTTTTTATTTTTATCCCAATTTGTTAAATTATTAGTTCCATGAACATTTGCCCCTGTTCCATACATCATTCTGTTTGGATTAAAGGGATCAATCTCAATATCTGTTAACATCCAGCCAAGCTTAGGGGATTGTTCTGGCAGCGTCTTTTCTCCACCCCAATCTAGCCATGGTGCTTCTGTAATATCCATAGAGTATTTATTTATTCTCTCAGGATAACTATCTATATACCAAATAGGATCCCAGTTCTCTCCTCCATCTGTGGATCTATATATAATTTCATCCGGCCACCACTCATTTAAAGTAGTTGCAACCAATACTTTAGGGTTATCCCATTGAACCGATACACTACCAACCCCTCTGTCAGTTGTTACATAGCTTGGATCGAAGTCATGTTTAGGTAGAGATATATCCTTCCACTCTTTTGTTGCAAAGGTGTATTTCCATATTGCTCCACCCTGAAAACTTGAACTGTATGGTCCTATTCCAGCATTATATGAAATTATCATAGCCCCATCAGATGAGTATGTAGACTTTATTGGGTAGTACTTCCCTGTATCAGGGTTTTCATCCCATTGAGCATAAACACCTTCCTCATTAAGTTTAAAATTGGGGTTTATATTATCTAATTGCCCTTCTAGTGGGTGCCAGGTTTTACCTGCATCATTAGATTCAAGAATGGTATATTCTGTGTCTATAACTCCAGCGTATATGTTTTGAGAGCCATTGGCTTCACTATTTGATGCTGGATCAAACATAACCCAAACTATACCAAAAAAGTGTCTAAATCCTCCTGCAAATTTTTCAAAGTTTCCATCATAAATATTTCCAGGAGTAGGGAAAGATGTAACTTCAGCCCAGGTATGCCCATAATCTTCACTTCTCCATAAACCTGCATCATTAGAGCCAAAATAAATTATATTATTACTGTTCGGATCAATGGCTAACCTTTCACCAGCACCACGCCCTGGCATATTTCCTCCCATTTTAAATGGCATATCAACCCTTAAAAATGTATCTCCATAGTCTTCCGAAACAAGCATTTGTGAATTTGTTGGATCCCAATCATTTGTATAGGTTCCAGCGGCAATAACTAGCCTATTAGGTTCTACTGGGTCAGTAGCGATGCTTGCTATTCCTAGTCTCCCATAATCCTCAACCCCTACAAAATCAGTAAGAGGTAACCATGAATTATTTTCAGGGTTCCATCTATAGGCTCCTCCCATATCTGTTCTTGCATAAATCAAATCTTTTTGTTTTGTACTAAAAACAAAGCCAGGAATGTAACCTCCGCCTACTATTCGGACATTTTTCCACCCTTCTTGGGTGTATTGAGGTAGTTTATTGCTGTTTAATTTTTTCTCTGATGAGCTTCTTGTTGTTGTTGTACAACCGGTGATAATTGTGAGTGAAACAATTAATAAAAATATGTTCCTCATCCTGTTCTTCATGATAATTCTCCTTGTTATTAATTAAGGATAAATGGTGAATTTAGGAATCGAATACAGTGAGAAATAGATATCTTTTCATATAAAACTTATCAAAAGTACAAGAATAATTAGTGATATCTATAAACTAAAAATTATATGTTATTTCTTTATATAAAATGTTAACATTAAAACCATGAGATCATTAACAACCCTAGAGGAAAGAAGACACGGAGATACTCTTTTCCCCCTTGCAACCTACAGCCTAAACTACCCTAAAGACTCAATAGTTTTAGACCTACATTGGCACTCCGAACTAGAGTTTCTAATTGTAACTAAGGGGTGTGGAATCTTCTATTTAGATGAGAATGAAATAGAGCTAGAAGAGGGAGATGGAGTGATAATAAATGGGGGAACACTACATAGAGCTAAAACAAAGAGTGGTCGAAGTTGCAGTTTTATAGCAGTTGTAGTTAACCCTAATCTTATCTCTGGCGCAAATAATGATAGAATTAATATATTATATATAGACCCTGTCTTGAACTATCTAGCTCAGCAAGGAAAAATATTAAAAAGCAGTAATGAGGATGACCTATATATTATCAATATTCTTAAAGAAATTGACTTAATAGCTAAAAAAAAGAGTTCCTTGTATGAGTTAGAGATCAAAATTGAGCTACTAAAGATTTTTTCAATATTATTTAAGAGTTTAGGTAAAGAGATCATTTCCAATATTCCTATAGAAAAAAAGAGTAATAAAAAACAGAATATTAAGGATGCTCTTCTATTTATGCATAAAAACTATGAAAAGAGTCTAAGTTTAAGAGATATCTCCTCTGCTGCTGGGATGAGTGAAGCCTACTTCTGTAGAACTTTTAAAGCCCTTGTAGGGAAAACAGTTTTTGAGTATCTTAACTTCTATAGGATAAATACATCTCTATCCTTACTAAAAGATAGTGATAAACCTATCTCAATTGTAAGCGAGGAGGTAGGATTTGAGAATATTAGTTATTTTATTAAGATTTTTAAGAAAATGACAGGAGTAACACCTAAAGTCTACCGGACTAAAAATAATTAGCCCAGTAGATATAATTAAGCTAGTTCTAATTTTTGTTTTAAAATGTTATTTCTAGATGATTTGGAAATAAATATCTCTCCATAACCCTTCTCCCATTGAAATTTATTACTATCTTCATCCCAGTAGTTAAACTCAGATGCACTTACAACAAACTCAATAATCTTGGACTCTCCATTTTTAATAAGTACCTTTTCAAAATCAACAAGTTGTTGTATTGGACGTATAACTCTGTTTCCATAATGTTTAATATATATCTGAACAACTTCTCTAGCATCATAGGGGCCACTGTTTTTTATCTTAAAAGATAGCTCTATATTATCATTACTCCTAATTGTTTTATTATTAACCTTTAAATCAGAATACTCTATATTAGAGTAGTTTAAACCGTGACCAAATGGATATTCCACATCACCTTTATAATAAAGGTATGTTTTTCCCCCAGTTGGGAGCTCATAATCCATTATATCTCCTAAATCCTTAGATGATTTATACCAGGTTAGAGGTAGTCGACCACTTGGATTTTCTTTCCCGGATATAACATCCACTATTGCATTTCCAAACTCCTGACCAAGGTGTGATGCATAGAGGATAGTGCTGTACTTTTCTTTTAATTCTCCTAGGGCAAATGGGTAACTACCAATTAAAACTAATATTGCATCTTTATTAATGTCTATTACTTTATTGGCCAATTCTATCTGTCTCTTAGCTAGAACTAAATCGTGCCTATCAATTGTCTCTTTACCATTAATTAATGGGTGATTCCCTACTATAACAATAGGGTACTTAGTATTTTCAGCCATTTCTACTGCTTTAGATATTCCATCTGAAACTTGTTTTATAGAAAAGTTACCTTCTCCTGCATAGACAGGATTAAGGGGTGTTGATGCTGAAATCCCTATATCCCCATCAGTTGCACCTTTATGTTTAAAAGCTAACTTTGCATCTTCTACATATGTATCAACATTATTCCATGTAATGATCTGTGTTGATTCACTCTGCTTGGTATAAAAAACTTCCTTAGTGAACCACCCAAAGATAGAGTCAGCTTCGCAGGATATTGAGTTATCTAAACTTGTTAAATATTTTTTTGTCTCTGGGTATCTAAAGGTTGTAGCCCCCCATCCCCACTCTTCCATTTCAAAAATTGTTGGTTCCTTTGTAAAAGATCCATCATGAGAAAGATATAGGCCGGAAGTATTATCCTGTATTGTAACTCTATCGTTACCATCACATACAGAGACTCTAGCATAATTGTTTTTAAAAGCTTTATCAGCAGTTACTTCATACAGAAATTCTCCACTATACCAATCTCTATAAATTCTATCCGCCATGTTACCCAATAGAGATATTCCAGTATCCTTTGAAGTCAGAGGTAGTATCTTATTACTATTTTTTAGTAATACAATACTCTTTTTAGATGCTTCATGAGCTACTTTCCCATGTTCCTCGGCTCCTATAATATCCTCTGTAATATTGGAATAGGGGTTGTTTTTATTAAATTCTCCTATCATAGACCTAACTAAAAGAGCCCTGGTTATGGCTTTATCTAAGTCTTCTTCCACTAGTTTTCCACAATCTAAGGCTTCTCTAAGAGCTTTTTTACTAATATCGTGGTCATCAGTTATACTGTCAATACCAGCTTTAATGGATAAAGATACTGCATCAACAGTATTTTCAACATATTTATGTTCACTTATTAATGATAAAACATCTCCTGCATCACTAACTACAAACCCCGGCCATCCCCATTCGTCTCTTACAATGTTGTGTAGGTCAGGGTGTATATTTGCGGGGACTCCATTTACAGAGTTATAAGCAGTCATCATAGACATAACCTGGGTTTTATCAATAACAAGCTTAAAAACTTTTAGGTAGTACTCACGTTTTATCCTCTCAGATATATTAGTGGAGCAGAATCCTCTATCAATCTCGTTATTATTACCATAAAAATGTTTTAAAGTTGCTGCAGCTCTTAGATACTTAGGGTCATCACCTTGGATCCCATTAATAAGGGCGGACGCCATATTTGCCACTAATATAGGGTCTTCTCCATACCCCTCATCTGTCCTTCCCCATCTTGGGTCTCTATTTAAGTCAATTGTTGGAGCCCATAGTGTTAGTCCGTTTACTTCTGGGTCCCTAGCATAAAATCCTCTAGCTTCAATCCCTATAACTTCACCAACTTTTTTTAAAAGTTCTTTATCCCAAGTACCTGCCAAACCGATAGGTTGAGGGAACATAGTTGCTTTCCCTAGCCAGGATATACCATGGGCCGCTTCTGTTCCATGTTTATATTTACCAATTCCCAATTCAGGTATATCTTCCTGGTACTGGCACATTAAGTTTATCTTATTCTCTAGTGTTAGTCTTTCAACTAAGGGTTTAACCCTTTTTAAATGTCCATCAATCATGACTATATTTTTAGGGATGAGGTAGAAGTTGTATACGGAATAAAATAGACTAAAAATACCCTAAAAATTAGAGATTTTATATTTTGATACTTATTTGTTGGATAAAATAAGAAACCTATGTAAATATAATTATATGCAAAATAGACTACTTAGAACTTTTAACGATTTAGGCCTTAGGGGAAAGATGGTTATTAGCTTTCTTATATTAATTATACTACCATTTACATTTATTACTTCATTTATGGTTCAACACTTTAGGGATATTATGATTGATAAAGCTTATAATCAATCCCTTGAGAATATGGTTAGATCAAAATCTAGTACAACTGAGGCTCTACAGAGGGCTTTAACCATATCTGATAAAGTTTCTTTAATGTACACTATAGGAGATATTGTAAATAGAGAGTATCAAAGTAGTTTAGAGGTTTTTAAGACATATAGAGAATTTACTACTTTTCGAGAGTATATAAATGATTATCCTGAAATTACTGCTATAAAAATCTATGTAGATAATAATACAATGTTAAATAACTGGGAGTTTATACCTGTAAACAATGAAATTATTAATAGAGCTTGGTATAAAAGAGCTTTAGGCTCTAACGGACAAAACACATGGCTATCCTTTAGCGATATTACTAAAAAAAATAATACAAACCTAAGTTTAGTTAGAACTTTATACTTTAAAGAGCATGGAAATTATGCTGTGTTAGTTATTGATATAGATACAAAAAGACTAAATAATCTTTTCTCAAAAGAGTCATATGAAACATTTATAGTTGATGAGTATGGAAAAATCATTTCCACAAATAATGCTGGAAGAAAGAGTAATAGTTATTATGAATTTGAGGAGGAATTTCCGAATTTGAGAGAGGCTAAAGGTCAGTATAATATTTTGATTGATAATAAGAAGTACCATATGATTGTAGATGATATTACCACAGAAAACTCTAGTAATGGGGTAAAGATCTTCTCTATTTTTTCTGTCTCTTCAATTATAGAGGAGGCTAATGAGGTATGGTTATTTGGTTTTCGTTCTATAATACTGCTTGTTATAATAGCTAGTTTAGCCCTCTATATTCTATATTCAATACTAGTTCGAAGATTAATAAGGGTTCAGGAGTCTATGGATATTGTAGCCAATGGACATTTTCACTCATTCATTGAGATAGATGGGAAGGATGAGATAGGGAAGTTAGCACACCACTTTAATAACATGGTTAAAAATATTAATAGGCTTGTTACCCAAATAGATATTACAAATAGACAAAAAAGGGCCTTAGAGAATCACCAAAACGAGATAAAGCTTCAAATGCTCGCAAGTCAGATAAATCCACACTTTCTCTTTAACTCTTTAGAGGCAATTAGAATGAAGGCACATATGGACAGCCAACCAGAGATTGCCAACATAGTTAAGCAGTTAGGCCGTCTAATGCGAAGGGTTTTAGAAGTAGAAGGTTCTTGGTTCTCCCTTAAAAATGAACTTGAAATAATAAAGAGTTTTTTAGAAATAGAAAAATTTAGATTAGACAGTAATTTTGACTATTATATAGATGTGGAAGATGAATGTTTAGAAGTAATGATGCCCCCTTTACTAATACAGCCACTAATTGAAAATGCCCTTATTCATGGAATAGAGAAGAAACCCGGGGAGGGGAATTAAAATTAAAAATAAAAATGCAGAGTGAAGATATGGCCATATGCATTGAAGATAATGGGCCAGGTATTTCTGAAGAAAAATTAAAACATCTTTTTACAATTCCTAAAAATAATGGAACAAGGATTGGTATAAGAAATGTTAACGAGAGGTTAAGACTCTCATTTGGAGAGGAGTATGGACTACGTATCTCCGAACCAAATGGAGGTGGTGTTAAAATCGAATTTGTAATTCCAAAAGAGAGAGTATTATGATTAAACTGATAATTGCTGATGATGAGAGATTAATCCGTGAGGGGTTAAAAACCATAATAAATTGGAAAAGTCTTGGTTTTGAGATCGTTGCAGATGCTAGGGATGGAGAAGAGTGTTTAGAAAAGTTAAATACCCTTAAGCCAGAAGTCTGTATTATTGATATACGAATGCCGGGTAAAAGTGGTCTTGAAGTTATTAAAGAGGTTAGATCTATGGGGCTGTTGCAAAAGTCATTATGACTTTCAACAGCCTTTTTTTATTTATAAACGTGATTTTCAGTAGTTTTCAAAATAAAAGGGACCACAAAGTAGTCCCAACGTGCTAAAATTTGGTTGTTGACATCAAAAAGGAGCACGTAAATGTATATTACAGACTTTTCCAATCATAAACAATCATATTTAGACTTAAATATTTCTATTCCATTAAAAGTAACAGATCATGAAGCGGCACTAATGCTTATGTTACAGGGTCTAGATTATAGTAAATTTGAAAAACCTAAGAAAAAGTCTGGACGACCTCCTGCTGTGGATAGTTATACAATGATGCTGATACTTCTATATGCTCGAACACAGGGAAAGTATAGCTCTCGTGATACCGAGAAGTTATGCAAGAGAGATCTCTTTCTATTAAAAGTTCTTGATGGTAAAAAAGCTCCTGACCATTCAACCATAGATAGATTCATACAACAGCACTCAGATGCAATAGACAACCTTTTTTATCAGCAAATTAATCGTCTCGGATCTTTGGGAGAATTAACAAAAAATATAGTTTTCCAAGATGGAACCAAAATTGAGTCCAAAGCTAACAGATATACATTTATTTGGAAAAAATCTATTAAAAAGAACCTTCCTAAACTAATAAATCATATAGAAGAAATAATACATGAATCTGTAAACTTATATCCAATAGAATTAGAGAATAGTTCTCCCGAAGATGCTCTAAAAAGTATAATAGAGTATTTAATGGGAACTACTGATAACCTGAAGCCAAATAAAACAGGACGTGGTCATCGGATTACAGCGGAACAGAGAATATTTAGAGATACTAACATATATTTAAAGAAATTAGAGGATTATAAGAGTCAACTAGATGCTATGCCCGAGCGAAATAGTATGAGTAAAACTGATCCCGATGCTACTTTTATGAGGATGAAAGAGGACCATATGCGGAATGGACAATTGAAACCTGCATATAATCTTCAGGTTCTAGTTGATGGAGGTTATATTGTTGGAAACTACGCTAGTTCAGACAGAACTGATTATGCAACAATGATTCCAGCTATCGACCACATGCATGAAAGAATAGATTGGAAGTATAAAAAATATTGTGCTGATAGTGGGTATGATTGTCAGCACAACCATGAGGCATTGGAAAAAAGGGACATTGAGTCATATATAAAGCCAATGAAATATGAACACTCAAAAAAGAGGAAAGTAAAATCAGACATTGGGCTAAAGGATAATATGACCTATGATAAGGACAATGATTGTTTCATCTGTTCTAGAGGTAAAAAGTTAGTTCTAAAACATCTGAAAGTTAAGAAGGATAAGTATGGTAATGAGCAAGTTACGCATGTATACAGATGTAAACGAGGGTGTAAAAGTTGCCTTGTAAAATCTGCCTGTATGAAAAAAAGTAAAGCAAAATATAAACAGGTACAGATAAATCATACTCTTGCAGAGTTTCAGAGAAAATCTACTGAAAGGATTTCTAGTCCCTTAGGTAAAGAGATAAGGGTTAACAGAAGTATTCAAGCTGAAGGAGCTTTTGCACAGATAAAAAATAACTGGTCATTTAAAAGGTTCTTAAGAAAAGGGATTAAAGGTATACATACAGATTGGAATCTGATGTGTATGTCTATGAATATTATTCACTTGGGTTATAGACTAGCAAGAAATGAACTTGGTATCCCATTTTACCATACCCTTGAAAATTCCGCTTAGACTTTAGAGTTGATAACTATTATAAGTCGTCTCATTTTATTTGGTATTACAATCTAACTTTAAATTAAAAAGCTGTTAGAAGAGGATTTTCTTCCGTTTTTATACAATTTTTATCATAATTTATATTCTTTATGTTTATAAACAAAAAAGACTGTTACAAAATATTACTTTTGCAACAGCCCCCATTTTATAATACTTACAGGCCATAGGGACTTTGGCTATATTAAGCAGGCTCTTAACTATCATGCTGATAACTATCTGTTAAAACCTATTGATGAGGAGGAGCTAATAGAGAGTCTAAATAGTGTTGCAAAAATAATAGAAGCTGAGAAGTCTAATAATCCTGTAACTCAGGATAGAAAAATTAAAAGTTATTTTAGATCCTATCTAGGGCTATCTACAGAAAAAATCCCAAATATTGAGCCAAGGGAGATAAACTGGAGTAGTTATCAGCTACTAATGGTTAATATCCCAAAAGATCAAGAGGAAAGATTTGAAGATTGGATAAAAAAAGAGGACTTAGGTGTTGTTTTAATTATTGGAAGCCCAAATATAGTTTTATTAAAAAATTACTACTTAAGAGCAGCAGGAATAAAAACAATAAACAAATTATTTACAAAATTTCTAAAAGGACAAAACTATGATGGTTGTATCGGCAGGGTTGTTCACAATATTGAAGACTTACCAAACTCCTTGGACGATTTAGAAGATCTAATGGATAATCGATTTTTCTCCACATATAAGGGCATTACTTCCAAGATGTTTTTTAGAGTATACCCAACTCTAATTGGATTAGAACCTAGCCTAGAGGATACTATAGATGTTATGCAAAAGCTAATAGAGGTTGGAAACGAACATCGAATAAAAATAGAGTTAGATAATTTCTCCCATCAAATGATAAATCAAAGTTTTTCAGAGAGTATGGTAAAGGATTGGTTTTGTAGATTAACCCTTGGGGCGTTAACTGCTGTGGTAGAGGCTAATAAACTATCTAGAGCAAATCTTCCAGGTAATAGTGATATTATAATGGAAATTCAGCGCTGCACTAGATTATATGAACTGGAGGATAAGATAACAGGTATTTTATACAACGCTATAGATAAACAGGATATTCAGTCTAGTAAAACTCTTGTCAAAAATATGAAATTTATAGTGGAGAATCACTATATGGATAATCTTAAACTAAAGGACCTTTCCCAAGTTCTAAACTATAACAGTGCCTACCTTGGAAAGGTTTTTAAAGCGGAAGTTGGTGAGAGTTTTAGCGTCTATCTAGATAAATATAGGGTTGAAATGTCAAAAAAATATCTATCCCAAGGTTATAAAGTCTACCAAGTTGCGGAGAAAGTAGGATACTCATATGTAGATTATTTTCATACTAAATTTAAAAAATATGCAGGAATGTCACCTCTAGAATACCGAAAGTTAGAGAGTTAGTATCTAATTTCTATATGATATCTATCTTGAATTTGTGGGTATTTGATTAAAAAATCCTCTACTACAATAAGTTATTATTTAGTAAAGGAGTTAATTTGTGGCAGAAAAGCTTAAGCCTTTTTTTAAGAAAATGAGACAGCAAAAATATCTATATTTAATGTCCGTTCCATTTTTATTATTAGTCCTTGTCTTTAACTATATCCCTATATGGGGGTGGACAATGGCTTTTCAGAAATTTCGATTGGGAAGATCTTTTTTTGAACAGGAATGGGTTGGTTTTGCCAATTTTATTGAAATATTTGCTGATCCACTTTTCTATAAAGTATTAAGAAATACATTAGCGATGAGTATTATGGGACTTATTGGTGGTTTTACAATCCCGGTAATATTTGCAGTATCAATTAATGAAGTAAAAAATGGTCCTTTCAAAAAGGCTATACAAACAATATCTTATCTTCCCCATTTTGTCTCTTGGGTAGTTGTAGCAGGTATTTTCTATAAAATATTATCAGTTGATGGTGGGGTCGTTAACGATGTTCTAGTTAAATTGGGCTTTATTAACCAACCAATACAGTTTATGGCTAAGGGAAAACTATTCTGGTGGATAGTTACTATTGCGGATTTATGGAAAGAGATGGGCTGGAACTCCATTATTTTTATAGCATCCATATCTGCTATAAGCCCTGAATTGTACGATGCAGCCAAAGTGGATGGTTGTGGAAGATTTAAGCAAATATGGCATATTACCCTTCCTGGTATAAGAAGTGTTATTACTGTTTTACTTATTTTATCCATAGGAAACCTGATTAGAATAGGTTTCGAGAAGCAGATGTTATTAGCAAACTCACTTGTGTACGACTATTCTGAAGTTTTAGATCTTTATGCTCTTAAATATGGTCTAGGATTAAACCGGTTCTCCTTTGGTACTGCCATAGGAATGGTTAGCTCACTTGTTAGTGTTGGGCTTCTATTAACCGCTAATGGTCTATTTAAACGGTATAGCGATGAGAGTGTAATGTAATGGAGAAGAAGTTGATGAGAAAAAAGAAGATTACTGGTGATAATATTTTTGATTTAACAAACATTATTATTATGATAATAGTAGGGGTTGTTACCCTATATCCATTTTTAAACGTTTTAGCTATCTCTTTAAATGAGTCTTTGGATTCGGTTAAGGGGGATTAACCATATTTCCAAGAAAATTTACCCTTGATAATTATAAAATAATATTTACATACGAGAACCTGTTAAACGCATTTATTATGTCCACACTAAGGACGGTTGTAGGAACAATTACAGGGTTAACAGCATGTACTATGGTTGCCTTTACTCTTAGTAGAAAGGACTTCCAGGCAAGGGGACCTTTTTCCGTATTCCTAGCCTTGACCTTATATGTTTCCGGAGGGCTAATTCCTGGTTTTATATTAATAAGGGACCTTCATTTAATGAATAACTTCTGGGTCTATATATTTCCTTCAATGGTTAATGCCTTCTACATCTTTATGATTAGAACATATATGGATGGTCTACCCTTTGAACTACAGGAGTCTGCATTTATAGATGGAGCCAATGATATAAAGATTTTCTTTAAAATAGTGCTTCCTCTATGTACCCCTGTTATAGCGACAATAGCCCTTTTTATAGCTGTTGGGCAGTGGAACTCATGGTTTGATACATATCTATACAACGGTTCTAGCGATATTTTAACTACATTACAATTTGAGCTAATGAAGATTTTACAAAGTACACAAACCGGTGCGGATCAAGCTAGAAATAATTCCACTTTAGAGGTGATGAAATCAATAACTCCTGAGAGTATAAAAATGGCTATTACAATTGTTACAGTAGTTCCAATTTTAATGGTTTATCCATTCCTACAAAGATATTTTGTTAAAGGAATGACAATTGGTGCAGTAAAGAGTTAACAAAGCTCTTTATATATATAATAAACAAAAAAGGAGATTATATGTCAAAACTAACAAAAATTAGTGTTTTATTGGCACTAGTTGTTTCCCTTGTTTTACCAGTCTATTCAAATGGTAATCAAGAGGTGCAATCAGAAGATGGAACTGTAACATTTACAGGTTTTTTCTCAGACCCTAACCCTAACTGGGATAACATGGAGAGTGATACAGGGAAGTATATAATGGAAAAAACTGGTGTTAAACTAGATGTTGAAATGGCAGTTGGAGATCCGGAACAAAAAATAAACTTAATTGCCGCTTCTGGTGTTTACCCTGACTTAATTAGTCCAAAGGGTGCGTCAGGTGCTTTAATCGAAGCGGGTGCTCTATTAGATCTTACAGAATTAATTGATCAACACGCTCCTAATATTAAGGCTGTATTAGGGGATCAAATGAAGCGTCTTCGATATAGTAATGATGACAAAAGTATCTACTTTATCCCTAGTGATGCCTTAAACCAGTACTACTACAGAGTAGGAGGACCTTTTAACTTACAATTAGACGTTGTAAAAGAGTTAGGTTATCCAGAAATTAGAACTTTAGAACAGTATGAGGCTGCAATTCAAGCCTATGTTAATAAATATCCTACAATTGATGGCCAAAAAACCATAGGGCTTTCGCTACTAGCTGATGACTGGAGAATAATGATCTCTACTACCAATCCAGCTTTTTTTGCAACAGGAGCTCCAGATGATGGTGAGTTTACAATAGACCCAGAGACTTTTGATGCTCAAATTCACTATAAAAGACCTGCAGAGAGAGAGTATTTTAGATGGTTAAACCATATGAATGATATAGGGTTATTAGACCAAGAGAGCTTTGTTCAAAAGTATGACCAATATATTGCAAAAATAGCTTCAGGTAGAGTTTTAGCTGCAATTGATCAGGATTGGGAAATATCCCAAGCTGTTAACTCTCTGAAATCAGAGGGTAAATATAATAGAATCTATGGGCGATTCCCTGTTACGTTAAATAAAGATTATAAAATTCCAGTATTTCAACAAACTGGGTTCTCTGGTGGTTGGGGACTTGCAATTACTACATCTTGTAAAGATCCAGTAAAAGCTATTAAGTTTTTAGACTACCTTGCATCTGAAGAGGGTCAGATCGTTGTTAACTGGGGTCTTGAGGGAATACATTATAACTATGATGAAAATGGTAAAAGGGTAATACCAGATGATGTTATGGATATGAAAGTAAATGATAATAACAAGTTTAAAATGGAGACAGGAATTGGAAACTATCTTCTATCTGCAAGATATGGTGATGGAAACAAGGACTCTACAGGAAACTACTTTACTACTAATAACCCAGAGATGATTTTAAAGGATTACTCAGATTTAGAAAAAGAAGTTTTAGCAGGTTATGGAGCTACATTCTGGAAAGACCTATTCCCTAAAGAGGATGAGTTCCCTGTTAAACCTTGGGGTGCAGCGTGGAATATTCCAATCCCAAATGACTCTCCAATTACAGTTTTCCAACAAAAAGAGCAGGATATTGTAAGAAGGTTGATCCCAGAGGCTATTTTAGCAACTCCAGCAGAGTTTGATGAAGTGTACGATCAACTTCTTGAAGAGTTAGAAGCTATTAACGCTACAGAAATGGAGAAAGAGTACTCTAAATACATTAAAAAACGAATCCAACTTTGGAACGACTAATTATTAGCCGGTGTAAAAGCCGGCTTTTTTACTTATAAAATAAGCATAGGAGAACATTGTGAAACCATTTTATTACGGTGGAGACTATAATCCTGACCAATGGTCAGAAGAGATTATTGAAGAGGATATGAAATTATTTAAGGAAGCAGGGGTAAATATTGTAACCCTTCCAGTCTTTAGCTGGGCTAAATTTCAGTCCGATGAAACAAGTTATCACTTTCAGTGGTTTGACAAAATTATTGATAGAATAACTGATGCTGGACTAAGTATATGTTTTGCCACATCTACAGCGGTACAACCAGCTTGGATGTCTAGAAAGTATCCAAATATTCTTCCTGTAGACTTTCAAGGAAATAGACGTAAGTTTGGGGGAAGAGTGAAATTCTGCCCTAATAGTAAAGAATATAATAAATTTTCTACAAAACTAGTTGAACAGTTAGTAGAGAGATACGGGGATAATAAAAATATAAAATTTTGGCATATTGGGAATGAATATGATAACTGGTGTTATTGCGAGAAGTGTGAAAATGATTTTAAATTATTTCTAAAAAAAAGGTATAAAACTGTAGATAATCTAAATAGAGCCTGGTATACGTCTTTTTGGGGGCATACACTCTACTCCTGGGATGATATAGTTGCCCCTTCTGGATTAACAGAGATGTGGAATGACAATGGACGAATTAGAACTACATTCCAATCCATAAGTCTAGACTACGCAAGATTTATGTCTGAATCAATTTTTAACTGTTATAAAGCTGAATATGATATTATTAAAAAAGCTTATCCCAATATTCCTATCACTACAAACTTTATGGGTTTTTTCAAACCTATAAACTATTTTAAATGGGCCCCTTATATAGATATTATATCATGGGACTCATATCCTGGAGTAAATGATCCCGCATATTTAACATCAATGAGACACGACTTAATGAGGAGTCTTAAAAAAGATAGACCCTTTTTATTAATGGAGCAGACACCATCCCAAACAAATTGGTCCCAGTTTAATAGCCAAAAACGCCCAGGAGATATGGCTTTACAGAGTTTTCAAGCAGTTGCCCATGGATCAGATTCAGTCATGTTTTTTCAATTAAGACGTTCGATTGGTGCATGTGAAAAGTTCCATAGTGGATTAATTGATCATGTTGGTCATGGGAATACTAGGGTTTTTAAGGAGTGTGCCGAACTAGGAAAATTATTAAATAATATTGGAGATAGTATTACAGGGACAATACAAAAAAATGATGTAGCAATTTTATTTGATTGGGAAAACTGGTGGGCTTTAGAGTACTCAAGTGGACCATCAACACAGTTGGAGTATCTTAAAGAGATGGAGAAGTATTATTATGCACTATTTAAAAGTAGTATTGGAGTGGATTTTATAACTCCAGACTCTAAACTAGGTGAATATAAAACCATAATAGCTCCAACCCTATACCTTTTATCAAATGAAAATGCATTAAATATTATTACCTATGTTAAGGAAGGTGGAACACTATTGACAACATTCCAAAGTGGAATTGTTGATGAGAGTGATACGGTTCATCCCGGGGGATATCCTGGGCCACTTAGAAAGCTACTAGGAATCTGGGTCGAAGAGACAGATTCCCTACCAATGGGTGTTTACAATTCCGCTATACCTGTAGATCCATCATTTAAAAAAGAAGTAAAATGTGATCTTATTTTTGATGTGATACACCTAGAAGGTGCAAAGGTATTAGCAAAATATGGTAGTGACTATTATCAGAATACACCAGTTATTACTGAGAATCGTTTTGGTTCCGGGAGAGCTCTTTATGTTGGATCCTCCCTTGAACAGGATGGAATAGATAATGTTGTAGAACTATCCATAGGTTTGAAAAAACATGTCTTTAATATTCCAAGTAATGTTGAGTACTCTAAGAGGGAAGATGAAAATAAGGAGTTACACTTCTTTTTAAACCATACAGGAGAACATCGCCATATAACTTGGGATCAAGTTAATTATATAGATTTAACATCCCAAAAAAACGTAAATGGTTTTATAGAATTAGAACCTAAGGGTATAAAAATACTGTTAAGGAATAAAAATGAATTCTAAGTTATATTATCTGCAAGCTGCTTCAGAGTGGAATGAAGCGCTCCCCTTAGGAAATGGCACCCTTGGTTGTATGTTTTATGGAGGAGTAGAAAAAGAGGTTTTACAGCTTAACCATGAGTCAATATGGGCTGGACCTCCTGTTCCAGAAAATAGATCTGGAGCCAATAAGTATATAAAAAAAGCAGTTAAAATGCTTAAAAAGGGTAAGTATCTTGAGTCTCAAAAGCTAATTCAAGAGAGAGTAATGGACGATAGAATATCTCCAAGAAGTTATCAACCCCTTGGTAATCTTTTAGTCTCCTTAAAGAGTATGGAGGGGTTTTCTAATTATAAAAGAGAGTTAGATCTTTCAAAGGCCATTGGAACTATAACATGGGTAAAGGATGGAATAGACTATACTAGGGAAACATTTATACCTGTGAAGGAGCAGTGTGTAATCTCTAGAACAGTCTCATCCTTACCTGGCAGTTTAAGTGGGGAGATAGAATTTGAAAGGGAGGGTGATGTGGAAATTGTAGCATCATCTTTTAATAAAATTTCTATTTTAGGCCAAGCAGAACATAGTGGTACCCATAAGGGGGTTAAGTTTAAATCTATTGTTTCTATTGAGGTCAATGGAGGAAGTTGTGTCAAAGATGAAGATAAAATTATTATAAAAAACGCTAACTCATTTATTATAGTTATAACATGTAATACAGACTATAACTTTAAAGATCCATCTTCTCCTAAAATAACATATGATGCAGAAAATGTTGAAGTTTTAAATCAATATAACAGCATTAAAGATCAGCATATAATAAACCATAGAGAGCTCTATAATAGAATGTCATTAAACCTAGGATCCATACAGGATTATGACTTGGAACCTACAGACCTTAGGTTAACTAATTATAAAAAAAATCGGAGCTTATCCTTCTTAAGCCTATATTTTAACTTTGCAAGATATTTAACAATCTCATCATCTAGAGAGAATACCCTCTGTTCTAACCTACAGGGAATTTGGTGTAAGGATATGGAAGCACCATGGAATAGTGATTACCATTTAAATGTTAATATTCAGATGATCTACTGGTTATGTGAAGCTGTTGGTTTGCCTGAGTGTCACAATCCATTTTTTGATTATGTGGAAGCTTTAGTTCCAAATGGAAGAGAAACTGCTAAAAATGTTTACAACTGTAGAGGTAGTGTAAGTCATCACTGTAGTGATGTCTGGTTATTTACAGCACCTTTTGGAGAGGTTGAGTATGGTATGTGGCCTCTAGCTTCAGGTTGGAACAGTAGACACTTTATGGAGCATTATGACTATACAGGAGATAGGGATTTTCTTTTAAAAAGGGCTCTGCCGTACTTAAGAGAAGCTAGTCTCTTTTTCCTGGATTATTTAACAGATGATAAAAATGGAGAGCTTATTTTTGGACCAGCTAGTTCCCCTGAAAATATGTTTTATGACCCTAAAACCAGTGAAATTTGTAATATCACACTAGGCTCTACTATGGCTCAACAGATAGTGTGGGAGACCTTTTATAACTATCTAAGGGCACTTAAAATTCTCAACAAGGATGAAGAGTATAAAATCCAAATAAAAGAGGCTTTTAATAATTTAAAGGAGAGTGTTATAGGTTCTGACGGAAGAATTATGGAGTGGGATATGGAGTTTACAGAGGTAGACCCTGGCCATAGGCATATATCCCATGTCTATGGTGTATATCCTGGATTCCAGTTTCAAAATAATCAGAAATATCTAGATGCTGCTAAAGTCACCTTGAATAAGAGACTTGAGAGTGGGGGAGGACATACAGGTTGGAGTCGTGCTTGGATTATTAATCTATGGGCAAGATTAAAGTGTGGAGATAAGGTGTGGGAAAATATGAATGCACTAATTGAAAACTCTACACTAACTAACCTTTTTGATAATCACCCTCCGTTTCAACTTGATGGAAATATAGGAGGAGCCAGTGGTATTCTTGAGATGATAGTGCAAAGTAGTAGTAGTGCTATTCATTTACTTCCTGCTCTTCCCAATGAGGTAAGTAGAGGTGAGATCAAGGGGCTACATGTAAGAGGCGGCTTTATATTAGATTTTCGCTGGAAGGATTGTGAGATAAATAGCCTTAGTGTTAAATCTATATCTGGTAATAAATTAAAAGTTATACTACCAGACAATTTAATATTATGTGATATGGTTACAGAAAAGGGGAAAGATTATATTTTAATGCCTGCTGTATAGATCACTTATAGGTTGCCCATTGTGGGTATAGGTAATTACTTTAGCGAAGAGCTCTGCAACAGAGACAATTTCAAGTTTCTTGCATCTCTTCTCTTTAGATATAAAAACACTATCAGTTACAACAAGTTTTTTAATGTTTGAACTATTAATTCTATCAATGGCCTTACCGGATAAAACACCGTGTACACAAAATGCTACTATCTCCCTAGCACCAAACTTCTCTAAAACCTCTGCAGCCTCTACTAAGGAGCCCGCTGATGCAACTTCATCGTCAAAGATTAGAGCTTTTTTTCCCTTAACATCCCCAATTATATTTTCCATAACAGGGGACTCGCTATCATCTGATCGTCTCTTATCTAATATGGCTAGTGGAAGGCCTAGTCTCTTTGCGTGGTGACCTGCGTGTTTAGCACTACCAGCATCCGGTGCTACTACAACAGAGTTTTCGATTCCATCATTTTTACAGTGTTCTGTTAGTATCTTTCCAGCCATTAGGTGGTCAATAGGAATATTAAAGAAGCCTTGGATCTGGGCTGAGTGTAGATTCATTGTCATTACCCTATCTGCACCAGCAGTTTGTAGTAGGTCCGCTACTAATTTAGCAGTAATAGAAATCCTAGGTTGATCTTTTTTATCAGATCTTACATAGGGGAAATATGGAATAACAGCAGTTACTCTACTTGCATTGGCATGTTTTGCTGCATCAATCATGATTAAAAGTTCCATAAGACCTTCATTTACAGGGATACAGGATGGTTGTACAAGGTAAACATCCTTACCACGTAGGCTCTCCTTATATGCGACTTTTATATTGTCGTTACTAAACTTTATTATTTTACAATCCCCAAGCTTTACACCTGCATGTCTACATATTTCCTCTGCTAAAGGTCTATTGGCATTCCCTGAAAAGATTTTTAAGTCTCCAAACATTAATCACTCCTAAATTATTCACCTATAAATATCTATGAGTTAGGATAATTTTTCAACCCGTATTATAGACTCTTAACCCAGTTAACTGCTTGTTCTACCTTCTTCTCTCTATCTGATTTGAGGGGATCAAGGATTCCAAGTTCCCCTATTATCTTACTACCAGAAAGTAACCTCTTAAAATTAGTAAAAACCTTTCCCATCCCTCCTGCATTACAGCAAAATAGCCCGATCTCTCTGTTTTTTAAATCATAACTGTGCAAAAGAGTATTAAATGGAGGTGTGAATGTCCCAGCCCATACAGGTGTACATAAAATTATTCTATTGTACTCTTCAATATTATGGCTTAGGTCCCCTAGCTTAGGTTTTTGTCTCATCACAGCAGCTCTTCCGCCCCATACATATTTCATAAAACCTGTAAACTTTTTCTCATTAAGTGGCTTTAGTTTCATTAAATCTGCTCCAACACTTTGAGCCATTTTTGTTGCCATAAATTCGGTATTTCCCTCATAAGAGTAGTAAATAATCAGTTGTGTCATATTTTCAATATAGCTCTAATCCGGTGAAATATCTACTCTTTCTTTATATGTATTATACGATCCTACATCTAAAATACCTTGTCTAATACTACTAATTAGCTTTTTATTTTTTTTAGGTATTACTAAATTAATTACTATTTTATTTCTATACCACATAGCTATTTCAAGATCTTTCCTATCCTCAATATTTTCTTGAATGTAAGATAGTGCTGTACCGTACAAGGTCTGGAAAATATCAATTCTATTGCTTGCTAAAAGTTTATCCACATTATCAATACTATTTACTTCTACTATTTGTGCAGTGTTTATTAAGCTTTCATCATTTAAAATAGTCCCCCTAAGAACCCCTATTTTTTTCCTTCTAAATTAGGTTTATGTTCCACCCATGTAGGGTGAATATCCTTATTAAATATATAAGTACTATAATTAATGGATAAAATAATTTTTTCAAAATCTTCTTCAAGATTATATGAATCATACAGTTTCCCCATTATCATTATCTTGTTGTAATTTCCCTTATCTTTCAAATATGAAAAAGCTCTAGTAAAAGGATACTTATTTATTTTTAGTTCTAAATCTTGGCTCTTAAATACATCGATAAGGTACTTTTCTGTAATTCCGTTTCCCATACCATCGGTAAAGGGAGGAAATATAAAACTTAATAGTTCTGGAATATCTAGGGTGTTTTGTGAGAAGAGTTGGAAGTTTAATAAAATATATATAAGTATTAGAATTTTTCTTTGTTTCATCTGTTAATTAATTCTCTCTCCCTCTATCATTAATCTTAGTTTTATTGTGATTTTTATACAAGGATTATATATATGTTAAATAAAGAGTTAATTGACCAACAAGATTATGAGAAGTATCTCCAAGATTCACTAAAGTTACAACCTTCAAGAATACTTATTCTTATAATATTAATAGGAGTAATTTTGTTGTTTATAAATTTAGCTAACTTTTCATTAATAAGTTATTTAAAGGATCTATCCATTTTAGTACTAAGCTTAATGATATTTATTATAGGTTATATATATGATCGTAAACATAACAATCTAAGGAATCTAAATAGTCGAATCGAAGATAATAAGGATGCTAAACGTTTTGATAAGGAGTTTATCTTCTCTGTCCCAGTAATTAGAAAGTATTTTGGAGATGAACTCCCAGGAACTCTATACTTTAATAATGATAAAATTACATTTATAGCAAATAGGATAGTTGGATTAAAAATTGTGTGGTTTGACTTAAATAAAATAATTCAGGGGTATTATGATTATAATTTTCTTCCATATAGTTTTAATACAACTATAGAAATTAAGGAGTTAAACTTTTTATTAAGATTTTTATTAATGAATCCAACTAAGCTTCTAGTTATTAAAGAGAAGAGGTTAAAAGTAAAAAAGAGATATGTTTTTAAAATCCCAGTTACTAAAAGTGTTGAGAGTCATATTAAAAACCTCCCATATATAAATACCTTAAATCGTGTAAAAAATACACATATTTAGGATTTAATTAAATATAATAGAGTCACTATGACAGAGTTATTGTGACAGCTCCTGCTGTTATGTGTCAAAAAATATCTAAATATTGGAATAAAAACAGAGTTTAACCCTATAAAACCTACAAACATTGATATCCAACATCAATAAAGTTGGCACATAAAATGCATATCTATTAGTGAAATCAAATTTTGGAGGTGCTAATATGGCTATCGTAAAATTAAAAAACAGAAACATCTATGATCCTTGGGAAGATTTCACAAGATTGCAAAGTGAAATAAATGAACTTTTTAACAATGATCGTATCCCAAAACACTCAGGGTTATTTGATAGAAATTTTACTCCTGCAGTTAATGTCTCTGATAGTAAAAGTGAATATAAAATAACCTGTGAATTACCTGGAATGGAGCAAAGTGATATTGAATTATCAATAGTATCCAATGTTCTTACTATTAAGGGAACAAAACAGAAGGATAAGGTTAGTGATAAAGGTAAGTTCTACAGAAAAGAGATTTGGGAAGGTTCATTTCAAAGAACACTCTCTCTTCCTACCGATGTAGATAGTGAAAAAATTGTGGCTCAACTAGATAATGGTTTTCTTTCAATCTCTGTTCCTAAGAGAGAAGAGGCAAAACCAAAACAGATAACTATTAATGTTCAATAAGGGGGTAACAGTATGAAAGATAAAAAGGAATTAGATACAAGAAAAACAATGGCAGCATTTTGCAATATTTACCATGATGAAAATTCTATAATAATGAGCTTAGAGATGCCTGGTGTAACAAAAGAGAATCTTGATATAAAAGTAGATAAAGACTTATTAATAATTCATGGGAAGAGAGATTTATATCCAGAGGATGGTGAGTACTTAGTAAAAGAGATAAAAGATTATGACTATCACCAGGAGTATACAATAGATAACACTATTGATAGAGAAAATATTGATGCTACTATTAAAAATGGTGTTGTAACACTAACTCTAGGTATAAAAGAGTCTGCAAAACCTAGAACAATTAAAATTACAACATCTTAAAAGAAATAAGGGCTGTTACAGAAGTAAAAAACTGTAACAGTCTTTTTTAATATTCAATATCCAAATTCCACCATTTTAATTCTAATAGCTTTTTTATTACAACTTCAGAAAATCTTTTTTTATTTCTTTTGCTGCATTTCCACCAACATGGTGAAGGGTTTGCCCCGAAATATGAAGTCTCCCACGAAGTGGGAGATCCCATTATAATGCCATGTTATATTACTAAGTCTTCATGCTCTTCTATCGGTTTTTTTATTGTTTTTTTGCTAAACAAAAATACTCCAAATGTAATTGGTCCCAACCGTCCAATAAACATTAAGATTGTAATAATTATTTTACCGAAAACTGTTAGTTGACTGGTAATTCCAGCACTCAATCCAACAGTTCCTAAACCAGAAGCAGCTTCGAAAAAGACTTGTTCAAAACTAAACGATTCACTCATTAATAAAAGCAAAACACCTATAAACAAAATAATGAAATAAAAGGCAAATGTTGCAATTGCATGTATGATTCGGTCAAAAGGAATTGTTCTTCCTAATAGTTTTACCTTAAAAATATCCCCCAGAATTTTTGTCAATTCGTTATTGACTTTATCAGAATTACTTTCAGAAATATCTGATGATAATGGTTGATTTGGTTTGGCTTTCTGTTTCTTTGAAAAAATATGAACAAAATGACTTAATGCAGATTTTTTAGTATCAGTTTCTGGAATTATATTTTGATCTTGTACCGATAAACTATAATTAATATATTCTTTATGACTCGAAAATACGCTATTAATAATTCCTACAATACTGCTGATTGTAGTGGACTTTATTCCACCACCTGTTCCAGAAGGAGACGCGCCTATAATCATGAGAATTAGTAACACGAATAATGAAAAAGATCGTAGTTCTCCAATTGGAATAGTATTAAAACCTACAGTAGTTAATGCAGTCATAGCCTGGAAACAGGACTGAATAAAATTATTAGAGTCAGAATTACTTTTTAAGTAGTTCTCCAGCAACAATAAACTGGCACCTAAAGTAAATAAGACAAAAGTTGTTCCTAGTATAATCTTGCTTGTAAAAGTTATTGAAGTCTTTTTCCCCTTGAATAGAAGCCAAATATCAACCATGACAATATAGCCAATTGCACCCAAAAAACTGAGAATTGATACAATTATATTTAGTTGATAATTATTAGTATAACTTTCAAAACTGTTGTTATAAAGACTGAAACCTGCGGTACAAAAAGAAGAAATACTGTGAAAAATACCACTCCAAACCGGGTTTGCACGATCATCATTCCAAAAAACAAATGTAAGAAGAATGGCACCAATGAATTCAATTATTGCTGTATAAATAACAACACTTTTCACAAATTTCTTGATACTGAAATCTTTTGGAAGGCTAAAAGCCGTTCGATGAACATTTAATCGGCTGTCGGATAATGACTGACTTGTCGATAAAACGACAAACGATCCAAAGGTCATATAACCAATACCTCCAAGCTGAATCAATAATAAAATAACAACCTGCCCAATAATAGAATAGCTGTCAGGTACGCTAACAGTGGCAAGTCCTGTTGTCGAAATTGCCGAAATAGTAATAAATAAATTGTCGATAAATGTGATCCCGACATTTCTGAACCAAGGAAGTGATAAAAGAATAACGCCGATTATGGCATAACTCAAATATCCCCAAACTAAAGATGTTTCTGGTCGGTTGCTTTTAAATAGTAATAAATTCTGCTTCATATTATCCTCCTTTAGTCGTTACGGACGGTACTTTTAATAAATATACCAAATTTGTGCATGGTTTCATAGTATCCGTCAAAATAGATAAAGTAACATAATTAATAATTCTAAACTGACATCATTACTTTATTGATTCAGTAGGATTACATTCCCTCCGCATTTGTGCTTTGAGGTAATGTTATACATACACTTACCCTGTCTTTAGTTTCTCTTCCTCTGTAATATCTGGGGAATCGTGGTAAGTTGTTAGAATTTTAGTTTTTCCAGGAATATATAAATCCTTAGGCCTTGCTCACTTCATAAATGTTCCAAATAATCTACCTAATAACCCTCTATTCCCTGTATTTCTACACTTTTAATTGCGCGAACTAGTTTGATGTCAAAATATAATATGGAAGATATAGATGCTTTTATACGACATTACTGATTATTCTATCAACATCTCGTTTAATGCACATTTAATATTAAGTATATCACTCTTTTTTAACTTCCCAAGTTTTTTTATAATTCTTTTTTTATTAATGGTTCTAATTTGATCTAAAACAACCCAACCATCATTTTTTTCAAATGTTAAAGATATACGTGTTAAGTAATTATGAGAATTAGTTGTCATTGGGGCTATTATTGCAGTTTTTATCCCATGATTCATTTCATCCGGCGAAATAACTACGCATGGACGTGTTTTTTGTATTTCATGTCCAACTGTAGGGTCTAAGTTAACAAGTAAAATATCATATTGATTTATTACCCGAGTTATCCATTGTAGCTATAAGGTTTGTTATATGTAGATTTTTAATTCTCTGATGGGAATTGCTCTATTTTACTTGGTTCTAATTTATCGGTTATCGATACTTTAGGTTTTCCATCTAAAGACAAAACACCTGCGATACTATAATTTCTATCAGATACCTGGAAGTTAGCTATACTTCCATCATTGTAATAATTAATTATTATTTGAATATTCTCTCTTTCAATGTATTCGGAAATTATTTTATTATCTCTTCGATTTATTATATGTTCTGTAAACGAGTTATCCTGACAACCTAGTAACAATAGGGCAGCTAATAAAATTAAATACTTTTTCACTATTATATCCTTTATTAAATTTTGTATAACGTTTCCGAGAGCCTGTACGCAGTTTTTTTGAAAGTTACCTAGAACCCTCAAATTTACTGAATAAACTCTTTGAATTTATATTAACCCAAATATTATCCTGTGTCCCCTATAAAAAATTGGCCGAAGGATAGGTGAAGCGCTACGTTTAGGCTGTGTATGTGATGTATAGTTTTAAAGAGAAAGCGTTTTAAATCCCTTTTTTCAATTAATTTAATATTCATTTTATTTAGTCCTTTAAAAATATATTTCACATAACGTTTCAGTATATGCGATGTTTTGCGGAGTGAGAGTGCAACGTGCCTTGCGTATTTTTCAAAACTTCTTAATGAAAAACCATATCATAAACTTCAAATTTATACCAAATAAACTCTTCTTCATCTTGCGAATGCCAAGCTATATCAACTTCTGTAGGAATGACGATACCATCAACTTTGTTGTTCTTCCTGATATAGCCAATCCATTTTTCTTCTTTATCACCATATTCGACGCCTTTATAACGCATAGCTTCAACTCGTTCAATTTTACCCGATTCTTTGAAATAAAAGGTCATATCTCCTTTTATTCCTTGATAGTTCATTGTGGCTGTAGCAGACAAGTTATCAATTACTTTCCAGGTTATGTATTCGTTATCAACAAAAGCACTAGGAAACCAAATCATTTCTGCTAAGTATCTTTGTAAAGCGGCTTTGTTAATCTTTTCATTATCTTCAATATTTACAACCGGAAATAAAGCAGCTAGTTTCATAACCATTGAACCTTTACCGTTTATATAAAGATCTTCTCCATAGACAGGAATGCCAGATTTACTAGTTTTTATAGACCAAACAAATGCAGGCTCATCTATACTGAAAACTTGTTTCGCTTCAGCTTTCATCCAATCTTCATCGTCAGCATTCAATTTCATTTCACCTTTTTGTTTAAGCGAACCAGTGCTAACCTTTTTTTGCCCAACTATACCAGAACTTTTTAACCAATTTCGAACCGGATTCGGGAAAACGTTAATATCCTCTTCCGTTACAGTTTTTCCTAACTGATTAGTGTACTCCAAAATTTGATTTTCTTTTTTTGTAACTTGCTTATTAAATCGCCACGCTCCTATCAAAAAAGTGATTATTAATATAAAAATTAGTGCGATGGTTACTATTGTTGCTACGATAATTATTTTTTTCATAAGTCTACCCCTTCTAAGATAAAAGCTATTTCCATTATATAAGTATTTCTCTTGCTTGTTGTTCAATTTATATTAAATCGTTTTCGGAGCGATAGCGGAGCATATATTGTCGGAACGCTAGACGCAGTATGGTTAAATTAAAGGTTAGAGAATTCCTGTATAGAATGAATTATAGTAAGTATAAAAACATTATTATCGACGATTTGGTATATCATCCTATAGGAATATATGAATAACTCTCTGATATTATCATCTTCAACTTCTGGAACAATTCTTCCTAATTTCAAAAAATCTGATAATTTCTTTGATTCAAAAATAAATTTCTTTTTAACTTCTTTTGCATAAAAAGGAGAATCTTCTTTTATATAGTTAAAGATATTTCTTAGTGAAGATTTTGCCTTATCTGTCCATGCTACCAATTCGCAGCTTCCTGCTCTAAGTCTGTAATAGCAGTTATATTTCCTGCTTCAACTTCCTCTTGACCTCGATGAATTTGTTCTAAAACATAAAGTTTGTACATTATTTCTTCAAAGTTTACAGTTTCAGGAAGATTAGAAATGACTTTAATTGCTTTTTGCTTATTAGTCATATGTCCCTCTCTGGTATTATTATATCATATTTAACCATATTGAGTCTAACGTTCCGCGGGTATGCGAAGTGGCGAAGCCATTTAGTATAACCGCTGTTATAGTCAGTATTTTCCGTCTAATATTTTATTTTATAAATTTAATAATTCTAGCAAGATGAAATATTGTAAGGATTGCTACCTCTTCATCTCTAATTTTATAAATTATTCTATAATTCTGAAATATGATTTCACGAAGATTTTCATCATTAAATTCTGGGACTATTCTTCCCATTTTAGGAAAATCTTTCAATTTCTTTGTTTCATATTGTATCTTTTTTACAAATGATTCTCCATAATAAACAGAATCTCTAGCAATATACTTAAATATTTCTTTTAAATCACTTTTTGCTTATTTTGTCTAAATTATTGAAGCCATTAATTAATTTCATAGTCCATTTCATTTTCAGAAATGATATTTCCCGTCTCGATATCCTTTAAACCTAATTTTATTTTAGCTTTTGAATATAATTCATACTGAATATCTTCTATCGTACAATCGTCAGGAAGCTGCATTATCAACTTTATTGAGGATTCTTTTATACTATACATTTATTCCTCCTATTTAATATTTTTTTTCTAACTTGATAAGTCAATAAAATTATTGGGTTTTACCTATAATAATTTATTGCCTAATAAACATAGGAAAATATTGACAAACGTTCCGAGATATATAAAGTCTATAACGCAGTGATAGATTTGTCTAAGACTGCAGCACAGCGGAGCATATATTGTCTGTTAGATGATGTATCAAATATTGATTAGTAATGGAACCTACAACCAATAATTAAAATCGATTTATCAGCTACTTCGTAAACTATTCTGTGCTCTTGATCAATTCTTCTTGACCAACAGCCCTGGAGTTGGAATTTTAAAGGTTCTGGTTTTCCAATCCCCTCAAAAGGACATCTTTTAATTTCTTTAATAAGTTCATTAATTCTTTTTATTATTTTCTTATCATTTTTTTGCCAGTAAAGATAATCATCCCAAGAATCAGATGTAAATGTTATGTTCATTCTTCAATAAGTTCTTTTGTAAAAGTATTTCCATTTCTTGCATCAGATAATGATCTTAACAATCTGTTTGCGTTGTTTTGAGAAGATAATAAATACTGAGTTTCAGTTAAACTGTTATAATCTTCTAAAGAAATTAAAACAACATTCTGGTTGTCTTTTCTAGTAACAATAAGAGGTTCATGATCTTGATAGACGCTGTCCATGTGAGATTTTAAATTCTGGCGTAAATCGGTGTAATTAACTGCATTCATAAGTACATTATATTGTACGTTCTAAATAAAATCAATATTTGATATTTCATCTAACGTTCGGGGCATAGACGCAGTTTTTTGAACGGTTGCTAAAACACTCTAATTTGCAGAATAAACTCTTTAATTTATATTAACCTAATTGCAATCCATTGTCCTATAAAAAAATTGGTAGAAGGCTAAGCGAAGCGCAACGTTTAGGCTGTGTTAGGTGAAGTAAATTATCCTTCAAAAACCCCAAAGGACAAAACTTTATTGTTGCTGTATTTTATATCTAAAAACTCTGGGTTTGGATTATAATTGCTAGAATTTCCTAAATAATAGACTGAGCTTTCACTCTCAGGTTCTCCTAGTAAATCAATAACATCATCTTTATTCATTCCAATTTTTAAGTAGCTATTTTTTAAATCATCAATCATTTCATATCTATGATCTGGGTCATTTTCCCAAGACTCCTTGCTAAATGCTCTATTATTATTAAACAGATTACAAGATATAAAAAATATACTTATTAAAATCAAAATTATCTTATTTTTCATTTAATTCTCCTAAAATTTTAAATATTTTATCATAGCTGTCCAAAACAAAAAAACTACAATTTAAGTATTTTATAAAAGTAATCTCCAAGGTATAATCTAAGTACCACACAAAGCACACACAAGGAGATTACTATGAGTTTTCATGATACTATTTTTCGACAAATACTACAATTAATTCCGAGATATGAATTTGAAAAAATTGTAAAATCAGAAAAAGGAGACTTCGCGAATAAAGGATTTTCCTGTTGGAACCAGTTTTCAGCAATGCTATTTGCTCAATTAAGCGGACAAACAGGTCTAAGGGGAATTGAGAACGGTTTAGAGCTTCAAAGTAAAAAGCTGTATCATTTAGGGATATCCAAAACTAAACGCTCAACGCTCTCTTATGCAAATAATATTCGTCCAAATGAGATCTATGAAAAACTATTTTACTCTTTATTATCAAAGCTTCATAGTAAACATAAAAATCATAAATTTAGATTTAAAAACCCACTTTATAGCGTAGATGCGAGTACTATTGATCTCTGCCTGAACATGTTTGATTGGGCTCATTTTAGGAAAAAGAAGGGTGGAATTAAACTCCATGTTACTTTGGATCATTCCAGTTATATTCCATCTTTTGTTACTGTTACGGATGCAAAAGTACATGAATCTAATGAAATTAAAAATGTTCCTTTTAAAAAAGATGATGTTATTGTATTTGATAGAGGGTATACCGATTACCAATATTATTCAGATTTAAGTGAAGAAGGTATCTATTTTGTTACAAGATTGAAGAAAAATGCCAAATATTCTGTGCTTGATGATAAAGACGTTTCAAAGTATGAAAATATACTGTCTGAAAAAATCATAGTTTTTGATAAAATAATATCTAAGAAAGGAAAGCCTCTAAAACTGCGGCTTGTTGAAAGTTATGATCCTGATTTGAAGAAAAGTATAACACTAATTACAAATAACTTTTCATGGTCTCCCAGAACTATTTCAGCAATATATAAAGATAGATGGCAGATTGAGATTTTCTTTAAAACAATTAAGCAAAACCTAAAAATTAAAAGCTTTTTAGGAACAAGCCGAAATGCTGTTCTAACTCAAGTTTGGATCGTTACGATTTCGTTTCTGTTATTGAAATATATGGAATTTCAATCTACTTTAGGTTGGACTGTATCTTCAATAATGGCAATATTATCAACTATATTATTTGCAAATCTTAATTTATTTGATTGGTTAACAGTTCCGCCTGATAAACAAGCTCCACAGAAAAGTTATCTGCTACAAAAGGAGTTGTTTTGATTGTATTGGACAGCTATGATATTTTATATATAATACTAAATTATTTCACCTAACGTTTCAGCAATATATGAAGTCTAGCACGCAATGATAGATTTGTCGAAGACCGCAGCGAAGCGGAGCGGAGCATATACTGTCTGTTATCTGATGTTTAAAAGCTACGCTGTTCTTTATGTATAGTTTTTAACTCATCTTCCAAAATAAATTCTTGTTCTTCAAGATCATAATCATCTTGTAGCCCTAACCAGAACTGAGGAGAAGTTCCAAAGTATGCAGATAATCTTAGTGCTGTATCTGCTGTAATACGCCTATTACCTTTAACTATCTGAGAAATTCTTGTTTGTGGGATATGTAAATCTTTCGAAAGCTTATATGCACTAATTCCCATTGGTAAAAGAAACTCTTCTTGTAGAATTTCTCCAGGATGAATATTATCCAATCTATCATTCATAAAAATCTCCTAATGATAATCTACTATTTCGACATCAGCACAATCTCCATTATGCCAAGAGAAGCAAATTCTCCATTGATTATTTATTCTAATACTGTACAAACCTTTTCTATTACCTTTTAATGCTTCAAGTCTATTATTTGGTGGTATTCTCAAGTCGTTAAGTTCTTGGGCATTATTCAGCATTCTAAGTTTTCTACGTGCAGTATTTTAAATATCCTGTGGTAGTTTACGGGATTTTACACCTTTCCATATTTTTTCAGTCTCTTTCGATGTAAAATCTTTAATCATAATTTAATAATAACTCTTAGCGTTAGTAACGTCAATTATCAGTATCGTCGTTTTTAAATTTTAGATAACGTTCCAACGATGTACGATGTTTCAATTGGACTAGATTCTTGCTCTGCAAGAAACAGGACTATTTAAATATGCCGAAGGCTGAAGCGAAGCGGAACGTATATTGTCTGTTATACGACGTTTCTAATTATTCTATCAACATCTCGTTTAAAACACTTTTAATGCTTACAATATCACTCTTTTTTAACTTTCCAATTTTTTTAATAACTCTTTTTTTATCAATCGTTCTAATTTGATCTAAAACAACCCAACCATCTTTTTTCTCAAAAGTTATGGATATCCGTGTAGGGTAATTATGAGATTTAGTTGTCATTGGTGAAATTATGACTGTTTTTATAGAATGATTCATTTCATCCGGTGAAATTACAACACATGGACGTGTTTTTTGAATTTCATGACCTACTGTATGATCTAGGTTTACAAGTAAAATATCATATTGATTTATTACCATTCCCACTCAGATTCCTCTAAATCCATATTATCTGGAATTAATAAATCATCTTCATTATTTACTGACATGCTTTTAAATGCTGTTGTCCAACCTTCTCTTACATTCTTATGAATAGGTTTTATTAATATCTCTTTGTTATGAACTTCAAGTTCTACAGAATCTTCTATGTGTAATTGAGTAAGTATATTTTTAGGGATTCTTATACCTTTTGAGTTACCTATTGGTATTACTGATATCTGCATCTCACACCTCTTAATGTAATTATATAGTAATAACATTAGATTTGCAAAGATAGAATAGTTAGAAATGTTGTATAACGTTCTGCGGGTATGGGAAGTGGCGAAGCCATTTTCTATACCCGCTGTTATAGGCAGTATTTTCCGTTTAATATTTTATTTTATAAATTTAATAATTCTAGCAAGATGAAATATTGTAAGGATTGCTACCTCTTCATCTCTAATTTTATAAATTATTCTATAATTCTGAAATATGATTTCACGAAGATTTTCATCATTAAATTCTGGGACTATTCTTCCCATTTTAGGAAAATCTTTCAATTTTTTTGTTTCATATTGTATCTTTTTTACAAATGATTCTCCGTAATAAAGAGAATCTCTAGCAATATACTTAAATATTTCTTTTAAATCACTTTTTGCTAATGTTGTCCAAATTATTGAAGCCATGAATTAATTTCATAGTCCATTTCATTTTCAGAAATGATATTTCCCGTCTCGATATCCTTTAAACCTAATTCTATTTTAGCTTTTGAATATAATTCATACTGAATATCTTCTATCGTACAATCGTCAGGAAGCTGCATTATCAACTTTATAGAGGATTCTTTTATACTATACATTTATTCCACCTATTTAATATTATTTTTTCTAACTTGATAAGTCAATAAAATTATTGGGTTTTACCAATAATATTTTATTGCCTAATAAACATAGGAAAATATTGTCTGTTATAGGAAGTTTAAATAATTTCTAACTCCACTGAACTTCCAATTTTTTATGATTTCTAGCACAATCCTCAAGATATAAATCAATTAAATTTTGATACGGAAGTCCTGAATCCTGAGATAACTCCTTGAAGTAATCTATGGTCTCTACTGCCAATCTAATTGTTATTTGTTTTTTAAGTTTTTTTGCATACGGATTCTTTCTAGATTTCATAGTTGAAAAGTCATACTCATCTCTCATAACATCACCCCTTATAATGTTTTGATTCATTTTTTGTTGCTTTTCTAGCTGATATAATCCTAATCTTAGAACCACGCGTCCTAATACAATGGCATACCACTAAAAGTCGAATTTGGTTACTAAATCCAAGCATAATGAATCGATCTTCTTCTTGAGAATGAGAATTGTAAAAAACTCTTTAGCATTTTCATCATAAAAAACTGATTGTGCTTCTTCAAAAGACACCCCATGCTTATTGTAGTTAATTTCTGCTTTATTTTTGTCCCATTCAAAAGAAATCATAATTATATGATAATTATATTTTGGTTATAAGTCAAATTATTACAATTTCCTATAACGTTTCCGAGCCCAGACGCAGCTTTTTGAAAGTTACCTATAACTCAAAAATTTGCAGAATAATCTAACTCAATTTATATTACCTCAAATACATCCCTGTGTACCTCACAAAAAATTGGCCGAAGGCTAAGCGAAGCGCAACGTTTAGGCTGTGTTAGGTGCTTTATTTACCTTTACCTTTACGTTTAAAATATATAAATAAAACAATAAAAACTATAATATAAAGAATAGGGAAAATAATGACTGAGACTAATAATTCACCTTGAAGCCAATTCAAATTAAAGATAGAGCTAAATTTGAAGTCATTATCCCATAATGTTGATATTGCCTGTGCAAGAAAAGCTACTAGCATAAATTTAAGAGACTCTATTAAGCTCTTTTTTAAAATAGTTTTATTCTTCATTACTCAATTATTCCTTTGTAAATATTGCACATAACGGTTAGGAGTCAATCTCTCCCGAAGCATGAGGGAATATTGACTTCAAGTTGGACGAAACCGAACTGCTACTTAGCGAATATCCTTCATGGAGTTTCAATAAAACTCTAAACTTCTTAAAAAAATAAATTCCCTAACTGTTTTATAATATTATCCTTTAAATATATAAAAAAGAAAGCAAAAATACTTATTTTTTTCCATGCTGATAATTTAATACAGTTTATAAGGTAATTTTAAAATTATTTAAACAAACCTCAATTGTTATAGATATAAAGTGAGATATATGTCCAGAAAATGTCCTTATGCTGTCTTTGTTGGTGGGGGTCTATACCTTATCGATGGGATAAAGTTTGTCAAAACAAGCTGACCTTCATTACAATTAGGGCATTTATGTATATCAATTCCTGTTACATCTAAAAGTATTTTATCCCATGTATCATTTGGGATCATTGGTTTAATTTTTACATCATAATATTCACGGCACAGCTGAAGATTAGACTTTTTATTTCTGTTTGACATTAGTCCATAATATCTAATCCTAACAAATCTTGAAGGAACGATATGAAGCATAAAGGAGGATATAAAATCCATAACATTCATTATATAAAGCTTTTTCTTATTACCTTCTTTGTAATCTTTATATAAAAAAGAGACATTATCATTATCCACATTAATAATACGGTAATTACTAATTGCAATTCTGTGGGTATACCTTGCCAGATACTCTATTACTGTAGATGAATTATTAAATGATTCTTTTAGATAAACAACCCAGTTTTTAGAAAATAGTTGATCTATCAGTTTCTGAAATTTTATTCTATCAGCATACAAACATCCTCCTAAGAACAGTTCATCATTTTTATATAATATTTTTAATTCTTTAAGGAATATTGATCTAAACCTTTGCTTTAAAGGTTCTACCGGAATAAGATAATTTTTACTACACTTTATCCACTTTCTTTTCTCTTTAGAATATCCGCCTCCAGGAACAACGCAATGTAAATGTGGATGAAGATTTAATTTTTGTCCCCATGTATGAAGAATACTAAAAAACCCAATATCTGCTCCTAGATATTTTGATTCTCCTGCCATGCTAAGTAAAGCCTGTTTAGCACTACTAAAAAGAAGATTATACATAGTTTTTTTATTCCGCAGAACGATTGCATCAAGTTCTGAAGGGAGAGTAAAAACAACATGAAAATATTGATAAGGAAATATTTCTTCCTTCTTTTTTGTTATCCATGCCTCTTTTTCATAAACTGACACTGGGGGCAATGTCTATTTCTACAGGAATGAAAGACTTTCTTAGTATGCCCACATTTATCACAAGTTTCTATTCGCCCCCCAAGTTCCTCTGTTCTACATATTTCAATTGCTCTCATTACTTTCTTTTCGTGGATAGTTAAAAATGGATTTTCTTTACGATAATCATTACCATATTTACGCAAGATATCATTTACTGTTTTCATAGTAATAATCCAAAGGGCTAATAATCTCATTTTTTTCTTCTAAAACATGGGCATATACTAAAGTTGTTGTAAGGTTTTTATGGCCAAGAAATTTTTGAAGTTGAAATATTCCACCTCCATTTTCTAAATAATGGGTTGCAAAAGAATGTCTTAGTCCATGAATCCCTCCATCTCTTGTAACTCCTGCTCTTTCCTTTGCTAAATAAAACGCTTGCTGACATGAACGCGGGGAATATGGTTTACCATCTCGGCCTTGAAAGAAATATGTTGTCGGTTTGTAGGCAAGCCAGTATTGTTCTAAGAGTTTTAAAGCTCTATCTGATAGAATAGTATAACGATCTTTTCCTCCTTTCCCCTGCCTAACAAGTAGACGTTTTTGATTCCTATACACATCACTTATTTTTATGTTTACAGATTCACTAAGCCGTAACCCAGATGAATAGATTAATGTTAAAATAGTTTTATGTTTAAGGTTTTTGGCATTATCTAAAATAGAATGGACTTCATTTGCCGTATACCACACAGGAAGTTTTCTTTTTACTTTGATATTAGGAATATTTAGAGATTCCCAAGATAGCCCTAGTGTTTGAGTATAAAGATATTTTATAGCACTACTTGTCTGTTTTAAACTTGAGTTAGATAAATGATGTTCGGATACCAGGTGGTAGAGGTAATCTTTTAGTTCTTCTGCTTTGGGAATTTTTTCCGAAAGATTCGTATGTTGTAGAAATTGTACTATTTGTGAAGTATACACCTGGCAGGTTTTAGGACTATAACCCCGAAGATTTAAATCCCTCTGAAAACGTGTTATTATATTTTGCATATTAAAGCTCCTTAAGAATAATTATCTTAAAGTTCTCTTTAATATTTATAAGTTAAGTAAAAAAGTCATCGCCGTCAGGCGGTTTTGTTCAACTCAAGCAATGACGTCATATTGCGTTTTTGCTTCACTTCTACATTATCCTAAATTTATTGCTTGGTAAAATACTTTTTAATGTTTTAAATTTGATATTGAGATAATAACTGTCTTAATTTTTTTTAAGAAACCAATGTTGCATTCTATCCACATTTTTAGTGTAGAATTTAATAATTATAAATGGATATTTTATAATTCAGTAATGTAAATAATATTATATTTGTTATGTTATCTTTCAATTAGACTACAAAAATATCTATAAGTTTGTTATTTGGCTTAGAAATACTGCGTAACTTCCTTTCTTGTCAATTATTTTCTTAGTAGATTATGGGGCAGAGGGCAATGTGAAGTTTGATAGTTAAGATTAAAAACATCAATTATAGGTCTTTTTCTTACAAACCAGTGTTTTAAAGGTCAAGAGCCTCTAACTGAATAAGGGTATTCTTAATATACCTTAGGAGGTTTATATTATGATTTTTAAAAATGACGAACTAAAGCTATTGTGGAATTTTTATATCTATCTACTATTCTGGACATTTTCACTTATGATTCAGCCCTATACCTATATATACTTTAGAGAGTTAGGTTTTACCTTTACTCAAATAGCTTCATTTACATCGGCAATGATGATATCACTTTTTATTTTTGAAGTTCCAACAGGTATTGTTGCGGATCTCTACGGAAGAAAAAAGTCTGTGTTTATAGGGCTTTTAATAACTGGAGTCGCTCCCATAATTATTAGTTTAAGTAACAACTATTTTATAATACTTATTAGCTATATCTTTATTGGGTTAGGAATAACATTTATAAGTGGAGCGGAGGATGCTCTGATTGTGGATAATCTAAAATTTCATAAAAGGGAGGACTTAATAAAAGAGTACTATATAAAAATGTCATCATTTATGGGGCTAGGCACTGTTGTAGCATTTCTTATAGGCTCTCTTATTGTAAAGATGTATGGAATTAAACCTCTATGGTATATTTGGGGTGGTGGGTATCTCTTTTCTGCTATTTTATTACTATTTATTAAGGAGTTTGGTTTTGTCCCACATAGTGATAAAAGCTCATATTTTAAAAAAATAATATCCCCTGTTAAATCCTCATTTAATTTTATTAGGAGCAATAAAACTTTTTTAAACTACTTAATAGGTTCTACTATTTTAACAGTTATGTTTGTACAAAGGGATCTATGGAATATCTTTTTAACAGAAAATGGGGTTCCGCAAAGTAGTCTAAGTATTATTGCTGCTATTACATCCATCTTTATTATATTTTTACCATGGTTAAGTAAAAGTGTACTATCCATTAAAAGAGCTCTAATTTTCACCACAATACTCAGAGTTCTTATTTTAATCTCTGCACTCTTTATAAATAACAGTACTGTTATGTTAGGTGTAATACTGTTTATTATTTTAGCTTCATTAAGCTCATTTGAGTCCCCTTTAACTTCAACATTTATACAGAGTCAAATAGACTCTAAAAATCGTGCTACAATTGGATCTGTTATGAGTATGATGTACTCCGTTGTTGGTGCTGTTGCAGGATTATTTATAGGCTTAGTTACAGACTTTATAGGTATTAGATACTCAATAGCACTATTTAGCATATTTGGTGTAATATCAATAATATTCTATTCTAGAATGTCTTATAGTAGTCATAAGGAGGCAAAATATGAAATTTTAAGATGTCCTATTAGATGAGTTTAAAATAATAGGATTTATAGATTTTGTTTTTAAGGGTAATAGAAGTCAAGGTGATGGAGATATTGAATATAGTTCATGGGGGAATATAGGGGATAATATATGCCCCTATTGTGGTGAAGATCACAGTATCGAGGCTCATAGGGAGATAAACTGGGAAGAGTTATATCCTACCCATAACTTACTAAAGCAGAACATGCATTTACTTTTAAAAGAGTCTGGGAATTTAGTAAATAAAGATAAAAAATATGAAATCATAAAGTTTGGAGAGGATATAAACGAGGATACCCCATCATATAACATAGTAGGTCTTATGGTAAAAGATCTAAATGTTATGCCTCCTAATTTTACTGGGATGAGATTTCCTAAAAAAAAATATAAGGCTATAACCCTTACCATGGAGGAGTATATGACCTCCAAAGAGTTTGAAAATGAACTCCATAATAATAAGGATTTAGAAAACTACTTTATTATTGAATATGATCTTAATGAGATAATTGAGTATAGTAAGTTGTTAGTTACAGTTTATTACCCTATAAAGGGATAATAATGGATCGGCTAGAAATAATAAATGAGACAATAAAAGTTATAGAGAGAGAAATAAAAAGCCTTACGTCTATTGAGTATGTATCAAACTACTTAGGTTACTCTAAAAACTATATAAATAGAATTTTTAATAGTACCGTGGGTATAACCGTTTTAGATTATATTAAAATGAGGAAGATAACAGAGGGGATTAGAGAGTATAAAAAATCCCCTGGAAATATTGTAGATATAGCCTTTGAGTACGGATTTAATTCCCATGAAGTTTTTATTAGAAATTGTAAAAAGTATTTTAATAAAGTTCCGGGAGAACTAATAGTAGATAAGAACTGGAGTGGACTGGATGTAATAAAAAGTGAAGATCTCTGGTTCTCTGAAAATAGGGCAGATATAGTTAAAAGAGTGGTTAAGTTGCCAGAACTAGTTTTATCTAAGTCTGATAGGGGTAATATCTATATTAGAGAGTTAGATTTTAGAGGAGAGCAGTCAAAACTTGTCCAGGACCCCTATTACACCTATAAACTACTGCCAAAGGGAGTATATTTATCCTTTGAAGTAGATTTAGAAGATAGTAATTTTATCAAATATCTAGAACTAAAATATAAACATAGTAGCCCTATTATAGAGGTTAGGAATAAGAACAATATCATTTACTATATAAAAAAATAACATATTTAAATCTCTTCTACACATTAACCCTATAAAATTCTCTCTATCAAATATAATATTATCTAATATGACTCGAGGACAAATAGCCAATAAACTAAAAGTTAATCCAGAAACAATTAGATACTATGAGAAAGTAGGGTTAATAACCCCTATGATTCTAGAAAATAGTTATCGTTATTATAATGAAGAGCTATTTGAGAAACTCGAGCTGATAATCTCTTTTAAAACCTTAGGTTTCACTTTAAAAGAGATTAAACTGTTTTTTGAGTTAATATACCGGTCAAAAGAAGATCCAAAAAGGTTTAATACTTATTTAAACAGTAAGATATCTGATATTGATAAAAAAATTGAATCATTAAATAGTCTAAAACAATCATTGACTATATTCAGGGATAAAGAGGATAGGGAGAGATGCAAAAAATTTTCAAATTATCTAAATAAATATTGACCTTGTACTATAGTACAACCTTTATGTTTTATATAAAGGAGCATTAATATGAAAACAATCAAACACTACAGACACGCTACATCAGTTATAGAAATCGATAATAAGAGAATACTAATTGATCCTGTTTTAGGTGATAAAGGGGTTTATCCAGCAATTACTAACAGTAAAAATCCCAGAAAAAATCCATTGGTAAATCTACCTGCAGAAATAGAGGATATATTAGATGTTGACGGTATAATTATAACCCATAATCACAATGATCATTTTGATATAGTTGCAAAAAAGATATTAGCTAGGGATGTTCCTATTTTGTGTCAAGAAGAGGATTATTTAAACTTTAAAAAGTTAGGTTTTGTAAACCTTACACTGGTAAAAGAAAAGACTATATGGCTAGGTATTAAAGTTCAAAGATTTATAGGAACACATGGCGGACATATCTTTAATAAAAAATTAGGAGTAAGTTCATCCTATCTATTAACATCCACCCAATCTAAGATTTATCTTACAGGAGATACTCTACTAACTATATCAGTAATACAGAATCTTAAAAAAATTAAACCTAACTACATTATAGCCAATGGGGGAGGAGCTAAAATTAAAATGTTAGGAAAAGTAACTATGAATAATAAGGATATAGATAAACTTGCAAGGTTAAATAATAATTGTAAAATTATTGTAGTACATATGGATTCTATCAATCACTGTTTTGATACAAGAGTTAAACTATTTAAACAGTGTAGTAGAGGTAACTTAGTTGTTCCATTAGATGGTGAAAAGATATCATTTATTAACAATAAAAAATAACATCACCTTGTAGTATATTGACGTTTTTTTAAATTGTGTCATAATTAAAAACTAGGAGTAAATATGCTAGAAAATTTTACTAAGTTTAAACAAGGAAACTATGAGAACTTGTATCATAATTTCAAAATTAACACTAAGAGTTCATTTAATTTTGCCTACGATGTTGTTGATAAGTGGGCTGAGATTTCACCAAATAAGAGGGCTATAGCTTGGTGTGATGATAAAGGAAGTGAGAGGGAGTTCTCATTTAAAGATATAAAGTTTTATAGTGATAAAACTGCAAATATGTTAAGAGAGCAGGGCATAGGCAAGGGTGATGTTGTTATGGTTGTTCTTAAAAGGCGGTATGAATTTTGGTTTACTATTTTAGCTCTTCATAAGTTAGGAGCTATTTGTATTCCAGCTACCCATCTTTTGACAAAAAAGGATTATATATATAGAAATAACGCAGCAGATGTAAAGATGATAGTTACAGTAAATGATGATCAAATTTTAGATAATATTGATGCTTCTCAAAAAGATTCACAATATCTTACAAAAAAAGTTGTTGTTGGAGGTTCTAGAGATGGTTGGCTTAATTTTGATTCTGAGGTAGATAAGGCTTCTGATATTTTTAACCCTTCAGATGATGTTAAGGATTTAACAAGTACTGATATCTCCCTGCTATATTTTACATCTGGAACAACTGGAAATCCTAAAATGGTTAGCCATAATTTCGACTACCCTTTAGGGCATATTGTAACTGCAAAATATTGGCACAATGTGGTAGATGATGGACTACATTTAACAGTTGCTGATACTGGATGGGCTAAGGCTGTTTGGGGGAAAATATACGGACAGTGGATTTGTGGTAGTGCTGTTATGGTTTATGACTACGATCGATTTAATGCCCAAGAGATGCTCTCAATATTAAGTAAATATAAGGTCACAACATTTTGTGCTCCTCCTACCGTTTACAGGTTTATGATAAAAGAGGATTTTTCTAAATATGATCTTAGTTCTCTCTCCTATTGTACCACAGCTGGAGAGCCATTAAGTCCAAAGGTTTTTAATACCTTTTATGATTTAACAGGGCTTAAACTTATGGAGGCCTATGGACAGACTGAGTTAACTGTAACAATAGGTAACTTTACTGGAATGATTCCAAAGCCAGGATCTATGGGTAAGGCAGCTCCTGGGTATGTTATTGAAATTATAGATAAGGATGGAAATCTATGTAAGGAAGGGGATGTAGGTCAAATAGCTCTTCGTTTAGATATCTCTAAACCTATAGGAATGTTTATTGAGTACTATAGGGATAAGGCCAAAACAGATGAAGTACGAACAGATAAATACTACTTAACTGGGGATACAGCTTATATGGATCAGGATGGATATTACTGGTTTGTAGGTAGGTCCGATGATATTATAAAAAGTTCTGGGTATAGAATAGGTCCCTTTGAAGTTGAGAGTGCACTAATGACACATCCTGCAGTTTTAGAGTGTGCTGTTACAGGAGTTTCCGATGATTTAAGGGGACAGATAGTTAAGGCTACAATAGTCCTTGTTAAGGGTGTTGCTACCAGCTTGGATAAACTAAAAAAAGAGATTCAAGACCATGTTAAGTCTGCAACTGCTCCATATAAATACCCTAGGGTAATAGAGTTTGTTGAAAACTTACCTAAAACAATAAGTGGTAAGGTTAGACGGGTTGAGATTAGAAATAAGAAGAAGGATTAATAATAGCTAGTATGAGACCTAGTAATAGGTCCCATACAATATCTTTTTATCCTAATATTATCACTTCTCCACTATTTAAGATTCCATCTATATAGTTACTACTCTTTGGCCACATAGTTTTTAAACCTTGGGGAATTAACTTTTCTATCTCTATTTTATTATTAGAATAGTTAATTACAACATATAAGGATTTATCTTTATATGTCCTTCTAAATATTAATAACTCTTTATTATTAGTTATTATCTCTTTATAATCCCCAAATTTTAAGATATCACTAGAGTTTCTAAAGTTAATAATGTCCTTATAAAAATTTAATATTGAATTCTTATCAACTAATTCATCTGCAACATTAATACCCTCTTTATACTCAGGGTCTACAGGTAACCAGGTTTTAATACCTTCTGGAGAGAACCCTCCATTTGGTGAGTTAGCCCATGGCATTGGAGTTCTACATCGATCCCTTGTATCTAGTTGAGCTACTTTTAGAGCCTCATCCTTAGTTAAACCTCTTTGGATCTCTTTATTGTAAAGATTAACCGATTTTAAATCCATAAAATCTTCGATGTTATCAAGGTCGAAGTTTTTCATTCCAATCTCTTCACCATAATAGATAAAGGGAGTTCCTTTAAGTGTAGCCATAAGGAAAGCGGAGTGCTTTAATGATTGGTCTGTTATTAAATCTTTCCCATATTTACTTCTAATTCTAGAAACATCATGGTTACTTAAGGTATTTCCCTGCCAGGACCCTTTTGGATGTAGAGGCAGTCTCTCTTTCTGGTTTTGACTTACAATCTCTTTTGTAATTCCTGCTGCCATTAAGGGGAAGTTAAATACCATGTGCAATTCATCTGTTCCATTACCAAGATACTCTGTATCTGATAACTCTCCAACTAAAAGTTTATCATCTGGGTAGCTATCAACTAAATCTCGCATCTCTTGTAAAAGAGTATGGAGCTCTGGCTGTTTTGTCTGGTATCGCATATAGTGATCCCATGTATCACCAGGTGTAAATTCAGAATCTTTACTGTTTTTACTTATCTCTTTTTCAAACTCTTCATGGGTCCAGCCCTGGTTTGTTAAATTCTCATCCTCAAAAATTGAAGTTATAGCATCTATTCTAAAACCATCAACACCCATATCAAGCCAAAAACGCATAGAGTCAAACATCGCTTTTTTAACCTCTGGGTTTCTCCAGTTAAGGTCCGGTTGTTCTTTTAAAAAGAAGTGATAATAGTACTCATTTGTCTCCTCATCTAAGGTCCATGCAGGTCCTTTAAAACAACTTTGCCAATCATTAGGTAGGTTCCCATTATTAGGTTTCCATACATACCAGTCTCTTTTAGGATTATCTTTAGATGACTTAGATTCTAAAAACCATGGATGCTGATCTGATGTATGGTTCATAACTAAATCTAGGATTACCTTTATTCCCCTATTATGGGACTCTTCTAAAAACTCTTTAAAATCATCCATATCTCCATACTCTGCCCCGACTTTACAATAATCCGAAACATCATAACCACAATCTAGAAAAGGAGAAGGGTAGTGGGGACTTAGCCATATACCACCAATTCCTAAATCTTTTAAATAATCAAGTCTATTGATTATTCCTTTTAAATCACCCATTCCATCTCCATTGCCATCGGCAAATGATCTAGGGTATATCTGATAAATTACGCTCTCTTTCCACCATTCCATAATTCCATATACTAATAAAAGCGCTTGCATAAGTCAATTAATAATTACAGATATTAGAAGGAATTAATCATATCCAAAAAATGACTGTAATAAGGGATTAAAGTTTTATTGTAACAAGGATGAATGTTAACTTTATTAATACTATAATGCAGGTATGAGACGTTATATTTCAGCTGCATTTATATTTTTATTCAGTATAAATATTTTATATAGTGATGCAATCTTTATTGGGGTAGCATCTGAATTCCCCCCCTATCAGTTCAATGTTGAAGGTAAAGTAACAGGTTTCGATGTTGATGTTGCTAATCTACTATTTTTTAAGATGGGTATAGATATTATTTTTGTTCAAGACGAGTGGGATAGAGTTTTTAATATGTTAAGGGCAGGGACAATAGATGCAATTGTTGGTATCGAAAACAATGAAATTAGGAGAATCTATTTTGAATTCTCTAAAGCCTACTATACAAGAGAAGATGTTCTATTTGTCCGGGCGGATAATACGGAGATTAAAACCCTAGATGATTTAACAAATAAAATTATTACTGGGGACAGACACTCATATATTGAACTAGATTGGATAGAAGAGGGTATAATTAATAAGTTTAGGATTAGGCAGACAGAATCAAAATCTGATTCTATGTAGTTATTAAAAGAAAAGAGTGTTGAAGGTGTTATTATGCCTAAGGTTGTTGGTTTGTATTTAGCTAAAGAGATGGGGCTTGAAGTAAAAGTTCTATACGCTCCAGACCCCGGCTCACCTGTATGTGTCGCTGTTCCAAAGGGTAATTATGATATGATAAAAAAAGTAAATATAGCACTTGATGAGTTAATACTGGATGGTGAGATTGATAAAATATATAATAAGTGGTTTTAAACTATTTAAGCCAATCCTTTTTTAAGAGCTCCTTAAAATCTTTTACTTTAACATTACCTATGTTCTCTATAATTTCATTTTCAATTCTTTTTTTTAAATTGTTGTTTTTATTACAACAATCTCTACCTGTTTCGGTCAATACTATATATTTATCCCTCTTATTATCTTTTTTATAGAAAAAATTAATATATCCTCTCTCCTCAAGCTTTTTTGCACATTTTTGCATAGCTTGCCTTGATATCCCTATTAGAGTTGCAGCTTTAGAAATAGTTAAACTCTCCTGTTCGGTCTTACTTAATAGAAACCATTCTGTATGTGAGAACTCAATGTTTGATATTTCCATCCATCTATCCTCTACTAATTTACGTAAAACCAAGTGTTGTTCACTTATAAGGTCAATTATAGTTAAATTTTCTCTATTTAATTTATTCAATATGTAACTCCAATCCTATTATTGTCAACTTTATTGACAATAATAGGTAAAATATATATCTTCTCTATTATACATAAATAATAGGAGTTTTATATGGGAGAAACAGCAGTACAAAAAAAGATTTTTACAATGTTAATGTGCTTAGGAATGGTTTTAGGGATGACAATTTACAATATTATACTACATAGTGGATTTAATTCTAATTTGATAGTTCTACTATTTAAAGAGTTATGGTTAGTTTTTATTATCGCATTATTATTAGACTTGTTTATTGTAGGTCCATTTGTTAAAAAAATAGTGTCTAAAGTGACTAATAAATATACAAAAAAAATATATGTCATACTGGGAATATCCTGTTCAATGGTAGTTTGTATGGTTCTTTTAATGTCCATTTTTGGTTCAATAATGTCCCAAGGTTTTACTCTATCTGCAATAGACGTTTATCCTAGAACAGTGTTTATGAACTTTATTGTAGCACTACCCCTTAATCTACTTATTGTTTCCCCTGGAGTTCGTATGTTATTTATAAAAATATTTCCGGAAGCGATAATAAAAATAAGTTGAATCCATATAAAATGTGGCTATAATTAATCCTATGGCTGATTATACAATTAAGAAGATGACAGATGATATAGATCTTTTATTAGATCAAAGCGAAGAGAGGTTTGATGAAATAATAAAAAAAACCCCAGCTGGAGTCTGTATTACAAATGAGGATGGGGTTTATGAGTATGTAAATGCTTCTTATTGTAAAATTTACGGATATAATAAAGAGGACTTAATAGGTAAACACTTTACTATAGTTGTTCCGGATGAGAACAAAGAAACTCTTATAAATCTTCATGATAAGTTTTTAAAAGACAAAATTGAGATTAGGGGGGAGTGGGAAGTATTAAATAAGTCTGGAGATATAGTTAATATTTTGGCTGATGCTGCCTTTATTCTTGGTAAAGATAACAGCCCCAAAAAAGTAACATTTGTTATAGATATTACAGATAGGAAAAAAGCTGAGGAGGAGCTAGAAGCTCTTAACTCAACCCTTGAGAGTAAAATATCAGAGAGAACTAAAGAGCTTTTAGATATTAACAGTGAACTTAGAAAGAGTCGCCTTCACCTACTTGAAGCTCAAAAAATAGGGCAGATGGGAAGTTGGGAGTGGGATATCATAGAGGACAAAATAGTTTGGTCCAATGAAGTATATAAAATATTTGGTGTTGATCCAGAGAGCTTTAATGCTACATTGGATAATTATATGTCCTTTGTTCACCCTGATGACCAAAAAATGCTTGGGGAAAAGGTCCAACAATCGTTAGCAACACTTAATCCTTATACAGTAGAACATAGGGTGCTATTAACTGATGGTAGTATTAAGTTTGTTTTTGGTAAGGGGAAAGTTGAAACCAATAAAAATGGGAAAGCAGTTCGATTATTTGGTATAGTACAGGATATTACTGATAAAAAACGTATAGAATCTGAGATTAAGATGTTGTCGAGTGCTATAGATGAGAGTATGAATATTATTTTTATTACTAACTTGTCAGGATCTATAATTTATGTAAATAAGGCGTTTGAAACAGTAACTGGATACTTAAAACATGAGGTAATCAACCAAAATCCTAGGATATTTTCATCAGGAAGTGCATCTCAAATAAGATATGAGGATTTGTGGGATAGTATAACTTCTGGAAAGATATGGAATGGTGAGTTTCAAAATAGAAATAAACAGGGGGAGAACTTTTGGGTTAGATGCACCATACTTCCTATTAAAGATGAGACTGGTAAAATTATTAAGTTTATGGCTATTCAAGAGGATATCTCAACCAAGTATTTAGCTAAGAAAAATTATAAATACTTAAATACCCATGACCATCTAACCCACCTCTATAATCGAAAGTATGCAATAGAAAAAATAGAAAAACACCTTTTTAGTAATATAAACGCATCTTTAATAGTTTTTGACATCGATAATTTTAACTTTATAAATGAAAATTATGGAAATAATACTGGGGATGTTGTTCTACAAAGAAGTGCTGGTTTTTTTAAAAATTCCCTAGATAAAGATTATAATAAAAGATATGTATTGGCTCGATTTGGAGAGAATAAGTTTATTATATTTTTAGATGAAGTATTTCCCCAGGAGGCAAAGCTATTTGCCAATAATTTAAGAGATGATTTTTTTAAACTTAATTTTGAATCTATTGGAATACATATATCTATTAGTGCAGGTATAGTCTCATCTCCAGATAATGGTAAAAATATTGATCAGTTATTAAATGCCCTAGATGATAGCCTTTTTATCGCTAAGAGTAAGGGTAAAAACCGATGTTATTTATACGAGAATAGAGATCAGAATCTTTCTGAACGTTCTATGCAGTATAACCAGAGGGAGCGGATATTAAAGGCATTAAAAGAGGATAGGTTTGAACCTTGGTATCAACCTATTTACAACTTTAAAGAAGGAAAGATCCATCACTTTGAAATCCTTGCTAGGATGAGGAATGAAGAGGGGGCAATCGTTCTTCCTGGTGCTTTTATATCTGCAGCAGAATCCTTAAATCTAATTGGGAAGATAGATAAAGTTATTGCAGAAAAGGCTATGAAAAAGTTAAAAATTCTAAATGATAATGGGTATAATGTAACTTTTGCACTAAATTTATCCGGTAAAGAGATTGAGGATTTAGACCAACTGGAGGAGATTAAAAGTTTAATAGGAAGAATAGGTGTTCTTCCTAAAAGTCTAATATTCGAGATAACAGAGACTGCTGCAATAAAGGATATTAATAGGGCAATAGTTTTTATAAAAGAGCTTAAAAATATGGGGTGTTCATTCTCCTTAGATGATTTTGGAGTAGGATTTACCTCTTTTAGCTATTTAAGAGATCTGGATGTGGATTATATAAAGATAGATGGTGCCTTTGTTAAGCAAGTTTACGAAAACAAGTATGATCAAGCTATAGTAAAGGCAATGACAGCAGTTGCTAAAGGTTTTGATATACAGACCATAGCTGAGTTTGTAGAAAGTGATACTATTATGAATATTTTGGAAGGAATGAGTGTTGATTATGCCCAGGGTTATTTTATAGGTAAACCAAACCCTGAACCTCAGTTTGACTTCGAATTTGTCTCTACTAATTAAACTTCATAATAATTTAGATATTTTTTTGTTTAACTTTTGCATATTAGTGATTATTATCTATATATGAATAGTTTAAATAATTGGTATAAACTTGATAATGTTGCTAAACTATTTCCCGCCGTAACCACTGGGCGAAACAGTTCAACTTTTAGAGTCTCTATTATATTAAAACGTGAAATAAAACCAGATCTTCTACAAAATGCCTTAGACCTTGTTATTACTAGATTCCCAATGTTTGCAGTTAGAATAAGACGTGGTCTTTTCTGGTATTTCCTTGAGTCAAATGATGAAAAACTGCTAATACAAGAAGAGGAGGATACTCCCTGTGGGAAGATTGATAAGTTTAAAAATAATGAGTATCAAATAAGAGTTTTATATTATAATAAGAAGATATCAATAGAGTGTTTTCACTCTATAACAGATGGGGTAGGGGCATTAGAATTATTAAAACTTTTAGCTCTAGAGTATCTAAAATTAGATGGCAATAAAATAGATAACAGTGGGGAAACCCTCTCCATCCACGATGAAGCCTCCCCCTATGAGACAGAGGATAGTTTTAGAACTTATTTTAAAAATAAAAAGGGAGAGAAGATTAAAGTAAGGCCAGCCTATAAGTTAAAGGGGTCTAATTTTAATAATTTTGGTAATAATGTTGTAAAGGGAATTATTAATATTTCTGAGCTAAAAGAGGTTTGCAATAGGGATGGGGTTACGATAACCCAATATATAATATCCCTCTTTATATACTCAATATTTTTAGAACAGTCAAAGAGTGGAGATTTTAAAAAAGATATAAACATTGTTGTTCCCGTAAACTTAAGATCTTTTTTCCCATCTAGAACATTAAGAAACTTTTTCTCTGTAATCCCAATAACTATTACACCAAAAGAGGGTATGGAATTAAAGGATATTGAAAAAGAAGTTGTGGCACAATTTAAAGTCAAGATAAATAGTAGAGTTTTAGATAACGACATAAGTGCCAACTTTAGAAGTGAAAAACTTCTTTTAATTAGAGTAGCTCCTCTTTTTATTAAAAATCTAATACTTAGAATAGCTTTTAATAGGGGGACTAAAAATCAGACAGCATCTGTAAGTAATTTAGGTGTAGTAAACCTACCAAAGGGTATGGATCCCCATGTGGATCATGTGGAAGCTGTACTCTACTCATCTAGGGAAAACAGAATTAATTGTGCTATTTGTTCTTTTAATAACAGGTTATCCATAACTTTTTCTAGAACTATTTTAGAGCCTAGTATAATAAAGGACTTTTTTACCCACCTATCACAAAGAGAGGGACTAGAAGTCTCTATATTTTCAAACCACTGGGATGTTAATTATGAATAGATGTAAATCCTGTGGTGTTAATATTTGTGGAGACTCTAAAATTTGTCCCCTCTGTTTTAAATCTGTTAATACTTTTGAGTCTACAAATAGTAGAGAGTATCCAAGCTACAATAAGTCTGATAAATCGATACAACATTTTGGGTTACATATACTATCATTTGTATTTTTATCCATCTCAATTATATCTACAATAGTTAATCTCCTGCTATGGAGAGGTTTCCCCTGGTTTCTATTAGTGCTCTCATCCCTAGGATATGTTTGGGTGTTAATTAAAAACCTAGTAGTAAGTAGATCTCATTTTGGAACAAAAATTATTATACAGTTAGTTGGACTATCCCTTCTAATTTTTATAATTGATATTGTAAATACCGGTTTAAGTTGGTCTGTAGACTATGTTATACCAATATTTATCATTATATGTAATCTTCTGCTTACAATTAGAATTATCCACCAAAGAATTAAGTGGAGGGATTACTCAGTATATTTAATTATATTAATATCAATCGGTTTTATTCCTATAATTCTGTATTGGTTAGGGTTTACCCATGTTTTTTGGCCTAGTATTACTTCGGCTATCTATACTCTGTTAACTTTTTTAGGTTTTTTAATGTTCTCTTTTAAAAAATTCAGTAGGGAAATTCTTAAGATATTTCATCTATAAGTATAAATATACCGGAAGTTAAAAACTTCCGGTAAATATTGTTATCTACCTAACCAACCACCATCAACTGCTATTGTAAAACCATTAATATAGTCTGCAGCTTGTGAGGCTAGAAAAACAGCCGTGCCACCAATATCCGATGGTTTACCCCATCGTCCAGCTGGAATTCGACCTAGGATTTCTCCACTTCTCTTCTCATCATCCCGTAAAGCTTGGGTATTATCTGTAGCCATATAACCTGGAGCAATCCCATTTACATTGATATTATGGCTAGCCCACTCATTTGCTAGGGCCATAGTTAAACCTTTAATACCACCCTTACTTGAAGTATATGAAGGGACTCGGATTCCTCCCTGGTAGGATAATAGAGATGCGATATTAATAATTTTGCCTCCATTCCCCTGGGACATAAACTGTTTAGCCACATTCTGACAGAAGAAAAAAGCGCTTTTTAAGTTTACATTCATAACATCATCCCAATCCTGTTCTGTAAAGTTAATTGCATCTTCTCTTCTAATAATACCTGAATTATTAACTAATATATCAATTTTACCAAATGTCTCAACACTCTGTTTTACAACATCTGGAATCTTATCCTGCTTTGTTAGGTCACAGGATATATCTAGGTATTTTCTACCCATATCTTCAACTAGTTTTTTTGTCTCTGCAGAGTTTTTTGTACTTACACCAACAATATTACATCCAGCTTCTGCAAGGGATAACGCAACCCCCTGTCCTAAACCTCTAGATGCACCAGTTACAATTGCAACTTTTCCTTCTAAGTTAAAACTATTTAATATCATTTTATTTAAGATCCTTCATCTCTACAAAATCCATATCATCGAATGTTTGGTTTTCACCACACATACCCCATATAAAAGTGTAGTTACTTGTTCCTACTCCTGAATGTATTGACCAACTAGGGGATATTACAGCCTGCTCATTTGCCATTACAATATGTCGTGTTTCATTAGGTTGACCCATTAGGTGGAAGACTTTTGTATCTTCTGCCATATCGAAGTAGAAATATACCTCCATTCTTCTCTCATGGGTATGGCAAGGCATTGTATTCCACACACTACCTGGCTCTAAGATTGTCATTCCCATTACTAATTGACAGCTATCACAAACAGCAGGGTGTACAAACTGGTGTATTACCCTTTTATTTAAGTTTTCATCTGATCCAAGGCTAACTTTTTTTGCCTTTGAAAGGTCAATTATTACAGTTGGGTAGGCTTTATGTGCTGGGCAGCTATTTATATAGAACTTAGCTGGATTTTTAGCATCATCACTTTTAAAAGTTACATCCTTTACTCCCATCCCAATATAGGCACCCTCTCTGTTATTAACTTTAAACTCTTTGTCATCTAAAGTTATTACACCTGAACCACCAATGTTAATTACTCCCATCTCTCTTCGCTCTAAGAAGTAGTCTACACCCATCTCCTTTCCAGCTTCTAAAACTAACTCTTTCTCTACTGGTTTAACACCACCAGTAATAATTCTATCCACATGGGAGTAGGTGAAATTCATTTCATTATCTGAAAATAGATCATCAATTAAGTAGTGTTTTCTATTCTCCTCAGTTGTGTATTTTTTTGCATCATCTGGATGATTTGCATACCGAACATTTAAATTCATATATAGCTCCTTAGTGTCTGTTTTATATATCCTAAACGAGTAGAGATCTCTTTAGCTGCGCATACTAAGACTTCTCCCTCTTTTTTTATATCCCGTTCTTCACTGTATAAACCTGCAGTGCTTATTCCTGCTACAACTTCTCCTCGGTGATTAAAAATTGGAGCACCTAGGCACTGGACAAAATCTATAATCTCCCTATCATCAATTGCATAACCCCGTTTTTTAGTTATTTCTAACTCTTTAATAAGACTTTTTTTATTAAGAATAGTTCTCTCTGTTCTCTGCTTAAAATTCATTGAATCTATTAAATCTTCTAACTTGTCATTAGGTAAGAAGGCTAACATAGCCTTACCAAGGGATGTGCAGTATGCATCCTCTCTATTTGTTACGTTTGCAGTATAAATAGGGACATTTTCTGGTTCATGTTTATGTAAGTATATTATTTGGTTACCATCCAAAATCGCAATAAAAATAGTTTTATCCAGCTCTTGGGAAACTCTTTTAACAATGGGTTTTGATTCAGATACTAGATCCATATTTTGTATATATCTGTTCCCAATAACAAATGCCTTAAGACCAATTTGATAAAGTCTTGCTTTTCCCTCTAGGGTTTGTACCATATCAGTCTCTATTAACATTAGTAAAATCTCGTAAACTGTTGTTTTAGGTATAGAAGTTGCTTCTACTATCTGGTTTAAAGATAGACCATTTTTTGATTGTGATATCAAAGTTAATATTTGAATACTACGAACTAAACTTCTGTTTTGCATGATTTCATTATATTCTCGATACTTCGAAAGTCAATTCGTATATACAAACACTATAGAGTTTTTCTATAATCCCTGGGGGTTAGTCCATTTAGTTTTTTAAAAACTCTACCAAAGTTCGTTACACTTCCAAATCCAGATTTATAACAAATATCCACAATGGAGAGTTTTTTATTTAATAACATTTTTTTTGCGTATTGAATTCTTACATGGTTTATATAGTCGATTATAGAAAATCCTGTATTCTTTGAGAATGATCTACTTAGGTGCTCATTACTAATATCAAATTTTTCTGAAATATTGGATAGGGATAAATCCATAGTGAAATTTATGTTTATGTAATTAACAATGCTCATTATTTTACTATTTTGTCCATCTATATTATCAATAATACTATCTATATTATTGAATCTATTTCTAACAATATATATAAAAATTTCTAGAGCAAAGGCTTCTACTAAATCTTGATAGCCACTCTGTTTTCTAACAAATTCATCACGGATCCTTATTATAAGGTTAATAACTCTATTTGATTTAAGAATAAACGGTTCTTCTAAATTATGGTTATAATTTCTGTATAGGTGTAAGGAGTAAATTTCTGAGCCTTTATGGTTATTAAAAGACTTATGAAGTATGTTTGGAGGGATAAAAAGAAGGTCCCCTGCCTCCATTTTAAATGTTTGATTCCCAACAAACATATCCCTACTTCCATTTACCACATATAGAATCTCGTACCCATCGTGGAGGTGCCTGTTTTGGGAACCTTTTATCCACTTTTTATATCCTAAAGAGAGAGATTTGTTATCTGTTATAAATCTAAAATCTTTGTTGGTTGTCATATTTTGCACAATATAAGTCCTATTTATCAATATATGTTCATTTTATGATTATGTATAGTAGTAGAATATATTCATGATAAGTATACAGTATAAAGAGATAGGACGTTTTACAATTCCATGCATTACAGAGCTTATGTTATTCTCGATGATTTCTGTTGTTAACTTAATAATGGTTGGTAGGCTAGGACCCCAGGCCATTAGTGCTGTAGGGTTAACTAGCCAGCCAATTAACATTAGTCTAGCTGTATTTCAATCTTTCAATATTGGTGCAACAGCATTAATTGCTCGATATGTTGGGGCTAAGAATTATATAAAAGCTAAAAGTGTTATTATTCAGACTTTACAAATCTCAATTTTAATGGGTGTAACACTAACAATTCCCGTTTTTGTTTTTGCAAGGCAAATTGTACTCTTTATGGGTGCTAATAAGGACTCCATAGAAGGAGCCACAATATATATGAAATTTATGGCAATTGGTATTCTTTTTCAGATAATTCCCCTTGCCATCTCCTCTCTGTTTAGGGGAGCAGGTGATTCTAAAAATCCTATGATAATTAATATTGTTGCAAACTTGATAAATGTAATTCTTGGTTATTTGTTAATATTTGGTAACTTAGGGTTTCCTCGTTTAGGTATTTTAGGTGCGGGTATTGCCGCTACATCAGCAAAGGTTGTCCAGACTGTTATAGCTATTATTCTACTTTTTGTAACTAAGCTAGATATTAGACTGGATCAAAATATTAGTTTAGGGTTTGATAAAAAAATCATAGGTAAAATAATTAATATTGGTTCGGCATCTGCTGCTGAGCAGATTATATTAAGAGTTGGTTTTTTTCTTTATACTAAGACTATTGCTAATCTTGGAACTATAGCATTTGCTGCCCATCAGGTCTGTCTTAATATTTCTAATTTATCTACAAATTTTGGACACGCCTTAGGTATGGCATCTACTTCATTTACAGGACGACTTTTAGGGGCAAAAGAGAAAAAGTTAACTATAGAGTATATTGTCAAATTAATTTTAATAGGTTTAGGGATTTCGGGTATAATAAGTCTTTTTTTTCTATTTAAAGGCCAGGCTATTGCTAGCTTTTATACAGATGATACCGATGTTATAGAGCTACTTGTTCCTGTTATTATTATTCTAGCAATTATTAATCCTGCACAAAATAGTCTTCTTGTTTTAAGTGGAGCTCTTAAGGGTGCAGGAGAGACAAGGTGGCCTCTATTAACATCTTTGATAGGTTTAATATTTATTAGACTTCCACTGGTGTATTTATTTATTAAAGTATTTAATCTTGGCCTTTATGGTGCATGGATTGCCACTGTTATTGAGAAATATATAAGTTTAATCATATTACGATTTGCTTTTCGCAAGGGGAAATGGAGGGATCGGGAGATTATATAATATTAACTTGCACCATAACAAATTGGACCATATAATAATTCAAATATGAATAATTTTAAAAAATATCTCCTAATATTACTCTCAATCACTATTTTAGTATCATGTAGTAAAGATCCAACTGAAAATATGTCCAAAGTCAGAATTACAGCATATTTAGATACTATAATCCAAGACTGGGAGGGGCAGAAAGAGTTTATTAAGGAGTTTAATAGACTTACGGAAACAGATTTAACAATTGTGCAACCACCCCATCAACAGTATATGGATAAACTTATTGTTAGTTTTTCGGAACCTAATGCGCCAGATGTTTGTGAGATACTTCCAGAGTATCTATCCCTATTTATTTCAAATAAAAGCATAATTGATTTAAACCCATTTATAAAAAATTCTTCTTATATAAAATCCTTTAACGAGGAGTTCCTGGAGAGTTACAGAACATCTAGTGGAGAACTATATGGTTTTCCTACAAGGGATGGGGGGGCTGTGTTACCTATATTAGAAAAGACTGGTTAGATAACTTAGGTCTCTCTATTCCAACTACTTGGGATGAGTTTTATAATGTTCTATATCAATTTACATTTAATGACCCTGATGGGAATGGGGAAGATGATACAAGGGGATATACTGATATTAATGGAGCTAGTCAGGATTGGTATAATAGAGCTGTAATGTTAAATGCACGGGTTGAAATTTACTATAAAAATGGTAAGTGGATCGATGGTTTTACAGAGCCTCAAATGGTAGATGCCCTTGGAAGATTAAAAAAAATATATCAGGAGGGGTTAACCGACTTAAACATAATTAATAATACTACATTTACAGCTAGAAATAGGTTTATTAATGGGGATGTTGGGGTAATAACATATTGGGCAAACCACTGGGCAAGGAATTTAAAGGAGAGAACCCATGCTATATCAGGAGTTCAAGCGGAGATAGTTCCAATTCCCCCTTTAGAAGGAAGTAGATATATTAAGAGGGTAGCTCCTCTTCTGGTTATAACAGATAAAGCTTCTTATCCAGAGATTGTCTTCTCAAACTTTATTGATAGACAGTATGATAAAGGTAGAATTCAATCCCTATTCACCTATGGAGTTGAGGGGTATCATTGGGAGGTTGTAGATGGAGAGACTCTCTTTAAGATAAATAAAAATGATCCATATACAGTACCCTTTACTAAAGCATTTGTTCCCCCTGTTTCAATATTAAATGATTGGGATCAACCTATGGTATTAGATAAAGCAGTAAAACCTTCTATTGATATTATTAATAACTATTCAACTCAAGATAGGTTGTTAATTGGTGGAGAATACTTTAGTCAATACTACCTAGAGATAGAAAAAGAGACTAAACCAGATATAATGAATAGAATAATTAACAATGAAATCTCTATAGAAGATGGGCTTGAGTTATATAAAAAACTAACTAAAACCCTCTTCCTTGATAAGGTCTTAGAAGAGCTTAATGAGTAGTATTCTCCCTCCTAAATTTACTTGGGCTAATATTTAGGGTTTTTTGAAATACTCTTCTAAATGTTTTATCACTATTATAACCAACTTCCCCTGCAATATAATGAATAGGATCTGTTGTGTTAAGTAATAGCTCCTTTGCATTTTCGACTCTAATCTCCTCTAAATAAGTTGAAAAGTTAATACCAGTTTGTTCTTTAAAAAAGAAAGATAGGTAGGATTCTGTTATAGAAAAATAGTCACCTACAGCATTTAAGGAGAGGTTTTTATCATTAAAATTATTTTTTAAATACTCCTCAATCTCCTCAATAAGTGTATTATTGTGGCTCTTTTTATTCTTGTTTTGATTGGAGCATAGTTGGTTATATAACTCTTTTATATTGGCAAAATCTATAACTCCTGTTTTATAATACTCATCGATAAGATCTCTATTTTCTGAGCATAGATGACTTTTTACTCTATAAACTGATGTTAGAAGGTTGGAAATAAAGGATTCTAATCTTTTTTTATCAAGGGTTCTCTTTTTAAGATTTTCATGGGATAAAATTGTTAATATACTCTCCATGCCATCGCTATTCCCTGCCTTAATTGAGTTTATTAGGCGTGACTCTATTTCTAATGGATAGTAGTAGTGGTCTAATTTTTTATCTATATCACTAATATCTAATATAAGGGGTTTAATTCCCTCAGAACTAGAAGATACTATCTCCTTTGCTTCAAGATAGGACTTGTGTATATGCATTAGAGAGTCTACTGAGTAGCCTAGTCCTATTACAAGGTTCTCTTTATATAGTGGTGGCAGGTTTGGAAGAAAAGAAATAAGTTCATTTTTCAAAACCTCTACATGATTATCAATATTATTTGATAAAACAATTAATATAATATCACTGTTATCTTGTTCAGAAATCATTATTCTATAAACAAAGTTTTTTTGTAGTCTGTTTTTTACTATATTTTTTAATCTATTTAGCTCATCAAAGGACTCTGTTGAACCTATGTTTTTATCACAGCATTGGGAGAGGATTACTACACTAAATTGGTTCTCATTTAGCTCAAATCCTAAATGGGAGAGGTATTTCTCAAGGCTTTTTTCATCGTTGAAAAAGCCATTTATTACCCTATTTACAAATGCATTATGCAAAAAAAACTTCTGATTTAAAAGTTCATCTTGCATCACTTCTCCCCTATCTATTAATTCATTAACACTTATGTTTAATGACTGGAAAGACTCTTTTTTTATATTATCTGTTTTTAAAAACTCCTCAATTGATTCAAATGTTGTTTCTATTGGCTTCGACCACCTTTTAGATATTTTATATGCAACAAAAAGGCAAATAATTAGGGTTAAGAGCATAACAGTTATAGATAATATATGGTAAAACCTAACATTTTTTAGTACCCATTCCGTTGGTAATACAGAAACATATTTCCAGCTGTTTCTACTACTAGTGGTGTAAATAATAAATTTCTTCTCTCCATCTATATTTAATTCTATCATCCCCTCATTACCAACAAGTTCAATTGGTTCTATATTTTTAACAGAGTTTGAAACATAACTAATTATTTTATTAGTATCGTCAGATATGTACGAGTATCCTCCTAGTGGTAGATTTTGGTAGTCTAAAAATTTTACAAGGTCAGCTTCTCCTATCAAGTAGACGATAGCCCCTTGGATTGATGATAATTTTTTAGATGAGTTAAGTGGAATACTTTGAACATAAGGGATCATTGGTTTATTTTTAAAATCCTCAATTATTGTAGACCTAACAGGGAATATTTTTCCGTGCTGTATTTTGGTTGTAATTAGATTGTGCCAATCCTTAGAACTAATACCATCCATATTAAAAAAGTTAATAGAAGTATTAAAGTCACTATGGCGGTATACAGAGTAGGGAGTTATTATAATGTCTTGATTTTTTAGATAGATATAAAAAATAGAGTTATTGGATGTGTTATATAAAATAGAGTGGCGTAGCTCAATCATAATATCCCGAATTAACTGGCTTTTTTCCATATTTGTTATCTGGTTCTTATCATCAGATATCAATCTTAGAAGCTTAGTATTTCCTGCTAGCTGGTATGTCGACCACTTTATATCATCAATAAATCCTTCCAAAATCTCTTGGGTTTTTTGTAAGTTTGAGAGGTGTGACTTCTTTACATGCTGCTCATACTCTAAAACAATTGCTCTATTCATTGAAATCCCAGTGAGTAGGGGGATTAAAATTAATATCAAGTAGGCAATTAAAAAAGTTATAAAAATTCTATTTATATGTTTCATTAAAATTATTCTACTATTAGAAGCCCAAGAAGTAAATTTTAAAAGCTTATTCTAAGAAATTGGCCTATATCCAAAGAATTGTCCCTATGGATTCTTAAGATTTGGGACAAAATATAATTATTGCCCTCTATGCAGATTATGAAAACCGTTCAGATAATAATTATTCAATTTTTTGGAGGTATTGTTTTTATGGGGCAAAGTCTTGCTAATAATAAGGGGAATCTTTTAAGTAAACTTAATAGATTTAAAATGTTTTATCTATTAATGCTCCCTGGGTTTCTATTTTTAATTGTATTTAGATACGTGCCTATGTTAGGGCTTCGTTATGCTTTTTATGATTTCGATTTAAGAGGTTTAGGAGACTTTATTGGTTTTTCTCACTTTAGAGATGCATTTACAAGTGATAATTTTATTAGAGCTTTTAAAAATACACTAATCTTAAGTTCATTAAATATCGTTATACAGATGACTCTAATAGTCTCTATCTCTTTATTATTAAATGAGATAAAAAATCAGTTTTTTAAGAAAGTTGTTCAGACAGTAATATATCTACCCCACTTTTTATCATGGGTTGTAGTTGGTGCTGTTTTTAATCTTCTTTTATCACGTCAGGGTGGTTTGGTTAATGAGGTAGTTACAACGTTTGGAGGAGAAGCTAAGCACTTCTTAGGAGATCAATCCCTATGGAGACAGACTTTTCTGTTTATCTTGAGCTGGAGAGAGATAGGATGGGGTACTGTTATATTTTTAGCAGCACTTTCAGGTATTGACCCTCAACTATATGAAGCAGCGAAAATGGATGGTGCTAATCGATGGAAGCAGATGGTTCATATAACCTTCCCCCATCTTATACCTACTATAATTATTGTTCTTATAATGAATCTAGCAAAAATATTTAATCTTTTTGAATCAGTTTTTGTTCTCTATAACCCACTGGTATATAAGGTTTCAGATGTTATTCAGACCTATACATATAGGACAGGTGTAACAGAGTTTAGGTTTGGTTATGGTACCGCTGTAGGTCTAACAAGGTCTGTAATAGCATTTGTTCTTGTTATGGGTACAAACCAAATTGTAAAACGTCTACGTGGCGAATCGGTATTATAGGAGATGATAATGAAGAAAAAAGTGTGCTGCACAGAGATTCAGCATCTTACACTACGTTTAAAGTTTTAAATACACTATTTATGTGTCTTATAATTGTTACAGTTATGATTCCTCTTTTAAAAATCATAATTGACTCTTTTGATGGAAAGGCATCTGAAACAGTTTTTAGGTTTTTTCCAGAGAGTTTTACACTCGATGCATATAAGGTAATTATTAGCAGGCCTGTTATTTTTAGACCTCTAATTATAAGTGTTGTCGTAACAATTATTGGATCAGCTGTGGCTATGACAATTACATCGTTATACGCCTACGGGTTATCTAAAAAGGATCTTCCTGGTAGAAAGTTTTTTATGGGAATTGCGCTTGTTACAATGGTATTTAGAGCTGGTATGATTCCTCTCTTTTTAGTGGTAAATCAATTAGGTTTATTGAATACAATTTTTCCAATATTTTTAGTACATGCAATGGATGCTTACTATTTAATTCTACTTAAAAACTTTTTTGAGGGTATTCCCTCTTCAATCTTTGATGCGGCTGAGATTGATGGGTGTACTCCGTTTCAAACTTTTGTAAGGGTTGTTCTACCCCTATCGAAACCGGGTTTAGCAGCTATAGGTCTATTTTATATAGTATTCTTCTGGAATCAATTCTTTGACTATATTCTATATATTCAGACAAAGCCCCACTTACACAACTTTCAAGTATTTTTAAGAAGTCTTGTTATTGAAACAGATACTCAAGGTTTCGAAGGTTTCTCCTTTGCAACTCAATCACTTAAAAATGCAGCAATAACAGTTTCAATTATACCTGTACTTATCCTATATCCTTTTGTACAAAAACATTTTGTTAAAGGAATTAATCTAGGTGGAGTTAAGGGTTAAATAATAATTAAAAAAGGGTCGTAGACCTTTAATAAAAAAAATGGAGGATTTTATGAAATCTAAAATGTGTGTTTTAGTATTTGCAATATCTCTGCTACCAGCAGGTATTTTTGCAAATGGAAATGGTGAAGCAAATGGAACAGATTCAGTAACAAAAATTTCTGCAGTATTTGACAGATGTTTAACTGAAGAGAACGGTTTAAAAGAGTGGGGTGAGAAGTATAGCGAAATTTCTGGATTGAAATTAAGTATAACAAAACCTGCTCATAACCAGTATTCTCAAATATTATCTACAATCTTTGCCTCTGGAGACTACCCTGATGTATTAGAGATACAGACAAATGACTACCTAACATTCGCAAATTCAGGTCATTTAGTTCCTCTTGAAGATTATATAGCTGAATCAGAGCAATTTAAGGATGTTTCTAAAGATTTAATAGAAGCTTATAGGTTAAAAGATGGACATATATACGGTGTACCTTCAACTAATGCTGATGGTTGTGTTACTTATATTAGACAGGATTGGTTAGATAATCTTGGTCTAGATATGCCAACAAATTGGGATGAGTATTATAAAGTTTTAAAAGCTTTTACCTATGACGACCCAGATGGTAATGGGGTTAAGGATACAGTTGGTATAACTCTACCATTCCAAACAGGATATGAGTTTGACTATTATAATCGTATGATTATGCAGGATGCATACTTTGGTTATGATCAGAAAAATGGTAAATGGGTTGATGGTTTCCAACAACCAGAGATGATTAAAGCATTAGAGAGATTTTCTTTATTATATAAAGAGGGAATTCTTGATAATGAGTTTTTCACAAATAAAACTTCTACTGCTAGATCAAAAATATTTGAAGGTCAAGCGGGTGTAATGGAGTATTGGATCGGTTCTTGGGCAACAAGATTTGATGATAGTGCTAAAAATATTAATCCTAAAGCAAGTGTTGTTTCTATGCCTGCTATCGAAAATGCATACTATATAAACAGAGTTGTTCCAGCGTTCTCTATAACTTCAAAAGCAGCAGATCCAAAAATGGTATTTGATAAGTTTATGAACTTAATGATTGATAAAGCTGAAGGTCAGAAACTGTTTATCTATGGGGTAGAGGGTTTACACTATAAAACAACAGCTAATGGAATAGAGATGTTAGCTGAACCTTCAAACCCTGATAAGTTATTAACTAAGGCGTATTGTGATCCTAACTTAGCACCTAATGGAATGGAAGCTTTAATTGAAGTTCCTGAGTTAATTAGACTTTCTGCTAAAAACCATGATTCAAATGCAAGACAATTAGGTTTACCCCAGGGTGGAGATGTATTCTTAAAACGAAATAGTGAAATCTTAACTTTAAAACAAGAGATCTTTGCTGAAACAATTATTGGAGCATATACACCAGCAGAGGCTATAGCTATTTACAAAACTAAGGCTAAAGCACTTGGAATTGACGAAATTATAGCAGAATTAAATAGATAAAAATATAGCCGGGTTTTCCCGGCTTTAAATAAGAGGAATTTTAATGTCATCAGAGAGAGTTGTTATATACCCATCAACAAATCGAGAATTTGATAGTAAAATTCAGGATGTAATAAACTCCCTCTCAAAAAAAGGCGGAGGTGAGATTGTATTAAATCCTGGATTGTATAGGTCAAAACCAATTGAGCTTATATCTAATTTAAAAATAACATTTTTACAGGGGGTTATCATCCAGTTTAGTGATGATTTTTCCCATTATAATCCTCAATTTACAAGGTGGGAGGGTACAGAGTGTTACGCTTTGAGATCTATGTTATTTGCAGGTGATTGTGAGAATATTATACTTGAGGGACCTGGGGTTTTAGACGGTTTAGGCCAAAAATGGTGGAGTTCATACCAGAAACTAAGGTCTGGTATAGTCTCTGATTCAGTAAAAAATGTTCAAGAAAAGTTAAGGCTATTAAATAGAAATTTAAAGTTTGGATCAGGAGGTGGTGGCATAGAGACTAATTTTTTAAGGCCTTCTTTAGTTCAGTTTAAAAATTGTCATAATGTGAAAATATCTGGTTTAACACTAAAAGACTCAGCTTTTTGGAATACCCATATTTTATATAGTAAAAATATTGAATTAGAAAATCTATTTTTTATTAATCCCCCAGATGCACCAAATACAGATGGACTTGATATTGATTCTAGTTGCTTTGTAGATGTCAAAGGTTGTAACTTTAATGTTGGGGATGATTGCCTCTGTCTTAAATCAGGTATGGATGAGGATGGTCAGAGAGTTGGGATTAGTTGTAATAATATCTATATATCTAACTGTAGCATGAATAAAGGACATGGTGGAATTGTTTTTGGTTCTGAGACAGCAGGTGGAATAAACAATATAAAGATAAAAAACTGTACTATGTCTGGAACTGATAGAGGAATAAGAATAAAGACTCGTAGGGGGCGTGGGGGGGATATTAAAAATATAAATATAAATGACCTAAAAATGGAAGGAGTGATATCTCCTATTGTTGTTAATATGTATTACAGGTGTGGAGCTACAGAAGATAGTATTGGTCTATTAAGTTCTTTAGATACAAAAACCTTTGATCCTATTTCTACCCCTGTCATTGAGAATATAATAATTAGAAATATAGAAGCTCATAATATTAAGTCATCGGCTGCATTTTTTTATGGAATCCCAGAGAGTCCAATTAAAAACCTAAATGTAGAGAATTTTATTGTTACAACAGATAGGAATTCAAAGATAATGCAACCAGCAATGGACTTTTTTGATTCTCAACCAGAAGATTATAAAATTGTTATGAATAATGTAGAGAATCTTTATATAAAAAATATAGTTATAGATGGAGAGTTATGTTAAATATCGGTGTAAGAGCCCATGATTTTGGGAAATTAAGCGTTTCTGATCTTTCAGATAGAATATCAAAATATGGATTTAATAGCATACAATTAGCATTAAAAAAGGCAATTGATGGAATTGATGATGTTAATGGTATTTTAAGTCCAGGTATGGGAAACTATATAAGGGATAAATTTTATAAAAATGGTATAAATATTAGTGTGTTAGGTTGTTATATTAATCCTGTTCATCCAAATATGGACATACGTAAAAGACACCTTGATAGCTTTGTAGAGCATATTAGATTTGCTAGTAGTTTTGGTTGCTCAATAGTTGGGACAGAGACAGGATCAACTCTGCCAAATTGTGGTTTTACCCAGGATATATACAAGGAGTCTACTTTTATAGACTTTATAGAATCTTTAAAGGTATTAGTTGAAGCTGGTGAGAAATTTGGAGTAACTGTGGCAATAGAGGGTGTTGCAGATAAACATACTATATTTAGCCACGAGAGGATGATGCGGGTTTTAGAGCTGATACCATCTCCAAATTTAGGGATAATCTACGATCCTGTGAATTTTCTTCCTAATGATAAGTTGGATAAATCTGATGAATTAATGATAGAGGCTTTCCAACTTTTCTCCCATAAAATGGTCGCAATTCACGCAAAAGATTATGTTATTAAGAATGGGGTAAAAGATGGAACAATCCCTTCCGGCAAGGGCCGACTAAATTATGAACTACTGTTTTCTCTAATAAATAAACATAAACCTTATATTCATACTCTTTTAGAGAATAATGGGCCAGATACAATAGAAGATAGTTTCAACTTTATTAAGAAGTTAGGAGTTCGATTATGATAGACCGTTATATAGATAGATTGTTATTAGATAGTTCTCCCCAAAGGCCTTTGTGGAATCAGGAGATGATTATAGGAAATAAAAAGCCACACTGGAACTATATAGATGGCTGTATGATGACTGCATTTTTAACCTTATATGAGAAGAGTTTTGATAAAAAATATCTAGATTTTGTAGATAATTTTATAGATTATTTTATAGAAGATAATGGTAGTATTAAAAGTTTTGATATCGAAACCTATAATTTAGATAATATAAATGAGGGGCGAGCACTCTATAAACTTCATGATTATACAGGTAAAAAAAAATATAGAAAAGCGATTGAAAACCTTTATATTCAGCTACAACTACAACCTAGAACAAAGGAGGGTAATTTTTGGCATAAAGGGATCTATCCTAATCAGATTTGGTTAGATGGTCTGTATATGGCTCAGCCTTTTTATCTTGAGTATGAAAAAAGATTTAACAATAAAAAGAACTATATAGATATTTTAAACCAGATAAAGAATGTTGTTAAGCTAATGAAGAATAAAGAGACAGGATTATACTATCACGCCTATGACTCTTCTAGGGATAGTTCCTGGAGTAATGAAGAGACAGGGCTATCACAGAACTATTGGTTAAGGGCTGAAGGTTGGTTTCTTATGGCTTTAGTTGACATTTTAGAAATAGTAGAAGATAAAAAAGAGGAGTTATACTCTTTTGTTTCCAAAACTCTATTAGATTTAATAGAAGCACTTATAAAATATCAAGATATAAGTGGTATGTGGTTTCAGGTTGTTGATAAAATAGATGAACCAAGGAACTATTTAGAAACAAGTGGTTCAAGTATAATATCATATGCTATATTAAAGGCTGTAAGATTAGGTATTATTTCCAAAGAGTTTAAACCCTTTGGTGAAAAGGCATTTAATGGTATCTGTAATAAGTATCTATTTGAAAGAGATGGAGAGATGAACTTAGGTGGAATATGCTTAGTTGCAGGTCTTGGAGGTAAGGATAATAGGGATGGTAGTTTTGACTACTATATGTCTGAACCTGTTGTTGAGAATGAAGCTAAGGGTATTGCACCATTTTTACTTGCCTATCTACAGGAGTAGTTTTTGCTAAATATTGAAATTGATTTATGGGATGGTCTAGATTTTAACCAGATTTCTGAAGAAAGACCCAAATTAACTAGTTATATATTAAACTCTAATAAAAAAGTTCCTACGGTTATAATTTGCCCTGGTGGAGGTTACCAATATAGGTCAAAAAGAGAGGGGGAACCTATAGCTATAAGTTTTAATAATGCAGGGTATAATGCTTTTGTTCTTGAATACTCTGTTGCTCCATATACACACCCTCAGCCTATATTGGATTTAGCACGATCCCTAACTATAATCCGCCAAAATAGTGAAACTTGGAACATCGATATTGATAATATTATTGTTTGTGGATTTTCTGCTGGAGGACATTTGGCTGCTTCTATTGGTGTTTTATGGAGTAGTAACTTGTTTATAGGGGTATCTGGAATAGATACAAAGCTAATTAAACCTAATAAGCTTATCTTAGCTTATCCTGTAATTACATCTGGAGAGTTTTCCCATAGAGGGTCTTTTAAAAATTTATTAGGAGAATTTCCAAAAAGAGATGAATTAGAACTACTCTCCTTGGAAAATCAAGTAGATCATAACACTCCTGAAACATTTATTTGGCACACTTTAGAAGATGGGGCAGTTCCTATGGAAAACTCCCTCTTTTTTGTACATAAATTACGTAGTTTTAATATTCCTTTTGAGTTTCACATATATCCATACGGTGGTCATGGTCTCTCTTTAGCAATCCCGTTAACATCTGATGAAGAGTGCCAGATAAATTCCCACGTTTCTAGGTGGATGGATCAATGTCTAAGTTGGCTTAACCAATCAAAACAGTCTAAACCGTAAAATTTATGGGGCCCTGAATATATTTTATGTACAAAGTTTGACGGGCTTTTAATATTTTCTACCTGACTTAATACGTTTTTTATTTGAGACTTACCATTTAGATGATCCCTGTCACCACTTTCAATAAATATATTTTTTGCTAGTATTAATGAGGCCAGATCTTTCATATCATAATATAGCCACATATTTGGAATATAGTTGCATGAACAATTCCCATGTAGCTCTAAAAGAGACTCTTTAAAGCCGTACATATATCCACTAATTATAATATTCTTGATTCGAGGGTCTATAATAGAGCTGTATAGGGTCAAGGCTCCGCCACCTGAAAAACCAATACAGGATAGTTCTGTTATATCCATTAAAAAGTAATCTTTTATATAATCTATAAGTGTTATTACGTCAAAAACCATCATACCTGTAAGGGAAAGACCAAGGGATAAGGCTAAATTTGATAGCTCCCTACAGCTACAGGATGTTATAGCATTAGAGTATTCTTTACTTCTACTATCCCCAAAACCCCTACTGTCTGGGCAGAATACAGTATATCCCCTTTTTACTAGTTTAAGGCCATAGTCATAGTTATACTTATCTATAGCTGCTGCAACATCACTATCTGTTCTATCTCCTATTACTCCTAATCGACCACCACCTCCATGACCATGAAGAGAGATTATTGGAGTTTTCTTTATATTTCTTTTAGGTATTAAAACTGTTAATGGAATTTTATAAAACTCTTCAGAATCCAAATAATAATCTTCTCTTATATAGTCATCCATATCTAATCTACTTAGAAGTTTCGCTTTATGAGGCACCTTAGTTAGCCTAGATAATTTTAGTATTTCTGAGATATCTGGTTTTTTTTTACCACTATTGTGGTTTAAATCCCATTTATTTTTAAAATATTTCCCTATCCAATCCATCAACCACCTCTTTCTCCAATAAATATTGACCAAGGGGAGGATAGTTCTCTTTTATCGATTTACATAGAAGATAAGCAATTACGTCTGCACCCTTACTGTTTATATGTGTATTATCTATACTCTCTGGATTATTATACTTATTTGCATGTAGATTATATGTTTCAGCATCTCCTAGACAGTCGTATAGATTTTTGGTAATTTTTGTCATATCAATTACAGGAATATTTAACATATGTCCAAGTTCTCTAATTGCCTTTGGGTAGTCTCCTCCCCTGAATTGACTTGTTCCCTTTGATATATGACTATTTAGTTCCCCCCGTCTAACAATAGGTGTAACTAGAATTGGGAACGCCTTACTATTTAAGGCTATATTTATATAATACTTATCTAAAATATTTTTAAAACTACCATTATGGGTAATTGGAAGGGTCGGATCTGTATACCTTGTAATATCTGGCTTTTCATCATTATGAGAGAAGTCAATAAGTAAGTAGTCTCCCTTTTTAATATTTTTTAATAGGGTTATGTAGTTCTCTTCATTGATAAAACTTTTGCTACTCCTACCAGAAAGAGCTAAATTAACTATTTCTAAGTTATCAGAATCAGCATATTTGTGAATTTTTGTTCCATACCCCGATCTAGGAATAAAATAATCTTTATCCTCAAAACTACAAAGAGTTGAGTCTCCCACAATATATAGAGTGCTTCTGCCTCGCATAATAAGACATTAGCCTCCTTATTGTTATATGGTCAATTCGTATATAAGAATATTAGTGAAACCGAATACATTTATATCTTTTTGAGTTGCGCTTTTTTATACTCTAGTGTTATTCTATTTTAAATTACTAGTGTAACCGCTTACATTATCTAGGAAATAAGGAATGGAAATGGAACTAAATAAAAAAAATCTAGGAACTATTATAGGTAGAGAAAAAGATGAATACCCAGTTAAGGTATTACAGTTTGGAGAAGGTAATTTTTTAAGAGGTTTTGTTGATTGGATGATACATAGAACAAATCAAAAAGGGCTGTTTAATGGAAGTGTCAGAGTTGTCCAACCATTAGAGAATGGATTAATTACTATGCTTAATGATCAAAATGGACTATATACGCTTATTAGAAGGGGACTTTTTAAAGGTGAAGTTATTAATGATAATGAGATTATAACTTCAATAGAAAGGGGAATTAACCCATACACTGAATATGATGATTTTATACAATCTGCAGATTTACCAGAGTTAAGGTTTGTTGTGTCAAATACAACCGAGGCTGGAATAGTATATAGAGGGGGGGAATCTATAGATGATAAACCTCAGATATCATACCCCGGAAAATTAACTGCTTTTTTATATAGAAGGTTTAAAACCTTCAATAAATCAATAGATAAGGGATTAATAATTATTCCGTGTGAACTTATTGATAGAAATGGAGATAATCTTAAAAAAATAGTATATAGATTAGCAAATGAGTGGATTCTTGATAAAGAGTTTATCCAATGGTTAGATAATTCCTGTGCATTTTTTAATACTCTAGTAGATAGAATAGTAACTGGATATCCAAGAAATGAGGTAGAAGATTTGACAAAGGAGTTAGGATACAAAGATAATCTTCTAGATAGCTCTGAAGTTTTCAATCTTTGGGTTATAGAAGGGGATAAAAAGTATTCCGCTGAACTACCTCTTGCAGAAACAGATGGGTGTAATGTTATCTGGACAGAGGACATGACTCCATATAGAACAAGAAAGGTCCGGATATTAAATGGAATACATACAATGATGTGTCTCCCTGCTTATCTATACGGTGTTGAAACAGTTGGAGAGTGTCTAGAGAATAAAACTGTTAGAAGATTTATTGATAAAGCTGTAGAAACAGAAATTATACCAAGTATTAATTTTGATAAAAAAGAGTTAACTGAGTTTGCAAAGGATGTTATGGAGAGATTTGCAAATCCATTTATTAAACATGAACTTTTAAGTATCTCATTAAACTCTGTCTCTAAATATAAGGCTAGGGTTTTACCTACAGTTCTAGAATATATAGAACTTAATAAAAAAGCCCCTGAACTACTCTCATTCTCACTGGCATCCCTAATGCATTTTTATAAAGAACATGGTAAGGATAGTTCTGAAGTTTTGGAGTATTTTAATCGTGCTTACAAAGATTTTAATGGAACCAAGGAGTCAGGGGAGATTTTTACTAAAAATATAATGTCTAACTTAGATTTTTGGGGACAAGATTTGGCTTTAATCAAATTATTTTATAAGAAGGTAACACACTACTTTAATGAAATAGAGTCTAAAGGTATTAAGTCTGTAATGGAGAGTCTTTAATGAAAAAAGTTATACAAATCAATCCTAAAGATAGTGTTGCTGTAGCTCTTGAGCCTCTATATAAAGGTGACATAGTTGTTGTTAATGATGTTGAGATTAAACTTTTAGAAGATATAGGCCAAGCCCATAAGTTTGCACTTATGGATATAAAAAATGGGGATATGATTATTAAGTACGCTTCCCCAATAGCCCATGCTATTAAGGATATAAAACAAGGGGAGTTTGTTCATTCCCATAATATAAAAACTAATCTAGACGGAATTTTAGAGTATAATTATAACAAAGAAGAGCCACAATATAGTATTTATGCAGAGGATAAATACTTTATGGGTTTTTTAAGGTCAGATGGACAAGTTGGTATTAGAAATGATATTTGGATTATAAATACTGTAGGCTGTATTAATAGGACAGCTGAGAATATTGTTAAAAATTCTGGCGAAGGAGTATATACATTTGTTCATCCATATGGGTGTAGCCAGTTAGGAAGTGATCATAAAAATACACAATTAATATTAAAGAATTTAGTTAAACATCCTAATGCTGGTGGAGTTTTAGTTCTAGGTTTAGGTTGTGAAAATAATAATATCACAGAGTTTAAGAAGGTTTTAGGTAGTTATGATGAGAGTAGGGTAAGGTTTTTAGAGACTCAGACTGTAGAGGACGAGCTAGATGAAGCATTAAAAATTATTGCAGAACTAAAGAATATAACTCTTAAGGATAAGAGGGAGAGATTCCCTGTTTCAAAATTGAAAATAGGTCTAAAGTGTGGTGGGTCCGACGGTCTATCTGGAATTACAGCGAATCCTCTAGTTGGTAAACTTTCAAATAAACTAATTGATATGGGTGGAATTTCTATTTTGACAGAAGTTCCAGAGATGTTTGGAGCAGAGACCATTTTAATGAATCGTGCTAAAAGTAAAGAGATCTATAATAAAACCGTAAGTTTAGTTAATAATTTTAAAGAGTATTTTAAAAGATATAACCAAGTTGTATATGAAAATCCATCCCCCGGGAATAAGGATGGCGGAATTACTACTTTAGAGGAGAAATCTCTAGGTTGTATTCAAAAAGGTGGAGAGAGGGAGGTTCAAGCTGTGTTAAACTATGGAGAGATAGCAACAGAGTCTGGTTTAAACCTATTAAATGGTCCTGGTAATGATATTGTTGCTGTAACTAACTTATCTGCAGCAGGAGCCCACTTGATACTATTTACAACTGGACGAGGAACACCTTTAGGGGGACCTGTACCAACGGTTAAGATATCTACTAATAACTTACTTGCCAAAAAAAAGGGGCATTGGATCGATTATAATGCTGGAACATTAGTTGATAATGGTAATATTGATAAACTGTCAGAAGATTTTTTAGAGTATATTTTAGAAGTTGCTTCAGGAAAACAAACTTTAAACGAGATAAACAATTACAGGGAAATTTCAATATTTAAGGATGGAGTTACCCTATAAATAAGGAGATAATTAAATGAGTACTTTTTTAACAGAGGACTTCTTGCTACTTAGTGATACAGCAAAAACTCTATACCACGATTACGCAAAAAAACAACCAATAATAGACTATCACTGTCATTTACAACCTAGGGATGTTGCAGAGAATAGACAGTTTAAAAATTTAACAGAGGTATGGTTAAAGGGAGACCACTATAAGTGGAGGGCAATGAGAAGCCTAGGTGTGGATGAAAAATATATTACTGGGGATGGAACAGACTACGAGAAGTTTCTAGCCTGGGCAAAGTGTGTTCCAATGTTAATTGGAAATCCCCTTTATCACTGGACTCATTTAGAACTACGAAGACCCTTTGGAATTAAGGATAGGGTTTTAAATAGCCAAACTGCAGAGTCTATATGGAATGAGGTTAATGAGAAATTAAAACAACCAGAGTTTTCCCCATGGGGTATTATTAAGCAGATGGATGTTAAAGTATTATGTACAACAGACGACCCTATAGATAGTCTAGAGTACCATAGTGCCTTACAGGAGAAGTCCCATTTAGATTTTAAAATGTATCCCACATTTAGGCCAGATAAGGCAGGTGCTGTTGAAGATCCTTACCTGTATAGAGATTATATAGAGCAGCTCTCTAGAGTTTCTGGAGTTGATGTTGTAGATTTTACTTCATTATCTAGGGCATTAGAGTCTAGGCATAACTATTTTCACAGCCTTGGGTGCCGAATATCAGATCATGCAATAAGAATACCAGAATATGAGAGTTACACACAACAAGATCTAGATGCTACTATATCTACTCTTCTAGATGGAAAAAAGGTCTCAGAAAAAGAGTCTGCCCAGTTAAATACTGCTCTTTTACAACTCTATGGTAGATTAAATAAGGCTAAAAATTGGACTATGCAGCTCCATATAGGTGCTATTAGAAATAACAATACAAGAATGTTTAATAAACTAGGGCCAGATACTGGTTTTGACTCTATTGGTGGTGGGGACATCGCCCTTCCTCTGTCTAGGTTATTAAACTCTCTAGATATAGAAGATCAACTACCTAAAACAATAATCTATGTATTAAATTCAGCAGATAACGATATTGTAGGAACAATGATTGGAAACTTTCAAGATGGTTCTATAGCAGGGAAAATACAGTTTGGTTCCGGGTGGTGGTTTAATGATCAAAAAACTGGAATGGAGAAACAGATGGAGTCTTTAGCAAATATGGGTGTTTTATCCCAATTTGTAGGAATGTTAACAGATTCGCGAAGTTTCCTCTCCTATACACGCCACGAGTATTTTAGAAGAATACTGTGTAATAAAATTGGTACATGGGTGGAAAATGGTGAAGCTCCAAAGGATTTAGATCTACTAGGTGAAATTGTTACAAACATAAGTTACAATAACAGTCTAAAATACTTTAATTTCCCAGGATAAAAATGAATATTTATGAGATAGCCAAAAAGGCTGGAGTTTCAACAGCAACTGTATCAAGAGTAATAAATAACAGTCCAAAAGTTAGCGAAAAGACCAGGGCTAAAATAAATAAATTAATGGAAGAGGAGAACTACATCCCTAGTGCCTTTGCTAGGGGACTCTCTGGTAGTTCTGTTAAGAGTATAGGTATCTTAACTATAGATATAAGGGACCAATATTTCGCCTCTGTTATCCACTCTTTAGAACAGGAGTTAAGCCTACATAAATATAATGTTATACTTTGTAATACAGGGGGTGAGTCAGATACTCAACGTAATTATATCTCCCTACTTATGCAAAAAAAAATTGATATTTTAATATTAGTAGGTTCAGTTTTTAAATATGATGAACTAAAAGAGGTTATTAAAAGTGTATCAATAAAGGTCCCTGTTATAATTGTTAACGAGAGTGTAGAAGGGGATAATATCTACTCTATAGTTTCCAATGAGGGTGAAGGTATAGAGAAATTAGTTTTATACCTAAAAGAGTTAGGGCACAGAGAGTTTGTATATATTAAAACAAGTGATAGTTACAGTGCAAAAAGAAAGGTAAAAGGGTTTCGAAATAGTACAGATAATAGTGCAATATTAATTGGTGAAAATAGCTTAGACTCAACAGCTGTTTTAGCCAATAAAATATTAGACTTGGAGATAAGACCATCAGCAATAGTATGCGATGAGGATATTACAGCCCTGGGTATAATTCAGCAACTAACCAAAAGGGGATTTTCTATTCCAATAGATTTTACTGTTACTGGATTTAATAACCTTATCTTCTCCCAATGCTCTAACCCTCTAATAACAACTATTGATAGTAAAAGTAGTGCTATGGGGTTATCTGCAGCTAGATTAGCCCTAGATATTTTAGAAAAGCGTAATGTACCAACTCTTAGTACAATAAATACAAAACTAATAATTAGAGAAAGCTCTTCGGTTAATACTAGGGGAGTATAATAACACCAGAAATTGCACATAAAAGAAGGGTATAAACTGGCTTTATCTTAAAAAACCTAAGTATAACAAAGGAAATAGTAGTTATAAAAATAGAAATATAACTTATGTTGCTATCTATAATAAAGATATTTTTAGCTAATACTATTATTGCTGCCCCAATTAACCCTGTAACTATAGGTCTTATTCCATTAAATATATTAATACGAATCCTGTTTTTTTCATACTTTTTTAGTATAGGGGCAATAAGAAAAATTATTATAAAAGATGGAAGAACAAAACCTACCGAGGCGATTATTGCCCCTAAAATATGATAGTTTTTAAACCCGATAAAAGTAGCAGAATTTATCGCAATAGCCCCAGGAGTCACTTGAGAAACAGCCAGTATATTTACAAATTCAGTCTCTGTTATCCACCTGTGAATAGTTATTGCTTCCTGCTGTATTAGTGGAATCATAGCATAACCACCACCAACTGTGGTAATGGCAATTATAGAAAATACATAGAGAAGGGTTAACATTTTCCCCTCCTTTCTTTAGTCTCTCCAATAACAAAACCAATAAAACCACCAAACAGTATTAAATATATAGGATGGAATTTGAAAAATAGAATTCCAACAACTGCTATCACAAGAAGGCCATAGGCCCATAAAGATTTTAAGGATTTTTTCCCTATATTAAGTAGAGCGTTTAGCATTAGTGCAACAACCCCAGCCCGTAGACCTGTAAAGGCTTTGACAATATATATATTGTTTTCTATATCTAACAGTAGGGATGAAATTAGGGATATAATTATTATCGAAGGTGTTATAAAGCCTAAAATTGCAATGGATAAACCAACTCTTCCTGCAATTCTATACCCCATTAATGCTGAAGCATTAACTCCTATAATTCCAGGAATACTTTGACCCATAGCATAATCATCTATAATCTCATCCTCTTTTAATAGACCATCCCGATTAATTAGCTCTTTCTCAACCATTGGCATCATGGCGTATCCACCACCAAAAGTTAAAATGCTAATTTTAAAGAATCTAAAAAATAGATCTACCCTACTAATTTTAATATTATTTTTCATCAGCACTATTTTAAAGTGTTATCGTAAAACTTTACACAGTTTCTACCAGAATATTTTGCTAAATAGAGTGCCTTATCTGCGAACTCCGTAATTTTATCTAAGCTGCTATTGGTTGTTGATGAGACTCCAAAGCTGCAAGTTATACTCTTTACACCTTCGAAGAATGTTTTTTCAACAGTTTTTCTCAAAAATTCAGCTAACTTAATAGCTCCATCCTCCTGGGTATTAGGTGCTATTATTAGAAATTCTTCACCACCCCATCTACCTAGAATATCCGTCTTCCTAATATTCTTAAGCAGGATCTGAGAAAGTTTTTTTAAAACATCATCTCCAACTAAGTGGCCAAAATTATCATTACAACTTTTAAAAAAGTCTATATCTAACATAATAATAGAAAAATCAGATTTACTCCTAGTATATTGGGAACTTATCATTTTTAAGGAGGAGTCTAACTTTCTACGATTATATATTCCTGTTAACTGGTCCGTCTCTGAAATTTCTAATAATCTCTTCTCTGCAGTTATATCCTGTCTAACAGCCATATAACCATAGTGCCTATTAAATTGATCTACTAAGGGGGAGATAGAGGCATTAAACCAGTAGCAGGATCCATCTCTCCTTAAATTTCTTACCTCTCCATTCCAAGTTTTCCCCTGCTCTATAGTTTCCCACATCTGCTTAAATACTGCTGATGGAGTAGATGGGTGTCTCATTATTTTATGAGTATTTCCAATTAATTCACTCTCTTTGTAACCTGACAGTCTACAGTATGCACTATTTGATTTAGTTATATTTCCTTCTAAATCTGTTTGGGATATAGGAATATACTCATCAACAAGTTTAAGGTAGTCTGCCCGCTCCTTCTCATAGAGTATCTTATCCGTTATATCGGTACATAGTCCTCTATAACCTTGGTAGATATTTTCTTTATAGTAGGGTACAGCACTTACAGAGAAACATCTTTTCTCATATTTGATATTTTCAACCCACCACTGCTTCTCCGATATTGGTGCTCTAGCCTCTATGGACTCCTCCATATCGTTATTCTCTTTGAATATATCCCTAAAGTTTTTACCTAAAATAAATTGAGGACTTCCCCAGGTTATTTGACTAAGACTCCCTGCTGTGTATGTAATATTAAAATTACTATCTGTCTCCCATACCCAGTTTTGGGAAGTTCTGGAGAAGTCCATCATCCTTGAAATATTATACTCTATTAATTTAGTTTTTTTGTGCAGAGAATAAGTAACTAATAAAGATGATGTTAAAGCTAGCAGATATAATAAGATTATTATGGAGTAGTCTAATAAAGAAAATACTCGTCTACTATCAAAGAGATAGAGACCCCAAACCCTATCGTGTAGAGGTAAGTCTGAATATATGCTTTTTTGCTTTTGTAATAGATATTTCTCCCCATATATAACATCCTTTTTTTTAGAAGACTCATTTGTTATAACTAATTTTAAATTCTCTTTGGTTAGTGTTTCAACAACTGGAAGCATTAGATCTTTAAAGTTAATAACTGATGATACCATTCCCCAAAAAATCTTTGACCTACTATTAAATACTGGAACCCTTGCAATAAGTCCAACCCCTCCCTGAACTAAATCTATAGGGCCATCTAAAATCATTAACCCTAGTTCTTGTGCCTTTTTAATCTGCTTATACTGGGATGGTATATCCCTGTAGTCTAGACCTAAAACTTCCTCATTCCCCTCAATTGGATAGACATTTGTAATAATGTTATTAGGAGCAATTGTTATATTTTTTAACCCCTTATACTGTTTAAATAACTCTCTTGAAAGTTCAGTAAACTCCTCCTCTGATATATCACTATGTACAGATATATGGGAAGAGTACACATATATTATGTTAAAATTACTGTTTATAGATCTATTTAGTGTTGACCTTATAGATAATAGGGTGTTTTTTAAATTATCCTGTTTTTCAAGGAGTTTCTGTTTATACAAAGACCTTATTGTAATAGAAAAAAGTAGTGTGATTGTAAATATAATTAGTAGTCCTCTTTTTATAAAACCTTTAAACATACATTTTAAGTATGTATCTCCTAGATATTAAAAGTCAATGAACAAAAAAATCGATTAAAATAATTTAATCTTTACAAAAACTGTTTAATTTATTTTAATTTAAGTATGAATTATAAATGGGCAAAGTATATAATTATGATTTTATTTATAGTTATCTCAACTTTTTTTTATATTGTAGCAAGTAATAAGATGAAAATAGTAAATCAGGAAGTATTGATTACTAGTAAGTGTGAGAATGATCTTACTGAGGTACTAACAGATATAGAGAGTCTATATGAGTACCAAGATTATCTTCCAAACGAAATCTTTTTTGAGAAGATAAATGGTATATATGCACATATGGCTGCTGCTGAAATAGACCATTATAATGATCTTAGGAAAAAGGATTTTGAGGACCTACGTTTAGAAGTTAGCAGGTTAAAGGATGAGACCTCTAAGAGTAAAAAATCACTTATTTCTACTGTTTCTAAATTAAAGAAAGAGAGGGATAATACTCTCTTTTTAACTGTAATAATTATAGTATTAATTGTGTTTATTGAATTTATATCCTATACCAGATTTAGTAGTGATATTACAAAGTATTTAAAAAAAATAGAAGTTAAAGATTATGACTTTAAAATAAGGCGTAGCTCCCTTCCATTCTCCTCTGATATCTATAGCAAGATTGACTACCTTCGCTTAAACCTAAAGGCGATAGATGAAGCTATTAGTGGAACATTAAAGGGCTATGGTATAAAAGAGACCCTTAGTGAAATTTTTACAAACATAAATTTTAAAAGGTATATAAGTTTTGACCGGATTGGTTTTGCTACAATTAATAAGGATAGAATAATTGCTAGTTTTAGCTTCTCTGATAATAAAGAGATACACTTTAAACAGGGCTTTAATATTCTATTAGAGGAGTCATCCCTATCAAAAATAAAGAGTAAAACAGATCTTAGGATTATAAATGATTTAGACCAATACTTTTTGGAAAAACCCCACTCTATGTCCACTGAACTTTTAATAAAGGATGGGTATAAGTCTAGCTTAACAGCCCCTATTACAGATCCAAATGGGAATATAGCTGGGTTTCTATTCTTCTCTTCAAGAAAAAAGAATAACTACGTAGAAAATGATAAATATAAGGTTCTCTCAATATCTGACATTTTAAGTTCAATATTTTCAAAAAATATGTTAATAGACGATTTAGTATCAAATGCTGCACTAGGTTTTGTTAAGTTAGTAGAGGATAAGGATCCTGAGACAGGGAGTCATTTAGAGAGAATGCAAAAATACTCAAGAATTATTGCTATGGATATGCTAAATAAGGGTATCTATCCAAATGAGATCGATATAAATAAGGTTGAAGATATATATAAATATGCTCCTCTCCATGATATTGGTAAGGTTGGTATTCCAGATAAGGTCCTATTAAAACCAGGAAGATTGACTCCAGAAGAGATGGATGTTATGAAGCGTCACTCAGAGATAGGTTCTAGAGTTTTAATACTATTTGAGAAAAATTTAAGAAGGTACGAGCATAATTTTTTTAGTTCTGCTATAAATATATCATTATGTCATCATGAAAAATGGGACGGTACAGGATATCCTAACAGTTTAAAGGGTGTATTAATTCCAATTGAAGCTAGAGTTGTTAGCGTTGCAGATGTTTTTGATGCTTTATGTAGTAAAAGAGTGTATAAAGAAGCTTTCCCGTTTGAAAAGGGTGTTGAAATTGTTACTTCACTTTCTGGAACGTCCTTTGACCCTAAGGTTGTTGAGTCGTTTTTAGACTGTTTAGATGATATAAGATCTGTATATAATGATTTAAAAGAGATTTAATAAGCTAAATTGTTGACAAAAAATATAAGATGTAACATTATATTAAAGTTAGCCAAGGCTAACTTGGTAAGTTGTACTAAAATGGGAGAGTGTGTGAGTAGTAATGAATCAATGGAGATGTACTTAGAAACAATTTATCTATTGGAAAAGTCTAATGGGCACGCCCACAGTGTTGATATTGGGAAGGAGTTAGGAGTTACTAAGGCTAGTGTTACAAAGGCAACAAAACATCTTAAAGAGGATGGGTATATAATTAAGGAACCCTATGGGAGCATAAACCTAACCAAGAAAGGGCGAGAATTATCTAAATCCATATATAAGAAACACAAGATAATTACACTCTATTTAGAGCACACATTAAAAGTGACTACTAAAGTGGCTGAGGAGAATGCATGTAGGTTAGAACATGTTTTAACTGATGAATTATTTGACGCTATATGCAGATATCTAAATAGTAATAATATAAAGACTAGTTTTTAGTTTTAAAAGGAGATTTTATGAGTAGCTTTGTTGAAACCGAACTTAATAACCTATCAAAGGCCGATATTAATCGGGAGTATATTATTAAAGGTGTAGAATCTGAAGATGTTGAGTTAAAAAACTTCCTGTTTACGTTAGGGTGTTATCCGGGGGAAAATGTAACCGTAATATCTGATTTTAAACATAACTTTGTAATAAGTGTTAAAGATGCAAGGTACAGTATAGACCTAGATCTTGCAAAAGCGATAAAACTTTAAAATTTTTACCTTAAAAGTTAGCCAAGGTTAACTTTAGGTTTTTAGGAGATAAATAATGAAAATTGCATTAACAGGTAATCCAAATAGTGGAAAAACAACCCTATTTAATTCTATTACTGGAAAAATTGAGCATGTAGGGAATTGGGCTGGTGTAACAGTAGCAAAAAAAGAGGCTAAGATTAAAAAAACACTTAATAGGTCTGGTCAGGATATAATTGCTGTTGATCTACCTGGAGCCTATTCTATGTCACCATTTACTTCAGAAGAGAGTATTACTAGGGATTTTGTAGAGTTAGAAAACCCAGATGTAATTGTTAATATTGTTGATGCTACAAATTTAAATAGAAGTCTTTTTTTTACATCGCAACTTTTAGAATTAGATATCCCTGTGGTTATTGCTCTAAATAAAAGTGATCTTTTAAAGAAAAAGAGAACTGATATAGATATAAAAATGTTAGAGGACGTTTTAGGTTGCCCTATTGTTGAAACAGTTTCAACAAAAAGTGGTAGAAATGGTCTAAGCAATTTAATTAATAAGGTTATAGAAGTCTCTGGCAGTAAACAGGAACCTCCTTTTATTCCTGTTGATGTTGATCTGAGTAACATTAACTCTGTAGAAAAGTCCGATATTAAACGTTTTGATTTTATTAAAGATTTAGTAGAAAGAGCTGAAAATAGAAGTTATAAAAGTAGTCTTCATAACTATCAGGATGGTATAGATAAAGTAGTTGCCAATAGATGGTTGGGTATACCTATATTCGCTTTAATAATGTGGGGTGTATTTTCAATTTCTCAAACACATCTAGGGCCGTTTATTGCTGATTTCCTTGTTGGAGGTATTGATAGTTTTTATACTTTTGTAGGATCTATTTTAGGTAGTGATGTCTCTCCTGTCTTAGAAGCAATTCTTCTAGATGGAATTATTGGAGGTGTTGGCGCTGTAGTTGGATTTTTACCACTAATAATGGTTCTTTTTTTCCTGTTAGCCCTTTTAGAAGATTGTGGCTATATGGCTAGGGTTGCAGTTGTTATGGATAGGTTTTTTAAAAGAGTTGGTCTCTCTGGAAAATCAATAATTCCTATGGTTATAGGTACAGGTTGTGCAATCCCAGGAATAATGGCAACTAGAACAATTAAAAACCAGAGACAAAGAAGAACAACAGCTATGTTAACTCCATTTATGCCTTGTGGTGCTAAGTTGCCTGTTATAGCTCTTTTTGCCGGAGTATTTTTTGATGATGCGGCATGGGTTGGTACTTCAATGTATTTTCTAGCAATTGGTATTATCATTCTTGGTGCTTTGATTATTGTAAGAATAACAGGAGAGAAGAATGCAAGATCATTCTTTATTATGGAACTTCCAGAGTATAGATTACCTAGTTTTAAACGGGCTTCTATATCAACTTTATCAAGGGCGAAGTCTTTTATCATAAAAGCTGGAACCATAATTTTGTTATGTAACGCTACTATACAAATAATGCAAACATTCAATTGGCAATTACAAGTTGTAGCAGAGGGCGCTGAGAATACAAGTATATTAGCCTCTATTGCTTCCCCTTTTGCCTTTATTTTAATCCCTCTAGGTTTTGGTGTATGGCAACTAGCAGCAGCTGCGATTACAGGTTTTATTGCAAAAGAGAATGTTGTTGGTACTCTTGCAGTTGTTTATAGTATCTCTAATTTTATAGATACAGATGAGTTAGTTTTAATTTCTGGTAGTCAGGATGTTGCTTCAATTATGGGCTTATCATCAATTGCTGCACTGTCATATTTAATCTTTAATCTTTTTACACCTCCATGTTTTGCTGCAATAGGAGCAATGAATTCTGAAATGGAGAATTCTAAGTGGTTATGGGCTGGGATAGGTTTTCAATTTGGCATGGGGTACGCAGTTTCTTTTTTAACATATCAAGTAGGTACACTAATTTTAACAGGAAGTTTTGGTAGTGGTTTTATATACGGATTAATTGTTGTATTAGCTATGGTTTCAGCTGTTATCTACCTAATAAATAAGGGAGATAAGGTAAGCTTAAATAAAAATGTAAAAGTGGCCTAGGAGGTTTAAATGACTAATTTAATTGTATTCGGAATAATAGTCTTAATAATTGGGATATCCCTATCTAAGGTAATTAGAGAGAAGAAGCGGGGTAACAAGTGTGTTGGTTGTCCATTAAGTGGTACAGCTAAGGGTAGTGGTTGTAGTTGTTCATAAATGGGACTAAGTTTGGTAGGTAAAAAACCTACCAAACTATTTTACTTTTTTAGGAAAGATAAGCTTAAGCTCAGTTGTGGTGAATCAATGGTTAAAAGTATTTTAGATTTGATTTTCAAGTTTTTTCCAATTAGGTAGTCTCACCTAGTTCCAAAGTTACATCTATTTTATCATATTTATTAACTGTTTCTATACCATTTATTAAATTAATTACTGTTTCAACACTTTTTTTACCTATCTCTACTAGGTCTTGAACCACTGTTGTAACCTTTATAGAGTTTCTTTGGCTAGTAAAACTACCATCGTAGGATATTACTTTTAAATCCCTAGGTATTTTTAGACCCTTATCCTGCGCTGCCCTAATAAAAGCGATTGCAATCATATCTGCTCCAAATACACCATCAGTTCTTGGATTCTTGTCTAATATATCCCGTGCAACTTGTTTAAACTTCTCAAAGTTAAAGTCACTCCACTCTATCTCAATTGTTTCAATATCTATTCCGTTCTCTTTAATAACTCTTTCAAACTCTGTATGGCTTAAATAGGAGGGAATATCTGTAGATTTCTCTCCACATATCTGTATTACACTTTTACACCCAGCTTTTACTAGCTCTTCTCCTGCTAGTGCTCCCCCTCTTTTGTGGTCTGAAGATACTGTAGGCACACCTTGTATAAACCTATCTAAATGAATTATAGGTTTTTTTATTCTTTTAATCTCTTTAGAGTCTATATTGGCATCGGCAATTATAACACCATCAACTAAGTTTGAGTTTAAAGTTGATATAAAGCTGTTACTCTTATTTGTACTAAAAACCATTAATGAGAACTGATTAATAACTAAATTCTCTTCTATATGTTTAATTAGGGTTGAGAAAAAAGGGTGGGAAATATCTGGAACTACCATGGCAATAATTTTAGTTCTAATAATACTTCTATTTAGGTCGTAGGGAACATACTCTAGCTCTGATATAGCCCTATCTATTTTCTCTTTAGAGGTTTCTGAAACATAACCACTTTTATTTATATATCGTGAAACAGTACTTGCTGCAACACCAGCCTTTTTAGCTACATCTCGAATATTTGCCATAAACCATTATATTACTATGAATATTAAAAAATCAATATTGACAGGTATTTAGATGGGCTGTATAAATAGAGTATGGAACATGTTTCATAAAAAGGAGATATAGTTGTATTGGAAGAATTCTGTGGTTTATCAAATTTATCCTAGAAGTTTTTTAGATAGTAATAGTGATGGTATAGGGGATATTCAAGGTATAATTTCTAAATTAGACTATTTAGAAAATCTTGGAGTTGATATCCTTTGGATCTGTCCTGTTTATGATTCTCCTATGGATGATAATGGATACGATATCTCAGACTATTACAATATTGCCAAGGAATTTGGAACCCTTGAAGATATGAAGAAACTTATATATGAGGCGGGTAAAAGGGGCCTAAAAATAATAATGGATCTTGTAATAAATCATACAAGCGATGAGCATAGTTGGTTCCTTGAGTCTAAGTCATCCCTTTTAAGTAGTAAAAGAGAGTGGTATATCTGGGCTGATCCTGATAAAAATGGAGACCCCCCTTCAAATATAAAATCTATCTTTGGTGGATCATCCTGGGAGTTTGATGAAAAAACTAAACAATACTATTTCCATGTGTTTTCTAAGAAACAGCCCTGTTTAAATTGGAACAATAGGGAAGTTCGGACCCAGTTATATAAAATGATTAATTGGTGGTTAGATTTAGGAATAAGTGGTTTTAGGGTTGACGCTATAACGTATATAAAAAAGAGCGATCGTATTTTTAATCCCTCTAATACTAATGATATTCATTGTAACGATGTCTGCTTAAATCAAAATGGAATTGATAAATGGTTAAATGAGTTAAAGTTGTTTGGATTTGAAAATGGGGAAGTTATGACAGTAGCAGAAGCCCCAGGGGTTCAAGGAGATAACCTATTAAAATATACAGGAAGTAGTGGCTTTTTTAGTATGATTTTTACATTTGATCACGTAGATCTAGATCTTAAAGATGGAGGGTTATGGAACGATCCTAAAAATTGGGGTATTAAAGAACTACGGAAAGCTCTATTTTCTACCCAAAAGCTGTTAGATAATAGTGGCTGGCCTGCCCTCTATTTCGAGAACCATGATCAACCAAGATCCATAAATAAGTATTTTCCAGAAAAAAGTATAAGTATTTACACAAAAAAATTATTAGCGATGTTACTTTTTTTCCAAAAAGGGACACCTTTTATATATCAAGGCCAAGAGATTGGAATGACAAATGTAAAGTATGATTCAATAGAAAAATATAAGGATATTGCATCGGTCAATCAGTATAATGAGTGCATTCTTAGTGGTTTTACAAAAAATGATGCACTTAAGGTTTTGTGGAATAGAAGTCGAGATAATAGCCGCACTCCTATGCAGTGGAGTAGGGAAATCAATGCTGGTTTTTCAAAGATAAAACCCTGGATTGAGATTAATGAGAACTATACATATATAAATGTGGAAGATCAACTTATTAATAGTAAATCCTTACTGCACTTTTATCGATCTTTAATAAAATTAAGAAAAAGTAGTGAGTATCGGGACCTAATAATCTATGGAAAATTTATTCCTCTATTGCAGAACTCCCAGAATCTTATATCATTTAAACGGGAGTATAAAAATAAATACCTAATTTTTATATGTAATTTTTCGGATAAGGAAGTCCCATATAATCCTGATTGTGGTATTGATAAGGTAGTTGTTAGTAACTATGAGACTTGGGATATTTTATTACAGTTTAATAGGTTACGAGCTTACGAAACAGTTGTTTATATAGCTAAATAGGGAGGTTTTTTAAGTTGGAAGAAAAAATAATACCAGGAGATATGCCTGGGGATAAGGTTGAGATTAATAATACACATATAAATAGAGCTGAAGTTCTATTCCCCCACTTATTAGAAAATATTAATAAACTAAATCGGGACAAAGTTGTAATCTCTGTTTATGGGGGCTCTGGAGTTGGCAAATCTGAGATTGGAAGTCTTCTTTCCCACTATTTAAGGGAGGAAGGTTTGGAGACTTATCTTTTATCCGGGGATAATTACCCCCACAGAATTCCTAAAGAGAATGACCGAGAGCGTGAGAACCGGTTTAGAGAGGCTGGATTAGTGGCTCTATCCCTTGAGAAGGACTTTGAAGATAGTTGGAGTTCCAGGTTAAAAGAGAGTTGGGAAAGTGGGGTAGAGTTAAATGATGAATTCTATAATATTTACTTCGAAGCGGGAGAGAGTGCTTTAAGGGAGTATTTAGGTACCGAAAAAGAGATAAATTTTAGACTTATAAACTCTATTATTAGTAGATTTTTAAATAATGAAACTTCAATTCCCCTTAAGAGGATGGGGCGAGAAATAGACGATTTATGGTTTGAGAAGGTCGATTTTAAAAATATAAAGGTTCTAATTATTGAGTGGACCCATGGGAATAATAATCTTCTTAACGGGGTAGATATCCCAATCTTTTTATTTAGCACACCTAAAGAGACCTTAGAGCACAGGCTCAGCCGTGGACGGGATAAGGGGGTTGATTCCCCATTTACTAATCTGGTTCTATCCCTTGAGCAGGAGAAATTGAATAGCCAAGCAGATAGAGCAAGCTTGATAATTTCTAAGAGTGGGGAACTATTAAGTTTAGAAGATTTTAAATTAAGGTCTATGGAGTAGATTATGGGAAGTAAGTTAGATATACCAAATGGAGTAATGTTAAATGCCTATCCCGATAGTTTAGGTGGAAATTTAGCTAATATAAACAGAGTTCTTAAAAGAGAGGAGTTAAAGGGTGTCTTTTCATCATTTTATATACTTCCTACACTGTTTGAATCGGATCTAGATCGTGGCTTTTCTGTTAAGAGTTACAATTTAAATGAGGATATTGTAGAACCAGAGGATCTTGAAGAGTTAAAATCCATGGATATTAATCTAAAACTAGATTTTGTTTTAAATCATCTCTCTGTTCAGTCTCCCCAATTTAGAGATATTTTAGAAAAGGGGGATAAATCCCAGTATGTAGACCTTTTTTTAGATTGGAATAAATTTTGGGATGGAAATGGTGAGTTAGGATCTGAAGGGTATATTATCCCCCATGAGAAGTATCTATCTAAACTATTTATGAGAAAACCAGGCTTTCCAATTTTAAAAGTTCCATTCCCAGATGGTAGCTTTAGATTTTATTGGAATACCTTTTATCAAAGTGTTATCGAGCCGACATTAGAGGGTGAGAAAACTAAATATCTTGGTCAGATGGACTTAAATGCTAAATCCCCAGGAGTTTGGGAGTTCTATGAAGATACATTTAAGAAGTTAAGTAATTATGGGGCTAAAATAGTAAGACTTGATGCTTTTGCGTATCTTCATAAAGAGATTGGTTATAGTAACTTTTTTAATGAACCTGGAACATGGGACTATCTCTCAAGGATTAAGGAGATCGCTGATAGATATAATCTTGTTCTCTTACCAGAGATACACTCTAAGTATGAGGATAAGTTACACCTAAAACTTGCAGAGAAGGGGTATCCTATTTATGACTTTTTCTTCCCTGGTCTAGTCATAGATATGATTGAATCAAAGAATTCAGAACACCTTTTAAGTTGGGTTGATGAGATTGTAACAGAGGGGCTTACAACATTTAATATGCTTGGTTGTCACGACGGAATTCCTCTTTTAGATGTAAAAGGCCTACTAAATGATCAGAGAATTGATCAGTTAATGAGTATAGTCAAAGAGAGGGGAGGGCGAGTTAAAGATCTTTTTGGACCAGATGGGAAAAAAATATCATATTACCAAATTAATGCAACTTTTTTCAGTGCTCTTGGAGAAGAGGAAAATAAATTATTGTTAGCCAGAGCTATTCAAATTTTTATGCCAGGGACACCTATAGTTTGGTACTTAGATCTTTTTGCAGGGAAAAATGATATTTGGGCTGCGGATAACATTGGCCATAAGGACATTAATAGAACAAATCTAACCACTAGAGAGATTGAAGACAAATTACAAGATAGAGTTGTATTAGAGCAGTTAAGGATATTAAATTTTAGAAATACAAACAGAGCATTTAAAAACTCTCCACTATTGGATGTTGAAACATCCAATGTTAAAAGGCCAATATTTAAATGGTCTAACGGAGAGTTTAAGGCTAAATTAACAATAGATTTAGAAGAAAATAGTTTTGTTATAGAATCAAAGGAACCTAATAAAGATTGGGTTCTCTTCTAGGAAAGCTAATTTTAAAAACAGCACCACCACTAATACTATTTGTTGGTGCTGTAATTGTTATATTTAATTGATCACATAACTTTTTTACTAAATAAAGGCCAAGTCCAACAGTGTCTTCTCCTCCTGTTGGTTTAGCAGATAGAATTTTAAACTTTTTGAATATATCTTTTAAGTCATCCTTAGAAAAACCTGGACCTGAATCAATCATTTCCCAATATATATTTTTACTATCCATATAAGTCTTAATATATATATTGGAGTTCATCTCTGAGAATTTAATTGCGTTTCCAATAAGATTAGATAATATTATTTTTAATAATTCATTGTCACTATTTACTTTCTCTATAGGTGAAAACTCATCAACTAACTCTATATTTTTATCATGGGAGTATACTTCAAAATTTAATATTATTAAACGAGTCAACTCTACTAAGTTTATATCCATATTATTTTCTGGTTTTAACCCTTCATCTAATTTTAAAAGTGCCATCATATTTTCATTTAAAGATTTAAGATCTCTAGAGGAGTTATACAAAAGTTTAAAGTCAGGGTTTTCCCAGTTTTGCTGCAACATATCAAATGATGTATTGTATAGGTATGTTATTGGGTTTGTAGATTTTTTGCTTAAAAGATTTATTATTAATGTTCTAAGCTCAATGACACTATCTAGTTCACTGTTTAAATGTTCAAGCTCCCTAATTTTTATCAGAAAATTATCTGCTAAAACATTAAGGCTGCTATTTAATGTCTCAAACTCATCATGACTATTTTTACTACTCTCTTTGGAGTAGTCTCCACTAGCTATTCTAAAAACATGTTTATTTACACTCTCTATTTTTGAGACTATATTTTTAGATATATATAGGCCTGCAAACACTGCTAAGATAAGTGCAATAATTATAACAATAGCAGTTATTAATTGTATAGGTATAATTTCAGTGGCAACGTTCCTATATGGTAGTAGACTTATAAGATCTAAGTTTAAAGACGGTATATGTAACCATGATGAGAAATATCTCTTTCCTTCCAATGTTATTATACCTTTATCTGACTCTATAATTTTATTATAGTCGATTTTATTTAGTGTTATTTGGGGATTTATTAAGTTAATGGGATAACACTTATCTGTTACTACAATTAGAGTATACTTAACACTTTTTATTCTAGTTTCTACAATATCAAATGTTTCATTTTCTGCTCTTCTCTCTATATGATTTTTTATAGAGAGTAGATAATTTTTTTGATCATCTACAGCTTTGTACTCTATTTGACTTTTGTATAAATTTGTAAAAACTATTCCCACAATTAAAAGTGGAAGTAGTATTAATACTGAAAAAATAGTTACAAATTTAACTCTTATGGATCTAATCATGATTCAATAATATACCACAGATATAAACAGTAGGGTATATCTTGTGGTATATTATTGGATAAGGGTGTAAGGTAAGTATTATGATTTCTTAGTAAATAAAATGAGGTGCAGAACTATGAAAATAAAGCTTGAAGAAAATTTTAGAAAATGGACTGCATTATTTATATCTATAATTTTATATTTTTTTATCCATGAAGGTGCACATCTCATATATGCAATATTAACTAATACATTTAAACAAATAAATTTTGTAGGTATAGGAATACAGGTTGATATATCACGTGATAAAATATCAGATTACCAATTAGGAATATTCTGTTTTTTAGGTCCTGTTGCCACAATAATCACTGCATATGTTTTAGTATATGCAAAAAACATATTTTTGAAAATTAAAAGTAATTGGTTACGAGCAATAAGCTTTTATACTACAATCGCCTTTTTAATAATCGATCCATTATATTTAGGTTTTGGATATAGGTTTGTTGGTGGAGGAGATATGAATGGCATAAAACTAATTTTCTCAGAATTCTGGACAAGTTTCATATTTTCAATCATTTTAATTATAAATACTGTTATAATCTTTAATTCTATTATTAAAGCTTATTCGAAGGCATATAAATTAGCGAACAATAAAAGAAAAATAATCGAATAATTATTATTCTCCTTCCCCTTCCCCCTGTCACAACATAGTAATTGTTTAACTGTGTGCTACAATTGTACAATACAATTGTCTAAAAAAAATTGTAAATAAATAATAGTTCTGATATAATATCTTTATATTTTATTAACAATAAAGGAATAATATTTTGAACATAAAATTAACAGACCGACTTGGAATGCTTAGGAAAGAAGTATCAGGTAATACTGAGGCTTTATTAACATTAAACAGCCCTTTTGGGTTTGAGGATGAGATCCATATAAAAACAACACCAAAATCTTTTGTTACTATAGAGTTAGATAAGTATATTAAACCTGCAACCATATATACTATATCAGGTAACATTAAATATGTGATTCCTGTTAACTGGAAGCTAAAAGCCTACCATCCTGATGCATTTACTCAAGAAGATATCGCTATTAAGGTTTCAATACCTTCAAATAATTTCATAAACTCAAGAAGGAATTTGGCTTTTAATAGTCTGGATAAGAGGTGGGATACAGGATATTTCCCCCATGCTAGTGCAAATGTTGTTACTAGAGACGAACCTTGGTTTGAAGCAAAAAATGCTATTGATGGTGTTATCAATCAAGATGGACATGGAGTTTATCCTTACCACTCATGGGGAGGAGGTTTAAGGGAGGACTTAGAATTTACACTAGAGTTTGGACGTACAGTGGTAATTGATGAAATTAGGCTCTACCTTAGAGCTGACTTTAAAGATAATCATGATATCCACTGGGAATCTGGAGTGTTAGAATTTTCTGACGGCCATGAAATGAGTGTTAAAATGACTGGTACAAAAGAAGCTGACTGTATAACTTTTGAGCCTAGAAAAGTTACTTGGATTAAACTACATCACTTAAAACGTGAAATTTCTGCTGCTTTTTCAGCCTTAACTCAAATTGAAGTATTTGGTAACGAAGTATAAATTTGATTTACTTACCAGTCACAAATATCATAAATGCTTATAATATTTGTGACTGGTAACTGTTTGATTTACCAGAAAAGCTCTTCTTCGCCTTTTAAACGTAAGATTGCCTCTATAAAAAAGTAATCTCCATAAATTATTGGTGTATCATTTGGATAAAGTGTCGGTTTATGATGATATGCTTGGGTTCCGTGTAATAGGATTCCCTCTTCTTCAGTTCCCCAAGAGCTAACATTTTTGTCTAAGGCTTTAAGAATTTTAACTGCAGCATTATTGTATATATCTTTTTCATACTCAGGTAGATGGGAAGCTATCTCTAATAAACCAGCAGCAATTATAGCTCCGGCACTACTATCCTTGTCATTCCCTTCTAAGATTGGTGATCTAAAATCTACTCGCGGAATCCAATCATCACATATATTTGCTATAACATAATTAGCAGCATTTTTAGCAGCATGTAAGTATCTAGTTTCGCCTGTATGACGGTAACTAAGAGCAAAGCCATATACTGCCCAGCCCTGGCCTCTAGACCATGATGAGTCTGGAGAAAAACCTTGCCCGTCAACAGCTTCTATAAATTCACCGGTTTTATCATTAAATGAAATTATATGATTAACAGAACCATCAGGTCTTTGTAAATAATTAATTGCAGTATCAGCATGGGCCATAGCAATTTCTTTAAACCTAGGATCTTTTGCCTGTTCTGATGCCCAATAAAGAAGTGAAAGATTCATTAAGCTGTCAATTATTACCCAACCATTTTTATTTCCATTCCATGCTCGAATAAAATTACCTTTTAAATTAAAACGAGAGAATAATGTACTCGCAGCTAACATTGCTCTTCGTCTAGATTGTTCATTTCCTGTAATTTTATAGGATGCTACACTAGATAATGTCCATAAAAAACCTACATCGTGGTGTAGAGTGTCATACTCCTGAAATGCAGGGTCTAGTTTCTCCTCTTGTATTTCTGCTAATTCTCGGTAATTTTTATTATCTGTTTTACGATACATTTGCCATAAAAGACCAGTCCAAAAAGAGTTTGTCCACCATGCAGGAAGAAATCTATCACCATTAAAGTCTTGATATTTCCCATTTACAGAGACAAAAGGAAAGGTGCAGTCAATACTATTACTTGACCACTCTACCTTTTTCTCTATACGGCTATAGACATCATCTATCCAATGAATATCTTCTTGTTTTAGTTTCATCTAAGTACTCCTTTGCATACAAAAACTACCGGGTATCTTGTTTTAAGTATTGTTTTAATTAAGAAAGTCCTTCCTAATAGTATAAGGAAGGACATATAAACTCTATTTTCTAAAGCTAAATAGGTTTAATAATCACTCATATAATCCCAAGAAGGGAACTTGTAGTCATCTAAAGTTACATTATCTCCTTCGGAATTAGCTTTCTCGATATTTCTTTCTAATGCTTCTTGCATTTTTTCATTCCATTGTTTTGCTAATTTATCAAAAGCATTAATATCTTCTTCTATTAAAGCCCCTGCAAAAACGTCCCATCTTGTAGGGTTAACTTCAGGCCATGCAACAAGACCAACTGCTGGATTTTCAACCTTCGGATCAGGGTAAGTTTTAACATAATCTTTTGCTATCTGCATAAAATCTTTCTGTAACTTAGTTGCAGAAGTTAATTCTGCAGCTTGATTTCCAGGGAATTCTCCAACTTCATTAAAATATGCTGTTGCAAATTCTTTTGAGTGAAGCCATTTAAATACTTTTGCAGAAGCTGCTGCATTTTTAGTATTTGCATTCATATATACTGATCCATTATAAAGACTCATATATCTATATGCTTTTCTTCCTGAATCAGGAACTGGAGCTTCTGCAACACCTAAGTCTAAGCTTGGATACTCTCCACCAACTACACGTGGAATCCATGTTCCTCCAAAGTAGAAAGCAGCTTGGTCCTGACCAAATAGAGCTCTAGCAGCAGTTGTCTTCATTGAAGCCCAACCTGGAGCAAGTGCACCATTTTTAGATAAGTCAATTAATAACTGTGCTACCATTTTATGGCCTTCACTATCAAGCTTGAATTTACCACTTTTCTCATCAAAACCAACTGTTCCATAACGAATATCTCCAGAAGCTGGTGCTGCTGTAGTAAGTAGACCATTAAGGATACGGTGGAAATCAGCAGAAGGGTTTCCTGGCATAGCTATACCATAGTATTCACCATTTCCTTTTTTACTAATGTCCGTAGCTACTTCTAGAAGTTCTGAGAAAGTTTTAGGTATATCATCTTCGCTGTATCCAGCTTTTGCTAATACTGCTTTGTTATAGAACATCATTCCATGAAGTTTAAGAAATCTGTTTTCATAAGGTAGTGAATATAACTTACCGTCATACTTCATAGCTCCTTCAACTAATAATCGTTGATCAAACTGGCTTAAAAAGTCGGCATCCACATAGTCATCTATTGGAAGAACCTGATTTTGATCAACTAAAACTCTAGGGTCATTCTCCGGTTGATACCAAAAAAGGTCTGGTCCAGCACCACTTGTAATAGATAGAGCTAAACTTTGTCCATACTGATCTTGAGCTACTGCTACAAACTCAACATCAATGTCAGGATTTGCCATTTCAAATTTCTCAGCCATAGGTTTGTAAAATTTTTCAATTCCTGCACCATCCCAATGCCAAATAGTAACAGTTGATTTACCTGTAGATTCTGAAGATTCATTTTGACCATTTGCAAAAATTGCTCCACACATAAAAACAGACAACAGTAATAAAATTACATTTTTTTTGTTCATCTTTTTCCTCCATAATATATATAAAACCAATCTATGGTTTTATTAACTAATAATAAATATTTAACCCTTTACAGAACCGGCTAAACCATCAATGAAATAACGTTGAAAAGCTAGAAATACCACAACCATTGGTAAAATTGATATAGATGCAGCAGCAGTCATTCCTGCCCAATCTGTACTATGTTCTCCAACAAAGGCATACATCCCAACGGATAGTGTTCGTAATTCAGGCTTTGTTAGTGTGAAAACTAAGGGAATGAAAAACTCTTTCCATGCCCCGATTGTATTTAATATAGCTACAGATGCAATAATAGGTTTTGTTAAAGGGAAAATAATATATACAAACTGCTGAATAAAGGAGCAACCATTAATCTTCCCTGACTCTTCCATCTCCTTAGGGATCCCTGTATAAAATCCCATAAAAAGAATAACTGCTAGTGTTATACTTTTACTTGTAAAAGCTAAAATGTAACCTAGTCTGGTATTCATTAGCCCTAAATCTCTAACTAAAGTAAAGAGAGGTATAATAGTCGTTGCCCTTGGAATTAGCATTGTAAACATAATAATTCCCATAAGAAACTTTTTAAGTGGGAACTCGAATCTGGATAATACATAACCACTAGTTGAGGCTAAAATTAACATAATGATAACTACACCAGCTGCAAATAGAATTGTATTACCAAAATATGATACAAAATTCGCCTGTTGAAATGCACGAACATAGTTATTAAACTGGGGAACTTCTGGTAATATTCCTGCGCTATTATCCCAAATCTCCGTATTGGTTTTTAATGAAGCTCCTCCGATCCATAACATGGGATATAGATGAACAGCACAGATAATAAGTAATACTATATGTATAATTATTTGATGAATGCTTTTTCCTTTAATTTTAATCATTATATTTTCTCCTAATAGCTTTTTCGTTCATCGCTAGACTTGCTATAAGCTTTAGCCTGTAGCATTCCTACTACAATCAAAAGTATCCCAAATATAATAGCTACTGCTGATGAATAACCATATTTTGGTGTAATTGCACCAAAAGAATTTTTGTATATAAATGTACCTATAACTTCTGACGCGAAGTTTGGACCTCCATTGGTCATTGTTTTGACAATATCAAAAACACGTAGTGACATAACGATACCAATAAAGGATATAATTACAATAAATGGTTTCATTACAGGAACTGTGATTTTTGTAAACTTTTGAAAACCACTGGCACCATCTATATCAGCAGCTTCATACAAGGATGCAGGAACAGTCTGTAGTCCGGCCATCCAATAAACAATGTATTGTCCAGTATAATGCCAAATCTCAACTGACATAATTGCTGGTAGTACAACCTTTTTTAGTCCTAGAAAATCTATTGGTGAAGATGTTATGTTCAACATTGATAGAATATTATTAACTGGTCCGAAGGTAGGGTTTAAGATAAACTGCATTACTACTCCGATTATTGCTGTAGAAGATACAACAGGTAGGAAAAATAGTGCACGATATACGTTAGAACCCCTCTTTAAAACGTTGTTTAGCACAAAAGCTATAACTAAAGTTAAAGGAAGTTTTACAAGATTGTTTCCTAAAACAAAGACAAGGGTGTTTTTCCCAGCATTCCAGAAATACTCATCTTGTAGTACATCAATATAATTCCTAAAGCCTATAAAATAGCTCGGTTTAGGAGTAAATCCATCCCATTGAAAAAAGGAATAATATAGGCTGGCTAAAAGTGGCCAGACAACAAATAGTCCGTAAAAAACTAGAGTAGGTAATAGAAAAAGTAAAATCCACACTTTTTCATCATTACTTCTTCTTACAGATAAGCGTTTAGCTAAATACTGTTTCTTCATTTATACACCTCGTTATTAATTAAATTACCTAAACTACTGCCTACATCGCAAAGATAAGACACAATTATCAGTAATATATTTTCTTTGCATTAGATGCGCTCTGTTCCTTAATCCTAAAACAGTTAGTTAAGAACTTCTAATACAATTGTAAAGCCAAATGTACAATTGTCAATCTTTATTTTAAGAAGTTTATAAAAAAATTATTTAAATTGTTTTTTAGATATTTAATTAATAGACCTAGTAGTTTAGATTGGTGGCGGGAGGTAATAATATTGTTATTATATATAATCGCTATGTAAGAATAGCCTTTTTGCAATAGAGAGAAGGTTTAGTTCCATTTAAATTCAGAATAAAAGTCTCTCCATCATAAAATTCTAGAATGTATTCGTCACCTGATTTATTAAAAGATTTTACAAAATTAATTAATTGCTTATCAGAAACCTGGTTTATTGAAGCTGATATTTGAGCAGCAAGAAACAGCTTTTTAGAACTACCTGATGACATTTCGAGGCGAGGAACTTTAGAAAAGGAATATCGACTATTACTACCCTGTATATCATTATTTAACGACTCAGGTAAACAAGCTTTTTCCCAACCATATAGTATTCGTATAAATGAATGGGATGCTCCTATTCTAGCTGATGAATAATCACTTCCACAAAATAAACTAGCACAACCGTAATCATAACCTAAGGGATACCCTCCCTCACGAAAGGTGAGTTTAATAGGTGAGTCTATTTGATGAAATGTAAAATACTGGTTATCTTTAACTAAAATTACTGTTGTTATACCACCTTCTGATTCAACACCATAATAATTATTGTTCCCAATATTAACCCTGGTGGGAGCATGGCTAACGGAGAAACGTTCTCCAATATAAAGAGAGCTAAACTTCCATCTCTGATAATAATTAATACCGTCTTCACTATATTGAAGTGAGTTATCACAACTTGTATTTCCCCATGAAAGTCCTGATTCATAGGAGAATCGGCTTGAATAGGCAAAGTTAGTATACTTGCGGTTGTATTCCCATTTATCATGATAGGATTTTTGATTGATAAGTTGTATATGTCCAGATCGACTATCCCCAAGTAGAATAAGCCCAGCTTTCCCAAGATTACAATTGAAATCACTTTTATGTATAGGTAAAGGTTCCTCTTTACATCTCCATAGTTCGTGATCTTCCGGTATCATTAGAACATTAAAAGCTTTTGCTGCCCAATAGGGTGATCCTCCACAATTGTAGTGCTCTAGAATTGTATTTGAAGGTTTAATAAATCCCAAACTCAGATGTCCGGAATCAGAAAAAATAGGCTGATCTATATAAAATTTTATCCCCAGATTCAGCATACTTTTTACCTCTCCTAACGACCCTTTCCATGCTCCAAGTTTTACTGCTAGTGCTACAGATGACAAATAGGAAAATCGATAAATCATAGATCTTCCAAAGCATGGAACAGAGCCGTCTTTATCAAAAAAATATCTGAAGTCATTTATAAACTCATTAGCCCGGGACTTGTGTTTTTCAGCAAGTTCTGGGTTTGAATCCCCATCTAGATAGACCCATATCAAATAGTAGTAGTGAAAAGCCCAGGAATTATAATAATCAATCCGATTTATATTCCCATCCCTATACCAGCCTTCCCCTATATACATAGATTCACAAGCTGTTAGGTTTTTTTGTAGATTCTCTTCTGAATATGGCATCTTGAGTTTCTTTAGCACAGTGTTTGTAATTACATTGAATAATAACCAGTTGTTCTGGTGATATTTAACATTATTAACTGAGTTGAGATAACTGGCGACCTGTTTTTTTTCTAAGTCACTATAGTTGTCCCATATATGCTGTTTCCCTTGATATAGACTCCATGCTAAGGAGGCCATTTCCACAAGGTGCTGAGCATAGTCATAGATATCTCCCCAGTATTCTGGATGTTTTGGATTGGTTCCGTTTAGAATTCCTTTTTTATAAAATGCTCCTACGTCGTAGGTGGTTTCATTAAGTTTAAAAACACCCGTGGAGTGATTCATTAACCAGGGACCAGCTAATATAAACGAACGAGTAAAACCTTCAAGTTCATCTGCTAGTAGACCATGATGACTACGAGGCCCCGGTATCCTTTGTCTAGCACCGTGTAGGGATGCACTATCGTAAATAGAGGTGAACATCTGTTTAAAAGCTTCTTCCCAATGTCCTCTAGTCCAACCTGTATACCTGGAATTAGAATGATCCAGCGGTGTTGTGAATTCCATTTGCTTCATGACAAATCCTCCCTACTATATAACAGGCAACTTTTAAGTATTAGTTTATATATAAATATTACTTGTTTATTTACAATAATAGCATAGTGATGACAATTGTCAAGGTAAGCTTTGTTTGTGCATTAACTTCTCATAAATGATGAACCACGGATAACAAAAGTACTCTCTATTTTCTCTGTAATTCTTAAGATATCATAATTCTCTTTTTGAGCCTCATGTAACTTATCAAGAATTTTAAAAGCCTCTCCTATCATACTACTTCTAGGAACTTTTATAGTCGTTAGGGGTGGGGTACTTAGTTGTGCAGCAAAAATATCATCAAATCCAACTAAACTGAAGTCCTCAGGAATTTTTAATCCTAACATATCTAATAACTGAGACATCTCAAGAGCTGCTATATCATTAAAACCGAAGGAGGCAGTATATCCTTGTTTTATATAACTCTCTAGCTTTTCTATGTTTTTATGTAGACTGTCAGTAAAATTAAAAATCTCTAAAGAAAAGGGCTTTTTCCCAAAGGTAGATTGAATAGCTTTATGGGTCTTATCATATCTCTCTTTAAAAACGGTCATATCACTTACATAACTAGGACAAGGAAACAGAATGTTTATATGTCCTAAACTTTTCAAATAATTAATTCCCTCTACTAAGCCTTTGTTACCAATTCGAACAGAGCCCCAATAACCACTTTTAATATAATTGGGGATTTCTCTATTTATAAGAACTACAGGTTTTTTAATATTTTCTAGAAAGAGAAAGTAGCATTCAGGTAGAGTCCCTTGAACAAAAACAGCCCCTGCAGCTTCAAGCTCTAGGCATAATTCTGGATTACATTTTTGTGTATCCTTTTCATACATGAGGATTTGACTCTTTAAAGAGAGATTGTTCATTTGAAGCAGAAAGGAAAGGTATATATCCTTACTATGGTAAGCTGCTATATTTTCATTGTCATTTAGAACTAGATTTCTTTCATTATCAACAAGCATACAGACTGATTTCTCTGCTTTTGGTATTTTCTCAAAAATTACAATACTTCCTGAACCTCTTCTTGTCTTTACATACCCTTTTTCAGCTAGAAGGGCTATTGATTTAGAAATTGTTTGTGGACTTACTCCATAAACTATGGCTAAATCCCTTACAGAAGGCAACGAAGCCCCTAATACATATTTTCCACTTATAATTTCCTGTTGAATGTGTTCGGATATTTTCTGGTAACTCTTAAATTCCATGTCACCTCCTTACAATGGGTTAATTATCATCTAAGAAGTATACAATTGTCAACTGTATAGTAAAATAAGAAATCTCGAAAGAAGTTTCTATAGAGAGATATTACTATAGTTTAGATGATAAAATTCTAAAAGGGCCAGGGTACAACAATGTATATAGATTTTCCAATTATAAATTTATATACTTACACTAGGAGTATATATGTATAGCTTTAAAAATGACTATCTAGATGGGGGGCATCCTCAAATATTAAAAAATCTTTTAGATACCTATAATAGCCAGGAAGATGGTTATGGAGAGGATATTTATAGCCAAAAAGCTAAAGAGTTACTAAAAAGTGTGATAGGTTATCATAATATTGATATCCACTTTATTTCTGGTGGAACTTTAACCAACTTATTAGCAATATCATCCTTCTTAAAACCTCATGAGGCGGTTATATCTGCTTTTTCAGGACATATTTATGTACATGAAACAGGTGCTATAGAGGCTACCGGGCATAAAGTTATTCCAATAGAGTCTAAAAATGGAAAATTAGATCCAAAGAGTATTCTTCGGGTTTTAGAAGATCACCACTTTGAACACATGGTAAAACCTAAGTTAATATATATATCCCAATCTACCGAGATAGGAACCATATACAGCAAAAAAGAGATAAAAGAGTTAAGGGCAGTTTGCGATAGTAAAAACCTTCTACTATATATAGATGGTGCTAGGCTTGGTTCTGCACTAACATCTTCATTAAACGATCTAACACTTTGTGATATAGCAACATACTCTGATGCTTTTTATATTGGAGGAACTAAAAATGGGGCAATGTTAGGGGAAGCATTAGTAATTTGTAACTCATCATTAAAAGAAGACTTTAGATACTATATAAAGCAGAGGGGAGCTATGTTAGCAAAGGGGAGAGTCCTTGGCTTACAGTTTTTAACCCTATTCGAAGAGGGTCTTTTCTATGAACTTAGTAGACATGGGAATGAAATGGCAAAAAAATTACAGGATGGAATTGTAGAACATGGTTATTTTCTACAGTTCGAATCCTATACAAACCAGATTTTTCCAATTTTACCAGAAAAAGTTTTACTAATATTAGAAGAGAAGTATCAGTTCTATAGGTGGGAGACTTTAGATGATGATTTAACAGTAATAAGACTTGTCTGCTCCTGGAATACAGAAGAGAAATACGTTGATTCATTTTTAAAGGATTTAAGGGCTATTATCTAAGTGAACTCCCCCCCTCTGTAGTCTAAATTTCTAATATATTGGATTCTACAGGGAGATTAATTGGAACTTAGCAATCTAGTATATATCTCCCTGTTAGGCTATTCTATCTTTATATTATTAGTCTATTTTATTACTAATAGACTAAATAGGTTTAATCCTTTAGATAGGCATTTACAACATTAGAGGTTGCATCTATTGAACCACTAACTAGTACTGGTGGCGAGTTTATCTCGTTTGCATTCATCATAGATGCTAATCTTTGTAAATTTGATAGAATCATATTTCTTTCCCACTCTTCAAGTTGTTCTAGTTTACTTGTAAACTCCTCTTGTAGTAATGATGGATTCTCTTTTAATACTTCATAACTCTTATCTGTTAAAACGATATTTACCTTTCTTTTATCATCTAAGGATCTTACTCTTTTAGCAAAATTCTGTTGCTCTAATCTGTCTAGTATGCTTGTAACTGTAGCCTGGGATAGGCTTACATTTTTAGCAATTACTGAGATTTGCTGGTTTTTATTCTTCTTGATCTCTTTTAACACTAATAGCTGAGGACCAGTTAAACCGTAGGATTTCACTAATTTTTTCGATTGTAGATCAATAACTCTTATTATTTGCCGTAATGTAGAAACGACAAGATCTGTGTTTTCTGTACTTCCCATATTTTTAAGATACATTAAAAAAAAAAATAAAGTAAGGGATAATATTGTTTTGTATACACATATTTATAGTACTAAATGTTATTTAATGACTTAGATCAAACTAGATAGAAATCTTTAATTATTTATACCTATAAATATAAGACTTATTAAATTAGGACTGCCTAATTATTGACATAAAAAATAATATATGAGATATTAAGTTATACATTAAGCCAGTGTATTCCTGACAATATTCAAAGATACCCAAAGTGGGTATCTTTTTTTTACCCAAAAGAGTGTTCAATAACAATTTTTATACCAATTAATATTAAAATTACACCACTATATAGATCAACCTTTATACCTGATATATGTCCTAACCTTTTACCTAACTGTACTCCTAAATAACTTAAAACAAAGGTTATTAACCCTGTAGATATTATAAGAAGTTCTATATTTGCATCTAAAAGATATATTGAGAACCCTGCAGCAAGAGCATCAATACTAGTTGCTATTGCTGCTAAAAGTAGTGTTTTGGTTCTAAACATATTTATCTTACACTGTTTTGTTGAGTCTACGGACTCTTTTATCATGTGTATTCCTATTAAAGTTAGAAGACTAAATGCTATCCAGTGATCAAGGGAGTCAATATTAAAAGGTAGGATGTTTCCTACATAATAACCAATAATAGGCATTATTGCTTGAAAGCCCCCAAAGAAAAAACTAACCTTTAATTTCTCTTTTAAAGTAACCTCTTTTTTACTTAAACCACAGGATATTGATACCGCAAAGGCATCTAGTGCTAATATTATACCAATTAAAATTATCTCTAATGAACTCATATAAGATTTCAAATACTCCTTTTAATAATTACTATATAGTAATATTATATATTAAATTTTATTTTTAAGGAGCAATAATGAGTGAAAAAATTATTGGAACTAATGAACGCCCACCTATAGGCAAGTGGATACCTCTTAGTATCCAACATGTATTTGCTATGTTTGGTTCGACAGTTTTAGTTCCTGCATTAACTGGACTAAGTCCAACTACAGCACTATTTACATCTGGAATAGGTACATTAATCTATATCCTAATAACCAAGGGAAGGGTTCCTGCATATTTAGGATCATCCTTTGCTTTTATAGCTCCAATCATACTTGTTTCAGGTAAATTTGGGGTAGCATATGCTTTTGGTGCTGCTTTTTGTGTAGGTATCTTCTATACATTAATAGCACTTATTATTAGACAATTTGGTAAGGGATGGGTTGATAGATTACTACCTCCTGTTGTTGTAGGTTCTATAATTATAGTTATTGGTCTAACTTTAGCCCCAGTTGCAATGGGTATGGCCATGAATACTTCAGGTGGTGCCGACGGATATAGTCTAGTTCACCTATCTATTGCTGGAGTTACACTAGCTATCGCTGTAATTTCATCCATTGTATTAAAGGGTTTCTTTAACGTTATACCTATTTTAGTTGGTATTGTTGGTGGGTATCTTTTTACTTTTATTATGGGAAGTTTTATTCCAGCTTACCATTTAATTGATTTTACAGTTATCTCCAACGCTGCACCATTCTCAGTTCCTACGTTTGTTTTTCCTAAATTTGCAATAATTCCAATTATTACTTTTATGTTGGTAGCTTTAGCAACTATAGCTGAACACTTAGGTGATACTATGGTATTAGGAAAGGTTTGTAAAAAGGATTTTTATAAAGATCCAGGTATACATAGAACTTTAGCAGGTGACGGTATTGCTACATCTATTGCTGCTCTATTTGGTGGACCTCCAAATACAACTTACGGTGAGAATGTTGGGGTTATGGCTATTACTGGAGTTCATTCTGTTTGGGTAACTGGTGGTGCTGCTGTTGTTGCTATTCTTTTATCTTTTATCCCACCAGTAGGGGCATTTATCCAAACAATCCCAGCACCTGTTATGGGGGGAGTTTCTGCTATGTTGTTTGGAATAATTGCTTCAGCAGGTATTAGAACTATATCTGAAAGTGGTGTTAATTATGGAGAGAAGCGGAACTTAACTATTAGTTCTGTAATTCTTGTTGTTGGTATTGGTGGAGGAACTATTATCGCGCCAATATCAGAGAGTGTCTCCTTTGAGTTAGGTGGAGTTGCTCTTGCTGCATTTATTGGTATTATTCTAAATCTGATTCTTCCAAAATCTTTAAATGATATTGAAGAGGAGACAGCAGAGGAAATGATCCAACACGAGATCGATAAATAGTGTGGTTGCATGCATGCATGCATGCATTTATATAGAGGGGTGAACTACTTCACTCCTCTTATTTTTAACTCATCTCTAATCTGATCAACAGATGAAAAAAGTATTCCATCTAAACCAAGAGAGTTGGCCGCTTCAATATTAACAACCGTATCATCAATAAAAATTGAGTCAGAAGCATTTATTTTGTTAACTTCCAATAGGCTCTTATAGATATCTATATTAGGTTTTACCATTTTTACATCACAGGAAAATGTTATTTGAGTAAAATTATCCCAAAATGAGTAGTTTTTTATTAAGTATTCAGCAAACTCTTTATGCATATTAGAGAGGACATAGAGGCTGTAATTTTTGCTCTTTAACTCCTGTATTAACTGAACCATCTCTTTTTTTACTGTTAATTCAGTTGGAACGGCATCAAAAACCCTATTAATTGTAGTAGCACTTAGACCCGACATTATTGAGCATTTTTTTACTACTTCATCTCTATAGATAATACCTTGATCTAGTTTTATCCAATCCTCACTATTAAAAAGAAATTGTTTTAATAATTTTTCCTCTTCTTTTTCAAAATTTAGACGTTTTATTAAGTTATTTGGGTCCCAGTTAAAAACAACCCCACCTAGATCAAAAATTATATTCATAGATAATACTCTACCGTAAAAAAGAAATCTTTTGTATAAACTTGTTAAAATTGACTATAATTAATTTATGAAGTTTTCAGTTATAAGAAGAGTATTTCTATTATTTACTATCTTACTAGCATCATATTTAATATCTATAGGGGTGGAATATGTCTTTTCAATTCCATCAGATGCAATTGTAATTAATGACCCATGGCAGTTAGTAACTCCAGGATTTACAGCATCTGAAGAGATTACTAATACATTTGTTTTGAATATTGAAAAGAGTCCTAACTATAGTGAAGGCTTATATAGAATAAGTAGCAAATTCTATGTAGATAAGGAGATTTCTAATGGATACTTAGTAATAACCCAACAACCCAATTACGGTTTTAGAGTATGGATAGATAAAAAATATATAATTCAAAAGGGGGATCTTGAACATGGTTTGGCTAATATTTGGAAGGAGTCAGGAATCTTCCCTATTCCTTATACACTAAATAAGGGGACTCATAATATAACAATTGAACTCTATGCCATGGATGAAGTATCTCTAGCAAATTCTCCTTATATTATTAACTTAACTAAACACCTTAAAAAATTTATGCTTATTAAACTGCTTAATGAGAATATTATTTTTTTTATGATGGGGTTAACGGTAACTATTGGAGTTCTTTTTATATCACTAGGATTTATTAACAAGGGAACAGATAAAAAACATTTCTTTTTAGGGATTGCATTTATTCTATGGGGTATATTTTTCCTAGATTTTATATCCATAGAAAGATTAATGATATCTAGCTTACTTTACAGAAAAATACTTATTTCCTGTTTTATCCTTGGGTTCTATCTCAATTACGGGGTTGTTATGCATGCTATAAATGGTTATATTTCAAAGAAACATAGAGTATTGATATTCCTATCTACCTCTATTTCTCTGTTTTTTTTAATTTTTCCATCAACATATAATGGCTTTACTCAGGGCAGGATAATTGTCAACTTTATAAATTTTGTATTCTTATTTTTTGTGCTTTTAAGTCCAAAAATTTTAAATAGTAACAGTAGTAGATTTGATATTATCTCCATTGGTATTGTGTCTACTTCATTCTTTGGAATTAGATACTTTGTTTTTAGTCTTATAGGCAAGCCTTATACTAGTATGATTCATCTTGGTCTATTTATATATCTGCTTTTTATTTTCATATATTTTATTTGTGATTATGTAGATAAAAATAACAGTATTGTTAGCGAGAAACGAAGGGCTGATCACTATTACAATAAATCTGTAATTGACCCTTTAACTAATGTGAATAATAGAAACATCTTAAGTTATGTACAATTTGAAAGTAATGACTATTTAATTATTATTTGTGATTTAGATGATTTTAAAGATATAAATGATATATATGGACATGCTGCAGGTGATGAGGTTTTAATCCGTTTTACTCTATTAGTAAAAAAATATGTAAGAGAGACAGACTACATTATCCGGCTAGGAGGTGACGAATTTATAATTATGCTTATTGGTTGTTCTATAACAAGAGGAGAGATCCTTATGAAAAACATATGGAATGAGATAAGTAATAATTTGGTCTGTGTGGAAGATAAAAGTTTCAAATACAGTGTAAGTGCTGGTGGTATTCTATCTCCAAGTGGTGAGGATTTTGAAACATCTCTAAAAAGAGCTGACGTGAACCTATATAAAGTCAAAAATAAATCAAAAGGAACTTTCAAATTTTCCTAGTAAACCTTAATCTAAAAGAAGGAAGGATTTTATGAAAAAGTTTTGGCAAGATAGAAGAAGTGGAGGTCTAGTAGATAGACCAGAAAATAATAGGGACTCCTACGAACGAGATCGGGCAAGAATTATTCATTCTGCAGCTTTTAGAAGACTCCAGTCTAAAACACAGGTTCTAGGTGTCTCTGATGGAGATTTCCACAGGACAAGGTTAACCCACTCCATGGAAGTTGCCCAAATTGGTAAAGGAATTGTAACTCACTTAGAGGGAAAAAACAGATATTTACCTCCAGTTGATTTAATTGAGGCTATTAGTTTAGCCCATGATATTGGACACCCTCCCTTTGGCCATGGTGGAGAGTTGGCTTTAAATACAATGATGGAAGAGTGGGGTGGATTTGAAGGTAATGGTCAGACGTTAAGACTTCTGTCTAAACTTGAAGCACACACTCCAGGGTTTGGACTAAACTTAACAAGAAGAACCCTATTAGGGGTTATAAAGTATCCTGTAAACTACTCCTTGTTATTAAAAAAAGATACAAAGGGGTATTCATCAAATAAAATTCACCCCCCTAAATGTTATCATGACTCGGAATTAGATGTTACAGATTGGATCTTCTCCCCTCTACCTAAAAGTGATATTGATCTATTTACTACCTATATTCACCCAACAGAGAGTAAGGTTGGGAAAACTATATACCACTCTTTAGATACATCTATTATGGAGTTAGCCGATGATATATCCTACGCGGTCCATGACTTTGAGGATGGAGTAGCCTTAAAATTGATACATTCTGATGTCTGGAAGGACGTTGAAGATAGGGTTGACACTACTTGGATGAAAAAGATGGGGTTAGACAATATTAAAAATGATCTGTTTAGTAGGGATATAAATGCCCACCACTTAAGAAAGAGTGCAATTGGAGGTCTTGTGCACGCTTTAATAATATCCTCTTATATTGAGGATGTTCCTGGATTTGAATCCCCAATCTTCTCATATAAAGCAACATTAACTCCTAATGCAAAGAAGCTACTTGATGTTTTAAAAGAGATAACTACTATGTATATAATAAAGTCCCAGGCGGGGCAGACCATTGAGTTTAAGGGGAGACACGTTGTAACAAAGTTATTCGAAGCGTTCTCTTCTGATCCAGAGATGTTAATGCCTAAGGACTTTGTAACTGTTTATAAAAACCAAGAGACTAAAAGTGATAGTATGCGGGTTATATGTGATTATATTTCTGGTATGTCCGATGCCTACGCAGGTAAAATTTATAGTCGTCTATTTATTCCAGGAAGTGGAACAGCTTTTGACTTGCTATAATAAAATATGTAAAATAACCCTACAAGAATAACCTGGAGAGTATATGAATAAAGAAGAGTTTATTAAACTAATGAAGGAAAGAATCCTTATTTTAGATGGTGCTATGGGTACTATGATCCAGGAGAGGAAGCTAAGTGAAGATGATTTTAGATCGGAAAGATTTAAAAATCATCCAAGCCCGTTACAGGGGAATAATGACCTTCTAATATTAACCCAACCAGATATTATTAAGGAGATCCATAGGGATTTCCTTAATGCAGGTGCAGATATAGTTTCTACTAATACTTTTAACTCAACTAAGGTATCCCAGGAGGATTATGGAACCCAGGACTTAGTATATGAGCTTAATTATAATGGAGCAAAAATTGCAAAAGAGGTTTGTAACGAGTTTAGTGATAAACCACGATTTGTAGCAGGTTCTATAGGCCCTACAAGTAGAACCTTATCCCTAAGTCCTGATGTAAACAATCCAGGATATAGAAACATGGATTTTGATACCTTAAAGGATGACTATTTTGTTGCAGTTAAGGCTCTTGTTGAGGGAGGGGCTGATATAATCCTGCTTGAAACAGTTTTTGATACATTAAATGCTAAGGCTTGTATGTACGCTGTAGCTTCTTATTTTGATGAGTGTGGAAAAGATATCCCTGTTATGATCTCTGGAACAATAACAGATGCAAGTGGTAGAACCCTATCCGGGCAAACAGCAAAGGCTTTTTTCTACTCAGTCACCCATATTAATCCTGTTTCTGTTGGTTTTAACTGTGCCCTAGGTGCCGAAGATCTAAAACCTCACCTAGAGGATGTAAGTAACATAGCTTGGACAGGAATTTCCACCCACCCTAACGCAGGACTACCAAATGAGTTTGGGGAGTATGATCAAAGTCCTGAATTTATGGCAAATATTTTAGAGGATTTTGCTAAGGAAGGCTTAGTAAATATTGTAGGAGGTTGTTGTGGAACTACTCCTATACATATTGAAGCAATAGCTAAATCCGTAAAAAAATATAAACCAAGAGTTATTAAAGAGAACCCTCATAATAGTTTTTATACAGGGTTAGAACCCTTAGTTTTAAATGAAAATTCCCTATTTCAAAATGTAGGGGAGCGGAATAATGTAACAGGTTCTAGAAAATTCGCACGGCTTATTAGAGAGAAAAAATATGAAGAGGCACTTGAGATATCCAGAAGTCAGGTTGAAAACGGTGCTGATATAATTGATATAAATCTAGATGAAGCGATGTTAGACTCCAAGGAGGAGATGAAGATCTTTTTAAATCTTATCGCATCTGAACCTGATATCTCAAGGGTTCCACTAATGATAGATTCATCTAAATGGGAAGTTATAGAGCAGGGGCTTAAATGTGTCCAGGGTAAGGCTATTGTAAACTCTATAAGTTTAAAGGAAGGGGAAGAGAGATTCCTTGAACTTGCAAAAAAAATAAGAAATTACGGTGCTGCTACAATTGTTATGGCCTTTGATGAGGTTGGACAAGCTGATACAGCTGATAGAAAAGTTGAGATATGTACTAGAAGTTATAACCTTTTAAGGGAGAAACTAAACTTCCCCCCAGAGGATATTATATTTGATCCAAATATATTAGCTATTGCCACAGGTATCGAAGAGCATAATAACTACGCAGTAGACTTTATTAACGCAGTAGGCAGAATAAAAAAGAGCCTCCCATATACTCGAATTAGTGGAGGAGTTAGTAATGTATCCTTCTCCTTTAGAGGAAATAATCCAGTTAGAGAGGCTATCCATACTGTCTTTTTATATCATGCCATAAAAAATGGAATGGATATGGGAATTGTTAACGCTGGACAGTTAGGTGTGTATGATGAAATCCCTAAACATCTTCTAACCCTTGTAGAAGACGTTGTTTTAAATAGAAATAGTGAGGCTACAGATAGATTAATAGATGCTGCAGCAAACTTCCAGTCATCAGGTAAGGCTGTAGTAGAGGATTTATCCTGGCGAGAAGAACCAGTTGAGAGTAGACTTATTCACTCCCTAGTAAAGGGAATTACAAACTTTCTTGATACAGATGTAGAAGAAGTTCGGCTTAAGATGGATAAGGCCATCGATGTTATAGAGGGACCTTTAATGGCTGGAATGGATCGAGTTGGGGATCTTTTTGGTTCCGGGAAGATGTTTCTGCCCCAGGTAGTTAAAAGCGCAAGGGTTATGAAGCAGGCGGTGGCCATCTTGATGCCATTTATTGAGGCTGAAAAAGTTGGAACATCTACTTCTAAGGGCAAGGTTTTAATGGCTACAGTTAAGGGTGATGTTCATGATATTGGGAAAAATATTGTTGGTGTTGTTTTACAGTGTAATAACTATGAGGTTATTGATCTTGGTGTTATGGTTCCCTGTAAAAAAATATTAGATGTAGCAAAAGAAGAAAATGTTGATTTAATAGGTTTAAGTGGACTAATTACCCCATCATTAGATGAAATGGTATACGTTGCTACAGAACTTGAAAAAAGTGGTATGAAGATTCCAGTATTTATTGGTGGAGCTACAACAAGTAAGATTCATACTGCTGTTAAAATAGCACCAGCTACTACTAACCCTGTAGTCTATGTTCCAGATGCATCTAGAACTATAGGAGTTTTAAACTCCATTTTAAACAAGGATACTGGTCGTGCCTATGGGGAAAAAATCTCCTTAGAGTATCAGGTTTTAAGGGAACAGCGGGAGATAAGAAATAAAAAACGAGAAATCCTATCCCTAGAAGAGGCAAACAGGGCAAAATTTAAAATAGAACCCAATTATACACCTATAAAACCATCTTATATAGGAGTTAAGCACTATACGGATATAAAACCAGAAAGCCTTGTGGATTTTATAGATTGGACCTTCTTCTATTATGCCTGGGGGATGAAAAAGAGTAATCCAGAGTCTAAAAAGTTATTAGCAGAGGGTAAAGCTATGCTGGATAAGATGTTGCATCGACTCTCTGTATCAGCTTATGTAGGTTTTTTCCCAGCAGTTACTAAGGGTAATACTATCTACATAACCCTTAATGATGGAACTGTGGCAAAGTATCCAACTTTAAGACAACAAGAAAAAAATAGAAACGGTCACTGTCTTAGTCTTAGTGACTATATTTTAACAGATGAGATTGATAAACAGGACTATATAGGTCTATTTGCTGGAACTCCAGGCATTGGTTTAGATGATATTTTAGATGAGTATAGGGATGATGATTACAATTTGATGTTAATAAAAACCCTATCCTACAGGCTTGCTGAAGCTTTAAGTGAGTATCTACATCGGGTTGTTAGAACCCAGACATGGGGTTATAGTCCAAAGGAAAATATACCTATTAAAGATCTCCTTAAAGGGCGTTATGACACTATACGACCAGCACCGGGTTATGGTTGTTGTCCTGATCACAGGGAGAAAAAACTCATATTTGAGATTCTAGGAATAGATGATATTGAGTTAACTGAGAGTTATATGATGAAACCTGTATCATCTACATGTGGGTACTACTTTTCCCACCCTGAAAGTGAATATTTTTCAATTGGGACTATTGGACAAGATCAAACTTCTCTCTATGCAAAAGAGAGGGAAGAGAAGGAAGATGAACAGTATAAGTGGTTATCTGGAAATATTAATTAAATGGAGTGGATGAGACAGTATAAAGAGATTAGTGAGCTTGTTATAAAGGTCATGAATAAATACTCATCTATACATAAAAAACAGTTATGTTTTTATAAAGATCACACCTTATCCTTTTCCGAAGCACAGGTTATTGAAGAGATTCTAAGACATAAGGATGCTAATATGACCAAGCTTTCTAAGGAGTTAGGAGTAACAAAAGCTGCAATTACCAAGACTATGAAAAAACTTGAGAGTAAAAAATATATTAGCAGGTATAAACTCCTTTCTAATAATAAGGAGATATTAGTCCTGGTAACAGAGCTTGGAGAGGTGGTGTATAATAACTATCAACAATATATATATGAAAACCTTTTTAAGGATATCTATACAATGTTTGATGATAGAGATGAGAAATATGTAGATGATTTTTTATCCTTTTTTAGAGCCGCAGACAGATCCATTACGGATATTTCTAAGGATAAGATTGATAAAGAGTAAATATATTTATTGCCGATTTAGTATACCTGGTTTATTATATTGTGTACTGTTAATAATGTTGGAGTTTGTTTTACTCTTATAAACAGTATATGGAGGAATAAATTCTATGAAAATCGGAATAAAAGTAGCATTAGCTTTGATTGGTTTTGTAGTTCTTTTAACTGTAGGTCTCTTAACTTGGTTAACTATTACAGATTATAAGCCAAATGATGTAGAAAAACTAACTGTGGAAAATAATCGTAATACCCAGTTACCAGATGAAATAACTATCTTTAATTGGAATATTGGATATGGAGCATTAGGCCAGGGGACAGACTTCTTTTTTGATGGTGGTGAAACTATAATAACCCCAGAATCTGAGTATAGAGGTTATATGAATGGAATATTGGATACTATTAAGGATAGTGAAGCTGATATACTCTTTTTCCAAGAAGTTGATATAGATAGTAAGCGTTCATATTATGATAATCAATTAGATATTATATCTAATATATTACCAGACTATGGAAGTGTATTTGGAACCAATTATAAGGTAGGGTATATTCCTCCACCAGCTCTTTTTAAAGAATCCTATGGAAGGGTTGAGGCTGGTCTTGTTATGTTTTCTAAATACAGAATGGATGAATCAAGTCGGCTTTCACTTCCTGGGGGGTACTCTTGGCCTAGAAGTACACTTTTTTTAGATAGATGCATGATAGTAAGTCGCATTAATAGAGGGGATAAAAACTCTATAGTTTTAATAAATACCCATAATTCAGCCTATGATCAGGGAGGGTTTATTAAAAAAATGCAACTTGAATTTATAAAGAGTTTTGCAGAAACAGAGTATGATAAAGGAAACTATGTAGTTATTGGAGGAGACTGGAACAGCTATATGCCTGGTACAGATGGTGAAACTTTCAAATCGGAAGAGGGTCCTAGTATTTATAATCAGGGTTTACCTAAAGAGTGGAAAATGAAAGGCTGGAATTGGGCTGTTGATAGAAAGACTCCATCAAGTAGATCTTTAAAAACCCCATATGTAAAGGGAGAGAATTTTGAGTGTGTTATTGATGGATTCCTTCTATCTCCTAATATTGGGATAAAAAGTATAAAAACAGAAGATCTAGGATTTAAATTCTCAGATCACAATCCTATAAAATTATCACTTATATTAAATTAGTAAACTGATTCTAGTTTACCATATAGTAATCCACACAGTTTAAAAACCGAGAGGTCACTTGAAATTAGAGTGATCTCATGTTCAACTGCAAGATCAATTATATCCTGGGTCACACTTTTTCCCCTAGCAAAAATTACTGTCTCAATGTCTGACATCTCGGCTGTACGGATAACTTGTTGAGTACATAAACCGGTAATTAATACTAAATCCTCTTCATCCATGGTTAATACATCACTCATAAGATCCGAGGCAAATGCGGTTTTTACCCTATGTTCTCCATCTCCAGTTAATACCTGTCCACCTATAAACTTTGCTAATTCATTTACTATCATACTTGTATTATAAGTTTATTTAACATGAATAATCAACTGTCACAAGAAAATTTACAACATTGTATTAATATGATATATTTTATGCCTACACATTTTTTGATATATATAGTAGAAATTTATCAGAATATTCAGCCTATACTTTGTATTATATAGCAAATTTTAAATTGTTTTGAAAATATTATTTTTTTTGGAGAAAAAGATGGATTATGAATGGTTAGCACTGCTGCCACCTATAATAGCAATAGGTTTTGCATTATGGAAAAGACAGGTTATTTTATCCCTTCTAGTTGGGGTTTTTACTGGAGCTACAATAATTGCTGGATGGAACCCATTAAAGGGTCTTTTAGATACATTTTCAGTTTATATTGTAGAAAAATCCTTAGCAGACTCTTGGAATATTGGGATTATAGTTTTCTTACTTGCAGTAGGTGGTATGATTGGTGTTATTGGAAAAATGGGTGGAACAAAGGCGATAGCTACAGCAATTGCTAAAAAAGCTACAGATGTTAGATCTACTCAGTTAGCAACCGCATTAATGGGTATAGCTATATTTTTTGACGACTATGCAAACTCAATAGTTGTTGGTAATACTATGAGACCAATTACAGATGCACAAAATATTTCAAGGGAGAAGCTAGCATATATTGTTGACTCTTCTGCTGCCCCTGTGTCATCTATGGCCCCAATATCAACTTGGATAGCAATGGAGCTAGGATTAATTGCTGCAGGTTTAGCTGATGTTGGTCTCTCTGGAGATGCAATGACAGTATTCTTCCAGACTATTCCGTATAGATTCTACTCCCTATTTGCTCTAGTATTACTATTTAACCTTATAATTCAGAGAAAAGATTATTCGACTATGTTGAAGGCTGAGATTAGAGCTAGAAAAACAGGGAAAGTTTATGCCGATGGTGCTAATCCGTTAATTGCTGAAGATAAGAACTTACTACCGGATGATGGTGTAGATGGTTCTATATGGGATGTTATCATTCCAATAACTATTTTTTTATTAGTTACTGTTTTTGGTCTTTGGTATAACGGATATGAGGAAGGAAAAAACTTTAAGGATAGTATTGGAAACTCTGATGCATCAGTTGTATTAACATGGGCTGCATTTATTGGATCTATTGTTGCAGGTTCTATAGGTGTAATAAAGAAGAGATTTAACCTCTCTGGAGCTATGGATTCATGGGTCTCTGGAGCTAAATCTATGTTCACAGCGGTAATTATTCTAACTTTAGCCTTTGCTCTAAAGGGCGTAATTTCCGAGATGGGCTTAGATGTATGGCTTGGGGAGATTGCTAAGGATAGTTTAAATGAGGGTTTCCTTCCCTTAATTGTTTTTGCTGCATCTATGTTTATGGCATTTGCCATAGGTTCTTCCTGGGGTACTAATGGTATTTTAATGCCAATTGTAATTCCTATAGCTGCACAGGTTTCTAATGCAACTGGAGCAGTAACACCTTTAATGTTAGCGTGTATGGGTAGTGTTTTAACAGGAGCTGTTTTTGGTGACCACTGTTCTCCAATTTCTGATACAACTATTTTATCATCCTCTGCTTCTGGTTCAGACCATATTGACCATGTTAGAACTCAGATGCCTTATGCTATAACAGCAGCAGTATTTGCGATAATTTTTGGTTTTATACCAGCAGGTTTTGGTTTATCTCCTTGGATATCCTTAATACTAGGTCTAATATCAATTACTCTGTTTGTTAAATTCTTTGGTAAGAAGATAGATAATAATGGAAATATAGTAGAGTAATATATTTCTCTACATTAATGGGGCCATTAAACGACATAATGAGTCCCTAACTTTGTAGAGAAATTTTCTATCTTTATATGTACCTTTTTTTACTCTTATACAATCTTCTATATTATCTAAAAAAGATTGAGTTAGTTTTTTACTAATAGATTTATCATACATAACAGCGTTAACTTCATAATTGATATGAAAGCTTCGTATATCCATATTACAACTACCTACAGTTGATATTAGCTCATCCATAATAATAACCTTAGAGTGTAAAAAACCCTTTTTATATAGATAAATTTTAACTCCAGCACTTAAAAGTGATTCAAAGTAAGTCTGTGCAGTCCAAAATGGGAGTCTCTTATCTGGGTTTCCTGTCATCATTAAATGAACCTCAACTCCACTTAATGCAGCAGTTTCCAAAGCCTTAATAATAGATCTATCTGGTATAAAATATGGGCTTTGAATATAAATTTTGTTGTTAGCATTTGTAATCATAGAGAAGTATAACTGGTGAATACTACTCCACTTTGAATCAGGACCACTAACTGCGATCTGCACAGGTAGTCCATCAGTAGCTGGGCTTAAAGGGAAGTACTTTCTATCAGATAATCTCTCTTTAGAGGAATTCATCCAATCTGTTAGAAATAGTGCTTGTAACATTCTTACAGAATCACCCCGTAGTTTTACATGACTATCCTGCCAGTTATTAAAGTGTTTACCCCCTGTAATATACTCATCACCTATATTAAACCCGCCTGTGTAACCTATGTGACCATCAATAACAACAATCTTTCTGTGGTTACAATAGTTAAACTTTAAAAATTTTAATGGGGCTGCTAAAGGATCTAAAAAATAGTAAAACTCTATTCCTGCTCTCTTTAGAATTCGTTTATACTTTATAGATATTCGTCTAAATGAACCTACACCATCAAATATAAGTCTAACTTCTACACCCTTAGATGCTCGTTCAACTAATATATCTAGAATTTTGTATCCTAAAAGATCTGATTTCCATATAAAATACTCCATATGTATGGAACTTTTAGCATGTTTTAGGTCATATAAAATATCATCGTATAGTTTTACTCCAGAGTCATATAACCATACAGTATTATTTAGCGTTACAATGGAGTTCGAACAGTTTAGCAGAAGTGACATAGCTTTTGCCATATCGTTGGATTCCTCATCCTTTGTTTGGATGTTTTTATATATTTTTTTCTGTTGGGATATTATATCTAAAAGTTCGGATTTATAAATTTCTTCTGGTAAATATGATACAATTTTTCTAGCTTTGTAGTTTATTCCCGTTAGAATATATAAAATTATTCCAACAAACTGAAATACAAGGATAATAATTAACCATGAAAAGGTTACTTCAGGGGGTTTAGATAAATCTAGTAAAACTATAAAACAAAAAGTTACTATTAGAATAATGTTTATTAACTTAAAAATATTTATTATATTCACAACTAAAAATTATATAAGCAATTATGAATCTTTACCATATCTATTTATTAATGATAATTTTGGGGTATGGAAGTTTATGTATTAGGATGTGGTGGAATGATGCCTTTACCAGGCAGACACTTAACATCTGTATTAGTAAGAAGAGAAGGAGAACTCCTTCTTTTTGATTGTGGAGAAGCCACACAAGTATCTTTAAAACGTTTGAACCTTAAATGGAAAAGAATATCAACAATTTATATCTCCCACACCCACGCGGATCATATAACAGGCCTACCTGGAATATTAATGTTATCTGCTCAGGTTGATAGAACAGAACCTTTAACAATAATTGGACCTAAAAAGATCAAAGAGTATATAGAATCGAGTATTAGTGTTTTAGATATGTATATAAATTATGAAATAATTATCAAAGAACTTGAAAATCCTGAGAATTCTACGGTTGTTACCGAGACTGATGAGTATTATGTAAAAACAATACCACTAGACCACTCTAAGGTCTGTGTTGGTTATACTCTTGTGGAAAAGGAGAGACCTGGAGTCTTTTTTCCTGAAAAAGCAAGAGAGTTACAGGTCCCTGTTGGCCCTATGTGGTCTTTACTTCAAGGTGGGGAGTCTGTAACCCTAGATGATGGTCGAATAATATCTCCAAATGATGTGTTAGGCCGCTCAAGAAAGGGAAGAAAATTCAGTTATGTAACAGATACAGCTTATATTGATACCATAGCCCCTATTGTAGAGGGATCTGATCTACTTATTTGCGAAGGAATGTTTGAGGAAGCGTTAATAGATAGTGCTAGGGATAAAAAACATATGATATCTAAACAGTCTGCAAAAATAGCAAAGGATGCTGGTGTTAAACAGCTGGGCTTAATACATTATAGTCCAAGATATATGGAAAAGGATCTTCAGAAACTACTTCTAGAGGCTCAATCTGTTTTTAAAAACACTGTTCTTACCAGGGATAGGATGTTGTTTGATCTTCCCTATGAGGAGTAACTTTGATTAATGTTTCTAATCTCTTTGTAAAAATCAAAAAAGATCTTATCTTAAAAAACATCACTTTTAATATAGAAAAGGGTGATGTTGTAGCTTTAGCAGGGCAAAATGGGGCAGGGAAAAGTACTCTAATAAAAAGTATAAATGGTTTAATTAAACCTAAATCAGGAGCTATTTCTGTTAATGGAACCATAGGTTTTATGCCAGAATCTACAACTCCTGATCCAAAATTAACAGTTAGTGAGTTTTTATCTTATATATATTACTTAAGAGGGGACAGTTTTACTCCTGACTTATACTCAAAGTTTGGTTTAGTTAAAAAAATTGACTCTTTATGCAGCCAACTCTCTAAAGGATTAAAACAGAGGGTTTTATTAGCAGCTGTTTTTGCAGGTAATCCAGATATTATTATCCTAGATGAACCATCAGCAGGTCTTGACCCTCAGTTCCAGCTGGAGATGATTCAACTAATTAAGGCTATTGATAAGGGGGTAACAGTATTAATCTCCACCCATAATATATCGGAAATTAAGGAGTTATCCAAAAAAGTAATTATTCTTCGAAACGGGGAGATCTCATATATTGGAAGTACTAGGGAGGGTAATTTTTATGAATATTTTTAAACGTGAACTAAAAGTAATTAATAGAAGTTTTTTACCCCTATTTCTCTATCCTGTAGGAGTAGTTATTAGTGGTCTATTATTCAATGTAAATATTTTAGACATTTCTAAATTATACTCTTTATACCCATTCTACTTATCTTTAATAATACCTTTAATTAGTTCTAATATATGGCAGAGAGAGGTAATTTTAGGTCTTAACTCTTATATTATAAGCTCCCAGTTATCAATATCTAGTGTAGTGTGGAGTAAGTTTTTAGCCCACTATATAAAAGTTATATTCTCTTTTTTCCTATTTTTACCTATTGTATTTATTCTATCTTTATTTGGGAATGTAGACTTTGGGCAGGTCCTATCCATAAATATAACACTCTTGATAATATCTTTTTTTATATTATCAATAACTCTACTTCTATCCACTCTATTAAAGAGTAGAACTCTTATCATTGTTTCAACAATTTCTATCGCAACTATCTTTTTATTTAAGAGTGATATTTTTACTCTAGAATTTTTAGGGGAGCTTCAGTTGAGTTTTATACTGTTTTATCTCTCCTTATCCTACATTTCTTTAACTATTTCTGTTAGTTTGATCTCTAATAAGTTAAATATATTTTGGTTGATATTTCTACTTTTTACACTAACTTTATCTCTTATAATCCCGGTTAGTTTTGATCTTACTATAGACAGACTAAGCTCAATAGATAGTTATATATATGAAGTGGATTCAAAATTAGATGAGAATATTAGGATAGAACACTACTTTTCAGAGGAACTTTTAACCTACAATGAAGGTGTTAAGGAGAGTCTGATACTGTTACGTCGGTTTAACAACCTTAATAACATTGATATTTTGACTATTACTGATAGATCTGATGACTTTCTTAAGGCGGTTAAAAGATTTAAACCAATTAAATATAATAACGATGAACTCTACAACTTTATTGTTGTTAAATATAAGGAGCATTATCAAGTAATTCCCAATATTCCTAATACTGGATATCTACAGTTCGAGATAGCCAAGGTTTTTAAGTATCTTATTGATGGTGGATTAAAAAAAGTTGGTCTATATATTGGTAATGAGGAGTATTCAGAGGATAACTTCTCTGTTTTATACAGTAAGTTAAAGGAAGATTTTAATGTATTATATATTTTCCCAGGAGATAGTATACCCCATGATGTTGATACTTTAGTAATACTTGGTCAGTTTGGAATTAATGATTATTACACTCAAGAGATAGGGCATTATTTAGCCCATGGAGGTAATATTCTTTTTGCTGTTAATGGGCTTAAAACCTCTAATAATCTCCAAAGAGTTGATACATCAATTCTAGGGTCTTTAAAAGAGTTAGGTGTATATCCTGAACCCTACTTAGTCGCAGATATAAGGGGTATAAATGACTATGTTTTAAATATAGAGGCAATACCAAATAGAAGTTTGACAGGTAATCAAATAGTAGACCCTTTTTCTGGTTTTGTTGGGGTTCATACTTCCCCAGTTCATTATAATAATAACCTATATAAACCTCTACTGTTTTCATCCCAACTATCATGGCTTGTAGACTCTTCGACAGGTATAGATGGTAGTCCAGAGAGTAGTTTCCCATTAGCTGTCTATGGAGAGGATGCAATATCTAAACATTTCACAGATGACTACTCTGAAGAGAATAATAGGTTTTTAGTTGTAGGTAGTTCTATGTCATTTACAGACTATCTATATTCTACAAATATATTTAGTAGTTACGAGTTTATTAGAAGGGCTATTTACGTATTAAATGGAGATTCTAATTTTATTAATGTAAGAAATAAGAGAAGTAGGGAAGTAGGTTATTATAAGATTGAGAGTAACCTGTATCGTAACTCAATAATCTCTTCTTTTAGAATTTTATTTATATTTATTTATCCAATTATATTATTTTTTACCCAGCTTATTATAAATAAAAAAGCTGAGAAATAAATCTCAGCTTTTTTTTAACTATTGATAATATAATCTTTATATTTTTTAGGATCAGGCATAAAGGTTAACATATCCTTGTTTTGCTCTTTAGCCATATCAGCAGCTTTTATAGCCTCACCTAATAATCTATTTTCACCAACTCGTCTATCTTTCATTGAACTAATACCAACAGAGAGGTTAAGGTTCATTCCCTTTGCCTTCATAATTAATTTACTAATATCCTCTGCTGCCACCTTACTGGATGTATTTTTTATTGCAACTGCAACTTTATCCTTTGATACTTCGAATATTGAAGAGTTATCATCAAAATGTTCCTCAATAAGGTTGTACTTTTCCTGATAATTTTCTGAACTTAGATGAATAATAGCAATTGAAAGATCATTATCTGATACACTAGCTTTCTCTAAAAGAGAGCTGATTTCAGGGGCTAATTCAGATGCTTGTCTAATTTTTATAGATTTTGAGGCAAGTTCATTTTCTAATAAATCATCCTCAATATCTAGTTCAGGAAGATCATCTATATCCGATGCCTCTTCTATTATATCTTGTGACAATTCTAATTCGTCATCATCTAAGGAAAAGTCCTTAAGGTCGTAACCCTCATCCTGATTATCTTCATCTTCTAGGGAGAAGTCCTCTAGATTATATGTAGTTGATAGTTCATCATCCTCTTCAACATCGTCAATTGAGTCCGTTAACTCCCCTAAGTCATCTAGATCGTCGGCTTCAGAATCGTCCTCTTCTATATCAAGGGAGAAGTCATCTAGTTCATCGATTTCCTCTGTCTCATTATTATCCTCTTCTATATCAAGGGAGAAGTCATCTAGTTCATCGATTTCCTCTGTCTCATTATTATCCTCATCCATATCAAGGGAGAAGTCATCTAGTTCTTCGATTTCCTCTGTCTCATTATTATCCTCTTCTATATCAAGGGAGAAGTCATCTAGTTCATCGATTTCCTCTGTCTCATTACTATCCTCTTCTATATCAAGGGAGAAGTCATCTAGGTCGTCGGCTTCAGAATCGTCCTCATCCATATCAAGGGAGAAGTCATCTAGGTCGTCGGCTTCAGAATCGTCCTCATCCATATCAAGGGAGAAGTCATCTAGGTCGTCGGCTTCAGAATCGTCCTCATCTATATCAAGGGAGAAGTCATCTAGGTCGTCGGCTTCAGAATCGTCCTCATCTATATCAAGGGAGAAGTCATCTAGATCGTCGGCTTCAGAATCATCCTCATCCATAGCAATGGAGAAGTCATCTAGATCGTCGGCTTCAGAATCGTCCTCATCCATATCAAAGGAGAAGTCATCCAGATCGTCGGCTTCAGAATCGTTTTCACCCATATTAAGGTCAAGGTTATCTAACTCATCACCGTCAGAAAAATCGAAATCATCTAGAGAGTCTGTTTCATCATCAGAAGTATCCAAATCAGATTCTTTATTCACATCTGATAATGGGGCACTATGGGGTATATTATGTTCAAGTGGCTCTGTTGTAAAATCAGAACCATCGTACTCTGAAATACTGTTTTTACTTTTCCAAAGGGTAAAAATAATTATAACAATTATTGTTAAAACTAATAGTATTAGAACCATTAAAAAAGCATCCATAAATACTTTTCCAACTTTCTCTGTGTTTAATACGTTATAAATTAAATCAAATGCAAAGCCTCTTTCATTAATTTGTAATGGGGTACTAATAATATTGTTCTTATATTTCTCCCACCAGCTAAATGAGTATTCAGGTCTCATTTTCCACGTTGGATCATTAGGAACTAGGTTATTAATCAAAAATAATCTATCATTATATTTGGAATTAAACTTAATTAGACCTTTATCTTTTGAGTATATAATTATTGAATGAATATTTTGATGTTCATTCATATACTTTCGAAGGCTATCTGATAAACTCTGATTTTCAAATGTTTTATATTTAAACCAATTTGTTTCAAGTATATTTTTTGTTTCTTCAGAAATTTTTGTAGATTCATTTATATATTCATTTCTTGAAACGACAACCTGATTTAGTAGATAAATAAGTCCAAATAGGATTAAAACTGAGATAATAAGTATGTATAGTCTAGCAATTATTCTTTTCATTAATTTATTATACAAAATAAAGCACTATTATGCACCCTTTTTTTGTTCCTCCATATATATATGTCTATCAATTCTGGATATCATCCAATTTATACTCTTTCTCATAAGAACCGTAGTTAACTCTTCCTCTCCTCTATGACTTGCAAGAACAGGTATAATTGTTAACCATATAAGCTGTTGGTCCTTATTCAAACTATTTATATATTCATCTAAAGGGAATATTATGTCAGGTAGGGATTTTAATATAGATTTATATTCTAATAAAAAATCAACACTGCTCTCTTTAATCTTACCTTCAGCAAAAAGAGGTAGTATAGAAGGCATGTGGGATCATTCTGATCTATATTGATTTTACACCCCCTGCCTTGTTTTACATGAAGTTTCCCTCTTAATGTTTCACAAGATTTTTCTAAATTCTCTTTATATCCTATCATAGGTTTGGTTATATACCTTAAACCGTCATTAATTTGCTCAATTGATATGTCTCTACTATCCATTATAAATGAGAAAAAAGAACTTTCTAATGATGATGTTCTACTATCTGTTTTATTAAAGTAGTCGTAAATATAGGTTCCTCTAGCATAACTTTTCCCCTGGGGATATGAGAAATCTGCACCATATAGATAGATGTTTTTAGCATTTAAAGCATCGGCTAGGGAGAGTGCCGCATGGGTAACACTTCCTCCTGATGTATTTAGGGTAGGAAATGTTTTATACTTTTTATTTATATATTGGCCTATTGGGTGGCCACTTGTAAAAAAGTAGACTGTATCAAACATTGCTGTAAGTTTTCTTGGAGATGTTATATCAAGAACTAGAGGAATATCCTTAGGAATAGACTTAATAAAGTGATAGTAGCTAATATGTTGGCAATCAATTGATATTATTATATCGGGTTTAATGTTGTGGGCTAATAGGGCAGGAGCTGTTGTGTCTGTCGCTATTAAAGTAGCATTTTTTTGTCTCTCTCTTATCTCCTCAATACTATCCTCAAGGGATGGACCTGCAGCAGTTATTATTGCTGATTTTATTGGCTTTAACATTGGTTTAGACTTGTTTGCTTCTTTTATGTTAAATAGTGTATTAGAGAACCATTTTTTTCCAAACCTAGTTTGTACTGTGTAGTCATCGGATATCCTATTAAGTGCTCCCTTTATTATATCTATAGTTTTAGTAAAAAAATCTATCTCACTATTAACTCTCTGTCTTAAAGGAATTGTAGTTACATCTCCAGATATTGCTGGGATGTAATTCTCTAATATAAAATTAAATAACTCCTGGGGAGTAGGATCTATAAGAATCTTTATTGCCGGATTTAAGAAAATGTCTTTCAAATCTAATTTTGAGATAATATCCTTAAATCGATCCAAATCTTTATCAATTATTAGTATATTTGAAAACTGATTTTTATCTATAAATGGTCTAATCTGATAGGCTGCACCCATACCTAAAAATATTAAGAAACCTCTATTTTTATATAACGATAGAAATCTATTTCCCTCTCTTATAGGGTCAATTTTTGAATGAAGTGCTCTAGGGTTCTCTCCCTGGGTACAAGGAATTAAGTCTCCTGTTTTTGAAGATATATATTGGTATTTTTTTATTTGGGGATTTGCACAATTTAATTTTGATACTAAAGAGTTATTAGTTTTGGTTAATGCTAATATGTTACAATTAAAGTAATTTCCTTCCATATCTTACTAATAACCCCTCTATAAAAAGTCTTGACTCCTCTCTGCATTCCTTTAATAGCTCATTTTTTTTGCTAAGTATAGTCATATTTTTAGTATCGGTATACTTTGATGTAGATATTAAATAAAAGAGTGGATTTTCATCAAAATCTTTATTATCTATTGAGTTTAGCCACTTTGTTAATAGACTTTTAACATTTTTAATCCTATCTTCTTTTGTTATTTGTTGAAATGTAGAAAAGTTAAATCTTGAGTTATTCTTAATATCTCTTATTGTAGATCTTACAAACTCTTTGTCTATATCCTCTATCCCATCAATTTTATTTGAATGTTCATTTAGTCTGAATATACGATTTTTGTACTGTTTTGATATCATACTATACCAATCCCTATAAGTTTTATAGGTAACCCCTATTTGACTCCACCTTTTATACATTATGGAGTAGTATGGTTCAACTTTAGATTCACTCTTTTTCAATAAGTTTTCAAAGGAGTATGGAGAAACGTGACTCTTTATATCTGAGCTTTCAAGATCTTGACCAACTAAGAAGATAGGGTAGGAACTATGTTTTAGTGCAAATTCCAATGCTGTCCCTGCAACTGTACCATTCTCATTTACACAGAAATTTGGAATGTGATCCATAGTTAATATCTGTTTCTCAAAAAAAATGTTTTGGTTTAAAAGTAATACATTCTCCTTTGTTGATGTAGAGTTTGTTAGTGGGCAAGCCAGTATTTCTTCATTTTTATTAATGTGAAGCTTAGAGTAATACCCTGGGTCTGTTGAAAAAACAATATCAGGGTTAATGTTAAAATGTTTTAATGCCAAGTTTGCAGATGATAAAGCAATTACAAAAACCTTCTCCCTTATTTCTTTTAGAAAATTTATATAGCTATTTAAACTACTCCCTGATGCCACTATTATAACTGGTTTATTAATCTCTATCCCGTAAATATAGGAGTTTATATTTATATAGTTTTTTATAGAGTTTCTAAGCCATAACCTACCAAATCTTGCTGTTGTTAAGATATTTCCATTTAGTCTACGAATATATGAGAGTAGTGCTAAACTTACTTCTTTATATCTCTCTGGAAAAGCTTTAACAACTGGACTCCATTCAATTATCTGAATTCCTTTTATATTAAACATATTTATATTTTTTTTTAGAAAATCATGGATTGATGTTTTATTATCCCACTGAACTCTGCCACTCCTATTTTCTTCTAGAGATAACTTTGCTAATTTCTCATCCAATGGTATTCCAATTACCCTTACTTTTGAGTTTGTCTTTAAGATGGAAGTGTATAGATACCCAATTCCTGGTCCTATGATAACTACTGTGCTTGTATCATCTAAGTTTACTAGTTTACTGGACAGAAATTTATCTGCTTCTTTTATTGGTGAGTATTTAGAGTGAATAGTAGTTCCATTTATTTTTGCAGTAAGGGACTTATCCCTGGTTTCAATTAATGTCATCTTGAATAAAGTGGTCTAGGATGGTATCCAGGGAGTTATTGTTCCAAATTAGGGATTCATAATTAAAATTAACAGAGCTTAATCTATTTGAATACACAGTTTTAAAAGCGGCATCAATCTGTTGCTGCACAACCATTATATTAATACTATTTTTTTTATCTAAAAGGGTTAGTAGGATATCGTTATTATAGAGTTGGAATACCCTTCCTCTGTTTTTTGTAAATGATGTGAGCATTTTTAAAGCACCATTTGTTATACTGCTTTCTGTTGATAAGCTATCATCTTCTTTGAATTTTAAAAGAAGGTTGGATAAGTTTAGCTTAATAAATATAACTCTGTTTTCAGAGTTTTTTACTGTTTGTAGGTAACTACGAACACTGGATTTTACATTATTACTGTGTAAAACTGTTCCCTGCATCCTATCAATAGGATTATCCTGGGAAATTTTAGCAATTTCACTTAAATAGAACTGGATTTCATTACGCTCTGGAGCTTTCTCTATCTTAAATTCTGTAATCAATAAAAGTGCTTTTGGATTTTCCTTATTAAAAAGGGGGTATAAAAGTACTTGTTTAGTTGTTACAAACTCTCTTATAGATAGATACTTCTGGAAAATATCAATATTCCCACTTTCCATATAGTTATCAAACTCTATGGTACTAATTCGAAGCCTATTTTTTGTTGTTTCATCAAAACCAATAATTGAAGAGAGGGAGAATATGTCTCCCTCTTTTATTAGAAGAGCTCCCTTTTCTATGGATAACAACTTGGTCAAACTTTTAAATAGATTAGGATAAAAATCTATTGTTTTTTTTATGTTTGTTAAACCCTCTTTTAATTGTAAGAAATTTATTTCTCTTTGCTGAGGAGAGTTTAAGTTGTGTTCTGAGGCTTTTTGTAATAAACCCATTACTCTTCTATTTCTAATTCGCTAAAGAGTTTTTTATATACATTAAAATGTTCACTTTCAACAAACTCTTTAATTTTATCTTCTGGAAGAGATTCAAGCAAAACATCCATATATGAAAGTACTGATTTTATTTCGCTCTTTAATTCAGGCTTTATCACTTCTGAAAATTTAGTAGATTTATGTTCCTCTTGTTGTGGAGTCTCCTGCTCCAACTCAATTTCATCCCCAATTAAACTATCTAATTGATTTAGATCAAGATCTTCTGTTCCAGGTAGTTCGGTATGCTCATCCTCTGGGGATGTTAATACATTCCCATTATCTATTGTAATTTCGTAATTATCTTTGGAGATTACAATAGGATCACTCTCTGGGATATCCTCTAACTGTTTCTCTAGTTCATCATTACTTTCAATTAGAATATTAGGCTCTTCATCAAAATTTATATCACTTAAAAAATCGTCATCTATTTCTAAATCAGAAACTTGATCTTGGACTTTCTTGGTTAACTCATCTGATATTGCTTTTGCCTTTTGGGCTAACTGATCTTCCATGTCAGTTGTTGTCTCAACTAATTCATCTGTCTCAAGTAATTCATCTGTCTCATCAGATATTCCAAAATCATCCAAATCAACACTTTCAATCTCTGACTCTTCTGCCATATCAAAATCATCAATATCTACAGATTCAATCTCTTCTTCATCTTGATTAAAATCTAGGCCAAACTCATCTGCCATATCAATGGATTCGATCTCTGAATCATTAAAGTCATCTAAGTCTATAGACTCTATATCATCATCATCTGTGTTAAAATCTACTCCGAACTCATCATCCATATTTATTGACTCTATTAGATCTGTCTCTGCAGAGTCATCATCTGTTTTGGGATCTTCTTTAATTTCCTCTTTTTTATGGGAGTCTGATATATTATCTTCAACAACAACCTCATTGGATTCATCTAAATCTACATCCTCAACTGTGTAGTTAATTCCTTGAGATTGTTCGAAGATATCTTCATGTATATCTTCAGTTGGGTTATCACTACTCTCTATACTCTTATTATTTAAATCATCAAGGGATAGATCTTCATCTATATCAAAAGACATATCATCCACAGACTCAATATCATCATTGAAATCAACTTCCTCTATAGTAATTTCATCTAATTCTGGCTCTTGATCATTATTAGTTTCAAAATCGTCTACAAGTGTGATTTCATCTAGTTCTGTATCATCATTACTATAAATATCAGAACTTTCTTCAAGTTCAATGTCATCATCTGAATCAAGATTAACTTCTTCTTCTAATAAAACTTCTTCTAGATCTGAATCATCACTATCAGTATCAAAATCTTCTTCTAGTGTAATCTCATCTAGTTCAGTATCATCATCACTATCTAGGTCAAAATCTTCTTCTAGTGTAATCTCATCTAGTTCAGTATCATCATCACTTTCAAGGTCAAAATCTTCTTCCAGTGTAATCTCATCTAGTTCAGTATCATCATCACTTTCAAGGTCAAAATCTTCTTCTAGTGTAATCTCATCTAGTTCAGTATCATCATCACTTTCAAGGTCAAAATCTTCTTCCAGTGTAATCTCATCTAGTTCAGTATCATCATCACTTTCAAGGTCAAAATCTTCTTCTAGTGTAATCTCATCCAGTTCAGTATCATCATCACTATCAAGGTCAACATCTTCTTCTAATGTAATCTCATCTAGTTCAGTATCATCATCACTTTCAAGGTCAAAATCTTCTTCTAGTGTAATCTCATCTAGTTCAGTATTATCATCACTTTCAAGGTCAAAATCTTCTTCTAGTGTAATCTCATCTAGTTCCGTATTATCATCACTATCAAGGTCAAAATCTTCTTCTAGTGTAATCTCATCTAGTTCAGTATTTTCATCACTATCAAGATCAAAATCTTCTTCTAATATAACCTCTTCTAGATCTGAATCATCATTACTATCAGTTTCAAAATCATCTTCTAGTGTAATTTCATCTAATTCTGGTTCATCATTACTATCAAGATCAAAATCTTCTTCTAGTGTAATCTCATCAAGTTCAGTATCATCATCACTATCAGTATCAAAATCTTCTTCTAGTGTAATCTCATCTAGTTCAATATCATCAAAACCAAGGTCAACTTCATCCTCTAGCGTTAACTCTCCTACTTCAATATTGTCTTCTAGCTCAGTTAGTTCATTTTCAAGTTCATTTCTCTCTTCTGAATTAAGTTCTACACTTTGATTAAGAGTATCATTAAAATCATCATCAGTTTCATTTTCACTGTTTAGTTCATTTTCAGACTTAATGTCTATTTCAATCTTATTATCTTCCCCAGTATCACTCTCTTCTTCTTCGATCTCAAAATCTTCTGTTACATCATCTATATCAAAATCATAATGGGATTCAGGGACATGTACTTCTTCTATATCAATATTAAAATCATCACCATCTTCATCTGCAAATGGATCATTTCCAGGGAAGTCTTCTTTAGATATAATAATGTCATCTTCTGGAGCGTTATCTTTAAAATTATCCTTAGTATTTAATCTCTCTTCCCTAAGTTTAAGAATCTCCATTTCAGATAACTCTGTAACTTTTGTTGTATCTATACCTGGTAATTCGTGATTATATTCAGTGTCCTCATCTGTAGAGAGTGTTTCAAAGGCTGGGTCTTCCTCTTCAAATAAAGAGTTATCTGGAAGAAGGGAATCATCTAATATATTCTCCGCTTGGAACTCGTTTTCTGGAAGGATCTCAACTTCATTTAGATCTATACTTACATCTTCTTTATCTATTATATCTTCAGTATCAATTTGAGCTAGTGGATTATCTTCATCAACTTCAATCTCTTCTTCAACTAAATTATCTAAACTATCTAACTCATCAAACGTCAGTGTAATAGAGTCTTCATCTGGGTCGTCAAAAAAACCGTTAGATTCAACTACTTTATCGGACTGCTCTAAAATAAGTTTATTATCATCAATTACTGGAAGAGTCTCTTTTTGATTACTTGATACAGCAACTATCTCTTTTTTTAGTTGATGAATTTCATTTCTTAAGTTTATTAACTCTTGATTTAGCGATTTTATAGCCTGAATTGAGTTCAATGGAAGACTAATAGATTCTTCATCTTCTATAGAGTCAAAACTATCTTCCTGGTTGTCATAGTCATTCATTTCCTCTTCTGATTCAGGGTCCATTACAATTTCCACGTCGTCTGTAAATGTTCCATATAGTTCAAAATCATCAGGATCTTTTGTTAAATCAGCTGCCATATTAATAATACCTCATTATTTTCTCGGTAAATCTTATTAAAAAATTTAATCTTATTTAAAATAATTCTAAATCAGATTTCAATAACATAAAAGAAAAATGTACATATTTTATAAAGAAATTGAAATAAAATCCGTTAAATAGTTTATGATTAAGAAATTTTTATTGGCACTATATTTTGGTTTTGTTGTTTTTTGCCTTTTTACACTGTTTAATGGAACTGCAGGCTTATCCAATATGACCTCATTAAATTATTTTAAAACTAATCTTGAAACCCATGTGGAGAGCTTAGAGATTAAGGGGCAGAAACTTGAAGATGAGATTATTAGATTAACATCTGACCAAGAGAGGCTTACTATTGCTGCTAGACCACTAGGGTTTGTTGAGCCGGGACAAAAAATGATTAAAATTCTTAATAATAAGGTTGAAAAGTCTCTTTATGATATTGATCAGCAGTATAGTCTTCCTATCTTTAAACAGAATTCTAATTATATTCTCCTTGTATCAACTCTTTTTACTGTTATACTCTTTGTAATATCACTTTTTATAGGAGTTTTGCGTGATACTTTCAAAAGAAGATAGTTTTGAAGAGATAATTGATATATTAGAAAATAATGGAGTTGTAATAGTCCCTTGTGATACTATTTATGGTATCCTTGGCAAATCCCCAGATACCGATTCCATTATTAGGTCAATAAAGGGTAGGGGAGAAGCAAAACCGTTTTTACACCTAATTTCATCAGTAATACAGTTTAATAATTTATCAGTAATTCCTTTTCCAGAGGATCTAGAGCAGTATTGGCCAGGACCTTTAACTGTTGTGACCACTGTTAAAAAAGGTGGGACTATTGCTTATAGACTACCTGCTGATCCATTTTTACAGGATATTGTTTCCCATATAGAGTGTCCACTATACTCTACTAGTGTTAATACATCAGGACAGAAGCATCTTTGGAAAATTAATGATATAATTGATAAGTTTGAGAATAAGGTAGATTTAATTGTTGATGATGGTGATTATGAGGGTAGAGAGCCTTCTACTGTTATAGATATAACCTCTACCCCGTATAAACTTATTAGACAGGGGGTATTAAAGTTACCTAGTCAATTACTTTCCCAGTAAGACCTGTTTCCATTTTATCCCTATTCAAAAGGGTTTTTCTATTTAATTTTTCTCTCTCATGTAGAAGGTGCATTGGTACTTGGTAGGCTTCTTCTAACATTTCCCTTGTTAATATCTCTTCTTTAGGTCCAACCTTTGCACTACCATCTTTAAAAAATAGAACAACATTATCACAAAACTTCTTTGATATATCTATGTCGTGAATTGAGTAGATAATATGCCTATTAAATTTATGTGCATAGCTTGTAATATATTTAAAAACTCTATCCTTTTGGTCATTCTCAAGGGCAAATACTGGCTCATCCATAAGTATTATAGGGGAACCATAAAGTAGAGAAAAAGCTATTATTACTCGCTGCATCTCACCCTTACTTGCAGCATTTGTTTTTTTCTCTAGGGAGTTTTGAAGCTCCATAACTTCAACAATTTCGGAAATCAATTTATCATCAACAGAATCTGAATGATGACCATTTTGATAAACTATTTTGAGTAAGTTTCCAATAGTCTCCTCTGTATCAAATTCCATATTTTGGTATATAACTGAAGCTAGTCTATTTAACTCTTCCTCATCTGTTATATTTTTTGTATCCCTATCTAAAATTTTTACTTGACCATTTTCTGGCAATAATCTACCTGCGGCTAGAAGCATTAAAGTGGATTTTCCTGTTCCATTTTGACCTATAAATGTGGTAACTCCCCCAGGGATTTCAATTGAAAAATCCTTAAATATATCCTTATCTTCTTGATATCCAAAAAGAATATTTTTTATTGAAATAATGTTACTCATTATCACTCCTAATACAATTTTATTACCTATTTTACTTAAAAAGAGTGGGTAAGTGCAACAAGTGTAAAACTACGCTTGATAAAACTATGAAAAAAAATAACAATATGAGGTATGGAAGAATTGGATTTTACTGTAGAAACATTAGGTGAATGTAAAATAGAGTCCCCTATCCCCTTAAAAAACAATATGGATGAAGCACATGCATCCTTTGTAAATGATAATGAAAGAGTATTGTATGATATTATTTATCATGAGGGATCAAAAAATAATAGGGATGATTATGTAGAAGGTAATCTTATGGAGAAGGCAGGAGCTAGACGACATATCTATTTCCAGCCAAACCATGTACATGCAGGAATTATTACCTGTGGAGGACTATGTCCAGGATTAAATGATGTTATTAGAGCTATTGTTAGATCTCTTTGGTATGAATATGGAGTTAGGAGAATTACTGGTATTCGATATGGATATCAAGGTTTAGATCCAAATAATAATCTACCTTTTAAAGAGTTAAACCCTACAAATGTAGATGATATTCATACTAAGGGTGGGACTATCTTAGGTTCTTCTAGGGGTGGACCATCAATAGAGACTAGAGTTGATACTATTGAGCGTATGAATTTAAATATGCTTTTTGTTATAGGTGGAGATGGTACTCAACACGGAGCACTCTATATAGCTGACGAGATTAAAAGACGGGGACTTAAGATTTCAGTTGTGGGAGTTCCAAAAACGATAGATAATGATATTAGTTTTATTCAAAAGTCTTTTGGAGTAGAGACCGCTGTTGCTGAAGCTGTTAATGCTGTTTATTCGGCTCATACAGAGGCTAAGGGAGCAATAGATGGTATCGGCCTAGTTAAGGTTATGGGAAGAGAATCTGGCTTTATAGCGGCCCATACAGCATTAGCTAGTAATGATGCTAACTTTGTTTTAGTCCCTGAGGTCAAATTTGAACTTGATGGGCCAAATGGACTATTAGAAGCCTTAGATAAACGACTTGAGAGAAGTTTTCATGCTGTTATATTAGTCGCCGAAGGTGCTGGACAGGATCTATTAGAAGCCTCTAATGCTAAGGATGAATCTGGAAATAAAAAGCTAGCTGATATTGGGGTTTTCCTTGCCCAGAAGATAGTTGAACATAGAAAAAAGAAGGGGTTACCTGCTAACTTAAAATATATCGATCCAAGTTATATGATTAGAGCTGCAGCAGCAACTCCAAACGATTCACTTTACTGTGCCCGACTTGGTACTAACGCTGTTCACGCTGCTATGGCTGGGAAGACTAAGGTTTTAATTAGTATGTGGAACTATCACCTAGTTCACGTTCCAATTGGAACTGCTATATCTAAAAGAAAGGTTGTTGACCCTAAAGGACCAATTTGGAAGGATGTTTTATCCACTACAAGAATGCCCTTATCAATGACTAATAATTAATATATAGGGGCTGTTATATTATTACTTTTGGAACAGCCCCTTTTTTTATATTGATAGTTGAAACTTTCCTAGATGACCTTCTGCTGTTTCCATAGATCTATTTAAATTACCAGATAGAGTATTTACCTCTTCAATTCCATTTGCAATATCCTTTATACCGACATTTATCTCTTTTATTGAGTCGTTTATTGATAGTGATATTTGTGAAATGTTTCCAACAACTAAAACCATCTCGGAATTAACATTTTTTAACTCCCTTGACTCAAAATCCAATTTTTGGCTTCCGTTATTAAGGTTCTCCATGGTTTCAAGAATCTGCTTTCCTCCTAGATCAAGTTCACTGGAGTTTTGTGATATTTCTGTAAAAGCGTCTATTAGAATATTAAACTCATTCTGTATCTCTTTGTAAATTGTATTGGTAAAGTTACTCGCCTCCGAGGCTCTTTTTATATTGTTTATTGTCTGGGATAGAACACCACTTATAGACTCTGATTGTATTCTAGAGGTTTCAGCTAGCTTTCTTATCTCATCAGCTACAACTGCAAAACCCTTTCCCGCATCCCCTGCATGGGCGGCTTCTATAGCTGCGTTCATAGCAAGAAGATTAGTTTGTGATGCAATATTAGAAATTATTTTTACCATACCTAGGATACTATCAATATCCTTATTTATATCCTCCACTGATGAAACAGACCTTTGTACTACTTTGTCTCCTTCTACTATCTTTTCTACTAACTTTTCAGCCCCTTGCTTCCTACCCTTAGCTATATTCGACAAATTACTTATTGAGCCTATCATCTGAGTTACCGCAGCTGTTGTCTGCTCAACATTTGCTACTTGATCCATAACCTGATTATCAAAATGAGCGACACTTTTATCTAATCTTTTTACAGAAATATCCGCATCTTGAACCTCATTATCAAGGGATGTAACTTGGCTTACAATTGAGTTTGTATTAGCGGAAACCTCTGTTGTTGCCGCACTATTTTCTGAAATTGAGTTTACCGTACCCTCTTTTATTGTATTAACCTCGTTTATTGATTGGCGAAGAGCTATAAGAATTGACTCGGTTTTGCCAATAAAGCTATTAAGGTTACTACCTAAGCTAGCCATCTCATCGTCTCCGTTAACTGGTATACGTTTAGTTAAGTCACCCTCACCAAGGGATAGCTCTTTAACTTCTTCATTAAGTCTTTTTAAAGGTTTTAAAACCGATTTCCTAATTGTTAATAAAATGAATAATCCCAGAATTGCTCCAGTTGCAGCAATAATGTGGTAGGTTATAAATAGATTTTTTCCATAACTTCTAACAGATATATAGTTTTCTTCTCCCTGTTCTTTTATGTAGGTTAAGAGTTTTTCTACATTAGTATTAAGCTTATTAAAAGTAATATTGTACTCTTCTATATCTTGGGGAGATAGTGTCTCATTATTCATGTTTGTGATGATTTTATTTATTTGGTTATTATATTTTGTAATGTCAATTTTTAAACTATCTATCTCTTTGTTGAAAATGCTGAATTTTTCATAAAGTTTTATAAAACTATTTATCTCTATCTTACCATCTTTTAAATGCTCTTCAATTAAGTTTTTAGAGTTCAGACTCTCTTTAGAGTCTGATAATTGTAACAAGTTTTTTGCAAGAAGTGAATTAAGTTCATGGTCTGCACTATTTATTCTGTTTTTTCCCTCTAATAATAGGCTTGTACCTACAAACTGATCTGAATAAATATGTTCCGTCTTAGATAATATGTCCATAGAAATGAAAGTTGAAAAATAAGATACTCCCATTAATAAAACACTTAATATAATAACATAGGTAAAAAGTTTTACTCTAATTGTCATATAGACTCCTAAAAATTATGATACATAAAAATATCATAGCTTCTATGTGTCGACCATAATCTTTAAGTTGTTGTGGATAAACGAAATGTTGATGTTAGTCATAAGTGTGGGAGGTTTACCCTCCCACCTTTTTAGATCATTAAATCTGCATAACTTTTTAGAACGTCGTCCATTTGGTTATTTAGAACTTTATTAGCTAGTAATTTTCCTAACTGTACTCCCTCTTGATCAAAGGAGTTTATATTCCATGTAAAACCTTGGAACATTACTTTATTTTCAAAGTGTGCTAATATTGCACCCATTGTCTCAGGTGTTAATTGGTCTGCATGGAGTAGGGATGTAGGTCTCTCTCCATCAAAGTTTTTATTTTTATTCTCATCATCTTTACCAACACCCATTGCAGTCATTTGAGCTACAAGGTTTGCATTAAGTTTTTTACCACTTGTTGACCCTTGGTACTCCATATCTGCATCGATTTGTGGTTTTCTAAAACCAATAAACTGTACAGGAATTATTGATGTCGCCTGGTGTATGTATTGGAAGAAGGAGTGTTGAGAGTTTGTTCCAGGCTCTCCAAAAATTGAAACACCTGTAGAGTAAGAAACTCTATCTCCAAATCTATTTACACTTTTACCATTACTCTCCATATCAAGCTGTTGTAAGTGGGCAGGGAATCGGGACATAGATTCTGAATATGGGATTACCGCTGTATTTTTCATATTTAATACATTATTCTCGTAAACACCAATTAAAGCGTCTAATAGTGCAGCATTTTCAAAAATATTACTATTTAATGCTTGCTTATCAGCCTCTCTTGCTCCACTTAAAAATCTTTCAAAGATTTCAGGACCTAGTGCTAGAGATAAAATACAACCTCCAACAGCACTACTACTTGAGAATCTTCCACCAATATTATTATCAATAAAAAATGATGAAAGATAGTTAGTATCTGCAGCTAGTGGGCTTGTTGCAGATGTTACACTAACAAAGTGTTTTAGTGGAACTAAGCCCGAAATATTAGCCTTCTCCATCTTATTTAAAACAAACTTCTGGTTTGTAAGAGTTTCCTGAGTTGTTCCACTTTTTGAAACTAAAACAAATAGTGTAGTTTCAAAGTTTAAAGAACTTAGAACATTGTTTGCATCATCTGGATCAACGTTTGCAATAAAGTGGGCATTTAAAACTGGTTTGTTATAGTTTTTTAGTGCAAGGTAGATTGCTCTTGGACCTAAGTCTGAACCACCTATCCCAACTTGAACCACAGTATCAAATGGTTTTCCTGTGGATCCTAGGATCTCCTTGTTATGAACTTTTTTTGCAAAGTCATATATTTTTTTCTTTTCACCATCGTAGAACTTTGTCATATCTTGACCTTCAGAGACAACATCATCGAGTTTCATTCCCCGTGTATGGTGGTGAAGAACCATTCGTTTTTCACCTGTATTAATTACATCTCCATTAAGAAGTAATTTATATTTTTCAATTAATTGCTGTTCATCAGCTAGTCCCTGTAGAAGTGTTAAGATTGTATTATTAACTTTTTTTCCTGCAAAATTATAGACTAAACCAGCACCTGCTGAAGCACTGTATTTCTTAATTCTATCTGAACTAAGTTCCTCTTTAATTTGGCATACTGGTGTCTCTAATAATTTTTTAAAATTATCCGATTTATCCAGATTTACATAATTTACTGACATATTATAATTTCTCCTATAATAAGAAGTTTATTACTCTGAAAAATAAATGTCTATATGCTAGTATTATAAAGTGATACACTACCTAATATTAAAGAGTTTAATATTGGTTATTTTATACTCTTTACTGCTAATTTCTCTATTTATAAAGCCAAATCTTCCACTTAGATTACTTCCTAAATTAAGGTCAGTTAATAGATTTATATCATTTAAACTTATACTTAATTTCCCTAAGGCGATTTTTATATAATACTCCCCATTTAAACTATCATCGCTATTAAATGTTTCTGAGTAGATAGTTTTAGAGCTGCTATCTAATCCATTAGTTTTAACTTCAACTCTATATTGTCTGTTTTCCTCATGGAAAATATGTATTATATAACCATTAGAAAAATCCTTAAACCTACCACTACCATATAGAATAAACATAACTTCACCTTTAGGGTCAAACTCTCCTGTAAAAGATATAGTTTGATTATCTGATATACTCTCTCTACTCCATGCAATAGAGTCAACTTTTTTCCCAAAGTACTCTAATGAGCTAATTGATGACTGCCATAGAGCAGGGATATATACCCATTTTGTTTTAAGAGGAGTATCTGCTACAGGTAAGTCTACTTCAATTTTGGTTTCACTCCCTTTTAACTCTTGTCGTAATCTCTCTTCAAGATTTTTAAGACTTAACTCTTTATCCTTAGATGCTAAATCTAATTCATTTAATCTAAGTGCTTCTTGTTCAGCTAAAAGCTTATCTATAGACTCTTTTAGCCTAATCTCTTCCTGTGCTTTTAAATTTTTTAATTGAAGATTTAAGTCACTAAGCATCTCTCTCTCTTGTCTACTTAACTCTCTATTTAATCTATCATTACTTAGTCTATCTTTTGTTTTAATAAAGCTATCAATTGAATTTTTAAGTCTATTTATAGACTTTTCAGTGTCTAATAATCCCTTATCATCTAATACAGTATTGTAGGTTGTATCATTTAATAGTTTTGCAATCACTTTAAGGCCATCATCATACTCTTGAGACCTACTTAATATATCATTTGTAAAATTACGGCTTAAAATTGTCCTATTCTCCTGGATGTTACCAACCATATCTGTAATATAATCAAGGCCTTTTTTATTTCTAAATCCAATTTTTATACTGTTTAAATCCTGCTCTGAGAAGCTATTAGATATTAGGGTCTCTTTTATGGTCTCTACATACTCCTCAAACTCTGTAGTTACATTTTCAAGTTCCGCACCCATTCTGCTATTTGACTGCATAAGTTCTGTTAGTTGTATCTGGTCATTTTGAGCTTTTTTCTCAGCAGCTCTCTTTTCATTTTCACTATTTCTTACAAGTTCCTGAACATTTTGTGACTCTAGCTCTAATGCCTTTAGTTTTGCCTCAATTGCCTTTAGCTCTTCTGAGTCTGTTATCGTTAGCTTTTGGTTCCTAAGTCTCTGGGCTTCAAGTAAAATCTCTTGGTTTCTTTTTAGTAGAACTCTTTCGTGGGCAGAGATTAGTTTAAATATAACATTTTCTACCTTAACTTCCTGGGTTTTAGGAGTTTTATCTATAAAATATCCATTATTAAGGTAACGATATAATAAAGCGTTAGAGGCAACAAAAACTGTAAGAATAATAAAAATTGGGATATTTGTATTAATTTTCATTTTCACCTCCTACTTCTCAATCTCAATATAACCATATTTTATCCAGTCTTCAGATGGCTCCTGAATCTCGTGATTATCTTTTTTAAACCATTTATCTTTATTAGCTTTATACTCTTCTAACTCATTAATTGTAATAATTCTAGATATATACTTCTCCATAGTTGGAAGTTCTTCTATTAGATACGCCTGTTTTATCTGTTTTAATGTACTCTTCCACTTATTAATTGCTAATCTGTGGGCTTCGGATTTTGCTTTTTTATCCTTAGCTTCATAGTAGGTCTTCCAAAGGCTTATTCCATTTGTAAAACTATCCATAATGTTCTGAATATTATTTAAACTGTTATTAGATAGATAGGAAGAAGAGCCAATGAATCTAGACTGTTTCCCATTATTTCCAAGGATCGTATATAACTCTTTAGGTTCTTTTTTACCTTTAGGTCGTACTTTATCAACCTTATAGAATGAGAGATGGGGGTTTAATGATTTTAGTTGTTTTTTTGTTTTATTTACAACAGTCTCTGTCATTAGTAGGTTTGTTTTATACTGTTTGTTTATAGCTTCTAATCGTGCTGCAGTATTTACAGTATCCCCAATAACACCTAGTTCATAGTTATTTTCAGTACCTGTTTTACCATATACAATTTTTCCAAAGTCTAATCCTACCCTAAAATTAAACTCTATCTCCAGCTCTTTTTGCAGCTGTCCAACTCTCTCAAGAATTAATATAGCACTTTTTAAAGCATAGAAAGAGGAGTTATTGGTACCCCTTTTTTCCTGGAATATTATTAAACAGGCATCACCAATATATTTATTGATCTTACCATAATTACCCTCAACTACATTTTCTACTTCTACCCATATAGAGTTAACAATGGTAAAAACCTTCTCTTGATACTTCTCTGTTAGAGTTGTAAAGCCTTTAATATCTAGGAAAAGAACAGTCATCTCCTCCTCATGAGGATCTAAAATAGAGTTTGAGTCCATTAGCACAGCTGTTAATAACTCTTTATCCGATATTCCTGAGACAATCTCTCCAAGGGTGTTTAATCTTTGGTGTAGGTTTGCGTAAGAGTCAAAAAGTGTAGATGTTTCGGAAAAATCAGTGTGTATCTCTTTTACCTTCTTTCTTACTAACCCTTGGGTTCTAATATTTTCCCCTTCCTGACTAATTATTTTACTTATAGAACCAATCTCCTTTGTTATTTTACTAGTTGTAATTAGTTTAATGATAACAACTAGTAAAAAAACAAAAAGAAGAATTCCTAAAAATGTATTTCTAACCTTATTAATTAGATAGAAAAAATCACTACTTAGATCTGCTACTATGAATATGGGGTATGTAACTTCCTTCTCTGATTTAGTTAATATTCCGTGTTTTGCATACTCGATAATTACTACATACTCTTGGTTATTAAATTCAATTTGAAAACTAATATTGTTATCAGCTTTGTAAGCTCTACCCTCTAATATTTGAAAATACCGATTCCTATCATTAATATTAGGGATTCTAGATAGTTCATAAACATTTTTTGAATTAATAGTAAATAACCCTTTAAGATAGTTTTTATCCTCTTCGTTTTGAGATCTATTTATTATAGAGTTATACTCCTCTTGGGGGAGAGTTAAAGGAATGTGGGAGGCATATGTTTTAATTTTATCCCGTAGTGCATTATCTATTTTGACTAAAAAGTTTGGATCACTCTTCTTTCCAGATTTTATCTCCATACCCTCAATGTCTGTAAGAATTACAAATATACTATCATCATATTTTACTTTATTAATACCTGAAGCTACACTGTAGTTTAATATATCATCAATATAATCAAAATAGACAAGGGTCTCTTTATTTTCCAGGTAGGAGAATGAATTAAAATACTCAGCTTCAATAGAGTCTAACTTCTCATAGAAATCACTATTACTAGAATTTGATATAATATTTTTAATAACAACTTCAAACATGAGATACGTTGAAATAAAAACAACTATGAATGTTACAATATCCCAAAAAATTAGAGATGTCTTTATATTTACTCTTCTCATATATATATTATCGTAGATTGAACCTATAAAGTTATATAAAAAATAATCTTTTTACTTTTAGTTTTAAAATAAGTAAAGGCCAGTAAGTAGCATCTATGTTATTTACTGGCCCTATGTTCACTTTATTTCTACTCTTTATGATAAGTTGCTGCAATATTTATCATTTCGGCTGCAGGACCACTATTTCCCTCTTTCTCCTTATGAACCATCGCAGTAACACCTGTAGATAATCCAAAGAGATTGATAAAACCTGTCGCGTCATTGTGGTCATAACTTGACTCTCCAAATGATGCTAGATCCTCAAGATATAGAGAGTATTCTGACTTTCTTCCTGTAATTAAAACATTACCTTTATAGAGTACAACCCTTATAGAACCTGTAACAAATTCTGAGGTTTTAGCCATAAAAGCTTCAAGACTCTCCCTTGCTGTTGTATACCACTTTCCTGCATAAACCAGGTTAGAGTAATCTATGGAAAGTTTATTTTTAAGATCTAAGGTATCCCTATCTAGTGTTACCATCTCTAGATCTCTTATAGCCTCATGTAAAATTGTTCCAGCTGGAGTTTCGTAAACACCTCTACTCTTCATTCCAACTAATCTTGTCTCCACAATATCTTTTCTACCGATTCCGTTATCATGTCCTAACTTGTTTAAAGTTTGTAGTATTGAAAAGGCTGACATTTTTTCCCCATTTAGACCTACAGGAATACCTTTCTCAAAATCTATAATAATTTCTGTCTCTTTATCCGGTGCATCTTTAGGGGATTTTGTTAATAAAAACATATCCTCTTTTGGTCTATTCCATAAATCCTCTAAGTCTCCACCCTCATGACTCATGTGCCAAATATTCCAGTCCCTAGAGTAAATTTTCTCCTTTGTTACTGTTAACTCGATTCCCCTCTCATTGGCGAAATCGATTGCATCTTCCCTAGATTGAATATCCCAAACTCTCCAAGGAGCTATTACTTCTAGCTCAGGAGCTAAAGCCTTATATGTTAATTCGAATCTTACCTGGTCATTACCCTTTCCTGTACACCCATGACATAGAGCATCACAGCCTTCAGCTAATGCCATTTCTACCTGATGCTTTGATTGTAAAGGTCTAGCTATAGAGGTCCCTAGTAGGTATTTACCCTCATAAATTGCTCCAGCTCTAACCATTGGGAATATATACTCTGCTGCTAATTCCTCTTTGATATCTTTTATATATAGTTTTGATGCACCAGCTTTTAATGCCTTAGCTTCCATATTAGCCCAATCTTCATCCTGTCCAACATTTGTACATATTCCAATAATCTCTGCACCTTCATACTGCTCTTTTAACCATGGAATGATAATTGATGTATCTAAACCACCTGAATAAGCTAATGCAATCTTTTTAATCTTTTTTCCCATTTTATACTCCTAAAGTGCCTTTTTTAATATATCAAGGCCAGTTTTAATCTCTTCTTTTGTTATATTTAAAGGAGGGGCAAATCTTAAAGAGTCGCTTCCCGTCCTTAATATTAATAATCCACTCTCCCTACATTTATTTATAACTGTAGGAATCAAGTTGGGGTTTGCTAGTTGAAGCCCAAGAAGAAGTCCTTCTCCTTTTACCTTTAACGCACTACTACAACTAATAATAATATCCTCTAAACCTGATTTAAAGTAGCTACTTAACTCTTTTATGTTGTCAAGAAACTCCTTGTCATTAATAATACTCATCACTTTTAGGGCTACTGCTGTAGTTACAGGCCCTCCACCAAATGTAGTTCCATGCTCTCCAATTTTAATTAGATCATTGACTTTTTTAGGAATTAGAGTCGCACTAAGGGGTAATCCTCCTGCTAAAGGTTTGGATAGAGTAATAATATCTGGTTTAAGCCCAAAGGTTTCATATCCATATAACTCTCCAGTTCGTCCAAAACCTGTTTGAACTTCATCGGAGATGATTAATATATCCTTTGCTAAACATATCTCATGGAGAGCTTCACAGAACTCTTTAGTTAGGGAGTCTAGTCCCCCCTCTCCCTGAAGAGGTTCTACAATAACAGCAGCAAAACTACTATCCAATATCTTTTTAAGGTCATCAACACTGTTATACTCTGCAGTTTCAAACCCAGGAACTAGTGGATAAAATGGTGCCTTATATTTCTCCTTAGGCGTTGCTGACATAGTTCCAAAGGTTCTTCCATGGAAAGCATTACTAAAGGAGAGAATCTTATAGTTTCCTTCTCCCTTTACCCTTTGGCTATAGGCTCTAGCATATTTAAATGCAGCTTCATTTGCCTCTGTTCCACTGTTTCCAAAATGAACAGCGGCAAAGTTCCCAGTCTTACACAGTTTAGTCGCCAATTCTAAAGCTGGCTCAGTAGCGTATAGATTGGAGGTATGGATCAATTTTTTCATCTGTTTATATGCAATATCTGCTAAATCTTCTCTACCGTAACCAAGGGCATTTACAGATATCCCTGAGCCAAAATCCAGGTACTTATTGCCTTTTTTATCAAAGATGTAACAACCTTCCCCTCTATCTAGAACTAAAAAATCACTACCATAATTGTTTGGGTATGGTGGTTTATTTACAAATGGACTCATAAACACTCCTTTTCTAAGGTAATTTTTGAACCTTTACTGTTTTCTATAAGTTTTAATAAGTCACCACTTTTAAGATAGTTGCTTATTACAACGCTTTTTACTCCCTTATTAAGGGCTTTTACAGATGCATCGACCTTTGGAATCATCCCTCCGGAAATTACACCTTCTTCTATCTCCTTAGAAATAGAGGTTGGGGTCATTTCATGTAAAATTTCCCCGTCCTTTAGAATCCCAGGGATGTCAGAGATAAATATTAGTTTATCAACCTTTAAATCCTCTGAGATTGCAAGGGCAGCTTCATCCGCATTAATATTTAACGGTTCTCCGCTCTCTTCCATTGATACAGAGGAGACTATTGGTGTGTAACTGTTTTCTAATAATATTTTTATTAGGTTAGTGTCGGTTTTTGTAACTTTTCCAGTTCTGTTATTTTTACTTGAATCCTTTGTTACCCCGGTAAATAACTTTCCATCGTTACCAGATAACCCAACAGCCTTAACTCCTTGGGACTCAAAGTTTCTAACTAATCTTTTATTTACTGTTCCAGCAAGGACTCCATCAACTAGTAACATCTCCAATTTAGAGGTCATTCTTACCCCGTTAACAAACTCTGTTTTATATCCATAAATTTTTGAAGCAGCTGTTACTTCAGCTCCCCCTCCATGAACCAGTATAAAATTGTAGTTACTCTTTAGTGTTTTAATCTCTTGTATAAGACTTGTTAGCTCTAAACCTTCAACTGCTACCTTTCCACCGGTTTTTATTAATAGAGTCTCTTTCATTAAAGTTCTCCGTTTAAAGAGAGGCCTAAGGACTCTTTAAACCCAAACCTAATATTCATGTTTTGAACTGCTTGTCCCGATGCACCCTTTACCAGGTTATCAATTGTTGAGCACAAAATTATTGAATTATCCTCTAATTGCCAACTAATATCACACCTGTTAGAGTTTATTGTACTCCCAGACTCAGGTAGGGAGTTTTTTAATATATTTACAAATTCCGAATTTCCGTAATATTTAGTATAAATCTCTAATATTTTAGAATCTGTTACTTCTTTTTGTAGTTTCGCAACTGTCGTTACTACCATTCCCCTGCTTAGGGGTATAAGGTGTGGGTTAAATATTACCTTGGTATTGTAATTATCAATAAAATCTAACTCTTTTTTTATCTCTATCTGGTGTCTATGTTTAGTTCCAATGTTATAGGCATTGGCGTTTTCATTCCTTTTTACAAATAGAGAGTTAGGTTTTGCACTTCGTCCTGCTCCGGAAATTCCAGATAGCGCATTTATTACAATATCATTTGTTATAATACCCTCTTTTACTAAGGGAAGTAGGGGTAGAAGTGATGCTGTTGGATAGCAACCTGGATTAGCGATTAATTGGGCATTTTTTATTTTATCCTTATACCACTCACTAAGTCCATAAACAGCCTCTTTTTGTAATTTAGGGTTTGGGTGTTTCTCCCCATAGGCCTTTTCAAAAAGTTCTGCATCTTCTATTCTAAAATCTGCTGATAGATCTATTATAACTGAATCTCCAAAAAAATCTGAGCATATTTCCGCAGATTTTAGGTGGGGTAAGGCTGCAAAAACAACATCAGGTTTTGCTAGTTTTGCATCATCTACAGATTTTAAGAGACCGTCTTTAACCTTTGTTAATAAACTTTTTGAAAAAATCCCCGGGTCATACTCTGTAATAGATAGACCCACTGATGAAGATGATACCGGAATTATCTCGTCTATTTCTGGATGGTCTAGTAGAAATCTTAGTAGAACTAAACCCGTATAACCTGTTGAACCTAAAATTGCTGCTTTCATCTTATAACTCCAGACCTTCTATTTTACTATTTAAACTACTAATGAAATCCTCTTTTGGATATTCATCACTTAAAATAACCATTATTGTGTCATCCCCAGCTATGGAACCAATAACTTCATCAAAAAGTAGATTGTCAATTGCAGCAGCCGTACTGTTGGCATGACCCGGGAGGGTTTTTATTACACAGATATTGTTTGAGAATGCTATTGATAAAAAACCTCTAAGAAAATCGTTTATATATTGTTGTTCCGACTCTTTTAGGTTTAGAATAGATGGAAGAGTGTATATATACCCCTTTGCACCATCTGAGACCTTTCCTACTTTTAACATTTTTAGGTCTCTTGATAGAGTTGCCTGGGTAACATTAACATTATTATCCTTTAATATACCTAGTAACTGCTCTTGGCTTGTTATTGAGTTTGTTTCAATTATGCCTTGAATTATTTTTAACCTATCGTGTCTAGATGTCAATTTATTATCCTTTATTTACTGTTTTGTATATTTATACATTCATTATGAATAAATTTTCACCTAATTTCAATGGTAAACTTTCAAAAAAAGTTTTTATTTTATTAAAGTTTGCCGATAATTTTCTTATGAGTAACTGTGAGTTAAAAATAACACTATCCGAAGACGACTTTAAGGCCTATGCTGATTTTATCCCAGCTGTAGGAGAGGGAGCTGAGTTAAGTATTTTGTATGTAAAAAGTGCTCTTGCTGAGGCTGAAATTACTGAAGGCTTGGATTGGGACTTGATTAATTCTACTATTGACTACTGTAACAGCAGTAAAAAGGTCCGTACTGGAGTTAAAATTGCCACAGGTACTAAACCTGTTTCCGAAGTTCCAGCCCATTGGAACTTAGAAGAGAAGTTTTTTAAAAATGCTATGGGTCTAGATCTTGGAAGTGGACAAATAGATTACCATGAAGTTTCAAAATTTATTATGGTTAAAAAAGGTGAATTAATTGCTCGTAGAGATAACGGTCGTCCGGGTGTTAATGGCCTTAGTGTTAAAAAAAAGATAATTCCATTTAAAAAAAAGAAAATAATACAGTTTTCAAATGGTAGAAATACAGCAGAATTAAAGGGGAATTTATACGCTGCAATTAGTGGTCGTTATGAAGTTTCCGAGGATAGGGATATCCATATAAATGATGTTTTACATATAGAGCATAATGTAGACTATAGCACTGGAAATATATCCTTTAATAAGGATGTTATTATTGAGGGCGAAATAAAAGATGGGTTTAAGGTTGCTGCTGGTGGATCTTTGTATTGCAAAAGTAATGTTGATGCCACAGATATTCTTTGTAGAAAGAATCTAGTTGTTGATAAGGGTATTATTGGCCGTAAAGAAGCGATGGTAAGAGTTGGTGGGAAGATAACTGCTCGGTTTATTGAGAACTGCCATGTTGAGTCAAAAAGTGGAATTGAAGTTGAAAAAAATATAATGAACTCAAAAGTATTTACCCTAGGAAGATTGGATTTAGGAGAGAATGGTTCTCTAGTTAGTAGTTCTGTTCACTCTGAACTTGGGGTCATTGCTAAAAATATAGGTAAGGATGGAAGTCCTAACTCTGAAATTGAAATTGGCTTTTCCTATATAGATAAAAGAGCTATAGACTCTATCTCACAAAGAGTTGAGGTTTTAAAAGAGAAGTTAGGGAAGTTAAATAAACTTCCTGAGTATAGAAAGACAGATAAAAAATTAGATCTAATTAAGCAGATTGAGAGCGTTATATCCAGGGGTTCTGCAGAACTTGAAGAGAAAAAGAAGAGTCTCTATAAGTACCCTGATGCTACAGTTAGTGTTAGTGGAACAATTTTTGCTGGTAATATAATAACTATTTGTGGAGTAAAATACAGCCTAACAGAGGATAAAAAGAAGGTAAAGTTTTATCTGAACAAGGAGAGTTTGAGGGTTGAGAGCGTTCCTATATAGTGGAGCTGCTAGAAAACATCTATAGAGTAATTCCAATTTAACTCTTCAAGAGAATCCTCCGGAAACTCTTCAAGAGAATCCTCCGGAAACTCTTCAAGAGAATCCTCCGGAAACTCTTCAAGAGAATCCTCCGGAAACTCTTCTATCAGCTTGAAAAAAAAGTCCTACTGTTGTTTAATAACTATATGAATTTAAAGAAGATTGAAAATCCATTTGGAGGACTTACATATTATAAAGAGTCTACAAGATCCACTATGGCAGACGCCTCAGAAACAATTGATGAAAAAAATATTGATGGGTCCCTATTTATTACTGATAATCAGACTAATGGAATAGGGAGAGTTTCTGGCCGAAAATGGGAATCATCACCCTATCAAAACCTAACTTTTACACTTGTATTAGATAGAGATACCATTGGTAAAGGCTTTGGTTGCACACCTTTAAAAGCTGGCTTAGCCCTGTCTAAGGTTATTAAAGAACTTACCGGAGCTGATGCTAAGGTTAAATGGCCAAACGATGTACTTGTTAATGGGAAAAAAATATCTGGTATTTTATGCCACTCTTCAAAGGGGTATATATTAGTTGGAGTTGGAATAAATGTTAATCAGTTAGTTTTTGATAAAGATATAGAGGATAATACTACGTCTCTCTCAAAAATAAGTAATAATGGGTATAACCTGGAGATGGTACTAACAAAATTTCTTAATACATTCTATGAAACTCTTAGATCCTCAACTTGGCTTAGTGAGCTTAACAGCTCTTTATATAGACAGGGGGAAGAAGTTCGATTTTCTGTGGGTAATCCTGATAATAATAACATAGTAGAAGGTGTCTTACAGGGCTTAGATGATCAGGGAAAGGTTATTATAATTAGTGAATCAGGGGATTCAAGCAGCTATCTAAGCGGAGAGTTTATTTAGTCAAATACAATTGATATTAAAAAAAACTTGATTATTGAATAATCAATTAGTATTTTATATTAAAATAAATATTCATAATAATAGGAGAATATATAAAATGGCAAAACAGTTGCAATTTGATGAACAGGCAAGAAAGAGCCTATTAATAGGTGTTGAAAAACTATCAGATGCAGTAAAGGTAACTTTAGGGCCAAAGGGTCGAAACGTTTTAATTGATAAAAAGTTTGGTGCACCTTTAGTTACAAAAGATGGAGTTACTGTTGCAAAAGAGATTGAACTTGATGATCCATTTGAAAATATGGGTGCTCAGTTAGTTAAAGAGGTTTCTACAAAAACTAACGATGTTGCAGGGGATGGAACAACTACAGCAACTGTTCTCGCTTACGGAATTGTAAAAGAGGGGCTTAAAAGTGTCGCTGCTGGTATCAATCCTATGGGTCTAAAAAGAGGTATTGATAAGGCTGTTGTTTTAGCAGTTAATGAGATAGCTAATCTAGCAAAAGATATTAAAGAGAAGGAAGAGATTGCTCAAGTTGCAACTATTTCTGCAAATAATGACAGGGAGATTGGTGATGAAATTGCTGCAGCTCTAGAGAAAGTTGGAAAAGATGGTGTAATTACTGTTGAAGAGTCAAAAACATTTGAAACTACAACTGACTTTGTTGAAGGAATGCAGTTTGATAGAGGTTATCTATCACCTTACTTTGCTACTGATAGGGATACAATGACTACAGTAATGGAACACCCTTACATCCTGGTTTTTGATAAAAAGATATCTAATATGAAGGATCTATTACCACTACTTGAAAAAGTTGCTGGAGCCGGAAAATCCCTACTAATTATAGCTGAAGATGTAGAGGGTGAAGCGTTAGCAGCCCTTGTTGTTAACTCTTTAAGAGGTGCGTTAAATGTTTGTGCAGTTAAAGCTCCTGGGTTTGGTGATAGAAGAAAGGCTATGTTGGAAGACATCGCAATATTAACCGCAGGTGAAGTTATATCTGAAGAGATAGGTCTAAAATTAGAGGGAACAGAGTTAGAGCAACTAGGTACAGCTGCTAAAGTTACAATCTCTAAGGATGAGACTGTAATTGTTTCTGGTGCTGGTGATGAAACTGCTATAAATGAGAGAATCGGTCAGATCAAGAACCAAATAGATGATACTTCTTCTGATTATGATAGAGAAAAACTACAAGAGAGACTTGCAAAATTAGCTGGTGGAGTTGCAGTAATAAATGTTGGAGCTGCTACAGAAGTTGAACTTAAAGAGAAAAAGGATAGGGTCGAAGATGCTTTATCTGCTACAAGAGCTGCTATTGAAGAGGGTATTATACCTGGTGGTGGTACAACTTTAGCTCAAATAAGTGTTTTATTAGAAAAAGCTGACCTTAGTGATTTTACAGAAGAAGAAAAGGTTGGTTTTAAAATAGCTAGACGAGCAATTGAAGAACCTGTAAGGCAGATTGCTGCAAATGCAGGACTAGATGGTGCTGTTGTTGCAGAAAAAGTTAAAAATGAGAAAAGAGGCGTTGGTTTTAATGCTGATAAAATGGTCTATGTAGATATGGTTTCTGCAGGAATTCTAGATCCTGCAAAAGTAACTAGAACAGCTCTACAAAATGCAGCTTCTATTGCAGGATTATTGTTAACAACTGAGTGTGCAATAACAGATATCCCTGAGGAAAACTCAGCTGCTCAACCTCAAGGTATGGGTGGAATGGGAGGTATGGGTGGCATGATGTAGGCTTAGAAGTCTATAACACCCATTATAGTACAGCAAAAAAGATGAAGATTTTTCTATACTTTTTACTTTTTTGCTGTTAAACTCTCTTTACATTGTAGAGGTTAAAGAATGAAACAAGATGATTTTATGTTTACAGTTGGTTACAATGGCGATGAATCTATTGTAAACAAACAAACAGAAATGGCAGGAAAAGGTCTTTCTGTTAAGGAGCTAGTTGATAAGGGTTTATTTAAACCTGCGTTATGTGCTTCTCTTATGAATGATGATAAAGATGGTATTAAGTATTTAATGGATACCTACAACAAGATAAGTGGATCTAACTATCATTCTGAGATGCAGATTATGAGACTTTTTGGTGTATACTCTGTCCCAGATAAAATTACTAAGGTTAAACGTCTTTAAATCTAATATAAAATAATATCAAAAGGAAAAAACGATGAACATTTTTATGAAATTACCATTATTATTAGCTGCACCTGAGGGAGCAACTTCAGCACAGGGTGGAGGTCTTATGGCGTTTGCACCACTATTAATAATGATTTTGATTTTCTACTTTTTAATTATGAGACCCCAAAGTAAAAAACAAAAAGAGACTAAGGCTATGTTAGCTGCAGTAAAAAAAGGGGATAAGATTACAACAATTGGTGGAATCAGAGGAACAGTTGACAATGTTAAAGATGATATTGTAACTGTTCGAGTTGATGGAACTACTAAAATTGACTTTTTAAAATCTGCTATTAGTACAGTATCAAATCCTAGTACTGAAGCAGAAAATAAAGATAAAAAAGAAGTAAAAGAAGAAAAATAATATATAAATTACCTGGAGAAGTAGATGAATAAAAGATTCAAATTACTCCTAATTCTTGCTTTAGTTGTATTAGGTTTATTAACACTTAAACCTACATACACATGGTACAGATCTCTTTCTGAAGAAGATAGAGCATTTGCAAATGAGTCTAAAGAAGGGATTAGAGAGAAATCACAAGTTAAAGCAACTGAGGGTGCTAATGCAGTTATAGAGTTAGTAAAAGCTAACCCTAATGGTGATGTCCCTGCTGAATATTCCTTTTTAGTAGAAGCTGCTAAAGAAAAGTATAAAGAGGCGGGCGTTAAGGAGCCGGAATCATGGACATTAAGTGTTGTTTTAAACGCATTTAAAGATAGTGCAGATTCTGTTAACAGTTTAGTTAACCTACGTTCAGCTTTTGAAACTTACTATAGTGGTATTGTTTTTGATAATAAAGATCTTAAGAATAAGATTCTAAAAGCTGGTCTTGATTTAGCTGGTGGTATGAGTGTTGTTATTCAAGTTGATAAATCTTCTATTAAAATTGAGAAAGAAGATGGTACGTTTAAAACTGAAAACGAATTAACTGACTTAGAAATATCTGATGCTGTAAATAGATCTTTAGAGATTTTAAATAACCGTATTGATGAGTTTGGTTTAACAGAACCAAATATCAGAAAACAGGGTGAAGATCAAATATTAATTGAAATCCCAGGTGACTATGATCCTGCAGCTGTTGATACTTTCCTAAAAGGTAAGGGTCGATTAAACTTTCACATTGTTAATAATGAAAAAACAGCAGAGTTAAAAGCATTTTGGAATAAAAATGGTCATATTAATGCACCAGAGATAATTGGTGATGATTATATAGCTCTTGGTAGATATGCTGAGGATCGTTATGGTATTGATCAATTTCAGGACTATGTTGTTTTAGAAAAAGAGCCAGGACTATCTGGAACTCATATTAAATCTGCTGGTGTGTATAGAGATAGTATGACAGGTGGTACTAAGGTAAACTTTGAGTTAGATTCTGAGGGTGGAGATATTTTCTTCGACTTTACAACTGCTCACATTAAAGAACCTATGGCTGTAGTTATGGATGATAAAGTAAAATCTGTGGCAACTATAAATGACTCAATTAGAAGCCAAGTTGTTGTAACTGGTTTTAACACTGAGGAAGCGAATAACTTAGCTTTAATATTAAGAACAGCTGCTCTACCTGTAGAGTTAGAAGTTATTAATATGCAGCAAGTTGGAGCTCAATTAGGTCAAGATACAATTACTAAAGGTCTTTACTCTATATTATATGGTTTTTTAGCAGTAATGATATTTATGTTTATATACTATAAGGGTGCAGGTTTAATCGCTAACATTGCTCTTCTATTAAACTTATTCTTTGTTATTGCAGTTCTAGCTACATTTAACATGACTTTAACAATGACAAGTATTGCTGGTCTTATATTAAATGTTGGTATGGCTGTGGATGCAAATGTTATTATCTTCGAAAGAATTAAAGAAGAGATAGCTAAGGGTAAATCTAGAGCTCAATCTATTAAAACTGGATTTGGAAGAGCGTTTTGGACTATTATGGATGCAAATATTACTACTTTAATAGCTGCTCTATTCCTATCACAAGTTGGTAAGGGTCCTATAAAAGGGTTTGCTGTTACATTAGCTATAGGTATTGTAAGTTCACTATTTACAGCTCTGTTTGTTTCTAGATTCTTATTTGATGTTGGAACCCATGGTCTTGGTAAAAAGAAAATAAGTATTGGATGGGGGACAAAATAATGACTAGAAATTTTAATTTCACAAAATATAAATATTTTGGTATTATCTCAACCGTTTTAATAATTCTAGGTTTTATATTTACTTTCACTGTAAAAGGTGGATTTAATCTAGGTATCGATTTTAAAGCAGGTATAAACCAACAAATTGCAATTTCAAGTTCAGAAGTTATTGAAAGAGTTTCAGTTTTAGACACATTAAGTGGTATTAAAGGTGTTCAGGTACAAAGAGTAGGCTCTGATATTGAAAATAGATTTGTAGTTAAAGTTCAAGATAGTGGGGAGGATAATTTCCAATCTGCAGTAGCTTCTAGTATTAAAACTGCTTTAGATTCTAACTTTGGTTCTTCAAAAGTTACTATTTTAAGTACTGAGTTTGTTGGTGGTTCTTTCTCTTCTAATCTTACTCAAGAAGTTCTGTTTTTAACTTTCTTTGCTTTATTATTAATTTTAGCATACGTATGGATAAGATTCCATTTAAACTATGCATTCTCTGCTATTGTAGCTATTTTCCATGATGTTCTATTTCTGCTTGCATTTATTGGTGTAACTGGGTTAGAGGTTAGTACTGGAACAATTGCTGCTGTTTTAACTATAATTGGTTACTCACTAAATGATACAATTGTTATCTTTGACAGAGTAAGAGAGAATGTTAAAGAGTCTTCTGGTTCATTTGAAGAAAAAGTTAATACAAGTTTAAATGAGTCGTTAAGTAGAACTATTATCACATCATTAACAACGTTAATTGCTGTTACATCAATCTTTATTTTAGCTGATGGTCAAATAAAAGATTTTGCATTAAGTTTAATTGTAGGAATTGTAATTGGTACTTACTCTTCAATCTTTGTTGCAAGTAGTGTTGTTGTTACATGGGGTAATAAAATTGCTTCAAATAGACATGCAAAGTTTGAGACTTCTTCAAAACTGTCTGTTGATAAATAGATTTATTTTAGTATAATTAAGTCGGCTATTATAGCCGACTTTTTTTTGGAGTAAATTTTGAACAAATTTTTATATATATTTTTAATGCTTATATCTTTTAGTCTATTTTCAACAGATTATAATTTAGAAAATAGTGACGTATGGAGTAAAAAAGTAATTGGAGATATCTCTGTTTATACAAAAAAGGATAGTGGGAAAGTTCCTGTGTTGTGTTTTCATAAAATTGGTACTAAAGCTAGATATGAGATTACCTCTGATGGGTTTGAATCGTTTTTAAGCTATTTAAATAGCAATAATTTTTATGTAATTAGTGATAAAGATTTTATAAATAGAGATTTTTCAAAAGTTCCTACAGGTTTTAAGCCTATTGTATTAGGCTCTGACGATGCATCTGAGGGTAATTTTATATATAAAACAACTACAGAGGATATAGTAAATGGGGAGATTGATAAAACTTTAGGTGAGCCGCAGATAGATTCTAAGAGTATGGTAGGTCTATTAAATAGATATTTGCCATTGGAACAAGGTAAACGTAATTTTACATTTTATGTCTCATTTAATGGGATTCCCTTTAGGCAAACAGGTGGTAGAGAAGCAACAGGAGAGTATTATCGTGGAATTCCTATTATTGAAAGAAAGTTTAACTATTTATTAGATAATTTTGAAATTGGGATACATACAACAACTCACCCTGTAACTAAGGATAGTAGTGTAGCTGATTTTAAATGGGAGATAGATGAGTTTTATAGAATATTAGAGTCCTATGTTGGGGATAGAGTAAGTTTGATTAATACGATTGCCTACCCATACGGATGTGCTGATTTAAAACCTGAGATGGAAGATATGTTATCTAATTATAGCTATAAAAACACCAAAATAATTGGTGGATTTGATTTTAATGGGTACTTTAGTGGTTCTCCTTTAACCACTAAGCTAAATTATTACGATATATCCCGTTTAGGTGTCGATAATCAAAACTTAAAAGCTGTATATGGTTTTTTAGAAAGTGTTCCACTGTTTCATTCCCAAAGAGTTATCGTTGTTAACTCCTTAGACGATTTAAAGGGATTTAAATATAACGATTCTGATAGGGTAATTGTAGGTGATTATGAGGGTTAAGTTAGCTAGTACCCTTGGCTTTTGTGGTGGAGTAAAAAAGGCTGTAGATTTAATATATAAGGAACTTGAGTCTGTTAATGGTAAAGACATCTTTATGGAGGGGCCAATAATTCATAATAGCAGTGTTATTAAGGACCTTGAAGATAAGGGTGTTTCGCTTTTATCTCAAGATGATGAGTTAAATAATAAAAAAGTATTAATAAGAGCCCATGGAGTTACACCACAATTAGAGGAGAGTCTTATTAAACGTGGTGGTGAGATATTAGATGGAACTTGTCCAATAGTAAAATCATCTCAAAAAAAGATTAGAGATTATAGTGAAAGAGGCTACTATATTGTTATCTGTGGGGATAAAGGCCATGGAGAAGTTATAGGGCTTGTTGGTTACGCTCCTAACTCTTCAGTTGTTGTTGGTACTGAATCGGATCTTAAAGATTTAGTACTACCAGAAAAAACAGTCCTTATTAGTCAAACAACATTTAGTAAGGGTGAATTTACTAAGATCGAAGTGAGTTTACGACAAAAGTGTCCTACCTTAGAGGTTCTTAATACTATTTGTGGGGCAACTAAGCAGAGGCAGGATGCAGTAGTTGAGTTAGCACAGGAAGTTGATGTTATAATTGTTGTTGGTGGATTAAACTCTTCCAATACTAAGAGGCTTAAAAAGGCTGTAGAAGATGTTGTTCCCACTTGGTTAATTGAAGATTATACAGATATTCCAAAAGAGATAAAAAAGTATGAAGTTGTAGGGGTTACAGCGGGAGCTTCTACCCCAGATAGTGTAATTGATAGAGTTGTAAAAGAGCTAAAGTCCTACTGATTTTTAACTATATCATTCCAACCTGTTTCGTTGGCAAATTTTGTATCTTCATATCCTGGGTTATATATTGTTGGTGTATATATTGATAACCAGAGATAATCTCCGTTTTGGGGCTTAGTAATGGCATTATTAAACATATACTGATTATCTAGTATATCCAATATATTAGAATAATTTGGTTTTGTTGGCGTTTCTGTAAATATATCATACTCTTCGAAATCAAACATTGTAGTATTATTATCTTTTTTACTAAGCAGGGTAGTTAGTTCATTTTTAAACTCATTACTCTCGACTATTTTTTTTATTTCTCCCACATTATATAAATTTTGTAGTGATTCAGCGTTATGGTTGTTATTTATAGTAGGGTTCTCCTTATAGTAGTTATAATAAACTTCTAAGGTTGTTTCCCCTAAACTTTGAGGGGTAAGGTTTGGAGCTTGATAAACAGCATTTATAAAGTTTATATAGTCATTCCCTGGGCCAGGGATTAATTCTGGGGATGCTATTATATATTCAACTTTAGTCTCTTTGAATTCGTAAAGAGTTTCGATGTTTCCCATATTACATGCATCAAAAACCACTATGCTCATCTCCCCTGTATTTTTAATAGCACTACTTATCTCTTTAGGGGTTAGTAGTTGGTCTTCTCCATTTTCTACTGCTAAGCCACTCTCTACCCAGCTTTTGTATCCTGTACCGTGGCTACCAAAATATAGACCGTAATTATCTGCTGGTAGTTTATCTTTTACATATTTAATATAGCTTTCAAGTGTCTCTTCTTTTGCCATATCTAATTCATTTTCTGAATTAATGTTAATGGCTGTTGATGATAGTTCAATATTTCTTGAGTTAGTTATAAATGGCGAGTCTAAAACTGTAAGTGTTCCATCCCCATTTAAAGGCCCGTCATATAAAATAACTAATCTAATACTCTTAGTAACTACCTCTTTTGATGTTAATTCATCAATATCTGCTGTTAAAGGTAGAGTGATATAATCATCTGCTAAATAGAACATTATTGTCCAGTCAGCTTTAGGGTAGGAGGATTCTAAACTGCATGAAACTATTGTAAGTATAATTAGTAATATAGTAGGTGTTTTTAGATTCATAATTCATTGTAATATTCCTTAGGGTAAATTGGAAGATATAAAGCTTTTAAGCGCTGCTGATAATCTAAAAAAATCATCTCTTTTTGATTCTCTACCAAAGGATATCCTTATAGAGGTTGAGGCCCTCTTTATATCTCTACCCATAGCTGTTAAAACATAGGATTTCTTGTTTATGTCTCCACTACAGGCTGAGAGTCTACCAACTTGAATTCCTTCTATGCTTAAATGCATAAGAAGATCTTCAATCTTATCAACAATTGGAATGGATATATTTATGACACCTGTTAAGTTATTTATATCAGACTCAAAGATTATATCTTTTGAACACTTTGCTAAAATATTTATCCCTTCTTTTTGAAGTACTCTTATCTCATTTAATACTGTTTTGCTGCTCTTTAATGTATCTAGTGTCGCTGTTAATAGGCCAATAACTGCTGGAGAATTAAAAGTTCCACTGTATAGAGAGAATGGTAAAGGACTATTATCTAAGTTAAAATTAATAAAACTATCCTTTAGTATTAGTGTTGCAGCTCCTTGAACTCCATGAATTTTGTGTCCACTAAAATAAAATCCATCACAATAAGGCAGCCATTTTTCTCTATCTAGTCTATTTATAGTCTGTACTGCATCAAGTATGATCTTAATATTATATCTTTTTGCTATTTCGAAAATTTTGGCTATAGGCTGTATATTTCCTGTTTCATGGTTTACAGGAGAGTAAACAATTAAAGAAGGGTATTGTTTTTTACATATTGATTCTAACTTGTTTAAATCCAGTTGTCCTCTATTGTCAACTTGGACTGTATTGTTAGCAACTTTAAGTAGAGAGGTATGCTCTATATTAGAGGTAATTACATTTTTTTCAATATTTCCAATTTTATGTATCAAGGATGTTGAACTTGTATCGAAATATATTTTCATATTATTTAATCCAAGCTCAAGTTTTGCTTTATGTATTTCACCATTTATATAGTTGTAAAGATTTACTCCTCTACTGTTCTGTGCTGAAGGGTTCCCCCAGTAGTTTCTGTTTATCTGATCAATTGAGGCTAAAACTCTATTGTTAGGTTTTGTTGTTGAGTTGTAGTCTAGATAAACATCCCTTTTATTTAGGGTTATTTTATCTCTTGTTATTCTTTTTCTTAGGTTACAATCACATGGCATATATATGTCTTATCGGAAACAAATATTAAAATATTATTCTCTGTTGACTAAAAGTTCTTAGATTGATATATTTCCCAACGTTGTCACAGAGAAACATTAAAGACTAAATTATTCAAATGTTGATGTCTTAGTAATAATTTATTATTAACTGTTGACAAAAAAAAGGTGAATTGGTATATTCACCAAGCGTTGCAACAACAACTCTTAATTCGAGTTGATTTAGCAACAAAATCTTAATGTTAAAAAGCTTAAAAAAGCATAATTTTAACCACTTGAGTATTACATTGTTAATAGAGAAGGGAAAAAATACATAAAACTTTTCGATCAGAAAATGTTTTGCAATTACTATTAAGGTAGTTTTGTAAGGTGTTTATGAGAAATAGTTTACAACTTTATAGTTGAACCAAATGAGTATAAAGATCAACTTAGTTATTACTAACTTCGGTTAGTAAACATAATAACGGAGAGTTTGATCCTGGCTCAGAACGAACGCTGGCGGCACGTTTTAAGCATGCAAGTCGAACGGTAGGAAGTGCTTGCACTTCCGAGAGTGGCGAACGGGTGAGTAACACGTAGATGATCTACCTTTTAGTTGGGGATAGCCCATGGAAACATGGAGTAATACCGAATAATCTCTTTAAGCTTTAGCTTTTAGAGGAAAGCAGCGTTTGCTGCGCTGAAAGATGAGTCTGCGCACTATTAGCTAGTTGGTGGGGTAAGAGCCTACCAAGGCGACGATAGTTAGCCGACCTGAGAGGGTGATCGGCCACATTGGGACTGAGACACGGCCCAGACTCCTACGGGAGGCAGCAGCTAAGAATCTTCCGCAATGGACGAAAGTCTGACGGAGCGATGCCGCGTGGATGAAGAATGCAGAGATGTTGTAAAATCCTTTTATGAGTGAGGAATAAAACTACTAGGAAATGAGTAGTAGATGACGTTAGCTCATGAATAAGCTCCGGCCAATTACGTGCCAGCAGCCGCGGTAACACGTAAGGAGCGAGCGTTGTTCGGAATTATTGGGCGTAAAGGGCGTGTAGGCGGTTAATTAAGTCTTGTTTGAAAGACCGGTGCTCAACACCGGAAACGGACAGGAAACTGATTAACTAGAATCCGGTAGGGAAATGTGGAATTTCTAGTGTAGGGGTGAAATCTGTTGATATTAGAAAGAACACCAATGGCGAAGGCAACATTTTGGGCCTGGATTGACGCTGAGGCGCGAAAGCATAGGGAGCAAACAGGATTAGATACCCTGGTAGTCTATGCCGTAAACTTTGTACACTTGGTGTCGGGGGTCAAACCTCGGTACCGAAGCTAACGCGTTAAGTGTACCGCCTGGGGAGTATGCCGGCAACGGTGAAACTCAAAGGAATTGACGGGGGCCCGCACAAGCGGTGGAGCATGTGGTTTAATTCGATGATACGCGAGGAACCTTACCAGGGTTTGACATATTAGTGACCGTTCTAGAGATAGTTCTTTCCTTTCGGGGACACTATTACAGGTGCTGCATGGCTGTCGTCAGCTCGTGCCGTGAGGTGTTGGGTTAAGTCCCGCAACGAGCGCAACCCCTATCGTATGTTACCATCATTAAGTTGGGGACTCATGCGAGACTGCCGGTGACAAACCGGAGGAAGGTGGGGACGACGTCAAGTCATCATGGCCCTTATACCCTGGGCTACACACGTGCTACAATGGCCGGTACAGAGTGATGCGAAGCCGCGAGGTGGAGCTAACCGCAAAAAGCCGGTCTCAGTTCGGATTGGAGTCTGAAACTCGACTCCATGAAGGTGGAATCGCTAGTAATCGCATATCAGCATGATGCGGTGAATACGTTCCCGGGCCTTGTACACACCGCCCGTCACACCACCCGAGTTGGGGGTACCCGAAGTCGTTAGTCTAACCTTTATGGAGGACGGCGCCGAAGGTATGCTTAGTAAGGGGGGTGAAGTCGTAACAAGGTAGCCGTACTGGAAAGTGCGGCTGGATCACCTCCTTTCTACGAGAAAGGGAAGCTTAGTTTTTACTAAGTCCTTAAAGATTTATCTTTAAACCCTAAATGTCTTGGGTAAAAGACATTCAAGAGAGGTAACTCTTGTAAAGTAAAACTGCAGTATGATTTTGGTTTGTATTTTTTCTCTTTTTTATTATTCATAGTGCTTGCATTATGAAGGTGTTGAAGTTTCAATACTAATATATAGTTGGCTAAAGACTTAGTCTCTGGTCAATAAGCGGGGCTGTAGCTCAGTTGGTTAGAGCGCACGCCTGATAAGCGTGAGGTCACAAGTTCAACTCTTGTCAGCCCCAAATTAAGTCTTTGGTAAGTTTAATTCTGGTTCGATTCTAGTTGCTTAAATATCAAACTTTTCTATTAGAAATGTTTGACTTGCCTTAATTGGCATAAAACTCAATTAAGGTTTCTATGAGACTTTTTTAGAGAACAACTAAATAGCGAAGGGTATAAAAATTATAGTGTGAAAGCACAAATATTTTTGATAGTAACAATATGTCTATCGAAGTTTCTTTGAAACTTTTGTCGACTATATTTTGCTAGCAAAATATATGGTCAAGCGAATAAGGATCCATGGTGGATGCCTTGGAGCTATCCGACGATGAAGGCCGTGGTAAGCTGCGAAAAGCTGGGTTAAGGAGCAAACATCCTTTGACGCCCAGATTGCCGAATGGGGTAACCCAATAGACTAGATGTCTATTACCTTTACATGAATAAAATAGTGTATTGGAGTGAGACTCAGGGAACTGAACCATCTAAGTACCTGAAGGAAAAGAAATCAAACGAGATTCCCTTAGTAGCGGCGAGCGGACGGGGAATAGCCCAAACCTTTACTGTGTAATATCTGCACGGAGTTGCAGTAGGGGTGTTGTAGGATGTACTGTTTTGTATTGTGTGATGCGAACTGCAGTAAGAAACTATATTAGTAGCAGAAATTAGCTGGAAAGCTAGTACCAGAGTGGGTGATAGTCCCGTAAGCGAAACTAATATAGCTGTAGAGTATATTCCTGAGTACAGCGGGACACGAGAAATCCTGCTGGAATCTGGGGGGACCACCCTCCAAGGCTAAATACGAGATAGCTACCGATAGTGAACGAGTACCGTAAGGGAAGTGGTGAAAAGCACCCCGGGAGGGGAGTGAAATAGACCTGAAACCGTGGATTTACAAGTGGTCAAAGCGTCCTTGAGACGTGATGGCGTGCCTTTTGTAGAATGAGCCTGCGAGTTACGTTAATATGCAAGGTTAAGGTATAGAAGTACCGGAGCCGGAGGGAAACCGAGTCTTAATAGGGCGCCAAGTATGTTGCCGTAGACCCGAAGCCGAGTGATCTATTTATGAGCAGGTTGAAGCTTGAGTAAAATCAAGTGGAGGACCGAACACTAGTCTGTTGAAAAAGGCAGTGATGACTTGTGAATAGGGGTGAAAGGCCAATCAAACTCGGAGATAGCTGGTTCTCGTCGAAATGGTTTTAGGATCAGCGTGATATGATTTTTGTCGGAGGTAAAGCACTGATTAGGCTAGGGCCCTTCACCGGGTACCAAACTTATTCAAACTCTGAATACCGATAAACAAAATATTGCAGTGAGACTGTGGGTGATAAGATCCATGGTCAAGAGGGAAAGAGCCCAGACCGTCAGCTAAGGTCCCTAAACTATGCTAAGTGGAGAAGGAAGTTCGATTGCAAAGACAGCCAGGAGGTTGGCTTAGAAGCAGCCACTCCTTGAAAGAGTGCGTAATAGCTCACTGGTCGAGTAGTCGAGCGCCTAAAATGTAACGGGGCTAAGCATAGTACCGAAGCTACGGATTCGTATTAATACGGATGGTAGACGAGAGTTGTGTAGGCTGTTGAAGGTGATCTGGAAGGATTGCTGGAGGTATCACAAGTTAGAATGCAGGCATGAGTAACGAAAAGGAAGGTGAGATCCCTTCCCGCCGAAAGCCTAAGGGTTCCTGGGTAAAGGTTTTCTTCCCAGGGTGAGTCGGCCCCTAAGACGAGGCTGAAGAGCGTAGTCGATGGGAAACTGGTTAATATTCCAGTACTTCTGTTAATTTCGATGGGATGACGCATAAGGAGATTCTATGCCGGAGAATGGTAGTTCCGGTCCAAGCAACAAGCTTTTGAGAGATGTAGGCAAATCCGCATTTTGAGGTGAGTTGTTAAGGGTACTAAACCTACGGGTGCAGGAAGATAGAGGATTCATCGTGCCAGGAAATAATCTCTAAGGTTCGATTAACAGGAACCGTACCGCAAACCGACACAGGTAGGCGAGCTGAGTATGCTAAGGCGTACGGGATAACTCGGGTTAAGGAACTCGGCAAATTACATACGTAACTTAGGGAGAAGTATGGCCTACTCCGCGAGGAGAGGTTGCAAAAAAGAGGTCCAATCGACTGTTTACCAAAAACACAGGTCTCTGCGAAATCGTAAGATGAAGTATAGGGACTGACACCTGCCCGGTGCCGGAAGGTTAAGAGGAGTTGTTAGATTTATCGAAGCAGCGAATTGAAGCCCCGGTAAACGGCGGCCGTAACTATAACGGTCCTAAGGTAGCGAAATTCCTTGTCGGGTAAGTTCCGACCCGCACGAATGGTGTAACGAATTGGACGCTGTCTCAACCCGAGACCCGGTGAAATTAAAGTATCGGTGAAGATGCCGATTACATGTGGTTAGACGGAAAGACCCCGTGAACCTTTACTGCAGCCTGATATTGAAATCTGGTTAAACATGTGTAGGATAGGTGGGAGACTATGACCCCTGATCGTTAGGTTGGGGTGAGTCGTTGGTGAAATACCACCCTTGTTTAATTAGTTTTCTAACAGAAGCCGTTATCCGGTTTTTGGACAATGTCTGGTGGGCAGTTTGACTGGGGCGGTCGCCTCCTAAAGAGTAACGGAGGCGCGCAAAGGTTACCTTGATCTGGTTGGAAATCAGATTGTAAGTGCAAAGGCAGAAGGTAGCTTGACTGCGAGACTTACAAGTCGAGCAGGTACGAAAGTAGGTCTTAGTGATCTGGCGGTCCCGAGTGGAAGGGCCGTCACTTAACGGATAAAAGGTACTCCGGGGATAACAGGCTTATTTTGCCCAAGAGTTCATATCGACGGCAAAGTTTGGCACCTCGATGTCGGCTCATCGCATCCTGGGGCTGAAGCAGGTCCCAAGGGTTTGGCTGTTCGCCAATTAAAGCGGTACGTGAGCTGGGTTCAGAACGTCGCGAGACAGTTCGGTCCCTATCTGCCACATGCGTTGAATGTTTGAGAGGATCTATTTTTAGTACGAGAGGACCGAAATGGACGAACCTCTGGTGTATCTGTTATCGTGCCAACGGTAATTGCAGAGTAGCTAAGTTCGGGAGGGATAACCGCTGAAAGCATCTAAGTGGGAAGCCCGCCTCAAGATGAGACATTCCTGAGAGTTTAACTCTCCTAAAGGGACCAGAGAGATGATCTGGTTGATAGGCCTCAAGTGTAAGTGCAGTAATGTATTTAGCTGAGAGGTACTAATCTCCCGTGAGGCTTGACCATATTTTTATTTTCCTTAACAGGATATGATTTTTATACCCTATTTAGTTACTCATAATCATTGATTATGAGGGAGTATAAAGAATGCTTGCATTCTTGGGCTCCTAGCTAAGCGTTTTGTTGAAATAAACTTAAGTTTTCTTAAGCTGTTTTAATTAAACACTTTTTTAAAGAGTTTTTAATTAAAATTTTTGTCTAGTGATGATAGCACTTGGGCCACACCCGTTCCCATACCGAACACGGAAGTTAAGCCAAGTTGCGCCGATGGTACTGCGTTAGTGGGAGAGTAGGTGATCGCTAGACTTTTTTTATTTATAATAGTTTTATTTACCATGTATCTGTATTAGGATTTCCCCACTATCGCAGTACAAATATCTTATCATTATACTTAATAAAAAATTACATAGGATTATTACCGCACATTTAGGAGAGTCAAACATTCTCTGATCGAGAAGTTTGATGTTAGTGGGAGAGTAGGCTAATTGCACTGCAATTAGGTTCATACGCTAGACTTTTTTTTATTAATTTTCTTTTTTTAATCAACACGTTTTGTTTAACATGAACTAACGCAGTTCCATCTCGATGGTACAATGCCAATTCAATCCAGTCATGCAAATAATATATTAAGTTCCATATTAATCTCCTAGTTAAGCAAAACAATTTCTGATCAAAATGTTTTGAGTGAGAGAGTAGGCTAATAACACTGCAATTAGGTTCCTGCGCTAGACTCGTTCAAACATTTTGTAATCCAAAAGTTTGATTTGCTTTAAATTTATTCATAAACAAGCTAATTATTTCTAATGCGTTGTACTGTCTTTAGGGTATAATATAAATTTAATCTATTTATTAAGTTTAAACTCTGGTATAGCAAAACAATCTCTGATCGAAATATTGGTAGGCTAAATTTACTTTGATAAAGAAATACAATATTCATTTAATGTTTAATTAGTAGATAAACACAAAATTAACAATAAATAACACTAAAATTTCTTTACAAAAGTCTAAAAGTTTCATTATTATATCGTATGAATGGAACTAATAAACGTATATTAGCTTTAGACACATTTTTATGTCTAAAAGTAAATAACTTAACAGGAAAAAAGTTTATCGATAAAACTTCATATATAATCTCAAGATTAGGTGATGGATCAATATATTTTATTTTTTTAGCACTTTTTATTCTCTTCTTCAACAAACCCGCATTTATTACATCTAGAGACTATTTATCAGCAGGTGCATTAAATGGACTATTCTATAAATTAGTGAAAAATAAAGTAAAAAGGGAGAGACCTTTTATTAAGCTGGCGAATATAAATAAAATTATGCCTCCACCTGATGAGTTTAGTTTTCCTTCTGGTCATTCTGGTGCTGCAGCAGTTTTTTGTTACTGTACATTTTATCATATGCCTATTTATGTTGGTGTTATCTCTTTTGTATGGATGTTATTGGTTGGTTTTTCTAGGGTCTATAATGGTGTACATTATCCAGGAGATGTTCTCGTTGGTTTTTTAATGGGCTCTTTAACTGCTAAAATGTTGATTTATGTTTTTAATACAGATTTTATAATAAACTTGGCTTCGTTGTTATAAAAAAAGAAAAGTTTATACTATAATAAGATTGACTAAAAAAGCCCTGATTGCTATAGTTCATATCGTTGTCACAGAGTCTTGTGCGGTTTTAAGATTATTACTTAAATGTAAATAAAACATTTTGTTTTATACTAATCTTTAAACTAAACAAATATTGTAATTTACTGTTGACAAAAAAAAGATGAATTGATATATTCATTGAGCGTTGCAACAGCAACTCTAACTTAAGAGTCTGTTGAGACGAATAACTTAATAACATATATTCGTTGTTAAGGCATGAGCTACTTTATTGTATCATGTTTACATTAGTAATAGAGAAGGGAAGAAATACTTTTAACATTTAATGTTAATTAAAACCTTGAGTATAAAGATCAACTTAGTTATTACTAACTTCGGTTAGTAAACATAATAACGGAGAGTTTGATCCTGGCTCAGAACGAACGCTGGCGGCACGTTTTAAGCATGCAAGTCGAACGGTAGGAAGTGCTTGCACTTCCGAGAGTGGCGAACGGGTGAGTAACACGTAGATGATCTACCTTTTAGTTGGGGATAGCCCATGGAAACATGGAGTAATACCGAATAATCTCTTTAAGCTTTAGCTTTTAGAGGAAAGCAGCGTTTGCTGCGCTGAAAGATGAGTCTGCGCACTATTAGCTAGTTGGTGGGGTAAGAGCCTACCAAGGCGACGATAGTTAGCCGACCTGAGAGGGTGATCGGCCACATTGGGACTGAGACACGGCCCAGACTCCTACGGGAGGCAGCAGCTAAGAATCTTCCGCAATGGACGAAAGTCTGACGGAGCGATGCCGCGTGGATGAAGAATGCAGAGATGTTGTAAAATCCTTTTATGAGTGAGGAATAAAACTACTAGGAAATGAGTAGTAGATGACGTTAGCTCATGAATAAGCTCCGGCCAATTACGTGCCAGCAGCCGCGGTAACACGTAAGGAGCGAGCGTTGTTCGGAATTATTGGGCGTAAAGGGCGTGTAGGCGGTTAATTAAGTCTTGTTTGAAAGACCGGTGCTCAACACCGGAAACGGACAGGAAACTGATTAACTAGAATCCGGTAGGGAAATGTGGAATTTCTAGTGTAGGGGTGAAATCTGTTGATATTAGAAAGAACACCAATGGCGAAGGCAACATTTTGGGCCTGGATTGACGCTGAGGCGCGAAAGCATAGGGAGCAAACAGGATTAGATACCCTGGTAGTCTATGCCGTAAACTTTGTACACTTGGTGTCGGGGGTCAAACCTCGGTACCGAAGCTAACGCGTTAAGTGTACCGCCTGGGGAGTATGCCGGCAACGGTGAAACTCAAAGGAATTGACGGGGGCCCGCACAAGCGGTGGAGCATGTGGTTTAATTCGATGATACGCGAGGAACCTTACCAGGGTTTGACATATTAGTGACCGTTCTAGAGATAGTTCTTTCCTTTCGGGGACACTATTACAGGTGCTGCATGGCTGTCGTCAGCTCGTGCCGTGAGGTGTTGGGTTAAGTCCCGCAACGAGCGCAACCCCTATCGTATGTTACCATCATTAAGTTGGGGACTCATGCGAGACTGCCGGTGACAAACCGGAGGAAGGTGGGGACGACGTCAAGTCATCATGGCCCTTATACCCTGGGCTACACACGTGCTACAATGGCCGGTACAGAGTGATGCGAAGCCGCGAGGTGGAGCTAACCGCAAAAAGCCGGTCTCAGTTCGGATTGGAGTCTGAAACTCGACTCCATGAAGGTGGAATCGCTAGTAATCGCATATCAGCATGATGCGGTGAATACGTTCCCGGGCCTTGTACACACCGCCCGTCACACCACCCGAGTTGGGGGTACCCGAAGTCGTTAGTCTAACCTTTATGGGGGACGGCGCCGAAGGTATGCTTAGTAAGGGGGGTGAAGTCGTAACAAGGTAGCCGTACTGGAAAGTGCGGCTGGATCACCTCCTTTCTACGAGAAAGGGAAGCTTAGTTTTTACTAAGTACCTTAAAGATTTATCTTTAAACCCTAAATGTCTTGGGTAAAAGACATTCAAGAGAGGTAACTCTTGTAAAGTAAAACTGCAGTACAATAGGTTAGTATTTTTTCCTTTTCTTTTTTATATTTGATTTTTGTTGAGCCATGGCTTAATAATAATCAGCTAATAGATATAGTTTTTTCTATATTGATAAGCCTGGGGGTATAGCTCAGTTGGCTAGAGCACTAGATTTGCATTCTAGGGGTCAAGGGTTCGAATCCCTTTACCTCCATAATTAGAAGTTCTTTGAGCTTCTTTTTTTGACTCTTAAATGAGTCTGCAACAAAGAAAGCTTGCTTTCTTTTACAACTAAATAGCGAAGGGTATAAAAATTATAGTGTGAAAGCACAAATATTTTTGATAGTAACAATATGTCTATCGAAGTTTCTTTGAAACTTCTGTCGACTATATTTTGCTAGCAAAATATATGGTCAAGCGAATAAGGATCCATGGTGGATGCCTTGGAGCTATCCGACGATGAAGGCCGTGGTAAGCTGCGAAAAGCTGGGTTAAGGAGCAAACATCCTTTGACGCCCAGATTGCCGAATGGGGTAACCCAATAGACTAGATGTCTATTACCTTTACATGAATAAAATAGTGTATTGGAGTGAGACTCAGGGAACTGAACCATCTAAGTACCTGAAGGAAAAGAAATCAAACGAGATTCCCTTAGTAGCGGCGAGCGGACGGGGAATAGCCCAAACCTTTACTGTGTAATATCTGCACGGAGTTGCAGTAGGGGTGTTGTAGGATGTACTGTTTTGTATTGTGTGATGCGAACTGCAGTAAGAAACTATATTAGTAGCAGAAATTAGCTGGAAAGCTAGTACCAGAGTGGGTGATAGTCCCGTAAGCGAAACTAATATAGCTGTAGAGTATATTCCTGAGTACAGCGGGACACGAGAAATCCTGCTGGAATCTGGGGGGACCACCCTCCAAGGCTAAATACGAGATAGCTACCGATAGTGAACGAGTACCGTAAGGGAAGTGGTGAAAAGCACCCCGGGAGGGGAGTGAAATAGACCTGAAACCGTGGATTTACAAGTGGTCAAAGCGTCCTTGAGACGTGATGGCGTGCCTTTTGTAGAATGAGCCTGCGAGTTACGTTAATATGCAAGGTTAAGGTATAGAAGTACCGGAGCCGGAGGGAAACCGAGTCTTAATAGGGCGTTTAGTATGTTGCCGTAGACCCGAAGCCGAGTGATCTATTTATGAGCAGGTTGAAGCTTGAGTAAAATCAAGTGGAGGACCGAACACTAGTCTGTTGAAAAAGGCAGTGATGACTTGTGAATAGGGGTGAAAGGCCAATCAAACTCGGAGATAGCTGGTTCTCGTCGAAATGGTTTTAGGATCAGCGTGATATGATTTTTGTCGGAGGTAAAGCACTGATTAGGCTAGGGCCCTTCACCGGGTACCAAACTTATTCAAACTCTGAATACCGATAAACAAAATATTGCAGTGAGACTGTGGGTGATAAGATCCATGGTCAAGAGGGAAAGAGCCCAGACCGTCAGCTAAGGTCCCTAAACTATGCTAAGTGGAGAAGGAAGTTCGATTGCAAAGACAGCCAGGAGGTTGGCTTAGAAGCAGCCACTCCTTGAAAGAGTGCGTAATAGCTCACTGGTCGAGTAGTCGAGCGCCTAAAATGTAACGGGGCTAAGCATAGTACCGAAGCTACGGATTCGTATTAATACGGATGGTAGACGAGAGTTGTGTAGGCTGTTGAAGGTGATCTGGAAGGATTGCTGGAGGTATCACAAGTTAGAATGCAGGCATGAGTAACGAAAAGGAAGGTGAGATCCCTTCCCGCCGAAAGCCTAAGGGTTCCTGGGTAAAGGTTTTCTTCCCAGGGTGAGTCGGCCCCTAAGACGAGGCTGAAGAGCGTAGTCGATGGGAAACTGGTTAATATTCCAGTACTTCTGTTAATTTCGATGGGATGACGCATAAGGAGATTCTATGCCGGAGAATGGTAGTTCCGGTCCAAGCAACAAGCTTTTGAGAGATGTAGGCAAATCCGCATTTTGAGGTGAGTTGTTAAGGGTACTAAACCTACGGGTGCAGGAAGATAGAGGATTCATCGTGCCAGGAAATAATCTCTAAGGTTCGATTAACAGGAACCGTACCGCAAACCGACACAGGTAGGCGAGCTGAGTATGCTAAGGCGTACGGGATAACTCGGGTTAAGGAACTCGGCAAATTACATACGTAACTTAGGGAGAAGTATGGCCTACTCCGCGAGGAGAGGTTGCAAAAAAGAGGTCCAATCGACTGTTTACCAAAAACACAGGTCTCTGCGAAATCGTAAGATGAAGTATAGGGACTGACACCTGCCCGGTGCCGGAAGGTTAAGAGGAGTTGTTAGATTTATCGAAGCAGCGAATTGAAGCCCCGGTAAACGGCGGCCGTAACTATAACGGTCCTAAGGTAGCGAAATTCCTTGTCGGGTAAGTTCCGACCCGCACGAATGGTGTAACGAATTGGACGCTGTCTCAACCCGAGACCCGGTGAAATTAAAGTATCGGTGAAGATGCCGATTACATGTGGTTAGACGGAAAGACCCCGTGAACCTTTACTGCAGCCTGATATTGAAATCTGGTTAAACATGTGTAGGATAGGTGGGAGACTATGACCCCTGATCGTTAGGTTGGGGTGAGTCGTTGGTGAAATACCACCCTTGTTTAATTAGTTTTCTAACAGAAGCCGTTATCCGGTTTTTGGACAATGTCTGGTGGGCAGTTTGACTGGGGCGGTCGCCTCCTAAAGAGTAACGGAGGCGCGCAAAGGTTACCTTGATCTGGTTGGAAATCAGATTGTAAGTGCAAAGGCAGAAGGTAGCTTGACTGCGAGACTTACAAGTCGAGCAGGTACGAAAGTAGGTCTTAGTGATCTGGCGGTCCCGAGTGGAAGGGCCGTCACTTAACGGATAAAAGGTACTCCGGGGATAACAGGCTTATTTTGCCCAAGAGTTCATATCGACGGCAAAGTTTGGCACCTCGATGTCGGCTCATCGCATCCTGGGGCTGAAGCAGGTCCCAAGGGTTTGGCTGTTCGCCAATTAAAGCGGTACGTGAGCTGGGTTCAGAACGTCGCGAGACAGTTCGGTCCCTATCTGCCACATGCGTTGAATGTTTGAGAGGATCTATTTTTAGTACGAGAGGACCGAAATGGACGAACCTCTGGTGTATCTGTTATCGTGCCAACGGTAATTGCAGAGTAGCTAAGTTCGGGAGGGATAACCGCTGAAAGCATCTAAGTGGGAAGCCCGCCTCAAGATGAGACATTCCTGAGAGTTTAACTCTCCTAAAGGGACCAGAGAGATGATCTGGTTGATAGGCCTCAAGTGTAAGTGCAGTAATGTATTTAGCTGAGAGGTACTAATCTCCCGTGAGGCTTGACCATATTTTTATTTTCCTTAACAGGATATGATTTTTATACCCTATTTAGTTATTTCCCTTCGGGAAATAATGGAGTATAAATAAGTAGAATAATTTAACTCCAGCGTTATTTAAAATAAACTTAAGTTTTCTTAAGTTGTTTTAATTAAACACTTTTTTTAAGAGTTTTTAATTAAAATTTTTGTCTAGTGATGATAGCACTTGGGCCACACCCGTTCCCATACCGAACACGGAAGTTAAGCCAAGTTGCGCCGATGGTACTGCGTTAGTGGGAGAGTAGGTGATCGCTAGACTTTTTTTTATTAATTTTCTTTTTTTAATCAACACGTTTTGTTTAACATGAACTAACGCAGTTCCATCTCGATGGTACAATGCCAATTCAATCCAGTCATGCAAATAATATATTAAGTTCCATATCAATCTCCTAGTTTAGCAAAACAATTTCTGATCGAAATGTTTTGAGTGGGAGAGTAGGTGATCGCTAGACTTTTTTTTATTAATTTTCTTTTTTTAATCAACACGTTTTGTTTAACATGAACTAACGCAGTTCCATCTCGATGGTACAATGCCAATTCAATCCAGTCATGCAAATAATATATTAAGTTCCATATCAATCTCCTAGTTTAGCAAAACAATTTCTGATCGAAATGTTTTGAGTGGGAGAGTAGGTGATCGCTAGACTTTTTTTTATTAATTTTCTTTTTTTAATCAACACGTTTTGTTTAACATGAACTAACGCAGTTCCATCTCGATGGTACAATGCCAATTCAATCCAGTCATGCAAATAATATATTAAGTTCCATATCAATCTCCTAGTTTAGCAAAACAATTTCTGATCGAAATGTTTTGAGTGGGAGAGTAGGCTTATTGCACTGCAATTAGGTTCCTACGCTAGACTTTTTTTATTTATAATAGTTTTATTTATCATGTATCTGTATTAGGATTTCCCCACTATCACAGTACAAATATCTTATCATTATACTAAATTGTAACTTACATAATATTCCTATTCCAAACTTAAGAGAGTCAAACATTCTCGATCGCAAAGGGGCTAAACGTGTAATTAATTTCTCTTCGAAATAATTACTCTGATCGAGAAGTTTGATGTTAGTGGGAGAGTAGGCTAAAAACACAACAAGTAGAATCAAAGACTACGCCTCATTTTATAACAGTAATTTTACAATCTTATATTTATAATGTATTGTTATATAGATGATTTTCAAGATTGAAGAACTAGTAACATTTGGACGATCCCAATGTAGTAGTGGCTATGAGTTTGGTGGATTAAGGAATTACTATGTATTACACTTTGTAATTAATGGTAAAGGTGAGTACAAGGTTGGTAAAAAAACATGGAGATTAAAAAAAGGTAACGCTTTTTTAATACGTCCAAACGAGTCTCATCTTTATAAAGCAGATGAAAACGAACCTTGGGAGTATCTTTGGGTATGTTTTACAGGTGATATATCAACAGTTTTAAAAAATATAAATATCAATGAAAACAACCTGTGTTCAGATATTGAAGATTTTGATAGAGTTTTAGACATATATTCTAAACTTAAAGAACCAACTAAACTACAGAAAATAGATGATATCTTATCTAATATTGGCTTAACATATATGTTATTATCCTTATTTGCTGGAAATAGTTCAAAAGTGATTGAAAGTCAAATTAAAACACGTAATGTAACAAAAAACCATGTTTTTGGTATGTCATGTTTTATTGAACAAAACTTTATGAATCCAATCTCTGTATCTGATGTTATAAACTTTATTCAACTTGATAGATCCTACGCTTCAACTCTATATAAAAAAGAGAAAAATATCTCAATATATGATGATATTCAAGAACGTAGGATTGAAAAGGCGGTAAAACTACTTAAAACCAGTTACTCAATAAAAGAAATTACCTATATATGCGGATTTAAAAGTTATCAGAACTTTATAACCATATTTAAAAAGCGCTTTGGATTATCCCCAAGAGAATATAAGAAACATATGTATTTGTTGTTATAATATTATAATTTGTTGCATTTAACTTTATAATATCGACACCTCTTAATAATGTTTATATTATTCAAATCAGAGGTTTACTAATGATTAGATTTGAAGAAGATTTAGAGCAATTTATTTTAGAAACAAAAAATTACTCATACCATATAGAGATACTTAACAATAAGTATTTAAGACATATACAATGGGGACGAAAAATCCCACAATTAAACAGACCCTGTAGTGAAAATGATAGGGATCTTGAATATACTGTTGATATTGATTTTCCTAATAAGGTATTTATTGAAAGCCACCCCCTTGAATTTGGTATTGAGGGCTCTGGAGATTTCAGACGACCTTCTGTATCATTAAATAGTAGTTTAGGAAGACCTTTTAATGATCTTGAATATTTCGATTATAAGATAAATAAGGGCAAGAAAAAACTTATAGGATTACCATCATCCCGATATAACGAAGGTGATTTAGTAGAAACCCTCTCAATCTTTTTAAAAGATCCAGAATCGAAGGTTTTAGTTGAGCTTTTATACAGTGTATTTGACGATTATGACGTTATAACTCGGTCAATGAATATAAGTAACACTTCTAATGAAGCTGTTGATATAAACAGTATTATGAGCTTCTCATTAGACATTCCTTCTGCTACTAATGGTGAAGATTTAGGCTTAATTTCCTTAGAAGGAAGTTGGGCAAGAGAGCGACATATAGAAAGAGGTCCCTTAAGAAAAGGGAAAACAACAATTTCAAGTAATAGAGGTATTAGTAGCCATATTTTAAATCCTTTTTGTTGTTTAGCTCCAAAGAGTACCACAGAGTTTATTGGTGAAAGCTGGAGTTTTTCTTTGATTTATAGTGGTAATTTTATGTTAGAAATGGAAAAAAGTTTTACTAATAACATTCGGGTATCAGGGGGTATCAACCCAGAGAACTTCTCTTGGACTTTAGAAGAAAATTCCAGTTTTCAAACTCCAGAGGCTATTCTTGTATATTCTGATGAAGGCTTAAATGGTATGAGCAATATATATCATAAGTTTCTAAGAGACAGACTACTACCTAAAGAGTTTGGTAACAGCGAAAGACCTATTCTTATAAATAACTGGGAATCTACATATTTTGATTTTGATCATGATAAAATTATCTCTATTTCAAAAAAAGCAAAGGAAGTAGGCATAGAACTTTGTGTTTTAGATGATGGATGGTTTGGAGATAGAGATGGTGATACAAAGGGTCTTGGAAACTGGAGTGTTAATAAGGATAAATTACCCAAGGGGTTAGAAGGCCTTAGTAGTGAGATAAACCAAAATAGTATGAAATTTGGTTTATGGGTGGAACCAGAGATGGTAAATGATGATGCAAAAATTATTAAAGAACACCCGGATTGGCTTCTTGGAGCATATAAAGAAAATCCAGTTAGGGGTAGAAACCAGCTTGTATTAGATCTTGCTAATCCTGAGGTAGTGGATTGGTTAATAGAAACATTTACAGATGTATTTTCCTGGGGAAACATTTCCTATATAAAGTGGGATATGAACCGCTCAATTACCGAGCAATTCTCTGAGCATTTACCCCCTAAAAGGAAAAAAGAATCATCCCATCGATATGTACTTGGATTATATAGATTAATGGATACATTAGTTACAAAGTTTCCTAAAATCCTCTTTGAGGGCTGTTCTGGTGGTGGAGGACGTTTTGATCCTGGTATACTTTTTTATATGCCCCAATACTGGACAAGTGATAATACTGATGGTATTGCAAGGCTTAAGATTCAATATGGAACTAGTTTGGTTTATCCTATAATAACTATGGGTGCACATGTTTCTGTCTGTCCTAATCACCAACTTAACAGAGTTACTCCTATGAATTTAAGGTTAAATGCAGCTATGTCAGGGAATTTAGGTTTTGAACTAGATTTAAATGATATTCAAGATAGCGATCTAAAAATTGTAAAAGAGGGTATTGATTTTTATAAAAAACATAGGCCACTAATTCAACTTGGTGAGTTTTATAGACTGCGCTCCCCATATAATGGCGAGTTAACTAGCTGGATGTTTATTAATAGGGAAAAAACTGAATTTATACTTTTTTGGTTTGTAGATAGAGGGGAGATATCATACTATAACCAGTTTATTAAACTACCCTATGTAGATGAAAATAAAAATTATAGAGATATTGATGAAAAGAGTATTAGTGGAAGGGAGTTAAAGTTTAAGGGAGTCAAGCTCCCTATGTTAAATAATGATAATAGTAGTGGATACTTTTATTTTAACTCTAAGTAGAGGAAGCCTCAGGTTTTATAGCTGAGGCTTTATTTTAGGTCTTAAATTTTGAAACTATAGAGTTAAGATTTATTATATTTTCTGAGTTTTCAGTACTTAGCTGAGCTAGATCTGATAGTGATATTGAAATCTCTTGTATTCCATTTGTTATCTCACTCATTCCATTATTATTCTCACTAGTTAACTGGGTAACACTACCTAAAGATGACTGAATTGCAGAAGTGGATGAGTCCATTAGTTCTGCAGCACTAGATACATCCATACTTGTGTGAACTAACCTATTTAGAGAGTCCGTTATTTGTGATGTTCCCTGGGATATTTCAGTAAATGAATTTATCATCTCTGTTAAACTCTTCGAAACATCGACTACTTCTACAGTAATCGATTTAATTGTTTTCCCTGTGTTGCTAGATAGGTTTGCTGCATCTACAATTGAGTTAGATATAGAGGTTAAAGTATTTGACATATCGGTTGTACTTTGGGCTGTAACTGCAGCTAACTTTCGAATCTCATCTGCAACTACTGCAAAACCCTTTCCAGCCTCACCTGCATGGGCTGCCTCAATAGCTGCATTCATAGCTAGGAGATTTATTCTATCCGATACGTCAGTTATTGTTTTAATCATATTAAGCATAGAACCAGCAGACTCTTCAATTGTCACAATTGATTGCACAGTTAAATCCATATCCTTTTCTCCAGCTTGAGCTATCTGGGTTAAGTCCATAATAGCCTTGTTCTTTTCGTTTGATATCTTTGATATAGCATTAATTGAAGCAACCATCTCTTCTACGGCAGCTGAAGATTCTGAGACATAAGCAGACTCTTTAGTTGTGCTTTCCTTTAATATTTTAATCTTATTTTTAATATCATCTAGGTTAATGTTAGATGTATTTACTTCGTTGGTTAGTCTCTCGGTTTTATCTTTAATAGACCTCATTGTTGATGAAATCTCGTCTACTGTTGCAGAGAGTTCATCTGTATTAGATGCAAGGGTTTCCCCCATAAGTCCACTCTTTTCCCCAATCTGCTTAATACTTAAAACAATGTCTCTAAGTTTACTTGTAAAGTTGTTAAAATACTTTGCAAGTAAACCTGTTTCATCATTAGTCTGAATAGCTATCTCCTGGGTTAAATCCCCTTCTCCCTCGGATATTTCATAAATTTTATTTGTTACAGATTCTACATTTTTAACAACAAGTTTAGCTACAAATAGTAGTAAAAAGATTGATAGTAAAACAGCACCAATAGCTACAATTAGTACTAAGTTCTGTATTTTTTTTACATCCTCTTCAATAAGGGCCTTATCCATAGAGTATAAAATAATCCAATCATACTTTTCGTAATAACGTATAAATGCAAACTTTCTACTTATTTTGTCCCCTTGACGATATTGGTATTCAATTAGGCCGTTCTTGACTTCAAAGGCCTTTTTCACTATATCTTCACCAGTTATTGAGTCTAAAATTTCTATGTTTTTAAGAAAGTTTTCTCTATTAGGAGACGAGATCATTCGATTATTTCTATCGAATATTAGCGGATAACCCCCCTCTATCTTCTTAGATTGAATTAGAGTATTAAAATTAATTAAATCATTCTGCTGAATTTTTTGAACTTCAGTTGCTATATCATCAATATAGAAACCTGTTCCGACTACCCAGTTCCAAGGTTTAAATATCTTTGTATAACCTAGTTTTTCAGAAGGCTCACTCTCCCCAGGTTTTGGGAACCAATAACTTAAATATGCCTCTCCATCTTCTATAGAGTTTTTAACAAATTCTTTTACTATATATGTACCTTTTTTATCAATTAAACCCTCTCGACTTGTCCCCTCCACTGACGGGTTTGGTGGCAGAAGAATATTTATATACTCTGTATCATCAATCCAGAAATACCCATCTCCATCAAAAGTGTAATTTCTAATAAGATCTATTGCTGTATTTTTTGCTTCAGTCTCACTTATTAGTCCAGCTCTATACCTGTTATACTGATTCTCCATTGTGGATACTGTTATATCTACAAGGGATGATAATTTAAGTTGTGCCGCCTCATATTTTATATCCTCAATACTCTGTAATTTACTTCCTAGTATCTCAACACTACCCTCTAACTGGTTTACAATAACTTCGAAATTTTCATTATATATATTAGTAATTGTAGACGAAGAGTAACGTGTAACTATAAAAATAATTAATGTAAAGACTAAAATTAATGATATTGATATAGGAACTACTATTTTGTTAACTATTTTTTTCATAAAACCACCCTACATAATTATAGAATATAAGGTGATTTTATTCATCTTTTTTTTTTAATTCTTATATATGAATTGGTTTACAATACCCTCTAGCATCTCTTGCCTACCTGAGGAATTTTTTATCTGATCATTATTTTTTGCATACTCTGCTAGAGTTTCAAAATCAGCCCTTCCATCAACAATCTCTTTACCAATACCAGTAGTATATGACTCATATCTTTTGCTTATAAAGTCCTCTAATACTCCATCTGAGTAGAGCTTATCTGCAACTAATAACCCTTTAGCAAATGTATCCATTCCAACTATATAGGAGATAAATAGATCATCAGACTGGAAAGAACCACGTCTTACTTTCGAATCGAAGTTAAGACCTCCTGGAGCAATACCACCGTTTTTTAATACCTCATACATACACATTGTTGCATCGTAAATATTAGTTGGAAACTGGTCTGTATCCCAACCTAATAACATATCACCCTGGTTAGCATCTATACTGCCTAAAACTCCATTAATTCGAGACATTAATAACTCGTGTTGAAATGTGTGTCCAGCTAAAGTTGCATGGTTAGCTTCAATATTCATCTTAATTACGTCTTCTAAGCCATATTTCCTTAGAAAGCCTAAAACTGTCATTGTATCAAAATCGTATTGGTGTTTTGTTGGTTCCTTTGGCTTAGGCTCAATTAGAAACTGACCTTTAAACCCTATTTTATTTGCATAATCTTTAGCTAAATGCAGGAATCTAGCAAAGTTGTCATTTTCAAGGGCTACGTCTGTATTAAGTAGTGTCTCATAACCCTCTCGTCCACCCCAAAAGACGTAGTTCTCTCCACCTAGTCTATTTGTTATCTCTATTGCTTTTTTTACCTGGGCTGCAGCAAAGGCAAATACATCAGCATTTGGAGCTGTTGATGCACCGTGAACAAACCTTGGATTTGAGAAACCATTTGTTGTTCCCCATAGAAGTTTAATCCCTGTTTGCTTCATTTTATCTTCTATTAGATCAACGATAATGTCTAAATTCTCTTCCTTCTCTTTTAAAGAGTTTCCTTCAGGAGATATGTCTAAATCATGGAAGCAGAAGTACTCCATTCCAAGTTTTTCCATAAGTTCAAAAGCTGCATCAACTCTAGCTTTAGCAAGTTCCATCCCTTCTAAACCATCATAGGATCTCTCCATAGTTCCCATTCCAAAGGGATCGCTGCCTTCTCCAGTCATAGTGTGCCAATAACTCATTGAGAATCGTAAGTGATCCTTCATCGGTTTACCTGCAACAATCTTTTCTGCATCGTAATATTTAAAAGCTAATGGATTGTTAGAATCCTCACCCTCAAATTTAATTTTATTAATACCTGGAAAGTACTCTTTCATTTATTTCTCCTTAAAATTTATTTGTTCCTAAAATTGTTCTTTATAATAGGTATAATAAGTACAAATTCCTTGGTTGTCAAATAGTTATTAGTACAACTTAATGAAATAAATCAAAAAAATGTATTTATTGATAGGTTTGAGTAATAAATGTATAATCCAGCTATGAGAATAATTTATTTAAAAGAGAGGGATATCCTCTTCTTATTTTTTATATCAATTATTATTATTGGTACAACTCTTCTGTTTTTTCCTATTGCGTGGCAGAGTGATAAGGAGTATACCTTTGTAGACTCACTCTTTACAGCGGTTTCTGCAGTTTGTGTAACAGGACTTTCTACAGTAGATATTGTAGGGATGACCTTATTTGGAAAAATAGTTTTACTAATTCTTATACAGGTAGGGGGGTTAGGACTAATTACATTTTCTTCCATGTTTTTAGCTCTACCTAGGAAAAAGTTAACCCTTGCAAATACAAAAATAATTCAGAACTATTTTACTAACGAAAAAATTGTAGATCCCAAATATATAATCAAAATTGTATTAAGGCTTACCCTAACAATAGAGCTTATTGGCGCTTTTTTTCTGTTTTTTTCGTTTAAGAAATTTGATATTCCAGATCCCATTTTTTCATCTATTTTTCACTCTGTATCTGCCTTCTGCAACGCTGGATTTTCTACTATACCTGGTGGTCTTGAGATTTTCCGTAATCAGGCATTTGGCTCTGTAACATTTATGTTATTAATTGTTACAGGGGGTATGGGATTTGTTGTCCTTCAGGACATTTTTGATTTTATTTGTAAAAGAGATGTTGTTCTACTACTACATACAAAGATTATGCTTGTAAGTACACTAATTCTTATTTTTAGCGGTTGTCTGCTTTTTTATATTTTCGAATTTGATAATATCACTTTTGAAGGGCTAACATGGAGTGAAAAAATTCTACCGGCACTATTCCAGTCTATTACTACTAGAACTGCGGGTTTTAATACAATTAATCAGGGAGATATGACTATGCCATCAAAGGCGATATCTTTAGGTCTTATGTTAATTGGAGGAGGGTCAGGTTCAACAGCTGGAGGTATTAAGGTTACTACAGCATTTTTGATTTTAGGTGTTTTGGTTCAAGGGCTAAATGCTGATAAAGGTTTAACAGTTTTTAAAAGAAAGATAAGCTCTATAAATTTAACAAAGGCTGGAATCTTTTTTGGTAAAGCGATTATTATAGTATTTATGTCCATTTTGGGAATACTTATTGCTGAATCATTTTATGGTAGTAAATTTACATTTATGGAGATTACTTTTGAGTCATTTTCTGCCATAGCTACCGTTGGATTGTCCTTGGGGATAACATCGGATCTGTCTGTAATTAGTAAGTTGATTATTATATTTACTATGTTTGCAGGACGTATAGGTCTTTTCTCCTTAATTATTCCAGTTAATGAGATTAAAATAGATAGAATTATTAACTATCCAGAAGGGGAGGTTTTAATAGGATGAAGCAGATTGTTGTAATAGGATTAAGTTCCTTTGGAAGTAGGGTTGTAGACGAACTGCAACTTATGAGTGCTGAGATAATAATAATTGATAAGGATAGAGAGCTTATTGAAAAGTATAAAGATGTAGTACATGCAGCCTATATTGTAGATGTAAGTGATGAGAATGTAATTAAGAAACTTATTCCTAAAAGTGTAGATGCTGTTATCTTGGATCTTAAATCTAATTTAGAGGTTACAATTCTTGTTACAAACTACCTTCAGAAGATGTCTGTAGAGAATATTATTGTAAAAGCCGTCTCAGAGAAACATGGGGAGATTTTAAAAATGGTTGGTGCTACTCAGATCATCTATCCAGATCTCGAAGCAGCAAGAAGAGTTACCCCTCTGCTTGTATCAGATAGTCTTTATAACTTTGTTCCTATTAGTAGTGGGTTAGTAATGGCTGAAATATTTGTACCTTCAAAATTAGTAGGGAAAACTCTTATAGAGACTAATCTTAGATATAAGGAAGGGGTTAATATTGTTGCTATTAAAAAAGATGAAAGTAGTGAATATAGCTTTTTTGTTCCTGATTATAAACTTGGAGAGAAGGATATTTTATTAGCAGTTGGAGAAGAGATAAATATTAAAAAATTTACAGATGCGGGTTATGTTAAAAGAGATAGAAATATGCCTGGAGTTCTACAGAGAATCTTTGGTACAAAATAGATAATGGAGCAATCTAAATTCTTTGAAGCTTTTATGAAGCAGAAAAAGTCTCCTGTATATAATAGTAGAAGTAGAAGTTCCAGTAAATTTTACTTTGCATTATTAAGGGATGATAGAGGCTTATATGTAAAAACTGTTAATAAATCTTTAAAAGAGAGAAGTGTTAATGGGGATAGCTATTCAGGTGATGTTAGGTCTACAGTTAATCTATATAACGATTTAAAGGCCAAAACAAAGCTGATTGTTGATTGGAGTAATCCATACTCTCTTATATATCTAGACTCTAACCCAACTTTTTTAGATGCACTGTTACAAATGGACAACTTAATAGATGAAAATGGAAACCCTATCTTTCCCAGTAATAGCACACTTCCTATTACTCTAAATATAAAAGAAGTAGATACCTTTTTTAGCTGTAGTTTAACAATATCAGATAATGAAATAAGTAACTTTATAACAGATAGACATGTTTTAATAGAAAACCGGATACTCTCTACTATATCTGTAGGAGATAGTTTTAAGTCTATCCATGAATTAAATACAATAATTAAAACCGAGGAGTTAGGTCAATACCTTAGTATTACACTTAGTAATTTTAAAAATTTAAAAATAAATTATAAAAACTACACAGTTAAAAAGTTAGGAGAGTGTGAATTAAACCCATCCTTAGTTGTTGAGAGTATCGATGATTCGGGGTTTCTAACAATATCAACAACATTTAGTTATAATGATCTAATAACCCCAGAATTTTATTATAAGTATAGGCCTTCTTATCTAGCTTATCCTAACCATAAAAGTTGTAATATTGATCTATACGATCTAGTTCTATCAAATGTAGATGTTTTAGATAACCTAATAAAGATACTATTTTTTTTAGAGGAGAGTTATAGCTTAAAAGAGTCCTTTAGTATAGAAGAGTCAGGAGTTATTATTAATCCAGATCTTGCCCACATAATGTTCTCCTCGGAGATTAAGATTATTCTTGATAACTTCTCTATATTTGGTGAGAAATTTTTATATAAAAATAGGTTAAAGCGTTCTAAACCAAACTTGGATCTGCTACTTAGAAGTTCTATTGGTTATTTAGAGGGTAGCGCTAGCCTTAAAATATACGGAGAGGATATCCCTCTATATAAGGCTATATCCTCCTATGAAGAGAAGGGTTATATTCAGCTAAATAATAACTTTAAGGGAATTATTGATAAGGGTTATATTGAGAAGATTAAAAAGGTTATTAGAAAAACTAAGGGTGGGATAGAGGTCTCATTCTTCGATCTACCATTTATTGAGAACGAGTTAAATTGTAATATTAGTGGTAACGATTTTAATAAAAAATTAATAAATTATAAAGAGTCTAAAACAGCTATATCTTTTAATATAGATCTTAGTAGGTTTAATGGAGTATTAAGGGATTATCAGTTAAATGGAGTTAGATGGATGTTAAATCTTCATCAGATTGGTATATCAGGTTGTTTAGCAGATGATATGGGGCTTGGTAAAACAGTACAAGCCATAGTTCTTTTACTTCAGATTTTACACTCTTCAAAAAATAGACCAATACTAATTGTGGTTCCTAAATCTCTTCTCTTTAACTGGGAGAGTGAGATAGAAAAATTCACAACAGACCTAACTTGTTATAAGTATTATGGTGAAAGTAGGGATATAGATCTTTTGAAAAAGTCCCAGATAGTTATAACTACATACCACACTCTTAGAAATGATATTGAATTAATTAAGGATATTGAATTCTATTATACAATTTTAGATGAGATACAAAATATAAAAAACCATACCTCTGGTTTAGCTAAGTCCTGCTTCCTTTTAAAAAGTGAGTATAAACTTGGCATAAGTGGTACTCCTGTGGAGAATAATCTTGGGGATTTATACTCTATTTCCAGGTTTCTAAACCCTACACTATTTGGGTCATTTAAGAGGTTTAAGGATGAGTGGTCAAGTCCTATATTAAATGACGAGAGTGAGGTTGTTACAAATATATTAAGAAATAAAATAGCTCCTCTCTTTTTACGGCGATTAAAAGATGATGTATTAGACGATCTACCACCTAAAACTGAACAAGTTATATATGTAGATATGAGCGAGAAGCAGAAGAGCTTATACGAAAGAACTAGAAAAAAGTACCATGAGAGCATAAAATTAAAGATACGTGAAGAGGGTATTGATAAGAGTAAATTAACAATTATCAAAGCATTTATGGAGCTTAGGCAGATAGCTACAATTCCTGAATATAAAAGTGGTGGCCTTTTAGAATCACCTAAAAAAGATCTTGTTTTAGAAAATTTAATTGAGACTATTTTAAATGGACATAAAGTCTTAATCTTCTCAAATTTCTTAGCAGCTATAAAAGAACTCTCCCTAGGCTTAGATCATCACAAAATTGATCACAGAATAATTACAGGGGCTACAGGCCAAAGAGAGAGAGTTGTTGAAGAGTTTATGGATGATCCAAATATTAAAGTTTTAGTTATGACACTTAAAACAGGAGGGGTTGGTCTGAATTTAACTGCAGCAGACTATGTCTATATAATGGACCCCTGGTGGAACCTTGCAGCTGAGAATCAAGCCATTGATAGAACCCATAGGATTGGCCAAAAAAGTTCAGTATTCTGTTATAGATTTATTTGTCGAGGAAGTATTGAGGAGAAAATCTTAGAGTTACAGAAGAAGAAAAAAACACTTTTTGAAAACCTCTTTAGTCCATCAAAAAGTAGCATTGTTGAAATTTCAGATAAGGAGATTGACTACCTCTTAGGTTAACTTATGGATAGAGATACAATTATTGAAGACCTTAATGAGTATTACACAAAAAAAACTCTTATACTGCTATTAACCTATATGGGGGTTAAATTCAGTGAGGGTCTAAGTAAAAATGAGATTATAGAACTGGTTGTAGATAGTTTTAAAAGTGAATTAAATATAAATATTTTACTTCGTTCTATAAGCTTAGAGGCAAAAAAAGTAGTTGAGTACCTTACATGGGAGGGGATATCCACGCTTCCTGTTATCGATAGTATATATCATACAAAAATATCCTTGGATGATTATTATTATAATACTAAAGATGAATTTATTAAGAACTTCAAGAATTATAACAGTAGGGAGATAGCCTTTTCCAATGGTTTAAGAACCCTTTTTAAAAAATATATAAATAGACCAATAATTAGTTTGAATCAGTTAGATGGAGATATTTTATTAGCTGATACCTTTTTATATCAGAATCTAGATGGAGTATTAAATTATATAAAACATGAGAACTTAAAAGAGAGGGGCCTTAAAAAGAAGGTTCTACTTAAAAGCATTACAAAATTTAAAAAATACTTTCCTATCTCAGGTGATTTAGTAGACCTTAGAATAACCTATATTCTTAAGTTTTTTATTAATACATCCTTTAAAGAGAGTAGTCTTAAGACTCTTCAAGGCTTTATATCAAGGTACAAAATGGGCTCCCTTTTTAATGAAAACATAGATTTTTACCATTTTTATCCCCATATTAAGGGGATTAATTCCAATATTAACATCAATATATTTTTAAAGAGGGGAAGAACCTCCTTTCTTAACAGAGTAGGTTCTTTAGCAGAGAATAGTTGGATAGATATTAACTATATTATTAGGGAGTTAAGCCTTGGGGAAGATACTCAAATATTTGATACATCGTATTTTGGACCACTTTTAAGTGTAAAGGTTGAACCACAACCCTACAACAACTACTCTAGAACCCTTAACTTAAAATATAAAAGTGATAATGAAAAATATCTTATAACACCTATGTTTAAAGGTATAGTTTTATTGCTTTTTACCATTGGAGTAGCAGATATTGTCTTTAAAGATAGTGAACCAACCCACTTTAGGATGACAGAGTTTGGTAAAAGAGTTTTTGGTCTCCCTTCTAGGTTTAAGGAGAGAGTTCTAAATAACTATTCCTATAAGTTTAGTAGTAGTAGGCTGTTTATTACAACTAGTGGTAGGGATAGTGGAAAGGAGCTTTTTTTTAATAGGATAGGAGAGCTCCTAGGTAAAGGGGTATATAAGGTCTCCTACTCTTCATTTATTAAAGAGTGTAAAACCCAGAGGGATATTGATACAAATATGAAAACTCTATTATCCCTATTACCAGAAGATGTCCCTACAGTTTGGTCCGATTTTATATCAAAGTGTACCGATAGAATATATCCGGTGTATAATGAACAGGAGTTAATTGTAGTTAACTTCCCAAAGGAAAACAGTGATTTTATTTTTGAGATAACCGAAGATCCTAAACTTAGGGATCTATTTTTAATGGTTGAAGGTTTTAAAGGTGCCTTTAGCAGAAAAAATTATGCCGAGTTTAAAAGGGTATTAAAAGAGCGTGGCTATTTTCTATAAGCTATAAGTTATTATATAATATCCTTATGGATAGAAACAGATATAAAATAGATACAATTTTAGCCCATTTATCAGAAAATGGTGGGATTAAGGATCCATTTGGATCAAGCCATATGCCAATATATCAAACTGCTACTTTTGACCTTAAAAAGCAGGGGGATAATCCCTATGACTATACAAGAAGTGGTAACCCAACTAGAGAGTCCTTAGAGAACCTACTCTCCAAGGTCTGTAGTGGAGTTGGGGCCGTTTTAACCCATACAGGCTTAGGATCTATTGCCCTCTTATTTGAATCATTTTTAAGAGTTAATGACCATATCCTTGTGGATAAGGATACCTATGGTGGTACATTTCGTCTTCTTAAATACTATAGGGATAGAATGAATATAACCCTTCATTTTGTAGACTTTTTAGACTTAGAGAAAGTTGAAAACAAGCTTAAGTCTAATCCTATAAGTATTGTATTAATTGAATCCCCTACAAATCCTGGATTAAAAATTTTAGATTTACAACAAGTAGGACTGCTTACTAAAAAATATAAAACCATCTTTGCTGTGGATAATAGTCTTGCTACCTTTGTTAGCCAGAGACCCCTTGAGCTAGGGGCTGATATCTCACTATTCTCTACAACTAAATATGTGTCTGGACATGGGGCTGTAATTGGTGGAGCTATTGTTTCTAATAATAAAAACCTACTTAAAGAGATTAAATATACAGCTAACGCCCAGGGAAGAAGTCAAAATCCTATGGATGTTCATACAATCTCTTTAGGTATTCCAACCCTACCTATAAGATTAAAAGCTCACCAGGATAGTGCTCTTAAACTGGCTACTTGGTTGGAGAATCACCCTAGAGTTAAAAGGGTAGTCTATCCTGGATTAAAATCCCACCCCCAATATGAAACTGCAAAAAAGCAGATGAGCTATTTTAACGGTGTTTTAACTGTAGATTTTGAGAGTGAAGAGTTAGCTTTAAGAGTTGTTGAGGAGACTATTTTATTTAGTGAAAAGTGTTCCTTTGGAACAGCTGATAGTCGAATAGAGAGTCCAGGAAAGATAAGTCATGCATCATTTACCAGTGATGAGCTTAGGGAGATAGGTATAAACCCTGAAACCCTTCGTATCTCTGTAGGTTTAGAAGATATAGATGATCTAATAGATGATTTAAAAGGAATAATTGGTGAATAAAAGTTATTATACCCATATACCTTTAGGGGATAGTATCCCCTTAAATAACCCCCATGCATTCTCAGTTAGTATGCCAACTATCCAGGATGTAATAGATTATGAAGAGGGGACACAGGTTAGTAAAGAGAAAATAAAAACAGCATATCCTAGGATTCTTATACATCCATATATTAAAAAAGTTTGTAGTTTATTAGAGGATAAATTAAGTTTATGCAACGGATTTTCTCTTCTTCTACCATCTAAAGAGGCTGCTATAGAGGTTTCTGAAATATCAGGGGTAGTTCCTTCCTATTATAACTATAAAAAGTATACTCTATGTTTTTTTAATAATTCTCTTGATGTAGAGAGATACTTTAGTTTTATGAAGCATTGTGGATATATGATCTACTCTAGGGAGGCTGAAGATCTGCTTATAGATTTAGGTGAAGATTGTACACTATTTTTTGAACAGAGTAGTAAAAATGGTTCAGAATCTACAATTAAAGAAGTATTAAAAGAGGGGTATGATTCTAGGGAGATAGTTCTATCTAGTAGTGGTATGAACTCTATCTACACTGGATTCAAACAGGTAAAAGAGTTCTTTAAAGAGTCCAGTAGAGGGCTTTTTATAGTTTATGGTTGGGCCTATGCTGATACATTAGCAATATTTAAAAAGTGTTGCGATGAGTATGTCATAATCCCTGATGTGACAAATACAGAGGAACTAGAGTTCTTATTAGAGAAGAGGGGAGATGAGGTTGTTGGTCTATATTTAGAGAGTGTATCAAACCCATTAATCTCAGTTCCTGATATACCTAAAGTTTATGAGTTATCAGAAAAGTATAACTTCTTAGTTATGGTGGATAATACATTTGCAACACCTTGGAGTGTTGATATTTCTAGCTATTGCGATATTATTTTTGAAAGTTTAACAAAGTTTGCTTCTGGATATGGTGATGTAATGGCTGGAGCTACAATAATTCCTAAAAAATCAAGAGTATCCCCTAAAGTTATCAGAGATATAAAGAATAAGAGTATTCCCCTCTATTTAAGAGATTTAAATAGGTTATCCCTAAATATAAAGGGGTATAAAAAGAGAGTATTAAAAGTATTACATAATAGTAAAATAGTTGAGGATAAGTTATTAAATAGTCCAAAAATTAAGTCTGTTTACTCTGTGAATAGCGAAAAGAATAAGACTAACTGGGATAAGATATCAAGGGGTATTGGTGGTTGTGGTGTTATATCATTTATCTATAATAAAGATTTTGAGAATCAATATAATATGGCAAATATTCCTAAAGGTCCTAGCTTAGGTTGTGAGTTTCCAATACTTATGCCATATACTCTTTTAGCCCACTATACAGAGTGTCAAAGTAGTAGTGGTCTTAAATACCTAAGCTCCCTAGGTTTAGATAGAACTCTTCTTAGACTATCTGTAGGAACAGACTCACCTTCTTTAACATTAAATCAGATCTTAAAGCTTAAATAAAAAAAATTTTTATAAAAAAAATAACCCTCGGTTATCCCGAGGGTTATTAAGAATTATAAAAATCCACTATGGAATTTTTACATTATATCTCCCATCTTTTTATAGAAGTCCCATCGTCTCTTAGCATTAACTTCTGCTTCAGCAAATAGTGCTTCAGCCTGCTCAGGAGCAGTTTTTTCTAATGCAGTATAACGTCTTTCACTTCTAATAAAGTCCTGGTAACTATCTTTAGGTTCTTTAGATTCCCAAATGAATCTTTCACCTTCAGGTAGTGCTGGGTTATATCTAAATAGTGGCCAGTAACCAGCATCTACAGCTCTCTTCATCTCAGTTGAAGATTTAGCCATGTTAATACCGTGGGCAATACATGGAGAGTAAGCGAAGATTATTGATGGACCATCCCATGCTTCTGCTTCTTCAAATACTTTCTGAGTTTGAGCTCTGTTAGCACCCATAGAGATAGAACCAACATAAACGTGACCATAACTCATACACATAAGTGCCATGTTCTTTTTATCGTTTCTCATACCTGCGTTAGCAAACTTAGCAACTGCTCCAACTGGAGTTGCTTTAGAAGCTTGACCACCAGTGTTAGAGTAAACCTCTGTATCTAATACAAGAATGTTAATGTTCTTAGTATTTGAAACAGCGTGGTCTACACCTGAGTAACCGATATCATATGCCCAACCATCACCACCGATGATCCATACAGACTTATCGATGAAGTAGTCAACGTGAGTTTTAATAATTTCAAGATCTTCTTTAACTTCACCACTAGCAGCAGAAATTGCAGCAGGTAATAATTTTTCGATCTCTTGTTGTAGGTAGAACTGTGCATCATCTTTAGATGTCCAGTTTTCTAATGCCTTAGTTAAAGCAGCAGTTAACTCTGGAGTAGTTCCAGCACTAATTACAGCTTCAGATTTAAGTTTTAATAGGTGTCTGTTTGAATCAACAGCTAATCTCATACCAAAACCGTACTCTGCATTGTCTTCGAATAGTGAGTTACCCCAAGCTGGACCACGTCCATTAGCATCCTTAGTATAAGGAATAGCTGGGAATGTACCACCATAGATAGAAGAACAACCTGTAGCATTTGCAGCAACAATTCTGTTACCAAAAAGTTGAGACATTAACTTAACGTATGGAGTCTCACCACAACCAGCACAAGCACCAGAGAACTCAAATAGAGGTTTTCTGAATTGTGCACCTTTAAATGTATTTAAGTTAACACCTTCAAAGTTTTCAGGTAGTGCATCAAAGTAAGTAGTTCTTGCAACTTCACCATCAGCCATAACTTCAGGAAGTGCTTTAAGCTCAAGAGCTTTAACTTTTTTCTTACCAGGACAAACATCAACACAAACACCACAACCTGTACAGTCTTCACTGTAAACTTGGATTCTAAACTGTAGGTCATTTTCGTTTTTAGCTGTTGATTTAATTGTTTTGAAACCTGCTGGAGCTTTCGCTACATCTGCTGGTGTAATTTGAGCAGCTCTAATTGCAGCATGAGGACAAGCCATAACACACTGGTTACACTGAATACAGTTATCATCTAACCATACAGGAACAGAAGGTGCTACACCACGTTTCTCATATTTTGCAGTTCCTGTTGGAACAACACCATCATAGGACATTTTAGATACTGGAATATCATCACCTTTCATTAAAGAAACTGGTCTTAAAATATCTTTGATAAAGTCTGGTGTATCTGCTTTTATAGGAATAAACTCAGGTGGTACAAAAGACTCTGTAATTGATGTTGGAACTTTTACTTCTTCTAATCCAGCAGCTGCTGCATCAATACAAGCCCAGTTCATATCTACAATATCTTGACCTTTTCTAATAAATGTTTTCTTAACAGCATCTTTCATTAACTGAATAGCTTCTGCTTCAGGGATTAGACCTGTTAGTTTAAAGAAAATTGCTTGCATAACTGTGTTGATTTTTGTACCAAGACCAGCAGCTTGAGCAATTTTTAATGCATCGATATTGTAGAATTTAATATCATTTTCGATGATAAACTCTTGCATATCTTTTGTTAAATGGTTAAATGCTTTGTCCGCACCAAAATCAGAGTTTAATACAAATGTACCACCCTTCTTTAAAGGTCCTAACATATCGTATTTACCAATATATGATGGTTGGTTACAAGATACAAAGTCAGCTGAGTTAATTAACCAAGGCATGTTACATGAGTCTTCACCAAATCTTAGGTGAGAACAAGTAACACCACCAGATTTTTTAGAGTCATAAACAAAGTATGATTGTGCATTTAGTCCAGCGTTGTGACCAATAATCTTAGTTGAGTTTTTAGTTGCACCGATAGTACCATCTGACCCAAGACCCCAGAACATACATGATCTAATGTTTTTAGGAGATACATCGAAGTGCTCATTTACTGGAATTGATAAGTTTGTAACATCATCGTTGATTCCAACTGTAAAGCTGTGGAAACAAGGTCCATCTAAGTGATCAAATACAGCTTTAACATCGGAAGGAGTAAACTCTTTTGATGATAGACCATATCGTCCACCAATAATTGTTGGCATTTTTCCACCGTTAGATGCAAAAGCAGTTACAACATCTTGGTATAAAGGCTCACCTAAAGAACCACACTCTTTTGTTCTATCTAATACAGCAATTTTTGTTACTGAAGTAGGGATAGCATCAATAAAAGCTTTTACACTAAATGGTTTAAATAATCTAACTTTTAAAACACCTACTTTTTCGCCTCTGTTCACAAGGTATTGAACTGCTAAATCTGCAGTGTCACAACCTGATCCCATAATAATTATGATTTTTTCAGCATCTTTTGCACCAACATAGTCAAATAAGTTATACTTTCTACCTGTTAACTCACCAACTTGGTCCATATATTTTTGAACAATTCCAGGAATTGCTTCGTAGTGTTTATTTGTAGTCTCTCTACCTTGGAAGTAAACATCCTGGTTTTGAGCAGCAACCTTAACAACAGGATGCTCTGGTCTCATACCTCTTTTTTTGAATCTTTCAATATAATCAGGGTTAACTAATTTCTTGATGTCATCATAAGAGATCTCTTCAACTGTTTGGAACTCATGTGAAGTTCTAAAACCATCAAAGAAGCTTAAAAATGGAACTTCAGATTCTAAAGTTGCAAGGTGAGCAACTAAAGCTAAGTCCATAGTTTCTTGAATAGATGATGCTGCAGTCATTGCAAAACCAGTCTGTCTTGCACCCATAACGTCTGCGTGATCACCAAAAATTGATAGTGATTGTGCTGCTAAAGATCTTGCTGAAACATGAAATACTGTTGGGATCATCTCTCCAGCAATTTTGTACATGTTTGGGATCATTAATAAAAGACCCTGAGAAGCTGTAAAAGTACTTGTTAAAGCCCCTGCACTTAAAGAACCGTGAACAGCTCCAGCAGCCCCTGCTTCTGATTGCATTTCCATGATTTCAACAGAATCACCAAAAATGTTCTTTCTACCTAATGCAGACCATGCGTCTGAATACTCACCCATTGGGGATGAAGGAGTAATTGGATAGATAGCTGCAACTTCACTAAATGCATAAGCAATGTGTGCTGCTGCCTGGTTACCATCCATAACAACCATTTTTTTTCCTGACATAATTTTTCCTTTATATATTTGTGTTTATATTAACAAAAATTTCCTAGTGTAAATAATACTACTAATTGGGAGGGGACGCAAGTGTGATAGCCAAAATAATAAAATTTTATCTATTAACTTTTTAAGGTTAAAATGGGCTTAGTTAAGATTTTTTACTGTTAAATTAATCCTAAATAATGGTTTAACTTTATTTTTATTAGGATATAATTAGAAATATGAAAGATGTATTCCAATTTATATATAAAATGTTAAATACTCAGATTAAATTAGGGGATCTCTCCCTACCTTTTAACAGTATTGAAATTTTAATTAAGTTTGCTCTACCTATAGTTGTAGCCCTTATTATTTACAAGTTATTAAAACGCTGGACAAGGGTCTCTATTAATAAATCTAAACTTAAAGAAGAGAAGAAGGAACTGGTTTTCGAGAGGTTTAAAGTTGTTTATCGGGTACTACTTTTAACCTTTATTCTGCTTATCTTTGTTAACCTTTTTGGGACTCAAATTAATAAATATATAATTGCCTTAGGTGTAGTTTTAACCCATCCCATTGTAGAAGGAATTTCAATAACTACAATTATTTTAGTACTACCTATACTATACATAGGGCAGATAGGGGGTAAGGTTGCCCAGAAGTTTGCCAATAGAACTCTTTTATCATATATAAAGATAGATCAGGGTACTAAACAGACCATTGGAGCTGTTGCAAAAAACTTTACTTTTTTCATGATAGTTTTACTTGGTTTAACTGTAATAGGTATCGATTTAACTATTCTTTTTGGTCTTTTTGGAGTAGTTGGTATTGGTTTAGGTTTTGGGCTTCAGGGTGTTATCTCAAACCTATTTGCAGGCCTTGTAATTTTAACATCAAAGCCGGTTAAAGTAGGGGACCATATAATTGTTGATGGAACTGAGGGAAATTTAAAAGAGATTAGGTTTTTAAACTCTGTGGTAAGTACAATTACCCATGAATCAATTATTATTCCAAACTCCAAACTAATTGATAATCCTGTGCACAACTTCTCATTTGATGACCCAAGTATTATTATTAAGACAACAGTTCAGGTATCGTATAATTCTGATTTAGATGAAGTTTTAGATGTTTTGGTAAAGGTAGGAGAGGCGTGTCCCTATCTACTTAAAACCAAAACAGTTACCCCGAGGGTTATCTCATTTGATGACTCTGGAATAACTGTTGGTATAATATGTTGGATTAGAAACTCTTCCCAAAAATATGATGCAAACTCATGGTTAAATCTAGAGGTGTGGAGATCATTTAAGACAAACAATATAGAGATACCATTCCCTCAGGTTGATCTGCATTTAAAGAAGAGTTAGTTCTTTTTTAAAAGTACTGCTCTAAACCCTCTAAACTTCTTATCCTCAACAGGGGAGAAGCCCTTTGTCTCTTTAAGTAGTTGGTGCATTGGTGAACTTTTCCCTGTTATAAAGAGCAGTCCTCCACTTTTTAATACACTCTTAGCTGTCTCTTTTATCATTGAGTACCAATTTGCTCCTGGTACTGGCTCAATCTCTACACCTAAAAAGTCAAATGAAGACTCTTCTTCTATCTCTAAAAGTGAGTCTATATATGGAATATTGATACTCTCTGTATCAATTTTATTTCTGTTTTTTTCCAGGTTATGGGTTGTTATTTTGTTTTTAAGAACATCTCTACCTGCAACAACTATTTTTCCAATATCATTTCCATGTTTTATTGATAAGTAGACAGGAATATGTCCCTGTCCTGGGTTAACAAATAGAGCTTTACCCTTAATTCTGTAGCTAGATAACATGGCCATACTTAGGGTAGTTTGAAAACTTAGACTGTCAAAATCTGGAACATTATAAACTGTATCCATCTTATATTGATGATCGTCAAAATCAAAGGTTTCGGTATTTCTTATATAACTTGAAAAATCTTCGGAATACTCATTAGAGTATCCTCTGTAGTGTAGAACTGTATACTGCTTGTTATACTCTTTAAATAGAATTTCACAACCAGCATTTTTTAATGTTGACTCTGCAAAATTTGCAAGGCTTGCAACTATAACTACACAGCACTTTCCATTTTCATTTAAAAATGATCCAGACCTTGATAGAAAGTTAATTAATACCTTCTCTCCAGCCTTAGCCGGGATATTTGATAGTATTAAGTCAAACTTTCTATTCTCTACACCTAAGAGAGCAAGATCAGTTGAGTACTCAATACTGGATAAGCCGTTTAATTCCCCATTATTTTTAGAAAACTCTACGGCTAGGCTATCCCTATCCTGTAATACGGCTTCTTTAATGTTTGGAAAGCTTTTTTGTAAAGCGATTCCGATTACACCAACACCACAACCAATATCATAGATAGATGAAATACTCTCCTCATCAGTCTCTTTTACAACTGTTTTAAGTAACATACTTGTTCCAGCATCAATACTAAAACTGCTAAATAGTGCCTGTGATAAATTGAAGTTCAATTTACTCTTATTGTAGTTTAACTCTACTTTTTTGTTGATGTAATCGTTATGTTTCATTATTTATTAATTCTTTCCTGATACTCTTTTGTATCTGTATTTATTCTAATTATCTCACCCTGTTTAATAAAAATTGGAACCTTTACTGTTAGTCCTGTTCCTACTTTTACATATTTAGATGCTCCCTGAACTGTATCACCTTTAACGCCTTCTTCAGCTTCGGTAACTTCCATATCCATTTTAGGTGGAATTTTAACACCAAGTGTCTCTTCTTCCCATCTTACTACTCTGTAGGAGTCACCTTCAATTAAGAACCACTTTTCATCCTCAAGTCCGGTTGATGGTACCTCAAACTGATCATATGTTTCATTATTCATAAAGACGTAATTTTCACCATCAGTGTATAGATATTGGCAGTTTTGTTCTTCTACATCAATTTCATCAATATTATCCTGTGATTTATGTGTTATTTTAAGTGCTGCTCCACTTCGTTGATCTTTTAATTTTAAACGTACAAAGGATGACCCTTTTCCAGGATTTACAAACTCTCTCTCTGTAACTAAATATGGAGTATTTTTTTCAAGGATAAACATCCCTTTTTCTATTGCTCCAGCTTTTATTTGACCCATAACAATTCCTTATAAATAAAATTTCATTAGATATTATCATGGTGGGGAAATAAAATCACCCCCTGTATTTCTTCAATTCCTAGGATTCCCATGATTAATCTATCAATTCCTATTGCTCCACCTGAACACTCTGGGAATGTTTCAAAAATTTTATAATAATCCATATCTACACTGTGTTTAACTTCCCCTTCATTTAAAAAGTAATTTTTAATAAGTTTAGGGTTACTCTCCTCTGTGTAGCAGTTTCCACACTCAATACCGTTAATATATAGTTCCCAACGTTGTGCCCAAGGTGTATCTTGTATCTGTTTTGCCAGGGTTTGTATATTAGATGGGAAATTGGTTAAAAATAAATTTACATCTTTAGGTAGGTTCGGTTCTACTATATCTATAAATATTCTATTAAATGTACTCTCCCAGTCATCACTCTCTTCTGTGAAAATCCCAAGTTCTGTAGCTCTTATTTTAAGCTGTTCTTTTGATATGTTATTTTCAAGGCTAAAACCAGCAAACTTAATAAATGCTTCATCCATACTCATTTCTAAATGTTTATTAGGGAGTTTTGAGTCTGGGTAGTTACTGTTTATATAGTTTAGTAGTTCTTTTGTTAAGTTGAGTGTATCTAGGTGAGTAAAGTCCATTGAGTAGAATTCAACCATTGTGAACTCTGGATTGTGTTGTCGTCCAGACTGCTCTGAATTTCTAAAGCACTTTGATATTTCAAATATATTTATTGGGTTTTTAGATAAAAACCTTTTAAGCCAAACCTCTGGGGATGGAACTAAATAGGCCTTTTTATTTGATTTAAAAGGATGGGTATGTTCTGTTTCAAATATACTTAGATTACTCTCTGGTATTAGTGTACTACTTAGGAGAGGGGTTTCAACTTCTAAATACCCCTTTGTATTAAAAAATCCCTTATAAATCTTAATATTAAAGCTCTGTTTTGTATGTTTTCTAATGTCATTCTAGCCTCCTATTATTAGGAAAAAAAATCCGCCTATAATTGGCGGATTGATATTTTAAGCCTGAACGATACATTCAGTAGGGCATGCATCAGCACAAGCGCCACAATCGATACATGCATCTGCATCTATAAATCTAGCGTTGTCTTTTTCTGAAATACACTCTACTGGACATTCACTGTCACAAGCTCCACAGTTTATGCATTCTGCAGTATTTACTTTATAAGCCATTCTGTTCTCCTGATTTTAAAATATGATTTAGAAATAATATATTTTTTTATAGATTGGTACAAGGCTAAAATTAGACAAAAAAACCGCCAGTTAAAGGCGGTTTAGAATTATTCTGGATTGATACAATCGCTAGGACAAACGCCTGCACATGCACCACAGTCAATACACTCGTCCGCGTTAACGAATCTGTGACCATCAACTTCAGAAATACACTCTACTGGACACTCACCTTCGCAAGCACCACAGTTAATACAATCATCTGGATTTACTTTATAAGCCATGTTATTCTCCTAATAATTAGAATTTTTTGTTATTAAAAATAATAATATTAGTAGGGTATAAAATCAACTTATATTACAATAATTTTTACTATAACTAATATTATTCTAAATTATTGTAAAATAATTCTATGAGTGATATCTTTTTAAAAGCAAGAATTATGGAGATACAGGTGGAAAAGAAAGTATTATTAACAGGTATTAAACCTACGGGGATTCCCCATTTAGGAAATTATTTTGGAGCAATTAAACCAGCATTAACAATGGTATCCGATGATAGCTATGATGCACGTCTATTTATTGCAGACTATCACTCTATCAATACTATTAGGGACCCAAAAATATTAAAACAGTACGTTTACGAAGTAGCCGCCACCTGGCTCTCCTGCGGATTGGACCCAGAAAAAGTTCTTTTATATAGACAATCTTCTGTACCAGAAACCCTAGAACTAAATACAATATTAAATGCTTTTACTGCAAAAGGACTAATGAATAGAGCCCATGCTTATAAAGCTGCAGTGGATAAAAATAGGGAGAAGGATAAGCCAGAGGATCACGGAATTAATATGGGTTTATATACTTATCCTATTTTAATGGCTGCGGACATACTGCTATTTGATGCTAATGTAGTTCCAGTTGGTAAGGATCAGGTTCAGCATGTTGAGATGGCATGTGATATAGCCCAGGCTATAAATCATAACTATAAAAGTGAGCTTTTAACTATTCCAAGCTATGTTATAGATGAAAATACTAAAACTATTGTTGGTATGGATGGCCGTAAAATGAGTAAGAGTTACGGAAATGCAATAGAGTTATTCCTCCCAGAGAAGAAGCTTAAAAAAACTATCAACAAAATTGTTACAAACTCCCAGGAGATTGAAGAGGTTAAGGACCCTGAAACTTGTAACGTATTTGCACTATATAAACTCTTTGCTACAAAAGAGCAACAGGATAAATTAGCAAAAACATACCGGGCAGGTGGTATGGGTTGGGGTCATGCTAAGGGTGAGCTTTTTGAAGTTGTAAATGCTGAACTTAAACCAATTAGGGATAAGTATTATGACTTAATGGATAATAAGGATTATATTGATGAGGTTCTTAAAAAAGGTGAGGCTAAGGCTAGAGAGATAGCAGCACAGAAGATTCTTAAGTTAAGAAAGGCGATTGGTATAGACTAGGAAAAGCCCCGTGAGGGGCTTTTAAAACACCGTAGTGACAATTTAATACGGAAGAACTAATAATTACTATAGTTTATTAAAAAACTCTGCTTCACAGCAGAGATTTCATCTTTAAATTTACAATATTTTACCAATATTCTATTTTAAGTAATATTTATATAATAAACCTACATTGTTGAATCGTAATTGAGATATAAATATTATTTTTTTTATTAACTAGCTTCCCTGTAATGGTGGTTGTTTAATCCAAATAATAAAGATTGTTTCTTTATATTACCTTTATTGTTTTCTGGTGGATATTTACCGTTCGGTATACCGTTAATTCCTTGGTGAGGTCTATAATTATTGTAATAATGGATGTACTCTTTAATATTATAGTCTTTATAAGGAAAATATTTTAATTCACCAGAATTATCATGTATTAAATATGAATTAGGGAAGTTCTCTTCAAAGAGACTTATTTGTGGTCTTAAAAATTTGATTGTTGGGTTAGTCGTGATATTCCAGTGGGATTTAAGGAATGTTGACCATGAGTAATTAGGTTTAATAATATTCTGTTTTCTAAAATCACTAATAATTTTTCTAATAGTTTCCCTAGAAATATCAATATTTAGTTTTATTAACTCATCTCTAATCCTAAGGCATCCCCAAAGATAATTATCTATCTTCATGGTTTTAATTAGTTCTTTAACTTCTTTACTGATATGAGGTCTACCTCTCCTCTTATTTATATAATTATGAGTCCAGTAACTGTTTATTACTTGTTTCCATTTATAGAGAACAGTCTCTGGAGTAACTAGAGTAAAGTATTTTTATTTTTTATGTAAAATAGTAAGAAAATAATTTAAGAACAAATTTAAAGATTATCATTATTTTCTATATGCTATCGAATTTTGACTAATAATAGCATATTGGTAATATATTTATAGTTTTATTTACTTTAGTTCTTCAATAGATAATCCGGTAATATTGGCTACGAAAGTATATTCTGAACCAGCTTTTAATAATTTACTAGCTATTTCAATATCCCTTTTATGAGCTCCCTGTTCTAAACCTCGTTCTAAGCCACGTTCTAAGCCTTCACTAATTAGTTTTTCTCTATACCTTTCAATATTTGCAGCCATCATAGGTAGTACCTCCTCTGATTTTTTTATTTTATCAAAATCTTCATATACAAGCTCTTCACCCTGGTTTAGTAGAAAATTATTAACCCAGTTAGCGAAGACCTTTGTCTCTAGTATACTAGAATCTTTAATTACAGTCACTAGATCATCAATTGCTTTTCTATAATCTTCCGAATCTGTATTCTCCATGTAGAAAATAGCAGAGACAGCATTATGTATCTTAAGTAGATCCTTTCTAGATATCTCATTTATTAAAATGGGATAATATTCAAAGTTTGGAATATATTTTGAAGGTATAGATTTGTCTATAACCTCTGAAATGTTCTTCTTAGCTGTCCACTCAGACTCACCATTGCTTAACCATTTATATATACTAAACAATTATATAGAAGCACAATTAATCAAACTCTAATAAGCCAGGCAATCCCCTCCGGGGAAGATCAGAACACGGCTTATAGTCAGTGAACTTAGTTTCAGGTCAATAAAGGCTTTTAACAGCGTTTCCAAACAAAAGGATCAAATAACACAAAACTAAGTTAACAGTTCGTTACGGCTTCGCCTCCACCCGATAAGCAGTATTCTGGTCACCTGGCCAAACCCAAACTGTAAGTTTAAAGGTCTACTAATGCATCTTTTAAATAGGGTAATTAATATATCTTTTCCTAACAGTCGTAAAAACAACTTCGTTCCTCAGTCTTCCTTTTTTACTTGGTTTCAAGTGTAATTTTTGGTTCCTATAAATTCAAAAAGGCAACCCAAACCGGATTGCCTATCAAATTAACTGTTACCTGAAATAACCATAAGGACTAATTGAGCTGCCCTACAACGTAGGGTCAGTTCCAATTAATATCTTATGGTAAATAACATGACCCTATATATTAAATTGCATTTAAAAAAATCCTACTAGCTCTGTATTAACATCATTAGTTATATAAGACTTACCTTCTTTTAGGTCAAAAATTATAGTCTTATATGATTCTAAAGAATTATCAGGAAAGCAAATATCAAAGAATAAAAATCTTCCACTAAATTTAAATGCTTTATGCACTGTAGAAAGACCTAAACTGTTAAGAGGATCTAATAACTTTATTTCTTCTATAGAATATACTAATTGTAGATGGCTATTGTAAATATTCAATTCATTATACAAAAGATTAGTTGTAATAATATAATCCTTTCCAAACCCTATAGGTTTTTGATTTACAATTTCAACCTTCTCATTTAATACATAATTATATAGGTATGTATTAAATGAACTTTCCCAACCGATATTACCACCTGCTCTATAACCTTCTTCTACAAAAAAAGATCATTACCGATATAATTATAAGATGGAGCACCTTGGCCTTTTATTATTGTTTCTGATACTGAGCCTTTCTTACTTAATTTTAATTCGAAAGTTGTACCTTCATTACTCTTAAATGGATCATATTCAATTTCATAAAAAAATGTATAATTGCTCTCAGAATCCCGCATTATGGGCGGGGATTGTACTCCCCCAAAACCAGTCTCAAAATATTTATTAAAGGTAAAAATCTTTTCTTGTTTATCATAATTTAATATATACCATGCATCCTTATAGTCTTTTCTACCCCATGTTCTTATCATACAATAGTTTGCATTAGTACTTGGACTGTAAAATGGAGCTTCAATATTTATCAACTTCTCCAGTGTGATACGATCTAAATTTAATTGACTAGATTTTATAATATTTGAAATCTGTGTTTCAAAAACAAGTTTTTTTTCTTTATTAATAAATATAAAACAACTTTCATTACTTGCCAAAGGTAACAAATTTATAACTGGATATAAAGGTTTATAATCAATAATACTCTGACTATAAGCAAAAAGACCAATATTTATTAAAATGACTATTATCAATCCTCTCATTCGCAATCACTACTTGATGTATTTTTGTTAGATTCCAGTTGTTTAATACGTTCTGCCATTTCATTTGGATTTGGATTTGTTACGCTAAAAGTTTTAATAAAATCAACTGTTGGATTAAATGGTGCTGGATAAGATTTTGGCAAAACATTTTCCCAATCTTGATAAGGTGCATTTAGAATAGAACTTTCTTCTGAACTGAGAACGCCACTTTCATTTAGAGCAGTTAATACTGCTTCTGTACACATCAAACTGTCATCCATAGCAGCAGAACCTAATAAATTATACGTTAATTTTTCAGACGACTTTTTTCTCTTTTCCCATACTTTCTCATATTCTGCTCTTTCTTGAGGGGAAACTTCTATTAATGTCGATGTAATAAGCCCTCCAGTTTTCATGGAATCACTATCATATCCACCCTCAACTGATTTTCCTGTCTTAATTAATGGGTTTTTATTACTATTAAACCCCTGTACACCCATAGAATTCATATCTTCATCAAATGTTTCGGTTTGTGTGTGACCAACATCCCCACCTTCTGTGGCAATAGTATTATCCGTTGTAGGATCTCTATTTATTATTTTGATCCAATCTAATCCATTTGGATCAATTCGGTTAATCGGATCATTCCCACAGTATGCATACCAGTTGTAGCCATCTTTTATTGGATCAACTGTAGTAAACATACCTACTGTTGGTTGATAATCCCTGTATCCATAATTACTCTGTTTTGTAACATTGTCATACATTTTACCATTATATCCCAAAATATTCTCCTGGTCAAAATCTCCCAAAACTGGAGATCCAAAAGCATCATAGATATAATTGTTTTGTAAACCATTACCTGTGGTGTACCCTATCATTGATCCCTGATAATCACTAAATGTGTAATGAATCTCACTCAGTTCAGAAAATGCTAGTAACTCTCCTGACCCATAATAGTAATTCTGTAAGTCTTGAAGGCCACTTTTTTGTGTATAATTTCTACTTTCCAAATTAAAGCTTTTACCAATATAATTATAGTTTTGTAAACTACTCCTCTCTTGAGTTCCATTGTTAGAGACAATCTCATTTCTACTAAATCTTCGACCCAAAGCGTCATAAGCATAGTCAATTTCTGTATTTTTTCCTGATTGAGAAGTAAAAGCTTTAATTAACCTATTTTTAGAATCATAATTGTATTCAAAGTCTATTGTTGATCCTTTTTCACTCAATAAGTTTCCATTTTTATCATAGCTTAATATATTTTCACCTCTCTTACTCATAAGTCCATTTTCATAGGAGTAATTTATAGTTCCCCAGGCATCTGCCTTTTCTGTTATTTGGCCATCTGAATTGTATCTGTATCTTTCTTTCCAGAAATTTTGATTGAAATTAAAAAATGTACTTTGTTGCAAATCCTGATTATCAAAAGTATTTTGAATGTTATTTCTTTCCTCTGTTGATATATTTAAATATTCAGGTTGAACTATTCCATTGGCTCCATTATTGTTTGGATTTCCAAGGCCTACTTCATTCTTCTCTTCTAGAAATGGCGTTACAAATCTACCATTTAAGGGATAATATACTTCACTCAGTCTATTTCGATCATCATATTTGTATGATGTTAACTCACCTTTTTCGCTAATTTTAAAATTAATTTGATCCTTATCATTATAAACATATCCTGTGCTACTGTAAACCTGTTTACCATAAATAAAAGATTCTTGAGTTATTTGCCCGATCTCATTATAAGATTTTCTATTTGCGAACCCATCCCCTAAATCTTTTTCAATTAACATTCCTCTTTTGTCGTATTTGAAGAGTCCATAAAGGTTATCTCCCCTGATCTCTTCTAGTAAACCTAAAGGATTGTACTTGTAATTTATAAGAGAATTTGTTGAAGTCCTATTTTCTGTTTTAAGTAACCCTCTATCTGTATATGTATACCAAGTATCTAAACCGTAAGAAGATTTGGCACTTTCCAATAATCCTCTGTTGTTGTATGTAAAATTATTTGTTTGATTACTATCAAAATTGGTTGCTTCTTTAAGTTGTCCATTATTATCATATTCATAGTGGAGTTTTTTTACATTGTTAATGCTAATATCAATAATATTGCCATAATCATCGTATTGATATTTAAAGTTATCCTTATTAAAATCATTTTTTTCTGATAGTCTATCATTTGTATATATATATTCTTGACTATTACTTCTGCTATTGATCTCCCTTGTTAGTTGACCTTTTTCATTGTATACATACTCATGTGTTACAAGAAGAGGGGTTTCTTCTTTACTAATCATCTTATCTAGATCATAGAATGTTGTATGTAACAGTTTTCCGTTACTGAATGATTCAACCTTAAAAAGAGTCTGATTTATATCCTTATAATAACTATAATTATATTCCATCAGATCATCCCCAGGTTTAGAGATATTTTTAATCTTTCCACTTGGCCCCATCTGATATTTTGTTTCTCTCATTAATGGATCAATCTCCTTGGTTAAACCTAAAGGAGAGTATTCATATTTCCACGTACTATTTAGTTGGTCTTTATAATTTATTGTTCTACCTAAAGGATCGTACTTATATGTTATGCCTTTTTGTGTAGGATCGATGTTGTTAGGATTAATCAGATCTGAATCAATCTGATTAGGATCTAATTGAACAGTAAGCCTACCTAGTATATCGTAGTATTTAGTCCATACATATTTATCTTCATCTAATAGTGAAGTTTTATATCCACCAGTATCCAAAACTTCCCAGGTTTGAGTTTTTTCTGTTTTATCTGGATTGATCTCTCGTATTACCCTTCCTAATTTATCATATTCAATTTGTTTCCAGGAACCTAGATTATCTTGAATTGCTACTGTTTTTCCTGCTCCATCATATCCATATTTTCTAGCGTTATCACCTTGATTTCCAATCCAGTCTTTGATCAAATCACCACGACCATTATAAGCAAAATTTTTAATAACACCCATGTTTTCAATCGATTTTATTCTCCCATATGGATCATAAGTATATGTATAATCTCCTCCAAAACCTTTTTTCTCTTTTACTCTATTAAATTCATCGTATATATAATCAATAACTCGACCACCTGGGGTTGTTATATTTAATACAAGACCACTAGCGGGATCGATTTCATAATCTGTAACTTCCTCTTTATTCAGGACCACTTTATCAATATTTAAATATGTATCATAAAAGTATTCAATAATTTCAAAATCTGTTACATCGGAATTTAGATGTGTTTTCTGGGTTTTAATCTTTCCATATTCATAGAATGTAAACTCTCTAATATATCCAGATATACTTTCTTCCTCTTTAATAACCCTTGATTTGCCATCATAAGCATAACACCAATTTTCAACAATATTTTTATCGGAATCAGTAATGGTCTTATGATCCATTCGTCCCAATAAGTCATAACCTAAGGAAACTACTTCTCCAAGTTTATTTGTGACATTTAACAATTTATTGGTATAATCATATTCGTAGACGTTCTCATTGCCATACCAATTTACATCTTTGTACACCTTCTTCCGATTGTTATACTCTTTACTGTTAATTACTAACTGATTTTGACCATCTAGAGATTTATGCTCCTTTATATATCCTTTTTTAGTGTATTTGTATTTGTAATGATATTGTAAAATCCCATCCTGATATATTTTTGTTTCTAATGGTCGTCCTAATTTATCATTTATGATATTAGTGACAATCGAACTTACATAGTCACCTTTATCAGGTGAGTACATTGAAATTTTTTCATTTTTTTTGTTTATATTACCAAAATCATCGTAGTCAAAATCGATGTCATGACCAGTTCGATTTTTAAATTGAGTTAGTTGTCCTTTACTATTATATGAATATTTCTCTTCGGTTGTATCAGGATAAGAGACTCTTTTTAAATTTTGAAAACTATCATAAAAATAGTTTATCGTTGCCCAGCCTTTTTGTGTTACATAGGAATATGTTTCAATTTTTCCTGACTTGGTATATGAGAGATTCTCTATATTGATTTTATTTCTGTGAACTGATGTAACCATATTTTTATTGTCATAAGTTTTTATAATATTTTCTAAAATATTTCCATCAGAATTAGACAACGTCGTTTCTATTTCATTACCACTTGCGTCATAAATAATTTTTTTAACAGTTTCTACTTTTTCATCTAGGTAATATTCAACTTTTTCAATCTTAAGAAATTTGTTAAAAAATTGTTTTTCTTTTATTCCTTCTACATTAATGTAAGTACAACAAGATATTGAATTGTCACTATTAAAATCGTAATAGAAAAATTCTTTTCTACCTTCTTCATCCATAGTCCAGGTCACCCTTGGTTTCCCATTTAGTAATTCATAATTATAAGTTCGAAAACTATCGTCAGCTTTAGTTATCTTTTTTAGTAATTTCCCATCATATTCATAGCTTGTAGAATCTTTATCTTGATCGATAATTCCGGATAAAAGATCTCCAGTATATGCATAACTAATTGTTGTTTCATCAGGTAACACAATTAAAGAAATTTTATTGTCCAAATAATCTATTTTAACTTCTCTTTTAAAATTATCTATAACGGTTGTTAGTTTTTCCCCTGAATATTTGTATTCAAAATAGTTACCATTTTGATCTTCTTGTCTAACTAATAACCCGTTTGAATTGAAAGTTTTAATTGTACCATTATTCTCAGATAGTTTAGTAAAACCTTCTGGTAGTATTTCTAAAGAAAGGCTACTGTCTTTATATGTGGTCAATGAACCATTAGGATAGTAGTCTGGAATATTTGTACCTGGTATTTTTTTGGATGTTTCATAATCAGGATTTGCTGTAATATAAAATTGATGAGGAGAATTCGATTCATCAAAATATACTATATAATTTTCTCCAACATTGGATAAACTGAATTGATCATTAAAATATTTATTTAATATATTTCTATCATCTGTAAGATTAAGGAGTTTTTCCGCATCATCAACCAAAGGTTTAATATTTGTATCTATATAACTTTTAAATGATGTTATATTGGGATATATCGTATTTTTATAATAACTTTCTATATCATTCAAATCGTCAAGATAAGGTTGAACTAAAGTTGTTTTTTCGTTGTTTACGATTTTTTTTTGTTCATCTAGGTATGATGTTATTTCAGAATATGAATATTCCTTTTTTTTATTCTCTAGGATTGATTCTATTGAATTTAAGTTTGATATTAACGCTTCATATTTACCTCTAGCATCTGCTAAGCTAATATGGCTCTCTGTACCATATGTAACAAAGTTATTGTAGGAAACTATAGCAGAATCGTAATCTTCATATAATTTTGTATAAAAATCTTTTTTTTCATCATAAACCTCTTGAGCTTTAGGCCTGGTTCCCCACAATGTATGCGTTTCAAGATTAGTTGACCATAATGAACCAAACTTCTCTGTTTCAGCCTCTCTTTGTGAAGCGTATGACCTAGATATATTAAATGTTAAATTTCCTGTTTGAAGAGTAAAATCAGTAGATTTCGTAAAGAATTCCCCAGTCCCTGTTCTTACTGGGTCTCCTGATAAAACTTGTTTTGTAATATTATTTTCTTCTTCTAACTTGTTTCCTTTTTCAGTTGCAATTGTTGTACTATCTTTGAACTTTACATCTGGAACCTTATTAAAAATACTTTTCAAAGCATTATTTAATTTAGCTTCAGTCGTTGCTGAAGAACCTGGGATAACTGAAATATTATTTGGTGATTTTTGCAGTTCTTCGTTGAGTTCTTTTACATATACTTCAAAACCATCAATCTTTTGTTGAGCTCCGGGAAGATTTAAATCAACACTGACTTCAATAGTTTTTTTTCTACCCTCAATTTTCGTATGAGCAATAGTACAAGGATGTCCAGGGCAAGAGAAAGTATAGTATCCTCCATTAGGATTTCCATTTTTATCATAATTTATATGCGGAGTTTTTACACAATGACCACAATTGGTTTCACCAGGACACCCTTTCTCACTACAGGTTGCAGCTACAGTTTCGGGATAATGTACTGTTATACTTGTGGTCTTTATTGGATCAGAAAAAATGTTAACACTTACAATAAGTGATAACATTAAAATTAAAAACTTCTTCATATATTTTTCTCCATTTTTTTTATATAGTTATTTAAATAAAATATTATCTAAAATGCTCTCACTGGAATCACATAATTTTTGACACTTTTAGAGTTTAAGTATATATTTCCACCACCAAATGTTACAGCCGATGCTTTTTTTGGACTAACCTCAGATGAAGTCCAATACCATTCAGATGGAATTCCTCCAATATTATTTGATTTTAAGTTCTTATAGATCAACATCAGTTCATCAATCGATGGTAAGTACCAATCATCATAAGTAACACCATTTCTAGTAATGGAATATTCGGTGCAAAAATCACCAGCTTTATTAGGTGTATCATCTTTAATCACAATATCATCAGTGTTTTGTTTCCCTGAACCTATTTCTGTTCCGTCTGCTCCTTCTATAGAATAATCGAACTTACCCCAAATCATAGAGGTTGATATATTATCTGGAGCTATCTCTAAAAACCTTACTCCAGGGAGATCATCTACATAATCATCTTCATCATCATAAAAGATATATCCTCCAGATTCACTTGTTGTACCAACCTTTGTATATTTTGCAAATAAAGTAATATTAGAAACTACAACATCATTATTAAAATTCCACATTTCAGTAAGAGTTGAATCCTTATACCACTGATAAAACATAAAATCACTTTTTGACGGTGCAGGAGGTTTTACAACACTCTCTCCCTCGTATACAGACACACTTAAAACATTAGATCCTCCGTTTGAATTAAAGGAAACTAGGTAACTAGGTATAGGCGACCAATCTGCATAAAGCGTTAAATCTGATGCAACCGTTCCATTATTAAAATCCCATAAAACTGTACAGTTTGCATCTGAATACCAATTTAAAAATGTATATCCTATTTTTTTAGGATCTATAGGCTTATCTATTTTTACACCATAGGTTAATAATTTTGTTGATATTGTAGATCCAGAATTCGTTAGAAAGGTAACTGAGTAATAAGCTTTCTTCCAGGATGCATAAAGAGTCATGTCACTAGAAATTTCTCTACTGAAATCCCATAAAAAAGTTAAATCTGAATCTGAGAACCAGTTAACAAAATTATATCCAGGTCTTGAAGGATCTGTGGGTTTTTCTACAACCTCACCCTGAATTACATTTACAGTATCTAAAATATTTCCAGAATAAGTCCTAAAAGTAACTGCACTAGTAGGTAATGAAGTCCAGTTTGCATAAAGTGTAGTCTCTGATATAACCTTGTCGTTATTAAATATCCATTTATTCTCTAGTGTATCTTCTTTATACCAGCCTATGAAAGTAAATCCTTCTTTCTTAGGATCATCTGGTTCAATTATATATCCGCCTTCTTTAATAATTTGCAAAGGAATGGAAGTATCACAATTAGTATTAAATGAAACTGAATATTTCGGAATATCTAACCAACCAGCATAAAGTGTTATATCACTATGAACTTTGTTATCAAAAGACCATATATTGGTTAAGTCTTCATCTTCATACCAATGGGAGAAAACATAATTTTCTCTTATTGGTGAAGCTGGTTTAATTGCTACATCACCATCAAATACATTTTGTTTAACTATTAAGCTCCCTGAATTTGAGTTAAAAGTTACCACATGCATTGAAAGTTCATCCAGAACAGTATTCGGACATGATGTAAAAAATAGCATAATTATGCATAAAACAGCTGAACTCGCAGTTAATTTCATTAATATAGCCTCGTAAAATATATTTTTAAATTTCTTATTAAATTGCAAATATAATTAATTATTTAGTTTCTACTCGCAACTAATTTGTATAAATAATAACATTAGTTTTTTTATGTGTATATATATAATCTAAAAATTGATAATAAATTATCATAGCTGTCCAAAACAAAAAAACTACAATTTAAGTATTTTATAAAAAATCTCCAAGGTATAATCTAAGTACCATTACTGGGATGAATTGCATTTGTTGAATAATCTAACTGTTCCAAGGTTTGTTCCAGGAGCACCTTCTTTTGAAAAATATAAAAAAGGGAGATTAACTTTAAGCGGAGTTGATTACGATAATGATTCATACTTTGGAGTCTCAACAGGTATACATATACTTGATAAAAAATGGTTGGCCTCTAGAGTTATTTAAAATTTAAGAAGAAATTATTTCTTGGTCCAGCTATAAAGAATAATGGTGATATATTTTATCTATCAAAAGAAAAACTTGATGGAATCTGTATTTAACTTATACAAAATACCAAGACAATGGTAAAATCATAATAACAAAAGTGGCAGATGTATGCACATTGCCTTGCGAAATGGATACGTAGGGCAATGTGCATACATCTGTTAGCCAAACTAGCTTGCTAGGTCGAAGCGAAAGCGTAGCCCAGAGCAGCCAGGTAGTAACTTTGTTACTATTCGCCCAACTAATAATTAATAAACTAAAACTAACCCTAAGTAATAATCACATAAACCACTACAACAATAATTAAACTAGAAGAAGATGAAATAAGTGTTGATTTTTAAATTATATATTAGGTTAGAAAATAATATAATATCCAACCAGATACTAAAAATGGCATAAAAGGGATTTTTGTATCTCTTTTAATCTTCTTAGATAGTAGCAGGGGGATTGTTACAAACAGAGCAATTATTGATGTTGTCATAACAGAGTATAACCAGAAGTTGTAACCGAAATGTAGAGCGATTATAGCTGTATATTTACAGTCTCCCATTCCTAACTTTCTCTTAGAAATGAAATAGATCAGTATAAAGGTTAGAAATGCAGCTAATCCACTTATAATATGTGGTATTATATTGTAATTTGTTAGAAATAGATTACCAAAGACAACAACAAGTAGCAGTAGATTACCTAGATTAGGAACTTTCAGTTTTTTAATATCATAGATAGCTAGAAGGGTTGAAGCTATGATTAAAAATAAGATCATAGTAATATTTTACTCCTGTTTATAAGAAAGTATCCTGTTAAATCTGCATTTAACCCATACCAGAGGGTAGTCATTACTCTGTTTATATTGTCTTCTACAGTAATCTTCCAACAGGTAGTTGTTACTCCTAGATAGGTGTATAGGGAGCTTTTCTCTTTTGGGACCCTATATATCTGTTTTAATTCTTTCTCTGTTTTTATTTCTCTATATAAAGGCATGTAGTCTAAATCGTATTTGGAGAGAAGAGCTTTAAGTAATTTGGGGTCTAGGGTATTAATGTTCCAGCTTGGAAGTGCAGTAACATAATCCCTAATTTCCTTATCTATCTCCTCTTCTGTGTATGGATTTTGACTCTTACGTCTAGTTATTACTTTATTTATAAATATTGATGCTCTACTACTATTTGCTGTTGCTAAATTGTATAACATTTCTAGAGATATATCACTGCTATTATTTATATTTGGTTTACTATGGGTTGTAAAGATAGCACCGAACTCAACATCATCCCTGAAGTACTCTCTATAGATCTCAATATTATTGATAAACCCTAACGCTTCTCTCTCATCTTGGAGATCTACCCAACTTCGGTTATTTAGTAGCTTTTGAAACTCAGACTCTTTAAATAGGGTGAAGTCTATAAAGTTAAGGTCAATCTTTGAGGATTCGTCTACAATCATAACCCCTAGGTTTTCCCTAGATAACATTTCTACCGATCTAATAATATCGAAAGTGGACTGATCAGATGAGTTCTTTAATAAAGCGTTAATAGATGTAATTATATCCAGATCTGACTCTAAATTCTCTATCTTTTCAATCTGCTTGTTTAAAAGCTTACTGTGGAGTAGTAGTGAGTTGCTGAAAAAAATTGCCAGGGTTGAGATTACTATTGCTAATAAAAAGGTTACAAAAGAGTTAGACAGAAATAAATCTCCTTTTCGGTGTATTGTAGTGTTCTATTATCTAGTAAGAACTTTCCATCTAATAGGTTGGAGTAGAATATCTCTGAACTATCAATGAATATCCTAATACCATCTGAAAAGTAAAAACTTATGAATCGATTTGGGTCTCCATTATAATAGTAGATTTTTATAGCTTTATCATCCTTTTCTACCTTAAGTTCCTTAATATACCAGGGACTATTAATATTGGTAACCTCTGTTAACAAAATTGTACGTAGGGTAAGAATATCCGAGTCTCTATTTAATGATTGTTTAGATTTTGAAACAGCTTGACTGATATCAGTTAGGTTTGTGTATATAACAGTAGAGATAATTGCTACAATTAAAATAGCAACTATAACTTCAATCAATGTGAATCCATCATTACTATAGGTTTTTGAACTGCTCATCGTATTCCAGACTTTTATTTATAGAGGCTGTCACTCTCTCATTTAATTCTGATTTAAATTGTAAACCCTTAATAACTAGACCATACACATTTGCTAAGAGAATAGTTAGGATTAGTAGAGAGATTATAGTGTCTAGTAGAATATAACCATCATCATTGCTACTCGTAGGAGTGAATATCACTATTAATACCCTCTCCTCCTGGTAATGCATCTGCACCTAGACTTGTTATTGTAAATGGTAGGCCATTTACACCTGGGTTGTTGTATTTATACTCATTATCCCATGGGTCTAGAGGTACTTTTTTATCTATATATGGCCCATCCCAGTTAAGAGGTGCTGGACTTAACTGTGGTTTCTCGTAAAGTGCTTCTAAGCCCTGCTCCTGGGTTGGGTATATTTTACAGTCCTGTTTATAGATTTCTAAAGCTAATTTAAAGTTGCCAATCTGACTTTTAGCTGCTGTTACATTTGCTTTACTTAGTTGTTTTGTTGCTACGACACCCACACCGGTACTTAGTAGTAGTACTATGGCAATACCAATAATTGTCTCAATAAATGTCCAACCATCATCCTCTTTTAATATCTTTCTAATTATCACTTTCCAACTCCTCTAAACGTTTGTATATTATTTTGTCCTGTTCTATATTAAGAAATTTCTTTAGGTAGTAAATTGCTCTGTTTGGGGTGCTTTTATGATACTGATAAATATCTGCAAGAAGTAGGTAGACATAGGCGTAATCTCTACCTTCTAAAGTTAACAGGAGAGTTTCTGATTGATCCATCTCATCTATTTTATAATGGTATATCCCTTTTAAATAGATAAAGAACTCGTTATCTTTATCTATTTCTTCAATCTTAGAAATAAGGAGTTTTGATCTATCAAAATCCGATTTTTCTAAACAGACCTCAAGGTCCAGTATTAAATCTGTTATCGTTTTAACTCTTAGAATTAGAATATTCTCTATACTGTAATGTTCTATCTCCACAGTTTGGTTCATGATTTTATTTCTAATAATAATTTTGTATTTACCAAACTCCAGCTCCGGGATAAAGAACTTTCCATCTATATCCGTTGTAGTTGTAACTGTTTCTAACTCACTATTAATAAACTCAAGGTCTATATTATTTAATGGGTTATTATCATTATCATATAGAATTCCAAGAAGTGAGTTTGACAGAGTACTACTTCTATTATTATTCGATACACAGGAAATTGATCCTAGAATTATTATCACAATTACTAAGTTATAGATTTTTATCACTGTTTAACCTCATATAAGATATCTTCCTTTTCAAACATATAGTTACTATTTTTAAACCTAAATATTTCCACCCATCAATCTCTTCTTCAAACAGAAATTTAAATATTCGTCCATTACTACTCTCTCTAAACATTGTTATCTCTTTTTTGTTTTGTCTAAGAGTTCCTACAAATTGAAACTTATTTGTTTTGACTAACTTTCTATCTTCTATAACTTCTGGCTCTTTCTCAACTACTTCCTCTTGGGTAATGAAAGATGTTCCCATTATACGGCTACTATCAATATAGGCTGATGAAAATTTAATCCTCTTAAAACTCTCTGTAATATACTTATTTACAGGCTTATCTGTTAGAAGGACTCTTTTTACATCGATACTACCCTGGAAATTATTGTTATCTATCATGGAGATGGAGATACTTGGAAAGTCATAAAATTTTTTCTCTAAGGAGAGGCTATAAAAAAAACGTGTTAAGTCGTTAATATCTCCCTTAATTGTGAATCGGACTGAGTTCATCCCCTCCTGAAATCCAGAGACAGATATAGTGTGACTTTTGAGTCTACTTAGAATATCTGTCGTTACAGTAGTAATTACTATGGAATGTTGATCAAAGAAGTAGTTGTTTAACTCATCAATTCGATGTTCTAACTCCTCAATATCCACAGTTGAGACAGAGTTTTCTTCACTGTTCTTAGTTTTAGTAATTAATGTGGTGTACTTTTCTATTTTACTTAGATTATCTTTATAAACCAGGTAGTAATTGTTATATAGAAGATATGTACCAAAGGTGAGTATTATTATAGTTAATATTGACAACATTACTTTTCTCTCTATTGGCATATTACTTCTCCACTAAAGGTTACATACTCATAATCACCCTTAGTTATAGTAGAGTTTTGCTTAAAATTGAATAATTCGGATCTATTTAGCGATGATATTAGATTCAAACTATTATCGGTTATAGCATTTATCCTGATAAACCTATCAGAGTAGCTAAAATTGATAATTTTATACTCGGTTCCATATTTTGTTAATTCAGAAAAGATAGAATAAATATCAGGAGTTGAATGGCTCTCTATAATATGAATCTCCTCTTTTACCTGGTTATACATTGACCTTAGTTCTTCAGCATTATTCTGTTTGAATTGAATGCTGGTTAACTCCTGTTGTAATTCATTCAATTTAAGGTGACTGTAGTTGTACCTATTTAGTCCATATAGGGTTAGGGAAATAGTTAATGAAAAAACTAAAATCGGTAGTAAAATTGATCTATATTTAAACCCACTCTTGATAAAAAATAGGTCATGTTTAACTTTTTTGTATAGTTTGTTTAAGTTTAAGGAGTTAGGTGTAGAGTTGTCCGATATTAAAATAAGATTATCAATATCAGATTCTGGTAGACCTGTAGAAGCAGATGTATATGTCCCATTTTTTATCTCAACTGTTAGTATATTTTTGTTGTATATTACTGAGTAAATTCCATCCCTATTATAGATATGCTTAAATAGTAAGAAAGGATGGAGGATTCTCTTTTGATCTAAACCTTCTGCTATAGATTTTAAGGTGTAACAGAGTAGACCTCTTCTATTAACACCTTTTCCAAGGATTATATAGTCATAAATCAATTCTGAAGGATCAGGGAAGTGTAACTCTAACTGACTGGGAATATAGTTTTCAATCTCTTCTTTAGTATTAACATTTGATAGATCCAATATTATAGTGTGAAAGTTATCAATCTGATTATTTGTCACAGTAAGTCCCCCATCTTGGTAAGAACTGGTAGAATAAATGTTGAAATTAGAAGCAGTAGTCCTGAACCTAAAAGTAGGGTGAAAATAGGATCTATCACAGTCATAAACCGCTCTATTCTCTTTTCACTCTCTTTCAGATAATAACTACTTAACTCATTAAAAATAGATGTTATATTACCTGTTTTCTCTCCTACTTGAATAAAGGATGAGACTTTACTAGGAAAAAGGGTCTCTCTGAAAGCTAATGATAGAGATGAACCACATATTATAGAGTTTTTTATACTATCAATTTGGCTCTTTAGATAACTGTTTTTAAGAACATTTTTTCCATAATCTAGAGAGTTCTCAATTGTTAGGGAGCTCTCAGTTAGTACTGATAGAGCAAAAATAAGATTAAATGTCTCATTTTCTAGAACTATTTTACCAATAAAGGGTATTTTTAGATAAATCTCTTCTATCTTCTGATCTCTTTTAAGATGAATTAGAACTACAATTGCAAGTAGAAGAGTAGTTATTGTTACAATTGTTGTTAAAGTTCTTCCCCTATTTACAAGGGTATCTGCTAATCCTCCACCTAAACTTTGGAACATCTCATTAAACCCTGGTAGGATGAAAATTACAAATACCACACTAAAAATTAAAGTCATAGATAGAACAATAATAGGATAAATTATAGCCCCAATTAACTTATCATTGAACTTTTTCTCCCTATCTAAGAAAAAGTGTAGTTGATTTATTACTTTTTTAAGATTTCCTGTTGTTTCTCCTACCTCTATTAAACCTATATAGAGGTCAGAAAATCCAGGGTTTAGTGTTTTCAATGTTCCAGAGAGAGACTCTCCTCTATCAAGATTTTCTGTAATTAGATTAGAAAGTGTTACTACTTTTTTATCTGTAAAGGATGTCTGTCCAATCTTAATTGCATCCTGTATAGATAGGTTAGAGTTCAATAGGAGGCTAATAGTCTGGGTGAAGGTTATTATTTGATTTTTATTAAGTTTTAATCTGCTAGAGTTAACCTTTATAGCTGAAAGTAGGGAGAGGTCTCTGTCTCTTAATAGAGTATATAGCTCATCTTTATCTCTAGCATCCAGGGTCACTTCTACAACTGTTCCAGAACTATTAACTGCCTTGCAACGATACTTTAACAAGATAGCACCCTTGTTACTTCGTCCATTGTTGTCTTATTATTATTAGCTGATATAATACCAGCTTGATAGAGGCTTTTCATCCCTGAATTTTCTAGATGTTTTCTTATTTTATATGGTTTTGCGTTATCAAGGATAAGTGCTTCAAGGGTTTCATCCATAACAAAGCCTTCTGAGATAGCTATACGACCTTTTAACCCTGTTTTTGAGCATGTTTTACAACCATCTCCACCACATTTTGAACATATCGTTCTTAATAATCTCTGGGCAAATGATGCCTTAAGTACTGATGTAATTAGATACTCAGCTACTCCCAAATCCTTAAGTCTGGAAATAGAGGATGCTGCATCATTGGTATGTAGGGTGGATAGTACAAGATGTCCTGTTAACGAGGCTCTAATAACTAGTTCTGCTGTCTCCTTATCCCTTATCTCACCAATCATTATTACATCTGGATCCTGTCTTAGAACCCTTCGTAGTATATCGCTGAAACCTAAGTCTATTTCATTGTTTACCTGTATCTGATTTACTCCTGGAACAGAGTACTCAACAGGATCTTCTATTGTAATTATCTTCTTTTGGGAACTATCTAGTAACTGTAATAAGGCATTTAAGGTTGTTGTTTTACCAGAACCTGTAGGCCCTGTAATTAGAATAAGACCATAGGGGAGATTTATAACGTCCTTTAGTATTTTTAAATTTTTTCCATAATAGCCTAAATCCTCCAGGGAAACTAAATTATTCTTCTTAACAAATAATCTTAGTACAATAGACTCCCCTGTTGATAGAGGTACTATTGATATTCTTAGGTCTATATCTACCCCTTCTAGATGGACACTAACTCTACCATCCTGGGGTTGTCTTTTCTCCATAATATTTAAATTTGCCATTATTTTAATTCTTGAACTAATAGGGGAGAAGAGCTCCTTTCTAATATTCTCCGACTTTACTAATACCCCATCGACCCTATATCTTAGAACTACCTCAGAGTCATAACCCTCTATATGTATATCCGATGAACCAAGGTTTATTCCATCAATTATTATAGAGTTAACAAGATTGATAATTGGAGCATCATTTGCTAATTTATTAAGGTCTGTAAGCTCTGTTTTTTTCTCGCTATATATACTGTTTATAGAGCTGGACTTAGATAGATATGATGTTAACTCGCTACTATTTACCCTACAGTATATAATCTTTTTCTCTTTATGTAGATTATCAAGTTGAGTGTATACCTGTTTACTGGCTCTATTGGTTGTTCCAATAATCAGGGTTGATTCACTCTCCTTTAATTTTAATATGCCGTTGTTTTTTATATATTTAACTGGATATTGGTTAAGAAGGCCTATATCGTTTTTATAATCTTCGATAGTTACAAGTTCCATTAATCTATTAACTCCTTGTAAGCAGTTTTAATACTTAAAGCAGTACTGTTTTCTGTAGATTTATCTATATAAGGTAGGAGGTAGATTATGAATTCTGACTGGGTATCCCTATCCTCTGTTTTTTGGAACAGTTTACCTAGCAGAGGTATGTCCCCAAGTATCGGTGTCTTCTCTATTACACTTTCGTTTTTACTACTAATAAGCCCACCAATAACAACAGGTTCTCCCTCTTTTGTTCTTACCTCGGTATTAACAATTTTCTCTGAGGTAGAAGGAATACCAGAAGCCTCACCTGAAACTTTAGTCTCATCTGATATTGTTGATTGAACATTGACTGTAATCATACCATCACCACTAATCCATCCCTCTATATCTAGTAGTATCCCCCAGGAAACCTCCTGAGTAGCCCCAGTAGACTCTGTTTTTCCATCAGCATCTGTTGTAGATTTGTAGAATCTTGTAGTGGTTGTATTTCGAAAGCTAACCTTCTTTCCAGACAGAGCCTGTAGTGTTGTATCAACTAGAATTTTAGATCTATTCTCACTTAAAGCAGCCTGTAATTCATAACTAAATAGTGGGCCTAAAGCAGAAAGAACATTGAAGTTTAAATTAAGTAGACCTCCTAGAGCCCCGGAAAAAGATGACCAGTCATCCTCTGGAAGAGATATATCCCCATTGTTTTCAGAGTGGGATCGTATATCTAATCCAAAATTAAAATTATCTCCAACTGTATTTTGTAGAACTAGAACCTTATATTTAATCTGTGGAGTGGGAAGGTCAATTCTACTTAACTCTTCTAAAAAGGATCTATATGATTCCTGACTTCCATAATAAAAAATATTTGATGGGTTAGGAGTAAGTATAATACTATCTGCTGAAATCGTTTTTGGTAGGTGCTCCATTAGTATATCTGATTTAATATATTTTAAGGTTATAAGAGTACTCTTGGGTGGAATATCCATCTTCTCTTTTAACTCAAGAACAGATTTGTACTCAATATCGTTTAACATCATAATAAATGAGTTTTCATCCACATTTATTATGGAGTCTTGAGGGTAGTTTTTAACTAAGAGACTTTTAAATATCTCTGATGATATAAAGTTCATTACAAACCATCTTGGTGTACTATCTGTCTCTTTATCTATTAAACTGATAAATTTAATAATTGGTTCACTTTTTATCTCTGTTCCATAGACAATTACAGAGTTTGAGGCTTCATCTACTTTTAATACGTTGTTACTCATAAAAGTTCCGGGAATTAGTTTTAATAGCTCTTTCACTTTAATATGTTTTAGCTCTATTATCCTCGTTTCTACATGTCTGTTAGCTACTTCTGTCTTGCTAATATCAAATATGTAGTAGATACTATTAGATAGCACATAGTCTGAGTTGCCCCCTTCTAGTATTAGATTTAGCATCTCTATAAATGATTTATTCTTAAAAGATAGCTTATCTATGATAGAGTCTGATCTACCCTGGATGGAGTATTCATATCCCGCTTTGTTAAATAACTCGGTTAACACCTGTCTAAATCTAACTTTTATAAGGTTTATTGAGTAGGTACCATCACTATTTAGCACTATACCATTACTCTCTGATAACTCTGGAGTGCTTGAGTTATTACTTACAACCTCTCTCTTTATATATAAATAATCAACACTATCTTCTACTATATACTCTGGGTATTTAACAAAGATTATCTCTAGTATTTTGTTTATTGATAAACCATTAATATTTAAAGTAGTTCTACTACCTGGGAGGGAGTCAAAGAGTATTGTTCTTCCTGTTAAGTTTGATAAGTTATCCAGTACCAAGGAGAGATCACTATCTTTACAAGTGATGGAAATTAGATCCTCCTGGATGCTACTTTTTATTTTTGATACTTTATATGCCGACTCTAGCCTACTTATATATAGGTTCTGGCTTAGGAGAAATAGGTCCAGTGCTTCATCTAAGTTTTCTGTAGAGAAGTAGTAGCTACATGTTCCTGTAACTGTGGCATCAGGGATAATATTTTTATTGGTTAAGTCTGCTAAGACCATTAATACATCCCTAATTGGCCTATTATTAAACTCTAATATTTGAGATTCCTGTGTATACGCTTTTATATGTAGCAACAAAAGTATTGTAATTAGTATTTTTTTTAGTTTCATAAATATTTATCCATATTACATGTAAATCCCTATTGAGTCTATAAAAGATAAACTTGGTTAAATAGATTTTCTAATTGAAATATCTATTCATTAAAGCCTTCCAGGATGTATCTATACAAAAGTCTACATTACCAAAAGTTCCAGTGTCATCAGCTGTATACCACCATTGATACTTGTAATCATCTTTTTGTTCCGGAAAGAATATAGAAATTCCCATATAATTCTCTAATGTATTACTATGTAAATTGTTAAATGATGAGACTATAACTCTATTTAAAGATTTTTTTAAATCTAATAAATTTAACTCCAAGCTACTGAATTCACTTAATTGATCAGCAAAATATCCAATATCAATATAGGGATATAGAACAGAGTCTGCTTCTGGATAGTACTCCATACTGCTTTGTCTAAGTGCTAAGACTTCACTATCTGTTAATGCTTTAATATTTTCTACTAAATGAGAGATTATATCTTTTACTTCTTCTATTTCATTTAGATTAAACGCAGTTAATGTGTTAGGTAGGTTATTAGTGGAACTATAATTACTATAACTGCTGACTATCTCCTTTGCTATCTGCTCTGCTAAACTCTCTTTAGAAATTTTCTCTATAAAATCATTATATCTCCAACCTCCTGTCTCTTCTGCAGGGGATGCTATCATATAGTTAACAATGTTTTTAAACTCATATCCAATCTCTAACATTCCCATATAACATGCATCAAAACCAAGTAGATCTAACTGAGTTTGGTTGTTGTAATGTTTTTTTAATGTATCTTGAATCTCATAAACATAAAGTGCTTCATTTATGTTATCTCCACTATCTTCTGTATCCCAACTAACGGCTCTAGCTTCTGGAATACTTTGTCCACTTAAACCTCCACCATGATTCCATAGGATTAATGCTTGTTTCTCTCTTGAGTGGTTGGATATAGCCCATGTTAAAAAATTATCTAAGGTATCTTGTGAACCCATAGACTCTTCTTGGTCAATAGAATCCCTCCATGATTCTACGCTATTAATGGTTTTTAATCCTGAATCAGTTACTTCATATAGATAAGTCCCTGTCCAATCTCCTTGATCAGTAGAGAATCCTGGACCTCTATCGTGCAGTATAACTATATCTAAATCGTTTTTATTTATGTTTTTACTGTACCCATCAACCATCGATGTTACATCTAATAAACTCTCTCCTTCAAGATTTCCAGATCCACTTACATAGATCATGAACAGCCAACCTTCCTCTTTAACCTGGATCTTATTATTCGTAAAACGGTTAATCTTAAAATCATTGTCATATAAGCTGCAGGAAAGCATTAGAAATAGAGACGATAAGTAAAAAAAAATATTAAATTTACGCATATTATTTTTTATACTATTTTATTAAAAATTACCATAATTTTAGCTTTATTTTAATAATACAATAAGATAAACTTCTTTTTATGCTTAAATTACAATCATTTATACTGTTTTTTATCTTAGTTAGTTTTCTGTCTTGTGACGCTTTTAATAAAAACATGGTACTAGATTATTTTGACCCAAACGATAAATCTATAACTGTAAGTAGTGGTACCGATCCCCTCATACTAGGAATAAAGGAACTTTTTTTAAAAGACAGTTGGGGGGTAACAACCTATACTTCTGAAATTAACCTAGAAAGTATTAGCTTAAGCAGTTTTGATACTCGATATCTAATGGTCTCTGACTATGTAGAAGGAGAAGATATTATATTAGGAAATTTTGTTCGTGAGTATACATTTACAATTTATGATACTAACAGTTACAGTGAAGTTATTATACTGTATGGCAAAAAGAGAACATTGGAACAGGTGCTTTCTGAATTTGAAAGTTTATTAGAGGTTAACTATGAAT